>CAWKJE010000017.1:0-9589 GCA_963849735.1 uncultured delta proteobacterium
GCTCTTGTATCTAGCTTTTCTCGCCTGCGCATTCTTCTCGACCGGAGCCGCTGCAACAGCTGCGGCACCTGCGATACGAGTTGCAGCGTAGGCGCCATCGAGAAGGGCGTTATCCGTGTCGCGCATTGCCAGATGTGCCACTCGTGCGTCGACCACTGTGCGAGTGCGGCGCTGTCGGTGGTCGACGTCTGGTCGGCGCCGGCGGAGCGAACGCAGGGTCGGGATGCGGCCCCGGCTCGCGCGCCAGGTCATAACCTTCCGGCATGAGACTTATACCCCTTGCCTCGTTGGTGCTGCTGATCCCGTGTGACGGCTTCGCCGTCGACTGCGAGCTGTGGTCGCAAAGTCGTTGCGACGCATCCAATCGGGCCGCCATCGAGCTACGGTCGCCCGACGCTCTCTTGCCCCACGCCTGGACCTTCGATGGCAGTGGGCGGGTGTGGGGCTACGAGCCGGGGCTCACGGTCTGGTCATCGCCGGCGCTGGGCCTTGCCGGGGCCGAGCCAGCGGTGGTGGTCGGCAACTACGACCACACCCTCTATTGCCTGGCTGCCGCCACCGGCGAGCCGCTGTGGAGGTTCACGACCGGCGGGCCCATCTATGCCGCGCCGATCTTCTTTCAGGACTCCACCCGACAGATGGTGCTGGCAGCCTCGAACGATCGCCTGGTCTACGCCATCGATGCGGCGCTGGGCCGGCAAGTCTGGGTTCACGCGGTCGAGGATTTCCGTCCGACCTTGGGCGGCGCGCGGCTGGCCTCGCCTTGCGTCGGAGGACTTGCGGGCAAGGACGATGCCGTCTTCGTCCCGTATTGGATTTGGGATCGGTCGCTTGCCCATAACATGCAGCGCGCGGGCGTGATCGCGCTTTCGATCCACGACGGCCGCCCGCTCTGGCGGGTCGATCTCGGCGATAGCGAGCTCACGGCAGCCATCTTCGCGCGCCTGCATGGGCACGGACGTCTGTTCCTCGGCTCGTCGAGTGGCAACCTGTACGCCCTCGATGCGGTCGACGGGACAATCGTGTGGAAAAGGGCCGAGCTCGACTGCGTTCGCAGCCCGCCAGCTCTGCTCGATACCCCGGCAGGCCCGTTGCTCATCGCGGCTTCAAAGTTCGGGACGGCGCGCGGCCTCGATGCCGAGAGCGGTGCCGAGCGCTGGCAGTTTCGCACCGGCGACCGAATCACCGGATCGCCAGCGGCATTGGAGGGGCGGGAACCGCGCGTCTTCATCGGATCGTACGACCGCAAGCTCTACGGCATAGCCGCTCTCGATGGTCGCGGGTTATGGCAAGACGTCATGCGCGGGGGGGTCTATTCCTCGCTGGCGGTGATCGCGGGTGGGAGCGAGCCGATGGTGCTCAGCATGGCCTGGGATCACATGCTGCATGCCAATAAGCTCGAGCTCGGCACGGCGCTCTTTTCCGCGTATACCGGGCGACCGCTTTGGAATGTGGGCGGCATGGACGATAGCAATTGGTCGTCGCCTGCGGCGGGTCGCATTCGCGGTCGGTGGATGGCCTTCGTGGGCAGCTACGATGGCACCCTGCGCGCGCTGCCACTCGAAGCCGACGAACGCGCAGCACCCGAGCTGCGCTCGAACCTCTGGTTCTGGCTCTCGTTCCCTCTTGTCCTCGGGCCGTTTGCCGGTCTGGCAATCCTTCTCACTCGGCGGGAGCGCCGGCGCAGAAGATCAAGGATGCCAGGCTGCTGATGCCCGGTGCCTCCTATGCCCTCGAGCGACGCCGGAAGAGCAGCCAGACCGCGACCGCGAGCGAGGGTGCGGTGGCATAGGCGAGGATGTACCAGCGCGAGGTGGCGGGACGAACAGTTCCCTTGGCCAGCCGGATCATGCCCCGATCCTCGGGAGTGACCCGCGAGCTGGTGTCGACCTTCAGATCGGTCGCGCCCAAGATCTTGCCGTCACCGCGGATGGACAGATAGACGGGATGCTCGCCCTCGGCCAGCGTCGGGTTACGAATCATGGTGAGCACCAGATCGGCATTTTGGCCGGGAAGGAGGGCATCCGCGGTGGGAGGCGTGACGTCGATGGTGCAGGCCGGGCTGTGCGCGGTCAGGGAGAGATTGCGGATGGGCGCGCTCGAGACATTGGTGATGGTCACCGGCATCTGTCCGATCATGCCCCGTAGTCGCCCCAGCATGACACTGTGGATGGACAGTCCCGCGGATTCCAGGGTCTCGATGCCAGCGATCTGCATGGCGGTTCGCCCCCTCGAGTTGCGAATGCGCGGGTCGGTTTTGTGGCTCACCAGGGCGCGCGCGACCAGCCCATTCCGGGCTGTGTGCAGGGGCGTCTGTCCCTTGGTGGTCAAGCCATTCACGTCCGCTCCGGCTTCGGCCAGGACGTCGACCACCTTGTCGCTGGCGGCCAGATGGAGAGGCATCATCCCTGATGCATTGCGGATGTCGGTGCGGGCTCCGTGGCGTAGCAGGAGACCTGCCAGCTCCGGATGGGCGAGCATGGCGGCGAAGTGAAGCGGTGTCATCGCCCCGGGCGCCAGGGCATTCGGATCAGCACCGTGGTCGAGGAGAACGCTCGCTGCCTCCACCTGTCCCGCGATCGCCGCGACGTGCAACGCGGTCATCCCGTTCTCGTCGAGGGCTTCGGGAGCGTCGCCGGCCTCCAGACGTTGCCGCACGGTCGAGGCGTTCCCCGCTCTTACCGCTAGGTGCAGGGCGGACGAGGGCACACCGGAGTCGCCCGACGCCCGCACTGTCGTTGCATGTAGGACGGCGAGAATCAGCAGAGGAATTTTGGCGATTCCGGGTCCGTCTAGCATCATTGTCTGGGTAATCTTACCCCGGCTCGGCTTCTAACCATTCAGGAAACCTTGGTCGATTCCGATTAAGTGGGCGAGCAGGCATTGGCCGACCTCGGGGAGCCTCCATACTATATGCTTATTGACCTCTTGCCGTGACCACCGGTCGAGCCTCTGCGCGGCACGAATAACCAGCACGACGGGGAGTAATCGCATGAAGTTGAGCAAGATGGGCGCCTTCGCCGGGGCTGCGTTCGCATCGATGTTCGTCGCCTCGGAGGCAAGCGGCCATTGGTGCGATGATTTGTGGTCGTCCGCCTACAACATCGTGGTTCGTCCGGAAACCGATACCGTGACGGTTCCCGCGACCGGCTCGACCACCATGAACATCTATGTCCAGAACAACATGGGCTACCAGCTCATCAACTTCAAGCTGGGCGCCAAGCTCGGCAGCACAACGGTTGCCGCGACGGCACCTTCCACGCTCAAGGTGCCGGGCACCCTGCTCCCGGGGGAAAAGGGAATGTGGACCCTGGCAATTTCCAAGTCGGGCGGCGGTTCCGTGGCGATCGAAGACCTCACCTTTTCAGTCTCCTTTGGGAATACGGGGGAGAGCGACTGCTACCCGGTAACGGGAGGAAAGCCGGTGATGGTGGTGAAGACTGATAAGACGCTGGTTCCCACCGCACCGTCCGGGCTCGACAGTCCGAGCGGACCCAGTGGCTGCACGGGCGACATGGCACAGGGTCGCGACCTGCAGTACGGGGCGATTGCGGAGTTCGAGAATCTCGACACCGGGCTCGACGATCTCATGAATTTCTACTGCGCGGGCCGCGGCTCCTGGGGAGCGACCGATGGGGTGGTGCCAACCTATTGCAAGGACGCCTCGAGCACGACCTGCCCGAGCACCAAGCCGTCGGGGACGGGGAGCAAGTACCAGTACGTCCATCTCTGGGCTGCCGGCGAGCTTGCGGCACGCAAGAGCGGGCTCGGTACCCGAGCTGCGGTCCTGCGCACGCGACTGCAGTGCGGTGTCAACGACGGCGACATCGGGTTCGCGGGATATGCGCTACTCATGCTGGGCTATCTCGGTGAAGACGCGGGGGCGCGAACCTTCATCCAAGGCCTAATCAATAGCGGATCGGGAGATATGGTGGGGATCGCCAAGGCGGCACTCCTGCTCATGGGCAACGCCAGCGACATGACCCAGTACGGGGCCGATGTGACCAGCGGCATGAGCTCTAGCTCGGCGTTCGTAGCGGCTGCGTCCGCCATGGCTCTCGGCATCGCGGCCAAGAACGACTCGGCCGTCACCGGCACCTTGATCCCGCTGGTGAAATGGAACGAGCCCGACACCGCCGACGATGGTCAGGGGATGTTCGCCGCTCACCTGCTCTCGTTGGCGGCGTGGGATCGGCGGGGCTGGGTCGGCATGGGTGCCGACACGGGGGGCGCGAGCTTCTACGGCGACACCGGCACCCCCGGGGGCAGCGGCGGAGCTCCTGGCGCTGGTGCAGGTGGTGTCGCAGCAAGCGGCGGCGCTACGGGGGGAGGCATGATGGGGGGCGGCACGTCAGGGAAGGGAGGCAGCTTGGGAGCAGCGTCGGGTGCGGGCTCGGCGTCGGGTGCGGGCTCGGCGTCGGGCGCGGGCGGGGCGTCGGGCGCGGGCGGGGCGGTGGCGAGCAGCGCCGGCGGCACAGGTGGCAGCGGTGTTGGCGGCTCGGGGAAGGCCGCCAGCAGTGCAGGCAGCCTGGCGGGAGTAGGTGCGGGCGGGGCTTCGGGCTACGCCGGTGGCGGATCGGCGCCAAGCGGATCCGGCGGGGGGGCGATCGGCAACCCTGGCGGTGACTCATCCTCGGGTTGCAAGTGCGACCTGGGTGCGCATGGCCGCCGTTCCGTGTCGGTCACCGACTCGCTCTTGGCCCTGGCCGGGTTGGCCTGGATCCTCGTGCGCCGGCGCCGCAGGATCCGATGCTGCGCTAGATTCGGCCTCCGGTAAGCGACATGCTGCTCCTCGGGGTTCGGCTTTCGTTCGCCGCGCTGACGCGAATCCCTGCGCGGTCGACCACGGGACATCGATTTTCGCAGGTGCCGCAGCCGGTGCAATGGTCCAGGTCCACGCGTGGCATCTTCAGGGTCTTCTTGGTGCCGTCGCGCGCGGTGATGGTTTCGAGCTCGAAGTAAATCGCCTTGGGTGAGGTCGGGCAAACCTCCTCGCACACGATGCACTCCGTGCCGTAGCCCCAGGGCAGGCAGCGACCTTTGTCGAAAAAAGCCGAGCCGATGCGAACCGGGGCCCGATGCGGCATGTCGCCAACCTTGTCCGCAACCTGCAAGTGCGTGATCGCGCCAGTCGGGCAGACTTGGCCGCAAAGAACGCAGCTATGCTCGCAGTAACCCATGCGCGGGATCAGAATCGGTGTCCATAAGCCCTCGAAGCCTGCTTCGTGGAGAGCAGGTTGAAGGGCGTTGGTCGGGCACACCTTCATGCAGGCATCGCACTTAACGCATTTGGACAGGAAGTCTGGCTCGGCGAGCGCGCCCGGTGGCCGGATGCGGGCGGGGTTGGGCCGCGGATCCACGCCAGCGGAGGCGCGCAGCAGTGGCAGCGAGGCCGCGCCGGCCACGCCGGCGGCGATCCAGTTGCGCCGGGACAAGTCGGTCTCGCTGCGCGACAGCCTGAGGGAGGGCAAGAATCGGTAAGCGATACCGCCGCGTGCGCAGCCCTTCGTGCAGTTGAGGCAGACCATGCATTCGGTGGCGCGTAGGTTACCCTGAGGATCGGCCGCGCCCTGGCAGTCGGCGCCGCACACGTCGCACTCGTTGCACTTGTTCAGGTCTTTGCTGATGCGGAAGAGGGAGAATTTTGACAGGAGGCCGAGCAACGCTCCGAGCGGGCAGAGCACGCGGCAGTAGAAGCGGGGATAGAGGAGGTTGAGGGCCAGAGCGCCGAAAAAGACGACGGCGATGAAGGTACCCCACTGGAAGTGCCGCTCGCCCTGGTAGATGGCGAAGGCGCTATTGCTGGTCGCGGGAATGAGCGAGGTCGAGAGACCGCGCCAGGTGGAGGCGATCGGATCGAGGAGTCCGACCTGGGTGCTGCCTGCCGCGGCCAAGCCCAGCATCACGGCCAAGATGGCGTACTTCGTCTTGTGCGATGAGCGGGGCCTGTTCTGCTCCACCCGCTGCAGGATCTTGCGCTTTCGTGCCAAGAAGCCGAAAGTGTGGTGGAGTGCCCCCATCGGGCACACCCAGGCGCAGAAGAAGCGCCCGAAAACCAAGGTGAGCACTACGAGCGGGAGCGCCCACACGAGCGCGTGGTGGAGCACGTGCGAGGCGAGAGCCGTGGTCAGGGCGATCAGCGGATCGAGCTCGAGGAACCACTGCACGTCATAGGCGCGGATGTAAGCCGAGGTGGCGGAAAAGACAAGGAAGAGGAAGAACCCCAGAAAGACGAGCTGGTACACCCGGCGCAGCCAGAGGAACACGGCTATCCTCCCAACTCTTCGACTTTGAGGCGGCGCCAATCCATGGTGCCCAGCCCGGCCTTCATGCCTTCGACGATGAACCCGACATCGTTGGGGGAAAGCCCGAGCAGCCCGGCGCCGAATGCGTCCAGCGCGACCTCGTCGGTGCCAACCGCGATGGTGTCCATCTGCTTGACGTCGGCCAGGCTACCCCCGGTTGGGCCGTTCGCGAGCAAGATGCGCGTGGCGTCCATGATGGTGAGGGTCGGCTTCACCATGGCGGCGAGGTCGACGATGGACAAGTGAATGTTCTGGTGCAGCTTTACCCGCTGGCCGCCCAGCACCCCGTACCAGTTCTTCAGCGCCATGGTCGCACCGGAGAGTCCGTGCTGCTTGACCACCGGCAGGTTGATGACCTTGTCTGCCTCGAGGAAGGGATAGAGAACGTCAGCGGTGCGGAGCAGCTGGCCAGACACGTCGACCGAGCGGAATGCGGTGGCCTCGGGATGAACGACCGTAGCCCCGGCGGACCGAGCGGCTTTTTCGATGCCCGAGCGGACAAAGCACTGCTCCGCGCTGTTGACGGAGACATCGGTCACCCAAATCCGCGCGGCGCCTGTGGCAGCGACCAGCCGCACGACCTCGGCGACGACCTCGGGGTTGGTGTTGGCCGCTTGCTCGGGCAGACGATTCCACCCGATGTTGGGCTTGATGACCACCCGTTCGCCAGTCTTCACGAAGCGGCCCATCCCGCCCAGGGCGGCCACGGCGCGCCGCACGTTGGCAGCGGCATCGGATCCGCGAGCGATGGCCACGTCGACCGCGCCCGCGATGCTCGCGACCCGGTGATCTCTCAGTTTGGGCAGGTCCTTCTTGCTTGTGTGCCCCTCACGCGCGCGCAAGCCCAGGCCCAAGCCGACCGCGCCACAGGCGAGAGCCGCAGTGAGGCCCACGCGCAACACCGCGCGACGCTCGTCGTCGGTCCCCCCTGCGGCTCGCGCGAGCGTCGCCGGGGCGGAGCCGCCGCGCTTGTCGCTCTTGCGCAGCCTGGATTCCGGGATCAACTCGTCGTCTTTGCTCGCGCCTTCGCTCATTTCATCCTCTCCTTCAGGGCGCGCGCGACCGCGGGAAGCGTCGCCTCGGCTTTGGCATCGAAGGCCGTCAGCTTGGTGTAGTAGCGAGCCTGGTGAAAGACGAATGACAGCGGGCCGCTGATCGCGTCCGGGAATCCCTCCACGAGCTTGGCCTGACTGGATTTCTCTTTGAGGAAAATCGACAGCGCATTTTCCGGGGTGGCCATGTCGTACACATCGCAGACCAGGTCGCTGCCTTCCGGGGTGGAGAATTCGGCGGCGCCCAGCTGGCGAAAGTGGCGTTCGATGAAGATCGGGGCCGCTCCATCGATGTAGTCGAACAGGCCCTTCGCGTCGTAAAGCGTAACCTTCTCCTTGAGCTTGGCTCCCGTAAACGGACCATCGAACAGCGCGCGGAGCGCAACGTCGGCGTCTTGGCCTGGCGGGCGCGCCGAAGCGGCCCGCTCAGCGGGAGGAGACCTGCGTCCTTGCCACACGAGCGCGCCGATCAAGACCGGTGGTACCATGGCGAGAATTGCGAGGGCGACGATGCGCACGGCTACCCCAGCCAGGGTACGTCGATTGCGGGCGGGTGATCAAGGCCGATTGCGAAATGAACGCGATCAGATTAAGGGCATGAGCAGCACAATCGAGGATTGCAGTGCGACCAAGAGGCGTGGATAATCGCTCCGCCGGCGGATCACTTCGACCCACCGGCTGTCCGGATGGTGTCTGGAGACCATCCGGGAGCCATCCCGAGACCGTGCGAAGACTATCCAGCACCTGCGAAGGAGGACTCGATGACCCGCTCAGGCCTGCTCATTCTCTGCGTCAGCTTAGGTGCTGGGCTCTTGGCGTGCGGCAGCAATAGCCCGAGCCCAAGCGGCGGCGGCAGTGCGTTCTTGGGCCTGTTTCCGCAGGCCAATGGGGTTGCCGGCTGGACGGTGGACCCCAGCAGCAGCAAGACCAGCAACGTCGTGGCCGCGACGGCGACCACGGAGGCGGGTACCGAGGCTCTGATCGACGGAGCAGCAGCCGACTTCTTCCAGCCGCCAAGCGCGCCAGTGGAGTTCGGTTGGCAGAACTATCTCAACACGACGGTGACCGACGCTCCCGCCGCTGGGGTCACTCTGAGTCTCTACATCCTGCAGATGCCGAGTGCCGCACAGGCCTCCGCGCTGTATGCCTCATTGATGAACGACCCCCTCTACTCGACCCGGAGCAACCCGGGCGCGACCGACCCCTACCAGACCTGGTCCGACCCAAGCTCGCCGCCGGTCGGTGATGACTCGCGCGTGGTAAACGCGGGAGACACATGGTGGATCAACTTCTGCAAGGGCGTCTACTACGTCGAGGTCGCTCTCAACCCTTCCTACGGACCGGCACCCGCGTACACACAAGACGATCCGAATCTCGAGGCGGCCGCCTTCGCTTTCGCCCAGGCTGTCGCCAAGCCCATGTAGTCGTCAGCTAGTGCTGACGAGGTTACGGGCGACCAGCGCGTCGGGCGCTACTCCTCGCATGCCCGGGCGGGCAGCCAGCGAGCATCTCGTGCTCGCCCGAGGTCGATTCTCGCCGAAGGTGCAATCCCCTGGAGCACGAACGCGGCAGGGGAAGAGCCCTCGGCCTCCCGGCCGGACCGGATCCCGTTTGTTGTTGCCAACGGCCTGGCCGCCAAGATCAGCAGGTACGTGCCACCCGGGCTCCACACGGGCCTTCGGCCCTCGCCCAAGAAGGCTACACCATGCGCTGCGAAATCGTACACGCGCAACTCGTCCGCGCCGTCCTGCAGCGCCAGGAAACGTCCCGAGGGTGACCAGTCGAGCCACACCGACCCCGGAGCAGCAGCAATGACAAGTTGCTCAGGAGCGGCGCGTGCGCGGAGCGCGGCAAGCGCGGGGTAGCGACCGCCTTCTATGCCCACCACGTCGACGAAGAGCTCTCCCGACTTCCGCTGGCCCGGCACGGGCCCCGGATGAGCAAAGGCGAGCCAACGCCCGTCAGGTGACCAGCGCGCCTCGCGGTCATCGGCGACACCCATGCAAAACCGGCCCACGATGCTGTGCCTCACCCCAATCCGGGGGTCGAGGAGCACGGCGCATGACTCGCGCTCGACCATGCTGCGTTGGTCGCCAGACCAGGCGACGGCGTCGCCGACCGGAGCTGGAATTTGGGCCGAGCCGGGGCCAACCAGGGTGGTCACACCGGATTTGCGCTCCCAGCGCGCACGCAGCGATGTCCAGGCCTTCCCTTGCACCGGGCGGTTCTCGC
>CAWKJE010000018.1:0-15763 GCA_963849735.1 uncultured delta proteobacterium
CGTCTGCGCGCAAGAGGGTGCCCCGCAGATGCTCGGAATCGGCCTCCCACAGCGGGTCAACGAGCGCGCCGAGCTCCGTGACCTTGCCGCTGGTCAGCTCGAGCACGAAGCTCGCGGGTGAGGCCGCGCTGGCGCCGCTGTTAGAATGATCGACCTCATACGCAAGGGCTGTGGCGTCAGGTGAGAAGCGCGCACTCCTTACACCACCGGCTGGCCGGCGAGGCCCGCCGCCGGCGGCCAGCACTACGAGCTCTTTGCCAGAGCTTCGGTCTGCTCGCTCAGGAGCGACCGCCCATCCGGCCACCGACGGCTTGCCTTGCCAGCTGACGTCCAGGACTCGCTCCAAAGCAACCCCGGGAAAGAGCTGGCGTGCACCAGAGGGCCCGGGCAGGCAGATGCGCCGGAGTATCCCGTCCTGGTCTAGCAACAGCAATGCCGCGGCTTCCGGACTTGTTCCCGGCTCGGGACCCCAGTCGATGGCCGGCTGGGCCGGCACCGATGGGGCGCGTCCCCGACAGGCGCCGAGCAGCACGAGGCCAGCACAGAGCCAACGCCCCAGATTCATGCGGGGTGAGCCGCGGTCGTCACGGCGGGAGGGCGAGAGCGCGATGCAACCGTAGGTTCGATCCGCTCAACACTGCGTTAAAGCTTGCTCGCTACCCATTGGGCGAAGGTAATGGCTGCGCTCTTGTTGTCTGGGTTACTAGGTGTGTAGTCGGGCGCGGGCCCAAACGAAGGGCTGAGCTGGAGCTCGACGTAATAGGCATCCTGGTGGAAGTTGATCTCCCATGACGTGTTGGTGTCCTTGATGCGCGAATCCTGGCCCAAGCCAGACGTTACCGGGTCCTGCCAGTCGCTGGCCGTCCCATACTGGCTTGGGTACTTTTGCAACGTGGCCGCGTATTCCCCGCTCGCGTCAGCCGCGGACGCATACTCCATGACGTAAAGGATTATGCTGGCGCCCTCTGGATTGCCCTGGGCCGGGTCTGGAGGCGCCGACGGCAAGCTCGAGTTGACGTAGTATTGCAAGGCGAACAGATTCGGCGTGTAGCCGGCCTCGAAGAAAGGCGTGGCCGCACCGTCGATTATATTTTCGACCCCGCTCTCCGTGGTTGCGGTCAACGCCCGCACATTCGCGGTCTTGGTGCTGCTCTGATCGACCGTCCAGCCCGACACGTCGTTGCTGAGCGGCATCGCAGCGAGGCCCTGGGGGGCCGCGCTCGACGCGTTGCTGCCACAGGCCAGCAGGCCGGCGCCAAGTGAGAAGCACAGAATGAGTGGGCCAAGACGAGTCATGGATGCCTCCTTGCGAACTGCTTGATGGGACGAGCGTGGCGTCGTTTGACGCCTTGGGGACCTTAGAACATTCCGGTCGGTCAGGCTTCGCTAAAATGGCAATGTGTTGCGGGCTGCCGGAGCCCCTGGTCGGTCACGGCGCCGGCGGAACAGCAGAAGCCCCAGCCCGGCCAGGACCGGGAGCAAGAGGCCCGGCATATGGTCACGTCCTCCCATGCTGCACTTGCAGCCGCTGCCTTGGCCGCCGGCAGGCGCGCTTTGCCCACCCCCGCCGGACACGCCACCCGAGCCGGCCCCGCCCGAGATGGCCGTGCCGGCGGCGGAGCGGCCACCACTCTCGGTGCCGACGGTTACGGACGAATGCGACCCACCCGAGGCCGACGAATCTACCTGGGACGTGCCACCCGAGCCCATGCCGGATTGACCGCCACTCCCGGCCGACCCACCAGTGCTGGGCTGTCCACCCGTGCCACCCGGATGGGTTGTGGTCCCGGCGGCGCCCGCCGTCCCGCCCGCTCCGGACGAGGTCCCGTTGCCCGTGGTGCCACCCGTGGCGGCGGTCCCGGTCTCTCCGTAGAAGGTCACGGCGCCATCGCCATTGCCCTGGAAGAGCCAACCCCGGCGATCGAAGGCCACGATCTCGAGTATGTGGGCCGAATACATGCCCTTGCCGTCATCGGTGGCACCGCCGAGGTCGTCCGGCTCGATCCACTGGACCTGCGGGATGAGGGCCGACTTGACCGAGGCGTCGTCCTTGTCCACGATGCCGACGGCCCCGGCGCAGGCGACCTTGACCCACACCGAGCTCGACTGGATACCCGCTTGTACGGCGGCCTTCTGCGTGGTGTCTCCCATCAGATAGAGCGCAGCCTGGGCAATCGTGCCAAGGTCGCCGCCCGCGCTTACCTGGGTCTGCAGGTAGGACTTGACGGTCGGGTCGTCACCCAGGTACCCGAGCACGAAGAGCGTGTACCCGGCAATGCCCGGGTCCCCGTCGTTAGCCCCGCACAGCAGGCGCTGACGTGCCACCGCCAGGCGGGCGCCTAGGTCCTTCTTGCGGATGGCGAGGGCGCCGGCCGCCCAGAGGTGCATATAATCGGACCTGGAGCCCGGGGACACGGTCGGTTTCGTGGTTGGGCAGAGCGTGCTGGAGGTGTCCTTGCAGTAGGCCGGGGCCACCCCTTCGCCGGCGTAGTTCCCGACCGGACCGGCGATGCCCCACGAGCCGCGGCCGGAGCAGTAAATCTGCAGGAGCTTGTCGAGGCCGGTGCCCTCGTCCTCCCAGTCGGCTATGGTCTGGTCCTGGAGCGAGCTGCCTAGCCCGACGTCGCCCAGTGAGCAACCCCGGGCCGAGTTGGACTTGGGACTGTCGAGGCCGCTGATGGTGGTCGGGAAGAGGGTACCGTCGTTTTTCACCACCATGACGGGATTGGCCCCGAGAACCGGGTAGCATGCCCATTGCTTGGGCGTGGCGCCCGAGGTATCGCCAAACCTCACGTCGAAGGTGATGTCCTCGATCTTGGCCGGGTTGCCGCTGGCAATCTTCCAGATACCCTTCTCACCCGGGAGCAAGGTGTTCGCCTGCGTTAGGGTAGTGGGTGGAGTGAGCGCGATGGTCTGGCCGCTTGCAGAAGTGGCGATCAACTCGAAGTTGATCAGCTGATAGCCCCAGCGGTTCTCCACGTAGAGCTCGGTGGGCGAGGTGTCGCTGTCGGGACGGACCACTATGTCGTAGCCCGAGCTCCACAGGTCATCACACCAATGAGCCTGCGCGTAGCGCGAAGGCATGGCGAGCAGCACAACGACTAGCGGGATGCTGTGTCTGGGAAATCTCATCGCGGAAAGTCCCCCTTGGTGATGCGATCCGGTTGCCGCCACCAATTCTCCCTCCACGCTAGCGGCAATATCCTACGCTATCATCCGCAATTCCCATCCGAATTTCCGCTATGGTAGCCATGTCGTAGCTGGAGGTCGGCGAGGCCAGGCGGGCTCTCCTCCCGGCGGTACCGAGGCGGGAGCAATAGCTGACGCGTTGTGATCGCAGTGGATCTTGCAGCTTCTGCGGGCAACGTGGTATCCCTTCGCCCTGCTTTGCCGGACTCGGTGCAGGGTGGCTGCCATGGCCATTGTGCGTCGAGACCGCGCGGGGCGACTAACCTAAGCTCTTTCGATTACTTGCGCCCGTAGCTCAACTGGATAGAGCACCGGCCTACGAAGCCGGGGGTTGCCTGTTCGAGTCAGGCCGGGCGCGCAGGGTGGCCTGCGGAGATAGAGAGCTAGGCTTCGGGTGAGCGGGCGGGGGAGCGCAGCGCTTCGTAGACGCGGGCGGCCAGCTCGCTTTCCGAGAACGGCTTGGCTAGGAAGCTGATGTTGGCTTCGAGCGGGCTGCGGTCGGCGATGACCTCGTTGGCGTAGCCGGACATGAAGAGGCAGCGCAGGCCGGGGACGAGCCCGGCGAGACGCTTTGCCAGCTCGCGCCCGTTCATCTCCGGCATCACCACATCGGTGACCAGCAAATGTATCGGGCCGGGGTGGGCCTGGGCGATGGCGATGGCCTGGCTGGGCAGGGAGGCGGTGAGCACTCGGTATCCCAGATGGGTGAGCAACTGGTCGACCATGCTGAGGATGGCCGGCTCGTCTTCCACCAGCAGGATGGTCTCGTGGCCGCGCGGAACCGGCAGCCTGCTACCGCTGTCCGTCGGCCTGGTCTTCTCGGCCTTTCTGGGTAAGTGGATGGCGAATGTCGAGCCTTGCCCAGGCTCGCTCTGCACCTCGATGAAACCCTGGTTCTGTTTGACCACACCATAAACCGTGGCCAGACCTAGCCCGGTGCCTTGGCCCGGACCCTTGGTGGTGAAGAACGGTTCGAACACCATGGCCGTGGTCGCCTGGTCCATGCCGCAGCCGTTGTCGCTCACCGTCAGCTGGACATAGTCGCCTGGGGCCACGTCGGGGTGCTCGGCGGCGGCTGCGGCGTCGAGGGCCGTCGCCCGGGTTGCGATGGTGATTCGGCCAACGCCGGCTATGGCGTCGCGGGCGTTCACGCACAGGTTGATCAGGATTTGGTCGACCTGCGACGGATCGATCTCGACCATGGCGGGCGTCGCCGCCGGGCTCCACAAAAGCTCGATGTCTTCCCCGATGGCCCTCCTGAGCATGGAGATCATACCCCCTATGGTCAGATTGAGATCGAGCAGGCGGGGCGCGACCGTCTGCTTGCGCGCGAAGGCCAACAGTTGCCGGGTCAAGGCGGCCGACCGTTCTGCGGCGGCGCGTACCTCGCCCAGGGTGTCGAGCAGCGAGGGCGAAATGTCGGGGTCGTCTAGGGCCAGCTCGGTATTGCCCAGGATTACTCCCAGCATGTTGTTGAAGTCGTGGGCTATGCCCCCCGCGAGTCGGCCCACCGCCTCCATCTTTTGCGCCTGGTTGAGCTCGGCTTCCAAACGGCGCGTCTCGGTCACGTCCTCGACGATGCCTTCCCAGAATACCGGCTTGCCCTCGGCATCGTGCCCGGCGGTCAGGTAAAGGTTGGCGAGGAAATCTTGGCCATTCTTGCGCCGCCAGCGATGGAGGAGGGGAACTTGGCGCTCGGCGGCAGAATCGGCCAGCTTGGCCAGCTTGGCTAGCTTGGCCGGATCCTGGGCCATGCCCTCCACATCGAAAATGGCATGAGTCTCGCGCATGACCGCCTCGGGTGAGTCGTAGCCGAGCATCTTGGCCAGGGCGGGGTTGAGCTCGATGAAACGGCCCTGCAAGGACGAGCGGAAGATGCCGAGTGGCGAGTTCTGGAAGATAGTGCGATAGCACTTCTCCTTTTCGGCCAAGGCTGCTTCGGCCGCCTTACGCTCGGTGAAATCGCGAGAAATGGTCATCACGCTGGCCACCTTTCCGTCGCGATCCAACTCGGGGAAGGCGTAGATGTTGTACCAGTAGTCGCGCCCGTCGGCCTTCCGCCACGGTACGTCCACCGCCTCGGCCGTCCCGCTCGCCAGCACTCGCTGCAGGAGGTCCTGCAGAACCTGGGAGCTAGCGGGCGGCAGGGGGGAGTACTGCGCGGGGGCCGACCCGATCAGCTCCTGCTCCGGCAGCTTCGCCACCTTCAGGTATGTCTGATTGGTGTAGGTGCGCCGGCAGGCCCGGTCGTAGCGCGCGATGATGTCAGGCGAGCTCTCCACCAGGGAACGAAACACCTCCTGCGCGGCGAAGAGCTTGGCATCGGCCTGGGCGTGGGCGGCGCGGGTGCGCAGTGCGCCGATGCCGAAGGCGAGGTCGGCGGCCAGGGTTTCGAGCAGATCGATCTCGGCGGGGGTGAAGGCATGGGCTTGTTGTGAATAGATCAGCAACGTGCCTAGGACACCGCCGCTCTCGTCCGCGAGAGGCAGCCCGATGATGGAGCGCAGGCCACACTCGCTAGCTCTGGTACGCCAGGGTGAGAGTGCGGGGTCCGTGCTCAGATCCTGGCAGTAGGCGGTCTGGCCGTCGCGGATCGACCTTCCTCCCGGACCCCGTCCCCGCTCCGAGTCGGCCGCCCAGCTAACCCTGGCTTCGTCGACATAGGTCTTGCTGATCCCCGACCACGCCACCGGCCGTACCGACTTGGCGGCGTCGTGTTCTGCATATCCGACCCACACCAGGGCGTAGCCAGCGTCTTGGCAGATGATGGCGCATATGGTGTCGAGCAGCTGCTGTTCGTTGTCGGCGCGAACCATGGCTTGGTTGCACTTGCGAATAGCCCACAACTCACGATTGAGCTGTCTCAGCATCGCCGCGTCCCGCATGGAATTGCCTGCCCTGGCCATCAGCCCCGCCGCTCATGATCGCGCCGAACCCCGGTCGTGGCAACTGGGGCAAGCGCCACTGGGGCAAGCGCCGCGAGCAGGCAAGCGCCGCGAGCCGTAGGAGCCCGCGCCTGCCCCGTGCGGGCTCGCGGCTTTCTGCTATCCCCGGGCGCGCCGGGTGCGGCGCCACAACTCCGCCGCGAGCCTGCGGCAAGGCAGGGAAGGGCGCTGGGGCGACGCATAGGCCGCAGCGCGTAGCCCGTGGCCCAGGCGTAGGGCCGAGCCAATCCGGGCCGACCGCCGGCCGAGCTCTAGCGCAATTGACGGCGCGCCGGCCGGGTGTGAAGATGCCGGCGCATCTACTCCCGGATGCTACATATGTGCCCTAGATTGATTTGGAGCGATGCGTGAGCGAGCCCGACCCGTCTAGTGGGGCCGGGCGGGAGGGCGCTATCCGGCGCCACCCGCTCTATTGGCTGGGCAAGGCCGTCTTGCCGCTGCCCTCCGCGGTCGCCCTCTTCGGCGAGCACGTCATGCTCTTCGGCCGCGCCTTGAGCTGGCTTATGCGGCCGCCGTTTCGCCTGCGCTTGGTCCTCGACCAGATGGAGTTCGTGGGGGTCGGGTCGTTGCCCATCATCATGCTGGTCGGCTTCTTCACCGGTGCGGTGACGGCTCTGCAGGCCATCTTGGCGCTCTCCCTCTTCCAGCAGCAGCGCTACGTGGGGTTTGGCGTCGGGGTTTCGCTCGCGCGCGAGTTGGCGCCCGTGTTCACCGCCCTCATGATCACCGCCCGGGCGGGCTCGGGCATGGCCACCGAGCTGGCCTCGATGAAGATCACCGAGCAGGTCGACGCTCTCACTACCTTCGCGGTCAATCCGGTGCAATATCTGGTGACACCTCGCTTGGTAGCTTCGGCATTCATGCTGCCCGTGCTCAGCATGGTCTTCAACGTGGTCGGTCTGATCGGGGTCTACGTGGTGGCCATCCTCTCCTATCACATCGACCTTGGCCAGGTGCTGGCCCTGTTTCGCTGGGGTGTGGATCCCATCGACTACATCGAAGGTCTGATCAAGGCTTTCTTCTTCGGCATCACCATGGCCACCTGCGCCTGCTACCAGGGGCTGAGTGTGCGCGGCGGGGCCAAGGAAGTCGGGCTTGCCACCACACGGGCGGTGGTTTCCACTTCCGTGACGGTCCTGGTGCTCGACTACTTCCTTATCCAGATCATGAATGTCCTGTTCCCCTATGGCGGTCTGTAGATGGAAGACCTGCACAAGCGCGACGAGAGCTGGCAAATTCGGATTCGCGGCCTCCACAAGTCGTTTGGCAGTCAGCAGGTTTTGCGCGGCGTCGACCTCGATATCGAGCGCGGGAAGATCAACATCATCATCGGCGGATCGGGGCAGGGCAAGTCGGTCCTGATGAAGCACCTGATGGGGCTCCTGGCTCCCGATAGCGGCCACATCTACGTCGACGGGCAGGATATCATCGGTCTGTCCGACGTTGCCATCGCCAAGATCCAGCGCAAGTTCGGTATGGTATTCCAGTACGCGGCCTTGTTCGATTCCCTCAACGTGGTGGAAAATATCGCCTTCCCACTGCTCGAACGCTATCGCTTGCCCAAGAAAGAGGTGCTGGAGCGAGTGCGGGATCTGCTGGCGCGCCTCGATCTGGGCAGGGTGACCGGGATCGAAGAGAAGTTTCCTGCCGAGCTTTCTGGTGGTATGCGGAAGCGTGTGGGCCTTGCCCGAGCTCTCATCGACCGCCCGGAGATTCTGCTCTATGACGAGCCGACCACCGGTCTCGACCCGATCGCCGTGCGCAACGTGGACCAGATGATCCGGCGCACCGCCGACGATTTCGCCGTTACCTCGGTGGTGATCTCGCACGACATGGCCTCGACCTTTCGCATCGCCGATCGCATCGCGATGCTCCACGAGGGCACGATCGTGGCCCAGGGCACTCGGCGCGACATCATGGCGGCGCCCCATCCGGTGCTGAAGGAATTCGTCGAGGTCTCGGGCACCGTGGCCTTCGGGGGGGCGGCGTCATGAGGCGCAGCCTGGCCTCGCTGACCGTGGGCGCTCTCACCCTGGTGGTGCTGGCCGCTACCTATCTGCTCTTCCAGTACACCCGGGAGAGCATGGGGAGCTCGGGCTACCGGGTTTATGCGCTGTTTCATAATGCGCTCGGGATCTACGAAAAGACGAGGGTTCTGTCGGCCGGGCTGCGCATCGGCCAGGTGGAGGATCGGTCGCTCGACCAGGTTTCGGACCGCGCCCGGGTCGGGCTGCGCATCGACCCGGCCATACGTCTTTACGCCAACGCCACGATAGGTAAGAAATCGGCTTCGCTCTTGGGCGAGTATTACCTGGATATCGATCCGGGTACCCCATTTGTCACCCGCAACGGGCAGAAGATGCCGACGCCGCTGCTCAAGGACGGGGACGAGATCAAGAACGTGACCGAGCCGGCCGAGGTGGGCGAAATCATGGATTCGGTGAACGCCACCTTGCCCGTCTTGCGCGCCATTCTGGACGACGTCAAGGGGCTCACCGCGGGGCCGATTAAGGAAATCGCCAACAATACCAATGACTTGATCGAGCGGAACTCGGCCATCGTCGAGCGCCTGCTCGGGCGCATGGACGAGATCGCGGCCAAGGTCCAGGGCGTGACCACCAGCGAGGCCGATGATGTGAAGGTGGCCCTCCACAACGTGCGCGAGATCACCGAGGGCATCAAGGGACTGGTCGGCACCACGCAAGGCCAGGTCTCGGGTGCGGGGGAGGATCTCCGCTCGTCTCTGCAGAAGCTGCAGAGCAGCGTCAACGCCCTCGACAAGTCGCTCGGCCATGTGGAGAAGATCACGGGCAAGGTGGCCGATGGCGAAGGCACCGTTGGCCATCTTATCAACGACGATACCCTGGCCAAGAACCTGGATAGCATAACCGACGACGCCAGCGGCTTCGTGCACGGGATAACCCGGCTGCAGACCATTGTCGGCCTGCGCGGCGAGTACAACTACCTGGCCAGCACGGTGAAGACCTACCTGAGCGTTTCGCTCATGCCGGCGGCCGACAAGTTCTATCTCATCGAGGTGGTGGACGATCCGCGTGGTTACGCCACCGCGACCACCGTGCAAGGTATCTCGTCCACGGTGCCCGGCGGCTCGTACTCCAACAGCTATATCACCACCACCCAAGCGCTACGCCTGACCTTTCAGTTCGGCAAGCGCTGGGGGCCCTTCGTTGCTCGCTTCGGTATCAAGGAGTCGACCGGCGGCCTGGGCGCCGACCTCTACCTGTTCGACGATCGGGTCTACCTGCAAACCGATCTGTTCGATTTTCGCTCGAACGTGTACCCGCGCTTCGCGGTGCGGGGCTACCTGTCCCTGTACAAGCGCTATGTCTACCTGATGGGGGGAGTGGACGACCTGTTCAACTACGTCCGCACCCAGGGGACGGCGGGAGGCTTCTTCGACGTTTTCATGGGCGTCCAGGTAATATTCAACGACCAGGATCTCAGGTCACTGCTCCTGTTCGGAGGCGGGAGCATAATCTCCTCGGCCAGCAGCTCGCGCTAGAGCTCAGGTTTTCGCACCGCCCGGTGCGCCGTGCGGGAGGAGCGTCATCGCCGCCCCTCCTGCGGTTCGCCTTCGTCGTGGCAAGCCCCGCGGCCGGCGTTGGAGCTTGACGCAAGTACGGCTCCTCCTATAGTTAGGTGTCGGCCGGTTCCGGTTTGCCGGAGATGGCGCGTCATGCGGTACAAGATCAAAGATATTGGCGAGGCGGGGATCGATGTACGCGTGGAAGTTACCGCGGCCTGGTTGGCCACCGCGTGTGCGGATATCTCCGTGGGTCCGTCGCACGTCGGGGTCATGCTGGATGGCCGCCTCGAGCCTGCCGGTGAGGGTTACCTCCTGCGGGGTCAACTGCAGGGCGAGCTGGTGGTGCCGTGTGCCCGCTGTCTCGATCCGGCGCCTGTCGCGGTCGCGGCGCCCATGGCCATATCCTTTCTTGAGAAGCGAGACCAGCGGGAGGGCCGGGATCTGCGGAATCCGGCAGACGAGGGAGATGATGAGCAGGATGACGTGGTCAGGTTCGAGCATGGAGTCATCGATCTAGGAAGCCCCATCCGGGATGAAATTCTGCTGGCCATACCCATGTCGGCCATCTGCCGAGTCGATTGCGCCGGTATCTGCCCAAGCTGTGGACGCAACCGCAATCTAACGCGATGCGATTGCGAAAGTCGGGCGAACGAAGGCTCCCGCTTCGGCACACTGGCAAAAGTAAGGCTTCAGTAGTACAAGACTACGGCGAAACCGCGGTTGCCTGGGTTATGGCTCTGTGCCAAGCCTGGGTTTGCGCGAAAAAAGGCAAACATGGCAGTTCCCAAGAGACGTCAATCGAAGTCCCGTTCGGCAATTCGCCGAGCCCAGGTAATGAAGCAACCGGTCCCGCAGTTCGTGCCCTGCGTGCGCTGCGGTGAGCCGCGGCTTTCCCATCGAGTATGCCCGGCTTGCGGCTACTACAGGGACCGGATGGTGGTGGAGAAGAGCGAAGAGGAGAACGCCTGAGCAAGATCCGCATCGCTGTCGACGCCATGGGGTCCGCCGGCGCTCCCCGTGTCGAAGTTGACGGGGTTCTAGCCGCGCTCGCCTCGGGCTCTCTGGATGTCGTGCTGGTCGGTGACGAACCGCGGCTGCGACAAGCTTTGGGCGCCGCCGGTCCGGCCGCCCCGCTGGAGCGCATCCAGATTCGCCACGCCCCTGACACGGTGGGCATGGACGAGGCGCCCGCTATCGCGTTCCGCCACAAGAAGGCTTCGTCGTTGCGGGTGTGTTTCGACTTGGCCAAGTCTGGCGAGGTTGATGCCGTCGTGTCGGCGGGCAATTCGGGTGCGCTTATGGCCGGGGCTCTCATCGTGCTCGGCCGCATCGGGGCCGTCGAACGTCCCGCCATAGCGACCACCTTCCCCACCGGCAGCGGCCAGTGCGCCTTGCTCGACATGGGGGCTAACGTGGACCTGCGGCCGTCGGTGCTGGCGCAGTTCGCGGTCCTGGGCGCAACCTATGCGCGGTTGCGACACAGGAAGCCGCGGCCTCGGGTCGGGATTTTGTCCAACGGTACCGAGGAGCAGAAGGGTACTGTTCTAACTCGGGAGGCCTACAAGTTGCTGAGCCGGACCTCCAGCAAGGG
The DNA here is from genome assembly GCA_963849735.1 of uncultured delta proteobacterium. Lineage (GTDB taxonomy): Bacteria > Myxococcota_A > Polyangia > Fen-1088 > Fen-1088 > Fen-1118. The sequence continues at coordinate 11,273 of CAWKJE010000018.1, forward strand.
CGCCACGGCCGAGTTCGACTTCCTAGGTTACGTCGAAGGCCGCGACATCTTCAAAGGTACGGCTGATGTGGTGGTGACCGACGGTTTTACCGGTAACGTTTTGCTCAAGGGGTGCGAGGGCTTGGTGGAGTGGATCAGCGAGGCCGTGAAGGATGAGGTGGTCCGGGGCAGCCTGGCCGAGAAGCTGGGCGCCTGGTTGATGCGGCCCGCCCTGCGCAGGTTCAGGCAGCGGTCTGACTATGCCGAAACCGGTGGTGCGCCGCTTATCGGTGTCGATGGCGTGGTTATCGTATGTCACGGAGGGTCAGACGCGCGGGCCATCAAGAACGCGGTGATCAGCGCGAGCGAATATGCCAAGCTCGAGCTGCGCAAGGAGATAGCGCGCTCGATGGCGCTGCATGGCTATTTGTGGGCTGACGGCGAGGCGGCGCCCGCAGCCGAGGAGAGGTAGCTGGCAAGTAGGCGAGTTGGCAAATAGGCAAACGGGCGGGTGGGTGTGAACGATCCGGGATCGCTAAAGCGCATGCGGCGTGGCACACCGGGATCGGCGGATGGCCTTGAGCTTTTCATGTAACGTATCTGTTCCACGACACCTTTCAACCACGTGTATAAGAGGATCCACAGCATGGCTGAGAACATCGAAGAGAAGGTTGCCAAGATCGTAGCTGAGCAGTTCGAGGTGCCGCTGGATAAAGTCACACCCACCTCGCTGTTCATGGACGACCTCAAAGCCGACTCGCTTTCGGTGGTGGAGTTGGTGCTCGCCATCGAGGAGGCGTTCGGCTTGGAGATTCCCGACGAGGACGCGGAGAAGATCAAGACGGTAGGCGACGTGGTCAACTACGTCAAGGCTCGCGCCAAGTAGGCAGTGCAGATGCTGCGCAGGGTCGCCGTCACCGGAGTGGGTCTGGTGACTCCGGTCGGTGTAGGGACCGAAGAGACCTGGCGGGCGCTGGTGGAGGGTGTGTCGGGGATTGGTCCCATCACCCGTTTCGACGCTAGTCGGTTTTCCACCCGGTTTGCGGGCGAAGTGCACGGTTTCACGCCTGCGCGCTGGATCAGCCCCCGCGAGGCCAAGACCTCGATGGCCGACCTGTTCGTGCAGTACGCGATGGCCGCGGGGGCGATGGCCATGGCGCAGTCGGGGCTGGTGCTCGAGGGGGAGTTGGCCGAGCGGACCGGCTGCTTTATCGGATCGGGGATGGGCGGCCTCGGCACCATTGAGGCGACCCACCTTGCCTTGCAGAGCAAAGGTCCTCGCCAGGCCATCTCCCCCTTCTTCGTGACCCAGCTCGTGATCAACTTGGCGGCGGGACAGCTTTCCATCAGGTTCAACGCCAAGGGGCCGTGCTACAGCCAAGTTTCCGCCTGTTCGAGCGGCGCCCATGCCATCGGGGATGCCTTTCGTTTGGTGCGCAGCGGTGATGCCCTGGCTATGCTCTGCGGAGGTAGTGAGGCGGTGGTGACCCCCCTCGGCGTGGGAGGGTTCGCGGCCATGCGCGCTCTCTCTACCCGCAACGATGCTCCCTTGCAGGCCTGCCGCCCCTTCGACCTGGATCGAGACGGTTTCGTGCTCGCCGAAGGCGCCGGTGTGCTGGTCTTGGAGGAGATGGAGCATGCGCGGCGCCGGGGCGCGCACGTGCTGGCCGAGATGGAGGGTTACGCCGCGACCGCGGATGCTCACCACATCACCGCGCCTAGCGTTGACGGGGAAGGTGCGCAGCGCTGCATGCGTGCTGCTCTGGCCGACGCTCGGCTGGAGGGCAGGCAAATCGACTACATCAACGCGCACGGCACCTCCACCAAGATGAATGACGCAACTGAAACGGTGGCGATCAAGCAGGTCTTCGGCGACCACGCCAGGGGCTTGATGATCAGCTCCACCAAGTCGATGACTGGCCATTTGCTGGGTGCGGCTGGCGGGGTAGAGGCGGCGTTCTGCGTGCTCGCCCTCGAGCGCGGCCAGGTGCCACCCACCATCAATTACACCACTGCCGATCCCGAGTGCGACCTCGACTACGTGCCCAACCACGCGCGTGATTGTCAAGTGCGTCATGCGCTGACCAACAGCTTCGGTTTCGGAGGCACCAACGCCTGCCTGATTTTCGGGAAAGCGGTATAGGGCGTCTCTGATCGAGTAAACTGGGGACGGCGATGTCTGCTAATCGTCACGATCTTTGTCCCCACTGCGGCCAGGCGCCTCACGATGACGAGTGTTCGGCCTCTCCGGACGTACCCACCGTGGTGGCGGCGCCGCCGGCCGGTGCCGCTGGCTCGATCCCGGGTGGGGGTGACCAGTTCGGTGGTGAGCTCGGGAGCAAGCTCGCTCCTGGCGCGCTGGTGGGTGAGTACAGGGTCGTGGACCGAGTCGGTGAAGGTGGCATGGGCACCGTGTACTGTGCTGTGCACCCCATCATAGGCAAAAAGGTAGCCATCAAGGTGCTGGCCGCCCGCCTGGCCGAGAACCAGAACGCCATTCGTCGTTTTGTGCTCGAGGCGCGCGCAGTTAACGATATCCGGCATCCCGGCCTAGTGGACATCTTCTCTTTCGGCCAGCTTACCGACGGCCGGCACTACTACGTGATGGAATTCCTCGACGGTCGCAACCTGAGCGCCGTGCTGGGCGAGCGGGGGCGCCTGCCCATGGCCGAGGCCATCCCCATCTTCCTCGAGGTAGCCCTTGCGCTGGTGGCGGTGCATGCGAAGGGCATCGTTCATCGCGACCTCAAGCCCGAGAACATTCTCCTGTTGACTACGGCCCAGCCGGGCGGACAGCGGATCAAGCTGGTCGATTTCGGTCTGGCCAAGCTGGTGGAAGGCGTGCCTGCGCACCTCACTCGTGGCGGACCGCGCACCGCCGCAGGTGTCAACGTCGGCACGCCTCATTACATGTCGCCCGAGCAATGTCGGGGCATGAAGGTCGATGCCCGCTCCGATCTCTATTCGTTGGGTGTTGTGTTGTACGAGACCTTGACCGGTCGCGTGCCCTTCGACGGGCCGACTCACCTGGACATCTGGCAGGCCCACGTGGAACAGGCCCCGCGGCCCCCGAGCGAATTCGCTCCGGACGTGAGCCCAGCCATGACCGCCCTGCTCGGGCGGCTCTTGGCTAAACCGCCCGAGCGCAGGATCCAGAGTGCGCGCGAGCTCTGCCAGGCCATCGAGGGGTTGGGTGGCGATGGCCGCGGTCGCACCGGCGCGCGGAGTGCGAGTCCCGACATGCATCTTCTGGGGCAGGCCTTGAGCACGCGTGAGGTGGCACGCGACCTGGTGGCGCTGGATGCGCTCGATGCTCTCAACCGATGGGAAGGCTACGACGAGCTGGCGACCACTACCGAGGATCTGCCCGTCGTGCCCATGCCCCTGGAGGATGGGGGGTCAAGGCCCGAGGTGGGGCACGCGCTCTTGTACATCGAGGAGCCGGCCAAGGGTAGCTGTGCTGGCGCGCAGGTGAGCGCTCGGGCTATCGACCTGACTCCGGCCATCCGGCGCGACCAGCTGGCGAGCGAGCCCGGATCCCAGCCGACCTCCGGCGTGGCCGCATCGCCGCTTGGCCAGCCCAAGCTGCGCCCAGGCATGCGCCCGATCGAAGAGCGCGATCACCAGCTCGAGCCACCATCAGGGCGAGCTCGACCAGCAAGCGATATGGGCGACGAGGGCGATGGCGCCCTGGGGAGGTCAGGCCGAGCTGGCCTTGTGCTTGGGGTGGCGGCCCTATTGCTAGTCACCGCGGTGGTGGTGGTCTTCCTCTTGCTCAGGTAGTCGTCGCCGGCGCTATGGCGCGCATGGTGGTTTCGATGGTGGCCACTTCCTTGGGTATGCCCGCGGTCAAATTTTCCTGGCCAGCGCTTGTTACCAGCAGGGTGTCTTCGATGCGGATGCCACGCACATCGTGGAAGGTCGCGAGCCGTTCGCGATGGAGGCGGCCGCCTGCGACTTTCCCGCGCTCGGGGTGGTCGAGAACCGGCCGCGTCAGTGACCGAGCCTCCACCCAGGGCCAGCACGGCCGAGTCCCGGCCTAAGCCTTGGCGCAGCATGGCGCTCAGCAGCCGTGAAACCGCGGGCCAGGCCTTGGCCTTTTCTCCGCTCGGCAAGAGATGCAGGGTGGGCCCGATCCCGGTGCGGCGCAGGGCTGAGGCGATCGGAGCTCCGTGGAGCGCCAGGGTTTCAGTTCGGAACTCAGGATGAGGCGGGCGCCGGGGGCATTCCCCTGAGCCATAGCCGGGGCTTCAAGGCGACCCCGCGCCCAACGATGATCATGGGGCTCATCATAGCAAAGCGCCTATCATCGCGGCGGCCTGGGCCGCGGTCCACGAGTCGTCGAGACTACCCGGTCGGCGTTCTGTAAAGCCCTCGTCTCTGGGCCAAAAGACGGCGCAGACGCTCCCGTCGGCCGGCTCCCGAGCCCAGGAGTGGCCGCGTGCCGTCGTCCTGGCGCAGGCGCGACCACAGCACGGCCTCAGAGCAGCTCAGGCTCACCAAGACTCCCGT
>CAWKJE010000019.1:0-9967 GCA_963849735.1 uncultured delta proteobacterium
TGTTATGTACCTACTGGTTCAGTCATTTGTATTGCTATGGTGGATGATGAATGGACCATGCGGGAAAACCGACGCCTTGCCCGCCTGACTCGCTCCGCACACCTGAGCATCGTCGACGCATGCTTGGAAAACGTGTGGTGCGATCCAGCCCGGGGACTTGAGAAATCCCAGGTGCGCGACCTCGGCACTGCCAAGTGGCTTCGCAATAAGCAAAACGTGATCATCGTGGGTAAGACCGGGGTCGGCAAGACCTTTCTGGGATCCGCGCTGGCCCAGTCTGCGTGCGCGCATGGCATGACCGCACTTTGCACGCGCGTCCCACGCTTGCTGAATGAACTGGCCATCGCTCACGCTGATGGCAGCTTCGCTTCCCTGCTGGCTCGGCTATCCAAGCTCGATCTCTTGGTCCTGGATGATTTTCTCATCGGGCCACTGAAGGACCAGGAGCGCAGGGATTTGGTGGAGATCCTGGAGGATCGCTATGGCCATTCCTCGACGGTGATCACGACCCAAATTCCCACGAAGCATTGGCACGAAAACCTGGCCGACCCCACCATCGCGGATGCCATCTGCGACCGGGTGACCCATAACGCACACGTTGTCGGTCTGCGCGGTCCATCAATCCGTGAAAAGAAGGGTATGCTACCCGCCCAAGAAACGACCTCACCCTAACCCCAACATCCCCTCTCTCCGTCGCTTCGCTCCGTGTGCCCGAAATGAACCCGTCGCTTCGCTCCGATTCCCTGCCCAAGTGCTCCGGAATCACTGCCCAGATCCTCCGGAATGCGCACTATTGACGCGCCTTGCCTGGGTCACGGAGGATGATTGGGCCGACGTGGACACCGCTGACGTTGACCACGTGGTGTCCTTCATAGCCGCCATGCGGAAACTGCAGTCGCGCCTACCCAGAGAGCCCGAGAACGGCGGATTGAACGAAGCCGAGAGCCACGCGAAGGGCGCGCCGGAAAGGACCGGCGAGACAGCGTAGCGGTCGGGGCCGCGGATAGCCGCGACATCCGACTCCCGCGGTCGGAAACGGGGCGCACTGTACGTGCGCATGGGTCTTGGCGCACGATCGACCATGGGGTTCGGGCGATAGCTTTGCTTACAGTAGCCGTAAGCATTCGGAGAGGTTGAGCGAGTGGGCGGAATAGGAAGACGAAATTATGTATCCGTAAACGCGCGACATTGTGGGTCGCAGTACAAGCAACTAATGAAAGGAATCTCGAAAATGGACAAAATGAGCGATGGCAGCGCAGTTGACGTTGATAACAAGGCAATCGTAATGGGCCAAAGACACGAAGGTACCCAAGGCCATGATAGCGACAATATGCCAATGGATGCCTCGGAGGCACCAGAGGGTGCTGTGCAAGACGAACGACATCCAGGAACGGATGTCGTTAAGAAAGACGATGTCCAAAGAGTCCCCACGTTTGTTGCTCTGGGGGTAGCGAGCGCGCTGATCAGCGCCGTTGAAAAGAAATGCCCGGGAATATGCGCTCACGCCCCGTCGTTTCTACCTGGTGTCGCGTGTAGCTTCATTCCGGAATCCCATGGGGATGAGGATCTCATCGAAGCAGCACTGGTGGAGGGCTGCGCTGCTGTCAGGATTCTTCCGCGGCTGACGGAAGACGAAACTTTGGACGCGTCGACGCAGGAAGGCCTTCTAATGATTGTCGGTCCCTTGCAGCGGCACGCGTTGGCTATATGGGCGATCGCGGAGCTGCTGACGGAGGACGGTTACGTTCATGCACACGTGGTTGAGGATGCCATGCGGAAATTTGGCGGGAATGAAGTGGGGATGACCGGGCCATCTCCAGAACTTCTTCGTGAGTCTTCTGGGGAACCTCTACCCAAGGTTCCTCGCGAGAATGTCTGGATAATTCATAAGGCCGCTCATGATGCCGGCGGCTGTGGTGCCCACTCGAGTAACCGAGAGCAACGGCGGGCTCAAAAGAAATAGACCCGCGGAGGTAGCGGGAATGGACCTGGCGTCCGTTACAATCGAATTGACGGACGCCGCTTGATAGCAGTGATGACATCAGCACTGTAACTGAAGGCAGCCTGTAGCGTACAAGTTGCCTCAGCTTGGATTGACGAGCAATCGTCTGACCGAAGACCTTTAGCCGAATAGGAGTATCGAAATGGAACGAAATGTACCCAGGAAACCGACCGCACCCCTGTCAAGCCCCGATGACCTCAAGAAGGCATGGGAAAGATTCATGGAGAAGTCTCCGCAGCAGCAATGGCGTGAAGTGGCGTTCCCCTTGCTAAGGGAGGCATTGAGAGCCGCGGCAGGTATCGTGGCTATCGAAGCAGAAGGGAAATGCAGCTTCCCTAAGAGAGTGAGCCTGCTCATCAGGGGGTGGCCTTTGGAGTGCATGGCGTTGCCGGATATTGAAGGGGATGTCGAGGGGATGTCGCGATTTCGAGCTGCGCAAGTCGTGGTTGATCATTTGATCTTCGGAAATTGGGGTGGGCCACAAGACAGCGGCAGTCCCCAATACGGCGATATCAGCGCTGAATGTCAGGATGAAGTCGCAGATGCGATTATGGAACGAATGGGTGACATTCTATGTCTGGCACGGGTGTTGTTCACGAAGGGCGAGTTGCTATGCGATGAAATCAAAGCGCTCTTGGGTAGATCAGCTGACGGGTCGTGCGAGGTGGCGTAGCGCCCTTTCAACAGGGAGTGATGCGGAGGCCTCGGAGTGAACGGATCGGTTGACTTGGGGCGCGGTCATGACCCTGTGGCTGCGCCCCAGGCAGCAGTCATGCACCGGTTGCGGGAGGCGGAGGAGAGGAGGCACGGCAAAAGCACTGGCGTCAGTTCAGACGGGTGGGTCGGATACGATGAACAGGGAGGCTCAGTTGCAGATTCGTAATTGCCTTTGGCATTTCCAAGCGCAGCGGTGCGCGGGAAATGACTTCCGAGGACCATGTCGTGATCAAGTGCCGACGACGCTGCGTCGGCCGTTCAAGCAGGGGAAAACCATCCAATGAAGCGGAACAAGAAGACCCGTAATAGTAAGACCCGTAACAACGCCACGGCGACGACTAGCAACGGCAAGCTGGCCAAGCGCGCGAAGCCCAGCCGCCGTGCCAATAAGACAGCCGCCAAGAACACCTCCACCAACCCATCGTACCGCTATCGCAGAGCTACGTACCGCACCAAGGCCGCGCTCATTATGGCCTACCTCGACGCGCATGAGGTCGCGACGGGCCAAGTGCCCCCGCCGTCGGTCGCGGACTTTGTGCGCGACACCGGAGTGCAAGCTGGGCACGGAATGTACGGCGCGCGCTTGCACGAATACTGCCATGCGGCGCGTACAGACAGCGACGGCTGCTACACCATCGACCGGCGCGCCCTGAGAGCGGGCAAAGACGGAAGGGTGTTCCAGGTCGCCAATGCGCCCGAAGCAGCGCCCGCGCAGGGACCAGCCAAGGGAGCAAGTGCGTGACAGCGACTGGAAATGGGACAAATCACCCCGAGCGCGGATTGACCAGCAATTAACAGAAACAAGGAGAATTTGATGCACGAAGCAGAATTTCCAAGAACACGTGAAATGTGGGACCTCGAGGGCCAATACAGATGCATTTGGGCTGGACTAGCAGAAGCCACTACCATGCCGCGAGAACTTGAGGCTGTCGGAGGGATGGTTGTCCAAATCATTTTGGGACACGGCTGCGCAGGGGTTGCCGGACCCAGTGACGAAAATGGTGACTATTTCCTCCCTAATGCGGACCACTTGGACCACGAGCCACTGATGCTGTTTAGCGCTGGCAAGCTCGCGATGTCGTGGATGTGCGGTACAAGTCCGGGGAAGCTGCCCCTAAGTCTCTTTAGCACTAGGCTAGTCGCAAACATTGCAAGGGAGTTCTTGGGCAACCTTGGCGAGATTCTGCGACTCGCTTGGAAGTTGAGGGAGGAGGGCTTTTTGGCAGACGCCGATCTCAATGGCTGGAACAGCAGCGGGGTAGGTGAGATGGGCGCCGGCCATGATCCCGTGTGGCACGGCGAGGAGCCTAAGGAGTAGGCAGATTGGCCGGCTTGGGGCGCGGTCATGACCCTGTGGCTGCGCTCCAGGCCGCCAGCAATCCAAAGCCTGTGATCGGATCGTGAAGACCACCGCAACGCAGATCAGCACCCGGCCCGTAGCGCTGGTTGCTCGCTAGCCCCGACCGGCTCTCGGATCGCGGAAGAAAATGAAATTGACCCATAGCCTAACTACCAACTCCGGTCGCTTGCCAGCGCGTGGGACCACGGCCACCTCGGTCGTGAGGCTGAGCGCGCGCCCCGGGTTGCCCCATCGGGTGGGCCATGGCGGCCTGGGCACGTAGGCGAGCTTCGCTCAGCAGCGAACTATCTGCGCCCGCGCAACCGGCAGCGCAGGGCGGCTTGGATGCGGTGCCTGCGCCGCTGGCACCCGCTCCGTCCAACGAGTGCTCTGACCAGCTCGAGTTAGCTACGGCACCTGGCGCCACGGTCTCGGCCACCATCGTCAAGAACGTGGGGATCAGGGTGCCGACGGGCACGACCGCCAGCGCCATCACCGTCTCGGCCACCCCGAGCAGCGCGAGCACAAAGGGAGTTTCAGGTAATGTGTCGAAGGCCTCCGGCACCGAGACGGGCGAGGGGACCACTGGCCCACCTGACGCGACCACGAAGACCACCCTGGCCACCGCCGCGGTCACCCAACGAACCGTAGCCATGGCCTCAGCCGCGCCGCTAGGGGTGCCGCCGGCACCACCGAATGACCTCGCCACCGCGCTCGCTACCGTAGCTGCTGCGGCGACAAGGGGACCGGGCTCGCTCTCTAAGCTGATCAAGACGCTTGAATCGTACGAGCGGTCAGAGCACGCTCAGGGTGCTCCGACGCTCCCTGACAACCGCATAGTCGATGATGTTTCGGGTGGCGTGTCCAAAACCGAAAGGAAAAAGGACATGCCCAAGATTGACGGACCGTACCCGCACGGGAGACGATTTCGTATCCGCGTGCGAGAAGGAGGGAAGCCTGCCAAGGTCTTCAGCTTCGTAACGGAATCCGATGCCAAGGCCGAGGTCAGACGCCTCCGACGAGAGATCGCGCAACGGCACGGCATCACCATCGAGGAAGCCATCAAGTCCTACGCCGACCACATGAGGAAGGACCGAGGACTCAAGGAGCAATCCATCGAGACCACGGTCTATCGCCTTACTCGGCTGTTCGAGAAGGCCGTCGTCGAGCCCATCGCCACCATCACTCCGAGCAAGGCCAAGGAACTCTACGCCAGCCTCAGCGGCGCGGTGGACTCAAGAATGAACACGCTGGCCGAGGCGAAGACCTTTCTCCAGTTCGCCAAGACCAGAGGGATGATTCAGGTTCACCCGCTGGCCGAGGTGAAGGGTGAAGGCCGTAGGCACTACGGTAAGGCAAAGCTCTCGCGGGACGAAGCCAGGAAGTACCTGGCCAAGTGCCTGGAGATGGCCGAACACCCAGAGCAGCGGGCGGAGGCGGTGGCGGCAGCAATACCACTGGTGTTCGGGCTCAGAGCATCGGAGGTGACCGAGCGCCAGGTGCGTGACCTCGACGACCAGGGGACCATCCTGCGTGTGACTCGCGCGAAGAGTCGGGCAGGAATCCGTAGCCTGGAGGTGCCTGCTTGGTTCAGGCCCCATCTGCAAAGCCTGGCCAAGGACAAGCAACCCAGCGACCTGCTGGTGGGTCACAACCGCTCCTGGCTTCGCCGCCAGGTCGGGCGCATCTGCAAGGCAGCTGGGGTACCCGAGGTGCCACCACATGGGTTGCGTGGCACACACAGCGACCTTGCGCTCGTGGCGGCCTCTACCCCGCTGGCGGTGTCGCAGGCCCTAGGTCACGAATCGGTGACCACGACCTTCAAGCACTACGCCGACGAGAACCTGGCCGTGCAGAATGAACACCAACGCGCAGCGGCTGCGCTCGCGCCCAACTGATACCAGATGGGTGATCTGGTGCTTTGACTGGTACCTGAAATTGGTACCAAATTGGTACCAGCGGCGAATCTGGCTAATTTTGCCGCTTCGCTTCTCGCCCCAGACGAGCAAAAAGCCCTGTGAAAACAGGGCCTTTCGAGTGCGGTCGGGGAGACTCGAACTCCCACAGCCGTAAAGCCACCAGAACCTGAAAACATCGCAGCATAAAATCCCCGAGGGAAACTTGTGTGTTGGCGGGCACTTACCGTCAGGTAGGGTCAGGAAGCGCCACGCTCCGCCACACGCAAGTGGGGGATTTAGTGGGGGATCGAAAAGCGTGGAATGTGGAATTTGGTCGGGAGCGAACGGGGCGCGGGCTTCCAGACGCCGCAGCGGACAATGCTTGCCCGGCGCGGCACCGAGGGGCACCTCTGGCAGCCGATGAGGGAGAAGAAGGGCACCATCGTCCCGCCAGCAGGGACCGGCTACAACGCCGTGCTCGCTGATGTGGTCAGCGCTGCCTACTAGGCTATCGGCGGAGCATCGTCGAGGAAGAGCAGCGGGGTGCTACCCGCGCGGGGTACGGCGAACAACTCGTCCAGAACCTCTCACGCGACATCCGGGCTCGCTTTCGCCGTGGCTTCGGCCGCGCAAACCTTTTCCAGATGAAGGCCTTCTTCCTCACTTTCCGCGACACAGCCCAGACAGCATCTGGACTTTTTTTTGGGGGGGGCGACGCGTCTGCGACGATTGTCCAGACGGTGTCCGGACAATCCCTGCCGGCTGCCCGACTCGCAGCAGTCTCCGCGCGACCTCGTCGGATTCTGGCACGTCCCCACGGTAGCGAGGCAAGTGGCTCAAACTGGGAGCTCGTGTTTCGTCGCCGACTCACCCCAGACGGATACACTCATCGCATCGTCGGCGCTCTGGCCAGCCCTTCCCAGCCTTACGATGCCACGTCTTGATCTGCTTGCCGTCAGGGCAGTCGTCGTGGTCGTGGTACACGGTCCTGTGCGTGGGTGGGTACTCTGGGGAATCAGTGTGGTACGCCGCAACCTTTGCCATGTCGTGGTCCTCCAGGAAGAGAGATGCGGGCGATCATACACCGTTCGCCCCGAAAAGCCGCCATGGCGTGAATCGGGGCGATTGTCAGTCGCGCACGCTACACTTGAGCTTCGCGACCACCGGTGGCCAGGAAGCTGCGCAACCGCTTCAGCGCCTAGGGTGTAACCATAGTGTCGAGCAACTCGACCGCGCCACCGACCAAGCTTGAGCACAGCCCCGCGTGCAAGCCACGCTCGGCGAAGCTCTGGCGCCCCTCTTCCATAGTCATGTCACACCCGGTGAGGGTGGCGCAGTCCAGGCTGCCAAAACGCTCACGGAACCTTCGCGCGAATTCCTGCACGTGGCCATAGACTTGGTCGCGCCCGGCAGGGCCTTGCGCCATCAGATTGCCGTGGCGTAGGCCAAGTACCATGCACGCGCCCGTTACCGCACCGCAGGTAAAGCCGAGCCGACCGATGCCTGAGCCGAAGCAGGCGGCCACGCGCAGGCACGCCATCTCGTCCAGCCCGAGCTCGGGTCCGAACGCCGTCAACACCGCTTGGGCGCAGTTACCACCTTCTTGGTTGAAGCGTTTGAGAGCCCGTGCTTTGGCTTGCATGCGCGCAGTCTACAACGCCCGCAACTGGGATCGTCCAACGATTAGCACCCGAGTAGCTATTCGCAGGAGCGATACGACGGGCAAACCGTTGCGGCGATGTGCCCAGCGGCCATTGCTCCTGCCATTCGATGTCCAACGGCCGAGCCGCTATTTACCGGCAAGCGGGCACTTCACAGACGGTCACTAGGTAGAATGTCGAGAGTCATATTGTGCCGCGTTCCAGTAGGCTCTGCCGGCCCATGAGGCGCTGGCCCGGCTGTCTCAAGCCGCGGTGCTTTGGGCATTACCAGGCGGGCGTTCCCGACCAACTGCCCATCTAGCCCACTCCCCGACCGGTCTCGCGCGTTACCGTCGAATGGGTAGGACGCGACCAAGCTCGGTTGCGGGCCGTCGGGAGCTTCCCGCAGCGCCGCAATCTCGTCAGCGCTGAGTGCCCGACTCCAGAAGCTGACTTCGTCGATTAGGCCGTGAAACTTTCGCCCGGGAAACGCGAAATTCTCTCCGACCGACAACGGCCCCACGTTGGGGAGCCGGTCGATCCCTGAAATGCCACGCCTATTGTCCGGCTTGCCGTCGATGTAGAGCGCGATTGCGTCGTCACGTCGGTAGGTGGCCGCGACACGGTACCAACGATGCGGCTCGAAGACCGTCCACGAGGCAACCTTGTCGTAAGTCCCCATGTTGGTCATCGCGCTCCCGACGTAGAAGTGCAAGCGGCCGTCCTTCTCGATTTGGAGGTCCAGATCGCGGCCAAACCCTGACTTGCCGCACACGTGAAAGACGTGTCCGGCCTTGTCCGGCAGTTCGTCGAGGTACACCCATGCCGCCAGGGTAGCCTCGGTCGTGAACGGGTCAGGGGCCGCCACCGATGCGAACATGTAGGAGTCCACGCCGTCGAGCGCGAGCGCCGAGCCTCTGGCGCTATCAGGCCGAGAACCTGCGGTCAGCCGGGCTGCACAAGAGCTCAAAATCAAGGTTGCTAGAAGACACGAACGCAAATGCCCGCGACAAGAACCCATCCGCCGCCCAGTGCAACCGTTAGACCGGCCCGCCATACGTTGGCCGTGGTCGAGAAGCGCTCTAGCATCCAGGACACTCATGGGTTTTCCTCCCGTCTGGATCAACGTTGCGTCGCCCAACTATTTCCTCGTTCTTGGGTGATTATAACGCTGGAAGCTGTGACGCCGGACGCGGAACTCTGTCGAGAGTGTAGACGGGAGCTGGCTATACCGAAAGCCCGTTGCGGATGATGCGGTGGAGCTACTCGACGGGGATTCATGTATTACAAGCGCCGGTAGCAAAACAAGCCGCGCTGGCGCTCCCCCGAGTGGCGCCCGACCAAGACTGCCTTTGTTTGCTCCCTGGCCTCTCGTTCGACATCACCGTGATCTGCATCCCGGCCGTTGGGCATGATGTGGCCGCCTGCGACGTCGGCTAGCGCGGGCCTAAGCCTTCTTCAACCCCTTCGCCATCTTAACCGCCGCAGCCACGCCCTTCTCCTTGGCGACCGCCTTGACCTTCGCCTTGTCCGCGGCAGCCAGCGCTCGTAGCGCCCCCAGGTATTGGCCTTGGAGCTTCCGCGCCCGAATGACCTTCGGCGTCACCATCCTTGCTGCCGCCTTTGGTGCCGCCAGGGGTGTCACAGGTACCACAGCCTGCTTGGCCGGCCTACCAGGACCACGCTTTTGGGACGTCCCGAAGGCACCTGCGATGGCCGCTTGGAGACGCTGGGCTGCTGCCGATTCCACGGCGGCGGTGATTTTGTTGACGAAGGTATCGATGATGGCAGTGATGCTCAGATCGGACATGTATTCTCCCGGGTGTTGCTGCCGGCCATCGTAGGAGGGTCACCAGAAATGGGCAAATAGTATGGATGGGGGCTCCCGCGACTATAGCTCCTTGTCCTGTCGCCAGCACCGGAGCCGTCCCTCTCGGTCGGGAAGAGACACGTCCTCTGGCGGGTTGGCCTCGTTGGTGATGTGATTTTTGCGCACACTGCCGCGCAGCGGCCTCGTTCGACCTAGACGCCCTCTTTGCGTCTGCCGATGGAGATGCCACAATGGAGACACTTCGAAGTGAATGGATTGCTGTGCCAGGACAGGTTGAAGAACTTGCGACATGCCGGACAGCGGTAGAATCCATGCACCACGACCAGCACGCCCCAGGTGCTTAACCAAAGAATCGCGACCGGTGTCAGGAGCCATTCGGGTGGTCGGATTACCATCACGAGCGCCATGAAGGGAATGATCCCCAACCAGGTGCCCCAAAGCCACAGACGTAGCTTGTAGAGACGCGCAAGACCCCGCCGCACCAAGACAGCGCTCTCTCCGGATTCGGATTCGGCCGAAGTTGTCGTTATCATGTTGTCA
>CAWKJE010000020.1:0-25263 GCA_963849735.1 uncultured delta proteobacterium
GGCTGGGCCTCGGGACCCGGCACCTCCTCACCTGAGTGCAAGGTCACCCTCGAATCCCGGAGACCGGCGCTCGCCACAGGCTCTCTGTCTCCGCCAAGCTGGCAGGTAGGGCACTGCCCTACTGCTCAAGGCATCAGATGCCAGGGGACCACTGGCCCTGTAAACCGCACGTCACGCCATGGCAAGGGCGCTCTCCGTCCAGCGCGCGGCGGTTGCTTGGTGATTGCTCCAGGTGGAGGAAACAGGTGTATCCTAAGGCCGCCATCCCGGTGCAAGAAGGCCCACGCCCGTGGGTTAGCTAGGCCGTGGGCCTCAATCGACCTTGCCTGGATTGCACATCACGAGGAAAGTATCGCCCCATGCCAACACCTTATGAGCCCGCGATTCCCGTCGCCCACGGGACTGGGATTCCGCTTTCCGTTCCCTGCCTTGGCGGAAACGAGTGGCTCTACGTCAAGGAATGTCTCGAGACCGGTTGGTTGTCATCGGCGGGGCCCTTCGTTGACCGGTTCGAACGGGAATTGGGCGAGCGGGTCGGCGTCCCATTCGCAGTGAGCACGGTTACCGGAACAGCCGCGTTGCACATCGCGCTCCTGGCCGTCGGGGTCGAGCCCGAGGACGAAGTCCTGGTCTCGACCTTGACATTCATCGCCCCGGTAAATGCAATTCGCTACGTGGGAGCGCGGCCGGTCTTCATGGATGCCGACCCTGACTACTGGCAAATGGACACAGCGAAAGTCCATGACTTTCTGACCCAGGAATGTCATTGGACGGGAGAAGGGCTACGGAATCGCACAACGGGCCGGCGGGTTCGAGCACTGCTGCCGGTCCACATTCTCGGCCACGCCGTTGACATTGAGCCGCTACTTGGGTTGGCCGAGAGATTTGATCTGGCTGTAGTAGAGGACGCTACAGAGTGCCTTGGTGCAACATACAAGGGGCGCCAAGTTGGCACCCTTGGCCGTGTTGGTTGTTTCAGCTTCAACGGCAACAAGATCATTACGACTGGAGGCGGTGGGATGGTTGTCACGGCCGACGAGGCAATAGCCACGAAATGCCGCTACCTCTCCACTCAGGCAAAGGACGACCCGATTGAGTATGTCCACAGGGAAATCGGCTACAACTATCGCCTTTCGAGTATCGCCGCAGCACTGGGCTGTGCCCAGCTCGAGCTGTTAGACCGATTCGTGACTCAGAAGCGTGAGCTAGCAGCGCGCTACGAGGAGGCGTTCCGTGATATACCTGGTCTAACGGTAATGCGGCAGGCTCCGTGGGCCCGAAGCAACTGGTGGTTGTACACCATTCGTGTTTCCCCGGAACGCTTCGGCCGGTCGAGTCGGGAGCTGCTGGCGTTTCTTGGCAGTCGGGGCATACAGGGCAGGCCACTCTGGCAGCCGATGCACCTGTGCCCGGCCCACGCCGGGTCCCAATCGTATCGTTGCGAAGTCTCGGAGGTTCTCAACCGCCAGGCGTTGAGCCTTCCATCGTCACCTAGCTTGAGCCGCCAGGATCAGGAGAGAGTGATTTCCAGCGTGCTCGAGGCCGCGATCTCACCACCATGTAAGCACTGATTACCGATGGTCGGGCTCCCAACTTACATAATTTGAGTTAGGGCGCCGGGCAACCCTGCTGATCGTCAGCTGGAGCAGTGGGGAGCACCGGTACTACCTGAGCGATGCCAGCGCCGTCTCGCTCGCCAAGATGCCCACGGCGCGCTCTCAATGCTTGCGCGTAGGCCGCCTCCAGATGTCGCGCCAGCCGCTGGGCGTCCATGAGTGGCGAATCGAGCAGCCTACTCCTCAATCCATCGCGGACCCTGGCCAGCCTCGGGAGATCCATCGCCAACCCTATGGCGGTGTCGACATATGACTCGCGGCTGCCACACACCAGCTCACCCAGGCCGACCCGCGATAGGATGCTGGCGCCCACCCGGCCAGCATGGACCTTGCCGAGCAGCGTTACCACCGGTGTGCCCATCCATAAGGCCTCGAGCGTGGTGGTAGTACCGTTGTAGGGGAAGGTGTCCAGGGCCAGGTCCACCCGATGGTATAGCCGCATGTGATCGAGGCCCGATCGTTCGTGGCCCAGCATCTCAACCCGACTTTTCGCGTCCAGGCCCTGGGCGGCGAATCGGCTGAGGATCCGTTCCTGGATGCGATCATCCCTGAGACCGCGCGCCTTGAGCAGCAGAACGCTCTGCGGCACAGCAGCAAGAATGGAGGCCCAGATGTCCAGGATTTTGTCGTTGATCTTGGCCAGATTGTTGAAGCTGCCGAACGTGACGCAACCGGCCTCTCGAGCCGGCAAAGCCACCACGGGCAAATCGCGCGCCCAGTAGGCCGGCGAGTAGGCGAGGAAGCCCCCGTCGATGCGAACCAGGCGTTCCGTATGCCAAGCATCGCATTCCCCCGGCGGATCGGCGATGGCGTCGGTAATGCGGCAGTCCATTTCCGCAAGGCCGGTCGTGTTGGGATAACCCAGGTACGTCACCTGCACCGGCGCCACCCGCCGGGCCAGCATAGGCAAGCGATTGTCCTTGGTATGCCCTGACAGCTCCACCAGCACGTCGATCTTATCCTGTACGATCTGGTCCGCGAGAGCTTCGTCGGGCATACGATAGACCTTCCGCCAGTGCTCGCAGGCGGCACTGATTTCTCGTGTCACACCATCCTCGACGGGGCTGGTCGAGTAGCAGGTTACCTCGACCGCCGCCCGGTCGTGGGCCCGCAGCACGGGAAGAATGAAGTACGCCACAGAATGCTGGCGAAAGTCTGGCGACAGGTAGCCCACCCGCAACCTGGGCGCCTCCGCGGCGGCCTCGGTGACCACGCAGCGCAGCTCTCCGCCGGCCAAAGCCTGGAATCTCCTATGCTCTGCCGCCACCCAGGCCGGATCGGCTAGGGGATCGTCGTTAAGGGACAGGAGATAGCTCGATAGGATGTCGGTCGAGCTCGGCTTCAATTCCATGGCGCGCAGGTAATGCCGTCGACATTCCTGCTGCAAGCCCTGGTCACGCAGGAACAACGCCAAGTTGTTGTGCGCCTCACCGCACTGCGGGTCAATCTCGATGGCGCGGCGGAGCATGTTCACCGCCACGGCGGACAGCCCCGTGAGGTTAGCGAGCAACCCCAAGTGCACGTAGGCCGCCACCTTCTTGGGCTCGAGCCTCAGCACCTGCTGAAATGCCCCCTTTGCCTCCCCCAGTAGCCGCAGCTCGTAGCAGGCCAGACCGAATTCGTTGTAGTAGGTGGCCTCCTGGGGAGCCAGACTGATGGCCCGAGCGAAGCACTCGAGGGCTGCCTTGAGCTCACCAAGCTGGGCGTAACAATGGCCCAGGTCACGCTGGCTCGGAGCCGACTGTGGATCGATGACCACCATCTCTTGCAACAGCGGAATCGCCTCCCGCAGTCGCCGCTGCGCCAGCAGCGGCGCCGCCTTGCGGGCCAGCGCGCTCAGCAAGTTCTTCTTAATCCCCGCGTCATCGGGCCCCAACCCGACCGCCTTGCGCAGCAAAGCGAAGCTCTCCTCCCTCTTGCCCTGCCGGTCACACAGCGCGGCCAGGTTGTTGTAGACGCCAGCATGCGCCACTCCCATGGCCACCACCCGGCCATACAGAGACTCCGCCTCGCCCCAGTCCTCCCTCCTGATCGCCTCCGCCGCCCGCCGGCACAGATCCGCCGCGACATCCCCGCGCAAGCGATGCCCCTGACCTCGTGGCCGGCGAAGCTTGGTCTCTCTGCTCATAGCGGCGCTGTCCGGGAAATCGGCGGGTGCCGCCCGCTTCTTGAGCCTACGCTGATGACGACGAGGCGTTGGCCAGGGTATTCACCTCGTCGAGATAGCTTTTGGCCGCGTCATAACTATTGACGGTCGTTTCCATGTTGGTGTATTCGTCGGTCAGCTGCTCTTGCTCCTGGTCGAGATAAGTCTGAAAGCTGGACTCCTGACTCGTCAGGTTGGTGATATTCGAATTGAGCGAGCTCTGCGCCACCGTGAGCGCCCCGGACTTCGTAGCAGTCTCCTCCTTCACAAAATTGGTAACCGTCGCGGCAATGCCGCTGGTCGCGGTGGAGAAGATGGCGTTGACGGCATTCGGATCGGCTTGGACGGCGCTGGCCAAGGTGGTCGAGTTCAAATCCAGGGTGCCATCCTTCTGGATTTCCAACCCGAGGTCGGACAGGGTTTGCACGCTGCCGCCCGAGACCACGACCTGCGACAGCATCGCTTGCATCTGGTTTTCGATGTCGGTTGCCGTGCCAAAGTCGATCAGAGATCCCGGGTCCGCTTGCGACGAGCTGACGTCGATCTGACTGTTCAGGGTCTGGATCACCGTGTTGTAGGCCGTCACGAAGTTTTGCAGCGCAGCCTCGCTCCCGCTCGAGTTAGCCGCGAGGCTGACGTTGTTGGTCGTGCCCGAGGCCCCGGTTAGCTGCAGGGTAAGACCGGGAATGACATTCTGGATCGCGTTGCTGGGCGACGATACCGGCAGACCATCCACGGTCAGCTCGGCGTTCTGGACACTTGGCTGAAGGGTCAGATCAAGTCCGGGATCGCTCGCCACCGACAGATTGGCGGCATCAGGCGACGTCACGCTCAAGGCGTAGCCGTTGCTGGTCGAGATGACCGATGCCGACAAGCCGGAGGAGATATTGCTGTTGATGGCCTGGGCTATCTGGGCCAGGCTCTTCCCCGAGGTGTCGATGCTGGCGGTGGCTTGGCCGTCGATGTCGAACTGCAGGGTTCCCGACGGCACCAACGATGCGTCGTCAGCCGAGGCATAGCTCTGCGATTGCATGGTGGCCGGGGTTATAAGGCCGAGCCCGGGATCGCTCACGACCGTGAGGGCGGCGCCCGGTGTGCTAGAGTAACCGGTGCTGCTCTTGGCCACGTCAAGATAGTTACCGTTCGCCGTGGCAATGACCGACGCCGTGAGTCCCCCCATGTTGTTGTTGATGGCTTGGGCGACGTCATTGAGGCTCATCCCCGCGGTGTTTATGCTCGCCGTTGCCTTGCCATCGATGGCGAACTGGAGCGTGCCCGCAGGTATGAGCGATGAGTCATCGGCCGACGCAAAGGCTTGCGAGCGCATCTGCGCGGTAGTCGCGAGCTGATTCACCTGAATAGTGTAATTGCCCTCGGTCGTCGCCGATCCGCTGGTGGTGAAGTCGCTGTAGGTGGAGCTGGGCTGAATGTCCACCACCCCGCCGGTCGAGAGGGTGGTCGCCGCCGATTGCAGGGCTTGCAGCTGTGACACCAAGGTCCCCAAAGTCGAAAGCTGCGTCTGGTCATCGCTCTGTTCCTGCTCCATGTTGGTGAGGGGAGCGGAGTCCGCCTGTATCAGCTCGGACACAATGGAGCTGGTGTTGAGGGACGAGCCAACCCCATTCTGCTGCAGCAGCGCCTGTGCTGCACTGGCGAGCTCCTGGGCGGTGCTGTTCTGAAACGATAGGGACGAGCTAGAAACTGACATGGGGTTCCTCCCGATCCGCTATCGACTCGCTTGCTCGTCGCCTTAAGGACCGGCGGAGCGACGCCGATAGCTCGCCGCTTGGCGCGCCGCGCCCACCCGTCGCATGGCCACCAGAGTGCCTTGCATGAGCTCCTGGCAAAGCGAGCCATAACGGGACAGGAGCTGCCGCGCCTCGGCCGCCTCGGCCATGGCCATGTCCCTCGGCAGCTCGGGAATAAGCGCCCGCAGCACGTCGGCCTCTGCTGCCGCACCCCGACGATCGCCACCCTCCAGTAAAGCCACAATGCGGCGCAGGTGCGCGCAAAAGCGCTGGGATGGTGTCGCATCCACGCTCAACCCTGGTCAGGAGAGCTCGCCGTCCCGCCGGAGAGCTGCACGGCTTTCTCGAATGCGCTTGCGATGGGGACGAACACCCGCTCCGCCTCGCGCACATGCTGAGCGGATAACTTACACCCGGCTACCCCCAGCCGCCACGCCACGAAAGTGTATAGCTCCTTGAGACGCGCGCACAGCTCTGGCGCTACCTCGTCCTTCAAGGTTCCGTGGAGGCCCAGCACGATGGAGGCCGCCTTGCCTGCCAGGACGGTGCCCGCCTTCTGCTCTCCCCTTTCGAAGGCAGCGCTCGCGGCCCGCATGTTGGCCACGGCCGCCTGAAAGAGCGCGACCATGATCTGGGGCGCCGAGCCGGTGGAAACGCTGGTCTGTCGGTATGCCGAAATCCCGATCATCAGTCTTGCCTCCGCAAAAATTCTACTCCTGGTCTGGCCGCGCTACGACCGCTCCGAAGGCCGTCCTCCGGAGCGGTCCGCGCTCACTTCCTCGAATAAGGTGGCGCCCTGACCTTCCCCTTCAGCTAGGCGCCCAGCAGCTTGAGCGCAAGCTGAGGCATTTGATTCGCCTGGGCCAGCACCGACACGCCGGCCTGCTCGAGCACTTGCTCCTGCGAGAGGTGGGCGGACGAGCTGGCCACGTCCACGTCCACGATGCCGCTGTTAGCCGAGGACAAATTGTCGGACTCCGTGCCCAGGTTGGAGATAGCGTCCTGCAAGCGGTCCTGGGCGGCGCCGATGGTTGCCCGAGTGCCCGAGATGTAGTTGAGGGCGTTGCCGAGCGAGGTAATGAGGTTCCCGGCGGCCGTCGTCGCCTTGGTCAAGTCCGTTCCGTTCGCCGCCGTGTTGAAGGCAGCCAGATCGGTGTAGAGAGCCTTCATTTGCGTCTGCGTGGTGCTTGCGTCTAGAGTGGCATTGACAAAGGCCACGTTCGTCGTCTGGCCCTGATTCGCCCCGGTCTGAAAGGTTGCGGCCCCGCCTGAGGTTCCGACGTCGACCGTCAAGTTGGCGCCTGTGGAGAAGGCGGTCTCGAGCTGCGTCGCCGAGATGCCGCCCCCTCCCCCCGAGGCCGCCACACTCAACGAAATTCCAAACTGAGCGAAGTTGAGGGTCGCGCTGCCGCCCGCCGCCACGGTGGTGGGCACGTCGACAGTCTCGCTCTGGCCAGTAGTCGTGCCGGTGGAGTCGATCTGGGTGAGCGTGACGGTGCCGGTCGTGCTCGAGCTGAGCTCGTACCCCGTGCCAGCTTGGGCCCCGCTAACATCGACCCCCACCACTGACCCGCCGCCGACCGTATCGCCCGCGGTCAACTCCGCGGCACCGTTGAGGTAGGAAGTGGCGCTCTGCTGCCCGCTCAACGCACCGTTGAGCAGCGATGTACCGTTGAACGTCGTGGTATTGGCGATGCTGTCGACCTCCTGCTGGAGCTGCTGGAGCTCTATATTGATGTTCGCCTCATCGGTCAGACTGTTGTTGCCCGACGCTGCCTGTACGGCCAGGTCACTCATGCGCTGCATCATCGATTGAATTTGGGACAAGCCGCCGTCCGCGGTCTGGATCATCGAGATACCGTCCTGGGCGTTCTGCGAAGCCTGATTGAGACCGCCGATTTGGGCCGTCATCTGTTCGCTGATGGCCAACCCGGCGGCGTCGTCGGCGGCCGAATTGATGCGATAGCCTGAGGACAATTGCTGCATGGTCGACTGCAGCGAATTGCTCGTCTGGTTGAGGTTGTACTCCGCATTGAGGGCACTGACGTTTGTTTGAATTGAAAGCATGACCCAACTCCTTTTTGCTGTTCGTCTTGGCGGGGCGCCTACCCCATCCTTCGATCAGTGCTACGGCACGAACAGCGCCGTCGATAAGCTCCTGGTCAGAGCTGGTTGGTCAGCGACATGGTCATGTTCAAGGTCTGCGCCGTCGCGGTCAGCGTGGCATCGAGGGCGTATTGGGCTGAGGCGACCTTGGAAGAGGCAGTCATGACATCGGCGTCCATGAGATTCCCGATCTGCTCGGTCTCGTTTTCGGTGGCCGATTGGGATGCGGTCACGGCTGACTGGAAGGCATCTTGATCCACACCGACCTGGGCGGTGCCGGTCGCGATCTGTTGTACGCAGGTGTTGAGGCTGCCGATGGCGTTGCCGATTCCTGTTACGTCGTTGCTCGTCAGCGCCGTGGCCAAATTGGCGAGCGTCGTCATAAGGTCCACGCCGCCATTGCTCCCTTTCACTATCACGTTGGCATCGACTGAAGACGCCTGATAGAGGCCCGGGGCAATCTCCACTTGCCTGATCTTGTCGTCACCCGAGTAGGAGCCGTCGGCGGCAAAGGGGGGCGAGCTATCCTTGAAGCCGCCGAAGACGTAGCGACCGTCGTAGGTGGTGTTCATGAGGGTGACCACCTGCTGCATGATCTGGGTCACCTGAGTGGCGGCGGCTGAGCGCTGACTCGCGGTGTAGGTGCTGTTGCTGTACTGGGTGGCGAGCTGGAGCGCCTGGCTGGCGGCGGTGCTCACGCTCTGCAGAGCACTTCCGGCGACACTCAGCTCGTCGGCGGCCTGCTGGGCGCCATTGCCGATAGCGGTGTACTGGGCCTCGGCCACGTTGTCCTCGATCGCTTGCGCCGAGGCGGCGGGATCGTCGCCGGGCTGCACCACTCGGTAGCCGCTCGACAGCTGGTTTTGCGCTTGCGAGAGGTTCTGCATCGATTGCTGCGCCTGGGCAACGCTGTTGTTGAAGATCATCTGTTCGGTGACACGCATGGCTCGTCCTAGCCGGCCGCCGGGCCGATGATATTCATCAGGTCTTGCAACATGGTTTGGCTGGTCGTTATCACCTTGGTCAGCGCATCGTAGGCATTCTCGGCCTGCATGATATTGACCTGCTCGTCATCGGTCGAGACCCCCGAGGTCGAGGCCCGGGCATTAGTCAGACTGGTCAGAATGTTCTGGTCGAAGGTGGCATTGTCGCTCGCGGTGCTGGTGGCGAGACCAAAGGCCGAGGTCAGATTGGCAAAGGTTTGGGTGGCGTCGAGGTTGCTCGCGGGCAGGGTGGTGCTCTGGGTGGCGATCATGGCCTGCAGATTGGTGGCATCGCCGCTGGCCGCCGTGGCAACCCCCGTCGAGCTGACCGAGACCGACCCGGCTGCCGCGAGCAGCGAGGGGTTGGCCGACACCGAAGAGTCCACCGCCATATTCGCAGCCGCGTTGGTCGAAGTGGTGAGGGTGGCAAAGAGGTTGTGCCCGTTGGTGCCGTCGAGAGCGTAGCCCTTCTCGCTCTGCTGGTTGATGACAGAGGTCAGATTGAGAGCGAGATTGTTGAGGCTGGACAGGGCGGTACCGAGAGCATTATCACGCGCACTCAGCAGGCCTCCGATCTGGCCGCCGACGTCGCTCTGATCGAGCGCGGTGGGGGAGCTGCCATCGGGCGGCTGAAAGACCGCGTCCACGTGGCCGCCGTTGGCCGGGTCGGCTTGGGTAGTCAGTTGCGAGGCGACGGTGCCGCTCACCAGACACGTCCCATTCGGCAAGACCACGTTGACGGTGCCATGATCGGAGGTCACCGGCTGCGCCCCGATCAGCTGGGCCAGTTGGTCGAGGTCGTTCTGACGCTGGTCGATGAGGTCGTTGGGGGTTCGGCCGGAGTCGATGGAGAGGGCGATGCCACCGTTCAGGTTGGCCACGTCGCTCATGAGCCCGTTGACCTGGCTCACCAGCGAGGTGACATCTTGGTCGATGCCGCTCTGCGCGCTGGAGATCGAGTTGGCCGTGGTATTGAAGGCGGTGGCAAGGCTCTGGGCACTATCGACGGCCGCCTGCCTGAGCTCCGAGTCACCCGGGTTCTGACTCAAATTCGTCAATGCGGCATAGAAGGCTCCCAGCGCGTTGGCAACACCTCCCGTGGCCTGAGGATCAAGGGCCGTGACGTTGGAGAGGGCGTTGGACTCGGCCGACGAGGAGGAGCTGTTGCTGAAAGCCGCGGGAAGCTGAGCTTCGACGTTCGGGTCCCGCTCCTCGATTACCGCCTGGAGGGTCACCCCCGACCCGATGTAGCTGTTGCTGCCCGCCTCACTGACCGGCTCGGCTTCCGTTGGGACCGCTTCCTCGCGTGCGTAGCCTGGGGTATCGGCATTGGCGATGTTGTTGCTGGCGGTGGCGATCTGAGCGCGATACACGTTCATACTGGTCGCCGCGTTCTGCATTATAGCGGTGAGGTCCATGGCGCTAGGCCACCCTCCGGGTGAGCGCGCCGGCCCCGTCCTTGCTCAGGCCACCGTAGCGGTCGTAGCCCGACGCGCGCGGCGCAACCGCCCCCAGAAAGCCGCGCACGCAGGACAGCGCTCGCCGGGTGAGCGTCTGGTTCATAGCGTCGATTTCCTGCAGCGCCTGGGCCGAGGCGCGCAGCTCGGACAGGGCCAGGGCCAGGGCCAGGGCCGCGTCTCCCCCGACGGCATGGAGCGCGTCCACATTCACCCGCTCCAGGCCCAGCCATGCCGCGCTCGCCCTGAGGCCGTCACTCAGGGCCTCCTGCAACTGCGCCAGCCTCAGGTTGAACTCGCCTCGACCACGCGCGCGCTCGAACAAGCCCTGGACGTCGAGCTTGCGGATCAAGATGCGTTGGGTGCGCGCTTGGCTGAGCTCGGCCTGAATGGCATCTTGCACGCGCTTGGCCGCCTCCTTGGCTTGCTCGAGTGGGGACATGGGTCATCCTCCTCCGAAGGCGGCGCTCAGACGGGCGTCGACCTTGGGGACATGGGTCATCCTCCTCCGAAGACGACGCTCAGACGGGCGTCGACTTCGGCGGCTTGCACTATCTTTTCCGCTAGCTGTCCGGCATCGGGCTGATAGCCGCCCTCCCGGATAGCGGCTTCTAGCTGCTGGATGCGCGCCGCCCGGTCGGTGCCGATACTAGCCTGCACCGCTTGCACGACGGCCTGCACCTGCTGCCCGGCGTCGAGACTGACCGTGTCGGTCTGGGCACGCGCGGGGCTACTCGGGCTGCTCGGGTTTTGCGCTGACGGCGCCGAACTGGCACTGCTGGTCGACTGCGAATTTTGCACTATCATGGCTGCCCTCCTCCAACGATGCAGTTAGGGCTTCCTGCCAACCAGTATGTCGGCACGCTCTCCCCAACCGTTAAGGGCAGATTGTGGATCGGTCGGTTTGCCGTCTTGGCGCACCTCGAAATGCAAATGCGATCCGGTGGCCCGGCCGGTGTGTCCCACAGCAGCAATGGCTTGGCCGGCCACGATGTGCTCGCCCTCCTTTACCGCCAGCTTGCTGGCGTGGCCATAGAGGGTGCTGAGCCCACCACCGTGATCGACCTCCACCGCATTGCCGTAGCCGCCCCGCCGACCCGCTCGTCGCACCACGCCAGCCGCGGCAGCGAGAACCGGGCTTCCTTCCGGGGCCGCGACGTCGACTCCAGTGTGGAAGCGTGACGAGCCATCGATAGGGTCCTTGCGCTTGCCGTATCCGCTCGACACCTCGGGCGTAACGGGACTGCCGGATTCCGTAGCGTCGCTTGGGGCGTCGCTCGTGGCACTGCTCGTGGCGCTGCTCGTGCCGGTGCTCCAACTCCTTGCGCCGCGTTGCAGGAGCAGCTGCCCCGCCACGTCGTCGGACTCAGGCCCCTCCGCCGTGACCTCTCCGCTCTTGCTGAAGCACCCCTCGACCAGCTTGGCGATACCAACGCCACCGTTCTGGGCCACGGCATTGGCGAGAGCTTCGCAGAACATCTCGCCGTATAGCTTGCCCCCGGCCTGGCTCGTCCCCTTGAAAGCCCCGCTTTCCTGAATGAGCTGGGTGAGCAGGATCGACTCCAGGGTTTGGGCGCCTTGGGCTGGATCGCGGATCGGCTGCATCACATCACCTCCAGGTCGGCATCGATGGCCCCGGCCGCCTTCATGGCCTGCAACACGGCTACCAGGTCACGCGGCCCCACCCCGATCATGTTGAGGGCCTTGACCAGGTCTTCCACCGTCGTGGTCGCGGGCAGGGCCACCGCTCTGCCCGTCGCCTCTTGCGCGGTCACGGTGGCGGTGCGCGCCGTCACGGTCTTGCCGACTTTGGCCATGGCGTTGGGCTGGGAAACGAAGGGGGTCTGGGTGACCTGAATCGAGAGCCCCCCGTGCGCCACGGCCACCGGACGAATGCGCACCCCCTCGCCCGCCACGATGGTTCCCGTACGCTCGCTGACCACTATGCGCGCCCGTTGGTCTGGATCCACCTCCAAAGTCTCGATCTGGGCCAGCAGGGTGACCAGTTTGCCCTTCCATGTCGCCGGCGGCTGGACCTCGATGGCGGCCGGATCCAGGGCTCGCGCCGAGTCCCCGCCCAGCGACTTGTTCACCACGGTGGCGATGCGCAGCGCGGTGGTGAAATCGGGGCGACGCAGACCGAGCACAAGTGGCCCCTTTTCCAAGTCGGCCACCACGGCCCGCTCTATGATCGCTCCATTGGGGACGCTCCCCGAGGTCGGCTGGTTCTTCTGGACCCGGGTCCCCGACGAAACCGCGTCGAACCCACCCGCCTGGACGGGGCCCTGGGCAATGGCGTAGACCTGCCCATCGGGGCCGGTCAGTGGCGTCACCAGTAAAACCCCACCCGCCAGTGAGCGCGCGTCCCCCATCGATCCCACGCTAACGTCGATATGCGTGCCGGGGCGAGCGTAACCGGGCAGCCACGCCGTCACCATGACCGCGGCCGTATTGCGCACCAGCACGTCCTTGGGATCGATGCGAATCCCAAGGCGGCCCAGCATGCCGGAGATGGATTGCGAGGTGAAGAGCACTATTTGCGTGTCGCCGGTACCGGGCAGGCCAACCACCAAGCCATAGCCGTAGAGCGCGTTGTCGCGCACGCCCTGCACGTCGACCAACTCCTTCACCCGCACCGGTGCCGCGGAGGCCGCCGACGCCACGCAGAGCATGAGCGCAAGAACGACCGAGCGCATTGACCTACGCATGATTAGAAGGGCCATATCCACCCCAGATAGCGCGAGAGCCACCCCTGGCGCTGGTTGTCGGTAAGATCGCCGTGGCCGGTGAATTCGATCTGAGCGTCAGCGACCATCGAGCTCTTCACGCTGTTCTGCTGGTCTATGTCGATGGGGCGGACGACGCCCGAGATGTAGAAGTGGTGCTCTTCCGCATTGACCAGAATGGCCCGGTGCCCCTCGACGAAAAGATTGCCGTTGGCCAGTACCTTGATGACCACTGCGGGCACGGTGGCGGTCAGCGATTCACTGCGATCACTCGAGCCCTGCCCGGTGAAGGTGCTGGTGGAGTTACCGCCGATGTTGAGGCCGGAGTCGCTCGAGCTGATCTTGAGCTTCTTGAGCAAGCCCAGAAAGGCGGTGATGCCAGCCGAGCTCGAGGAAGAGCGCGCCAGGTTGGTGTCAGCCGAGCGGCTGGCGTTGGCCACCTCCTCAACGTTGATCACCACCAGGTCGTTGGTGTGCAGCGCGCGCGCGTCGGTGAACAGCATGGACGCGGGCCGGCCCTCACGCCACAGACTGCCCGGCGAGGCCGGTTCGTCGTCGCCCTTGCCCTCGGCGGGCGGTTTGTAGTCGCGGTGCTTGGGGGTGTATTCGCCCAGGTGGGCGGGGCCGCAGCCGGCCGCGACCGCCACCCACAGCATGGCCCAAAGCTGCCCTGCCCTCCGGCTAGGCGCCGCACCCATCATCGAGGCACCTCCACCACCAGGCGATCATTGTCGTCGATCTCGCCCTCGACGCGCCGACCCGAGGCCAGGATGGCGCAGTCGCGGCTGCGCAAGCACTGTGATCTTCGCCCCGTGGTCTCCACCACGAGCGCTCCGGCGACCAAGACCACCTTGATGGGATCACCCAGGGCTACCCTGCTCATGCTCACGTCCATGCTGGCGACGACGGCTCCCATGGGCAGGCTGCGCGCCGCGACCGCGGCAAAGGGAACGATAAACGGCGGACGGCCGGGGCGGATCTCGCGCTCCGCCAGCGTGGAGGCGGGTGCAACTGGCTCGCCGGCGCGCACCGCCCGTGTGGTCACCGAGGTCTTGGCCCAAACCTGAAGCTCCACCCAGCCCCACCCGGTGCAGCCGCGTCCGAAAACCCGCACGGGAACACGTCCTGACCCTTCGATAGGTCGCGGCGGCTCTACGCTCACCACCGGACAGCCCTTCGGCCCGGTCCAGCGCACGGGAACGATGCGCGCCGAGGGTACCGCGAGGGCGTGCTGCAAGGACTCGCTCACCTCGCCCGGCAGCGCTTCCCTGACATCCGACGACGCCCCGGAAGCCGCGAGGAGAGCCAGCAACCATGCCGTGGTCATGAGCGAGCTACCTCAACGCAGCTGCGATAGCCGTTGCAACATTTCATCGGCTGACTCGATCACCTTGGAATTCATCTCGTAGTTGCGTTGGGTGGTGATCATATTGACCATCTCGGTGACCGCGTTGACGTTGGCGCCTTCCAGATAGCCCTGACTCAGGGTGCCTGCCCCCTGCTGGCCGGGCTTGGTGACCACCGCATCCCCCGAGGCGGCAGTGGCGCCGAAGAGGTTGTTGCCCAGGGCGGATAGACCGTTGGGATTGGCGAACTGGGCGATGTTGATGATGCCCAGCACGCTGGGGGTGGTGCGGCCGGGCACCTGAGCTTGTACCGTGCCATCGCTCTGGATGGTGATCGAGGTGGCGTCCTGGGGAACGGTGATGCCGGGATCGACCACTTCTCCGGTCTGGGTGACCAGCCGCCCGGTGGTGTCGACCTGGAAGTTGCCCGCCCGGGTGTAGCCATAATCGCCGCCGGCCAGCTGAATGCGAAAAAAACCCTGCCCCTGGATGGCGACGTCCAGCGGCCCCTGCGTCGCCGTCAGCTCGCCCTGCTGAAACGAGCGGGTGATGGCCGCGGTGTTCACGCCGAGTCCGACCTGAAGCGGCTCGGGACGACCTCCGCCCTGGGGCAAGGGCTCGGTGGCGGAGCGAATGGTCTGGGAGAGCAGATCCTCGAAGTCGGCGCGCGAGCCCTTGAAACCGGTGGTGCTGGCGTTGGCCAGGTTGTTGGCGATGACGTCCAGGCGGGTCTGCTGGGCTTGCATCCCGGTGGCCGCGGTGTACATGGATTGCAGCATTATTGTCCTCCGTCCAACTCGTCAGCGAACCGTGCCAACCTGGGTCACGCTCTGGTCGAGCTCGCGATAGGTTTGGATGGCCTGCATGGCCAGATCGTAGTTGCGTTGGGCGCCAATCATGGCAACCGTCGATTCCAGTGCGCTGACGTTGCCCAGCTCCAGCTCGCCCACCCGCAGGCTGCCCCCGGTGTCCGGGGTCATTTGCGTGCCCGCGGAAGGCGCGAGCAAGGCCGGTCCCACCTTGTCCATCGCCCCACCCTGGCTGCTCCAGAGCCCGAGCTTCGCCACCACCTGCCCATTCGCCCTCACGTCGGCATTGGTGTCTATGCTCACCTCACTCTGCGGCGGAACGACAATCTGCTGGCCCTGCTCGTCCAGCACC
This sequence comes from uncultured delta proteobacterium, assembly GCA_963849735.1. Lineage (GTDB taxonomy): Bacteria > Myxococcota_A > Polyangia > Fen-1088 > Fen-1088 > Fen-1118. Next base: position 15,290 of record CAWKJE010000020.1, read on the forward strand.
GCCTGACCCGCTATCTGCAAGACTCCGTCGCCAGAGACCACGATGTGGCCGTTGCGCGTGTAAGCCAGCTTGCCCCCGCCCATTTGCACCCCCAAAAGGCCGTCGCCATCGGGGATGACGTCGGTGGGAGCATCCGTGGTCTCGCTCGTACCGGGGCTCATATCTATGGTGGTCGCCACCGCCCCTGACAGAACCTTGTCGCTCGGCCCCCCGGGCGGCAAGAACGAAGCAAAGGCCGCGCGCACGCCCTTAAAGCCTGGCGACTCGATGTTCGCCAGATTGTCGGCGATGGCATCGAGTTGCGCCATGCGGGCGGTGGCGGCGGACATGCCCACGTAGATGCCATCAGCCATGTCGGTTCACCTTCCCCATCGGCAAAGCAAGGCGGATGCCAGCAGAAAAGTCAGGGCTCTGGCGCAGGCCTGACGACAGGCTGACACTCGAGCACGCACACCTCGTCGCGGACGTGCGAGCTCGTCCGGCCACCGCTTGCTCACTGGGTGGGCTGAGGTGGGCGCAGCGATCACCATACCCCCATCTGCCTGTCGGCAGTCTTTGCCCGGCAGCCTGTGCCCGACCTGCGCGGGCCCGGTCGGGCACCGTGTTCGTCACATATCCGGGCTTCAGGTTTCTGGCTTTTGTACCGACAGATACAACGTGAGCTGGACTACTCGATTGCACACGGTGTTCAGGCTACGCGAGACCGAGGAAGATCGAGCCCGCAGCGAGCTCGCCGATGCTCAGCGCAACGTGGCCGCCGCCACCGACCAGCTTTCCGCGGCCCGCCAGCGCGTAACCGCCGATCACCGCAAGCTGGCCAGCGCCGCGCATTGGTCCTTGGTCGAAAGCGCGCACGCCCAGGCGGTGTGCGAAGCTCGGCAGGCCGAGCGCGCCGTCGAGAAGGCATCCGACGGGCTGTCGCAAAACCGGGCCCGGTACCTGGGCGCCCACTCGCGCACCGAGGCGTTGCGCAAGGCCATCGAAGCCCGCCGCGCCGAAAATCTGCGCGAGGAGCGACAGGCCGAGCGCAAGGCCATGGACGAAATCGCCGTGCTGCTCTTCCAGAACAGTTAGCCGCCGGCTCCAGCGCCGCGGCCGTGACTGCTGCACGTGGTCGTAGACGTATACCGTCGTGGTCGTGGACGTGTACGTCGTCGTCGCGGCCGCATACGTCGTGGTCGTGGTCGTATACGTCGTCCTGGTCATTTATGTGGCCCTGGTCGACAAATGGCCCGCGTCCAGTGTCAGACGCCACTCAGGCCATGCGTCCCGCCAGCCGAGCGGGCAATGCCGCCATCACCCCCGCGACCACGTCGGGCTCCAGGTCGAGTATCTTGCTCCCCTCTTGCGCGCAGGTCTCGGCGTCGGCGCTGCCCGCCGCCACGTCGTGACCGCTGGCGCGCGCCAGGGCGTTGGCCAGGCGGACGACGTTGGCCAGGCGGAAGGGGCGCTCCTGATCGTAATCAGCACAGCCCACGACGGCATCGCTCACCGACTCCGGCAGCAGCCACGACCGGGTGACGGCCAGCCCGACTTCCCGCTCGCAACGCATGATGATGGCGAGCCACTTCGAGGGCAGGATCCAGTGGTCCACCGACTTACCCAGCAGCCGCTTTTCCGCGTCGAGCAGCATCTCGGCGACCACGGGCCGCCCGATATCGTGCAAGAGCCCAGCCAGGTAGGCGGCCTCTGCATCCGTGCCGGGCAGGGCCTCGGCCAGGTCGTGCGAGAGAATGGCCACCACCAGCGAGTGCTCCCACAGGCCGTCGCAGATGTGGGCGATGCGCGGGTCGTGGCATTCGATGAGCTGCTTGGCCGCGGTGTCCATGAGAAAGAAGGAAAGCTCGCGCGCGCCCAGGCGGCTCACGCACGCCTGCACCGATTGCAACCGGCAAGCGGTGGCAAAAGCCACGCTGTTGGCCAGGTGGACGAGGCGCGCCGCCACCACCGGGTCGGTTTCGATGAGCGCGGCCACTTCCGCCACGCTGAAGTCGCGCCGTCGCAGCAGGGTGAAGGCCCGCGCGGCCACCCTGGGCATGGCGGGCAGGTTGATCCGGCCGCGCGTCACTTGCTCCAGGACGGCGGCTTCGATGTGACCCTCCAACTCGGCGGAGGAAGTCTGGACCCGGGGCAGCTTGGGCTGGCCTAGCATGGTTGTGCTTCTTGGGCATTGCCATCGGTGGGTCGTGGCCCCGACTTGATTGGGGTAGAATGAGAATGAGGGCGGGTTTGGCCAGCGCAGCAGATCGACTCAGCGCCCGTCGCAACAGCCGCGCGGCGTTGTAGTCGCGTGAGCGCAGGCGGGCTTTGCCCGACTGCGCTCGCCCGCGGGGGATCTAAAGGACCCTCCCAGGGTCCTTTACTCAGAGACCGTGAGCGCAGGCGGGCTTTGCCCGACTGCGCTCGCCCGCGGGGGATCTAAAGGACCCTCCCAGGGTCCTTTAGTCAGAGACCGCGAATCGCTGACCCCGGGCTCAACTGCACCACTGCTTGTGCCGACTCAAGGAGGGAAGATGTTAGGCTCCCGCAAGGCTGAGCGCACCCCTACCCCTACCGCCGTCCCGAGCTTGTCCGATCCAGCGGAGCTGGCCAAGGTCATGGCGACGGTGGCGCGGGATGCCTGCCTCGACACCCAGGCCATCAAGCGCAGTCTGCCCGACGTGGCCGTCGAAGTCATGGCCCTCTGTCAGCAGTCGTTCAGCGATGCCCTCCGTATCGAAAAGGCGATCTCACGCGATCCCTTCATAAGCGCGCAGATCGTGTCGGTGGCCAATTCGCCGATGTTCGCGCCGCGCATGCCCATCGCCAGCGTGCGCGACGCCATCGTGCGCATCGGCCTATCCAACGTGAACGATATCGTGCTCATGGTGGTCACCAGCTCGACCATGTTCCGCATCCACGGCTTCGAGGAGCACGTGACCCAGGTAACCGCCCGCTTCCCGGCGACCGGGCTGGCGGCCCGACTCATCGCCGCCAGCCTGCGCCTGCCGGTGGAGACGGCGTTCACCGCCGGCCTGCTGCACGACATCGGCGACCTCGTGCTGCTCGACCGCAGCGTGCGGACGGGCAAGGTCAGGCCCGAGATGGCGCACGAACCGGTGATGGCCAGCGTGATCCTGGATGCCTTGCGCGCTCACCACTGCAAGGTCGGGGCCGCGGTTTGCACGGCCTGGAGGCTACCGGCGAGCACGGTCGAGGCCGCCGCGCACCACCATGACTACAAGCTGGGCGGTCACCGCTTTTCGGCCAATCTGGTGGCGGCAGCCGACGCCTTCGCCGACGCCATGGGTATTGGTACTCCTGCGCGCCGCACTCTGGACCCGGCCGAGGCGGTCTTCCTCGATCTGGGCCTCAAGCCCGACCAGATGATGGCGGCACTGGCCCAGTTCGAGAAGCTCCTACCTTCGGTCAGAATCGCCACCTGAGGCGAGCCCACCGGTTGAGGCGAGCTCAAACGGTCTGATGCTCGGCGGCCTCGGGGGCCATGACCTCGCGCAGGCGCTTGAGGGCATCACCGTGCAACTGACAAACGCGGGGCTCGCTCACGTGCAAGATGCGCCCGATTTCGCTGTAGGTCAGGTCCTCATCGTAGTGCAAGGCCAGTACGATGCGCAGGCGCTCGGGCAGGGTTTCGAGCGCGCGCGTGAGACGGCGTACCGTCTCGGCCCGCTCCAGGCTAGCGTCATAATCGTTGTCGCTCGACGATATCCGGTTCAAGACCGAGTCGAGGGGCAAGTGCGGCTCGAGCAGGGCCGCAATGCCGGCCACCTCGTCGATGTCCAGAGCCATCTCGGCGGCTATCTCGGCCACGGTGGGCTCGCGCACCAGCTTCTCTTCGAGCTTGCGCCTGGCCTTTTCGATGTCGTCGGTGCGGTTGCGTAGACGCCGGGGCAAATGGTCCATGCTGCGTAGCTCGTCGATCATCGCCCCGCGCACGCGATGCTCGGCAAAGGTGGCGAACGACGCCCCTTTGCCCGGGTCGTAGCGCCGGGCGGCCTCGAGCAAGGCGAGCGCCCCTGCCGACCACAGGTCGTCGTACAGAGCGTGCATGCCAATGCGCCACACCAGACGCCGCGCCACCCGATCGACCAGCGAGCGATACTGTTCGAGCAAGGCGGCTTCGTCCTCTCCCGGCCTGACCGGGCTGGCGTAGTTGGCGATGGCACGATGGATGGCCATGCCCACTACCTGGGAACGCCGGCCTCGCGGAAGAGGCGCTGCCACATCAGCTTGAGACCACCGTCCATCACGGGCGGTGCCGCCATGCCGAACACGCGCTCGGCCACCACCGCCAGCGCGCGGGCCGCGGGCGCCTGAGCGAACAGATCGGTTATCGGCCTTTGTGCCATCACCGCGCGATGGACGTTTTCATCGCGCGTCACGTAGCCGAGGTGGCGGACGCGCACGCTCAGGAAGCGGTCGACCAGGTTGGCCAGCTTCTGGAACACCTCGCGCGCCGCCATCTCGTCGACCACCGAATTGACCACCACGCCGAAGTCCTTGAGCCCAGCCTGCTGCGACAACACCTTGACCGAGGCGTAGGCATCGACCAGCGAGGTCGGCTCGGGCGTCACCACCAGCACAACCTCTTGCGCGATGCCCACGAAAAAGAGCACGTTGTCGCCGATGCCGGCCCCGGAATCGATCAGCACCAGATCGAACCGGTCGGCCAAGCCGTCCAGGGTCGCGAGCAGGCGCAGCTTGTCCTCCTCTCCCAGCTGGGTGAGGCGCTGAATCCCCGAGGCGGCCGGTAGGATGTGAATTCTCGGTCTGACCTCGACCAGGACGTCGTCAATAGCCACCTCGGGATCGAGCAGATCGCCCAAGTGGCGTTTGGGCTTGGCCCCGAAGACTATCTCGACGTTGGCCAAACCGAGATCGGCGTCGATGACCAGCACCCGCTTGCCCCGCTTGGCCGCCAGCACCGCCAAATTGGCCGCGATCATGGTCTTGCCCACCCCGCCCTTGCCGCTGGTCACCGCCATCACCCGCAAGGGCTCCCCCGCGGCGGCACCGGCGCTCCGGCCGTCGGCAACTCGCAATCTGAGATTTTCCGCCTGGTCCAAGCTCATCCTCCCAGCACGCGATCGACTAGGCTCTGACCGGTGGCGGGATGGATGTCTTCGGGTACCCGCTGGCCGTCGGTGAAGCAGGCGATGGGCAGCTTGGCCTCGGCCGCTGCCGACAATATCGATCCGGGTCCGTCGGCTTCGTCCAGCTTAGAGACAATCATGCGCCGGGCCCGGTAGCCTTGGAAGCGGCGGGCGGCCGCGCGCATCTCCCGTCCTCCGTTGGCCGCCGACAGCACCAGGTGGCACTCGAGACCATCGATGCGGTTGAGCAGGTTGGCCTGGGCGGACAGAGCCGCCCCGTCGGACCGCCCCGCGCTGTCGACCAGGACCAAGTGAGCATCACCCGAGCGGAAGATGGCCTCGCGCAGACTCGCCTCGTCGCGTGCGACATGGGTCGGTACGTTCATAATTTCGCCGTAGCGCTGGATGTGCTCTCCTGCGCCTATGCGATAAGTGTCGACGGTCACCAGCGAGACCTTGAGCCGGGAGTCGAGCAAGGCATGAGCCGCTATCTTGGCGATGGTGGTGGTCTTCCCGACCCCGGTGGGTCCCACCAGGGCGACCACGCGCCGCGTTTCGCCCTCCCAGGGTGGTCGCGCCGTGGCCAGACGCCCCCGCACCGCTTGCCCCAGGGCGACGAGCAGATCCTTGTCGGTGGGACCACCCGCGCCGCGCAAGGCTTCGCGGGCAATCTCGCCGGCCAGGGCCGGCTCGACGCCGCGCTCGAGGAGCCGGCGCTCGAGGCGGCTTGTCGCCTCGAACGTCACCGGTTCCGAACGGGGCCGCACCGCTTTGGGCTCGGCTCGACCGCCGCGGACCTCGGCGCGCAGCTCTTCGACGATACGGCGCAGGGCCGCCACTTCGCTCTCGATATCCGAGGATCGCCGCTTCTTCGCCACCGGTTCTTCGCCCGAGCGCACGGCCGTGATCTCGATTTCGCGCCGGCCGAGCAGCCCGCCCACTTCGCGGGTGTTCAAGATGATGGCCTCGTCACCGAGCGCCGCCTTGACCGCGTCGAGGGCCGACTTGGGATCCCGTCCACGGAAGGTCTTCACGATAGCATTCATGGCTCATCTCCGATCATGGTGGGCTGGCCGGCTGACTGACTGGCGGCTCCGAGTGTCACGCTGCCTTGGTCCAGGTGGCGGGGTTGAGGTCGATGGTTCCGGCGGGCTCGACTTGCGTGCCGGAAACCAGCTCGCGCGCGCTCACCACCCACAAGTCGGGCACGAAGCGCGAGGCGAAATCGTAGAGCGGGCGACGTAGATCGGGCGGCACCACCAAGGTCGTCGGTCGGCCCAGAGCGGCAAAGCTGGCCGCCCGGGCCTCCAAACTGGATACCAGCTTCTTCGCCGTCGCCACGTCGGGCGCCAACGTCGCCTCGCCGTCGCTCTGCCCCAGTGACTTGCGCAGAAGCTCCTCGGTGTTGCGATCCAGGGTCAAGGCGTGCACCACGCCCTTGCTGTCCGCCACCTTGGCCGTGATCTGGCGAGCCAGCCGGCGACGCACCTGCTCCACCAGGAAAGCCGTGTCCTTACTGCGCGGAGCAGCATCGCCCACCGACTCGAGAATGCTACGAAAGTCGCGGATCGACAGCCCTTCCCGCAGAGTGCCGCGCACCACTCGCACGAGCTCGCCCAGGGTTATGGTCCCCGGCACCACGTCCTCCACCAGCTTGGGCGCCTCCTTACCGGTGTGAGCCAAGAGCTCCTGGATTTCCTGGCGGCCCACCAGCTCGAAGGCATGCCGACGCAGCACCTCAGAGAGGTGAGTGGTGATCACCGATGCCGGGTCTACCACGGTGAGCCCGGCGCTTTCCGCCCGCATGCGGTCCCCTGGTTTCACCCACAACGCCGGCAAGCCGAAGGCTGGCTCCTTGGCCACCAGACCATCGCTGCCCTCGAGACGTGGCGTGCCGCCCGAGGGGTGGAGCGCCATCACTCGATCGACGTACGCTACCCCGGAAGCCAGATCCAGACCACGCAGCTTGATGCGATACTGGTTGGCTTCGAGATGGAGATCATCGCGCAGGTGAACCGCTGGGATCACCACGCCGAGATCGCCAGCGATCTGCTTGCGCAGAGCTGTCACTCTCCCCGGCAGCTCGCCGCCGCGCCCTAGATCGATAAGCGAGAGCAGCCCGTGTCCAACTTCGAGCGCCAGGGTGTCGAGGTCGACCAACGAGCCGATAGTTTCGGGTTTCGTGCCGGCCGCGGCAGCGGCAGCGGCTTGCGCGGCTTGCGCCGACGCCGCTTTGGGGGCCGGGCGCCGCGCCAGCAAAAACGCCCCCGCGGCCAGGGCGAGAAAGGCCAGGAGTGGCATCCCGGGCAAAAGCCCGATGCCCAGGAGCACCACCGCGGCATGCTTGAGGGTGCGGTGCTGCCCGAAGACCTGCGCACCCAGCTCGGCGCCGAGCTTCGCCCCCGAGCTGGCCCGGGTCACGATGATACCAGCCGCGGTCGAGACCAGCAGGGCGGGAATCTGGCTGACCAGACCGTCGCCGATGGTCAGGATGGTGAAGGTCTCGACCGCGCTCATGAGCGACATGTGGTCGCGCCCCACGCCCGCGATGAGCCCGCCGATGATGTTGATGCAGGTGATGACCAAGCCCGCGACAGCGTCGCCACGCACGAACTTGCTCGCGCCGTCCATGGCGCCGAAGAACTCGATCTCTTGTTCGAGAGCGCGGCGGCGCGTGCGCGCGCCCCTATCATCGATGATACCCGCGGCCAGGTCGGCATCGATCGACATCTGCTTGCCCGGCAAGGCATCCAAGGTGAAACGGGCCGCAACTTCGGCCACGCGGCCCGAGCCGCGGGTGATGACCGCGAAGTTCACCACCAGCAGGATAAGGAACACCACCGCTCCGACGATCAGGCTGCCGCCCACGGCAAACTGCCCGAAGGCCTGGATGATATGCCCCGCCGCCCCGGTTCCCGCCGCCCCGCTTAGCAGAATGAGGCGAGTGGTGGCGACGTTGAGACCCAGGCGGAAGAGTGTCACGATGAGCAGCAAGGAAGGGAAGACGGAAAAGTCGAGCGGGCGAGCCACACCCAGCGCGACCAGCAAGACGAGCAGGCCAATGCCGATGCTGATGGCGAGCAGTCCGTCCAGGACCAGCGCCGGCAAGGGCATGACCAGCACCGCCACCACCCCCAGCACCGCCATGGCCAGGATCACCTCGCTGCGCGGGAAGGGCTCCTTGGCCGAGACCGCGCTCTCGACGCTCATCGCGCACCTTTCGCCGCCAGGGGATTGCGGCCGAGCACGCGATAGACATAGGCCAAGACGGCCGCGACCGCCTTGAAGGTATCCATGGGAACGGCGCGACCGACCTTCACCCTGCGGTAGAGCAGACGGGCCAAGGCGACGTCCTCCACGATGGGCACGCCGTGTTGGTGGGCCAGATCCCGCATGATCTCGGCCAGCTGCCCCTTGCCCTTGGCGGTGACGCGCGGCGCTCGGTCCTCACCCGGGCGGTAGCGAATCGCGATGGCGACGTGAGTGGGGTTCACGATCAGGGCATCGGCGCGCGGGACTTCGACCTTGGCGATACCCTTGGCCAAGTCGCGGTGCCGCCGGCGCCGCCGGGAGCGAAAGGCAGGGTCGCCTTCCTCATCCCGGTGGTCGCGCTTGGCTTCATCCTTGGTCATTTTCATGCGGCGCTGGTGCCGGTGCTGCGTAATTGCAAAGTCCAAGCCGGCCAGAAGGGCGAACACCGCCAGGATCCTGGCCAAGCCCGCGGACAAGGGCTGATAGGTGGCGGCCAGCAAACCCGACGTGGACAGGCCGAGCATGCGGGGCAACGACATGAACGTGTCACCAAACGAGCTCCACAGGGTAAGGCCTAGCGCCAGCACCTTGACCAGGGCGACCCCCAAGTTGACAAAGACGTCCTTCTTGAAGAGCTGCTTCATCCGCCCCGCGGAGAAGACGCGGGAGAAGTCGGGAAAGGTTCGCTCGGGCCACAGCCCCATGCGGGTCTGTACCGCGTAAACCACGGCAACGGCGAGGGTAGCGGCCCCAGTCACGGTCAGCGCCAGCAGGGCGAGCCGGGTGAGTGGGGGCAAGAGTCGGGCGAGGGAAGGATCGGGCAGATTCTCCGCGCTCGCGCTCACCGTCATGACCAAGGCGTCGCGTAGGCCGGAGGCCAGGGTGACCAGCACCCCCCCGCCACCGCCCAGGGCCGCCAGCATGCCCAGACAACTACGGAGCTTTGGGCAGATCGCGGGCCAGCTAGAAACAGCAATCAGCACAAACCAAAAGCAATTCGAGACGACGATGGCCCGCTCAGACCTGATTATCGCAGGGGTGAGCGCGACACGATGAAAATGCAAACCGGGGGCGATAGTTTTGCCTTCATAACCTTTACTGCAGGGAAGACCAGCGCAGGCATTCGAGATGCATTTCAGCGATTTCTAGCTTCCCAGAGGAACACCTTACTTTCTAGTTTCAGTAACAAGCCACGGGAAATATCCATTGCATAGTGCTCGCGCCATCATGATTGATGACGAACGCAGGGTCGCCGCAATGCAGGAGTACGAACAGGCATCCGAACGGCGTCAATTTCTCCGCCATCTTCGCCAACACATCCTCCGGCACCACCCGCCCGCGCCCCGCGTTGCGTTCCAAGCACACCTCCAGCGGCACATCGAAAAACACCGCTTTCACGCCGCAGCCGTACTGCTGCCCGATCTCCAAATACGGCCGCCGCTCTTCCGGCCGCAAGTTCGTGGCATCGATATACGTCACCGGCCGCTCGATCGACAGTCTCTGCCGCAGCAGGTAGCGCAGCGTCTGAAACACGCGCTCGTGGATCGTCTGGTCCGTCTCATCGTCGGAGGAGCCCCCGAATCATGTCCGAGGACAATCCCCGCGCGCCCATCCGCTCCAGGTACGTCG
>CAWKJE010000021.1:0-26968 GCA_963849735.1 uncultured delta proteobacterium
GGAAGCGCAAGTTCTCCAAAGCTAAGCGATTATGCGTGGCGAGACTTCACAATGTAAAGAGGTTGTGGAATTGAGCGTGGATGGGAAAGCGATCGCAATCGCGGCCGGGTCAGAAAAGACGGGGTTCCGTTCGCCATGTGCACGTCCGCCGGGACGCGGATTGGGGAGGCGGGCGCGGTCACAAACGAAATTGCGCGTGCGGCGCGGTTGTGCGAGATTGAAGAGAGAGAAAGCGCCCGCAGCCATTGCTTTTTTGAGACTGGAGCATAACCATGAAACAAAAATCCGGCCATACTTCCATCGATCGGACGCTGGATCTCGGGCGCGCCTACTGGGTGCTCCAGCCGTGCACGCCCCAAGGGGGAGCATGCACCGACACCGACGAGTGCTGCCAGCCGCCCACGGCCTCGGCGGCGCTATCCTGCAGCGTCACCCAGCTCGGCCCGCCAGTGGTGCGCGAGTGCGAGCCGGCTACTCTCCCCACCTGCGTCCAGGAAGGGGGGGTATGCACCCTGAGCACCGACTGTTGTGGCTTCCCCCAGGATCAGTGCATCGGTGGAACGTGCCAGCAGCCGCCTGCGCTGCCGCCGCAGGTGACGACCTACGTGCCCTAGCCAGTCGGTCAGGCCAGGGATTTGACGGCAACTGAAGGTGCGATGACGGGGCAGGGCGCGAAATGGGGCCAGCGATGTGGTGCACTTCCCCGCCCAGCTCATGCTGCCGCAGCCCTGGGACCCAGGGGCCTGCTGCACCTTGCCCTGCGGCGGCCGCTTCCCCCTTCCGCCCGCATCTCATTGCGTGGTCTGGCGCCAGCCTCGGCAGTCAACTTAGTTGTGACTATCGCAACTAAGTTGGCGATACAGCTCGCGCTCGCAGCCGGAAAGGGCCGGATTTCCAGCGATTTTCCACTGGCTTGTTCCTTGCTATTGCCCCATTATGGTAGAGGTTTTTCTCACCCCGTTCAGGCGCTCCGATCAGGAGGATTCCAATGACTCATAGCTCCGCACACAAGATTCGCCTTCTGAGCTGGCGAACCCTTCGCTGGGTCGTCGTGCTGCCCCTGCTCCCCCTGGTCTGGTGGGCTTGCATCTCGCACCCGCTGACTCAACCCCTGCCCAATCCGCAACAGGAGAGCAACGTCTACATCACGGTGGCGCCCAGTCGTAAGCTCGACATGGTCTTCATGATCGACGATTCGCCCTCCATGGCGCCCAAGCAGGCCAAGATGAAGGCTCAGTTCCCCAAGCTGATCACGGCCCTGCAGGATCCTAACACCGGAGCTCTGCCCGACCTGCAAATCGCGATTATCGACAGCGATATGGGTGCCGGTGGCCGGTGGTCTTCGGCAGAGACCACCAACTGTATTCCCGACTCCGCCAACAACAACAACATCTGGGGTGACGAGGGTCATTTCCAAATGGTCGGCGCAGCGGGCTGTGGCGTGACCGATACCAGTAAGCCCTGGCTCATAGCTCCTATTGGTGGCGCGGCCAACTTCACTGGCAACATCGCCGATGTTTTCGGGTGCCTGGCGACCAACCTGGGCACCAATGGCTGCGGCGAAGAGCACCAAATCCAAGCCTTCGAGCTGGCCCTGGGCTTGACGGGAGCCGATGACAGCACGGATCAATCCCAGCGAGCGAGTTTTGTCCGTTCCGATGCCTTTCTTGGCCTGGTCTTTCTCACCGACGAGGACGACTGCTCGGCCTATCCCAACGACGGTATGTTCGGCAATACCGTCAACGGCGTTGCTCTGGTGAACACGGAAACGGCCAGCCTGCGCTGTTCGACGCGCGGCTATCAGTGTAACGGGAGCGATCTGAGCAGCGACTACCCCACCACGCAAGATTTCAGCACGCCCAATTTCAGCGACTGCGTGCCCCGGCCCGACAGCGAATACTGCCCGTCGGCGTTGGACGGCGTTACCGGTCTGTCTGGCAACGTCTACGACACGTCGTCGGCAGACTCCATGAAATGCAACCCTCTCACCAATTACAAACGCATCGCAAACGAGATCAAGACCCTCAAGATTAACCCTGCGACGAATCAGCCCGACGAGGACAAGATCTTGGTGGCTGGCATCTTCGGCTACACGCTGCAGGACGGCAGCCACGAGCCCATCAAGTTCGCCAAGCACGGAACTCCCCCGACCAGCACCCAGCCCAATCCCGCTCCGCTCTACGACTACTGGTCCTACTGCTACGATCCGAATAATTTGCCCAATGCCAATTCCTCCGCGTACTACGACGCGACGACGGGATGGGACCAGAACGCCTGGGGTAACGGGGCCGGGCCGGGCATTCGCGAGTACGACTTCCTCAACCAGTTCAAGAACAATTTCAAGTTCAGCGTTTGCGAGGCGGACTATTCCGATGCCCTCAAGGCGATTGGTGCGGCCATCGAAATTAAGCTGCAGAATCTCTGCGTGCCCTACAAGTTGTGGAACACCCAGCCAAGCTCCGGGACCCTCGTGCCCGACTGTCACGTGAACTACCTCTATACGAATGGCAGTACCTCACCCCTCCTGCCCATGTGCCAGAGCGGGGCGACCCAGGACAATATCAGCACTGACTGCTGGCAGCTGGTGCAGAACTCGGGCAAGTGCCCGCAGCCGCAGTATGCGCTCGATCAATACATCGAGATTGTTCGTACGGCGGCCGAAAACGCCGCTGGGCCTATCGCGACCGACACCCAGGTCCAGATGGAGTGCATGTCCTGCACCAGCTACCAGTATCCCGCGGGTAGCAACGCCCCGGCCGTGGCGGCCTGCAACTACTAGGGCCCGTGGAGGAGGGCTTCCCGTCCGGGAGGCCCTCGCGCCATGCTGGGTTTGCTGGTCATTTCCTGGCTGGCGACGGCTGATGGGCCGGTGGGGGAGAAGAGTGTCTGGGTGTTGCAGAGCCCGGGTTGGGTGCGGGAAGAGACGGCGTTGCTCCATGCCCTGCGCATCTACACCCGCGATCTCAGGGTCCCCATCAGCCTGAGCTTGGTGCCGTCCGCGAGCGGGGCCGGCAGGGGGGAGGGGGAGCGGCCGAGCGAGGGACGTGGCCGCTGCTGGCAGGATGCCTCGCTGGTGGCCTGGTTCGAAGGCGACGCCCCGGAGGCGCGCCTCGCGGTCTTGAGCTGCGCATCCGGAGAGGAATATCGCTTCCCCCTCCTGCCGGCCAGAGACCTGGGCCTGGCGGCGCAGACCCTGGCGCTCAAGATCCGGGGCCTGCTCACCGACTTGCCGGCGCGCCCGCCAGCTGGCGGCCAGGCTCAGGACGATGAATTGGCGCGGGATCAGGATGAGTTAGCGCCGGGCGCGGGCAACGAAGAGGCGGTCAGCGCGGGCCGGTCGGGCCGGGGCAGGGCAGCGGGGGTGAGTCGACGCGCCCCCTACACTCTCGAGGGCGGGCTCGACTGGGTCTACGGGGTGACCAATGCCGTGGAGGGGGTGAGCTCCGCCGGCCGGCCGCAAGGGCTACTGGTGAGGTTTGCCGTGGCCTCGGCGCAGCGGCCGTTCGCTCTGGAGGTGTCGGGGGCGTTCGTGACCTCAGTGACCGATGGCGTGGCGGGTTATCAGCTGACGGTCACGGAAAGCCCGATAGCCGGTCTGGCCCTGCTGGCCAGGTCGGTGCACCGGTGGTGGACGCTGGCCGGGGGGCCGGAGGTTAGCGTCCATCGTATCTCGGCGGCTGGCTTTGGCCCCGACGGTCGGGGCGGCTCGTCGGTAGCCACCCTGGCGGGGCTGGGCGCAGTGGAGCGCGTCATGCTAAACTTCTCCCGCACGGTGAGCTTCGGGCTTTCGGCGAGTAACGAGGTGCTGGTGCCCCGGGACAGATTCTCCTTCGACGGCCGCACCCAATTCGAGGTCGGGCTGTTTCACTGGCTGCTCTCCGCCGGCATCGTGGTGCGGCAATGAAAACTATGCTGCGCAACCTTTTGCTGCCTCACGGTACTAACAGGGTTGTGAGAGGGGCGAGCGATACCCAGTCGACCACGGCGCGCCCGGTGGAGACCTGGCTGGAGGGTTGTCGCGCGCACCAGCCGGGGGCCATTGCCGCAATGTTCTCAGAACATTGCGCTGCGGTCGAGCGTATGATCGGCCGGCTGGTGGGCCCCACTCCGGATCTGGAAGATCTGGTCCAGACCACTTTCGTCGAGGCGATGAACACCATCGGCCGCTACCGCGGGGAGGCCAGCTTCAAGACATGGTTGACCAGCATCGCGGTTCACGTGGCACAGCATCATTTGCGCGCGGGGCGCTTGCGCCGGCACGCCCCGCTCGAGCTCGTGCCCGAGGACTGCCTGGCGGCGGCACTTCCTGACGTCGAGGCCAAGCTCGATGAGCAGCGCATGGCGCAACGTCTCCACGCCCTGCTCGACCGGATTCCCGCCCGCCAGCGGGTGGCGCTGCTCCTGTTCACTATTGATGGCCGCCCGGTGGAGGAGGTGGCGGCGCTCACGGGCACGAGTCAGGTGACGACCAGGTCACACCTCTTTCTCGGCCGGCGCGCTCTGCGCGCCCTCATCAAGGCGGATCCCGAGCTGTCCCAACTGGCCGAGGCGATGCTTGGCGGCCGGAGGGAGGGCCGGCTATGAGGTCCTGTCCGCGCGTGCGCGCTACCATCATCGCGGTTGTGCGCGGGGATGCCAGCGAGGCCGATCGCCTGTGCCTCGATCAGCACCTAACCTCTTGTCCCTCGTGCGCCAGCGAAAGAGCGCGCTGGCTGCTGATGGCGCGCCTGCACCAGCCGGCGCACCCGGGCCTGTCTGCCGAGGCACGGGCCAGGATTCTCCACCGCCTGACTCAACTGCCCCAGCCGGAGGCGCTCGGGGCGCAGCGCGGCCCTGGCCGAGCGAGGCTTACTCTGCCCAGGCTCGTGGGGGCGGGCGCGCTCGGGCTGGTGGCGGCCGTGGCGCTAGTCCTGGTCGGCCACCATGGCGCTCGCCCGGGCCGTGAGCGTCCCGGCGCGGCTGACCAGGGCAAGCCGGCTCCGGCGCGGCGCTTGCCGCTGGCGCTGCGCGATGCGCGGCCGGGCGCGCTCGAGGCCGGACGGGCGCACATCACTTACAGCGCCGGCAGCGAGCTCAGGATATTGCCGGGGGAATGCGAGGTCGAGCTGGTCGAGGGCGAGCTCGATGTCGAGGTGTCGCCGGGCGGGCCCGGGGGGTTCCGCGTGCTCACCCCGCGCTTCACCGTGCAGGTAATAGGCACCCGCTTCATCGTGAGCCTCGACCGGGTGCTGACCGTGCACGGAGTTGTATGGGTGCGTGAGCCGGATGCGGCGGGAGGGCGGCAACTCGCCACTCTGGCGGCCGGCCAGGTCTGGCACTTGCCGCCATCGGCGCAAGGCGCGCCCACCTCATTCACCCCGCCTGCTCGATCTGCCCCATTCGCCCCGGCCACCCCATCCACCCCATCTAACCCATCTACCCCATCTACCCCGCCCACGGCGTCCGCTGGGATGGCCGTGGCCGAGCTAGATGGCCAGGGGTTGGAGCGGCAGTGGCTTGTCCGAGGGGAGGGAGCGGCCAGGGCAAAGCCCAGCGCTAGCGAAGAGAGCTCCCGCATTATCGATCGCTTGCTCTCCGCCGCCCGGACCGCTCTCGCCGCCGGCGACACGGCCCGCGCGCGCCGGTTTCTGGCCGCGGCGCTGCGGGACGGCCCGCGCGCGCGCCAGCGCGCCATGGCCGAGCTGCTGGGCGCCGACGCCCTGCTGGGGGAAAGTCGCTACGATGCCGCGGTGTCGGCCTACCGGTCGACCATGTACCGCTTTGCCGCGTACCCGGAAGGCGAAACCGCCGCCTTTGCTCTGGCCGAGCTACTCTCGGAACGCGGGCCGCGCGCGCAGGCCGAGCAGGCCCTGACCTACTGCCTGGCCCGCTACCCGAAGGGCCGGTTCAGCGACGAGGTCGAGAAGAAGCTGGCCAGCCTCCGTCCAGCCCAAGGGCGCTGAAGGTTGCGCTGAAAGTCGCGCTGCTGGCGAAGCCGGGCTCGGCTGCCGCCGCGACCGAGGGTAAGCCCTTGGCGACCAAAGTGGGTGCAGGTCGTAAATGGTGCGCGCCAGGGCATCGGAGGCACCGGAGCCGGAAGAGTTGACCAGCAGCGAGCGATTACGCCGCGGCAGGGGCCTGGGCAGGCAAAGGCGCCGAGCGGCTTGCCCGAGTGAATTGAGTGAAATCGCACACTTGCGGCGATTGCGGGGTCTGTGCGTGCGGCCCGTGCGGACCCTCGTGCGGACTCTTGGCCGCTCCGCGATTTGCGCCATTGTGGGGGAGGAGTAAACTGATTCTCGAATGATGGATGTCAGTCGGCAGGGGCTCACTTATGGCAACCGGATCGGCGCGACGACCATCATCTTCGTCCTGGCCGCCTGTTCACAGGGGTCAGTGAGTGCGCCCACCCCCCCGAGCCTGTCCGACGGGGGAGGGGGCATTCTCATT
Organism: uncultured delta proteobacterium; assembly: GCA_963849735.1. GTDB lineage: Bacteria > Myxococcota_A > Polyangia > Fen-1088 > Fen-1088 > Fen-1118. The sequence continues at coordinate 6,430 of CAWKJE010000021.1, forward strand.
GGCGATGACGTCCCGTCTTCGACCGATGGCTGCATCCCGCTCACCTGTTCAGTGGCGGGCGGCCAATATTGTGGGCGGATTGGCGATGGTTGTGGCGCTGCCCTCGACTGCGGCAGCTGTCCCGCCGGATATTCCTGCCAAAATGGTGTCTGCGCCGACCCCTCAGCTTACGACGGCGGCGTGGCCTCGTGCAGCGAGCCAGGGGTAACCTACTGTGGTGATATCGGCAACGGCGCAGGAGGCACACTCTCTTGCGGGACCTGCCCGGGCGGGCAAACCTGCCTCGGCCATCAGTGTGTGCCCGACACCGGGTGCATGCCTCTCACCTGTAATCCGGCGGGGGGGCAATACTGCGACGGGGTGTTTGCCGACGGCTGCGGCGGCGCCATAACCTGCGGCGATTGCAGCTCGCCCGGCTGGGCCTGCAACGACCACCTGTGCCAGGGGGGGGCGACTTGCGTGCCGCTGACCTGCGGCACGGGTTCCGGGCAGTACTGCGGCACCATCGGCGATGGCTGCGGCCACGCTCTCGATTGCGGCGGTTGCGCGGCCGATGAGTCATGCCTCAACGGCCAATGCGTCCCGGCGGTGTGCACACCGCGCACCTGCACCTCGGCCGGCGGCCAGTACTGCGGCGGCGCGGTGGCCGACGGGTGCGGAGGCACCCTCGATTGTAGCGCTCCCTGCGCCGCAGGCTGGGAGTGCTCGAATAGCCTGTGTGTGGGGGGGGCGTCCTGCCAACGTTTGACTTCGTGTAGTACAGGCACCAGCTTCAACTATTGCGGCGACATCGGTGATGGCTGTGGCGGCACCCTGTCCTGCGGTGCCGATTGTGCGGCCGGCCAAGTGTGCGACAGCACCACTGGCCTTTGCCAGGGCGGCGCGGGCTGCGTGCCGGCCACCTGCAGCAACGGCACCCCGTTCAATTATTGCGGCGATATCGGTGACGGCTGCGGGGGCACCTTGTCCTGCGGGGCTGACTGTGCCACCGGGCAGGTGTGCGATGCCGGATCGAGTCAGTGCAAGGGGGACGCCAGTTGCGTGGCGGCCACCTGCGCCAACGGTACCCCGTTCAACTACTGCGGCGACATCGGCGACGGCTGCGGGGGCACTCTATCTTGTGGCGGGAGCTGCGGCGCGAACCAGGTGTGCGGCAGCGACGGCGTGTGTACCGGGGGGGCCTCGTGCACCCCCGCCACCTGCAGCAACGGCACCCCGTTCAACTACTGTGGCAACATCGGTGACGGCTGCGGCGGTACCCTGGCTTGCGGTCAAGATTGCGCCGCCGACCAGACCTGTGGGGCCAGCGGGTTGTGCGTGGGCGGTGCTTCCTGCGCGCCGATCACGTGCAGCAATAGCGCCGGGGGCTACACTTACTGCGGGCTCATTGGCGATGGCTGCGGGGCGAGCCTCGACTGCACCGGCAGTTGTGCCGAGGGCTGGAGCTGCTCGGCCAACATCTGCGTCGGCGGGCAGTCGTGTGCGCGGCGGACCACCTGCACCACCACCGACGGTTACAGCTACTGCGGTAAGATCGGAGATGGTTGTGGCGGCGTTCTGGACTGCGGCACCAGCTGCGGAAAAGGCCAGGTCTGTGACGCCGACACCGGGCTGTGCGTGGGCGACGCCAGCTGTGTCCCGCTGACCTGCAGCGCGGCTAATGGGGGTAGCTACTGTGGGGGTACCATCGGCGATGGCTGTGGCAAGTCCATCACCTGCAACCAGGCGTGCCCGACCGGCACCACATGCCAGAACAATGTCTGCGCCTGTGCGGCGGGACTGATCTGCCAGGTTGCTAGCTGCACCACCGGGTCGACCACCATTACCGGAACCGTCTATGACCCGGCCGGCGCCAATCCGGTCTACAACGTTATGGTCTACATTCCCAACACCCAGCTCGACCCCATCACCCACGGGCCCACCTGCGATCAGTGCGGTAGCCTGTCGGGAAAGCCCATCACCGCGGCGCTCACGGGCGCGGATGGCTCTTTCACCCTGACCAATGCTCCGAGCGGCAGCAGCATCCCCCTGGTCATGCAGATCGGCAAGTGGCGGCGCGAGATCGAGATTCCCTCGGTGCCCGCCTGCCAGACCACCGCGGTGCCGGCCAGCCTCACCCATTTGCCCAAGAACCAGCAGGACGGCGTAGCCGGCACGGTGTCGCTGCCCCACATGGCTTTGGCGGCGGGGCAGGTGGATCGCCTGCAGTGCCTGCTCTTGCGCATGGGGGTGGATGCGGCGGAATTCACCAATCCGGGAGGGGGCGGAGCCATCAGCATGTATCAGGAGTCGTCCGACCCGGGCAAGTGTGTTGGCTTCGACGGCTCGGCGGCGATTTATCCCGACGCCACTACCACCCTGTGGGACAGCCAGGCCGACTTGAACCAATACGATATGGTGGTGCTAAACTGCGGCGGCAATGTCACGGCCGCGGATCCGACCGTCGACAACACTTACATCTCGCATCCCGACGCAGTCAATCGCATGAAGGCCTTCGTCGACGCCGGGGGGCGGGTGTTCGCGGAACATTACCAATGGAGCTGGATTCGGGCATTTACCGGTTTTCCCGCGGTCTTTGGCGATGTGGCCACCTGGGACAGCAACACCGGGCTCTTGGGCTCGCCGCCCCGCGATGTATCGATAGATATGTCATTCCCCAAGGGCGTGGCCTTGGCCAACTGGCTCGTCAACGTAGGGGCCTCCACCGTGCTCGGCAGCTTGAGCGTCACCAGCGACATCCACGCCACCGCTCTCGATGTCATCAATCCGCCGGCCCAGCGCTGGATCTACGAGTCTTACCAGGGGACGCATACCCACTACTTTAGCTTCAACACCCCGGTTGATGTGGCGAGCTCGAGCCAGTGCGGGCGCTTCGTGTACACCGGCTTCCACGTCACCGACACATCCAACGACCCCGGCGACAACTCCCCGGGCACCCCGCTCTATACTACCTTCCCCACCTGCTGCGCCACCGGCAGTCTCACCGCCCAGGAGAAAGTCCTGGAATTCATGCTCTTCGACCTGTCATCGTGCATTAGCGACCAGGCTCTGTCGCCGCCGCCGATCCCCACCGTCCCAGCGCCCGCCATTCCCCCACCCCCGGCGTCCTTGCCCCCGGCGGTGCCCCCGGTCGCGGCTCCGCCCGCCGCCCCCGTCCTGCCGCCCGCGCTTCCGCAAGCGGTGGTGCCTCCGGCCGCGACGGCCCGTCCGACCCCTCCGCCCGCGGCGCCACTCTTGCCACCGCCCAGCGCTTTGCCACCCCCGCCGGTGCGGCCGCCCACCCAGGTGCCGCCCTCTCTGCCGCCCGTGCCTCCGCCGCCCGCGCCGCCGCAGACCGTGCCCTGAGGTTCCTTCACTCGAGCTTGGCGGGCCAGCCGCGCTTGCTCCGGCTGCGTGGCGGCGAGGGGGCTACGCCGGGAAGGGCCACCTCTTCTCGCTAGTTGCTACAGGCTAATCAGGGGCCGAGGGCGGCTCCTGGCCGAAGAGCAGCACGCCATCGCGGTAGACAGGGATCCTGGTGTTCTCGGTCGGGGTGCTCCCTTGCGGGGCGACGCCAGCGAACGACCAGTCGTTGCTCGGGTCGAAGTAGGTCGTGTTCGGTGGGGCAGATATGCGGAACTGGGCTTCCTTGCTGAAAGCGGACTGCCCGCCCGGGTAGATGAGCGTGCCGGTGAAGTCGAGGGTGACGTAGTAGATGGTAGACGAGCCATTCTGGGCAAAGGGCCCGCTGAGCGTCGCGCCTTCATTGTAGTTGGTCGAGAGGGTGAGGTCGGCGGCCGAGGCGCCGCTTGCCAGCAGCTCTGAGATGTCGATGAAGTAGCGGAAGGACAGCTGGTCGTCCGCGTGCGCCGGCCAGCCCGACTGGTTGTTCAGGAGGGCCCGAATCTCGATGAAGTTTGGGCCTTGCGCGTTGACGGCGGCGGCCACGTAGTATTCGTCATTGCTGGGCGTTTCCGTGGCCGCCAGGTTGGGCACGGCCGAGCCACCCAGCCTATTGGTCAATTGCGCCAGCAGCGCCACGAACCCCGCGTTGTAGTCGCACGCCGGCTCGTTCTGGGTGTAGTTGTCGATGGTGTCAGTGTACACGTCGTTCTGGTCGGGTCCGCCGACCAAGGCGCCGGTCAGGGTGTGGCGATGGTTGGCGGGCACGGTCATCGAGTTGGCCCACGAGCTATGGGCCGTGCGGTGGTGGGGATGGTGGGGATAGCTCGAGCCAAAGCCGACCATGAAGCTCTTGCCAGTGCTGCCCAGGGCATAGTCGGCCTGGGCTTTGGCGAAGGCTCGGTAAACGCTTACTCTATCCTGGCTGCACAGCTTGCTATCAGCCCAGACGCTGGCCAGGAAGGCGGTAGCCATGGCGTAGCGCAGGGGCCCCCAGGACGATAGCCAGGCCAGTCCGGCCGGAGTGTAGGCGATGCGGTTGCCCTGGTAGCCGAGGGTCCAGAAGTCGAGGTTCCGCTCGACCGATTCGCTGTAGACGGATTTGCCCGTGATGCGCGCCAGGAGGAGTTGGGCGCCGTAATGGACGTCGTCCCAGCATTGTCCCCATTGATAGGCGATGGTCGTGCTCTGCTGCTGGGTCGGCCACTGGCTCACGTACTGCTCGGCCTTGCCGAGATAGGTCTGGTCGCCGGTGGCGAGATACAGCCAGGCCGCGGCCCACGAAAGCTCGTCGTAAAAGCCGCTCGAGCTGTAGTAGCCGCTGGCCGCCGTGTAGCCGGCGTCGCTCTTGGTGCTTTCCGCGAAGTCGTAAAGCGACTTGGCGTGGGACAGGCACTCACCGGCATAGTCCGGATTCGAGCTCTTGAACGCAAGCGACGTCGCGGCCAGGGCCGCCGCGGTTTCGCCCAAGACCGCCGAGCCGCTGCTGGTCGGGGTGAGCACGTACGACGGGCGTTGCATCTGCATGACCTCGGCCGGCCCCCACCAGGCGTGGTCGAGGTTAGGATCTCCGACCTGGTAGTAGTAGACGTCCGCGCTCGGGTGACACTTCATGAGATAGTCGGTCGCCCACTTGATGTTGTCGAGCAGGGCGGCCAGCTGTCCCGTTTGCTCATAGGCGGCTTGATATTCGTATACGCTCCAGGCCAGCATGGCCACCGAGTAGGCCATGGGCAGATTGAACTTCACGTGGTCGCCAGCATCGTGCCATCCGCCGGTGAGGTCGAGTCCGTTGTCTGCCCCGTCGGCGAGACCAGAGTCGCCCCGCCAGTTGTTGCGTTGCCCGGAGGGGAGCGGTCCCGAACGCTGAAACTCGTAGAACATGATCGCCTGGGCTAGAGCCTCGGAGTAGGAATAGGGCTCGGAGGCTGGCCCGGAGGCGCTGGCCCCGCCTGTCCCCGCGGGCTTTCCGGTCTCGCCCGCCGCCGTGGAGGCGGTGCCGGCGTCGGCGAAGCTGCCGCTCGAGCGTGAGCAAGCCGCGGCGAGACTGGCGGCAAGCGCGAGCGCGGCCAGGGCGCGCTCGACGCAGCGAAGGTCGGACCGGGCGCGCCCGAGGGCACAGCGACACTGCGCGGTGACTCCTGTTCTCATTGGCGCATACTAGCACCGGCCGTGTGGAATCATCGCGGGCGCGGATTTTGCTTGACCATCGCTGATAGGCCGGCGAGTCGCTTATGATGCGCGGGGTTGTGAACAAGAGGACGATGAAGGGAATGACGCGGATTTTTGCCAACCGACACCAGGCCGGCCAGGTGCTGGCCGCGAGCCTGGCCCGGTACGCCGGCCGCTCCGATGCGGTGGTGCTGGGACTGCCTCGGGGCGGCGTTCCCGTAGCCTACGAGGTCGCGCGCAGTCTCGACTTGCCGCTCGATGTCTTTCTGGTGCTCAAGCTGGGAGCGCCGGGACAGCCCGAGCTGGCGTTGGGGGCGGTGGCCGGCAAGGGTTTGTGCGTGCTCAACGACGAGGTGGTGCGGGCGCTTGGCGTATCGAAAGACGAGATCTACGCGGCCGCGCGCCATGACTTTCCCGAGCTGGCTCGCCGGGAGCGCGCCTATCGGGGCGAGCGCTCTCCTGTCGAGGTGGCCCGCAAGACCGCCATCTTGGTGGACGACGGGCTGGCGACCGGCGCCTCCATGCGCGCGGCCATCCAGGCCCTGCGCGAGAGCGAGCCAGCGCGCATAGTCGCCGCGGTGCCGGTGGCGCCGGCCAAAGCCTGCTCCGAGGTATCCGAGGCGGCGGATGAAACGGTATGCGCCGTGACGCCTGAGGATTTCGCCAGCGTGGGCATGTGGTACCAAGACTTCTCGGCCACGAGTGAGGCAGAGGTTCGTGGCCTCCTGGAATTGGCTTGGCACGAACGGACAGCGCGGCGCCAAGGCCAGGCGGGCAGCTAGCGTCAGCCGCGGGGCGAAAGGGGGTGAGCAGAGCTACCGACATTCGCGTCTGAGCGCGCAAGCAGGGCTGACTGAACGGGTACTCCCCGGCCGACCGGTCCCTCCGCGCTAAGCGGCGCGCTAGGCCGAGCGCCGATTGGGGTTGCAGCACCCGCGCCGATTGGGGTTGCAGCACCCGCGCTGATTGGGGTTGCAGCACCCGCGCTGATTGGGGTTGCAGCACCCGCGATGTCGAGGTAAAGGCCCCAGAGACCTACGAGAGCACAGTGGCTGACCGCCGTTTAACAACAGGTGGGTGGCGATCGGTGTTCGTCCCCTTCTTCGGTGTCGCGGTTCTGCTCGCGTCGACGAACAGCGCTGTGTTCTTCGCGACCAAGCGCTCGCAGAGACAGAGCGAGGCCATGATCCAGCGCGCCATGCGCCTGGTCGAGCTGGCCAACCGTATGCAGGCCGATATCGCCCGTGGCCGGCTCGAGCTCTACGAGCACATAGCCGAGCTCAGGAGTCCGGGCAAGGGTCACTCGGAAAGAGCGATAGCCGATGCGCAAGCCGACCTGAGCGCCGCGATGGCCCAGTATGGCGCGCTTATCCGATTCGCCGATGAGAGCGCAGTCTGGCACGGACTCATGAACGACTCCCTAGCCCTCGAGCCAGCGCGAGCCCGCGTGCTCGACCTGTCGAGGCAGAATCGCAAGATCGAGGCTTGGGCCGCTCTGTTCGCCCTGGAAGGCCGCTTTGGTGCCATCGACCATGAGGTCGAAACCCTGGTGCGCATGAACCGCGAGCGGGTGGAAAACGTGGTGGCCCGGGCGGAGGCCCCGCGGCGGCGTGCCAGCATCGTCTTCACCAGCGCTTTCCTCGGCCAGGTGGTGCTTACTCTAATCGCCGGAGTCTGGACGACGAGATTCGTCCGGCGGCGGGAAGAGGAGGTCGAGCGCCATGCCGAGGAGCTGGACGCTTTTGCCGGGCGGGTGGCGCATGACCTGCGCGGACCCCTCAACACGCTCAGCCTGGCGGCCGAGCATATCGCTCGTCGCTTCGGTGCAGAGGAGAAGACGGTGGCGACTGTCAGGAGGGGCGTCGACCGTATGCGGGCCTTAATCGACGATCTACTGGCCCTGTCGCGGATTGGCGCATCCGCCTGCGACAAGACCTGCGATCCCGCACCCATTGCCCGGCAAATTGGTGACGATGTGGCGGAGCGCCTGGCGGCCGACAGCGTTACCCTCACTCTGGACGTACAGCCCGGATGGGTTCGCTGCTCCGACGGACTTCTGCGCCAGGTGCTTGTCAACCTGGTCGATAATGCGGCGAAGTATCGCCGGCCCGAGGTGCGGGCGAAGATCGAGCTTCTGGGGCGGCTCGAGCGAGACCGCTATGTCTTGGAGGTGTCCGACAACGGCGTCGGGATGGCGGACGACGAGGCCCGCCACGCCTTCGATCCATTCTATCGCGCGCAGCGGGTACGGGAGCGGCAGGGCACGGGCCTTGGGCTATCGATCGTCAAGCGGGTGGTAGATGCCAGCGGCGGGACGATAGCGATCGATTCGAAGTTGGGGCAGGGCACTACGGTTCGCGTCGGGGTACCGCTGGCCTAGTCGCCTGCGCCGCGCCGCGCGGTTGCGCTTTTCCTGCCCTCGACCGCGGCCACCGAGGCTTGATCAAGGATTGGCCAGGGTGGCCCAGCTATTCGAAGCTGCTTGGCCATTCTTGACGCCTGTCATTATCCCGCTAACGATGGTGGGAATGGTTTGGTCGCCGGTGTTGCGGTCGAAGATGGCGAACGAGCTGGTGCCAGAGCCTCCGTTGTCCCACCAGATGGGGACGAGGCCAGCCGTGGTCGTGTCCTGAGCATAGGCCAGGGCATGCGCTGCCCGGTTGCTCGTGCTCTGAGCTGCCATCGAGCCCCATTCGCCGATGACCACGGCCTGGGTGGGCAGCCAGGCTCGAATTTGCTGGATGGAGTTTGCCATGCTGGTGTAGTCGGAATCGCTCCCCCAGGCGTAGGGAGTCGTGCTGAGACCGAAATTGGTTGGGTAGTAGGTGTGGAGCGAGATGATCAACGTTTCGCTCCAGCACCTCCTGCGGGATTCGCCACAGCTCGATAGCCCGTTGATTTTGAAAGATCTTTTTACCCTCGCTGTCGATCACGAGAATTCCATCTACCGAGGTGTTTGTCAACGCTTCAAGGAAGGCCGATTTCCAGCTCAAGGATTCCGTGCGCTCGCTCACGAGCCTCTCCAGGTGCTGCTCATGCTCACGCAACTCGGCCGTCCGCTCCAGCACAACTCTTTCCATCCGCTCTCTTTGGGAAAGCACGGCCCTGAGGTAAAGCGTCAGAAGCGAAAGAAGAAGGGTGATCGCCAGGCCACCGGGCAACAGAAACCAATAAGCCAGGTTGTAGTTGTTCTCCATATAAACCTGACTCGGAAGGATCCTATGCCCCATTCCTTTCCCGAGAAGAATCTCACCAAATAGGGAGGACAGGGGGGGAGTAAGCGGGCCTTCCAGGATGGGGGGCTTTTTCCGGACGACCCGGACCATTTGTAGAGCTGTTTCTCTCCATGATCGGCGGACATATCAAGAAGCTCCAAAGTGAATCCTTGCGGTTCCCTCGTGGCGAGGAATGTCGTCAGAATTTCGTCGGTCCTCAACGTTCCGAAAACGAATCCCCGAAGCGCCTTTCTTCGGTCTGCTACGCTGGAAAGTGGACGTTTTTGATATACGGGCAGGATGATGGAGAAATCAGCCCGATTGTCGAGCCTTGCGACGATTGTCCGATCGTCGACTGCCGTAGGTTCTCCTGAATCGCGTGCTTTTTCGAGGGCCGACAGAAGAATGGGGTACGAACCGAGGTCAAGACCGGTTACGCTATGGCCTTTCGAAGGCGGTTGACGCCCGAAAACCGGATAATATATCTCACGCGAGCCGGCCGCTTTGAGCCGGTCGGAACCCTGCTCGATGATGCGAAAGCCGGCGCCGACCTGCCTCTGCGCCATTCGTTCGTACGAGGCGCGTCTCGTCCCTGCAACCCTCGAAACCCACGCGACACTCTCGAGCTGCCGATGTTGTCTCAGCAAGGGGGCGACAAAAGCCGAAAATTCCTTTCCGGCGGCGTGCCCTTCCTGGCAGAACTGGCCGACGCTTTTCATAATAAGGATGCCTTCGTCCATCTCCTGGACTATCATGTTGGCGCGAGCTGCCGCGTACTCCTCGAATTGGGCGTGGAAATCGTTCAGTACCGCCTTGCGCCCCTCAAGAAAGAAACCTGCGGTGACGAGGAGGCCGACAAGAGCCACCAGCCAGGGGCTGAAACATTGGCGTAGGAGAAAAGAGCGAGGCCTGTATTGCGGCTCAGACATCGGTTTCTCTGTCCGGACGCCGACCGCCGCCATTCACCGAACGGATAGCTTTAGGGTGCACCATTACCGTCTTTTTCGTCATTCTAATAGAAATCTTCGGAGAAACGCGGAAAAGGTTAAGTTTTCGAACAGATGTCCCGACGATGCGTCCTTGTTTTTTACCGGTATTTCGGATATCCTATTTCTTCTGAATCGTCCCGAAAACAAGGAGACAAAATGTATCTCTCGATCATCGGCAGTCCTGCCTGCGGTAAGACGACTCTGTTCCGCGCGTTTACGGGAATAGCGGGCAGCGGTGCGGCGAACAATGCGAGCATTGCCGTCGTCGAGGTTCCCGATGAGCGGCTGGACCGCCTTTCGGGGATTTTTCACCCGAAAAAGACAGTTTACGGTCGCATCGAGGTCTGCGATATGGCTTCCATTCACGAAGGCGATATGAAAAACGAAACCGTGCCGGCAAAGCAACTCCAACAAATGCGATTGAGCGACGCGTTTCTTCTTGTACTCGACAACTTCGGTCAAAGTTTACCCAAGGACCCCGTTTCTGCTTTTCATGCCCTCGTGTCCGAGTTCATGCTTTCCGACATGGTGCAGATTGAGAATCGCGTGGAGCGCATAAAGAAACAAGCGGGCAAGAAGGAAAGCACCCCGTTTGAGCAGGAAAGGGTCATGTTGGAACGGTGCTTTGCGCACCTGGAACAGGGGAAACCTCTGAGCAGCCTCGCCTTCGACGATGCGGACGGCAGGACCTTGCGGGGGTTTCAATTTCTCTCCCAAAAGCCTCTCATGGTAGTGGTCAACTGTCCGGAAGATATGATGGCGGACCTTGAGAGGATCACGGAAGAGGTGAAGGCGAAGCTGCCCGATATGACGCCGGTTATCGCTGCTTGCGCGAGTATTGAGGCCGAGCTTGCGGCAATGGACCCTGCGGACCGGGCCGCCTTTATGGAGGAATACGGGGTGACAGAATCGCTCAGGGGGCGTTTGATAGGCCTTGCTTACAAGACTCTCGGCCTCATATCGTTTTTGACCGTGGGCGAAGACGAATGCCGGGCGTGGCCCATCCGGAAAGGCATGACCGCCCAGGAGGCTGCGGCGGTAATTCATACCGACTTGTCAGAGCGTTTCATACGAGCGGAGACGGTGGCCTATGAGGAGTTCGTCCGACATGGGGACTTCGCGTCCTGCAAGAAGGCCGGGGTTTGGCGGCTCGAAGGCAAGCAGTATATCGTTCAGGATGGGGATATCATAACGGTGAGGGCGGGAAACTGAGGCGTTCCATGGTTGTGGGGCTTTCAGTGGACCGCATGGGACGATGGTCGGCCGGCGTCTCATGCTTGCGAGAAACTCGAATAAAACAGAAAGACCCCTCGGCGAGGGGTCTTTCTGTTTTATTCCAATTAATATCAGACTTTGGTGACGTTCGTTGCGTCAAGGCCCTTAGGCCCCTTTTCAACGTCAAACGTGACTTCCTGACCTTCGGAAAGAGACTTGAAGCCGCTGCCCGTGATCGACGTATGATGAACAAAAATGTCTTCACCGTCTTCTTTTGTTATGAATCCGAAGCCTTTTGAGTCGTTGAACCACTTCACCGTTCCCTTCGCCATGTTGGAGCTCCTCCCTTTAATAATTAATGATTAAACGTCGTGGCCGTAACAAGAAAAAAGCCACAAAGCTCGGTGTCTTTGCAGCCTGAAACTCCATTACGGCAAAAACGTAAACTTATGAAGCGAAGCATCGCACGAAAGCGTCGGGAGGTCAAGAAAAAGTTAACAGAATTTAATAAAATGCACAGTTTGACTTGTCAAGACGGCATGTTGTATAAATACCTACCCAATTATAGCGCCGGAGTATTTCGCTTTGACAAGGGCTTTTCTGCCAAAAGAATATATCTGCCGCCCGTTATTTGCACTGGTGTCATGCCTCGTTTTTTTGTCGTCCTTAAGGCCTCGTCTATCGAAATTGACGATATGGGATACGTCGGGATCGCGGGTGGGAACATCGTCCGGTTTACGGGCCGGCGAAATAGGGACCGTTGACGATGAGTAAGGAAAAGGAAATGCCCTTTTTGAGGGACAGTTTTTACCAACGGGCGTTGGTCTGTTCGCTCGATCACAAAGGCGCCTTTGTGGGGGTGCATAAGGTTTCATGAACTCTATCGGTTCCACCGAGGAAGAACATTGAGATTTTTTCCTCCTCATTTGAGAACACTCGAATCACGTATTTTTGCCTATGCAACCATGGAGGACCGCTTCTTCTCGGGTCTCCTATCTCCGGTCTTCAAAAGCCTTCGTCTTTCCGGCGGCTTCGTTCGCAGCGTCTTTGTATTGATGAGCGGAACCACGATAGCTATGATAGTCCCGGTGGCTGCCGCTCCACTCCTGACCAGGCTCTACACACCCCACGATTACGGAGTCTTCGCACTCTACGTATCGATTGTCACCGTTTTTTCCGTGCCCATAGGGGGCAATTACGATGCTGCGGTGATGTTGCCGGCAGAAGATGAAGACGCCTTCAATCTCATAGCGGTCTGTCTTGCCATCTCCTTTCTGGTCAGCGTGGCTTTTCTCCTCGCACCATGTTTTTTTGCCGGGCCGATCGGCAGATTTTTTGGCAGCAACCATATCGCGGCCTGGCTGTGGTTTGTGCCTTCAGTGGGATTCATAATGGCTATTCAGCAGGCATTCTCGAGCTGGGTGAATCGCAAGAGGCAGTTCAGGCGGCTCGCCGCAAGCAGAGTCGTGGAAGCGGTTGCAAGCCCGGCCATAAGCCTCGGACTGGGGATGCAGGCTTGGGGGGTGGGTGGGCTCGTAGCGGGTCTTCTCGGCGCCAAGGTCGCGGCCGCGGGGATGTTGGGACGGAGCGTGTGGCAGTGGAAAGAGAGCCGGGGACTGTCCGTCAGGGTGAAAACCATGCTCCGGCAGGCGCGGAAGTATCGGGACTTCCCCCTGTATTCGGCGCCCACGTCGTTTCTTGACGTCCTTGCGCTGCAGGTCCCCGTATTGCTCCTCACAAGATTTTACGATTCTTCGGTGGTGGGATGGTTCGCTCTCACGACGAGGGTGATTGGCGCGCCTTTGGCGCTGGTCGGTTCGTGCGTCGCTCAAGTTTATTATCAATGGATTGCCGAGGCGGGGCGTAAAAACGCAGATTTGAGGTCCTACACCATCAGGGTTGCAATATATCTGACCATCATGGTATCGGGCCCCCTCGTGATAGCGGTCATCTTTTCTCCGGCCTTGTTTTCCCTGGTCTTCGGGCCTCAATGGCGGATCGCAGGCGAATATGCAAGGATCCTTGTGTTTCCGATAGCGATAAAGTTCGTTGTCTCTCCCCTTTCAGTGACCATGCCTGCATCCGGCAATATTAGGCTCGGGTCGATATGGAAGATAGCCTATTTCTCCAGCACCGCGGTGGTTCTTTTCATCGCGGCCCATTTTCAGGCGCGGACCTTCCTGTATATCTACGGTGCTCAGGAATTGGTCCTTTACAGTCTCTACTTTTTCTTGATTTTGCAGGCGTCGACCCACCTGCGGACCGAAAAGATCGGTTTTGAATCCGTGCCTTTACAGGGACGAGACAGCTCGGATGAGGAACTGTCGTGAAAACCCAAGACTGGCCGAGAATCGGCATTGTTACGCCGAGCTACAATCAGGCCGCCTTTATCCGGTCGACGATAGAGAGCGTGCTCGCCCAAGTGTACCCGAATCTGGAGTATTGGGTCATTGACGGCGGGTCAACGGATGGTACTGTGGACATTCTCAGGAGCTATGGCGACCGGATCAACTGGGTCAGCGAAAAAGACGACGGCAGACACAGGCGGTCAATAAAGGCCTGATGAAGCTACGAGCCGATATCATCGCCTTCATCAACTCGGACGACATGTACCTCCCTGGCGCCCTTGACCTCGTGGCACGCTATTTCCACGACCATGCCGGTGCACTTGGCTCACAGGAGACCACTCAATCATCGACTCAGATGGAAAGAAGACCCAGTCTTACGTGGCAGCATATAAGAGGATTCTCCGTAGCCACCCGACTTTTCGCAGGCTTGCCGTGGCAAATTACATCGTACAGCCCAGCACCTTTTGGAGAAGGGAACTCCAGGGCGAAGTGGGTCTATTCGACGAGAGCTTAAGGTACTGCTTCGACTACGATTTCTGGATAAGGGCCATTCGCAGGTATCCTTTACACGTCCTCAGTGAACCCCTGTCTCTCTTCAGAGTTCACAAAGGCTCCAAGGGCGGATCGGAATTCGTCAGCCAATTTGCCGAGGAACATGAGGTGCTCAGACGCTATACCGCTGACAAGACGCTCCTCGGCCTCCATCGCCTTCACACCGCTCTTATTGTCTTTGCATATCGAATCCTCAAACGTTAGAATAGGGGCATGACCGGAACCATACTGAGCACCGACCCGAAACAGCCCGTCGTTTCAGTCCTCATCTGCGCCCATAACGCGGAGAGGTTCATAGAGGCGACGCTCCGGTCTGTCATGTCACAGACATACGGAAGTCTCGAGATTCTCGTGCTCGATAACGACTCATCCGATAGAACGAAGGAGATACTGGAAGGACTGAAACGGGAAGAGCCTCGACTCAAGCTCTACGGGGGGAAGAAAAACCTGGGGGCTTACGGGGGATTGAACTACCTGTTGGAGAGGGCGACGGGGCCATATGCTGCGATTAACGACCACGACGACATATGGCACCCGGAAAAGATTGCAAAACAGGTGGAATTTATGGAGCGGAACCACAACTACGTCGGCTGCGGCACGGCAATTGTCAATCATTACGAGAAGTACGACGCGTACCTCGTACGGCGGCAGCCCGAGAACTCATGCCTCGCCTGGCACACGTCGCTGATCTTCAGGAATTCAGGCTTGCGCTACAATGCCAAGGCCAGGGTGGCGAATGACTTCCTTTTCATGAAACAGATCCTCTGCAGGGACGGAAAACGCATCTATAATCTCAAAGAGCCTTACGTGCTGAGGATGATAAGGGCCGATCATTCGAACCTTTCGACGAAGTGGATCAATCCGAAAAATCTGAAGGAAATCCTTTTCGCTCGAATAGGCTTGTTCGACAAGCTCGCACTGTTGAACAGGCTCGTCCTGCCGGATAGGGTAGCGGACTATCTTGTGCTCAAGGTCTTCCTTAGAAAGAACACCCGGCCTGCGGCCGACGTGAGAAGGCATTTCGAGCTGGATGCGGCGTCCGTCGGTCAAAGCGAGTCCTCGCAAGGCCTTTCATAGGTCTTTTGCTTGCGCCTTTGGTGCTATTTACCGCACACGACCCGAAAAAGCAGCCGCAGAAACCGGAAATCTCTGTATCGCAGCGACAGTCGTGCTCCCCGCAGAAACGCCACCAAAGATAGCGAGAGCACATCTTGAAAATCCTTCATGGAATTCCTTGCCCCTCTGCAGTATTGACCGAAACGGGTGAGGGACGTGTCGATGCCAGGGGACTCCTTATCTGAGAACCCATGTCGGCAGACCACGTCGACGACCACGAAAGTGTCGAAATGCTTCTTGTACCGCTTTATGAAGTCGTGATCGGCAAAATCGAGTGGTATCATCTCGTCAAAACCGCCTATCTTCTCAAAGGCATCGATATTGATGCACATGCCGCTGTTCAGAAGGCTTTTGCATCTCGCAGGCACCCTTCCGGGTCGTACGTGTCGCAAATGAAAGTTCGCGTTGAGAACCTGACCGCAGGGCGAGTAGATTTTGCCATGGCTCGTGAGTATGGGGGCAAAAAGGGAGGAATCGCCGTGGTCCTCCATAGCCGCTACATAGTTCGTGAAGGTATTCTCAGGGAATAGCGTATCCTGATCCAATAGGAGGAGCCACTTCTTATGCAACTGCCGCGCGATCTCGAACCCCGTGTTGTAGGCCTTGCTTACCCCCGGATTCGATGTGTCGCTTATGTAGCGAATGCGGAAGCCGCTGTGGAAGTCGGCATTACCGTGCCACGGCGGAGCGGTGCCGTTGTCGTAAATTACTATGTCGATCTTTTGAGAGCTTTCTCCCACGCATTTCGCGAGAGAGATGAAGGTCTCCGATTCCTCCACCCGCCTTTGATAGAGGACCATAACGGCGAGCATATCGTCGAAGAATCGGGTTGTCATTTTATGTCGAAAGGTGTACGCGAATGGAGGATTGAAGGTCGGCGGGGAAGGTGCGATTTGATGGCGTGGATGATCCTGGGGCACAATTCTGTAAGGATGCCACGTTTCAGAATGTCGAGGAGTCGAGAAAACATAACCGACGGAAGGCGGGCCCTATTTCTTGAATCGATACTTGATCAACGTCCAGACCGCAGACAAGCCGTCCTGCCAGTTGATTTTCTTTCCTTGCTCAAAGCTACGGCCTGCATACGAGATAGGCACCTCGCAAATATCCGCACCGCGTTTTAGCAATTTGGCGGTGATTTCCGGCTCAAAATTAAACCGGTCGCACTCGATGGTGATCTCTTTGACCAGATCGGACCTCAATAGCTTGTAGCATGTCTCCATATCGCTAATCTCGGCTTTATACAAAAGTCGGGTCAGGAGCGTGAGGGACTTGTTCGCCCAATAGTTAAAAAGCCGCATGTTCTCGGGTTTTCCCAGGAACCGGGAACCGTAAACAACCGCGGCCTTTCTCTCAATCACAGGTTTCATAAGCTTCAAGTACTCCTGCGGATCGTATTCCAGATCCGCATCCTGCACTATCACGTAATCCCCGGTCGCCTGTTTGAACCCCGTCCGTAGCGCCGCGCCCTTTCCCATGTTCTTCTCATGAAAGAGCACGGTCGTGTCCGGCGCCGCAAGGCCCTTCAGCAAATCCCTGGACCCGTCGGAAGAAAAATCGTCTACGATGATGATTTCCTTATCGATAGGCACGGCCCTGACCCGGTCGAGGATTTCTTCTATCGTATGGACTTCATTATAGACGGGTATGACAACGGATAACTTCAACGCTCCTCCTCTTGTTTACGCCATAGCAAAAAACACGTATTTACGGTTTCTTGAGTTGAAACACATAGTCGCTGCCAAACTCATTCGTAAATTCCAAATCTCTGAACCGCGCCATGCCGGTTCGCAGGCTTTTCCAGTTCTCAGGATCGTATTCACTTGCGTGCACTACGATGTAATCGACACCTATATCCTTCAGTGTGTTGACCGTTGAAGACGAAGGGAATTCACGACTCATTTGCCGGGCCAACGGCATATAATAGGGAGGAGCATACCCACTAAAACCATTTACAAGGGAATTCCAGTGATATATAGAAAAGTAGACGCGTTTTTCTTCCTTCCACATTAATGTTCCTTCGTGTGCCATGGGTAGTTCCAGCACCACTCTTTTTCCTTCCTGCCTGTTCAGCCAGCGATAGACTTCGGGCACATCACTGCCCACCGCTATTGACGCGAGAGGCACGGGTATCGAGGCGAATTCCACAAGGATGGCCACTGAGAGGAGAGGGACCAGCAGCTTCTTTTTGTAGCCCGTCATTTTGGCCTGTAATCTGGCTATGCCGTAAGCGGCGAAAATGCCCGTGCAAAGGGCCACGATTATTGTGAATCTTCCGGGCACCCGCAGGCCGTCGAATCCGGGGAAGTACTTGTAGAGAAGGACATAGGGACCGACTATGATTTTGTGACCTTTAACGTGGATGATGGGTCCCAACGAACACAGGAAGCTCGCGACCAGGAGAATGAAATAGAACTGGCGGTCCGTGGCTTTTTGCATACCGGCGAGCGCTGTTTTTACGGCGGCCCTCAGCCGCTTTTGAAACAGACATCTCACCGCTCCTGCACATAGAAGAAACGCAAAAGGCTTTTCGATCCCGACCATATGTATGGTACGGCCAAGAAACGGAAAACTGACTCCTCCGGTCACGAGGATTGCACAGAGAACCAGCAGGTAGAAGAGAAATACCGCGGTGCTGAGTATCTTTAGATACGGGCTAAAGCGCTCTATGGGCATGGTGCGTCCGACCACGGATCTCTTTGCCGCCTCCGGCGTGCAGGGACTGAAACGGAGCTTTCCGATACCAATCAAAGCGAGCAGCATGGGTATGATGCCGAGAAACAGCTCGCCTTCGGCCTTGCCGAAGGGCTGGCTGATTCTTCCATAGAGGCGGTTCACCCCCGGCGCCGACAAGTAGGACAACAGGTCCGGTGAATACCAGATATTTTCAGCCATGGATCGGGTGAATCCGAACTGGTGTTTCAACCGGAGATAGGGGAGCATGCAGGGTATCAATACCACTCCTGCGCATAGCAAAGACAGTAAAAGACCGCGATAGAACTTAATGGAGAGCTTGTTGCCGAAGGTCTTGAATACCACAAAAAGCGCTACCGAAAAAGCGAGATACACCCCATAATATCCGCAAGACAGAAACTGGAGTAGAAAACATAAGGCAAACAGAAATGAGTATTTGAGGTTGGGCCTTTCGACCATTTTATGGAGGCAAAGGAGCGTCAGCGGTATCCACTCGGCGGTCTGCATCTGGACATGACTCATGTGGCCAAAACGAAAAGGAAAGCAAGAAAATATCAGACCGGCACAGAAGGCAGCCGCGCGGTTTTTCGTGAGATGCAGGGCAAGCAGATAGGCCCCGAAGCCGGACAGGATCATGCCGCTCAAATAAATGACATTATACGTGAGGATGGGATTTTTCCAAGCTGCCATAACCGGCAGCGCAAAAACGGCGCTGCCGAATAGGTGCTCGGAGTAGGCCAGCGCGGTCCTCGAAGGATAAAAGATGTTTGCATCGAAAATCCTCAAGAAATCGAAGGCCATAAATTTCTTGACGTCCCATGCGAGGATCCAGGTATTGAGCAGGGGGTCCCCCAGGTCGCTCAGAACGGTATTCCCCATCCTTAGGATCAAGGGGTAGGTCATGAGTAGGGTGACGAGGACATAAATAAAGAGAACCGTCCAGTGAGATAAGGAGGTCCTGTACCGGCTATCTGATTGAAAGACAGGGTGATCGGTCATTTCTTCGAGCCGGCTCTTTCCATGGACGTATTCTCTTGCACCCTAGAGGACATCAATTCCCATAAGCACATTCTCGATCTCCGAAAACAGGCCGGCAACTCTTTCCTTGAACGCTTCGCCGTTGAACTCGTGGCTTCTCTGGTACGCCTTCTTCGCAATGTCTTTCCGCAGGGTCTCGTCGTGGATTATTTTTAAAGTATGGGCTTGCAGCTCTGCTATCGTATCGAAGGTAAACCCATTAACCCCGTTCTGAACGATCTCCGCCTGGCCGCCGCCATTTATCACGATCGGCACGCAGTAGTTCTGCATGGCTTCCACTGTCGTCATTCCGAAGTGCTCCACCAAACGCGGATCGATCTCGTCGAGACCGCAGGCGTGCCAGAAAATGGAAGCGGTTTTGTACAATGCCTTGATCTCACCATAGCTCAGATTGGCCTTTAATTCGATATTGCAGCCAGCTCTATTTACGAGTCTTGCCACTTTATCAAAATATGGATTCGCGATAGGATTACCTCCAGCCAAGACAAGCTTCCACGTCCGGCCCAGATTATGGTCTTTTGCTACGAGCTCTATGAAGGCCTCCACCATTTCCATTTGCTTCTTGCTTCCGCCGTGTTCAAATCGCGCAACCGACAGAATGATATTTTCTTTCTTGTCCGGATCGCTGTCCAGATCGTACATGTCGACCGGGGGATAAATCAAATGGGTTGCATCGAGCTGCCATTTTTCCTTTATCCAGCCGCTCGTGTAGCGGCCGTTGCTTACGAGGTAGTCGTATTGATCCACCGCGAAGAAGCGCTCTTTTTCCTGATCGGGGAAGTGACAAATAAACACGGAGACAGGCGACAGCGGTTGAACTTTTCCCAACATATTGGCGTTGATAAAGACATCGTAATGAAGGCTTTCCTCGCTGATAATGTCAAAAGGATTCTCCTTCTCGTTGAGAACCATGCCCTGGTCGACGAAGTACAATCCTGGTCGCTCGAAGAAAGGGATCTTGACGGTCCTGAGGTTGCATCCTGAGAGGTCGATATTGTACCATTCCTTATATTGCTCCAGGGCAACCTCTTTATTGACTATGTAGGTCACATCGTATTTATCCTGAAGACCTTCAGCCATGAAAGCCACATATCGTTGCCCGCCTCCGGCGAAGTGAAAGGCGTGATCGTAAATGCCTACCTTCAGTTTTCTCAGGCCCAGCACCAGTTCAAGCTGGAAAAAAAGTTATGGGCGCCCAGAGGTCCGAAAACATCGGTTATTTCCTCGCGGGCCGCGTGTAGGGTCGCGCTTACGGCGTCCACTCCGTGGTGTTGAGCCAATTTCCTTATAGCTTCGAGCAAGGAGTGATAAAGCAGGTTGATCTCGCCCTTCTGATAGAAATGGGAGGTTCTTATGCTTTCCGACAGTTTCAGGGGGAAGTGCTTTGCAATAATAAGAAACCTGTTCCTCGTACAGAGGTAGTCACAGAGCTCATTCGACGAGGAACCGTGGTACTTGTGGTACATAATGCTCTGAGGGCAATAAACTATTTTCCAGCCGGCCAGCCTGGCCTTGATGCTAAAATCGACGTCTTCGCAAAACATGATGAAATCTTCGTCAAAATCTTCCACATCTTCCAAACACTGTCTTCGGAGCATCACGGCCCCGCCCGAGAAATAATCTATTTCCCTTGCCTCATGGTATTGCCCTACGTCCGCCTCCCCGAATCCGATATCCTTAAAATAGAAGCTTTCGGCCTCTTCTACCCCTACGCTGTTTACCGTGCGTCGATCCGTGAAGAGAATTTTGCTCTGAACAGCCCCGATTCGTTCGTCCGTTTGGAAAGTTTCCCATAGAGCTTGAAGCCACTCGGGATGAA
>CAWKJE010000022.1:0-18107 GCA_963849735.1 uncultured delta proteobacterium
GCCTCCTGGCCTCCTGCACGGACTGATCCGGGGGCCCGATGCTGCAAGACGAAAGCGTGCCAGCGCCTCTGCTCGTCCTCGCTCTGGTGTACCAGCTCGACTCCAACCCCGAAGCGGCAGTCGCACTCGCAGACCCGCACCACCCGGCCCTGGGTGAAAGCCCCTGGCCCCACCCCCGACTGCCCCCCCCCGGAGTGGCCATCGACCGACAAACGCAGCGTGTCTCCCACGGCCAGCAACACTGGGGTTATCACCACGATACTTTCGTCGCTCATGTCCTGGACGACGCCGGCGGCAGCCTGCGCACCCGCGGATGACGGCGCCACGCGTGAGCTGACCACGTGGATCGATACTGGTGGACCAGCGGCCGGGCGCTGGGCTCCTAGCCCGTCGCCGACCCGCACCGGCGCCAGCCGCTTGAAGGTCAAGGTCACCGGCGGGCCAGCAGCCACGCGCGCCACGCGCGCCACCGCCGCAAATGGCCCCGACCGCGCCAGATAACGCACGGTCGCGCAAGCCTCGGGCTCGAGCCCTTCCGGAAGCTCCAGCAATTCGGGAAAAGTCAGCAGCACCTCGCTGGGCCGCTGGCTGAGAACGAAGCCATGGAGTAGCAGCGCGCCGCGTAGGTCACCGTGGCGCAGGTCACCATGGTGCACGTCACCCTGGCACAGGTCACCCTGGCGAGGGTCGCCAATAGACACCTCAACCCTTTGTCCTGCGACGAGTCGATCCTCCTTGTTCATTTCAGGTCTTGCACCGGGCAAGGGTTAGGCGCCCAATCTCGAAACAGCACGGCCGACCTGCCCAAGCAGTCCATCGGCGGACCACCGCCGAACTTTATCGGCCCAGCCCGGGCGGCCGCGCCCCCCGCCCTCCTGCCAACACTTGCGCTATTGGGCCAGGCAGGGCAATTTACCGCCTTCTCCGCCGACAAAGGACATCCACCGCCGTGCAAACCCTGATGGACTGGTTCCACAGCATCTACAACGTGCAAGCCATTATAACGGCGGGCGGGGTAGCCGCCCTCGTCGCGGTGGTGTTCGCCGAGACCGGCCTCCTGGTCGGTTTCTTCCTGCCCGGCGATTCGCTCTTGGTCACGGCGGGGGTATTTTGCACCTCGGCCAACCCCACCGGCCACCCCTTGCTCAATATCGTCAGCCTCAACCTGGCCGTCGGCATCGCGGCGGTGCTGGGCGACCAGGTCGGCTTCTACATCGGGCGCAAAGCTGGCCCCAAGATCTTCACCCGCGAAAGCTCGCTCTTCTTCAACAAGCGCCACCTCATGCGCACGCACGAGTTCTATGAGCGGCATGGCGGCAAGACCATCATAATCGCCCGCTTCATGCCCATCATCCGCACCTTCGCTCCGGTCGTGGCCGGGGTGGGCGCCATGAACTACCGCCGCTTCGTGCGCTACAACGTGTTCGGCGGCATAGGCTGGGTGCTGAGCATGACCTGCATAGGCTATGGCCTGGCTTCGGTATGGCCGGACGTGACCAAGCACATCGAGAAGTTGATCATCCTGGTCATCTTCCTTTCCCTGCTGCCGGGCGCGGTCGGCTTCCTGCGTAGCACGCTGGCCAGTCGCAATGAAAAGCCCGCCACCTGAAAAGGGCAGCTCCGCCGCCAAACCTCGCCGACGGAGTAACGACAGCCCCGCTCCCGTCGCCACCAGAGCCGACCTCAAGGTTGCCTTCCCGAAGAAGAACCGCCCCCCTAGCGCGGCGGCCTTTACCGCCCACCTTCCCCTGGCGCTCGGCAAACGTCTAGAGCTGGCTCGCTCGTTTCTGCTCCGTCAGAAGGACGTCAAAGAGGACATATACTTCTACGGCCCCAAGACCGGCTGGGCCTTACGTTATCTCAGCAAGGAGCAGCCGCTGTGTGCTCTGCTGCTGCACGGAGGAGCTCCGGTCGCCATCGTCGCGCTACCCGCGGCCGCGGCCGCGGCGGTCAACTGGAAAACCCTCTCCCCCGCCGGCCAGCTCGCCCACAAGAACGCCCACGGCAGCCCTGCGCTGCTCTGGCTCGATATCCCCCTGGCTGGCGCGGGCGCGGCTGACTTCAAGGCCATCGTGCGGGTCAAGTTGGCGGCGCAGGCTGCCTCTGCGCCATAACGGCGCGCGGATCGCGCAGAGCCGCACCCCTACCGGGCCACGCGCTGGTAGAGGACGATAAAACGCTGCTCGCCCCGGTCGCCCCAGCGCCACGGCCAATAAACCTCGACGGGGCGATAGGCTTGCCAACCCGGCTCGTCGACCAGGGCCGTCTCGCCTTGCCAATAGCCCTTGTGGTACCAGATCCCCTCGCTCCCCGGCCGGACCTTGCTGTTGAGCACGACCAGGTCCGGCCGGCGCGCAAGGACGTAGACGGGGTCGAATTTCTGATGGAGCCCGCCCTGCCGCTCGTGAGCTATGTGCCAGTCGCATAGCCCGGTCATGTCGATGACCGGGTTAGGCAATTGATAGGGCAGCGCACCGGCGTGATTCACCGCCACCAAGGCATCGGGTGGATAGTGCTCGCGCACGAAGCCCGCCGCCGCCAGCGAAGCTTGGGCCAGCGTTCCCTCCTGAAAGGAGCCCGCGGCGATCCGCCGTCCGCCCAGGGCCGCGCCGAGCACTGATGGGCTGGGGGCGAAGGGGAGAAAGGCCAACCCGCACGCCAGCAGCGCCGCCGCCCTCTGCTGCGCGCGGGCACGGGCCACCGCCGCCACGGCGATGGCGGCCAAACCCGGCAGGACGGGAGCCAGCAAGCGCCCGTGCCACATCCAGTCACCACCAGCTCCGATTACCATGGCTAGCGGCGCGGCCAAAAAGCCGAGCGCCGCCACTACCCGGCGGTCAAATGGGCCGGCCAACCGGGTTGCCAGCACGGCCGCGAGCCAAGCGGTGATCCCCCAGAACGCATAGAGCAGCCCGCGCACCATGCGCGGCACCAGCTCACCCGTGGCCTTGGCGTAATAGGGATTAGGCAACCAGTCGCCGTAGTAGAATCTGCGGAACAGCAGCCAGGCCAGCACGGGCGCGCCGGCCACCGCCACCCGCTGCCAAGCCCATGCCGCCCGCCCATGGGCGAGCCCACCCAGCACTACGAGCAGGCCCGCCAGGACGGGGCCCTCCGGGCGGGCCAGCCCCAGAGCAGCGGCCACCAGGTACCACCAATAGGGCAAGCTGGCTCTCCCTGGACGCATACCGGCTTCCCCGGCCCCCGCCAGCGGTTGCCCAGCCACCAGCCCCCAGACCGCCGCGGTCACCAGGGCGGCGAAGAGCGTGGTCTCGAGCCCGGATGCGGCCCAATGCTGGAGCGGATAGAGCGCTGCCGCGACCGCACACGCGGCGGCCGCGGGCAGCCCTGCACCGGATAGCCGCGCCGCCACCCGCCAGACCAGCAGCAGCGAGAGCGCCAGAAAGAGCACGCCCAGCCCGCCCGCCCAGGCGGGCAGCGGCACACCCGAGAGCCGCCCCAGTATCAGCAGACCCAGCCACAGCGGCGACGAGAACCCCTCCACCCTTTCGCCCGCGTTCCACACCAGTCCCAGACCAGCCTGCAGGTTGCGCGCGTAGCGGAAGGCGATGAAGGCATCGTCCGCCACGTGCTGCCAGTCGTAGTGCACCAAAGCCGCGCCCAGAACCCCTGCCAGCACGAGCAGAGCCAGCACTGCCCATTGGCCGTGCCGTGGGTCATGCAGAAAACCTCGCGTGGGCGCTGGGCGCACGGCGACTCCGTCGGGCTGGCCGACCTAGCTATCAGAGGCGCGCTTGGCCTCGGGCAAAGGCCGCGTGCGCGGATGGCGAGTGCTGAAGGCGGGCTTGCGGTTAGGGTCGCAGCCCGGACCGAAGCCGTCGGCCCTGAAGTCATACTGCAGGCGGCCGCGCATCACACCCTTGACCGCCTCGATCTCGACGTCGTGCTGCCCGGCCCGCGCTGGCGAACAATACGACAAGAGATAGTAGCGGCGCGAGAAGCCCTCGATGCGCCTGGCGATGTCTTCGAAGCCACGGCGGATGTCCGCGGGATTCTTGGAGGTAAACGTGCCGGTGCGGCCGATATTCCCTATCTCGGTCGGGTTGATCTCCGCCCCCACCGCGATAGCGTAGACTTCGAAGTCCACTTCGCCCAACGCCGCGTGCACAGCGTCACGCGACACGCGGGCGGCACGGTCCGTGCCGTCGGTGAACACCACCAGGGTGCCGAAGCGCAGAGGAACCGGGGATTGGCGCATTTGATGGTCCAGGATCTTGATGGCCTCGATGATCGCCCCGTTCAAGTTGGTCGACGGATCCTTGGGACGAAAGCCGGCAAAGGCGTTCAGGGTAGTTTGCGGGTTGCCTCCGCCGAAGGGCGAAATTTGCGTCACGTGCGGGCTGCCGTCGAAGGCGTAAATGCCGAGCTTCTGGTAGCGCCCCACGGTCTGGGCGAACGCGGCAGCTCCCGCCACCACCTTGTCGACGTCGGGCGAGCCCACCACGCTCCCGCTCATATCGACCAGCAGCAGGGTGAAATGCGCGGCGGCTACCTCGGGCTGCAAAATGGTCTGCTGGCTTTCGAAGACCGAGACCGGCTCACCGTCCTCGTAGATGTGGAAATCGGCCGGGGTGAGGTCGGGCACGGGATCGCCGCGCGAGGTATCGACGGTGAAATATACCGCGATGTTCGAGGGTCGCTGCACCGACCGGTCGACCATCTGCAAGCGCAGACCGGCGCATCCTAGCCCGCCAAGCGCGAGCAGGAGCAGCAGCGACGGGGGCGGCGTGACGCGGTTATGGGTTCTCGCGGGCATGGGGCCGGCGCAATGGTGGGGTCTCGCGAGCATTGGGCCAGTATAGCCCTGGCACGCCCCGGGGAAACAAGGCATCTTTCCTGGTCAAGCGGAGGAGCTGTCCATGGCTGCATTCGGAAACCTAACGCTTTTAGTCTCTTTTGTCATCGCCACGGTAGCTGGCGTGGCCTCGCTGGTCGGGATCCGGCGCGGCTCCGATCGGCTGCTGCGCGCGGGACGAGCGGCGGTGTATCTCTTGGCTAGCACGCTCGGGTTGGCCATCGCCACCATGGCGCACGCCTTCGCCGCCAGCGACTTCTCCATCAAGTACGTGCAGCATTACTCGGAGGTCGGCCAGCCCTTGGCATACAAGCTGACCGCGGTCTGGGGCGGGCTCGACGGGTCCATCCTGTTCTGGGTATTCCTCTTGGCCCTATGCTCGGCCATTGCGGTGCGAAAACTGCACCGGCGCGATGGCGAGATCACCGCCTATGCCATCCCGGTGCTGATGGCCGTGTGCGATTTCTTCCTCTACCTGGTCATCTACGAGAAAAACCCGTTCGACACCTTTCTGGTCGCGCGGCCGGCCACCGGGCAAGGCCTGAACCCGCTCTTGCAGAATCCCTACATGGTCGCCCACCCACCCTCGCTCTACGCCGGGTTCGTCGGGCTCACCATACCCTATGCCTACGCCATGGGCGCCCTGCTGGCCGGCAAGCTCGACAACGCATGGTTCCCCATGGTCAAGCGCTGGCTGATCGCCGCCTGGTTCGTGCTCTCGCTTGGCCTGACCCTGGGCATGATATGGGCTTACGAGGTCTTGGGCTGGGGCGGCTTCTGGGCCTGGGACCCCGTGGAAAATGCCGGACTGCTCCCCTGGCTCATGGCGACGGCCCTCATCCATTCCGCCAAGGTCGAAGAGCGGCGCGGCCTCTACCGGCGCTGGAATTTCACCCTGGTCATCTTCGCCTTCTTTCTCACCGTCGTGGGCACCTTCATGACCCGCTCGGGGATCGTGCAATCAGTTCACGCCTTCGGCAAAGACATCCATCTGGCCTATGTCTTCGCCGCATTCATGCTTGCCATCATCGCTTTCAGCTTCGGCCTGGTGTTCTGGCGACGCAAGGCGCTGCGCGCGCCCCAGAGAGTGGGCTCGCTGATGTCGCGTGAAGCCATGTTCGGCATCGGCAACTGGTTCTTCGTGCTCGCCACCGCCATCGTGCTCCTCGCCACGCTCTTCCCCACCCTCTCGGAATCGATCATGCACGAGCGAGTAAACGTCACGGCGGCCTTCTTCAACCGCACCATGGTTCCCGTGGGGATTGTCCTCTTGCTCCTGACCGGGATCGGCTCGCTCTTCCCGTGGCGGGGCATGGAGAGCACCACCGCAAGACGACGAGCAGTGCTGCCCATCACCGCCAGCGCCGTCATGCTCATCGTGGGCGGGCTGACCCAGGCCTGGCACTCGCCCGCCGCCCTCATCTGTTTCGCGGTCTGCGCCTTCGTGGCCACCGTCATGGTCCAGGAGCTGGTCCGCGGGGCCCTCTTGCGGCAAAGAGCGAGCGGCGGCGCACTGGCCCCCGCCCTCGCCCACACCATCTTCCGCGCTCGCCAGGCCCGCGCGGGTTACCTCGTCCACCTCGGCCTCGTGCTCATGTTCATGGGCTTTGCCGGGCAGGCCTTCCAGCGGGAGGAGACCGCCGTCCTCGCGGTCGGGCAGAGCAAGGATTTCTCCGGCTATCGCTTGCGTTTCGACGGCATCAAGGAGGAGCGCACTCCCGTCAAGTCCACCGTCCTGGCCGAGATCGCGGTGTCCCGTACGAGCGGCAAGGACCTCGGCCATCTGCGACCGGGCCGCGATTTTTACGACCAGCGCCCGAGCGAGCCGGTGAGCCAGGTGGCCATCCAGCGTGGCGTGGCCGAGGATCTCTACCTCACCCTGGGCAGCTACGATGAAGCCCGCCGCGCTGTCGCCCTGAAGCTGGTCACCAACCCGCTCGTCGACTGGCTGTGGCTCGGCTTCCTGGTGATGGCCTTCGGTGCCCTGCTCATCTTGGTCCCCAGCATGGTAGAGGAGGCGCCGGCCGCTTCTCCCCTGCCCTTCCAGCTTGCCACTGCCCTTGCCGTTGCTGCCGCCGTGGCCGTCATCGGCCGCACCGTGCTGCATATACCGCTCTCCCCCCAGCTCGGAACCCTCGCACTGTGCGGGCTGACCGTAGGGCTAGCCGGGATGGCCCTCTACCGCTTGCTCGCCGCCTTGCTTGGCGCCCGGCCAGGGGTATGAGGTCGTTGGGTGAATTGATGGGGGTCCCGGATCGAATTCACGGACGGGTCGCGGATCGAATCCACGGACGATCGCGGCTGGCGTGCTAGCTTCCCGGCATGAGGTTCCCGCTCGCTATTGTCCTGGCGCTCGTGGCCACGCCGGCGCTAGCGCAGGCACCCACCCAGCCCGGCGGTGCGACCAGTGCGCCGCTCTTCGTCGATGACCTGCCCACCGGCACCATCTCGGTACGCTTGTCGCGCCCGACCCTGACCGAAGCCATCCCCGGGGTGCCCGTCATGGCCAGCTGGACCACGCCCGACGGACGCCACAAATCGACCATGGCCCGCACCGGGTCAGACGGACGGGCCACCTTCAGTGGCGTCCCCGTCGGCAGCACCTTCACCGCCCAGACCACGGTGGAAGGTGAGCACTTGCTGAGCGCGCACTTTGCCGTTCCCTCCGCCGGGGGCACCCGCCTGCTCATGATCGTCGGC
Organism: uncultured delta proteobacterium; assembly: GCA_963849735.1. Taxonomy (GTDB): domain Bacteria; phylum Myxococcota_A; class Polyangia; order Fen-1088; family Fen-1088; genus Fen-1118. The sequence goes on from CAWKJE010000022.1 coordinate 7,517, forward strand.
CCCAACGCCGTCGCGGCCATGAACGCCATGACGGGGGGAGTGCCGGGCGCCGATGCTACCCCGGCCGAGCCGGCCCAGCCGCAAGTGGTCGGGGTGCGCTCGGGCAAGGTAACTCGCAACGACGACCTGCCCGCAGGGTCCGTGGATCTCAGCGTCGTCGATGCCACTGGCCAGCCCCTGCCCGGAGTCAAGGTCTCGCTCGGCCGCCTCGACCGCCCGGCCACCGAGGTGGAGTTCGTGGATGCCGTCAGCGATAAAGCGGGCCGCGTCCACTTTGCCAAGTTGCCCGCCGGCTCGGGCGCCGAGTACGCCGCTGTCATCGCCCAAGACGGCCTGCGCCTCGGCACCCTTGCCTTCACCCTGGATAGCGAGCACGGCGCGGCGGGGGAGCTGCGCATCCCGGCGCGCACCAAGGACCCCAGCGTGCTGCGCGTATCGGCGCGCTCGCGGGTCATGGTCGAGCCACGCGAGGAGGCAGTAGGGGTTCTCGAAAACCTGGTGCTGGAAAATGCCTCTGACCAGGTCTTCGATCCTGGCCCGGCCGGGCTCTTCATCCCTCTGCCCGCCGGCTTCACCGGGGCCGAGAAGCTCCCCGGCGGAGCCGAGATCGACATCAAGGAGGGGGCCGGAGCCCTGCTCCACTTGGCCCTGCCCCCCACCCAGTCGCCCGATGAGGCGACGCAGGTGCGGGTGGGGTATCTTCTCACCAGCCACGAGGATCCCGACCTCGAGATCGCGCAGCCCATGCCGATGGGCATGGAGGGTGGATTCGTCCTGGTGCCGACCGAGTATGGCATAACCCTCTCCGCACCCGGTCTCCGCACCCGGCCGCCCGAGCGGGACGAGAACGGCGATGAGCTCGGCCTATATGACCTCGACCGTGTCCCGGCCGGTCAGGCGTTGCGCTTGACCGTACACGGGCTTCCGGCGCACGATCGCGCCGGAAAATGGATCGCTGGTCTGCTGGTCGCTCTTCTCGTCGCCGCGGGCGCCATCGCCGTGGCCTGGCCCCGTCCGCCGAAGTCACCCGCCCCGGCCGAGCTGGCCGGCAGCGCCGCACCCAGTTGACCCCGGGGCACCCCCGATGATCTTGCGCGTCGCCGGGGTGGGCAAGAGCTTCGGTCGCCGGCGGGCCCTGGTGGACGTCTCCCTCAGCTTCGGCGCCGGCGAGGTCACGGCGCTGCTCGGCCCCAATGGCGCGGGCAAGACCAGTCTGCTCGGGATCTTGTCCACCCTGGTCAAACCCACCCGGGGCGAGGTGCTGCTCGAACAGCAGGCTCAAAGCCAGCGGCCAGCTCGCGAGGCGATTGGCTACGTCGGCCACGAGCCCGGCGTGTACCCCGATCTTTCGGCTCGGCAGAACCTACGCCTCTTCGCCGCCCTTTACGACATCGCCGATGGCGAAGCCAAGGTGGCGGCCATGCTGGAGCGCGTCGGTCTGGGCGAGGTGCAGGCCGAGCTACCCGCGCGGGCCTTCTCGCGCGGTATGCTACAGCGCCTCGCCTTGGCCCGTGCCCTCTTGCCCGCCCCGCAAATCCTGCTCTTCGACGAGCCGTCGTCCGCGCTCGATCCCGGAGGGGGTAGACTGGCTGACCGACGAGCTCGCTCGCGAGCGCCAGGCTGGCCGCCTGGTGGTGATAGCTACCCACGACCTCGAAGCCGCGGCCCGCGTTTCGAGTCACATCGTGGTCTTGCACCGCGGCCGCGTGGCCGCGGAGCGCACTGAGCCCAACGGATTTTCAGCCGCCCAGGTACGAGCCATCTACCAGGACGCTCTGACGCCCGCGGAGTCGAGGCGTGGGTAGCTTTTTCCGCCACACCCTCCTCATCGCGGCCAAGGACCTGCGCATAGAGGGGCAGAGCCGCGAGATCCTCTACACCATGGGGTTTTCCGCCGCCCTGGTCGTGCTGGTCTTTTCCTTTGCCGTGGCCAATGCCGTGGACCCGGCGCAGGCATCCCTCACCGCCGCGGGCGTCCTGTGGGCCGCCATCCTGCTCACCGGCACCGTGGCCCTGGCGCGCGTCCTCGACCGCGAACGCGAAAACGAAGCGATTCGCTCCCTCTTGCTCTCGCCCGTACCCCGGTCGGCCATCTACCTGGGCAAGCTCATCGCCACCACCGCCTTGATGTTGGCAGTGGAGGCTGTGCTGGTGGCGGTAGTGGGCGTGCTGTTTGCGGCGCCCGTCCTTGCCCATCCCCTCCGACTCGCCGGAGCCCTCGCGCTGGGAACCCTCGGCTTTGCCGCCAGCGGGGTAGTCTTCTCGGCCGCCCTGCTGCGCGCGCGCAGTCGCGAAGCCCTGCTAGGAGCGCTGCTCTTCCCCGTAGTAATGCCGGTCTTGCTCGGCGCTAGCCGGGCTACCGCCTGCCTTTTCGACCCCCTGGCCCCCGATCTCGATCCGGTCGGCTTCTGGATGCGCTTCCTTCTGGCTACCGATGTCATCTATATCTCGCTGGGCCTATGGGTCTTCGAGCCCGTAGTCACCGGTGACTAGGTCGGCTCACCCGCGCACGAGGAATAACCACGTCATGCCCCATGATCGGTCTCAGCCTGGCGCCCCGCGCGCCCTGCCCCAGGTGCTTGCATCGGGGGCAGGGTTCCTGTTGATCGTGCTGGCCTGCCAGGCAATCGCGGCGGCGCCTCGCGAACGCACCATGGGGCTGGTGCAGAAGATCTTCTATTTCCACGTGCCTTGTGCCTGGCTGCTGCTCCTGTCCACCTTCGTTTGTGCCGGCGGCAGCTTGGTCTATCTTTTTCGCGGCTCGGAGCGCGGGGATCGGGTGGCGGCGGCGGCGGCCGAGCTGGGCGTCCTGTTCGGCCTGTGCGTGCTCGTCTCCGGACCACTGTGGGCCCACGCCGCCTGGGGGGTCTACTGGCAGTGGGAAGCGCGGCTGACCTCGTCGCTGCTCTTGTGGCTGATGCTCATCGCCTACCTGCTCGCGCGCCGCTACGGCGGCCCGGCGGCGCCCCGGGTGGCCGCCACCATCGCCCTGTTCGCCGCCATCGATGTGCCCCTGGTTTATTTCAGCGTGCGCTTCTTCCGCAGCATCCATCCCAGCAATACCGTGGTCTCCACCCTGGGCCCGGGCATGCGCGAGGCGTTCTACCTGTCATTGGCTGCGTTTAGCGCACTGTGGCTTGCACTCTTCCTGGCCAGGATGGCAGTAGGCGAGGCCCAGGCCCGCCTGGCCCACTTGCAGCTCGAGCTCGATGAGGCCGAGGAGCATCCATGAAGATCGTGGCACTGGTTTACGGGTTCATATGGCTGGCGGTTTTCGCCTATCTCTTCCTGATGGGCCGGCGCCTCGCCCGCCTCCATGCCGAGATGGATGAGCTCCATAGCCGGCTCGAGAGCCGGAGCGGTCGGCCCAAGAACCGCGGCTGATAGCGCGGCTCATAGCGCGGCCTCATAGGGGCAAGGCAATTCGCGCTATAAGCGTCAAATGGCGCGCCCGTATGCAATCTTCGACTTCGACGGCACCCTCGCGGATTCCCTGCAGGAATCCCTGCTAGCTTACAATCGAGTAGCGCCGCGCTTGCATCTGCGCCAGGTGCAGGCGGGCGAGATCGCCGAGCTGCGCCGTATGAACGCCGGGCAGCTCCTGCACGCGCTCGGCATCCCGATGTGGAAGTTGCCGCACCTGATGATCGCGGCCCGGGCCGACTTGCACGACCACTTTCATGCCGTCGAGCCCATCCCGGGCATAGCGAGCTCCCTGACTTCCCTGGTGGCCGCGGGCTACCACCTGGCCATCGTAACCTCGAATTCCGAGGAAAACGTCCGCGGTTTCCTCGTTCGCCACGGCATAGATGGCTTCGAGACCGTGCTGGCCGGGGCCAGCGTTTTCGGCAAAGGCACGCGCATAAAGCGCCTGCTGAGGCACGCGCGGGCCGCGCGCACGCCGTCCGTATACGTGGGCGACATGGTGACCGATATCCGCGCCGCTCGCGAGGCCGGGACGGCCGCGATCGCCGTAACCTGGGGCTTCAACGACCGGGCGCCGTTGGCCGCCGAGCGCCCCGATGCGTTGACTGAGGCGACCGACGAGCTAGCACCCGCGATCCTGCGGCTGTTGGGCTAGCGCCTGCCACCTGCAGACTCTGCCGGGGGTTTACTTGCTGTGCCGGGCTTCCGGGCTTACTTGGCGCGATCCGGGCCGCGCGCTAGTAGTATTCTGTGGCACGGTCAGGAGGATTGTCATGCGCAGGCTAAGCACCATCATCATCAGCGTTGCGGTTTGGTTGGCCCTGGCCACCAGCGCCGAGGCCAAGACCGTCGAATACCTCTCCCCCCATCCCGTGCCGCACAAGTACGGCGGTGGCTTCTGCAACATCAATGTCGCGCACGTGCACAACTATCCCCCCGACGATCCACGCCTGTATCGCGACATAGGCGGCCAGCTCTACTTCGTCGGCGATCCGACCCCGTTTCAGTACCAGGGGCCGCGCTACAGCTACTACGGTGCCCATCCCGTCGTCGACAGCGGGGCCACCCTCGGCCAACCCGTCTACTGCTACCTGAAGGGTCCGCACTATCATTGGTATCAGCCGCCGGCCCAGGCCGGGTTCCAATTCCAGGGCGGGGCGTATTGGTACGTGGGCGCTTTTCCCCCACCCTACTATGACGATCGTCCGCGCTATGCCGTGGTCAACGAAGCTTACGCGCCCATTCCTTACCCGCGGCCCGCGGTGGACGTGCGCCTGGCCCCAGGGGTAGTGCAGGCCCAGATTGCGGTGGGCGGACCGGGATGGGGCGTTGCCGCCGTGATCGGGGGCCCCGTCGCCCCCACCCCAGCCCCCGTGCTCGTGGCGCCGGGACCGGCCCGGCCCGGCCCGGCCGTGCCCATCGGCATCGGGGTGGGCATCAACCTGGGCGGGCCGCCCGTGGTGGAGCGACGCGAGATTGTCGATGAGCGCTATCGTCACGACCACCGGCGCGAGGGCTGGCGGGGACCCGAGCGGTATCATCATCCCCCACCCGCGCACTACTTTGCCGGGCGAGCACCGGTGGAGCGGCCCATCTTCAATCGCGGAACGGCGCAGCATCCCCTGCCCCGCGTGGCACCCCAGCATCAGGCGCACCCGCGCCGACTCGAGCCGGACCCCCGTCACCGCTAAGACCAGGGCATCACGGACATGATGGACACGATGGACACTTTGGGCACGATCATGATGGACACGATGGACACGATCATGATGGACACTATGGGCACCAGGCCACGCAGACTCGCCCTCCTGCTACTCCTTTGGGCCGGGTTCTGCCCCGCCTGCAAGAAGCAGCCGCCTCCCCCTCTCGCTCAGGCGCTAGCGGCCGCTCACGTGCCCGGCACGCCCCATACCGATGACGTGCTCATCGCGTGGCGCAACGCCGGCCTGGCGCCCGACGGGTTCGCCCCTGTCCTGCCGCCGCCTAACGGCGCCGCCTACTGCGAGCACGGCTTGGTCGGCGGCGTCGATACCACGGTGTGCGAATACCCTTCCCTCGCGGCCATGAGCGAGGGCATCCGCCGGGTCAAGGAGGAATGGCAGCGCGTCGACGTCCACACCGCGGTCGTCTTGCCCGCCCGGCAGACCACCATGGTCGTCGTCGACCGCGAACGTCGTGAGCCGAGCGGCATGACCATCAGCCGGATGGTCGATGCCTTCCGCAAGCTGTGACCGGCTGATGAAAAGGCCGTTACCGGCGCTCAGGGTGGCTGGGACGCCCCCGCCCTGAGGGCGTCCAGGGCCATGCGCGCTTCGGCATGGCCGGGCTCGCGAAGCAGGGTTTGTTCATACTCCTCCACCGCCTCGGCCCGCCTGCCCTGCTGACCCAAGATGGTCGCGATCTTGAAATGGGGCATGGCCGCCCGGGGAGCGAGGCGCGCAGCGGTCTGAAACTCTTGCATGGCGTCCTCCAGACTCCCCTGGCGCTCTCGCGTCATGCCCATGAGCATGTGCGCCCGCCAATCGCGCGGCGTCTGCGCGAGCGCGGTGGTGAACGCCTGCGCCGCTTCCGCGTAATCGCCCAGGGTGAAGGCCGCCCGGCCCACGTTGAGATGATTCTCCGTCCAGCTCTGGTTGAGGCTAACGGCAATCCTGAACTCCTGCAGAGCGGAGCGGTGGTCGCCGCGCGCAATCCACTCGTTGCCCATCCGGGTGTGGAGCCGCCAATCGCGCGGCTGCTCCCCCAGGTAGTAGCGCAAGAGCGTGAGGGTGTCGGACCAGTGCGCCTCGTACCTCAGGGTGGCGAGCGCACCTGCCACCGCCAACGCCACCCCCAACCCCAGCACCGTCACCCTGAGCGCGCGCCTTCCCAGCTTTAGCGCGCCAATGCCATGGCGCCACCAGCCGGTGAGCTGCCATTGCAGGGGCAGCAAGATGCCCACCATGGGTAGATACATCGAGCGGTTGGTGGTGATGGCGGAAGTGAAGCGGATGAGACCAAGGGTGGGAAAAATGGCGACGAGCAAGAACAGCCCGCCGGCCAGGTAAGCTCGCGTCCTCCGCACCGACAGGGCGATGGCCACGCCGGCGCCCAGCGCGATTATGGCGCAGCCCAACACCTCCGGGTTGCTCAGCCCGAGCGGGCTCGGATAGGGATAATCGGACACCAACCCGGCCGGCCACACCACCTTGAGCAGGTAGAAACCCACCCCATAGAGCACGGTCAAGGGCAGATAGGAGTACTTGACATACTCCATCGTCCCGCCCTGCCCCGAATGCACCTGGGAAGCCAGCGCCACCCCGCCCGACAGCATGGCCAGGACCAGGAAAGGCACCTTCTCGAGCAAAGTCCGCCGGCCGAGCCGGGCCAGCGGCCAGTAGTCCAAGACCAGGAGCAGCGCCACCACCGGCAGGGCGGTAGGTTTGCTCAGCAGGGCGCAGGCATAGGCGAGCAAGGCGGCCCCGTAGCTCTTCCAGGCCCGCCCGCCCGTCTCCGCCGCGCGCCGCACATAGGCCAGGTAGAACAGCAAGGAAGCCAAGGCGAACGCCGTCGACAGCACCGTCTTGCGCTCCGCCACCCAGAGCACGGCATCGGCATTGAGCGGGTGCACGCCGTAGAGCAAGCCCAGAAGCCCCGCCCCCAGCCAGTTGCCGAACAGCCGGTGGAGCAGCACCACGATCAGGGCAACGTTCAATAGGTGCAGGAGGAGGGCGGTACGATGGAAGGGCACGAGGCTGCTCGCCGCCGCGGGGTCTAGGAAGTCGAGCATGATCGAGACCTGGGCCAGCGGCTGGTAGTAGCCGTTGACCAGCGAAGGCGCCAGCACCTCGCCAAAGATGGTCTTGAGCGCGCCCCAGCTGGGGTGCCGTATGAGCGGCCCGAGATAGAACTTGTCGTCCATGTACTGCGCCCGCGCCGCCAGCGCCCGGCCGTAAGTCGCGAGCACGCCGCCCAGCACCGCGGCCAAGACCAAGACCGGCGTGAGCCACAGAGCAACTCCCCGGCCCTGCGGCCGGCCGGACTCATTTGGGGTCGGATTCTCCGTTGCCAAGGGCGAAGGCACGGGCGAGGACCAGGGTGCCATCGCCGGTTATAGCATCGCGGCCCGCGGCCTGGCGATCAGCCCGCTCGACGCTACCTTGCTACCTTTGCGCCGGCGGTTGCGGCATCGGGTGCACACCGGTCATGGCCAAGAGGTGGGCGGTGTAGCGGCCCTGGGGATGGTGGCCCAGGTAATAATAGGTCTCGGAGCGCGCCGCGCCGATGTGCTGCTGGTTGATGAGCGCGTCCACCAGCAAGGCGTCGCGCTCGTCGGAATCCGCGCTGTCGCCGAAGCGCCGCCGTCCCTCGCGCGCCAGCGTCTCGGCCAGCTTGGGATCGCTGCGCACATTCTCCCGAATCCCGCGCATGAGCTCGGCCTCATCGCTGGCCTTGACCCTATTGGCGCCCAGCCCACCGTCAATGCGGGCTGGCGGCGGCGCCAGGCGAGGGGGCGGCTCGGCGGCGGGCTCGGCAGCGGGGACGGGAGCCGGGCTGGTCGGTGCCGGCTGGGGCAGCTCCTTGCCGCGCGCTAGCACTACATAGGCACCAACGCCTAGCACCAACAAGAGCACGAGAAAGGCGAACCGGCGCATGAGCGACTTATCCGCGCTGGGCTTCAATACTGCGTGTAGCACGGGTGCGCGCTGGCCCAGGCCGCGACGTTGGTCTTGGCCGACGCCCAGCTAAAAGCCGGGCTGCTGGTGTCCGAGAAAGCCCATCCTTGGGCGCCCGCATAGCCCTCGGAGAACAGGTCGTCGAGCAGCTGGCCGTAACTGATACCGCCGAACGACTCGCCGGTGGTGTCGCTGGCCGGAGCCAAGGGGAACTCACCCACCACCACCGGCTTATCGCTGACCTTGTAATACGAGGGAGGCTGGGTGTGTGGGAAGTACTGATCGACCCAGCCGTACCAGTGGAAGTCGTGGAAGTCGAGACCCACCTGGCTCCACGCCTGGGCCCACTTGACCGCCGCGCTCCCCACCGTGACCGGTGCGCTGCTGTTCGCGTGCAGGGCGGTGACGACGGTCTTGATGAAGGTTTCCATCTGGGCAAAGCTGACCGTGGCCATGGTCTGTCCGTTGCTGCCCGTCGTGGTCGGATCGAAAGCCTGGTCACCATAGGGATCCTGGCCGGCGGCTATCGACCACTCCGGCTCGTTTATGACATCCCAGGCGATCATCCGGTCCTTGTTGGGGCTCGCTTGCACCGCTTGCGCGATGGGAGTCACCACCGTGCTGATGAGCGCCGCCAGCTTGGTGCTGTCGGTAGCTATGGGCTGGAGGCTGGGGAAGGTCAGGCCGCTGTTGGTGTAGGTGTTCCAGAAGCTGTCGAAGGAGAATAGGGTCAGCTTGATGTGGATATCTAGACTAGCGGCGATAGCGAGTGCCGCCGCGATGTCGTCGGCCACGGTGGCGCCCAGGCCGGTGGGCGTGCCCGTGCTGTCGAGCTTAACGCCGTCGCCCCCGAGGTCGGGGTACATCCACCAGCGGACCACGTCGACGCCGTTGTTCTTCATGTCGGTCAAGTCGGCGGTACGCGCCGCCTTGGCGCCCGCCACCCCCTCCTGGCTCCACGCCGAGATGCCACCGAAATCCCCGGCAAAGTAAGACCAGGCGTAGTTCACCCCGTACATGAAGCGCTTTTCGCAGTTGATGGTCACGCCCCCGTTAGGCGCGGGGCAGCTGTCCGAGGCGCAGCTCGTGCCGGTCGAGGTCCCCCCCGCTCCCCCGGCTTCACCCCCGCCGTCCAGCTGGCCCACCCCGCCGCCGGTCCCCGCCCCTCCGCTGGCTCCCGCCCCGCCGCCTGCCCCACCCACCTGGGTGCCCAAGGTCGCGCTGCCGCCGCTGCCCCCGCTGCCCCCGCTGGCTTTGTTGCCGCTCCCTCCCGCACTGCCGCCGCTGCCTGTCACGCCCCCGGACGCGCTCCCGCCGCTGCCGCCTGCCGCTCCCCCGGAGGCTTTGCCCCCAGTCCCGGCGGAGCTGCCGCCGCTACCAAGGCTACCACCGCTACTGACCCGTCCCCCGCTGCCCGAGCCACCCGAGCTCGCTCCCCCATTTGAGCTCGTGCCACCAGTACCGCCGCCTTCGGAGCTCGAAGCACAAGCGTTAATTAGCAAGGTTGCCGCGCAGGCAGCCACGGAGAGACCATGGATCAGTTTCATGGCCGTTTAGTAACGCATAACCGGCCATACCACTCAACCGGAATGTCGTCGGCCTGGAGGCATGGGTCGGCCAACGTCGCTGCCCTGGCTCACGTCGCCCGCGACGCATGGCTGCTCAGCTGCATTTTCCCGGGCGGGAGCGGCCCACACCTCGGTCCGGGCACGCGCAGCGAGCTGGAGAAGGAGCCAGCGCCCGAGCTAGGAGCAGGCATCTCCCACGCTCGCTGCCCGGTAACCTTGGCCTTTGGTCGACATCAAATCATTCAATGTTAAACGCTCACGGTTGAAACGAAGCGATGGCGACACATTACCAGGGAAGCGAGCAGGAGAAGCGGGCGCGGACGAGAACTTGATGAGCTGGTCGACGAGCGAGAAGAGCTGTTTTGCCTGCTCCGGAGTAATGTGGACAGACGGTGTCTGGGCATCGGGCTGGAGCCGCTGTGCCGGGGCGGTCTGCTGCGCCGCGGCCAGGCCCGCCGCAAAAAATGCGAGTGCAGCACAAGCGATCGCGCGCTTGTGGATACTCACGAAGGTTTGCTTGCCCGCTGCAATGCGCCTGTTCACAGATTCAGCCAAGTCGTCTCCCTTTTTTTCTGTTTCAGATCCACTGCGGAAGCCGGGTCTCAAAAGCCAGTTCCGGCCGGGCGTAAACTGTCTGCCTACCTGCCGTTTCCAGCGCCTTGGGTCCGTGCCGGGGGCGTTTGGGCTGGGGCCGGGATATGGACCCGGGTTCCGGCGTGGCTCCAGCTTACTCCTCTCAAGGCTATAATCAGGATGCGGTCAGCAGCTAAATGAAGACCGGAAAAACTCCCCGGACCGCAGGAAAGTTTCTATGACTGAAACCGGCGTTGCCCTAACTACACAGCCAACTGCGCTTGCAACCGCTCTGGAATCGGCTCACATTCCCCATGAGCTTGCCGCGTTCCATGGCGTTCTAACTCCACATAAGTTGGACGCGCCAGA
>CAWKJE010000023.1:0-61038 GCA_963849735.1 uncultured delta proteobacterium
TCTCGCCGCCCACCAGCAGCGCACGGGCGTGAAGCTCCTGTGGGGGACGGCCAATCTGTTCGGCAATCCTCGCTTCATGGCGGGTGCCGCCACCAATCCCGATCCAGAGGTCTTTGCCTATGCCGCGGCGCAGGTGAAGAAGGCCATGGACGTGACCCAGAAACTGGGCGGAGAGAACTACGTCCTGTGGGGCGGCCGGGAGGGTTACGAGACATTGCTCAACACCGACATGAAGCGCGAGCTCGATCAGATGGGCCGCTTCATGAATCTGGTGTGCGAGTACAAGCACAAGATCGGCTTTAAGGGCCCCCTCCTCATCGAGCCCAAGCCGCGCGAGCCCACCAAGCACCAGTACGACTACGACAGCGCCACTGTCCACGCCTTCCTCCAGCGCTACGGGCTCCCGGCGACCGACTTCAGGCTCAACATCGAGAACAACCACGCCACCCTCGCCGGCCACACCTTCGAGCACGAGGTGGCGTACGCCTGTGCCAACGGTCTGTTCGGCAGCATCGACATGAACCGCGGCGACATCTTGCTGGGCTGGGATACCGACCAGTTCCCGAGTGACGCGGGCGAGATGGCGCTGGTATTGCGCCACATTATCGCCGCGGGCGGCTTCACCACCGGCGGCTTCAACTTCGACGCCAAGGTGCGGCGGCAGAGCATCGATCTGGCCGACCTCTTCCACGCGCACATCGGCGGCATGGATGTGCTCGCCCGTGCCTTGCTCATCGCCGATAAGATGCTGTCTGACGGCAAGTTGCCCGCCGCCGTGGCGGCCCGCTACCAGGGCTGGAACGGGGGACTGGGCAAGGAGATCATGGATAAGAAGCTGACCCTCGATCAGCTGAGCGAGCGGGTGCTCAAGCAAAAGCTCGAGCCCAAGCCGCGTTCCGGCCAGCAGGAGATGTTCGAGAACCTCGTCAATCGCTACGTGTAACGGCCGCGGGCTACAGGCTACAGACGCCGGTGTCTGTGGCCTGCAGCGTCCTGGGCCGCGAGCGAAGACTGCGTTGCGCCAACAGCCGGACGGCTGCTAACAGCCGGACGGTTCGAGCGTGGACAAGTCGCCGACGTCCTGACCGAGGAAGCGCGCGCGCAGGACGCGTCGCATGATCTTGCCGCTGCTGTTCTTGGGAATGGCGGCGAGGAATACCACGTCTTGCGGCGCGGCGAATGACGACACCCGGTTGGCGACGTGCATACGGATGCGGCTCTCCAGCTCGCGGCTCGGCGCGACACCCGCGCGCAGCACGACGAAGACCACGACCTTCTCGAAGCGGACGGGATCGGGGGCGCTCACGGCGGCGCTCTCGGCGACCTCGGCCATCTCCAGCAAGGCACTCTCGATCTCGAACGGCCCCACCAGGTGGCCGGTGGTGTTAATGACGTCGTCGGCGCGGCCCACGAACCAGTAGTAGCCGTCGCGATCGCAGACCGCCGTGTCGCCGGAATCGTAGTAGCCGTCTTGAAACTTGCTCGCGTAAGCGTCGGGACGGTGCAGGTATTGCCTGAACAGTGAAGGCCAGTCGCCGCGCAGACACAACCTGCCCTGGTGTCCGGGCTCGAGCGCGCGACCCGCGCGATCGAGGATGGCGGCCGCTATGCCCGCAACCGGCTTCCCCATCGAGCCCGGCCGGATAGGCAGGCCCGGGCGGTTGGCGATCATGATGGCGCCGGTCTCCGTTTGAAACCACGTGTCGTGAATATCCCTGCCCAGGATCTCGCGGCCCCAGCGCACGACCTCGGGATTGAGCGGCTCGCCCACGCTTGCGATGTGACGTAGTGCGGTGAGGTTGCGCCCGTGGAAGAGGCCCTGGTCGTCACGCATCAGCATGCGCAGCGCGGTCGGAGCCGTGTACCAGACGTTTACCGCCTGCCTTTCCAGGATAGTCATCCAGGTATCGGCGTCGAAGGGACCGTGGTAGTGGATTTGGGTCGCGCCGAGCGACCAGGGTCCGACGATGCCGTAGGCGGTGCCGGTGACCCAGCCCGGATCGGCAGTGCACCAGAATACGTCGCCGGGATGGACCCCCAGCACCTCCGCGGTGGTTTGCCGTTGCAGAGCGAGCGCGCCGTGCGTGTGTAGCACGCCCTTGGGCTTCCCGGTCGAGCCCGAGGTGTAGTGCAGAAGCGAAGCGGTGTCGGGCGAGGTCGGCGCGACCGCGAAGTCTGGTGATGCGGAACGCAGCAGGCGGGGTAGGCTCAACGTGCTGTCGTTCACGTCGTCTTCGCTATCGACGATCAGCACGTGACGCAAGGTCGGCACCCGGTCCCGGATGCGCGCGACTTTCCTCAGCAAGGATCGCTTGGTGACCAGCACGCGCGCCTCCGCGTCGGCCAGGCGGTCCTGCAGGGCGGGCTCGCCGTAATTGATGAAGAGCGGGCAGACCACCACGCGCGCCTTCAAGCTGCCGAGGAAGGCATAGAAAACCTCGGGGATCTTGGGCAACAGCACGAAGCAGGTCTCGCCCGCGCGCACCCCGAGCGCGCCCAGGACGTTGGCGAAGCGCGAGCTCTGCTCGGCCAGCTCGCGATACGAGATCTCCACCGTGTCCCCGCTACTCTGCAGCCAGCGCATGGCCAGCCCGCCCCCGTTCCTGGCCACCAGATCGGTGCAGGCGAACCCGATGTTCTGCTCGGGCGAAGGCGCAGGATCGCCGTCCCGCGCCGGCGGAGGGGTGGGCACGATCTGCGAGACTAGCTGCTCCACGCTCAAACCGTAGAAATGTGTCCGAAGCAGCCGGGTACTGTCAACTGCCACGAGCACGCTCCCCAACCCGACGTCCCCCTTTGGCTTACCATTCGTGACCGCGCCTCGGTCGCGGTCGCGGCCGTGGTCGTGACCGTGCCGTGGCCGTGGCCGGAGCACTTGGCCGTGCTCGGGAGTTGCAAATCGGAACCAGGCGCAAGATGGTGGCGGGGATGAATGGCCCATCGCACCCTCGTTTGGCCCGCCAGCCGCCCGGGCTTTTCCTGCTCTTCGGCGTGGAGATGTGGGAGCGCTTCTCGTTCTACGGCATGCGGGCCTTCCTCACCCTGTTCCTCATCAGCACGGCGGGAGGATTCGGTTGGAGCAAGGAACAGGCCAGTCATCTCTACGGCTGGTATCAGGGCCTGGTCTACTTGACGCCGCTCTTGGGCGGTCTCCTCGCCGACCGCGTGCTCGGCACCCATCGGGCCATCATCATCGGCGCCATCGTCATTGCCGCGGGCCACTTTTGCCTGGCCCTGCCGGCCCATGCGACCTTCTTCCTGGGCCTTCTCCTCATCATACTGGGTACCGGCTTCTTCAAGTCGAACATCTCGACCATGGTCGGCCAGCTCTATACCGAGGGCGACCGGCGCCGCGACTCCGCCTTCACCATCTTCTACATGGGCATCAACCTGGGCGCCACTATCGGGCAGATCATCTGCCCCAAGCTGGCCGACTCGTTCGGCTGGCACGCGGGCTTCAGCGCCGCCGGTTTTGGCATGGTGGCCGGTCTCGGCGTCTATCTGGCCTACAAGCGTCGCCTGCTCGGTCATCTCGGCGAGGTGCCGGCGGCTCGTCCCGCCCGCGCCCGCGGCGGAGCGGCGCACGCACCCATCCCGCCGCTCAGCCCGTCGGACAAGCAGGGCCTGACTGCGCTGGCCGTGCTGGCCTTCTTCAACATCTTTTTCTGGATGGCTTTCGAACAGGCGGGCTCGTCCATGACCTTCTTCGCCGAGGAGCGTACCCGCCGCGAGCTTTTCGGCCTCCACATTCTGGCGCCCCAATACCAGTCGGTTAACTCCCTGGCCGTGATCGCGCTGGCGCCCGTGTTCGCCTGGCTGTGGAGTCGCCTCGAGGCGCGCGGGCGCGCCCCCAGCACGCCGGTCAGATTCTCGCTGGGTTTGCTCCTGCTCTCCTCGGGTTTCGTGGTGCTGGTACTGGGCGCCCACCTCTCCGATAGCGGCATCCGGGTGAGCCCGCTGTGGCTCGTCGGGACCTACCTGCTCCACACCTGCGGCGAGCTCTGCCTCTCACCCGTGGGTCTGTCGATGGTGACCAAGCTCGCCCCGGCCCGTCTGGCCTCGGTGATGATGGGCGCCTGGTTCTTTTCCATGTTCATCTCCGACCTGGTGGCCGGCCTCCTGGCGGGGACCATCGAGAAGGTGGAGCGCGGACAGCTCTTCCACGTCCTGGGCGGCCAGGCCGATTTCTTCCTGATGTTCGTGGTGTCGACCTTCGTCGCCGGGGCGGTGCTGCTCGCCCTCGCCCCCACGGTGAAGCGCCTCATGGCCGGACGGGCGTGACCGGGTTGCGGGCGGAGTCTTCGCCATGGGAGGATAGGGGGGTGAAGAAAACCCGAGTCATCGTGCTATGCGGAGGCCGCTCGGCCGAGCACGAAGTATCGCTGCTCTCGGCCCGCCATGTCTTTGCGGCGCTCGACCGGGACCGCTTCGACCCCGTGCTCGTCGGCATCGACAAGCAGGGGCGCTGGCGTCTCGAGCCCGAGGCGACCCTGCTCGCGGCCGCGGGCGATCCGCGCCTGCTCAAGTTGGTCGCCGCGGGTCAGGAGCTGGTGGTTCCCGTGCATCCGGCGGCGGCCGTCACCTGCACCAACGGGTCCTCCGACCGGGCCCCCGACCACAGCGCCCCGATTATGGGCGCGGACGATGTGGTCTTTCCCGTGCTTCATGGCACTTATGGGGAGGACGGGACGGTGCAGGGCATGCTGGAGCTGGCCGACGTTGCCTATGTGGGATCCGGGCCGCTCGGATCCGGTATCGGCATGGACAAGGACGTGGCCAAGCGCCTGCTCGTCCAGGCCGGCATCAGTGTGGTGCCCTGGCGGCTATTGACGGCGCACGCGCTGGCCAAGGATGCCGCGCACTGCCTGGAGGTAGCGAGCGAGCTGGGCTTTCCCCTTTTCGTCAAGCCCGCCAACGCTGGCTCGTCGGTGGGGGTGAGCAAGGTCGAGCGCTCGAGCGAGCTCTTCGCGGCGCTGCGGCAGGCCCTGGAGCTCGACACCAAGGTGCTGGTGGAGACGGCGGTGCCCGCGCGCGAGCTGGAATGCGCGGTGCTGGGCAACGATGAGCCCCTGGCCTCGCTACCGGGGGAGATCGTGGTCCGCCATCGCGACGGTTTCTATTCCTATCAGGCGAAGTACGTCGACGCCGACGCGGCCGAGGCCAAGATCCCGGCCGATCTTCCTGCCCCTCTCGTGGCGCGCGTGCGCGAGCTGGCGGTGCGCACCTTCGTGACCCTCGAGCTGGCGGGGATGGCCAGGGTGGATTTCTTCCTCGACCGGAACACCGGCGCGCTCTTCGTCAACGAGGTCAACACCATTCCAGGTTTCACGCCGGTATCGATGTACCCGAAGCTGTGGGAGGCCTCGGGCGTGCCGGTGAGGGAGCTGGTGAGCCGCCTCGTCGACCTCGCGGTCGAGCGCCGTCGCGCTCGCCGCGCCCTCAAGACCCAGATTTGAGAGCACTGCATGGCTCGATGCGTCTTTGTGGCGCCTGGCTCGGGTCGCCCGGCGCGGCCCGAGGCGGGCGCCCACCCCCACCCTCCCGGCCACTCCAGGCTTGCAGGGGCGGCCTCACCACCTTAGTTTAGCTGTTCCCGCGCCCGGCGCGGGGGCGGAAGGATTCCCTTGCTCAGCACGATTGCCAAGAAGATTTTCGGTACCAAAAACGCGCGGGTTTTGAAGGGCCTACGGCCGCTGGTGGCTCGCGTGGGCGAGCTCGAGCCGGCGCTCCAGGCCAAGACCGATGAAGAGCTGCGCGCCAAGAGCGCGGAGTTCCGGCAGCGCATCGCGAACGGCGAGACCTTGGACAGCCTGCTACCCGAGGCTTTCGCCGTGTGTCGCGAAGCCGGGCGCCGTACCGTGAACATGCGCCATTTCGACGTCCAGCTCGTGGGTGGCATGATCCTCCACCGCGGGTCCATCGCCGAAATGAAGACGGGCGAAGGCAAGACCCTGGTGGCCACCCTCCCCATCTACCTCAATGCCCTCGCGGGCAAGGGTGTGCACCTGGTCACCGTCAACGACTACCTGGCCCGGCGCGATGCCGACTGGATGGGGCGCATCTATCGCTTCCTCGGCATGTCGGTGGGTGTGATCGTGCACGGGCTCAGCGATGGCGAGCGCCAGCACAACTACCGCTGCGACATCACCTACGGCACCAACTCGGAATTCGGGTTCGACTATCTGCGCGACAACATGAAGGAGTCGATCGAGCGCTACGTGCAGCGCGATCTGAGCTACGCCATTGTCGACGAGGTCGACTCCATTCTCATCGACGAGGCGCGTACCCCGCTCATCATCTCGGGCTCGGCAGAAAAGGAGGCCGATCTCTACGGTCGGGTGGACGGTATCATCCCCTCTCTGCGCAAGGACATCGACTACACCGTCGACGAGAAAGCGCATTCGGCCATGCTGACCGATTCGGGTGTGGACCGGGTCGAGCGCAAGCTCAACGTGGGCAACCTCTACAACCCCGAGAACATCCAGTGGCTCCACCACGTGACGCAGGCCTTGCGCGCCCACACCCTCTACAAGCGCGACGTCAACTACCTGGTCGAGGACGGCGAGGTCATCATCGTCGACGAGTTCACCGGGCGCAAGATGCCGGGGCGGCGCTGGTCGGATGGGCTGCACCAGGCGGTCGAGGCCAAAGAAGGGGTGGAGATCCAGGAAGAGAACCAGACCCTGGCCACCATCAGCTACCAGAACTACTTCCGCATCTACAAGAAGCTGGCCGGTATGACCGGTACCGCCGATACCGAAGCGGAGGAGTTCCAGAAAATCTACAAGCTCGACGTCACGGTCATCCCCACCAACAAGCCCATGTTGCGCGCGGATCACCATGACCTCGTCTACAAGAACGAGCGTGGCAAGTTTCGCGCCGTCCTGGCCGAGATTGAAGACTGCTACAGCCGGGGCCAACCAGTGCTGGTCGGCACCGTCAGCGTGGAGAAGTCAGAGGTGGTGGCCTCGCTCTTGCGCAAGAAAGGCATTCCCCACAGCGTTCTCAATGCCAAGCAGCACGAGCGGGAAGCGCACGTGGTGGCCCAGGCTGGACGCAAGGGTGCCGTGACCATCTCGACCAACATGGCCGGGCGCGGGACCGACATCATCCTCGGCGGCAATGCCGAATTCATGGCCCGGGCCGAAGTCGACCCCGAGGCGGCGGGCCGCCCCGGCGCCGAGGTCGATGCCGAGAAATTCGAAATCGCCTACGCCAAGTTCAAACCGCAGTGCGATGCCGAGCGCGCCGAGGTCCTGGCGGCGGGCGGGCTGCACATCCTCGGTACTGAGCGCCACGAATCGCGCCGTATCGACAATCAGCTGCGCGGTCGTTCCGGGCGCCAGGGCGATCCGGGCAGCTCGCGCTTCTTCCTGTCCCTCGAGGACGATCTGATGCGCATTTTCGGCGCCGAGCGTATCAGCGGCCTCATGGAACGCCTCGGCATGGAAGAGGACGTGCCCATCGAGCACCCCATCATCAATCGCTCCATCGAGCGAGCGCAAAAGCAGGTCGAGGGCCACAACTTCGACATCCGCAAGAGCCTGCTCGAATACGACGACGTCATGAGCCAGCAGCGCAAGACCATCTATGCGTTGCGCCGGCAGGTGCTCGAGGGCCGCTACGCGCCCATGCTGAGCGAGGAAGAGACCAAGGCCGGTCGGCAGCCCGAGGTGCCGAAGGAGTCGGGCCGGCACACGGTCGCGTCGCTAGCCCAGCTGGTGCGTCCCACCCTGGCGCGCATCCTCGATGCCCTGACCACGTCCGCGCCCGAGCCGGGAGCCGACCCGGCGCTGCCGCTCGCGCCTCGGCCGCTCGACCCCGCGCTTTTCCGCTCCTCCATCTACCGTCAGTTCGGCGCCTATCCTGAGGTCGCGGGTATCGTCGAAGATCGGACCCAGACGCTGGACCGTCTGGCCGATGAGGTAGCCAAGCTGCTGGTTCAGCAACGCGAGCGCGTCCTGGACTTGTCGGAAGAGGTACTCTCCGAGCTGGTCGATGCCACTTGCTCCGAGAGCGCGCACGCGGAGGAGTGGGACATCGTGGGCTTGGCCGCGGGCATGCGCGAGCGCTTCGCTTTCGAGCCCACCATCGATACCAAGGGCCTGATGGAGAGGGACAAGCTCGCCTCTGCCATGTGGGAAGAGCTGGAGAAGGTCATCGAGGCCCGCGAGCAAGAGCTCGGTTTGCAGCTCTTTTTGTACTTCAGCCGCCACTTCATGCTGGAGGAGATCGACCAGCGCTGGATCGAGCACCTGCGCAACATGGAAGCGCTGCGCGAGGGTATCCACCTGCGCGGCTACGGGCAGAAAGATCCCAAGCAGGAATACAAGAAAGAGGGCTTCGCCATTTTTGGCGGCATGATGCAGAACATCAGCCGGAACGTGTGCGAAAAGCTGTTCCACGTCCAAGTTCGCCGCGAGGAGAGCGAGAGCGAGGCCCAGCAGCGTCTGGCCGAGGCCAAGAAGAAGGGCGCCCGTCGCACCGTCGAATCGGGCGGTGGATCCGAGGCCGGGGCGACCGCCGCGCCGGAGACGGCTCACGCCCAGCCCGCGCGGCGCAGCGAGCCCAAGGTGGGCCGCAACAATCCGTGCCCCTGTGGCAGCGGTCGTAAATTCAAGAAGTGCCACGGCGCACCGGCCTGACCCTCCTATCCCGGTCGGCCGCCTCCTTGCTCTTCTTCCCACTTCCCCAGCTTGGCGGGGGACGACTTAGCCTCTAACATCTGCCCCATGCGCGACCTTCTGCAGGATGGCCTCGAGTGCCTACGTGACCTTGGCCCGTGCGCGGCGGTGTTCCTCGGACTTACGGCCTGCGGATCGAGCGCTCCGCCCGCCGCGGCTATCGCGGCCCAGGTGTCCTTCCCGGACTCGGACTTGGTCCGCATGCCCAACTTGTCGCTGATCGAGGCGGGCAACGCAGTCACCCTGGCCGGGTATCAAGCGCCGGCCGCGGGCAGCGCAAACGGGCAAATCCGCTGGGGGAGGGCTTCGTTCGCGGGGGCCTTGACCGTCGCGACGGGATTCGAGCTGAGCCCGCCGGTGCTGGGTCCCGCCTTTGCCGTGGTCGAGAGCGCGTCACCCGCCGACCAACTCGTGACCCTGGCCATGGTCGCCAGTGCCACGGTGGCAGGTGGATATACTCTGGAGGCTATCGTCCAGGATCTGAGTGCGCCCGCGCCCGGAAGCCCGGTGGTGCTGGCCGCCCTGCCCGCGGGAACTGCTCAGGCCAACCTGCGCATGACGGCGGGCGCGGCCAAGACAGGAACGCTGGGTTTCGTCGCTTGGGGTGTCACGGGGAGCAGCGCTGTCCAGTATCTCGTGCTCGGCCCGGGTGCGACGGTGGTAGCGCAAGGTACGGCGTTCGATCAATGGGCGGGCGGTCCCGCATGGGATTGCCTCGCGCCGACCAATGGCCCCTCCGGGCTCGGCATGAGCGTCGTCGCTCCCGACTTGACCCTGCTGGGCTCGACCGATTGGGTGACCTCGGAGCTGGACGGCAGCGGGGCCCCCACGGGCGAGATGGAATACTCCTTTCCCCAAGCGGTTTCCGGCTGCAGCATCACCGGTTCGCCCACGGCGGTCGGCGGTTATGACATCGCTTTCGCGGATCCGCCGGGGATCGGTGGGGTGTTCTACTATCCGCCTCCGTCCGGAGCGACCAGCGGCAGCGATTGGCCCTTCCCCCTCCTGATGTCCGCCAATAGCTTCCACGACCTGCGCGACCTTCCCGAGGTCGCCTTTGCCGCCCCCGCCGGAAGCGACATGTTGATAGGGCTGGCGCGAGCTTCCGGACCCTACTTGGTGCGCTTCACCGATGAAGGGGTGCCGCACGGATCGGCATTGCCTCTGCCCAGCAGCAGCGGCAACACCGGCCCCGTGGCATCGTGGGTGGGGCCCGATTATATTTATGTTACCTACACCGACCAAGTTAGCTTGACTAACGTCGTGCGTCGCTGGGTCACCGTCGACCCGCTGCCCCAATTGCCGTGAGGCAAGCTGCGTCGCCGGCGGGTTGGGGCAGGGTTCCCGGCAACACCGCGGAATATCTCGACCGGGGCAGCGGTTGTCATCACATCCCAGGGACCCTCCCAGGGTCACGGTTAGCTCTCGAGCACGCGCAGGTCAGGTCATGATTTTCAAACGTCGCACTACTCAGGCGGAGTTCGAACAGGAGGTGATGCCGCATTTGCAGTCGCTCTACGGTGTCGCCGTGCGCATGACAAGATGCGACAGCGACGCCGAGGACCTGGTGCAGGACACTATCCTGCGCGCCTACCGATTCTGGGATGGCTTCCAGCGCGGCACCAACGCGCGTGCTTGGCTGATGCGCATCATGACCAACCTGTTTCGCAACCGATATCGGGAAAGGGCGCGCGAGCAGGAGGTTCTGGGTGAGGCCGAGACGAGCACCGCCAACGTTGGTCAGTTCCAAGGAGCGGCCCCGCGCGACGCCGAGAGCGCGCTCTTCGGCCGCATGCTGTCACGGGATGTCGAGAAGGCCCTGGCCCTGCTCCCGCCGGAGTTCAGGCTGCCGGTTATTCTGGCTGACCTCGAGGATCTCTCCTACAAGGAGATTGCCGACATCATGGAGTGTCCCGCGGGCACGGTCATGAGCCGCCTCTACCGGGGGAGGCGCATGTTGCAAAAGATGTTGAGCGACTATGCCGGTGGCGGAGCAGCCACGAGCGGTGACGCCGACCCCGCCTTGCCGGCCGGCGGAGTGGCACCCGCGGAGGCGACGGGCCAGCCCGCGCCCGAGGACGCAAATCTCGTCGATTTCGCGGCTTGGCGCCGGAAGCGGCAGGAAGGGGGTGCGGCGTGACACTGACGTGTTCCGAGGCGGATAGAGTTTTGCACGCCTACGTGGATGGCGAGCTGGCCGCTACCGATCGAGCAGCCTACGAGGCCCATTTGCACGATTGCGCTGCTTGCACCCATGCCAGCCGCTTCCAGGCCAGGTTCAAGGCCGCCCTGCGCGGCCACCTGCCACGCCCGGCCCTTCCCGTGGGCTTGCGTAGCCGAGTCGAGGCCGCCCTGGGCTCGTCCCCCTTTCCTCGCCGACGCTGGCTCTGGCAGGCCTATCCCCGTGCCTTTACCGTCGCCGTGGCGGCCGCGGTGGCGGTGATCTTGATGGTTGGCAACATGCAGCGCGGCGTGCGATCGCCCGTTCTCGAGCAGGCGGTGTCGACCTTCCATCGCGACCTGCCCTTCGACGTGCTTTCGGAGAGCTGCGCCAAGGTCTCCGACTGGTTTCGCGGTCGCCTGGATTTTGCCGTCCAGCCGACGACTTTTGCCGGGCCCGGCGCGCGTTGTCAGGGCGGACGCTTGGTCAACGTGCGCGATCATTTCGGTGCTTATGTGGTGTACGAGGTCCCGGCCGGCCACCGCTTGGGCATGATGGTATTCCCGTCGGGGAGCGAGCCCTTGGCGGGATCGCGCCAGCGGATCCTGAACGGGCGTCCGGTCTACCTCGACACGCGACGGGGGGTGTCTACCGTGACCCTGCGCGAGCCTTCCGGGCTGGACTATGTCTTCACCGCCGACCTGGACGAAGAGGCATTGGCGAACTGGGTCGAGAAAGTATACCTCGGCCGTTAGCGGCCGGTTCGGGGACCCGGCGCCTGGTAGCGGGAGGCCATCCGTAGTAACGTCACGATCCCATGGCTACACGAACCCTGCTGTGCATGGAGCCTGACGATGACGCTCTGGGCATCATCGCCAGCACCCTGGAGCCCTACGGCTTTGCGATCACCAACCTGGCCAACGGCGACCAAGTGGTCGAGTGGGCGAGGCATCATCGCCCAGAGCTCATGATGGTCTCGGTCGAGCCGAAGAAGGTCGGCTACGCTATATGCAACAAGATCAAACGCAGCGCCGAGCTGAAGGACGTGCCGCTGATTTTGATGTCTTCTGACGAGTCGCCGGAGAAGTTCGAGCAGCACAAGTCTTTCAAGCTGCGGGCCGATGACTACATGTTCAAGCCGCTCGACCGGCACGAGCTCATGCGCAAGGTAAACGTCCTGGTCGGCCTGGACGGCGAAGGCCTGGGGCCGGCGCCGTCGGCTTCGGCCGAGATTTTCATGGGCAGCGACGTGGTGTCCTCGGAAATCGCCATCGATCCAGAGGACATAGTCGACGAGACCAAGCTCGAGACCCCCGCGCCGGTGGCGGGTGCGGGATCGGGTGAGGGGCCGCTGGGCGGGGTCCTCGATGCCATGTTCGACAAGGAAGCGGACGCGGCCTTCGACGCGCTCGAGCTTCCCGCGCCCCCCGCGAGCGGGCCGGCAGCCGGCAAGCTCACGCTGGTCGATTCCTACCTGAGCTCCGTCACCCCGCCCCCCGCTCCGAGCCCGGGCCCGGCCTTGGTGGCCGTGGCGCCCGCGCCCGGGTCGGCGCCCGCGCCCGCATCGGCGCCCGAGGTAGCGGCGGCGCCCGAGACGGGGGCTCCGCCCGAGGCGGGGGCTCCGCAGGCGGAGCGTGACGACGACTGGACGGAAGGGGCCCAAGAGGCCACCCGCGCCGCCTTGCCTGCATTTCTGGTCGCCGCCTCGGCTCCCGATACGGATGGGGCGGACGCGAGCGACATGACCGATACCGCGCCGCCTACCGTCTCCGGCGTAGTCGCCAGCGCTGCCGACCAGCCAACCGCCGAGGTGCCCGCTCCCCTCGAAGTCGAAGTGGAAGGCGATCCCGAGCTCCTGCGTAAGTCGGCGGCCCGGGTGGAGGAAGACGTTCCCCTGCCGGAGGAAGTGCGCAACACTTCGGTGGTCGGCGGTGCCTCTAGCGTCGCCAGCGACGCCGCTTTCAGCGAGCTGCAAAAGCGCATCCACGAGCTCGAGGACGAGAAGCGCGAGCTCGCTTCGGTAATCGAGGATCTGCGCACGCACTTGCAGGCGCAGCCGCTGCACAAGGAAAGAGATCTTCTCAGTCTGCGCGAGACCATCAACCGTAAGGAGAAGGACGTCCTCGATCTGCGCGACGCGCTCGACGCCAAGGACCGACAGCTCCTCGATCAGAAAGATCGCATGCGCGAGCACGAGCGCGCGCGACGCGACCTCGAAGAGAAGATGATCACCTTCGAGAAGAATCTGATGCACGCAAGCGAGAAGGCGTTTGCGCTTGCCCAGGACAAGGAAAAGGCCCTGGAACGGGAACGTGGGCTCAAAGCTCGTCTGGAAGATGCCCACGGCGAAATCGCCAAGAACCACGACGAGCTCGACGTGCTCAAGCGACGCCTGGCCACGCTGGAGGACAGGGCGCGGGCCGAGGTCGACCGAGTGCGTAGTGAGCTGGAGGCGCGGCTTTCCGAAGACGAAGAGGCGCACAAGAACGAGCTCGCGCGCCTACGCGAGGATCGCGAGGCGGAGAAGGCCGCGCGCGAAGCCGAGGTGCAAGCCGAGATAGGCCGGATAAACACCGCCCACGCGGCGGAGAGCGAGCAAGTGAGCAAGAGACACGCCGAAGAGAAGGCGTCGCTCGAAGATGCTCACGAGCTCGAGCTGGCTCGGATGCGGCGGGAGCACGAGAAGAGCCTGGCCGCGCTACGCGAGGAGCACAGCGCTGCGCTGGAGAGCGCCAAGCACGAGCACCAGGTCGCGCTGGAGGACAAGGAGCGCGAGGGCAAGAACGAGCTTGCTGAGCTGCGGCGCGGTCACGAGGCGGCGCTCGCCGCGGCCGAGGATCAGCGGAGGCGCGAGCTGGAGGAGGCGGAGGTCAAGCGCATCGGCGATCTCGATGCCGCGGATGCCCGCAGGCGCAATGAGCTGCAAGCGCGCGACGAGCAGCACCATGCGGCAGTCGCGGAAGGCGAGCGGCGGAACCTGCAGGAGCGGACGGAGATGGTGGAGAGGCACCGGGCTGAGCTGGAGCAGGTCCAGTCCAGAGCTAGCGCGATGGAGGCTGATATTGCCGCGCGCAGCGAGGAGCTGGCGGAGACCCACCGGCGCTTGTTGCGGGTGGAAGGCGAGCTCGATACCGCCCGTGCTGACGTGCGCGATCGGGAAGTCAAGCTCGGCCAGGCCCGCGACCGTGTTACCGAGCTGGAGAGCAAGATTGCCGACCTGGAGGACCAGGCCTTGCGGGCCTACCGTCGCATCAAGGACGACGAGAAGGCCATCGATCGCGCCAAGCGGGCAGTTGCGGTAGCGCTGACCGTTCTCGATGAGCGCCCGAGCGGCGCGGCGGCCCAGCCGACGCTGCGGCCCACCGAAGAGAGTAAGCCTTGATGAGCAGCAGCGCGGCTGCGCTGTCCCAGGCGACGATGGCCGCCTATCAGCCCGGCCGCATCTAATGCCCGAGGTTGGCGGGAACCGTGCTGGGCTCAAGTCATCTGAGCTAGCCGCGCTAGGGCGTGTGTACCGCAGGCGAGTGTCGCCGCACGAGGTGGTCTCGGCGGAGCTCGCGGCTTTCCTGTGCGAGATATCTCGCCAGATAGCGCGGCAGGTCGGAGTCCTGGTCTCACGCCAGGGCGAGGTCGAGCAGGTCTTCGTGGGCGACGCCTCGCGCATCGTGTTGCCAGAGGTTGGCCGGCTGCGGTCCGGGTATGGCCGCTTCCGTGGCCTGCGTCTGGTGCACACCCACCTGCGCAACGAGGTCCTCTCGCGCGACGACCTGGTCGACCTGGCGCTCTTGCGTCTGGACTTGGTGGCGGCCATCGGAGTGAGCCAGGAAGGTCGGCCGGCTGACCTTCATCTGGCGCACCTGGTGCCGCCGCAACCGGGTAAGGAGCCGTGGGTCCACCTTGCGCCCACGCCATTTCATCGGGCAGAGCTCGACTTTCTCGACCTCATTTCTGCGCTGGAAGAAGAGTTCGATCGGGTGATTCCGCGGTCACGCCAGGCGCGTTCCGGCGAGCGCGCACTGTTGGTGGTTGCCGAGTTGGGGCGCGGGCAGGGGCTCTTACCGAGCCGGGTACACGAGCTCGGCGAGCTGTGCCGAACCGCGGGCATAGAGGTTGCCGACGTGGCGCTGCAGCGGCGAGCGCAGCCGGATCCACGCTATCTGATCGGTAGGGGCAAGCTGGAAGACGTGCTGGTGCGCGCCATGCAGTTCGATGTCCAGGTCCTCATCTTCGACCCCGACCTGTCGCCTGGTCAGGCGCACGCCATCTCCTCGTTCACGGACTTGAAGGTCATCGATCGGACCATCCTCATCCTCGACATCTTCGCTCAGCGGGCCAAGAGCCGGGATGCCAAGCTGCAGGTCGAGCTGGCCCAGCTGCGCTATCGTCTGCCGCGTTTACAAGAAGAGAACACCATGATGAGTCGCTTGGTGGGTGGTATCGGAGGTCGCGGCCCGGGTGAGACCAAGCTGGAGATCGGGCGCCGCCGGGCGCGCGAGCGTTTGCACCGCCTCGAGAAGGAGGTGGAGGACACCAGGCGCCAGCGCCAGGGCCGCCGCGAGGCGCGCAAAGCCCGCGGCCTTCCGGTGGTGGCCATCGTGGGGTACACCAATGCCGGCAAGTCGACCTTGCTCAATAGTCTGACCGGGAGCGAGGTTACCGTCGAAGACAAGCTCTTCGCCACGCTCGATCCCACCACGCGTCGGTTGCGCTTCCCTCGCGAGCGTGAGCTCATCGTCGCCGATACCGTGGGCTTCATCCGCGACCTGCCCAAGGATCTCGCGCAGGCCTT
The DNA here is from genome assembly GCA_963849735.1 of uncultured delta proteobacterium. Taxonomy (GTDB): domain Bacteria; phylum Myxococcota_A; class Polyangia; order Fen-1088; family Fen-1088; genus Fen-1118. Next base: position 15,635 of record CAWKJE010000023.1, read on the forward strand.
TCACGCTACCTTGGAGGAGCTCGACGATGCCGACTTGCTCTTGCACGTCGTCGATGCCGCGGACCCGGATCGGGAGCAGCACATTGCCGCGGTCGAGCGCATCTTGCTCGATCTGCATCTGGCCGAGACCCCGCGTCTACTCGTTTACAACAAGGTCGACCGGCTATTGCCCACCGAGCTGGCGATATTGGTGGGCGACCGCCAAACCATCGCCATAAGCGCGCTCGATCGCCGAACGGTCTTGCCGCTCTTGGCCGCGATGGAGGAGGCTCTCTGGCGGGAGGGGCATAGCGTGCGTCCTGGCCCCGGCTCGGGGTCAAGCTCGGGCCATTAGCCGAGGGTCACTAGCCGAGGGTCGCTAGCCGAGTCCTGGCAGTGAGACGCCGGCCTGTTGGCTGGCCAGCTGGGCGATGAGCGCGAGCAGCTCCACCCCATGTCCGCGGTCGTCGAGCCATCGGCCCGCCCGCTCGTCGCGGCCAAAATGCCAGGCCTGATCGCGGAAAGCCAGCCATAGCTGGCGCAGGGGGGCCTGGGGCGACAGGATCAGCTTGTGGCTCTGCCGGAAGGTTATGACCAGGGCGCCCTGACTGCGGTCGGCCTCGGCTAGATCCGGATCCACCTCGTCGAAGGCCGCGTCGACCGAGTCCATGGCCTCGTCAGCGTAACGGCGGAAATCCGACTCGTTCATCATGCCAGCGGACCTCTACTCCGCTATTCCGCCTTTTCCGAGTAAGCCTGTCCGATGAGCCCGCGCAGGGCCTGGCGATCCTTGGCCTGTATCTCCTCCATCGGTGGGGCGGCTGGCGCCGGCTCCCCCTCGCGCGCGGCGCGCTGCGATGTGAGCTGATCGGCCGCATTCTTGCCGATGCCCTTGACCACGTGGCCGGCCGCCCGGTCCACCAGGTCATTCACCTTATCCTTCGCCCCTCGCACCAGACCCTGCGACTCTGGCGTCTTCCAGATGGCCTGTATGTGCTCGAACAAGGTGCGATCACCGAGCTTGATCGTCGTGCCGAACCACAACAGGGCGGCAAATCCGCCCAACACGAAAATGAGGCGCAGCAGCCTGAGCACCCTAATCTGTTACCACCACGCCACTAGAGGCGCTAATTTTTTCACCCCCAGCCGACCTAGCTAGCTAGCGCCGCAGGTCGCCTACCCGATAGGCATCGGCATGCTCGAGCAGCTCGGCCAGACGTTCGCGCTGCTCGTCATCGACCGGATCGATGGTGGCCCCGAAACCCGCAGGGCGCTTGCCGGGGTAGCCGTCGTCAATGCGGATAATGCGACCACGACAAGTGATGTTGGACCTGGGGTTGTCGGCCAGCCCGTCCACCGCACCGAAGATTACCAGCCCGAGATCGAGTCCCGGAACCAGATCAGGATATTCTTTCGGCGTCCCCACCAGGTAGATGCCCCCCGCCGAGACGTTGCGCACTTCCATGATGTGTACCTCGCGCGCCGCCACTTCGGCTTGAGCGAAGATCTCCACCCGGGAGCTCTTGCGGCGGGATTCAGCATCGTCGGCGACAGGGGTCATCGTCAGCGCAGCAGCAAACAAGCAATCGCGGAGGGCATGGGAACACTCCCAGGATACCCTCCGCGTTCGGTTATGGCGAATGCGGGACGCTAGAAGTCGTCGCCGCCGCCCATGCCGCCCATACCGCCCATGCCCCCGCCACCCATGCCACCGCCCCCTGGCGCCGCCTCCTCTTTCTTCTTGGGCTTCTCGGCGATTAGGGCCTCGGTGGTGAGCATGAGGCTGGCTACCGAAGCCGCGTTCTGCAGCGCGGCGCGCACGACCTTGGTCGGGTCGATCACGCCGGCCTTGACCAGATCCTCGTACTGCTCGGTGGCCGCGTTGAAGCCGAACGCTCCCGTGCCGTTCTTGACCTTGTCGATCACGATCGACCCGTCGACCCCGGCATTGGCAGCGATCTGGCGTAGTGGCTCCTCGATGGCGCGCCGGACGATGTTGACGCCAAAGCGTCGGTCATCGTCGAACTTCAGCTTTTCGAGCGCGGCCAGGGCACGGATGAGTGCCACGCCGCCCCCGGGAACGATGCCTTCTTCGACGGCCGCGCGGGTCGCATGCAACGCATCTTCCACGCGCGCCTTCTTCTCCTTCATCTCGCTCTCGGTCGCGGCGCCCACCTTGACCACGGCCACCCCACCCACGATCTTGGCCAGCCGCTCCTGCAGCTTCTCTCGATCGTAGTCGGAGGTGGTGTCCTCGATCTGGTTGCGGATCTGCTTCACCCGGCCCTCGATATCCGCCTTCTTGCCCGCACCCTCGACGATGGTGGTGTTGTCCTTGTCGACCGTGATCCGCTTGGCGCGGCCGAGGTCCTTGAGGGTGATGTTCTCGAGCTTGAGGCCGAGGTCCTCGGTGATGGCCTGACCGCCCGAAAGCACGGCTATGTCCTTCAGCATTTCCTTGCGCCGATCGCCGAAGCCGGGCGCCTTGACCGCGCACACGTGCAAGGTGCTGCGCAGCTTGTTGACTACCAGGGTGGCCAGCGCCTCCCCGTCCACGTCCTCGGCCACGATCAGCAGAGGCTTGCCCGACTTGGCGATCTGCTCCAGCACCGGGAGCAGATCCTTCATGTTGGAAATCTTCTTCTCGTTGATGAGGATGTAGGCATCTTCGAGCACGGCTTCCATGCGCTCGGCGTCGGTGACGAAGTAGGGCGACAGGTAGCCGCGGTCGAACTGCATGCCCTCGACCACGTCCAGGGTGGTCTCCATCGACTTGGCCTCCTCGATGGTGATCACGCCTTCCTTGCCCACTTTCTCCATGGCGGCGGCCAATATCTCGCCGATCATGGCGTCGCCGTTGGCGCTGATGGTCCCCACCTGGGCAATCTCGGTCTTGCCCTTGGTCGGCTTGGACTGCTCCTTCAGGTGGTCCACCACCTTGGCCACGGCCGCGTCGATGCCGCGCTTGATGTCCATGGGGTTGTTGCCAGCCGCTACCAAGCGGGAGCCCTCATTAAAGATGGACTGGGCGAGCACGGTGGCGGTGGTGGTGCCATCGCCGGCCACGTCCGAGGTCTTGGAAGCGACCTCGCGCACCATCTGGGCGCCCATGTTGGCCATCTTGTCGGAGAGCTCGACCTCCTTGGCCACGGTAACGCCGTCCTTGGTCACGGTGGGCGAGCCCCACGACTTCTCGATGATGACATTGCGACCGCGTGGCCCGAGGGTCACCTTCACCGTATTGGCGAGAAGGTTCAACCCATGGGCGATGGCCTGGCGAGCAGGTTGCGAAAAAAGAATCTCTTTGGCTGCCATTTGACGATTTCCTTTCGTGACTATTCGAGTACGGCGAGGACGTCGTCTTCGCGCAGGATGAGGTGCTCGACGCCGTCGATCTTGATATCGTTGCCGGAGTATTTCGAGAACAGGACCTTGTCGCCCTCTTTGACGTCCAGCTTGCGCAAGGAACCGTCCTCTTGAATCTTGCCGTTGCCGACGGCCACTATCAGGCCCTTCTGCGGCTTTTCCTTGGCCGTGTCGGGAATGAACAGCCCACCCGCGGTCTTAGTCTCTTCCTCGACACGCTTGACGAGGATGCGATCATAAAGAGGTCGTACTTTCATCGTTCTTTCTCCTTGTTCAAAATTCGCCCCCGCCAGCATGGCCGGCCGGCGCGACGACTTGTGGCGCGGTCAGAAGCGGCAGAGTTGCTAGGCCGCTCTGGTGGACGCGCCCTTGCTGCTCGAATCCTTGCCCGAGCTGGATGTGCTCGCCGAGCTTGCCGATGATCCAGAGCCGCCCGAGCTCGCGCTCGAGCTCCCGCCCGCCGCCGCGCTCCCCGAGCCCGAGCTTGCGGATGACGCAGAGGCGCCCGCGCCGCTCGATCCCGGCTTCGCCACCGTGCTCGCTTCACCCGATGGGGAGGAAGGCTTCTTGCTGGCGTAGAGGTCGCTGTACCAGCCGCTACCCTTGAGCTGGAACGAGGTGTGGCTGATGAGCTTTTCCACCTTGGGCTCCTTGCACTTCGGGCAGACTTTGACGGGGTCGTCGGACATCTTCTGCCATTCTTCGAATTGATGGCCGCAAGCGTGGCACTCGTATTCGTAAATTGGCATCTTGTGCTCGGTGTCTAAGGGTTGTCCATCCCGCTTGAATTCAAGCACAGGAAGGTTAAGCACCCTTGGGCCGCTGTCAAGCCAGGTGGTCGAGTGCCAATAATATCTACAATAACGCAGTAATGTCAGCTAGTTGCAACGTCCACCTCGAGGTGTCTCGCCAGCTCGTCCACCAGATTGCCGAATCTGGCGATGGCGGCCTCGATCGGGGCGGGGGTGGACATGTCGACGCCAGCCAGGCGCAGCGACTGCAAGGGATAGCGCGAGCCGCCCGAGCACAGGAAACCGAAGTAGTCGGCGCGCGCCTCGGGCCCCCCGCCCAGCACCCGGTCGGCCAGCGCGATGGCGGCCGAGATACCGGTGGCGTAGGTGTAGACGTAGAAGGCGCGGTAGAAGTGAGGGATCCGCAGACACTCGAGATCGCTCACCTCTTGCAGCTTCACCTCCGGGCCGAAATAGCGCTCGAGCAGAGCCCGATATGAAGCCCGCAGCACGTCTACCGTCAGCGGCGTGCCCGCTTCCACCAGGGCGTGCGCCTTGGCTTCGAACTCGGCGAACATGGTCTGGCGGAAGAGCGACCCGATGATGGCGTCGACTTCCTTGTTCACGAGGTAGGCGCGGGCGTTCGGCGAGTCGGCCCGGCTCATGAAGTAGCGCTGCATGAGCTGTTCGTTGAAGGTGCTCGCCACCTCGGCCTCGAAGGTGGTGTAGTGCCAGTGCAGAAATGCGTTGCTGCGCGCGCTGTAGTACGAGTGCATGGAGTGCCCGGCCTCGTGCGCCAGGGTGAAGACATCGTCGAGCACTTCCTCTTTGAAATTCATCAGAATGTAAGGCTCGGCGGCATAGCTGCCATAGGAGAACGCTCCCGAGGCCTTGCCCTTGTTCTCGTAGCGGTCGACCCAGCCGTTCCGCAGGCCGCGCGCCAGCTCGTGGCCGTACTCCTCGCCCAAGGGCGCTAGCGCCGCCAGCACCGCCTCCACCGCCTGGTCATAAGTGTGGCGCCACTTTATGTTGCCGAGCAGCGGGACCCGCACGTCGTAGTGGTGGAGCTCCCTGAGCTTTAGCGCCTTGCGCCGTATGGCGTAATAGCGATGCAAGCTCGGCAGGCCGGCGTGCACGGTCGCCACCAAGTTGTCATAAACCGCCTCGGGGGTGTCGTCGGGAAACATCGCCATGGCGCGGGCCGATGAGTGATTGCGCGCGCGGGCCGCGTAACGGTCGAGTTGGACCGAGCCGGAGTACAGCACGGCGAGGGTGGTCTTGTGCCGGTCGTACTGGGCGTAATAAAGGTCGTAGGCGCGTCGCCTGAGCTCGCGGTCCGGGTTCTGCAGGAAGGCGGAGAAGGACGAATGGGTCAGCGGCCGATCTCCCTCGGCGGTGGTGAGGGTGCCGAACTCGAAATCCACGTCGGTAAGCACGCTGAAGGCGTTGGCCGCGGTCTGGTTGGCTTCGATCTGCATCGCCAGCAGGCGCTCTTCCTTTTCGCTCAGCACGTGGGGCTTGTAGCGCAGCACCTTGCGCAGCCAGATGACGAACTCGGCCAGCGCGGGATGGTCGAGGAACTCGGCCATGCGCTCATCGGGTATGGCCTGGATCTCCGGGTCCAGGTAGCTCCAGGCCGCCTGGGCTTCGGCTTGGGCGTGGGTGAAGCGGGCGATACGGTCGCGCGCGGGTGACGAGCCCTGGTCCTCTGATTCGCGCAAGGCCGCGTAGGCCGCAAGCTTGTCCTCCAGCATGCCGAAGTCGCGCAGGAAGCGGAGGGCGGCCGCCAGACTTTCGGCGCCGAGGCCGAGAGTGCCCTTCCAGGCCGCTATGCGATCGCGCATGACCCGATAGCGTTCGAGGTCGCCTTCCCAGGCCGCCTCCGTGGGATAGAGCCCTGCCAGATCCCACGCGTCGGAAGCGGGAACACTGCCACGCGGACGCGAGCCCGCACCCCTGCCATCGCTGGCCAAGCACTGCACACTGCGCATGGCTAGTTTCTCCCTCCCTCCCCGCCCATTTTCAACTACGACTTCTTGCCCTCTTGCTCGACGGTGTCGCCGCGCAGCGCTTCAGCCTGAAAATGCGCGCGCAGGCTCCCGATTATGTCTTGCAGATCGCCGTCCATGATGGAGGGCAGATTGTGACGTGTATAGCCAATGCGATGGTCAGTCAGGCGATCCTGAGGAAAATTGTAGGTGCGGATCTTCTCCGAGCGATCCCCGCTGCCAATCTGGCTGCGCCGCGCCTCGCGCTCGGCGGTTTCCTGCTTCTCGAGCTCGATCTCGTAGAGCTTGGAGCGCAAGAGCTTCATGGCCATGGCCTTGTTCTTGTGCTGGCTCTTCTCCTGCTGGCAGTGGACGATGAGCCCCGAGGGCAAGTGGTGGATGCGTACCGCCGAGTCGGTGGTATTCACCGACTGGCCGCCCGGACCGCCCGAGCGCATGACTTCGATCTTCAGGTCTTTGGCATCGATGTCGATGTCGACCTCCTCGAGCTCGGCCATGATAGCCACCGTCGCGGTCGAGGTGTGAATGCGGCCCTGTGCCTCGGTGGAGGGGACACGCTGTACCCGGTGAACCCCTGACTCGTACTTGAGCTCGGCGTAAACCCCCTTGCCCTCCACCGCCGCCACGACTTCCTTGAGGCCTCCGGCGGATGCGCTCGACATCGAAGCGATCTCGACCCGCCAGCGTCTACGCTCGGCAAAACGACTGTACATGCGAAAAAGGTCGGCGGCGAAAAGGGCGGCTTCCTCGCCGCCCGTGCCCGCGCGAATCTCGAGCAGGATGCTCTTGTCGTCGTTGGGATCCTTGGGCAAGAGCAGGATCTTGAGCCGACCTTCCAGCTCTTCTTCTTGCGCGGCCAGGTCCTTTTCCTCCTGGAAGGCCAGATCCCGCATCTCGGGATCCTTCTGCATCTCGCGCGCCTCATCCCTGCGCTTTACCACCTGACGGTGGATGCGCAGAGCGTCGACCAACTCGCGCAGATCGGAGTGCTCCTTGGCGAGCCGCTGCATGAGTGGCGGTTTGGCCAAAACTTCGGGATCGGACAGCTTGGCCGACAGCTCGTCGAAGCGACTCTCGACGGCCGCCAGCTTGGCGAGCAGTAAGTCGTCGAGCATGGTGACCTGCGGGCGCGGCGGTTCGCGCGCGCTCTGTCCTTACGAGGTCGGCCGACTCGTCGAGGTGCGACCGTACTTGCGGTTGAAGCGCTCGATGCGGCCGCCGGTGTCGAGGAACTTCTGCTTCCCCGTGTAGAAGGGATGGCAGTTGGAGCAGATATCCACCATGAACGATGCGCGCGTCGAGAAGGTCTCGACCTTGTGCCCGCAGGCACAGCTGATGGTGGCGGGCTTGTAAGCTGGATGAATCCCCTTCTTGGGCATGACGCGAAACCTCTCGTGAAGAGGGTTTTTATAATCGGCCTTGCGCCGAAGGGCAAGCAGGACCGCTGGTCTTTTTGCCCTCTTGTGTCCTCGTGCTTGCTTTTCCCGGGTTTTCGCCCCCTTGGCCCCGCCGAGAGGCCGTGGCCCCCATCTCCTCTTAATGTATAGTGGTGCGGCAATGGCCGATCAATCCCCCGCAACCGCCATCTCGACCGCCGACAGCCGGCGCGCGGCCGTGTACAACTACCTGCGGCCGCTGGTCGTCGGGCGGCGGGTGCTGGAGATTGGATGTGGCGGCGGCGCTGCCGCCGCGCTCCTGTTGCGGCTGGGGGCCCGCCAGGTGGTAGGGGTGGGCGGGAGTCAAGAAGTTGACGGGGCGAGCAGGCGCTATCGCGAGGCCGGGCTCAGCTTCTCGGCTTTTGCCAGCGCTGCCAGTGCGGGTGGTTTCGATCTGGCGTTGGTGCCCGAGGGCGCGCGGCTCTTGCGCGCCGGCGGTCCCCTCGAGCTCTCCGCCGTGCTCGCTTCCTTGCTGCCGAACGGGAGACTGGCCTGCATCGTCGAGAATGGCGACGCGGGCGAGGGTATGCCCTACTTCGATGTGGTTGATGCCTTGGCGCCTCATTTCGCTCGGGTGCGGATGTTCGGGCAAACCCCATTTCAGGCGTATGGCATTGCCGAGTTCGATGAAACCGCCGCCTTAGCTCTGCGGGTCGAATCAGAGCTGGCGGGCGATCAGCCTGAGCCCTCGCACTACATCGCTCTGGCCGGTCCCGACGAGCCGTTGAGCTTGGGCTATGCCCTGGTGCAGGTCCCGCTCGCGCACGGCGAGGGAAAAGAGAGCGTGGCCCCCGCAAAGGCGCTGCCCGCCGTCCCGCCGAGCGATGCCCTGGTCGAGCTGCGCCGGAAGCTTACCGAGAGCGAAGGCAGGGCCGAAGGTCTCGTGCGCGCATCGCACGCCCAGAGTGAAGAGATCGAAGAGTTGCGCGCCCGCTTGCGCCGGACGGCCGAGGCCCGGTCCGACCTCGACGAAGAAGTGGGGCGGCTTCGCCGCGCGCTCATCGAGGCTGATGAATCAGTCGTCCGGCTGACGCGCAAGACCACGGAAGAAATGACCGTTCTGGCCGAGCGCTTGACCGCTGGCCTGCGCGGGGAGATGCGGCCGGCCTCGCGCGCGGATGACGACGCGCTCCAGCGAGAAAAGGAGCTGGCTCGCTGCGAGTCGGCCCTGTCCGAGCGCGATGACCACATCGCTAGCCTTGAGATCGCGCGCCAGGAAGCGCTGTGGCGAGCCGACGCTGCCGATGATGAGCTGGCGCGCTTGCGGGCCGAGCTCGGACGCGCGCGTGACGAGCAAGTATCTCTGCAAGGCAGGGCCCGGGTAAGCGAGGAAGTCGAGTCCCGGCTCAGGTCCCAGGAAAGCACCCTAGCCGAGTTTCGTCGGGCGGCCGCGGCTCACCTCGAGGAAGTCAACCGATTGCGCGATGCGGCCAACGAGCAGGCTAGCCTGGTGGCTGAGCTGGAGGACGAGTTGCGGGCTTGCGCAAAGCGGCTGGCGGAGAAGGTGACCGAAGCCGGCCAGCTTCAACGCATGTTGACAGAGGTCGAGGACGCCGAGCGGGTGCGGCGTTCGCGCCTGGCGGAGCTCGAGGGCCTGATGCTGCGGGCCGAGCACGCGGCAGCGCAGCGCGACGAGACGGGCAGCCGGGAGCGCGCGGAGCGGGAGCGTGACCGCGCGGAGCTCGAGGCCGCGCGCGCCAGGCTGAGCGCTTGCGCGGCGGAGGCCGATGGCCTGCGCTCCCGCTTGGCCGAGGCGGAAAGGACGCTGGCCGAGGCCGCCCTGGCCATCCGCGACGACCATCGGCTGGTAGAGCTAGAGAGTCAGGTCAAGGCCTTCCGGGAGCGGGACCAGCGTCTGGGCGAGCTGCGCGCGGATGCTCCTGACCCGGAGGAAGTGTACGAGCGTTTGCTCGACCTCGAGGCCCAGTACCAGGCCGCCACCATGGCGGCGGCGAGGGTTCCCGAGCTGGAGGCGAAGATCGCCGAGCTCGAAGGTAAAATCGCCGCCGCGAAGTAGTAGCCTCTTGCTTGGTCTCTGCTATGGTCATGGTGATGAGTGGCCCCCCCGATCTGCTGCTTTTTGCCCACTTGCTGGCTCGAGCAGATCACAAACTGGAGATCGAGCACCTTGCTCTGCTCCTGGCCGAGCCCGAGCACCCCAGCCTGGACATCCAGGGCTACCTGCGGAAGCTCAACGTCATGGGAGAGCTGGCTCGCATAAAGCTCAAGACCTTACCCGGGTGCGGACCTGCTCCGGCCGATCGAATCGTGCCGGTCTTGCGCCTGCTCTATGGGGAGCTCGGATTTCACGGCAACGTCGCCGACTATTACGATCCCCAGAACAGCTTCCTCAACCACGTCATCGATCGGCGCACTGGTAACCCCTTGTCCCTGGCCGTCGTCTTGCTCGCCGTCTGTCGGCGGGCGGGCGTGGCCGCGCAAGGTATCTCGTTTCCCGGCCACTTTCTGGTGCGGGTGGCCAAGGCCTCGGGCGAGATGGCGACCATCGATCCCTTCGATGGGCAGTTGCTGACGCCGTCGGTCTTGCATTCGCTGTACGAGTCGGCCACGGGTGACCCGGGCGAAATCGAGGAGCGCCTGCTCCAGCCAGCGACGCGGCGCCAGATCCTGCTGCGCATGCTCAACAACTTGCGTGCCATCTATGAGCTGCGCGGCGATCAGGAACGTCTCCGCTTCGTGCTCGAGCGTATGGCGCTCTTGAGCCCCTCGGAAGAGGTCCACCGCCGCCTGGATTCGGTCACTCAGGCGGTCGCGCTTGCCCCCCGTCTGAGCGTAAACTAGCAGGTTACGGGGCCCCCGCGCGGTCAAAGCCATGAAGTGGCCGGGTCGTTTCGCCCTCAAGATGTTGGGTGGGATGCTGCTGGTCGCGCTGCTGGTGGCGCTGTTGTCGGCGTCCGCTTTCTATTACGTCGTGCGCAGGTTTGCCGACTTTTCCGTGCAGCAGTCGCAACAGGGGGAAAGGGCGTCCGAGCACGTGGCCGAGATCTTTCGCACCTACTTCGCCGAGCGCAACGAGAGCTTCGAGCGGCGTGCCCGAGCCATCGGGCGAGCCGGTGTAATGGACATCGCCGACATCGCCAACCTGGCCGGCACCGAAGGGCTCTTGCGTGCCCGCCTGCTCGAAGGTGAACGCGTGCTCGCAGCCTGGGCAGCCGAGCCCGAGTTGCTGGCCAACTCGCGGGCGGCGCCGCCCATAGTCGTTGCCTTGCCGCCCGAGCCAGCACCACCGCTGGCCCAGGCATCGACGCCGGAGCCGCCACCGCCGCGCGTGCTCGAGCTCACCTTCGGGATTCCGTCGCGGATGTACGAAGGCTTCCTGGCGCTGCGTGGGGCCATAGACCAGCAACAACAAACCGCGCGCGTTTACGACCTCATCTTGCCCAGGTTCTTGCGCCAATACGCGCTCTTGGTCTTGGCCATGCTGGCGGCGGCGCCTTTACTGGGCTGGCTATTCGCTCGTCGCGTCACAAGCCGGGTAGGGCGTCTGCACGATGCGGCACTCCGGGTGGGCTCGGGCGATCTCGAGGTTCGAGTCCGACCCAAGGGCAGAGATGAGCTCGACCAGCTCGGCCTGGCCTTCGATGCCATGGTGGCCGAGCTGGCCCAGGCCCGGTCGCGGCTGGCATACCTGCAGAAGGTGTCGGCCTGGCAGGAAGTGGCGCGGCGACTGGCCCACGAGATCAAGAATCCCCTCACGCCCATCCAGCTGGCGGTGCAAGAGCTTGCCTCCAAGTACCAGGGTGACGATCCGTATTATCGGAGCTTGCTCGCTACCGCGAGCGAAATCCTGCGCGAGGAGATCACCAGCCTGCGCCGTCTCGTCGACGACTTTTCCGCATTTGCCAAGCTACCCAAGGTCGAGCCCGCTCCCGTCGACCTCCACCATCTGCTTACCGACGCCGTTCGCCTACAGCCGGAGTGGCAGGGCTTGATCGAGGTAGCACCGGCCCACGGGCCAGTGCCGGCTCTGTGCGACCGGACGCTATTTCTCCGGGTCATTGCCAATCTGGTCGAAAATGCCCTGCAGGCTGCCCAGGCCGTCGGGCGGACGGCCGAGATCCGCTTGTCCGCCGAGCTACGCGGCGATCGATCGGTAGTGGTGGTGGATGACAACGGCCCGGGCGTGCCCGAGGTGGCACGCCAGAGCATCTTCGATCCCTACGTCACCCATCGCCCTGGAGGGACCGGGCTCGGTCTTGCCATTGTACGCAAGATCGTCATCGACCACGGCGGCGATGTGTCGGTAGAGCCCGCCCCATCCGGTGGCGCGCGCTTCGTGATCGAATTGCCGGCGGCCGGTTGAGGATGACTTACGAGGCGAGGGCGACCACGGTGCGGCGATAGATGTCTTCCGGCGAGCCGTCGGCCGGGATGGACACGAGCAGGCCGCGCTGACGGTAGTACGCCGCCAAGGGCGCCGTGCTCTGCTCGTAAGCCTGCATGCGCACGCGGATGGACTCGGGACGGTCATCTTCGCGGATGATGAGCTTGCCGTTGCAGTTGTCGCACACGTCCGCCACCTTGGGCGGCTTGGTGGCCACGTGGTAGACGGCTTTGCACTGGCTGCAGGTTCGCCGGCCCGACAGACGCGCGACTATCTGCTCGATGGGCAGGTCGTAGCTCACCACGGCGGAGAGCTGCAGCGACAGATCCTTGAGCATGGCGGCTAGCGCCTCCGCCTGTTCGACGGTACGGGGAAAACCGTCGAGCAAGAAACCGCCCGGGCAGCGCAGGCAGCTCGGGCGCTCCCGCACGATGCCGATCACGGTTGCATCGGGCACCAGCTCGCCGCGCTTCATGTGCTCGAGGGCGGCGTTGAGCGCGGGAGTGCGCTCGCTGGGATCCAGCGTCTTGGCGGCGCGGAAGACGTCGCCGGTCGAAAGATGACACGGGCCCAGCCGCTCGCTGATGAGCTCGGCTTGCGTGCCCTTGCCCACCCCGGGGGCTCCCAGCAGGACCAGCCGGTAGGCGCGCGCACCTGGCGCCAAAGTGACTTGACAATGGGCGGTGCCGCCCTTGAACCATGCCGTGCGATCGTGTTGCGCTTGAGCCATCTTGGCCGCGCACCTTACCATAATCATGGGCGCGGGTTGCTCGCCATTGTGAAAAGGGTCCCCGCGATGCGCGCCTGCGCTCACGTGAGCTATGATGCAATGGCTTCCATGAATCTCGAGCAGTATGACCTGGAGAAGATCGCCGCCAAGGTCGGCACCCCCTACTACCTTTACGATGCGGATCTGCTGCGCCAGGCGCTTGGGCGTCTGGAAGCCCTGGCGGAGCGCGCCCACCTGACCGTCCGCTACGCGATGAAAGCGAATTCAGCGCACCAGGTCTTGCAGCTGGTGCGTGCGGCCGGATTTTGGATAGACGCGGTGAGCGGGAACGAAGTCGTGCGCGCCTTGCGTGCTGGCTTCCCCGCGGGGAACAACCCACCCGCTATCATGCTCACCGCGGACGTCTATCGCGACAACGCCATGGCGGTCATCCTGGACCACGGGGTGATGCCCAACCTGGGCTCGCCCGGGCAGATGCGCGAGCTGGCGCTGGCCGGATATCGTGGTCCAGTTACCTTGCGTATCAACCCCGGGTTCGGCCACGGTCACGTGCAGGCATGCGACACGGGGGGGCCATCGTCCAAGCACGGCATCTGGCACCAGGACCCCATGTGGGCCGAGGTGGCCACACCGCGGGCAGACGGTATGCAAGTCGTCGGTTTGCACGCCCACATCGGCACGGGTCCCGATGCGCACGATTTCGAGCGCAACATGCGCAAGCTGGCCGACCTATTTGCCCCGCTTTTGTCGCGCTTTCCCGATCTCCAAGCGGTTACCTTCGGCGGCGGCTTGCCCCACCCCTATCGCCCGGGCGCGCCGGCCTATGACCTGGACGGGCTTGCGCCGGTGCTCGCGGCAGCGGGGGCTCGCTTCGCCTCGCTGTGCGAGCGGCCGATTCGCGTCGAGATCGAGCCCGGTCGCTACGTGGTAGCGGGCATGGGCATCCTGGTAAGCCGGGCGCACGACATCAAGAGCACCCTCGACAACGAGAAAGGGCGAGGACACCGGTTCGTCATGGTCGACGCTGGATTCTGCGACCTGGTCAGACCCGCCATGTACGGTTCCTACCACCATATCTCCATCGTCGGTCGAGGAGCGCATCGTCCGTGCGAGCCACTGGTGGTCGCGGGCCCCCTGTGCGAAAGCGGCGACGTATTCACCCGCGACCAGCACGAGCTGATAGAACCCCGCTCGCTGCCTCTGCCCGAGCCCGGCGACCTCGTGGTGCTCCACGACGCGGGCGCCTACGGCGCGGCCATGAGCTCGAATTACGTCTCGCAAGGCCGCGTGCCCGAGGTGCTCTGGGATCGTGGCCAGGCGCGACTCATAGCCAGGCGCGAGACCGTCGACGATCTGGTCCGCCGCGAGTGCAACGAGGAGCTGTAACCGGCTTTGGGCTGCGGGCTCTCAGCTCGTGCACAGGTTCTTGTCGCGCATGATCTTCTGCAGGCTGTGCAAGCGCTCCCGGGTTTGGGCGGCGCGCGGCGAACGAGGGTAGCGCTTGGCCAGATCCTGATACATGGCCTTGGCATCGCCGCAGAATCTGAGCACCACGAATGATTCGGCTAGCTGCCACATAGCCTCGGGCACTTCGGCCGAGCGGGGAAAACGTTGGATGAGGTTGGAAAATTCCGCCACCGCGTTGCTGTGCTTGAGCTCCTGGACGTACGAGATCCCGATCTGGAGCAAGCCGGTGGGTGCGCGCGCATCATCGGGGAAGCGCTGGATGAACGAGCGCAAGAAGCGCCGAGCCTCATCGCGCTGACCATCGGTCAAGCGTCGCTCGGCCTCTTTCCACAGCGCCTCCTTGTCCTCGGGCATGGTAGGCGCGACGCGGTCCTCGATGTGACCCAGGGTCGAGACGTTGGCGTTCACCTGCTTTGCCAGCTCGCCGACCTGATACTTGGCTTCTTCGATCTTGCCGGTCAGGGCCGCGATGTCGGTCTCGTTCTTGGCGACTCGCGCCCCCAGATCAGCTGAGTTTCGGCCTAGCAGGGCGGTAGCTTGGTCGAGCACGACGCGCAGCTGCGCAACCTTCTGGTTGATGTCGCGATCGCGTAATTCCATCGCATCGAGGCGCTCGCGCAGCCTGGCGATGTCGCTGCTCATCTTCTCGCCTTCGCCGCTGGTAACACAGCCGGCCAGAGCGAGACCCAGCACGAGCACCACGGCGGGCCGGGCCCGCCGTAGCCAAAGCGGGGAAGGGCGGGGAAACCCTTCCCGAGTTTTCACTACTTCCATTCCGAATCGACGCGACGATCCTTGGCCCAGGTGGCCTCGTTGCTGCCTGTGGCGTCGAGATTGCCGCGGGGCACTGGACGCAGGCGACCACTATCGATTCCGGCCTGGCGCAGATAATCACGGGCAGCTTGCGCGCGACGGTCCGAGAGGGCCATGTTGTACTCGGTCGTGCCGCGCGGGTCGGCGTGACCGACGAGGTCAACGGTGCGCGTCGTCTTCTTCAGGCAGGACGCGTTGCGCGACAGGGCGGAAGTCGCATCCTTGCTCAGCGTCGAAAGATTGAACCCGAAATACACCGACTCGAGGGGGCACGGCGGACCTGCCTCGGGCTTCTTCTCCGAGCCGACGCAGCGACCGCGCTTGCAATCCTTGTCCTGCGGGCAGTCCTCATCGCGCATGCACTGAGCACGGGTGCAGCGGCCGGCCTCGCAGATGTTGCCCGCCTCGCACTCCATATCGGACTGGCAGGCCCGGCAGCGGTTGCCGAGGCACTCGAGTCCCGCCGGACATTGAGATTTATCGGTGCAGTAGCCGGGGATGGCGTTGCACTTGCCGTTGCTGCACTCGCGTCCCGGGCCGCAGTCATTGCTGTCGCGGCACTGCTCACACTTGCGGGCGATGCAGAACTCCTTGGCCTTGCAATCCTTGTCCGTGTCACACGCCGGGTAATCCGGCTTGCACGACGTGGTAGCCAGAAACAACGTGGCCACAAGAAATCCTAACTTCCACTGGTAGTTCTTCATTTGCATAGCTTTCCTGGTTGGGCTTTCTAGGGCGGCCTTGACGGCCTGTCAATGCCTCGCGGGGAGCGAGTATATCGTGAAATCACGCGACAGCGCGAATCCGTGCTATGGGTTCGCCCAGGCTCGCCAGTCTCCCATGGGTTATCTCCTAGGGGTCCTCACCTCACATATATACGCCAAGTTGGCGGGAATTCTGCTCCTCTGCGGGCTGGGGCTGCCCATCCCGGAGGATGTGTCCCTCATCGCCGCGGGGTACCTGGCTCATCTCGGAACCGTCGAGCTCCACACCGTATTCCTGGTCTGCTTTGCCGCGGTGCTCTGCGGTGACTCGCTGGCGTTCGTGGTTGGTCGCGGCATCGGAACCAAGCTACTGGCCACGCACTTCGGACATCGCTACTTCTCGCCCCGGCGTCAGTTGCGCGTCAGGGCATATTTTCGTACCTACGGCAGCAAGGTCGTCTTCGTCGCGCGCTTCTTGCCTGGCTTGCGCTTCTCCATCTTTCTCTCGGCTGGCATGCTGCACGTCAGGGCCTACGTCTTCATCGTCTACGACGCTCTGGCGGCTTTGCTGTCGGTTCCCATCCTCGTCTACACCGCCTGGTTCTTCGGTGATCGCATCGACCAGGTGCTCAAGTGGGCCAAGCGCTCGGAGTATGGAATATTGATCCTGGCCGTGATTTTGGCGCTCTTCTTGGCGGTGAAGCTGTATCGCAAGCGCCGTCACCACCCCGCGGTAGCGGCCGAGTGAGCGGGACGCGAGGAACGGCGGCCGCGGGGGAGTGGAGCTCGAGGCGGGAAAAGCGGATGGTCAGGGCAGGCGAAGCTGCGCTCCCAGCCCGAGGTCCACGTCGACGCGGAACCAGCGCACGAAACCCAGGGTTTCTCCGAACTGGGCGAAGAGACCTACGTTGCGCATAACATCATACATCAGCCCGTTGGCGTTGCGGAAGCCGAAGTCGCTGTTGGGCGTGTTGGTGCTCGGATAGTAGGTTTCATAGTCATAAACTAGCTGGAGGGTGGTGTAGAACTTGAGCGCCAGGTCGCGGTCCAGCCAGAAGCGCAGCCCGGGTGCGATGGCAAACTGATGGCGATTCGAGTCGAAGGTCGCGGGATCGGCTTCGAGGCCGTAGCGCAGGTCAACCATGGCGTCCAGGCGCGCCATCACGCCGAAGGACAGGCTGAAATCGAGGAAGGTGGGCAACCGCCTGGCACAGACGGGCTTGTTGGCCACGCCGCTGCTATCGGCGCACGACTGGTTGTCGTTGTAGCGGACGATCATCCGATAGCCCGTTCCCGGCATGGCGGAGAGCCCGGTTTGCAGCCAATGGCTACGGGTCGCTGCACCGCCGAAGTGCGCCGGCGCCTCCCCGCCGGGCGCCGATTCTCCTGCTGGTGCCGGAGGCTCGCTTGCTGCGCCGGTGCTGGGGAGAGGAGCCGGGACGGTTGCCTGGTTGGCGATCTCCGGCCGAGCAGCAGGCGCGGAGGCGGAGCTTTCGCTATCCTGTGCGCGCGCGGGCTTGCTCGCGGCTGCCGCAACGACGACCATCATGAAGAGCGCAATGACCGACTTGGACGGGTACCTCATGGCGGGCCCTAGTATCGAATGAGCGCCCAGCATTTACTAGAGCTGGAATCGGCGGAGGGGCCGCAATTTGCGCGGTCCGGCGCGGACGGCTTGTCCCGGCGGAGCTTTCTCGGCGCGATGGGCGCCGTGGCGGGTGCCGTGGCGCTGCTGGCGACCTCGGGTACCGCTCGCGCTCTGGGCGAGCTGTCGCGCTTTCGCTTCTTGCGCTTGCATCTCCCTGACCTGCCCGATCCTCACCCGAGCGCCCTGCGCCGCCTGGCCTGGGAGCTGGAGCGGCGGACCAGCTTGATCACCCTGGCCGATCCCATCGAGCTGCCGCCCGCGAGTCCGGAGCTGTTCCGCTATCCGCTTTGCTTGCTGTCCGGCGATCACGCCTTTGCCATGCCCTCCGCCGCCGATATCACCCGGCTCCGCCGTTACCTGACTTTCGGGGGCTGCCTGTGGATCGATTCGGCGGAAGGTCGGGTGGGAGGAGATTTTGACCAGTCGGTGCGACGCATGCTCGCGTTGGTGCTTCCCGGCGATCTCCCCAAGCCCGTCCCGGACGATCACGTCTTGTGGCGGTCGTTCTACATCTTGCACGACGCCCCGGGTCGTCTGCTGCTTCCGGCCCGCCTGGAGTGCGTCGAGCGGGACCGTCGTCTTGCGGTCATCTACTCCCAGAATGACCTGTGCGGTGCCATGGCCCGCGACGGTTTCGGCAGGTGGGAGCACAACGTGAGCCCGGGCGGCGACGAGCAGCGCGAGCGCTGCTTTCGTTTTGCCGTCAACCTGGTCATGTACGCCATGTGCCTGGATTACAAGACCGAACAGGCACACATAGACTTCATCATGCGCACCCGGAGGTCGCCTCCGTGAGGCACCTGCGGATCATAACCGACTGGCGGCTGGCCTACGGTGCTCGGCTCAGCCGGGCGACCCTGGTGCTGCTCGCGCTGCTCGCCCTCTTGGCCTTGGCCGCGTCGGCCTTGGCGCTATGGCGCGAGCGACGTCGGGGTGGCGTGCTCGGGCTCATGCTCCTGCGCGCCTCCGCCATCGGTGTCTGCCTCCTTATCTGTCTCGAGCCCAAGCTCGAGCTCAGCCAGGTGAGCATCGTGCCCAACTACGTCGCCGTCCTGCTGGACAGCTCGCGTTCGATGACGGTGTCGCCCCCCGACCGAGGGCCGACTCGCGCGCAGCGCGCCGCTGCCCTCCTCACCGCGGCCGGACCGCGTTTTGCCGACTGGGAGGCCAATGGGCACCGGCTCGAGTTTTACACTTTCGGCGAAGCCCTCGCTCCCGCCACGCGCAATGCCTTGCCCGCGCCCCAGGCCGAGAGCACACGGATCGGCGAGGCGCTGTCGGAGCTGCGGACGCGCTTTGCCGGCCGTGACCTGGGCGCGGTCATCGTGATCTCCGATGGCATAGACACGGGACGCATCGGACGGGGACCTCTCGACGGAGAAACCCGGCGCACCCTCGAGGCCTTGGCGGCACCCGTGCACACCGTGCTCGTGGCAGAGAAGGCCTTGCGCGACCTCTCCATATCCAGTGTGCTCGCCGACGATTTCGCCTTTGTCCGCACGCCGGTGAAGCTGGTGGCCACCCTCGCGCACCAGGGGCTGGACGCGCGCATGGTCGATGTCTCCTTGCTGCGCGACGGGCGGTTGGTCGACGTCAAGACGGTGCTCTTGCGCCAGGGGGCCGAGGAGGAGACCGTGACCTTCGACTTCGTCCCCGACCATCCTGGCAACTACGTCTTCGAGATCAGGACCCCCGTCTTGACCGGCGAAGCCCTGGAGAGCAACAACCACCGGCTATTCACCCTCAAGGTCATCCGCGATCGGATTCGTATCCTGCACGTGTGCGGCCGGCCATCGTGGAACGAGCGCTTCCTCCGCTCCCTGTTGCGGCTGGATCCGAACGTCGACCTGGTGTCGTTCTTCATTCTTCGTACCGACAGCGACGAGATGCCCTACGGCCAAGGCGAGCTGTCGCTGATCCCTTTCCCGTACCAGGAGATCTTCGACGAGCAGCTCAAGTCCTTCGACCTGCTCATCTTCGACAACTTCAATTTCAAGCCCTACTGGGTCGAGCCCTACCTCCCCGGCGTGCGCGCTTACCTCGAGGGCGGGGGGGCACTGGCCATGATAGGAGGCGACTTGTCGTTCGCCAGCGGCCTGTACGGCGACAGTGCTCTGCGCGATGCGCTGCCGGTCGCTCTGAATGGCATCGCGCCCGAGGGGCCGGGTGCTTACACCACCGACAGTTTTCGCCCGCGTCTGACCGAGGACGGGCGAAGCCATCCGGTAACGGCGTTGAGCCTGGACGGCGCGCTCAATGAAGCGCGCTGGGCGGCGCTGCCACCACTGGTGGGCATCAACCGGGTGGCCGGGCTTAGGCCGGGAGCGCGCGCCTTGCTCGTCCATCCCACGCACAAAAGTGGCGATGGCAAGCCGGCCCCGGTGTTGGCCGTGTCCGATGTCGGCAAGGGGCGCAGCTTGGCGCTACTCACCGACTCGGCCTGGAATTGGGGCTTCCAGGCCGCGGGTGCCGGCGATGACGGACGTGCCTTCCAACGCTTTTGGGAAGGTGCCATACGCTGGCTGGTGCGCGACCCGGCTCTCACCCTCCTGCACCTCGATCTCGACAAGATCGAGTACCGGCGCAATCAGACGGTATCGGCTCGCGTGCGCGCCTTGCGCAGCGACTACACCCCGGCGAGCGGGGTCGAGGTCACGCTCGAGCTGCGGGGGGTGGAAGCGGCCGAGAGCACCTCGCCTTTGCGCACCTTGAAGGTTACCACCGGCGAGAGCGGCGAGGCCCAGGTCGAGCTCGCCGGGTTGGATGCGGGCGCTTACCGTCTGGTCGGCGAGGCCGTGTTGGATGGCCGTAAGGCCGTGGAGCGCGCGACGTTCGTGGTGCGCGGCGAGGGCCATGAGCTCGACGATGTCATCGCCCGCGATGCCGTGTTGCGCGAGATCGCCGGGGTGAGCGGAGGCGACTTCGAGGCGGGGGCGCTGGGCGCGGTGCGCATCAAGCCGCCGCGCCAGGTCCGCGTCGGCAGTCTGCGTAGCATCGAAATCTGGTCGAATCCGCTGGCTCTGCTGCTCGCGCTCGGGCTGCTGGCCGCCGAGTGGGCACTGCGCCGGCGCCGTGGACACCTCTAGGCCATGGCAGGTCGCTGAGCGCTAGGAGGCCTCAGGCCGCGCATTACTCGACCGACTCTGGCTAACTCGACCGACTCTGGCTAACTCGACCGACTCTGGCTAACTCGACCGACTCTGGCTACTTCCACCAGCCGGAGCTGGCTGCGTCGTCGAATACCTCGGCCAGGAGGCCGAGTGCGTTCTTGGCCGTGGCCACGTCGATGGTCAGGGCGGGTTGGATGCGAAAGCTGGCGGAGTAGGCCATGGTGAGCAGACCGCGCCGTACGCAGTCGCGGAAGATTCGCTCGGTTACCGGCCGAGGCAGCGGCTCTTTGCTGGTCTTGTCGCGCACCAGCTCCATGCGCAGGAAGAGACCCTGGCCCTGCACGCACCCGACGAACGGGTAGCGGTCGACAAAGCCCTCCAGCTCGCGCAGCATGGCGGCGCCCACCTCGGCCGCGTTCGCCACCAGATCCTCGTCGTCTATGATCTTGAGCGCGGTGGCTCCCGCCGTCGCGGCCAAGGGATTGCCGCCGTAGCTCGACGACGAGCCCGAGGGATTGCTCCAGGGTTTGGCGGCGGAGATCTCATCGGTGGTGACGATACCGGAGAGGGGAAATCCCCCGCCGAACGCCTTGCCCACGGTCATGATGTCAGGGAGCACGCCGGTATGCTCGACGCCAAAATGCCGGCCCGTGCGCCCCAGGCCCGTGATCATCTCGTCGGCGATCAGCAGCGCACCCAGCTCGTTCGCCAGCTCGCGCACGGCGGGTAGGAACTCCTTGGGCGGAATGACATTGCCCGCCGTACCCTGCATGGGCTCGACCACTATGGCGGCGATTGATCCTGCGCCGGCCACCTTGAGCTGCTTGCGCCCAAAATCGACGCAAGCCACACCACACTGCGGATAATGCATGGATAACGGACACCGATAGCAGTCGGCGTACGGGATCTGGTGCGCGCCCGACGGCATCGGCCCCAGCCCTTCCTTGAAACGCGAGCCCATGAGCGACAGCACGCCCATGGTCTTGCCGTGGAACCCGCCCCAAAAGCTGACGAGCTCGTGCTTCTTGGTGTAGCACTTGGCCAAGCGCAGCGCGCTCTCCACCGCTTCGGCGCCGCTCGAATAAAGCTGCAGCCGATGGAGCGCCTTACTGGGCGTGCGCGCCGCCAGACGTTCGCAAAGCAGGGCGCGCGCCTCCGAGGTCAGCGCTCCGACCGCGGCCCGCGCCATTTGCGCCTGCAAAGCTTGCACGTAAACCGGGTGACAATGGCCGAGGGCGTTGACCGCGATACCGCCGATGAGGTCGAGGTAGGTATTGCCATCGACGTCGGTGATCGCGCTGCCCTTGGCATCGGCCACGGCAATGCCCGCCATGAGAGCGTAGCCCTGCAAACCGGGCGCGATGTGAGCATCCTCGCGCGCCCGCAGCTCCCTGCTCTTCGATCCGGGGACTTCCGTGACGATTTTGGCCCGTTGGTTCTTCGGTTGCGTTGGGTTCATGCGGCGAGCTTCTTGATCCTGACCAATTCCGCGATGCGAAGCATACGGCGGATGGCAGAGACATTGGCTACCACGGCCACGACCAACATGGCCAGCTCGACCGGAGCCTCTCGCCCGAGCGACAGGGTGGCAAAGCGAGGCGAGCTCGGTACCAGGAGCTGCCAAAGCGGAGCCAGCCCGCAGCCGAAGATTACGTACACTGCCCGCTCCGCTCGGCGCATGGCGCCTTTGGGGGGCGCGACGCCCAAGGCCTCGGCTTTCGCCGTCGCGTAGCTCACCATGAATGCCCCCAGGATGGCACCCAGACATATGACGTCGGCGAGAGGCATGTTACGGAAGTACACCGCCAGGCCGGCCAGGAGCAGGTACTCGACGTAGCGATCGACGGCGGCGTCGAAGAGCTCACCCACGTCCGACATGCTGTTGTACCGGCGCGCCAGCATGCCGTCGAACATGTCGCAGAACCCGGAGCCGGTGGCGAGCAGAGCCCCCGCGCCGAAGTGGCCGAGGGCGATCAGGATGGCCGACGCCGCCGCTGGCGCCAGGGAAAAGGCGGTCACCATGTTCGGGGTGACGCGGGCTCCGTAGAGCAGGTTGACCAGCGGATTGAAGAGCTTGTATGCCACTTCCATTATCCCGCGGCCGAGCATCACTCCCCCGTGGCCCTCGAGCCTCTGGTTGCCGGCGCGCGCCGGGAGCAGCGCAAACAGGCTCCAGGTGGAGGCGACGAGGATCACGAACCCCGAAAGGATCAAGGAACAGATGAGATCCACCATTTGCACGCATAGTGAAGGAATTATCGCACTCCTTCAAGCCGTGCCTGAGCAGACCAGCTGGGCGAGATGACGGTGCAGGTTGTTCACGAGTACTTGCATTGCCTTGCAACGTGCTAGGCTGGCGCCCATGGCGGATGATTGGGAGAGGTTGGTGGAGCAGCACTTGCACTTGGTGCATGCGATTGCAGCGAGGCAGCAGCGGCGCCTGGGCAAGACGATGGAGCGCGGGGACCTGGTGGGCTATGGCACCCAGGGGCTGATCGAGGCCGCGCAGAAGTACGACCCCAAGGTGGGCAGCACATTTGCGACTTTTGCCTACTACCGCATCCGCGGGGCGATCTACGACGGAATGCGCATGATGGCCTGGTACTCGCGCTCGGAATACGCGCGCTATCGCGCCGAGGAGCGGGAAGATGCCTATCTGGCCGCGGCTGCCGAGCAGGAGGATGCGGTACGCGCCGCTAACCCCGACGTGGCATCGGGAAAGCCGGCGCGGGGCAAGGAGGAATTGCTAGGTGACATCGCCCGGCTGTTGGGCGG
The DNA here is from genome assembly GCA_963849735.1 of uncultured delta proteobacterium. Classification (GTDB taxonomy): domain Bacteria; phylum Myxococcota_A; class Polyangia; order Fen-1088; family Fen-1088; genus Fen-1118. The sequence continues at coordinate 38,748 of CAWKJE010000023.1, forward strand.
ACTGGCCGCAGTGCGCATCGTTTCACTCGAGGCGGCGCGCGAGGTGCCCGACCAGCGATCGCGGCCCGCCGACGAGCAGATCGCGACCGAGGAAGCAAACCAGCTCGTGCGCGAGGCGTTGGCCGGGCTGCCGGAGAAGGAGAGGCGTCTCATCGATCTTTACTACTATGGCGATATGAATCTCCAGGAGGCCGGCGCCCAGCTAGGTCTGTCGAAGTCGTGGGCTTGTCGGCTCCACAACCGCGCCGCCGACCGTCTGCGCGCATTGCTGGCCGAGCTGCAGGAAAGACGCCGGCGGCCCTGACCCTGTGCGCCATATGCGCGGCCCGCCCTGGCCGGGCCCGCGCGCTTCGTCCCTGCGCAACTAACCGCCGCAACCAACTGTATTGATGCTAAGGTCGCGCCATGCGGTGCCTGGGGATGGGGTTGGGGATGCTATTGCTCTTCGGTTGCTCGGCGGCAATAGAGCACGGCTTGGGCGAGTCGAGCGCGAACGAGATCGTCGCGGCGCTCGAGCGTGCTGGGGTGCCGGCTGGCAAGACGCGGGATGAAAGCAAGGGTGACTCATTCGTGGTCTCCGTGGCCAAGGCGGACGTGGCGCGCTCGATCGAGCTCTTGCATTCCCTCGGGCTGCCGCGGCCCGAGCGCGCCGGCTTTGGCGAGCTTTACCGACAGAGCAGCTTCTGGCCCAGCCCTAGCGAGGAGCGGGCGAAATATCTGGAGGCGTTGACCGGCGAGATTACGCAAACCCTCGAGGCGGTGGAGGGCGTGGCGCGCGCGCGCATTCACCTGGTCTTGCCCGAGCCCGACCCAATGGACGGCAGGCCTCGGGTGGCTGCCCAGGCCGCGGTTCTGCTCAAGCTGCGGACCGGTCAGGCGCAGCCGATCTCCGAGGGAGAGGTGCGTAAGCTGGTGGCCGGCAGCGTGCCCGGGCTCGACCCTCGTGCGGTAGCCGTCGTATTCACTGCGGCTGCGGCCGCGGCCGCGGGCGTGGTGGAGACCCCGGCCGAGCTGGTTGCACTGGGACCTCTGCGCATGACCGCCGACACGCGGGTTGCCATGGTCATCATCGGCGGGGCGGCCGCAGGTCTGCTCGTGCTGCTGGCGCTTCTGGTCCTGGTCATGGCCAGGCGCCTCTCCAGCGCCTACCGCGCTCCCGGCCAGGGAGTCGCTCCACGCAGGCCGTGAGGCGCTCGCGGCCACGGAGCTGCACCACGAAGGGCGTGAGCTAGCCCCTGGCGTACCACACTCCCTACTCCAGCTTCTTCTTCAGCGCCGCCAGGGCATCGTCCAGGCCCTTGGCCTCGCTCATGCGCTCGAGCTTGCGCTCGCTCGCGCGCTCCTCTGCCGTCCGCTGCAGCTCGTCGGTGAGCCCGGCTTCAGCCTCCAGGGCATCGATGCGTGATGACATGCGCTCGAAATCGGCAAAGGCCGCGCCGCCGGCCAGTGGGCTCTGGCCCTTGGCGGCCCGGGCGCGCTCGCGCAAGGTGCCCTGGCGCAACTTGACCTCCTTGGTCCGTAGCTCGAGGGCGCGCAGCCCCGCCAGCAGGTTGGTTATCCCGGTCTCTTGCTCGGCTCGTGCTCTCTCGACCTCGAGCTTGTCGGCCTCCTTCTGGGCCTTGCGTTGCAGGGCCTCGCGGGCGAGCGCGTCGTCTCCGCTCCGGGCAGCCCGCGCAGCTTGCTCGTCCCAGGTCACGGCCTGGGCCGCTAGATCATCTGCTTGCCTGGCCAGGCGCTTTTCCTCCGCCACCGACGCTGCTACCTCGGCCCGCGCCTGGCGAATCGAATCATCCATGTCCCGCACCAACTGGTCGATTTCCTTGCCCGGATCCTGCATCTTGTCGATGAGGTCGTTGAGGTTGGACTTCATCAAAGTGGACAGGCGGTCGAGGATGCTCATGAGGCGAGTTTAGCCAGGATCCCGAGGTAAACCAGAAGGTTGTCCAGCAGGGCGGTTGTCCTGGCCTCCCATACCCGAGCATATTTTGTTAGGGTTACCCACCATGCTACTCCACGAGATAGCGGGCCAGGATCAGGCAGTGGCCCTGCTGGCGCGGGCAGCCGGCGGTGGCCGACTGGCCCATGCCTATCTCTTCGACGGTCCGGATGGGGTGGGCAAGCGCGCGACGGCGCTGGGGCTGGCCCTGGCCCTTTGCTGCGAGCTCGCCCCCGGGCAGGGCTGCGGGCACTGTGACACATGTCGCCGTATCCTCCAGGGACAGCACCCTGACGTCAGCACTTTTGTCCCTGCTACCCAACAATATCTCGTTGACCAGGTGCGCGAGGTAGTGGCCATGGCCATGGCCCGGCCGCACGAAGCCCGGGCGCGCGTGCTAATCCTCGACCAAGCTGACCGTCTCAATGCGAGCTCGGCCAATTGTCTGCTCAAGACCCTGGAGGAGCCGCTGCCCGGCAGCCACCTGGTACTGATAACCTCGGCGCCCGATCGTCTGCTGCCCACCATTCGCTCGCGCACCCAGCGCGTTCGCTTCGTCTACCTTACTAGCCCGGCCCTGGCCGAGATTGCCCGGCGACGCGGCGCCACGCCGGCGGCGGTAGCAACCGCGGTGGCTCTCGCCGCGGGCCAAGCCGACCGTCTGGTGCAGATCCTGGACTCCGCGGCGGAGTCAGAGCTGTGGCTGACGGTGAACAAGATGCGCCAGGCCGCGGCCGCGCAAGGGGTGTCGCCCATTTTTGCCGCCGCTGCCGAGCTGTCCGACAAGGAAAACCGGCAAGATCTTCCGCGAGCTCTGGCGCTGTTGGCCCGGCTTTACCGCGATGCCTTAGTGGTGGCGATCGCAGCCGCCGATCTCGCGCTGTGTCGCGATCGCTTGCCCGAGCTCGCGCGTTTGGCCGAGCGTGCTGGCAAGGACCGCGACTTCGCCACGCTAAGGGCCAGTCTGAGCGCGGTGGTTGACGCATCGATAGCGCTGGCGTCGAATGTCAATCCCGCGGCGGCTCTCGAAAAGCTGATGATGGATCTGCGCACGCTGGAAGCGGCATGAGTGCTGGCGACGCAACCAAAGCGCCCAACCTGGTGCGCGTGCGGCTGGCGCGCAATGGGCGCAGCCTGGATTGTGACTGCCCCGCCCTGGGGTTGCGTCCAGGCGATCAGGTCGTGGTGGATGATCGACGAGGGGGAGGACTGGCCACCGTGATGGTCTCCCCCGGCGGGCGCGCGGGTGGCGGAGAGTGTGGCCGTCTCATCCGCAAAGCCGAGCCGCGTGACCTGGCCCGCGCCGCGCACGAACAGAAGCGTCAGCAGGAAGCCTTGACCTTCGGCCGTGAGCGGGCGCGCGCTCTCCGGCTACCCATCAAGCTCTTCCGAGCCGAGATTGCCCAGGGCAGCGATCGTGCCACGTTCTTCTTCTCCTGCGATCAGAGGGTCGATTTCCGCGCCCTCGTGCGCGACCTTGCTGCCTATCTACACGTCAGGGTGGAGATGCGGCAGGTGGGCGTGCGCGACGAAGCGCGATTGACGGGCGGCCTTGGCTCGTGCGGGCGGGAGCTGTGCTGCTCGAGCCACCTCCGCCATTTCGCTCCGGTGTCGATCAAAATGGCGAAGCACCAGCATTTGGTGCTCAATCCCACCAAGATCGCGGGCCAGTGCGGCCGGCTCAAGTGCTGCCTGGGCTACGAGGACGAGCTCTACCTCGAGCTCTCGAAAGGCTTGCCCAAGGTCGGCAAAAGGGTGGAAACGCCCGAAGGCACAGGTCGCGTCGAGGATCTCGATGTGCTCGCCGGCAAGATCAGGGTTTCGCTCCCGGAGCGTCCGTCCATGACCTTCGCCGCGTCCGAGGTGCGCCTCATACCTTCAGCGGGAGAAGGGAAATCGGCTGGCGCAAAGGCACAAGAGCCGGGCCGGACGGGCCCCACCGGACCCGCGGATGAGGGCGAGGAAGGTGGAGACGGTGGTGGAGATGACGAGGAGCCCGAGGGGTTGTGTTAACCTTGGCCCGCCATGGCGGACTTTTTCTACGTCACGACGCCCATCTACTACGTCAACGCCCTTCCGCACCTCGGGACCTTCTACACCACGACGGTTGCGGACGCGTTCGCGCGTTACCATCGCGCCCGTGGCCATGAGACCTTCTTTCTGACCGGTACCGACGAGCATGGGCAGAAAATCGAGCGTATCGCGCGCGAGCACAACCAGACCCCGCAAGACTATTGCGATGGCGTGGTAGCCAAGTTCAAGGAGGTATGGGGGCAGGCCGGGTTCAGCTACGACCGCTTCATCAGGACTACCGATGCCGACCACCGGGCGGCGGTCGAGGCCATGTGGCAGCGCATGACCGCCCAGGGCGACATCTACAAGGCTGACTACGACGCGATGTACTGCGTGGGCTGCGAGGGCTTCAAGACCGAGGAGGAGGTGATCGAGGAGGGCGGCGCCAAGGTCTGCCCGCTCCATCACCGGCCGGTTGAGCGCGTGCGCGAGGAGAACTACTTCTTCCGCTTGTCACGCTACGCGGACCGGCTGCTGGCGCTCTACCAGCAGCCCGGCTTCGTGCGGCCGGAGAGTCGGAAGAACGAGGTGGTCGAGGTCGTGCGCGCCGGCCTCAAGGATCTCTCCATCTCCCGCGCCACCGTGAAGTGGGGCATCCCGGTGCCGAAGGATCCGGCGCAGGTGATCTACGTCTGGCTCGACGCCCTGACCAACTACATCTCGGCCCTGGGCGGCCCGGAGAGTCTGGGAGGTGGGCGGGCCCAGGCGCTATGGGGCGCCTCGACCCACCTCATAGCCAAAGACATCCTGCGCTTTCATGCCGTGTATTGGCCCGCCATCCTCATGTCGGCCGGCCTGCCCCCGCCCAGGGCGGTGCTGTGCCACGGCTACCTCACGGTCAAGGGTCAGAAAATCTCCAAGTCTCTGCCGGCCACCCGCGTGGACCCGAGTGTCATCATCAGTGCCCTGGGGGCAGACGCGTTGCGCTATTTCGTGTTGCGCGAGTACACCTTGGGCAACGACGGCGACTTCGCTTACGAGGCCCTCTTTCAACGCTACGAGTCCGACTTGGGCAACGATCTCGGGAACCTGGCCAATCGGACCATCGCGATGGCGCGGCGTATGGGCGACGATGCCATGGATCTGCCCCATCGGCCGATGTACTCGGGCGGCGATCCCCTGCTGGAGGAGGAGTTGGTGCTGCGGCGCTGCGCGCAGGATATGACCGCGGCTACCACCAAGGCCTGGGACGATATGCAGCCGTCGCGCGCTCTCGAGGCGACCTTCACCATGATTCGCGCTGGGAATGTTTATCTCGATCGCACCGCGCCCTGGAAGCTCAAGCAGGCCGGCCAGCTCCTCGAGCTCAGGGCGGTGTTGGCCACCACCTGCGAGCTCATACGCCGTGCGGCCCTCATGGTAGCGCCGGCTATGCCCCAGGCGGCGCGCGAGCTTTTACGTCAGGTCGGCCGCGCTGGCGACGAGGGCCAATGGCCCGATGCGGAATGGGGAGGCTGGCCGGGCGGCAGGCTCGCCCCGCCCTCGCCCATCTTTCCCCGTTTGGAGGTCGAGCGGCAGAAGCAGCTTCTGGCTGAATGGACGCACGAGGGGATGCCGGCCGAGGTCGCATCACCGCCGTTGCCCGCCGCCATAGCGCCGCCATCCGGGCCGCCCGCTCCTCGTGCACCGTCGGCGCCGCCCGCCCCCGTCGCGTCGCCGTCCGGGCCGCCCGGCACCCGCGAGCTCACTATCGATGACTTTGCCGGCGTCGACCTGCGCTCGGCCAGGGTGGTCGCGGCGGAGGCCGTGCCCAAGACTGACAAGCTGCTAAAGCTAGTGCTGGATCTGGGATCCGAGCAGCGCACCGTGATCTCGGGCATCGCGGGGGCCTATGCCCCGTCCGACCTGGTGGGACGGACGGTGCTCTATCTGGCCAACCTCAAGCCGGCCAAGATTCGCGGCGTGCTATCGCAAGGCATGATCCTGGCCGCGGATAGCAAGCCCTTGGCCCTGGCCGGGTTCGATCGCGAGGTTCCCCCCGGGACGCGGGTGAAATAGGAACTCCCAGGTTTCTTTTCCGTCCTGGTCGGTGGGGATTGCGCTAGAACTCGCCAGTCATGAGCACAGCGTCTTCACCCAAGCCAGTCATCCCGGCGGGCGGCCAGCCCATCACCTTGAACAGTCAGGGTGTCCTGCAGGTGCCGGACCGGCCCATCATACCTTTCATCGAAGGTGACGGTACTGGCCCCGACATTTGGCGCGCAGCGGTGCGTGTGCTCGACGCGGCCGTGGCCAAGGAATTCGCGGGTCAGAAGAAGATTGCCTGGACGGAGGTGTACGCGGGGGAGAAAGCCAAGCAGTGCTTCGATACCTGGCTGCCCGACGATACTCTGCAGGCGCTCAAGACCTATCTGGTCGGCATCAAGGGACCACTGACCACGCCGGTCGGCGGCGGCATCACCTCCCTCAACGTGGCTATCCGCCAGATGCTAGACCTTTACGTGTGTCTGCGTCCGGTGCGCTACTTCAGCGGTGTGCCTTCACCGGTCAAGCATCCGGAGAAGGTCGACATGGTGATCTTCCGCGAGAACACGGAAGACATCTACGCCGGCATCGAATGGCCGGCCGAGTCGGCCGAGGCCCAGAAGGTGATAGCGTTTTTGCGGGGCGAAATGGGGGTCAAGAAGATCCGTTTCCCGGCCAGCTCGGGCATCGGTATCAAGCCGGTATCGCGCGAGGGCTCCGAGCGCCTCCTGCGCTCGGCTTTCGACTATGCGATACGTCACGGGCGTAAGAGCGTGACCATGGTGCACAAAGGCAACATCATGAAGTACACCGAAGGCGCCTTTCGCGATTGGGGCTATGCCCTGGCCAAGCGCGAATACGCGGGTCGCGTGGTGGGCTGGGACGATTGCGCGGGCAAACCCCCCGCCGGGCAGATTCTGCTCAAAGATGCCATCGCCGACATCACCCTGCAGCAGGTGCTGACCCGGCCCGAGGAGTTCGACGTCATCGCCACCATGAACTTGAACGGCGACTACCTGTCCGACGCGCTCGCTGCCCAGGTGGGCGGCATCGGCATCGCGCCCGGCGGCAACATCAACTACCTCACCGGTCACGCCGTTTTCGAGGCGACCCATGGGACTGCGCCGAAGTACGCCGGTCTCGACAAGGTGAATCCCGGCTCGGTCATCCTGTCAGGCGTCATGATGCTCGATCACATGGGTTGGAATGGCGCTGCCGCCCGCGTCACGGCCGCGATGGCGAAGACCATCGCGGACAAGACCGTGACCTACGACTTTGCCCGCATGACCGACGGCGCCACCCTGGTTTCCTGCTCCGAGTTCGGCTCCCGCATCATCGCCAACCTGTAGCTCCGGGCACCGAGCTGCGGCGCCTCGCTCGACGCTAGCATGGCCATGGCCTCTGATCTCGAAAAGACCCTCGCTTCCCTCCGCCGCGCGTGCAAGCCGGGGTTGTGGTCGTCGGGCGTTAATCTGGTGCGCGCGGGGGCGGTCACGGTTGAGTCGCGCAGCCCGGAAGAAGTGGTGTTGCGGGTGCGCGCCCAGGGCAGGGTGGTACCAGCCCAGGCCGTCATCTATCCCGACCAAGACGAGTGGGATTGCGACTGCGGGGGTAGGGTGCGGCCGTGCGAGCACCTGGCGGCAGCGGCCATCGCTCTGGCTCAGGCGGAGGGAGAAGGGAGCGGCGGCAAGCCCATGGCTACCACCGAATCGTGGTCACGCATCGCCTATCGCTTCTCCCAGGTCGAGGGCGGGTTGACCTTGCGACGCGCAGTGGTCCACGGCGACGGCAGCGAGACCGCGCTCGAGGGCACCCTAGCGGCCCAGCTATCGCGTCCCGCCCAGGCGCGGACTCTGCACGTAGAGCAATGCGATCTGCAGGCCGATCGCCTGCTCGAGAGCGGCGGCCGTGCCATCTTGCCTCCCTCCAAGCTCGACGCCCTCATCAGGGTTCTGCTGGGCTGCCGCTTGGTCTTTCTCGATGGCCGGCAGGTGGTCATGTCGGAGGAGTTGGTGCTGCCCCAGGCCGTGGTCACCGACTGCGAAGACGGCGTGGCCATTACCCTACGCCGCGATGCGCGTATCGCGGCGGTGCCCAGCGCCGGCGTGGTGCTGGTCGGTGACGAGATTGCCCGCCACGGCGAGCTCGACCTGTGCGGCGGCTACTTGCAAAATCTGCCCGCGGTGCGGGTCTACCGCGCGCCCCAGCTGGGCGAAGTGGCCACGCGCATTTTGCCTGATCTGTGCCGGCGTATGGAGGTCGAGGTGCGCAGCCAGCGCTTGCCCCGCATCGTACGCGGAGTGCTTCCTCGCCTGGTCCTGGAGCTGAGCCAGGTGGCATCTTCGCTCGCGGTGCTGGCCAAGCTGGTTTACGGCCATCCCGCCTGCGCGCGCATCGACGATGGCAGGCTCGTGCACCTGGGTGGGCCGGTGCCGCTGCGCGATGAGGCAGCCGAGCGTCGCCTGCTCGAGCGGTTGCGCGCCGACCTCGGTCTGCTCTGCGGGCGGCGTACCACCTTCACCGGTATCGATACCGGGCATTTCGTGGCCAAGCTGAAGGATTTTCGGGCCGAGATTGCCGGAGACGGCGCCAAGCTCGTCGGCCAGCGGGTCACGCTCCGGCCCCGTCTCGAGGTCAAGGACGAGAGCGGGGCCGCGGGCTTGCCGGCGGTGTGCTGCGATTCTGAGCTTCGAGGTCGAGGCGGAGGGGAAGGGCGGGACGCTGGGCACGGTGACCGGCGCAGCCGTGCTCTCGGCCTGGCGGGATGGGCTCGGTCTGGTCCCTATCGCGGGGGGCGGCTTTGCTCCCTTGCCCGAGGCGTGGCTGGCCGAGCACGGTCGTGATCTGGCCGCCTTGCTGGCAGCGCGCGGGAGCGACGGGCGGCTGGCGACCCACGCCTTGCCGGTGCTGGGGCGACTGTGCGAAGACCTGGATCACCCGCCCCCTGCCGGCCTCGAGCGCCTGGCGCCGCTCGCCCACGACTTCGAGCGCCTGCCCGAGGCCCGGCTGCCCGAGGATCTCTCGGCCGACCTGCGACCCTACCAGAGGGTGGGAGTGAACTGGCTGGCCTTTCTGCGTAGCGCCGGACTGGGCGGTCTGCTGGCCGATGACATGGGTCTGGGCAAGACCGTCCAGGCCATGAGCGTCTTTCGCGCCAAGGACAAGGTGCTGGTGGTCTGCCCGACCAGCGTGCTGCCTAATTGGCGGAGCGAGCTTGCGCGCTTTCGTCCCGGCTTGCGCATCGCTGTCTATCACGGGCCCGCGCGCCAGCTCGATGACCAGGCCGCGATCACCCTGACCACCTACGCCATTTTGCGCCTCGACGGCGAAGAGCTGGCGCGCCGTCATTTCGATATCGTGGTCCTCGACGAGGCGCAAGCCATCAAGAACCCCGACAGCCAGGCGGCTCGCGCGGCCTACGCCCTCGACGCCCACTTTCGTCTGGCGATGACCGGCACCCCGGTGGAAAATCGGCTCGACGAGCTTTGGAGCCTCATGCATTTTGCCAACCGGGGGCTCTTGGGCGGGCGGCGGGAATTCGACAACGATCTGGCTCGGCCGGTAGCCGACGGCCTGCCCGGAGCTGCCGCCTCGCTGCGCCAGCGCATCCGCCCCTTCATCCTGCGCCGGCGCAAGGCCGAGGTGGCGGCCGAGCTGCCCCCACGCAGCGAAGCCACCTTGTCCGTGACTCTGGACGAGCGCGAGCGTGGGCTCTACCAGACGGTACGCGCCGCCACCCAGAGCGATCTGGTAGCCGCCCTGGGCGGTGACGGGACGAAGCTCGACGTGATGAAAGCCTTGGAGGCCCTCCTGCGCCTGCGCCAGGCGGCCTGCCACCCCGGGCTTCTGCCCGGGCAAAAGGCGCCCACGTCCTCGAAGGTGCAGGCTCTGGCCGACGCCCTGGTCAACGCGGCCGCGGACGGGCACAAATCGCTGGTGTTCTCGCAGTGGACCTCCTTGCTCGACCTCATCGAGCCGGTGCTGGAGCAGATCGGAATTGGCTTCCTGCGTCTCGATGGCTCCACCCGCGATCGGGGCGGGGTGGTGGAGGCGTTTCAGACCGAGGCGGGGCCGCCCGTGTTGCTGATCTCTCTCAAGGCCGGAGGCACCGGCCTCAACCTGACTGCCGCTGATCACGTATTCTTGTGCGATCCATGGTGGAATCCCGCGGTCGAGGACCAGGCCGCCGACCGCGCCCACCGCATCGGCCAGGAGCGGCCGGTGATGATCTACCGCTTGGTGGCCACGGACACGGTGGAGGAACGTATTCTCGAGTTGCAGCAGCGCAAACGGGCCATCGGCGAAGCCGCCTTGGGCGACGCGGCAGCCGCGGCGGCGCTGACCCGCGAAGACCTTCTTGCTCTCCTGGCCTAGTTGGCGCTAGTAAGTGTTTGGACCGAAAGACCAGCCGTGCCATCATGGCTGGCGCTTGGGAGGACCCTGATGCGAAAACTGACCGGAGTCTGCTTCTTGACCGCAATCCTTCTCGGTAGCTCGGCCTACGCCCAGAGCCTCTTCATCGAGAGGGGCGACCCCAGCACTATGAGTCTGACGCTGGGCGGTATGCTGGGCAATACTCTGGGTCCTTCCGGCACGGTGGAGGCGAGCTACAGCTATCGCGGGGTCTTCGACGTCGGCCTTGATTTCGGGGCCCTCGACTACAAGAGCGGCCGCAACGACAACCTCAGGTCGGTCGACTTCGCCCCGTTTTTGAACTGGCACCTGCTGCGCTCGGAGGAGGACGAGCTGCCGGTGTCGCTCTCGCTCCTGGTCGCGGTCGAAAAGGTCCTCTACTACGACAACGGTGCTTATGCCTCTCCCAATGGCTGGGGTGTTCTCGCGGGGGGGACCATCTACCGGCGCATAGAGCTGGGTAGCAGTGTCTTGTTCATTCCCGAGGTGCTGATCGCCTACGATTTCATGTATACGCGCTACTACAGCAACGCCCAGGATCAGAAGGCTCAGTCGGTAGGTGGCAACAGCGCCGTCAACGGCTACTCGACCACCGCCAGCAACAGCGCGCGCGGGGTGCTCTACCTGAATGTCGGGTTCAAGGGGGGCCAGCACATTTACACGATTTCCCCTTATGGCGGCTACGAGGGCTCGCTCGGATCGCTCGGAGGGGTGTTGCTCGGGTTCGTCTTTTGAGTAAGTGATGCACAGCGGCCGCGCGGCGGCCGGGCTGGCAAGGGAGGTCGCGCATGGCACGGCGTAAGAAGATTGCCCTGGTCGGGGCGGGGAATATCGGCAGCGAGCTGGCGGCCCTGGCGGCTGCGCAAGAGCTGGGCGACGTGTGGCTTTTCGACATCCCCGAGAAGCTGGGGGTAGCGCAGGGCAAGGCTCTCGATCTGGAGCAGCAGAGCGCCGTGCTCGGTTTTGATGTCCAGGTCCGCGGCACGGCCGACTGGGACGACCTGGCCGGGGCCGATGTGGTTATCGTCACCGCTGGCCTCCCGCGCAAGCCGGGCATGTCGCGCGATGACTTGCTGAGCGTCAACCTGAAGATCATTCGCAGCGTGGCCGAGAGCTTGCGGCCGCGCTGCCCGGGCGCATTCGTCATCGTCATTTCCAATCCCCTCGATGCCATGGTGCACGCCATGAAGGAAGTGACGGGCTTTGCCCCCGAGCGGGTGGTCGGCATGGCCGGTATCCTCGATTCCGCGCGCTTGCAGCTCTTTCTCGCGCGGGCGGCGGGGGTGTCGGTCAAGGACGTACGCGCCATGGTGCTCGGCGGTCACGGCGATACCATGGTTCCCGTGCCCAGCTATGCCACCGTAAACGGGGTTCCCGTCCAGCAGCTCCTGGCGGCCGATGTGATCGCCGCGATTGCGCAGCGGACACGCAATGGGGGAGCCGAGGTGCTCAAGCTCATGGGCACCAGTGCCTATTACGCCCCGGCGGCGGCGGCCATCATGATGGCACGTGCCTACCTGCGCGATGAAAAGCGGCTCGTGCCCTGTGCTGCCTATTTGCGCGGCGAGTACGGGTACCAGGACATGTACCTCGGGGTACCCGCGATTATTGGCGCGGGCGGGGTCGAGAAGATTGTGGAAATCGCCTTGGACGCCTCGGAAAGGCGCATGCTGGACGAGTCCGCCAAGGCGGTGCGCGAGCTCATCGCGGCATCGAGCCCGGGCAAAGCGGCGGGCAAAGCGGCTGGCAATCCCGCGGGCAAACCGGCGGCCAAACCGGCGGAATAGACATCCGGACGCGTCCGTTCGTCTCGCGCCGCACCGCGCTTCCTCTTCCGGCGGCATTGCCGATATCTGACGCTATAATCCGCCGGCTTGGACTTGCGATCATTCACTCTGGCCGAGCTGCGCGAGCACGTCGCGCGGGCGGGCGAGCAACCTTTTCGGGCCGAACAGCTTTTCCGCTGGCTGCACGGGCCAGGGGCGGGCGGCATGGGCAGCGTGCGCGTGCCCTCGGCGCCCTCGACCGTGCCGCGCGGGTTGCGCGATGCGCTGCTAGCGAGCGCGCCGCTTGCGCCTCTGTTGCCCGAGGCCACGGTCCACGCTGCTGACGGGACGCGCAAGTTGCGTTTTCGCACCTATGACGGGCGCGCCATCGAAAGCGTTCTCATCCCCGACGACAAGCAGGAACGCAGCAAGCTCACCTTGTGTGTGTCATCGCAGGTGGGTTGTGCCTTGGGCTGCGCCTTCTGCGCGACCGCGACGCTCGGCTTCGGTCGCAACCTCAGCGCTGGTGAGATCGTCGAGCAGCTTTACTGGGCCATGGAGTGCTCCGGGCAAAAGCCGACCAATATTGTCTTTATGGGGATGGGGGAGCCCATGCATAATCTCGAGCAGGTGACGCGCGCGCTGGCCATCATCGAGCACCCGTGGGGGGCCGGGCTTTCTCCCCGGCGCATCACGGTTTCCACCTCTGGGATCGTCACCGGTATCGACCAGCTGGGCACGCTGCGTCCGGCGCCCAACCTGGCCATTTCCCTCAACGCCACCACCGACGATGTGCGCGACCAGATCATGCCCGTGAACAAGCGCTGGAATATCGCGGCATTGCTCGCGGCCGCCCGCCGCTTTCCCCTGGCGCATCACCGCCGGATAACCTTCGAATACGTGCTCTTTGCCGGCGTCAACGATTCGGACATGGATGCCGCGCGACTGCCCCGGCTCCTGGCCCACATTCCCAGCAAGGTTAACCTCATCCCCTGGAACCCCGTACCCGGCCTGCCCTATCACCGGCCGACCATGGACCGTATCCTCGCCTTCCAGAGCCTGGTGCGCAGGGACGATCTTCCCGTGTACATCCGTACGCCACGAGGCGACGACGACGCCGCCGCCTGCGGGCAGCTAGCCGCGCTGGGCAGCGCAAGCGCCGGACGCCTCCTCGACCTCAAATTGATAAGTCAGGTTTCGTGACTCATGACGCAAGCGGCCCTCGATTTCGACCACCCCATTAGCGCCGGCCACGAAGGCGGCGGCGCGAGCTCCCTGGTTGCCTTGGTGGAAGCCGAGATGGCGCTGGTGGAAACCCGGCTCGCCCGCGAGCTCGAAAGTCCGGTGGGCCGCATTCCCGAAGTGGGCGGTCATCTGCTGGCCGCGGGTGGAAAGCGCTTGCGTCCGCTCCTGGCGGTGCTCGCCGCGCGGGCCAGCCAGACCGATCTCGGCCGGGCGGTGGCCGCGGGTTGCGCGGCCGAGCTCATTCACACCGCCACCCTTTTCCACGACGACGTGGTGGACAGCGGTAGTGTGCGTCGTGGTCGCCCCGCCGCGCGCATGATCTTCGGCAACGGCGTGGCGGTGCTGGTGGGGGACTTTTGTCTGGCCCGCGGTCTAGACTTGGTGGCGGCCACCGGGTCTATCGCCATGGTGCGCTCGCTCGCCGCCACCGTCACGGAAATGGCCGAAGGCGAGGTGGCGCAGCTCGAAGGTGCCGGTGATGTCGACTTGACCATTCCCGCCTACCTGCGCGTGGTCGACCGCAAGACCGCCTCGTTGTTCGCGTGGTGCGCGCGAGTGGGAGGCATATTGCCGCCGGCTCTGGATTTGACCTTGGGGCGCTTCGGCCGTGCGCTCGGGCGCGCCTTCCAGATCATCGACGACGTGCTCGACTGCAGCGGCGACGAGCGCGCCAGCGGTAAGTCGGCCGGCCGCGACCTGCAGGAGGGTAAGTTGACTTTGCCCATCCTGCTCGCCTGCGACACCGATCCCGAGCTGCGCGGGCGTATCAAGAGCGTCATGGGCAGCGCCGGGGTTCCCAGCGACACGGCCCGCGACCTTCTGCACGCCGTGCGCGCCGCCGGCGGAATCGAGCGTGCGCGCAAGCGCGCTGTCGCCTTCGCCGAGGAGGCCATCGGCGAGCTCGCCCTCCTGCCCGGTTCGGCATACCGCGACGGTCTGGTCGCGCTGTGCCGGCTAGCCGTCGACCGGGTGGCCTAGATGGCGAGGGCAGAAGGCCACACGGCGAGGGCAGAAGGCCACACGGCGAGGGCAGAAGGGTACACGGCTAGGGCAGAAGGGTACACGGCTAGGGCAGAAGGGTACACGGCTGGCTCGGTCGCACCGGACGGGCAGCACATCCCTCCGGTCGAGGTGCGGAGCATGTTCGACCGCATCGCCAAGCGTTACGACCGTGCCAATAGGGTCATGTCGGCCGGTACCGATCGAGCCTGGCGACGCAAGGCCATCGCGCTGCTGCTCGAGGGCGAGGGCGAGACACCCACGATCTTGGACCTGGGGGCGGGGACACTCGACGGGTCGATCCAGCTTCTGCGTAGTCGGCCACGGGCGCGCTTGTTTGCCGCCGATTTCGCCCGCAACATGCTCATGCAAGGCAAGCGCAAGCCCGGCAGTGCGGGCATCGCGGTCCAGGTGGCCGACGGGCACGGGCTGCCCTACCGGACGGGCGCCTTTGACCTGGCCTGGTCTTCCTTCTGCGTGCGCAACCTGCGCGACCTCGCTGGCGCCATGGCTGAGCTCCGCCGGGTGCTGCGCCCGGGCGGCCGCCTGGGCGTGCTGGAGTTTTTTCGTCCGCCCGCGCGGCGCTGGTTCTGGGACGGTTGCTACAACGCCCGCGTGCTGCCCTGGCTGGGTCGCCTGGTAACCGGCGACAGCGCGGCTTACCGCTACCTGCCGGCCTCGATTGCGGGCTTCCAGAGTCGCTCGGAGTTCGAGCACCTGCTCGCCCAGGTTGGCTTTGCCCAGGTCCGCGGTCGCGACCTTTTCCCGGCCGGTCTGGCCTCGCTGGTGGTGGCGCAATGAAGATGCTGGTGGCCATCAGCGGGGCATCGGGGGCGCTTTATGCCAAGCGTCTCCTGGACGCGCTGGCCGAGGCGGAGCGGCAGGTCGCCGATCTGCAGGTGGCCATATGCTTCTCCAGCAAGGGCAGGCAGGTGTGGCAGCATGAGCTTCCGGGCGAGAGCCCGCGCGGCTTCCCCGAGCTACACAACGACGACTTCACTTGTTCATTTGCCTCGGGCTCGGCGCTCTGGCACGCGGTGGTCGTGGTGCCGTGCTCGGTCGGCAGAGCCGGCCGGATCGCCAGCGGTATGGCCGACGATCTGATCAGCCGCGCCGCCGACGTCGCGCTCAAGGAACGGCGCAAGCTCGTCTTGGTGCTACGCGAGACCCCGCTGTCGCTCATCCATCTCGAGAACCTGCTCACCCTGGCTCGTGCCGGGGCCATCGTGTTGCCGGCGGCGCCGGCGTTCTATAGCAAACCCACCACCGTGGCGGAGGTGGCCGACACCGTGGTCGCGCGTATCCTCGATCAGCTCGGGATTGGCGTCCGGCCGGCCACTCGCTGGGGGGAGACGTCATGAGGATAACGGCCGAGCTGGATATCTTCGGCCTGGGGCGTGCCGCCCTGGCCAAGACGCGTTCGCTGTTCGGCGAGCGCGCCTGCTTTTCCTCGGCGCGGCGGCTGCGCGCGGACTTCACCTGGGCCGGGCCGGATGAGGCCAGCCATGGCTTGGCCGAAGAACGCCTGCTGGGCCCGGGAGACCTGGGCCGGGCGCGCGCCGTCGGGGCCAATGCCCTGTTATGCGAGCTAGAGGGTGGCCTGGCCGGCGACCCGGCGACCTCTGGGCTGCGCCTGCTGGTGCGGGTGCCCTTTTCCGCCGGAGAAGACGTCGGCGAACGCGCGGCGCGGCTGGCCAGGCTGGCCGGCCTGCTCGACCGGGTGCCCGCGCTCGACGGTATATGGCCCGAGCCGACGGGTGAGGCGCAAGGGCTGGACACGCTCGTGTTTTTCGCGGCCTGTCGCCAGGCCTGCGGTCGCGGTCACTTGGTGGTCAACCTGGAAAGCTTCGGGCTCAAGCTCGGGCAGCTCTGCCTGTCGTTTGGCGCCGACGAGATTTCCGGCTCGATAGTGGGGCAGCGCGCGTTGCGCCTGGGGGAGCGCGCCGCCAGCCATGATTTGACTCGCGACGAGGCCGTCACGCTCCTGCGCACCGCCGGCCTGTCCCCCTGCGAGCGGCTGCCAGCTGGCCTGGGTCAAGGGGTTTGATGATTGGCCAGGCCCCCACCAAGCTCCGCCTGGCCGCGGTCTCGTTTATCAACACCGGTCCCATCACCTACGGCATTGAGCGTGGCCTGGTGGGCCGTGGCCGCTGCGAGCTGACCTTTGCCCTGCCCTCCGCCTGCGCGCTGGCACTGGCAAGCGGGCAAGCCGATCTCGCGCTCATGCCCATCGCCAGTTGTGCGACTGCCCAGCGGGAGCTTTGCCTCGTCCCCGGAGTGGCGATCGCTTCCCGTGGCCCGGTTCGCACCATCTTGCTCATGGGCGACGTTCCTTGGGAGAAGATGGAGACCATTTATCTCGACGAGGCGTCGCGCAGCTCGCAGCTGCTGGTGCGCTTGCTGACGCACGAGCGCGGGCTCGACCCTGGCTACCAGAGCGCGGATCACCACCGTATAGTCGACCAGGTAGGCGGCCGGAAAGGCGCCTTGGTCATCGGGGACGCTTGCTTTGCCGCAAGCTCCCGCTTCCCCTATGTCTATGATCTCGGAGCCGAGTGGACGAATCGGGTGGGGCTGCCCTTCCTGGCCGCGGCCTGGGTCGGCGCGCCCGAGGCGATTGCGTCGGCCGACGTGGATCTCTTGCAAGAAAGCTTGGCGCTCGGTCTGGCCAAGCGCGACGAAATCGCCCGCCACTTCGCCGAGCGCGATGGCGCCGATGTCGCCCTCTACCGGAGTTACCTCCACGACAATATCCACTACGCCCTGGGTGCCGCCGAGCTGGCCGGTGCCGCGGCCTTCTTCGCGCGCGCCCATCGCGCGCATCTGGTGTCTCGTCCGCCGGTGCTTCGCCTCTTCCCCGGCGCGGCCGCGCGTCCTCGCCCGCCCGCCTCCGGGCCCGCGCTGGCCGACCTGCTAGACCAGGCCGCGGCCGGCCGGCGCCTAACTCCCGACGATGCCGTTCGGCTATACCGTTCGGTCCCCTTGCACGACCTGGGGCAGGCTGCCGATGCGCGGCGTCGGCAGCTCCATCCGGCCGGCGTGGTCACCTATATCGTCGACCGCAACGTGAACTACACCAATGCCTGCGTCACTGCCTGCAAGTTCTGCAACTTCTACCGGCCACCCGGCCATCCGCGGGCGAGCACCCTGAGCCGGGACGAGCTGGCGGTCAAGTTGCAGGAAACCGTCGCGCTGGGCGGCGTGCAGGTGCTCTTGCAGGGAGGGATAAACCCCGAGCTGGGCCTGGACTACTACGAGGACCTGTTCCGCTGGATGAAGGCCAGTTTCCCGCTCGCCATCCACGGACTGTCGCCCGAGGAGGTCCGCTATCTCGCCGAGCGCGAGAGCATGCCCATCTCCCGCGTGCTGGAGCGCCTGGTCGCGGCCGGTCTCGACTCAGTGCCCGGCGGGGCCGCGGAAATTCTAGATGACGAGGTGCGCCGCCGGGTTTCGCCCCACAAGTGCAGCGTGGCGACCTGGCTCGAGGTCATGCGCCGGGCTCACCAGCTCGGCTTGCGCACCACCGCGACCATGGTCTTCGGGTTCGGCGAATCGGCCGAGCAGATGGTCGGGCACCTCGAGCGCATCCGCGCCCTGCAGGACGAGACCGCCGGCTTCACCGCCTTCATTTGCTGGAGCTTCCAGGCCGAAGGGACCAAGCTGGTCCTGCACGACGATACCAGCGCGACCCGCTACCTGCGCGTGCTCGCACTGGCGCGCCTGTATCTCGACAATTTCCCTAACCTGCAGGTCTCTTGGGTCACCATGGGGCCGGCGGTGGGCCAAGTGGGGCTACGCTACGGCGGCAACGATTTCGGCTCGGCCATGATCGAGGAGAACGTCGTGGCGCAAGCCGGGGCGGTTTTCCAGCTGTCCACGGGCGATATCGAGCGGGCAATCGGCGCCGCCGGTTTCATCCCGCGTCGGCGCAACATGCGCTACGAATGGCTCTAGGGCATGCCCGGGCAGGAGCAACGGCACAGTTTTCCCACGCGTCGCGCGCTCTGGCGATCCCTGGCCGACTTCGGCCGCATGGTGAAGCTGAGCCACACCGTGTTCGCGCTGCCCTTCGCCCTGGCGGCGGCAGCGCTCGCGGCGCACGGCCACGGCATCACGCGCGGGCAGGTGCTGGCCATCGTGGTGGCGATGACCGGTGCTCGCACCGCGGCCATGGGATTCAACCGCATCGTCGACCGACACCTCGATGGCCGCAATCCCCGCACTGCGCAGCGCGAGCTGCCCAGCGGACGGGTTTCGTTGCGGGCGGCCAGCGTGCTGACCGCGGCGAGCGCCTTGGTCTTCGTCGGCGCGGCCGCGCAGCTCGGGCGGCTCTGCCTGTGGCTATCGCCGGTGGCGCTCGCCCTGGTGCTGGGCTACTCCTTCACCAAGCGCTTCACCTGGCTTTGCCACCTCTTTCTCGGCCTCGCCATCGGCGTGGCCCCCAGCGCGGCCTGGCTGGCGGTGCGTGGCAGCATCGGTGCTCCGGGGCTGTGGCTGACTCTGGCCGTGGCGACCTGGATCGGAGGTTTCGACGTCTTGTACGCCTTGAGCGATCGCGAGCTCGACCGCAGCCTAGGCGTCCACTCCATCCCCGTCCGTTTTGGCGTACCCGCGGCGCTCGCCATCTCGGCCGCCGCCCACTGCGTGACCGCCCTGGCCCTGGTGGCGACCGGTCGGGCCGCCGGGCTGGGGACCATCTACTTCGCTGGCGTGGCTGCCGTGGTTCTCATCCTCATCTACGAGCACGGCATCATTCGTCCCTCGGATCTATCGCGCCTCGATGTGGCCTTCTTCAATCTCAACGGCTACGTCGCGTTGGTGTACTTCGCCGCCACCCTGGGCGAGGTCATCGCGCACTGACCAGGAGGATTTCACCGAACCGTAACCGGCGCATAATTTTCCCGGTGTCAGGCTGCTCGGCGACCCATCGCGTGGGGAGCCGGTAGCTTCACCGCCGGCGGAACGACGCGGGAGGGTTTGCCCATATCAGGCCACCCGTGCGAAAGGATTGAACATGCGGACGAGAAGAGGGGTTAGAGCTAGGTGTTCCTCCATGGCCGCCATGGCGCTGCTGCTACCACCGCTGGTGGCGCGGGCCGAGCCATCCCACGAAGAATTCGACCAGAAGAAGCTGGTCGAGATAGCGCCCCGATCGAGCGCGGAGGTCGCGGGCCAGACCTATCGTATCGAGGACGCGCCCAATCTGACCCATGCCCAGAAGCTGGCTCTCCTGCGCAAACACATCAAGTATCTTTTCGTGCTGTTCCAGGAAAACCGCTCCTTCGACTTCTACTTCGGCACCTTGCCGGGCGCGCGCGGCTTGTTCTCGCAGCCCGCCAGCAAGACGCCGGGATGGAACCAGCCGATCGTGCGGGAGGACGGAACGGTGGGTCGGATTTCTCCTTTCCAGATTCCGCAAACTGTCACCGACGTCAACGGCCACAGCGTGCTGCTCTACCCCGAGGACACTGACTCCGTGAACCACTCGATCACGGGTATAGACGCCAAGCTGGATCTCGACGCGAACAACCGGGCGCAGAACGACCGCTACGCGTTCGTGGAAGAGGGATTGAAGGGAACCCTGAGCGCCGACGGCACCACCTATACCGGGCCCGCGCCGACCCTGGCCCAAGTCCAGAAGGGCGAGCTGGTAGTTGGCCACGTCGATTGCGACACCGCACCGTTTCTGTGGCGCTACGCCGACCACTTCACCCTGTTCGACAACTTCTTCGATAGTGTCATCGGACCTTCCACGCCCAATGCCATAGCCATGATCGCGGGCCAGTCGGGCAAGACCCAGTGGGTGAGGCACCCGGAGCTGGGCAACAACGTTCTCACCACCAACGCGCAGCTGCCCGTCACCGCCGATCCGCAGCCCTTCTGGGGCTCCGCCCTCGACGTCCTGACGCCTGCCGGACAGAAGCAGCCCGTCGACAATCCAGGCGGGGTTTCCAGCAACCCGGCCTCGAATCTGACCTTTGCCACCTTGCCGCTCTCCTTCATGGGGGAGGACATCGATAGCATCACCGCCAGCGATCGCGATCCGGTGGCCGATCTCCTGGACGTGCAGGCCGACATTCGCAAGATCGCCGGCGACCACAACAAGCCCATCAACTGGGGCTGGTTCCAGGATGGCTACGATCACGAGCCCACCGACCCGGCGGGCGGCCCGGCCAGCAACGCTCATTACATCGCCCACCACAACGGTCCGCAGTACTTCGGCTACGAGGCCAACAATCCGGTGGAGACCAAGGCCCACCTCAAGGGTCTGGGTGACTTTTACACCGCCATCGCGCAGAACGCCCTGCCTGCTGCCGGCGGGGTTTTCTATGTGCGGGGCGGCTACGGCAATCTCGACGGCCTGGTCCCTCGCTCGCCGAGCCCGGCAGTGAAGGCCGCCTTTCAGGGTAACGACGATCATCCCGGCTACTCCGACGTGCACATCAGCGAGGCGCTGCTGGCCGACTCGATCAACGCCATCGCCAGCAGCCCGTATTGGGCCGAGAGCGCCATCATCATCACCTACGACGAAACCGACGGGCTCTACGATCACACCCAACCCAAGATTCGCTCGTTCGACCCCTCGGGCCGAGCGCTCGACCAGGGACCGCGCATTCCCGGCATCGTCATATCTCCCTTCGCCATGGTCCACGCGATATCGCACGAGCCTGCGGAGCATGGCTCGATCATCAAATTCATCGACGAGCTCTTCAATCTGACCCCGCTCGGCGATCTGCCGGACGAGGCGGCGGCCCGCGCCCAGGGCGAGACGAGCTACGGGCAGAAGTACCTTGGGCCGTCCGATGCCAACACCCCGGGCGTGGGTGACCTCTTCACCGCCTTCGACAACGCTCGTTTGCTGGAGCTCGCGCCGCCCGTGCCGGCCTCGTTCGCGATGATACCGCGCGCGGAGGTCACGCATCTCCCACACTTCGGTGGGCAAGGGTGCCGCGTCCTCGGGATCACCCCGACCGATATCGTCAATGGGGTGGTGATCGACCCGGCGCCCGCTGACTTCAATCCTCGCCCGGGCACCAACCCGGGTCTGCCCACCTCCGGTACCTGGCCGACCAATTGATGGGGTGAAGGGAGCCCTGTTCCGACACCCCACCTTGAACCAGATGAGCGGAATAGGGCGAGCAGCGTTCCTGGTCGGTTTGGTGGCGGGCAGCAATCTGTGCCCGGCGCGCCATGCGTCGGGAGAGCAGCCCCGCGCCGCGGAGGGCGCGGGGGCTCGGGCGGGGCGGGCCCTCACCACGCTGGCCAGGGTCAAAGCCGCGGGCACCCTGGCTTGCGGCAGCAATATCGAGCAGCCCGAGTTCTCCATCGCCGATGCTCACGGCAACCACGCCGCCTTCGACGTCGATCTCTGCCAGGCAGTGGCGACGGCGGTGTTGGGTAAGGGGGCGAAGCTCACCGTCGTCCCCTACCGCGCGGAGAAGGACGCGCTGGCGGCGCTCGAGTCGGGCAAGATTGTGCTCCTGGCCACGGGATCCGCGAATCTGGTCAACCGCGCGCGCTCGGGGTTGGGCTTCTCGCGTCCGGTGCTCTACGACTACCAGGGCTTTATGGTACGCAAGAATTCCGGCGTGGCCTCGGCTCGCGATCTGGCGGGGAAGAAGATCTGTGCCCTGGGTGGCACCGAGATCGAGGAACAACTGGCCGCCTTCATGGGGCGGCAGGGCATTAGCTATCTGCCCTTCCCCTTCTCCGAAGAGGGCGAGATGGAAGCGGCATTCGTCACCGGCAACTGTGCCGCCATCACCGCCGACGTCACCCAGCTCGCGTATGAGAGGATCGCCTTCAAGCAGCTGGCGGCGAGCTTCGTGATCCTGCCCGACGTCGTGGCCAAGGACCCGCTCGCCGTGGCCTACCGCCGGGGTGATCCGCAATG
>CAWKJE010000024.1:0-19193 GCA_963849735.1 uncultured delta proteobacterium
CGCCAGCGCCGAAAGGCGCAACGCGCGAAAGGTGATTCCATTATTGTGCGTCATCTCTGCATCCTCCGGGGTGCTCAGCCGACTTCGAGCCATCCGCAACTGCGGCCTAAGTATATAGACCAGGCGCCGCCGCCACATAGCTCATCGCAATGTGGTCAAAATGTTCGAATCATACTCAGCCTGTGATTGCTCTTGCCGTACCCATCTGCCCTCAGTCGCTGTTCCTGCCGTCTCGACGCAAGGCCCGTATCAGCCCGACCACGGCTACGCCCATACCCAGCCAGAGCGGGACCAGCGATTGAGCGCGGGAGAAGCCGAGAGCCACGCCCAGATTGGTGGCTGGCCCTCCCCCCTCTACCCAACCAGTGTGCTGAGCGTAGTTGCCGGCCAAGAAGGCGGGCCAGTATAGATCGCGCCAGGGATGGGTCGTGGTCACGGGGGTCATACCGTGACTTGCCACAGCAATCATGGTCAGAAAGACTGCAAGGGCTAGCACACCCGTCGCCAGACTCCGCCACCGGGCAGGAATGACGTCATACAAAGGTGCGAGCCCCAAGGCGAGGAAGGGCAGGGCCGCGCTCGCGTGCCTTGGGCCGTACGACCAGCCGCCATTCCAATACACATAGGAAACGGCGAGCAGGACGGGATAGCATGCGAACCCGAGGGAGAGGAGCGAGAGCGATCTATTGCGCCCCCTGATGATGGCAAAGGCATGGCCGACCACGCCCAGCAGGAGCAGAGGGGCGGTCGCGAGCAATCCTCTTGGCCCCCAGACCACCCCCGCGATCGCCTCGGCCCTAGGCCAGCCTACACCGAGCAGGCCTTGCCTCATCCCCGGGAAGCCGTCAACGTGCTGGTAGCCAAGGTGAAAGGGCGAGCCGAAGGCAGCCTGGTTGTACCCGGCCAGCACAAGCGCCACCAGCAGTGCGCCGCACCCGTACCCCAGGAGCGGGCGCCAGTGCGTCCGCCAGGGCCGCAGCTTGCAGCTCAGCAGGATCAGCAAGGTCACGGCCAGAGGAGCGGTTGGGTATTCCGTCAGTACCGCCCATCCCGTCGCCAAACCGGCGATACCGGCAGACAAAGTCCGCGTGTCGCCGGCAGCTTGCCTGGTGCACGCCGAGACGGTGCGGGTAGCCCAGACCAGGCAGAAGGCGGCCAGGGAGTTCCCCCAGAACAGCGTGCCATATGCCCAAAACGGCGAGGCTAGACCCAGGCCCACCGCCGCATACACGGCCGCCGCCCTGGAATACCCCGTACGCACCGCCCACGCATATAGCGCAAGGCACATGAGCAGCACCGGGAGGGTCGCTACCAGCCATGTGGCCACGTGCATCTGCACCACGACGCCGGCTTCCGACTCGGGGGCGACGCCGGCAAAGCGCAGGAACACCCGCGCCAGCGCCAGACCGGGCAGAGCTGCCAGCGAGGCCCCGGGGGCCTTGTCGCAATAGTAGTTGCCCCGATAGTAGGCCCGGTCCTCGGAGTTGGCGTAATAGCTGTTGGTCGCGACGCGTCCCTCTTCGAGGAGCGCGCGATCGAGATTGAGGCGGGAAGCCTGGTTGGGACCGCCGCCCGAGTACAGATAGAAGAGTGACAGGCCAAGGAGGAAGGTCAACCAGCGCGAGGTTGGACTGGAAAGGGCCGAGAGCATGGCGCCATGCTTCTATCACTCGCGCTGGCGGATTTCACTCCACGCCCATGCGCCAGCCCACGATCGCAAAGGCCCGTGATTTCCGCTGGGGATCAAGCTTGCTCGTGCTCTAGCTCGCTGCGCTCCTTGCGATCGAGGATGCACGAACCATGCTAGGTTGCCGGCGGCCATGTCCGAAGACGACCTGATCAGGGGCACCACCAGCGGGCCTCCGTCGGCCAACCCCAGCCAGTCGCCTGCCCACGCCCAGGCTCCGCCACCTGCCCGTGCCGAAGCTCGCGCTCGCACCCTCGTGGCCGCCCCGGCACGCTCTTGGGCGAGGATAGCCCGCCGCGGCCTGACCAGCGCCTGCATGGGACTGATCGTTGTCGCTGCCCTAGGACGCCTTTGCTGGCTCGGGGACATGGAGTACAAGTCGGACGAGCGCGAATGGGTGGACACCTTGGTCAACCTGGGGCGCCATCCGATCTCGGCGCTCGCACCCGAGTCCCATCACTCCGGCATCCCGCACTCGTCCGGCTTCTTTCATTTCCTGCGTCTAATCTCTTGGTCATCCCCCAACCCACTGGTCATGGTCGGCGCCATCGCCGGCTTCAGCGCCGCCGTCATGCTGCTGGGGCTTGCCCTGGGGCGCCGATCGCCAAGTGACCTGCTCGCCATCGCCATGATGAGCACGAGCCTGACTCTCTTCGTCGGCACGCGCAAAATCTGGACCCCTGATCTCATCCCGGCCTGGCTCATCCTCGGCCTCGTGTTGTGGAGCGCGGCCGAGCGAGCCCGTGCCCCGACCAAGGCGGCCTGGCTGACGGCTGGGGCCGCGTTCAGCTTCGTGATGGCCCCGCACATGTACCTGTCCGCTGTCCCGGCGGCAGCCGCGGCTACCCTGGTTCCCCCCGTGCTCTGGCTCTCGAGCCCGCGAGCTAGGCCACGCCGGGCGCGCCGACGCGCTTGGATTGGGGGAGCCGTGGCCGGATGGGCTACGTTCATCCCCTACCTGGTCGCCCGGCACGCCGTACGCGCGTCGCCGCGCAGCCACCCCGCCCTATCCGCGCACGAGCTTGGGGAGGTGCTGCGCGACGCGCTCACCCTGCCCTCGCCCTGCAAGGTTTTTCTGGCCTACCTCTGGCCGTCGGCCCAGTCGGTACGTGACCATCATCCCAGCCTCCTCCTCGACCTGACCCTCCTGTGGGTCATCCTCGCGGTCGCGCTATGGACGCCGATCTTCTTGGCTCTGCTCGCGCGGCTCTTGTTGCGGCCGCGGCAAACGCTGGGCTCGCCCATGGTCGTGGCGTCGCTCTTGGCCTGGGCTGGTACCTCCGTTGGCATACTGGCGAGCCGGCTAGGCTCCTACATCAACTACTGGCTGGCCGCCGTGCCCTTCGTCTACTTTGCCATGGCCAAGGTGGCGTACCGATCGCCGCGCTCCCTGCTAACCCGGTTTGGACGCCCTGCCCTATGGCTCGCCAGCCTCATCACCTTCGTCGCGAGCGCGCACTTTGCCTTGCTCATCCACCGCTCCGGCGGATTTCCCGGCGAGTATGGCACCAGCTTCCGCCAGCAGCACGGCCACCCCTGAGCTCATGACCGTCGGTCCCGAGTCCGGCACTCCCCGGGCGAGAGCTCGCTTCTGCGAATGCCATCAACGCTTTGACCAAGGCTTGTTCGGCAGAATCCGAACCCCGCTAAAGCGGCCACGCGACGCCGTCGGCGGCTAACCGTCCCGCAGTGCGAAAGCCGCAAATACGGAGAACCGTTCAGTCCGGCTCCGACTCCGCCGATACCCATGACGGGTTGACGGGCACCGGACCTACCCCGATGCCGAGCCAACCGAGCCGCTCAAGATGTATATACGCAAGGCTCTCGGGGTTTTTGCCCTGGCGACGTGGCTCGCTGGGATGGGATGTTCTGTCGACCTGGGTGAGCTGAGCGCAAATCACGATGACGCGGCGACAGCCAGCACCGAGGTTGGGAAAATCGTCACGAGCGGGGATACGGCGGCGGGACCGAGCGATGTCCGCGACAGCGCAACCCCGGGGGATGTGGCCTGGCCCGATGCTACCGTGGCCGGCCTCGCCGACATTGCCCCAGACATTGCCCCAGACCTGGCCCCGGACCTAGCGCAGGAGGTCAGCGGGGCGGGATCGAGCGACAGCCCGCGCGGCGAGCCGGATGGGGCGGGCGCGCCGCAGCCAGATCTACCCGACGTCGCGGCCATGCCGGACATCTTCACT
Organism: uncultured delta proteobacterium; assembly: GCA_963849735.1. Lineage (GTDB taxonomy): Bacteria > Myxococcota_A > Polyangia > Fen-1088 > Fen-1088 > Fen-1118. The sequence goes on from CAWKJE010000024.1 coordinate 3,883, forward strand.
CCCCCCGACAGCCCTCTCTTCGTCGACCAAGCCACGCCTGCCGACCAAGCCACGAGTGGCAACGACACCAGCAACCTCGACCTCGCCGGACCTGCCGACGCTCGTCTGGTACCTGATGCCTCGCCTCCTCCGGCGGTGGTCAATCTCTCCCAGATAAAGCCTGTGCTCGCCAGCGTCGAGGTCAGCGGGGAAGAGGCGATCTTCGGCAATGATGGCTCTTCGGCCACGTCCTTCTGTGGCTCGGCGGGCGTCTTGCCGGTTTGGTGGAGGGTCGATCTGGGCGCGGCCTTCAACATCGTGCGCACCGAGGTATCCTTCGCCAACCCGGCCTCGGCCTACCAATACAAGATCGAGACTTCCCTCGACGACTCGACCTACATCACCGCAGTGGACAAGACCGCCACCGCCGCCGGGGCAGGAGCGCTGAGCACCGACCCGTTCACGGCCGAGGCCCGCTACCTGCGCATCACCATCCTCGGCGTATCACCCACGCCACCCATAACGACCGGGGTATGCTTCTCGGAATTCTCGGTCTGGGGCTACGCGACGCCGGGCACGGCCGCGGCAACCCTCACCAACCTGGCGCTCGCGGGAACGGCCTACCGCTGGTCCAATAACGCTAGTGCGGCCAGCAACGCCAACCGCGTTGCCCAGCCGGGGCTGAACAACAACAGCGTAGACACCAGCTCCAACCTGGCGGGGACCGGCTTCGACCCGACCCCGAGCGCCTACGAGGCGGCGGGGGTCGTCCTGACCCAGCCGGCCGCGGTGAGCAGCGTGGTGTTCGTCAGCGGTACGTACGATGCGGATTTATGGAACGACCCGGATGGCAATTTCAGCGCCGACTTCCACCTGCAACTTTCAGACGACGGAAGCACGTGGCTCGACGCCACGGGCTGGACCTTGGCGCCCACCTATCCGTACAACGCGACGGCCGCCAACTGCGACTACGTCTTCGCGGGCTCGGCGACCGGAGTAGTGGGGGTGCGCGTGATCGGCCAGGTCCATCCCGCCCTCACCTTCTCCGGCTATGCCAACGCCCGCCAAGTGGAGGTTTGGGGACAACCGTAAGCTGGACGAAGCGTCGTAATGGTTCGCATCTTGCGTGAGTCACTGCCCAGTCTGCCTTTGTGCCGCCGGTTGCCCTGGCGCAGAGGGGGCAAGACTTGAATACCTTCACCGATCTGACCCCCGCCGCGCCGGACGATGTGCTCGAGGGGACCTACCGGCTGGTTCGCCTCATCAGCCACGGGGGCATGGCAACCGTCTACGAGGCCATTCAGCTCCGTCTCAACAAACGCGTCGCCGTCAAGCTGATGTCACGCGCCTCCGCCTCGGACGACAAGTCGATCTTGCGCTTTCATCGCGAGGCCGAGATAACTTCCAAGCTCGGCCATCCCCACCTGGTGAATGTCATCGACTTCGGCACTGCCCAGTCGGGCCGGCCTTACCTGGTGATGGAGTACCTCGAGGGCGAGGATCTCGAGCAGAGGCTGCAGCGCACGGTGACCATGCCCGCACCAACCACCGCGGCCATCGTCGTGCAGACCGCGTCGGCCTTGGCCGCCGCTCATGCCCAAGGCGTTGTCCACCGCGACCTCAAGCCCGCCAACATATTCTTGCTGCAGGTGCCCGGAGAGCCGGAGTTCGTCAAGGTCCTCGATTTCGGCATCTCCAAAATCAAGGGGGGAGAGGCTATGCGGCTCACGGGCGTCCAGGCGGCGGTGGGAACGCCATCGTACATGAGCCCCGAGCAAGTGACCGGCCGGGCCGACGACACCGACCATCGCGCCGACCAATGGGCCCTGGCCTGCATCGCCTGGCGGATGTTGTGCGGACGGCCGCCCTTCGTCGCCGACGAAGTCACTGCCCTGTTCTACCAGATCAGCCGCCTGGACCCGCCGCCACTGGCCATGCCCGAGTTGGCCGGGGTCGAGGAGGTATTGCGCCGCGCGCTTGCCCGCCACCACACCGACCGATACCCCTCGATGCGTGACTTCGCTCACGCCTTCACGCATGCCTTGACGGGAGAGTCGGCCGGCCTTACCCCCGGGCCCGTTCTCTTGCCCTTGCCTGCCGTGGGCAACGACAGCAGGCCCGTGCCCTCCGCTGACGCTAGGCCGACCGCTGGACCGAGCCCGGGCCAGACGGCCATGCCCCTGGCGAACCTCCCGGCGAGCGAGACGACCGGGGCAGTGGTCTACGGATGGCAACGCCTCTGGCGGTCACGGCTCGTCCTCACCCTAATCGCCGCCGCGGCAAGCTTGGCGCTGTTTGCGTGGTTCCGCCCGTTGCCCACGGCGCGGCCCGTCCCCGCTCCTCCTCCCTATCGCCCGAGCGCCCAAGCCGAGTCGCCCGCACCTCCGCCCAAGATCACACCCATACCGGAAAAGCCGAGCGCTACCGGCGAGCCGGCGCGCGCGAGCAGCTCCGGGGCTTATCCGACCGCGCCGACTACCGCCCCCACTGCCCCGACCGACTGGCCGGTAGCCGGAAGGGCACCCCCGCCCCATTCCAAACCCGCAACGCTCGCGCACCGCAAACCCGGCAAGGCGATCGGCGTCCGCCCCGCCAAGAGGGACGAGCCCAAGACCGTGCCCGGTAAACCTGCGCGACGGCTCTTCGAGGAGCTCTGACCATGATCAACGTGATCACCACGTCCCTCGCCCTGATTGCCATCCTGGCCCAAGCCGACGCTAACTCGGGGACACCCGAAGCCAAGACAGCGGCGCAGGCTCTCCTCAGCCAGGGTACCAAGCTCTTCAGCCAGGGGGATTTCGCGGCCGCTCTCGACCACTTCAACCAAGCCTATACTGCCTACCCCAGTCCGAAGCTACTCTACAATATCGCCCAGACCGAGCGAGCCTTGGGCCGTCCCGCCGACGCCATGAATGCCTTCGCGCGCCTCTTGCGCCAGGCTCCCGACCAATCCCCCGAAGGGTGGGCCGAAATGGCGAGCGAAGTGAAGGATGCCATGGCCGAGCTAGCCGACCAATTGGGCCAGCTTCGCATCGAGTGCTCGATGCCAGACGCCGAGATCGGCCTGGATGGCAAGATCCTCGGCACATCCCCCTTGAGCGACGCGGTTTGGGTCGAAGCCGGCCAGCACCAAGTTACCGCTCGCCGGGCCAATGCCATCCCGGTGGTAGAGGACGTGTCGGTTTTGGCCAAAGCGACGGGCACGGTAGCGCTCAAGATTAGACCACTCGCGAGCGCGAGCTACGGTCCAGCCCGCACCGCCGAATCAGCCAGCCCGGCGACAGCGCAAAGCGACCGTGCGCTGCCGCTCGAGCCGACCACGCTCGCCCAGTCGGCCCGCGAACGTCGCGACCAGGGTTGGTGGCTGGGGCGCAGTTGGACCTGGGTGGCGGCGGGCGCGACGGTGGCCCTGCTAGGCTCGGCGGCCATTGTGGGCGCCACGATGAAGTCGCGTTTCGACGAGCTCGACCAGTCTTGCGGCAGCGCCAGCGGCCCGAATTACCCCGGCTGTAGCGCCAGTGCTATCCAGGGCGTGAAAAGCCGCGAGCTCGCCGCCAACGTCTTGTGGGCCGCCTCGGGCGGAGGAGCGTTGGCCACGGGAGCGCTCTTCTTCCTCGAGGGGCGAAGAGTAACCCTGGCCCCGGTTGCCGGGACGTCGCCGGGATTGACGGCGCGTGTGGGGTATTGAGAAAAGGACCCTGGGAGGGTCCTTTGGCTCCCCGCTGAGCGCCGAGCAAAGCCCGCCCGCGCCCATGCGGTAGAGCGCAGCGTCCCACAGAGCGCAGCGACCTACGCCGCGGGAACGGCGTGACTTGGCGCGGCCAGCAGCGCATCGCCGGAGGCGGCCGCCCCCCCGTCGGCCTGCCCCAGGGTCGAGCTGCCGAAAGCGTAACCGTCCTCGCCGTGCAGGTTGATATCGAGCCCCTCGCGCTCTTCATCAGCGGTCACCCGCAGTCCGACAACCGCGTCCACCCCCTTCAGAATCACCAAAGTACCGAGCGCGGAGAATCCCGCGGTAACCAGCACGGCCATTGCCTGCCTGGCCAAGAACCCCACGCCCCCGGCCAGCAAGCCGTCGGCGCCGCCCGGGTTCCAGATCTTGGCGGCGAAGACCCCGAGCAGGATGGTGCCGACAGCTCCCCCCACTCCATGAACGCCGAAGGCATCGAGAGTGTCGTCGTAGCCGAAGCGCCCCTTGAGAGCAACGGCGGCATAACAGATCAGCCCAGCGCAAAGGCCGATAGCCGTGGCGCCCAGCGGGCCCACGAAGCCCGACGCCGGGGTAACGGTGGCCAAGCCAGCCACCAAGCCCGAGGCGAATCCCAGGGCGGAGGCCTTGCGATAGCGCAAAACGTCAACCAGCAACCAAGCCATTCCTCCCGCAGCCGCCGCGAGCTGCGAATTGACCAGCGCTAAAGCCGCGGTGCCCGAAGCTCCGAGCGCGCTGCCGCCGTTGAAACCGAACCAACCAAACCACAGCACACCCGCTCCCAGCAAGACCATGGTCATGTTGTGGGGAAGGCTGCGCTCGCGCGGATACCCCAAACGCTTGCCGACCACCAGGGCAACCACCAGGGCGGATACTCCCGAGCTGACGTGCACCACCAGCCCGCCGGCGAAGTCGAGCACGCCCAGCTTGGCCATCCAGCCGCCATAGCCCCACACCCAATGGCACAGCGGATCGTAGATCAGCGTGCTCCACAGGAGGGTGAAGAGGACGAAGGCCGAGAACTTCAGACGCTCGGCATAGGCGCCCGAGATCAGCGCGGGCGTGATGATGGCGAACATCATCTGATAGGCGAAGAAGAGCAGGTGGGGGATGCCGTCGCCCTGACGAGGCGCAAGCTCAATCCCGCGCATGAACGCGAAGGAGAGACCACCGACCAAGCCGCCGTGATCAGGTCCATAGGCAAGCGAGTACCCATACACGGCCCATTGCAGAGCCACGAGCCCCAGCACCACGAAGCTGTGCATGAAGGTGGACAGCACGTTCTTGGTGCGGACCAAGCCTCCGTAGAACAGCGCCAGGCCAGGAAGCATCAGCATGACCAAGGCGGTCGAGACCAGAATCCATGCGGTATCGCCGGTATTGAGCATGGTCGCTACGATTGCATCTAGGTAACTTCCAGGAAAAGTCCCCGTTGCTTCTACGTGGAAGAATTTGCGCGCTTGCCACATGCAAGCAACGGGGTATTCACATTACAGATACATTTCAGACACATGACGCCATCCCTCCCGAGCAGGGATTTCCAGCGGACTTGCGCAAAAGAGCGGGCGAGCTTCCCGCAACGCGACGGCGCTAATCCCTGTGTGACCTACGCGGCGGGCAGGCGCAGGCGGAAGGTCGTACCCTCGCCCAGAACGCTCTCGACCTCGACGCTCCCCCCGACGCGCTCCACCGTGCGCTTGACGATGGCCAGGCCCAGCCCGTTACCCTCGATATCGCGAGTCTCGCTGCGCTTTTCCCGGAAGAATTCCTCGAACAGGCGGGGCAGGCTTTCGGGCCTTATGCCAATGCCCGAGTCCGCGACCTCGATCACGATCTTGCCTGCATCGGCCCGGGCCGTGACGGTCAAGCTACCGCCCGGACGACCGTACTTGATGGCGTTGCCCACCAAGTTACCAAGCACCGTCCTGAGATCGTCTTCGCCCATCCTCACCCGGCCCAGGCCGGTCGCTACGCTCACGCTGGCCGCGAGCTTGCGCTCGCCGATCTGGGGCCGATAGAGATCGACAATCGCGGACACCGCCATGCCGACATCGGCCACCGCCGGCGCCGAGCTGGCGCGCTCGAGGTCGATGCGCGAGAGCGAAAGCAAGTCGCCGATGAGCTCGACCAGACGGTCGATACGCCGATCCGCGCGCTCCAGATAGGGCAGGTAAGGCGCGAGCTCCTCGCCCAGGCTCTTCTCCCTGGCCACCTCGATGAGGCTGCGGATGGCGCCCAGGGGCGAGCGAAACTCATGAACCATGGTGCGGATGAAGCGCGGCTTCTCCATCGCCATCTTGCGCAGCAAGGTAACATCGGCCAGCGTAAGTATCCGGCCCAGCTTGGCCCCCTCAGCGTCGTGAAATTCCGTCACGCCCGCCACGAATACCCTGTCCCCCAGGGTAAGCTCGCTGACCTTGCCCTCCCCATCACCCGCAGCCACCAGCTCGGCTAGCCCGGCGAGAGCTTCGCCGGCCAGAGCCTGCAAAACCGGCATGCGCACCAGCTCGCCGGGGGGCCGCCCGAGCAGATCGGCCATGGCTTGATTGGCCAGCGCCACCTCTTGCTCGCGATTTACCACCAGGACGGCGTCGCGCAGCGACGCCACCAGCGACGCGGTCTGACTCTTCTCGCTGGCCAGGGCGAGCAGGTTGCGCTCGTTTTCCTTGCGCAGCTTCTCCGCGTCTTCCTTGAGCCGCTTGTGGCGGGCCAGGGTTGCGATGACCCCCAAGAGATCATCGGGGGAAAACGGCTTGGGCAAGAAGAAATCGATACCCTGCCGGGTGGCCGCGATGGCGGTATCGATGTTGGCGTACGCGGTGATCATGCAGGTCAGAGTGGGCAGCCGGCGCTCGCGCATCGAGGCCAGCAGAGTGAGCCCGTCGAGATCAGGCAGCTGATAGTCGATGAGAGCGATATCGAACACCCGATCCTCGAGCAGGGCCAGGGCTTGGCGGCCGGTCTCCGCGACCGCGACCGCGTAACCCTCGAGCTCGAGAATCTGGCTGATCCCCGAGCGCACCCCGTACTCATCGTCGATGACCAGGATGCTGATGCTCGCCGCCATGCTAGCCCCGCTACCCGGCGACGATGCTCGGCCTCCCGGCCAGCTTGTCTTCGATGAGCTTGAGCAGCTGCCGGCCGGTAACCGGCTTGTCGAGGAAGGCGTCCAGCTTGACCCAATCCTTGAGCGACGCGACATCGCCCGCCAGCTTATGACCGGTAGCGGAGGCCACGCCTGACAGCATGATGACGGGCACCTCGGCCAGGGCGGGATCCTGTCGGATCTTACGGCTGAGCACGAAGCCGGAGTCGTAGTGCTCCATCATCAAATCGAGCACGATCACGTCGGGCTTCTCCTCGCTGATGCGCGCGAGAGCTCCCTCCACGCGATCGATGGTCACGACCACGAAGCCACGGCCGCTGAAGAATGCCGTCTGCGCGGCCAGGAAATCGCGATCGTCATCGACAAACAGGATCTTGGGACTTTTCGCCATAAAGCGTGCTCCTTCGCAACGATTGAGTTTTGGGCAATTCGATGATGAACGTGGTACCCCCGCCCGGCTCGGAATCGAACCAGATGCGCCCATTGTGCATCTTCACGATGCCATAGGCGATGGGCAGCCCGAGCCCGGTGCCACGCCCCAGGCTCTTGGTGGTGAAGAAGGGCTGAAAGACCTTGTCGCGCGCCTCGGCGGCGATGCCGCGGCCCTGGTCGCTCACCGCCAGGCGCACCCGTCCCGGGGCGGGCTCGTCGACGGCGAACAACTTTATCGTCCCCGACTTGCCCGCCATGGCCTCGATGCCATTCTTGACCAGATTGATCAAGACCTGCCCCATCTGATCCTTATCGATGTCGACGACGAGATCGGGCGGGGCCTCCCAGGTTATGTTCAGCCCGGGCCCGGTATCGCGGAGAGCAAAGAGCGACTCCTCCACTACGCGGGCCAGGAGCTCGGCCACGTTGGTACGCTCGAGCTGTACCCGATTCTGCCGGGCAAAGTCGAGCAGATTGCCGATGATCTTCTTGCAGCGGGTGGCCTCATCGACCAGCAAGCGCAAGTCGTGATCGAGGTCGGGGCGCTCCTTCAGCTTGCGCGCGAGAAGACCGGTGTAGAGCAGGATCGTCCCCAGGGGGTTGTTGAGCTCGTGGGCGACTCCGGCCGCCATCTGGCCCATCGAGGCCAGCTTCTCGGTGTTGATGAGATGACCGTGGACGTCTTTCAGATTGGGCCAAGGCACGTTTAGCTCGTGGCAGACCCGTTCGGCCTGCTCGATCATGAAGGGTAGGCACATCGCCTCCTCGGCCATGCCCCGGTAGACCGCCACCGCCTTGGCGCGACAAGTCTCGTAGCCACATGCCCCGCAGTTGAGCTCGTCCTCGGCGGTGAACTTGTTGGTCCGGGCCAAGATCACCCGAATCTCTTGCTCGGTTGGCTGCTGCAGGCGTTGGTCATCCACCGTGAACTTGCGCCCGAGGTCGAGCGCGGGCAACTGGGTCAGCTCGGTGGTGGGCTCGTGCATGCGTGCCTTCACGTAGTCGGCCACCCGTCGTTTACGCTGGGGGCGCCGCCTATCCCCGCGCATGGCCGGCCCGTTGTAGCAGCCGTGGCACATGAGCGGCTCGATGAACAGCGGCTCGGGATCGTCCGGGCGCAGGTCGTCCAGGGCATCGAGGATCTCGGCTGCCCCCGACAGGACCATCACCTCGGCGTTGAGCGAGCTGCGCTCCAGGCCGGCGCCTTTGAGCAAGCCACCGACCAGCGGATACAGGCGTCCGGTGCCCGCCCGAGGGGGATCGAAGTCGCTGGGCGGCGCGCTGGCGGTCTTGATACCCCGCTCACCAAAGAGCCGGCGCATTTCATCGAAGGTCAGCACGACATCGACCGCGGACGCAACCTGCGCGTCGCGCATCTCCAGCTTCTTCGCCACGCAGGGGCCAATGAAGACACAAGAGTGATCGGGCCCGTAGTAGGCCTTTACCGCCCTCGCGGTGGCAATCATGGGCGACACGATGGGCACCAGGCACCCCACCAAGTCGGGTAGATACTTGCGCACGTACTCGACCACCGCGGGACATGCGGTGGCGAGGCGTGTGCCGCTGGGGTGATCCTTGATGTAGGCCCGATAAGCCCGGTTGGTCAGGTCAGCACCGAACGCGACCTCGACCACCTTGGCAAAGCCCAGCGCGCGCAGGGCCCCCACCAGGCGCAAGGCATCGTGCCCGGAATCGTCGGCGGGAAAAGACGGCGCCACCATGGCGACCACCGGCTTGCCCCGCGCCAGGAGCTCGAGCACCTTGCCGGTGCCACTCTCGTAGGCCTTGGCGCCCTGCGAACAGACCACGGTGCAGTTGCCGCATGCGATGCAACGCTCTTTGACCACGGAGGCCTGACCCTGGACGATCTTTATCGCCTTGGCCGGGCACTCGCGCACGCAAGAGTAGCAGCGGCGGCAGTTCTGCAGGATGGTCTCGATAACACCCATGGCCTAGTCGTGGGCGGACGCCTCCTCGTGCCGGCGGTTGACGTAGTGGCGGTGGAGGAGTTGGTGGCTGAGCTCGCCCAAGGGCTTGCCCAGCATGGCGCGATAAAGCTCCCGTACTTCCTCGTTGTCGTGCGCCACCTTCACGGTAGCGCGCCGATCGGCATCGTAGATGCGCTCGATCCGCACGCGGATGCTCTCCGGATCGGTGTGGTAAGGCTGCCCCCCGCCGCCAATACAACCGCCCGGGCAGGTCATCACTTCTATGAAATGAAGAGGCGAAACGCCCTTCTGCAGCGGATCGAGCATGGGTTTCAGGCGACCCAAGCCGTTGACGATGCCGAAGTTGAGGGTGGTCCCGCCCACCTCGAGCGAGAAGCTCTTGAGTCCCTCCAGCCCGCGTGCTTCCTCGACCTTGAAGCCACCCTCGAGCTCGCGCCCGGTGAGCATCTTGTGCGCGGTGCGCACGGCAGCCTCCATGACCCCGCCCGTGCCGCCAAAGAGACGGCCGGCCCCGGTCGCCGAGGAGAACGGCGGGTCGAGGGTGCCCTGCGCGGTCATGGTTTCGATGGCGATGCCGAAGCGTTCGAGGAGCTGCTCAATCTCGCGCGTGGTCAGCACGAAGTCCACGTCGCCCAGCGTGCTGGCCTCGACTTTCTTGGCCGTGCAGGGCATGAGCGACACGCAGACCAGCCGCTTGCCGCCCAGGTCGCGGTGCTTGGGATACACCTCCTTGATTAGCGCCGCCGCCATCTGCTGCGGCGACTTGCAGGTCGACAGGTGGGGTATCAGATCCGGACGGTGCTTTTCCACGTATTCGATCCAGCCCGGGGAACAACTGGTGAACATGGGCAAGGGACCGCCGGTCTGGACCCGCTTGATGAGCTCGGACACCTCCTCCATGATGGTGAGGTCAGCGGCAAAGCCAGTGTCGAACACGGCGGCAAAACCGATGTGTTTGAGGGCGGCGGCCAGACGCAGCAGCATGGTCTTGACCGAGCTCGCCTGCGCCCTCTCCATCAAGGTGGCGGGAACGGCGGGGGCAATCTGGGCCACCACGAAGGCCTGGGGATCGCCCAGGGCCTTGACCACCTCCTCGACCTGGCTCCGTTCCATCAGGGCCGCGGTGGGGCACACACGCGTGCACTGGCCGCAGAAAATGCAGCTCGACACATTGATACCCTCGTGAAACCCTGGCCCCACCCTGGTCTTGATACCGCGCCCTATGAAGTCGATGGCGCCCACGCCCTGAACCTGATGGCAGGCTGTCACGCAGCGCCCGCACAGGATGCACTTGTTGGGGTCGCGTACCAGGGCGGGTGAGGATATATCGATGGGGTGGTTCTTCTTGAGGCCGCGATAGCGCCGCTCGCGCACGCCCAGCTCGCTCGCCACTTTGGCCAGCTCGCAGTTCTGGTTGCGTTCGCAGACCAGGCAATCGTTGGGGTGGTTGGCGATCAGGAGCTCGACAATATTGCGCCTGACCGCTTGTACCCGGGGCGAGCGGGTCTTGATCTTCTGCCCGTCCTTGGCCTCCAGGGTGCAGCTGGTCAGCAGGCGCGGGACTTGCTCGACCTCGACCAGACAAACCCGGCAGGCCGCGTCCGACTTGCATGCCCAATCCATGGCACACAAGTGGGGAATGGCGATGCCCGCCCGGCTGGCGGCGGAGAGCACGGTCTCGCCCGGAGTGAATTCAACCTCTTTGCCGTCAATCAAGAGACTCATACGCAGGCCCTTTCTTCCTGGACGCGATGGATGGAGTGCTTGGGGCAGGCGGTCACGCAGGTGCCGCAGCCGGTGCACCGATCGACGACGATGTAGTGCGCTTGCTTGCGCTCGCCGACGATGGCATTGCTGGGACAGGATTTCTTGCATATGAGGCAGCCGATGCAGGTCGCGTTGTCGACCTCATAGACCGCCAGGCCCTGGCACTGTTCGGCGGGGCAGAGCTTCTCTATGACGTGCGCCTCGTACTCGGAGCGGAAGTAGCGCAAGGTCGATAGCACAGGATTGGCAGCAGTCTGACCCAGGCCACACATGGAGGCTTCCTTCACCGTCGCCGCCAACTCTTCGATGTGGAGCACGCCGCGCATGCGTTCGAGGCGCTTGTCCTCGTCGCCCACCGGCCGCTCGGTGATCGAGGTGAGGATCTCGAGCATGCGGGTGGTGCCTTCGCGACATGGGGTGCACTTGCCGCACGACTCGTTGCGGATGAACTCCATGAAGTAGCGGGCCACGTCGACCATGCAAGTGCGCTCATCCATGACGACCATGCCGCCCGAGCCCATCATGGCGCCCAGCTGGATCAGCGTGCCGTAGTCGGTCGCGGTGTCGAAGTAGGCGCTGGGCACGCAGCCGCCCGAAGGCCCCCCCATCTGCACCGCCTTGATGCGATGCCCGGGCAGGGCACCTCCGCCGATGTCCTCGACGATAGTGCGCAGCTTGGTGCCGACGGGTACCTCGACCAGACCGGTGTTGCGCACGGTCCCCGACAGCGCGAACACCTTGGTGCCGGCCGCCTGGTCGAGACCCAGGCTCTGGAAATAGGCCGCGCCCCGCTCGATGATGACCGGAATGTTGGCCAAGGTCTCGACGTTGTTGAGCACGGTGGGCTTGCCATGCAGACCCGCAATAGCCGGATAGGGCGGACGCGAGCGCGGCATACCCCGGCCACCTTCGATGCTAGCCAGGATAGCGGTCTCTTCGCCACAGACGAAGGCACCCGCGCCTTGCTTGATGACGATATCGAAGGAAAAGAGGCTGCCCAGGATGTTGTTGCCCAGAAGTCCTACCCGCCGGCACTGTGCGATGGCCTGGGTGAGACGCTCGATGGCCAACGGGTATTCAGCCCGACAATAGATGTAGCCCTTGCTAGCCCCGATGGCGTAAGCCGCGATCAGCATGCCTTCGATGACGAAGAAGGGATCGCTCTCCAAGACCGCGCGATCCATGAAAGCGCCCGGATCGCCTTCGTCGGCATTGCAGATGAGGTACTTCTGGGCGCGCGGCGTCTGCCGAGCAATATTCCACTTCTGCCCGGTGGGAAAACCCGCGCCGCCGCGACCACGCAATCCGGAGGCCAACACCTCGTTACACACTTCTTCGGGCGTCATGGTGCACAGAGCACGTGCCGCCGAGCGGAAGGCGCCCACCGCCAGGGCAGCATCCAGGCTGCTCGGATCGATGACGCCGGCGTTGCGCAATACTACCTTGACCTGTTGCCTAAAGAAGTCGGTGGTGTTGATCTCGGGCACGTCGGCCCATGCCGGACCCGCATCGCCGTGGCGGCCGTATAGGAAGGAGTTGCGCGGGTTGTTCTTGCCGAAGACCTCGTCGAGCAGCTGATCGATGTTGCCGGGATTGATGTCGGCGTAGGCCAGGCGCGGTCCGCCATCCCTTTGCACATCCACGAACAGCTCACGCTGGCAGTAGCCGATGCAGCCGACCTCGATGATCTGAGCCGCTATGGCGTGCTGGGTGAGGAACTCGCCGATGCGCGCAATGACCTTGGTCGACCCGTTGGCGCGGCCACAGGTGCCAGCGCCAACGAAGATCAGGGTACCCTCACCGCCCCGGCGCACCTTGGCGAGCAAGTCCCGCCTGGCCTTGGCGCAGGCCTCATCCTGGTGACAGATCGGGCCCTGGGCAAGACAGTTGATCAAATCTCGGCAGGGGCTGCCTGGCCGATGGGTACAGCGATCGCAGCACGGCGCGATAAGCTGACTAGCCCGCATGGCTCACTCCTTCTGCCACCCCGTCGAGCAGCCGATCGAGCTTGTCCACGTCGAGATGGCCATAAAACTCCCCGTCCAGCTTAATGACGGGCGCGATCGAGCAAGCCCCGAGGCAGGCCACCGTGATGACGGTGAACTTGTTATCGGGCGAGTTGCCGCTCGGCTTCAGGCTCAGCTTGCGCTGCAGGTGCTGCGCCAGCTTCAAGCTCTGCTTCACGTGGCAGGCGGTGCCCCGGCATACCTCGATGACGTGCCTTCCTTGCGGGGCGAAGCGGAACTGATTGTAGAAGGTCGCCACGCCGTACACCCGGCTCTCCGGAATACCGATGGCATCCGCCACCTTGGTCATGGCGGCTTGCGAGACAAAGCCTTCCTTCGCCTGGATCTCTTGCAAGATGGGAATGAGGTGCTCTGGGCAGAGCTCCCCACTTCCCGCAATGATCTGGTCCACGTTACTCATGCTGCTACCTCGGGTGCTGCTCGATAGGGAATGGGAGGAATGGATCGGGCAAATTTGCTCGGGTCAGACGGCGGCCGGCCTGCGCGCGGCAGCCTCGGCCAGGAGCTCGCGGATGCTGGCCAGGAGCTCCGGCATGGCCACCGGCTTCTGCATGAGCTTGGCGGCCGGCCAGTCGCGACCGTTGATGAAATCGAAAGACTCGCGCCTCTGGGCCAAGTGGTCCATGAAGCCGGTCAGGAGCACCACGGGAATGTGGCGAGTCGCCGGATCGCTCTCCAACTTGTAGGCCACGGTGAAGCCTTCGGCGTCGGTGTCCATCATGACGTCGAGCACGATGAGGTCAGGACGCACCACGGCTACGGCCTGCAACGCATCCGTACCGTTGTGCTCGGCCGTCACTTCGAAGCCGTTGGCCTCGAGCACGGCCTTGGTGGAGGCCACGAGATCCTTGTCATCGTCAACGAGCAAAATGCGCTTCTTCATGGTCTTTCTCCTTGGGGCGAGAGCCTGTGCATTCGCGAACTGAGCCGATTCGGTTACATTATTCACAGTGAAAACTTTCACCAAGCGGAAAAGAGGGCGATCTCCTTGGGTTCCTGCTGACACCGCATCACATCATCGCTTATCGATCCCTAGTAACCCTCGTGCCTCTTGAGGCTCTGGGGGCTCTGGGCGCGCTGGGAGCCCTGGGGGCTGGTCTTCTGGGGGCGACTTCTTGCTGAGGAACGAGAGCTTCTCCAGCTTGGCCGCGATGTCGATGCTCTCGACGTAGCCACCCGGTGCGGGTGTGATGCGTTTGGGAACGAAGTTGAGAATCGAAGTCACGCCGACCTTGGCCAGCCGATCCACCAGCGCTTGCAGACCCGGCGGTCGGCAGGCCATGACTGCCACCCGGACGTTGAACCCTGGCAGCACCTTCTCCATGTCGTCGACGTGGTGACAGCGACGGCCGGCAAACACCTTGCCCGCCTTGTCCGCGTCCAAGTCGAAGATCACGCCGATGTGGAACCCGCGCTCTTCGAATCCACGATAGGCAAGCAGCGATCGCCCCAGATCGCCCACCCCGAACAGAGCCACGGTCTGCTGAGTATCGGTCCCCAGAATGCGACTGATAGTGCGCGTCAACTGATAGACGTTATAGCCGCGGCTGATGTTGCCGAAGGAGCCGAAGCTTGCCAGATCGCGGCGCAGCTGCGCCGGGGTCACGCCGACCATCTCAGCCAATTGCTGCGAGTAGACGTACTCTACCCCGTCGTAGTGCAGCTCTTCCAGGATCTTGCGATAGACGCTCAGGCGCTCGACGGTGGAGACCGAGACATGACGGTCGGCGCGCTTGGCCGCTTCGCCGCTCGGCTCGCCGGTTGGGGCCATTTCCGTCTCGTTCACGATGCTGTGATTATCTTCACAGAACCCTCGAGCAGTCAATACCCATCTTGTCCGGAGCGCAAAACCCCGTGAAATGGCTAGAGATTGTCGGCGGGGCTGGCTACCATGGCCGAAAATGAGCTCGCGCCCATCGCGGCCTACCCCGTGGCCTGATCAGGATATTCTCGCGGGGCCGGTGTGTTGCTATGACCAACGTCCCGAATGACTCTTGGGGCTAGATGGGCATGAGGACGTGGCGCTGGTCGAGGTGGTGGCTCGCAATCTCCGTGCTGGCGGGAGGCCTCGCCGGGATCGGAGCCTTCACGTTCAGCTACGCGGGCGGACCCGCCTATCTAGGCAACGACCCGGCGACCTGCGCTAGCTGCCACATCATGAACGATGAGCTCGATTCCTGGCGCAAGGGGCCCCACCATGCGGTGGCGACCTGCAACGATTGCCACGTGCCCCCCCACTTCCCCCAGAAGTACATCGCCAAGGCCCGCAATGGCTACCACCACTCGATGGGCTTTACCTCCAATCCCCGACCCCGGACGAACCGGGAGCGCGCCGGGTGTTT
>CAWKJE010000025.1:0-89500 GCA_963849735.1 uncultured delta proteobacterium
TACCAGACACCAAGCAGGCCCAAGCACGTCCGGGGCAGGCTCTGCTCCAGCGGCGCGACACGAAAATGCTCGTCCATCTGTGCGCCCCTTCGAGCAGGGCGTGAAATCTCGTCCGCGCCGATGGCCAGGGCGATGGACAGAGCGATCGACTACAGCGACCGCCTACAGAACACGAACATGTTGTCGGTCGAGATCCGAAGCGCGCCACCTCCTGAGCGTTGGTCGAGAGCGCCACGAAGCCGCTGGGCGACGGCGCCGTCCTCCTCGGCCGTATCCACTAAACGCACGCCCGCGCACTGTGCGCGTTGGCCATGGGCTCCTGGGTGGGAAGGCCTTGGAGGCGACCGGAAAAGGGTGGTCTCTGCTTCAATCCGCTTAAAGGCTCCTCGGCTGATGCGCCTACTGTTGACGCTCCACAACTGAAAGTGAAGATTTAGGCTTTGCCCTGCGAAGCGGCGCAAGAGCCTCGGTCACCATCACCGGGCCGAGATCCGAGCCGCCGATGCCGATATTGACCACGGCGCGGATTGGCTTGCCGGTGTAGCCTCTGAAAGCACCGCTGCGTACAGCCTCCGCGAAGCTTTGCATGTGGGCGAGCGCCGCCCGCACCTCTGGCATCACATCCTTGCCGGCCACGCAAATCGGTTGCGCCGAGAAGTTGCGCAAGGCCACGTGCAACACCGCCCTGCCTTCGGTCAGGTTAATGGGCTCGCCCGCAACATCCGGTCGCGCATGGCCTCCACCCCCGCCTCCCTGGCCAGCGCGCGCAGCAGATCGATGGTCTCTGCCGTGATGCGGTTCTTGGAATAATCGAGCAGGAGATCGCCCAGGCGCAGCGAGAATTTGCGAAGCGCCCGGATCCTGCGCGAACAAGTCGCGCATGGCCAGGGGAGCGACGGCATGGTAATGGCGTTCCAGTCTCTTCCAGGCTTCCGTGCCCGCGATGCCCATGGGCCATTTCTAGCACACGACGTGCGCTCGCGCCGACGGCCGGCGGCTGTAGTAGCCGGGCCGGGACCACCGGTAACCGCTCCATATCTGCGGCTCCAATTCGCCGACCAAGGGCGCCCTGGGCGCGGTAAGACGCCGGCGCCGCCGCTGCGGTTTACCTACGCTTCCCCGGCCGGCCGTGGCTTGGCCGGCGCGACTGGCGCGCGGCTCCGCCCCCATAGACAAAGGTGAGCTTGTCCTCGCCGCCCTGCCCTTGGCGATCATGGCCACGCTGCCCTTGCGCCAGCGCCCCAAAGAGGAGCTCGTCGGTGAGAGGGCGCTTCACTTCGTCGTGGATCAGGCGCGCCAGCGGACGTGCACCGTTCATGGGGTCGTGCCCCTTCTTGGCCAGGTAGGTCCGCACCGCGGGGGACATGGTCAGCGTCACCTTGCGCTCGGCCAGCTGACCCGACAGCTCGGCGACCATCTTATCCACGATCTGCAACATGACCGGCTCGACCAGAGGAGCAGTCGACCTGCTCGAGGCGATCGCGAAACTCGGGTGAGAACATCTATAGGCCTCGTCGGAATCGCCGTAGCGTTCACCCGCCCCGAAGCCCGGCAGGTGCTTGGAAAGGTCGCGGGCGCCCACGTTGCTGGTCATGATAAGAATGACGTGGCGGAAGTCGGACTGGCGGCCGTTGTTGTCGGTGAGCGCGCCGTGATCCATGACCTGGAGCAGGATGTTAAACAAATCCGGGTGCGCCTTCTCGATCTCGTCGAGCAAGAGCACGGCGTGCGGGGTCTTATCAATGGCGTCGGTGAGCAAGCCGCCCTGGTCAAAACCGACGTAACCGGGGGGAGCGCCAATGAGGCGAGAAACCGTATGGCGCTCCATGTATTCCGACATGTCGTAGCGCAGGAACGACACCCCCATTACCTCGGCGAGCTGCTTGGCCAGCTCGGTCTTGCCCACCCCGGTGGGCCCCGCGAACAAGAAGCAGCCGATGGGCCGTCCCGGCTGCCCCAGGCCGGCTCGGTTCAAGCGGATGGCCTGACACACGCGCTCGACCGCCTTGTCCTGGCCGAAGAGCCGCGTCTAATCTCTCCCTCCAGATGGCGCAGCCGCTCGCGGTCGCTCGCGTCAGCCCGGCGGGGAGGAATGCGCGCCATGGTGGCGGCCACGGCCTCGATGTCGCGGGCGCGCACGCGCAGAGCTGCCGCCGTGCCGTGCTTCCCGTCGGGCTTACCCGGGCGCAACTTGAGAATCGCGCCGGCCTCGTCGATGAGATCGATGGCCTTGTCGGGCAGCTTGCGGTCCTGCAGGTAGCGATGCGCCAGCTCCGCCGCCACCCGCAATGACTTGGGGCTGTAGCTCACCCCGTGGAACTCCTCGTAATGCCGGCGTAGCCCCCGCAGTACTTTGACCGTGTCGCTGACGCTGAGCTCGCCCACCTCGATGGTCTGAAACCTGCGCGCCAAAGCGCGGTCCTTCTCGATGTGGCCCGTAGCTCTTTATGCGTCGTGGTACCGATGCAGCGGATGCGGCCCGACGACAACAGGGGCTTGAGCAGGTTGGACGCATCCATGCTGCCGCCCGAAACCGCGCCCGCCCCCACGATGGTGTGCAGCTCGTCCACGAACACCACAGCATTCCTTTGCCCTTCGACGGCGCGCAATACCGCCTTGAAGCGTTCTTCGAAGTCGCCCCGGTAACGGGTGCCCGCCAGGATCGCGCCCATGTCCAGGGAGAAAATGGTCGTGCCGTGCAAGGCCGGCGGCGCCTCGCCGGATTCGATCCGCGTTGCCATGCCCTCCACGATAGCGGTCTTGCCCACGCCCGGATCGCCCACGAACAGCGGGTTGTTCTTGCGCCGCCGAGCCAGGACATGGAGCGCCCGCTCGACCTCCTTGTGACGGCCAACCAGTGGATCGATCTCGCCCCGGCGCGCCCGCTCGTTGAGATTCACGGCGTAGGCCGCCAGGGGATCCCCGGCGGTGCCGGCTAGCCCATCCTCTGCCTCGTCTCCCTCATCGTGGGGCCTCGGCACGCCGTCTCCGGACCCGCCGTCCTGGCTCGGCCCCAGCTTGCCCATACCGTGGGAAATGGTGGTCAGAATATCGAGCCGCGAGATGCCCTCTTCCCTGAGAAAGTGGACGGCGTGACAGTCGCGTTCGCCATACATGGCCACCAGGACATGTGGCCCATGAACCTCGGCGCGGCCAGCGCCGATGATGTGGTTGACCGCGTTCTGTATCACGCGCAAAAACCCCAGGCTGGGTTGGGCATGGAAACCCTCGCCGCTCTCTCCCTCCCCCGCTCCCTTGCCGTTACTCTTGCCCTCGGGCGGATCGAGCTTGGTCACGGCAGGCGCGGGTAGCGCGGGAATGGCGGTGGCGAGAAAGCGCTCGAGCTTGCTGCGCAGCCGCGGCAAGGTGCCACCACATTTCTTGAGCAGATTGGCCGTCCTGCCGTCGTCGAGGAGCGCCAGCAGGAGGTGCTCGAGCCCCGAGAACTCATGTCGCCTGCGCGTAGCGTCACCGAGCGCCTTGCGAACCGCCTGCTCCAGCTCCGGGCTTAGCATGACTGCCTGCGCACCGAGCACTCGAGCGGCATCTCATGCTTGCGCGCGAACCCGATCACCTGACTGGCCTTGGTCTCTGCCAGATCGCGGGGATACGCTCCCGCCACGCCCGAGCCCTTGGTGTGAACGTGTAGCATGATCTCGTTCGCCTTAGCCGCATCGTGGTAAAAGAACTTCATCAGGACGTAGATGACGAAGACCTGAGTGGTGTAATCGTCGTTATGGAGAACAACTTCGTAGAGGCGAGGCTCCTCGACCTTGGTACGCTCGAGGGTGGCGAGCTCGCGATCCTCTTGCTGGCTCCGCTTCGGCATGATCTCGCCTCTAGCTTGGCACGCCCCCGGGGAGGTTCGAACCAATTCGGTACCGCCCGGATAAGCCCCCTTGTCCATCGTATATACTACTGGCGATGGATTTGTCGTACCTGGATAAGGGGGCTTGCGCGCATAGGCGACTTCAGCTTGCCACTCGGATGGGTAACCGCCCTGCGTTGCTAGCCGCGGGCGCCCCCCAGGCCGCGGGGCAGCAACCGCGGTCTCTACCCGTTTCGCGCCGCCAGCCACTTCCTCTACTTCTTCGGGCTGCATCTGGCCAAGGCGATGGGCATGTGGACAGGCGAAAAATGGCGGCGAATCCCGCCCTATCCCGGCCCGGATGCGACGTTATGGACCGGACCCGAGCCTGACCTGGCCGAATTGGGCGAGATTATAGGGGTGTCCACCTCGCCTCTGGCCGAGCTGCCGTCCGTGCTGGACCAGGCTGCCACCGCCACCCTGCCCGCGCCCGACGTCGAGACCTGCGTCGAACAGTCCACCCTGCTCGGTCGCGAGATCCGGCCCGCCAAGCTGGCAGCGATCGACGAGACCCTGGCCGACGCCGTAATCGCCTTGCGCCTGATCCACTACGACGCCGCCATCGCAGGGCTGCGCCAGGCCGCTCTGGCCACCGAGGCCGCCCATCGCGCCGGGCTGCGCGCCACCCGCGCCGGTGTGCGTGAGAGCGCGGTGCAAGCCGCCCTCGAGGCCGAGCTGGTCGCACGCAACATGACGACTTCGTTCAGCTCGATTGTGTCGGCGCACGGCGAGGTCCTCCACAACGAGGCTCACCACCACACGCTCGCGCAGGGCGATTTGCTCTTGGTCGATGCCGGGGGCCGGGGTGCCGGGCTGCCGCGACCCGCACCTGGCCGGTGAGCGGGCAGTACTTGCCACCCAACGCGACCTCTATCAGGTGGTGCTCAATGCCGAGAAGGCCGCGGTGGCGGCGGCCCGGTCGGACCGCCGCCACCGCGGCCTTCTCGGCATTGAGCACCACCTGATAGAGGTCGCGTTGGGTGGGCGAGTACTGCCCGCTCACCGGCCAGGTGCGGGTCACATCGGCAGCCCAGCCGCCCGGGCTCTCGGCCCCGGCATCGACCAAGAGCAAATCGCCCTGCGCGAGCGTGTGGTGGTGAGCCTCGTTGTGGAGAACCTCGCCGTGCACCGACACGATCGAGCTGAACGAAGTCGTCATGTTGCGTGCGACCAGCTCGGCCTCGAGGGCGGCTTGCACCGCGCTCTCACGCACACCGGCGCGGGTGGCGCGCAGCCCGGCGCGATGGGCGGCCTCGGTGGCCAGAGCGGCCTGGCGCAGCCCTGCGATGGCGGCGTCGTCATGGATCAGGCGCAAGGCGATTACGGCGTCGGCCAGGGTCTCGTCGATCGCTGCCAGCTTGGCGGGCCGGATCTCGCGACCGAGCAGGGTGGACTGTTCGACGCAGGTCTCGACGTCGGGCGCGGGCAGGGTGGCGGTGGCAGCCTGGTCCAGCACGGACGGCAGCTCGGCCAGAGGCGAGGTGGACACCCCTATGATCTCGCCCAATTCGGCCAGGTCAGGCTCGGGTCCGGTCCATAACGTCGCATCCGGGCCGGGATCGGGCAGGAATAGCCGCCATTTTTCGCCTGTCCACATGCCCATCGCCTTGGCCAGATGCAGCCCGAAGAAGTAGAGGAAGTGGCTGGCGGCGCGAAACGGGTAGAGACCGCGGTTGCTGCCCCGCGGCCTGGGGGCGCCCGCGGCTAGCAACGCAGGGCGGTTACCCATCCGAGTGGCAAGCTGAAGTCGCCTATGCGCGCAAGCCCCCTTATCCAGGTACGACAAATCCATCGCCAGTAGTATATACGATGGACAAGGGGGCTGATCCGGGCGGTACCGAATTGGTTGGAACCTCCCCGGGGGCGTGCCAAGCTAGAGGCGAGATCATGCCGAAGCGGAGCCAGCAAGAGGATCGCGAGCTAGCCACCCTCGAGCGTACCAAGGTCGAGGAGCCTCGCCTCTACGAAGTTGTTCTCCATAACGACGATTACACCACTCAGGTCTTCGTCATCTACGTCCTGATGAAGTTCTTTTACCACGATGCGGCTAAGGCGAACGAGATCATGCTACACGTTCACACCAAGGGCTCGGGCGTGGCGGGAGCGTATCCCCGCGATCTGGCAGAGACCAAGGCCAGTCAGGTGATCGGGTTCGCGCGCAAGCATGAGATGCCGCTCGAGTGCTCGGTGCGCAGGCAGTCATGCTAAGCCCGGAGCTGGAGCAGGCGGTTCGCAAGGCGCTCGGTGACGCTACGCGCAGGCGACATGAGTTCTCGGGGCTCGAGCACCTCCTGCTGGCGCTCCTCGACGACGGCAGGACGGCCGATCTGCTCAAGAAATGTGGTGGCACCTTGCCGCGGCTGCGCAGCAAGCTCGAGCGCTTTCTCGCCACCGCCATTCCCGCGCTACCCGCGCCTGCCGTGACCGAGCTCGATCCGCCCGAGGGCAAGAGTAACGGCAAGGGAGCGGGGGAGGGAGAGAGCGGCGAGGGTTTCCATGCCCAACCCAGCCTGGGGTTTTTGCGCGTGATACAGAACGCGGTCAACCACATCATCGGCGCTGGCCGCGCCGAGGTTCATGGGCCACATGTCCTGGTGGCCATGTATGGCGAACGCGACTGTCACGCCGTCCACTTTCTCAGGGAAGAGGGCATCTCGCGGCTCGATATTCTGACCACCATTTCCCACGGTATGGGCAAGCTGGGGCCGAGCCAGGACGGCGGGTCCGGAGACGGCGTGCCGAGGCCCCACGATGAGGGAGACGAGGCAGAGGATGGGCTAGCCGGCACCGCCGGGGATCCCCTGGCGGCCTACGCCGTGAATCTCAACGAGCGGGCGCGCCGGGGCGAGATCGATCCACTGGTTGGCCGTCACAAGGAGGTCGAGCGGGCGCTCCATGTCCTGGCTCGGCGGCGCAAGAACAACCCGCTGTTCGTGGGCGATCCGGGCGTGGGCAAGACCGCTATCGTGGAGGGCATGGCAACGCGGATCGAATCCGGCGAGGCGCCGCCGGCCTTGCACGGCACGACCATTTTCTCCCTGGACATGGGCGCGATCCTGGCGGGCACCCGTTACCGGGGCGACTTCGAAGAACGCTTCAAGGCGGTATTGCGCGCCGTCGAAGGGCAAAGGAATGCTGTGGTGTTCGTGGACGAGCTGCACACCATCGTGGGGGCGGGCGCGGTTTCGGGCGGCAGCATGGATGCGTCCAACCTGCTCAAGCCCCTGTTGTCGTCGGGCCGCATCCGCTGCATCGGTACCACGACGCATAAAGAGCTACGGGCCCACATCGAGAAGGACCGCGCTTTGGCGCGCAGGTTTCAGACCATCG
Organism: uncultured delta proteobacterium; assembly: GCA_963849735.1. Lineage (GTDB taxonomy): Bacteria > Myxococcota_A > Polyangia > Fen-1088 > Fen-1088 > Fen-1118. The sequence goes on from CAWKJE010000025.1 coordinate 7,199, forward strand.
AGGTGGGCGAGCTCAGCGTCAGCGACACGGTCAAAGTACTGCGGGGGCTACGCCGGCATTACGAGGAGTTCCACGGGGTGAGCTACAGCCCCAAGTCATTGCGGGTGGCGGCGGAGCTGGCCGATCGCTACCTGCAGGACCGCAAGCTGCCCGACAAGGCCATCGATCTCATCGACGAGGCCGGCGCGATTCTCAAGTTGCGCCCGGGTAAGCCCGACGGGAAGCACGGCACGGCGGCAGCTCTGCGCGTGCGCGCCCGCGACATCGAGGCCGTGGCCGCCACCATGGCGCGCATTCCTCCCCGCCGGGCTGACGCGAGCGACCGCGAGCGGCTGCGCCATCTGGAGGGAGAGATCAAGACGCGGCTCTTCGGCCAGGACAAGGCGGTCGAGCGCGTGTGTCAGGCCATCCGCTTGAACCGAGCCGGCCTGGGGCAGCCGGGACGGCCCATCGGCTGCTTCTTGTTCGCGGGGCCCACCGGGGTGGGCAAGACCGAGCTGGCCAAGCAGCTCGCCGAGGTAATGGGGGTGTCGTTCCTGCGCTACGACATGTCGGAATACATGGAGCGCCATACGGTTTCTCGCCTCATTGGCGCTCCCCCCGGTTACGTCGGTTTTGACCAGGGCGGCTTGCTCACCGACGCCATTCATAAGACCCCGCACGCCGTGCTCTTGCTCGACGAGATCGAGAAGGCGCACCCGGATCTGTTTAACATCCTGCTCCAGGTCATGGATCACGGCGCGCTCACCGACAACAACGGCCGCCAGTCCGACTTCCGCCACGTCATTCTGATCATGACCAGCAACGTGGGCGCCCGCGACCTTTCCAAGCACCTGCCGGGCTTCGGGGCGGGTGAACGCTTCGGCGATTCCGACGAGGCCTACAAGCGGATGTTCTCACCCGAGTTTCGCAATCGCCTCGACGCTAAGGTCGACTTCGCCCCTCTGGTCGAGCCGGTCATGTTGCAGATCGTGGATAAGATGGTCGCCGAGCTGTCGGGTCAGCTGGCCGAGCGCAAGGTGACGCTGACCATGTCCCCCGCGGTGCGGACCTACCTGGCCAAGAAGGGGCACGACCCCATGAACGGTGCACGTCCGCTGGCGCGCCTGATCCACGACGAAGTGAAGCGCCCTCTCACCGACGAGCTCCTCTTTGGGGCGCTGGCGCAAGGGGGCAGCGTGGCCATCGATCGCGAAGGGCAGGGCGGCGAGGACAAGCTCACCTTTGTCTATGGGGGCGCAGCCGCTGCGCCAGTCGCGCCGGCCAAGCCACGGCCGGCCGGGGAAGCGTAGGTAAACCGCAGCGGCGGCGCCGGCGTCTTACCGCGCCCAGGGCGCCCTTGGTCGTGCGAGGTTGGAGCCGCAGATATGGGAGCGGTTACCGGTGGGTGCCGGCCCGGCTACTACAGCCGCCGGCCGTCGGCGCGAGCGCACGTCGTGTGCTAGAAATGGCCCATGAGCATCGCGGGCACGGAAGCCTGGAAGAGACTGGAACGCCATTACCATGCCGTCGCTCCCCTGGCCATGCGCGACTTGTTCGCGCAGGATCCGGGGCGCTTCGCCAAATTCTCGCTGCGCCTGGGCGATCTCCTGCTCGATTATTCCAAGAACCGCATCACGGCAGAGACCATGGATCTGCTGCGCGCGCTGGCCAGGGAGGCGGGGGTGGAGGCCATGCGCGACCGGATGTTCGCGGGCGAGCCCATTAACCTGACCGAAGGCAGGGCGGTGTTGCACGTGGCCTTGCGCAACTTCTCGGCGCAACCGATTTGCGTGGCCGGCAAGGATGTGATGCCAGAGGTGCGGGCGGCGCTCGCCCACATGCAAAGCTTCGCGGAGGCTGTACGCAGCGGTGCTTTCAGAGGCTACACCGGCAAGCCAATCCGCGCCGTGGTCAATATCGGCATCGGCGGCTCGGATCTCGGCCCGGTGATGGTGACCGAGGCCTTGCGCCCCTTCCGCCGGGCCGACCTAGATCTTCACTTCGTGTCCAACGTCGACGGGTCGCACATCGCCGAGACCCTTAAGCGGATCGAGGCGGAGACCACCCTTTTCCTGGTCGCCTCCAAGACCTTCACCACCCAGGAGACCATGGCCAACGCGCACAGTGCGCGGGCGTGGTTCGTGGATCGGGCCAAGGAGGAGCGGCACATCGCCCAGCACTTCGTGGCGCTCTCGACCAACGCTCAGGAGGTGGCACGCTTCGGGATCTCGACCGACAACATGTTCGTGTTCTGGGATTGGGTGGGCGGTCGCTACTCGCTGTGGTCGTCGATCGGTCTGTCCATCGCCCTGGCCATCGGCGCGGACAATTTCCGCGCCCTGCTCGAAGGGGCGCACGAGATGGACGAGCATTTTCGTGTCGCGCCGCTGGAGCAGAGCCTGCCGGTCACCTTGGCCCTGCTCGGTGTCTGGTACAACAATTTCTTTGGCGCCGAGAGCCATGCCATTTTGCCCTACGACCAGTACCTGGCGCGCTTCCCCGCCTACTTCCAGCAGGGCGACATGGAGTCGAACGGCAAGCGGGTCAGTCGCGACGGCAAGGTGGTCGACTACCAGACCGGTCCGGTGATTTGGGGCGAGCCCGGCACCAACGGCCAGCACGCCTTCTATCAACTCCTTCACCAAGGGACCAAGCTCGTGCCCAGTGACTTCCTGGCCTCGGTCGAGACCTTCAATCCCCTGGGCGAGCACCACACCCTGCTCTTGGCCAACTTCTTGGCGCAAACCGAGGCGCTCATGCGCGGCCGCAGCGAGTCCGAGGCCAGAGCGGAGCTGGAGGCGGCGGGGATAAGGGGCGGCGCGCTGGCCGAGCTCTTGCCCCACAAGGTTTTCCCGGGCAACCGTCCCAGCAATTCCCTGCTCTACCAGCGGCTCGACCCGCGTACTCTCGGCAAGCTCATTGCTCTCTACGAGCATAAAATTTTCGTGCAAGGGGTCATCTGGAACATCAATTCCTTCGACCAGTGGGGTGTCGAGCTTGGCAAGAAGCTGGCCAATGCCATCTTGCCCGAGCTGCGGGCGGCGGGCCGGGTGGCGTCGCACGACGCGTCGACGAATGCCCTGATCGAGGAGATCAAGCACAGGCGCGGCTAGCTTGATCACCGACCCGACTCCGCGCGCGGCGCTTTCGCGCCGCCAGTACGAGGCCAGCGATGCCCGACCGTCGCTCGATCTGCTGCCGGAGCCTGAAAGATTGCAAGCTTGCGCGCTCGATCTGCGCAACGCGCTGGCCGGCGGCACCAGGCTAGAGGTGCGCCGGGCGGGCTTGGCTTTGCTGGGCTTGCTGGCCCGGAGCTACCACGTCCCGGTGCCCAAGCTCTCCGTGCTGGGGGCGCGGCCCAAGCGCAATGCCGAGGGTGCTTCCTACGAGTTGTGGGGCGATTACACCTTCGCCACCCAGACTATCCGGGTGTGGATGAGGACCGCGGTCCTAGGCAAGATCACCAGCTACCGCGGCCTTCTGAATACGCTTCTGCACGAATTTTGCCACCACCTCGACGTGAAGCATTTTGGCTGGTCAGAGACCCCCCACACTAGAGGATTTTATGGTCGTATCGACGAGCTCTACCACCTGGCCCTGGCCACCCCCGCCGTCGACCGGCGGGCCCTGGTCTGGATCAAAGGCCGCGACACCTGGCGTATCGACTGGCGCAAGGTGCGCGCCCCGGCGCACAAGGCCTGAAAATCATACGGTACGGTCCGTACGGCTTGCGGGCAAGGACGATGGCTCGCCCCTATTGTCCACGTGGCAATTTTGGGCGGCGGGTACGCACATAGCTCCTTGACAGATGACGGCGGTTTCCGAATAGTGGCCGTCCCATGGGCAAGCACGACAACCGTACCTCGATGAAGATGCGTCGCCGCAAGGCACAGAAGAAGCTCAAGGCACGCATCACCAGGCAACACAAGGCGAAGAAGGGCGCACGGGCAGCGGGTGCCAAGCCGGCCAAGAAGGTGCGTCCTGCCGCAGCACCGGCTCCCAGCAAGGAGTAGCCGGCCCCGGACGGCGCGCCGTGGCTAGCGATCGAGATAGCGGCACCACGGCGCTGATGCGCCAGTACCTCGATATCAAGGCGAGCTACCCCGACGCTATCCTGTTCTTTCGTCTCGGGGATTTTTACGAGATGTTCTACGAGGACGCGGTTTATGTCGCCCGCGTCCTGTCGCTGACTCTGACCTCGCGCGATAAGGGCAAGGAAGAGCCGACCCCGATGTGCGGAGTGCCGCACCATTCGGCCCGCGGCTATATCCAGCGCTTGACCGAAACAGGGCATCGCGTGGCGATCTGCGAGCAGCTCGAAGATCCCAAGCTGGTCAAGGGAATGGTGAAACGCGGGGTGGTCCGTGTGGTCACTCCCGGGGTGATCCTCGACGAGGAATCGCTGGAGCCGCGCGCCCCCAACTACCTGGCGGCGGTGACCGGCGAGCCGCGCGACGGTTACGGCCTGGCCTTCGCCGATGTTACCACGGGTGACTTTCGTGCCACCTATTGCGCCACCAGCGAAGGTTTGATCGACGAGCTGGCCCGGGTCGAGCCGGCCGAGATCCTGGTCGGTAAGCACGAGCGCGAGCTGGCCGAGGTGGTGCGGCGGGCTTATAGCCGGCTACCTCAGACCGCCATCGAGGTGCGGCAAGAGGAAGAAGGGGACGGGCCAATTCTCGACACCCTGGGCGAGGTACTGGGCTCTGGCTTCGAGCGCGAGAACCTGCAGCGTCTGCCCGTGGTAGCCCGCGCCGCGGCGCGGGTGGTGCGCTACCTTGGTGCCACCCAGGTAGCGGCGCCCTTGCCACTCTCGTCGCTTACGCTTTTCCAGCGCCACGACTTCCTCATCATCGACGAACAGGCGCGTGCCCATCTCGAGCTGGTCGAGACCATGCTCGAGCGGCGGCGGCAGGGGTCGCTGCTCGATCTGCTCGACGTAACCGTCACGGCCATGGGCAGCCGTCTGCTGCGCCGGTGGCTGCTGTTCCCGCTGGTCGACGTGGCGCAGATTCGCCGGCGCCAGGATGCGGTCGAGCGCCTGGTGGCCCGCCAGTCGGTGCGCGAGGCCGCGCGCAAGTTGCTCGGCACCATGGGTGACCTCGAGCGCCTGACCACGCGCGCCCGCCTCGGGGTGGCGACGCCTCGCGATCTGGTAGCTCTGGGGAAGTCTCTCGGGGTCCTGCCCGGGCTACGCCGCACCCTGGCGCAGGCCAGCGATGCCCTGGGCGCGGTCGCGGCAGCAGACGGAGAGGCGGACCTCCTCGACCTGGGAGCAGACCTGGGCGAGGACGTGGCGGAGGCGATAGCATCCACCCTGCGCGACGATGCCCCGGCCCTGACCAAGGACGGCGGTTATATCAGGCCGGGGGTTTCGCCCGAGCTCGACGAGCTTTCCGCCATTGCCAGCGGCGGGCGCGAGGGCATCCTGGCCATCGAGGAGCGCGAGCGTCAGCGCACCGGCATCCCCAGCTTGAAGGTGAAGTACAACTCGGTCTTCGGCTACTTCATCGAGATAACCCGCTCCCATCTGGCCAGCGTGCCCGTCGAGTACACCCGCAAGCAAACCGTGGCCAACGCCGAGCGCTTCGTCACCCCCGAGCTGGCCGGGTACGAGGCCAAGATCCTGGCCGCCGACGAGAAGCGCATAAGCCTGGAGCTCTCGCTCTACACCCGGCTGCGCAACCGGGTGGGGGAAGAGGGCGCCCGCCTGCTCGGGCTCGCGGGCAGGGTGGCTGCCGTCGACGTGCTCGCCGCGCTGGCCGAACAGGCCCATCGCAAGGACTACTGCCGCCCCCTGGTCGATGAGTCCGAGGTCATCGAGCTTGGGGACAGCCGGCATCCCGTGGTCGAGCACGGGGCGTCGAGCGGGGCCTTCGTCCCCAACGACGTGCGCCTGGCCAGCGAGGGTGAGCAGGTTCTGCTCATCACCGGACCCAACATGGCGGGCAAGTCGACCCTGATAAGGCAGGTCGCGCTGGCCACCCTAATGGCACAGATGGGCAGCTTCGTGGCGGCGCGCTCGGCTCGCATAGGGCTGGTCGACCGGGTCTTCACCCGGGTAGGAGCGGGTGACAATCTGGCGCGCGGCGAATCGACCTTCCTGCTCGAGATGCGCGAGACCGCGCACATCCTGCGTCACGCTACGCGCAAGAGCCTGATCATTCTCGACGAGATCGGCCGGGGCACCTCGACCTATGACGGGGTTTCGATAGCGTGGGCGGTGGCGGAGCATGTGCACGACCGGGTCGGGGCGCGTACCATGTTTGCCACGCACTACCACGAGCTGTGCGCGCTGGCCGAGACTCACCCGCGGGTGCGCAACGTCAGCGTGGCCGCCCAGGAATGGCAGGGCGAGGTGGTGTTCTTGCGCAAGCTCACAGCCGGCGGGACGAGCCGCTCGTTTGGCATTGAGGTCGGACGGCTGGCCGGTCTGCCCGCCAGCGTGGTGGCGCGGGCGCGTGCCATCCTCGAACGACTCGAGCTGGCCGGTGGCGGGCAGGCCCGGGGCGTGCCGGCTCCCGCCCATCCGGAGGCCGCGGACCCGCCGCAGCTTTCGCTTTTCGCCCGAGCGACACCGGTTGGGGGCGCGGCAGCGGGGTGCGAGGCCGAGGTCATCTCCGGGTTGCGGGCGACGGATCTGGACGGCTTGTCGCCCCGGGCGGCCTGGGACTTGCTCGCCCAAATGCAAAAGAAGTTGACGAACCGGGGCTTACCCTAGTCATGATCGCCGGGCTTGTCCCGGGTCGTCCTGGCTCTCGCCACCGTGCTCTTCATCGTCACTGACTGGTCCGGCGCTGCCCGCGCCGCGCCGGTCGTGCGCGCGAGCGTGGCCAAGAAAGTCTCGATCCGACCGGTCCGGGCGAAGAAGCTGGGACGTTACGCCGCGGTAGAGCTCTACCAGGTCAACACCAAAGAGACGTTGATGCTGCGCTTTCAGGACGACCGGGGCCGTCCGATCCGCGGCTGGCAGAAGCGTTTCGACCGGTTCATGCGTTGCCACAAGACCGGGGCCGTCCATCGCATGGATGGGAGGTTGGCCCAGCTCCTGTACCGAACGGCACGGCACTTCGCCGGCCATCGTATGGAGGTGGTCTCGGGGTACCGGCACCCGCGCGTGGCACGTAACCCGAAGAGCCCGCACAAGAAAGGCCTGGCCTGTGACTTCCGCCTGGCCGGCATTCCCAACGCCGTGCTACGCGACTTTTTGCGCAAGAGCTATGACCACGTTGGGGTGGGCTACTATCCCAACTCGGTGTTCGTGCACCTTGACAATCGCAAGGCTGGCCACTCGGCCTTCTGGATCGACTATTCCGGCCCGGGCCAAAGCTCAGAATACTCCGAGAACCCCGTTGAGGACCTGCGCAGCGGCCGCGCCGAGCACTACCGGCCCGGCCAGAAGAACGAGGACGATGTCGAGGAGGGAAGCGAGGAGGCGAGCGACGATGCCCAGGCCAACCCGGTCGCCCCGCGCGTTGAGCCAAGCGGTGCTGCAAGCTCGTCAGCGCCTCATCCGGCGCCGGGCGTTCGCGTAGGCGATCGCGGGCCTGCCCCGCCGTAGCCAACGGTACGGCTGGGTGCCCAGCTCAATCCACCGTTGTAGCGGGTCGGGCACCGGTGCTAGTGTCGGTCAGCCTTTACCCAAGGAGATTCGCAAATGAGAAGATTCGGGCTTTCGTGTTTGGCGCTCCTTTTCATCCTGACCAGTGCCAAGGCCGAGGCCAGCAAGGCCGGTAGTGCCAAGAAGAGCAAAGGTCCGGCTCCCATTGCCAAGGAGGCCGATGTCAAGGAGTTCAAGGGTGAGTTCAGCTGGGGCATGACGCCGCAGCAGGTCATGGACAAGCTCTACGCCAGGATCGACGCGAGCTACAAGGACAAGGTAGCGAAGTATCAGGCCGACCCGGCCATGATGGAGAAGCTGCGCGACCGGGTTAAGGCCGACAAGGATGCGGTGGCCAAGAGCTACGTCAAGTTCGATGGTCAGGGGCAGCACGCCGCCTGGTCGACCTCGATAATCGACGAGGAATTCCTGCCCAACCAGGGCGAGTCCATGCTCATCTATCGCGAGGCCAAGTCGCGGCGCTACTTTTTCTTCTCGGGCGAGGCGCTTTACAAGATGTTCGTGGCCTTCGACAAGGAGGTTGTGGAGGGCAAGACCTTTGCCCAGTTCGGCGATCTGATGCAGGCCAAGTACGGCAAGGCGCAGTCGGTTTACCGCGAGGTCGCGAGCCACGGAGTGAAAGACAAGGTGCTGGACGCCTTCCAATGGCGCTCGCCCGAGGGTGATGGCCTGCGTCTGGTCGACCGGTCGAGGTTCTACGACGTCTACTGCCTGGTCATCTACGATCGCAAGGTCGCCGATCGACAGGACGAGATCCGCAAGAGCCAGGCGGCGAACGAGCCCAAGGGCGGTCAGCTGGTCGACAGCGTCATCACCGACAAGGGCAACGATCGCGATGAGAACGACAACGTCGTCGATCGCATCACCGGCCAGGAAGTGCTCAAGCCCGGCGAGCGCCGTGGCCCCCAGAACATCAAGGTCCCCTCGCCCCACGGAATGCAGGGTGGCGAAGGGCAGTAATTGCAGGAGAGCTGGAGGACGCAGGAGGGGCAGGTGGGGATTGTCGGGGAGGATTAGAGGCGCTCATCGGAACGGAGCTTGACAGGGGCGTAGCGCATCAGCAAAACTCCGGCCCTCCCAATGGCGAACATTCAATCCTCGAAAAAGAAGAACCGGCAGCGCATCGCGCACGAAGCGCGCAACGCCAGCCAGAAGTCGACCATGCGCACCGCCGTCAAGAAGCTCAGGGCGGCGATTACGGCCAAGGATCCCGAGCAGACCCAGCTGCTGCTCAAAGAGGCGAGCAAGCTCATTGCTCGTCTGGGTGGCCGAGGGGTCATCAAGCGTCGCACGGCCAGCCGCGCGATTTCGCGCCTGACCGTGGCCGCGCGCGCGCCCAAGGCCGCAGCGCCAGCGTAAGCCAAGGCGCTTCGGCTTGCCCTTTCCGGGCATCGTCACACCTCGGCCGCTCTAGGTCGGCACGCAAAAGCTGAACCCATTTGCGTCTGGAAGAGCCTCTAACCAATGTGCAGCACGCGCGCCAAGTCGCGGCCGCGCGCTTTTCCTCGGCAGAACGAAGAGGGCAAACATGAAGACCCGATCGAGTTTCGATGCATGGCCGGCTACCAACTTCTGGCGCTCCCCACGCTCAACCCACCTGGTCGCCCTGGCGCTCGGGCTCGCTGTCCTGGCCAGTGGCCGGGGAGCGAGCGCTGCCGGCACCAGTATCACGGTCGACGCATCGAAGCAGACGGCGGGCAACCCGCACTTCTGGTCGGCGGCCTTCGGTACCGGTGGTGCGCATCTTAGCTTGCGCTCGGATTGGCAGACCCACATCAAGATCGGGGCGCGCGAGCTGGGGGCGCAGCGCCTGCGCGGCCACGGGATCTTCACTGACGCGAACCCCGACGATATGGCCCTATACAACGGGGGCAACTACAACTGGACCAATCTCGACACCTACCTGCAGGCGATTACCTCGGCGGGAATGCGACCGCTCGTCGAAACCGATTTCATGCCCGCCCAGCTCGGCAGCTCGTCGAGCGACCCCATCCACAGCCCGCCCAGCAGCTACTCCAACTGGAATGCCTTCGTCACCGCCTTCGTTCAGCATTGCGTGGACAAGTACGGGCAAGACGACGTGGCCAAGTGGTACTTCGAGATATGGAACGAGCCGAACTACACCCCGGGTTTCTGGACCGGCAGCATGACCGACTACTACACCCTGTACGACAACACGGTGGGCGCCATCACCAAGGTGATCCCGAATGCCCTGGTGGGGGGGCCGGCGACGGATGATCTGCAACCCGTGCAGGCTTTCTTGCAGCACTGCAAGAGCGCGGGCACCCCCGTGACTTTCGCTTCTTCTCACGACTATCCGGGAGGAGCGGCCTCAGGGACGACCGCGGACCCAGCCAGCCTGGTCAGCGACAACACCGGTCGCATAAGCGCCATAACCGGCGCGGGCTATACCACGAGTCAGGTCTTGTCGTTCAACACGGAGTGGAACTCGTCGTACTCGGGCCAGGGTGGCCAGCAAGGTGACGCTACCACCAGCATGGACAACCACTGGAACGTGGGCTTCATTCTGAAGTCGGTGAAGCTGCTATCCGACGGCAATTCGGGTAACACGCCGCCCATAACCGTGTTCTCGTACTGGGTGTTGACCGACGTCTTCGACGAGGATGGGGGAACCGATTCCATCCACATGACGACCCTGGGCAACGGCAACACGCCCTTCGGTGGGGTCTTCGGCCTGATGACCTTTCAGGGCATGCGCAAAGCCGCCTTCAATGCCTTCAAGATGCTCAACTACACCGGCCCGAACCGTCTGCAGTCGAGCGGGGGCACCGGCAACGACGGGATCGACGCCATGGCCACCGCCTCCACCGCCGGCGATTCTCTGCAGGTGCTGGTCTACAACTACTACAAGACTCTCAATACCGCGAGCGGTTCCGGGGACAGCGTGTCCATCAACGTGAGCAACCTGCCGGCGGCGCTGGCCAACCAGAAGGTCTGGGTGACCCAGTTCCTGGTGGACGAGAACGATAGCAATCCGTACAGCGTGTGGACGTCCCAGGGCAGTCCGGCGACCCCGACCGAGACCCAGTGGGAAGCCATGAGGCACGCGCAGCATTTGAAGGTGGCCGCGCAGGCCCAGGCCCAGGTCACCACCTCGTGGACCACCACCTTCAGCCTGCTCCGCCAGGCGGGGACCATGTTCATCGTGAGCGTGGACCGGCCGTTGTCGGGGCAAGACGCCCAGGTGGCCATCGAGGGCGAGGACTATGACGGACAATCGGGGGCGACCAAGGAGGACAGCGGCGACAGCACCACTCTGGGGCAATCGATAGCGGTGACCAGCGGGGGCTGGGTGTACTACGAGAGCGTTGATTACAGCGACGCTGGGGTCACCTCGGTAGCCCTGCGGGTCAAGGCCGACAGCGCCACCACGGTGGAGCTGCACCAGGATTCGCAAACTGGCACTCTGCTCGGGACTTGCGCCATCAGCGCGACCAGCTCGGCGTGGGCGACCCAGACTTGCACTCTTGCCCAGCCGGTGACGGGGGTATCCACCCTTTACCTGGTCTTCAATGGGGCCATGCACCTCAACTACCTCCAGTTCCAGGGTAGCGGGTCGACTGGAGCGGGAGGGGCGAGCGGAGCGGGTGGGAGCGGCTCCGGCGGGTCGAGCGGGAGCGGCGCCGGCGGAGCGGGTGGGGCGAGCGGGGCGAGTGGGGGAGGGAGCGGGGGCGCTGGCGGCAGCGCAAGCGGCAGCCCCGGCCAAGGCAGCGGTGGCGCTGCGGGCGGGGTAGGGGGATCGAGCGGCAATGGTAGCGCTGGCACAGGCAAGAATGGCGCGGGAGGGAGCGGCGGCTCGACTGGCGGCAGCAGCAGCAGCAGCAGCGGCACCAGCGGCAGCGGCAGCGGCGGCGCGGTGGCGAGCGGCGGGGCGGGCGGCAACGCCGGTGTGGGAGGAGCTTCGGGCAATAGCTCGGCCAGCTCGAGCACTTCGTCCGGTTGTAGCTGCAGCCTCGGCGGCCACGGTGCGCCGTCCGGGGGCCTTCTGCTCACGGGTCTAGTAGCGATCGTCGCCACTTTGCGCCGGCGGCGTCGGGGGATGTAAAGGACCCTACCAAGGTCCTTTACCTAGTTGTCGCATGGCGCGCGGTCGGCCGCCCATGGACGTGGAGGGCCATGGCGGGACGGGGAGGCGGGTTCCTTCTCCTGCGGCCAGCCGGGGCCGTGATATCACTCCTTGCGTGACCTCTGGGGGACAGCCATGACCGAAAGCAAGCTACTCAACACCCTGGCGTTCTGCGGCGCCATTGCCATTGCCGGCGCCGCTTGCTCGAAGGGCAGTACGCCCAGCGGGCCGGTGTGTGCGCTGCCCCAGGTGGCCTGCGGGCAGGTGTGTATCGATGTGACAGGCGATCCTGACAACTGCGGAGGCTGCGGCATCCCGTGCACGGAGACGCAAAGCTGCCAGGGGGGAGTATGCGTCGACCAGGTGGGGGATGGCGGTGGGGCGGATGGGGGAGGGGCGCTGGACGGCGGCTCGGCGGACGGCGCGGCCATCCTGCCCACGTTGGTAACGTCGGCGCCGGGGGCCTATTGGCAGACCGGCGGGCTCACCTCGGTGACGAGCGGCAAGGCCGATGTGACAGTGGATGACAGCGCGGTGGCCCAGGTCTGGGAAGGCTTTGGGGGCTCCTTCAACGAGATGGGCTGGTCCTACCTGTCTCTGCTCAAGCCCGCCGATCGGGATCTCGCCCTCCACCTCCTCTACGGTGATGACGGGGCGCGCTTCGTCTTCGGCCGCATTCCCATCGGGGCGAGCGATTACGCCATGGAGCGCTACACCGACGACGAGGTGCCGAGCGGCAGCAGCGACCCCGATATGGCGAGCTTCTCGATTGCGCGCGACGAGTTGATGCTCATTCCCTTCGTGAAGGCGGTCCAGGCGATCAAGGCCGACCTGCGCTTCTGGGCCAGCCCGTGGACGCCGCCTACCTGGATGAAGGCTGCGCCTTTCTCGGCCGAAAATCCGACCTCTCCCTTCGACGGCGGGTCGATGAAGGGCGATGACGCGACTCTTACGGCCTATGCCCAGTACCTGATCAAGTTCGTGCAGGCATACGCACAGCAGGGTATCAAGATCGAAGCCATATCGGCTCAGAACGAGCCGAGTTACACCGGGACCTACCCCACTTGCGCGTGGACCCCGGCCATCTACGACAAGTTTATCGGCCAGTATCTGGGCCAGGCCCTCAGCCAGGCGGTGGCCCAGTCCCAGCTGCCCGCCACCAAGATCATCCTGGGCACATTCAACGGCGGCTCATCGGATCATCCCATCGTCAACAGTGTGATGGGGGACGCCACCGCGCGAGGGTTCGTCGATCTGTTCGCGTTCCAGTGGGGCATGCTGGACTACGTCGGCAACGTCAAAGCGTACCACCTACCGATTTGGCAGTCTGAGCATCAGTGCGGCAATGACCCTTGGGTCACCCCCTTCGACGCGACGGCGGCGCCCAACGATCAGGCCTACGCGGTGGTGAGCTGGGGGCTCATCCGTGATTGGATCAAGGCGGGTGTGACGGCCTACAGCGCCTGGAACATGGTGCTCGATACCGTCGGCCTCAGCCTGGACACCACCCGGCCCTGGCCGCAAAATGCCCTGCTTACGGTGGACACCACCACCAACACCCTCAACATCACGCCGACCTATTACGTCTTCCGGCACTTCTCCCAATTCGTGGTCACCGGGGCCAAGGTGGTGGGGACCAGCGGTGGTGACGCCGTGGCCTTCAAGAACCCGGATGGCAGCATCGTGCTCGTGCTCTACAACGCCGGGGCGGCCAAGACGCTGACCGTGGCGGTAGCGGCGCGGAAGCTCCAGCTCGCCATGCCGGGCAATGGCTGGGCCACGGTGGTAGCTCGCTGAGCTGCTGCGGCTCGAGCGCTTCGCTCGAAAGCTGAGCTTACAGCCCGTCCATCAGCGAGAGCGCAGCCGGTTCGCTGCGCTGGCCGGGGGCGGGGCGGGATGGCGCGTCTTGGCCTGATACTATCCGGTTAGTCGATGCGATGGAGGCAGCCATGGCGTCGATGGCGGCCATGGCCAGGAACAGAGCGACGAAGGAGAAGTGGGCCACGATGATGCTGCCGGCCAAGGCAGCCACGCCCGCGAACAAGTGGGTTCCCCCCGCCCAGATCGACCAGTGCTTGACCGATGACTCGGCGATGCCATCACTGAAGACCGAGTCCCAGGCCGGCTCGATGAGACCGGTGGCGAGACCGGCCACCACCTGGACCGCGAATAGCTGCCACTTGTTCTGCACGAATACGTACGAGACGTCGCAGCAAACGGACGCCCACAGACCCAAAGCCAAAAACTCCCTGACGCGACGCTGAAAGAGAGGCCGGGTGCCCAGCAGACCCACCATGGTGCCGGTGGCCATGGAGAAGATGGCGAAAGCTATCCCCGCATCGAGAATGCTGCCCCCGACCTTCTCGGTGAACGCGGCGTAGATGGGGACCAGCATCGACTCGGCAAAGGTGACGAGGAAGCTGATGCGGAGCAATAAACGAGACTGGGCGGAGATGGGCATGGCGGGGTGGATGGCCGAGTGAGTCGAGTGAATAGCGAGGTTCTTACGGATTCAGGGTACTCGTCCTCCTAGTAGAAACCTACCGTTTACTGGCGGTCATCCCAAAAAAACGTGCCAAATTGCCACGCCCACCTGCGATGCCAGGGACGAGAGCACTGCCGCTCCGACAATAGGCGCGTAGCGCGTGGGGCTATTTGCGGCTGGCGCCTTCCGCCAAGATGCGCACCAGGCGCATCATTTGCAGTCCTGGGTCGACGCGCGACGACTTGAGGCTGCGGTCGGCCTCGTAAAGACGCATAAAGCTTTGCCGTAGTGTCCCCACGGTCATGCGCGTGGCGGGGCCGAGAATGTCGTCGAGGAAGAAGGGCGCGACGCCGACGGCTGCGGCAATCTCGGCTCTGGGGGTATGGGCCGCCAGCAATTCCTTGGTGCGCCAAATTTGGCGCAGCTGGCGCATGAGCATGAACTGCAGCTTCAGCGGGGGCTCGCGGTTGTCGAGCAGGTTGGCGAGCAGGCGCAGGGATTGCGCGACGTTGCCGTCGCCGATGGCACGGGTGAGCTCGAAAACCCCGCGCTCGCGCGAGTCGGGTATGACCTCCTCGACATGCTGGCGCTCGATCCGGCCGTTGGCGAAGAGGGCCACCTGATCTAGGGCCTGGGAGACCCGGCCTAGGTCGGGACCGGCGGCGCCAGCCAAGGCCTGGGCCGCGTCGCTGGTGATGCTCAAGCCGCGCTGCTTGGCCTCTGCCGCAACAAAGCCAGCTAGCTCGCGATCTTTGAGGCGGACTAGCTCGTGCAGATATCCCGCCTTGCGCAGGGCGGCGAAGGCGCGCAGGCGGCCGTCGATCTTGTCGCCCACCAGCACGAGGCAGCCCTTGGGATTGGGATCGAGGATGTATTTGGCCAGGGGCTCGAGCTCGTCGGCCTTGACCTCGTCGATGGCATGGCCGATGACCAGGCGTCGTTTGCTCCACATGGGCAGAGTCTTGGCGGCGCCAATCACCTGGAGAATAGGGGTTTCGCGTAGATCGAAGACGTCGTAGTCGCTCGCCGCCGATGACTCCGCTACTCCGGTGACCAGCCTGCGAATGGTGGCCACGCAGCGGTCAACCAGAAAGCGCTCGCCTCCGTGCAGGCAATAGACGGGGTCAATCTGGCCCTGAGCTAGCCGGTCCTGGACGTTGGTTGCCATCTTTGCCACTCTTCGGAGCTCCTTTCACTTCCAGGTGCGCAAGCTGGTGCCCTCGACCACGTAGATGAGGGGCGGGTCCGTGCGTTCGTGGTCTGGGCCGAAGCGAATGTCGCCGGTCAGCCCGGCGAAGCTCTGGTCGGCGAGGGTGCGCAAGACGTCGGCTCGGGTGCGCGCTCCGCGCTCGACCGCGGCCCGGAGCAGCGATATCGCGTCATAGGCATAGGCGTCGGTGGCGCTCGGAAGGGCCCCGTAGCTGGCGCGGAAATGGGTGACGAAGCTGACGTTGTCGAGGTCGTCAGAGGGGTAGAAGCCTGGACAGAAAAGGGCACCCTGGACGTAGCGCTCGACGTCGTGCAGGAACTTGCTCGACAGCCCGAGTGCCGTGGATTCGAGCAAGATCGCGCGCTCACCGCCGCCGGCCGACGCACGGGCCACGGAGGTCGCGCGCGGCGAGCGCGGCCACAGATCGGCCACGGCCAGCGCGGGGGCGATGAGCTCGAGGCGATTGGCGTCGTCGGGAATGAACAGGGTGGTGAAGGTCAGCTTGCGCAGGCTGGTCACCGCCGAGGCAAAGCTGGTCGCCGCCGCGGGATAGGTTACGAGGCCGCTCACGCGGCCGCCGCCGGCCCGCACGGCAGCTTCATAGGCCGCGGCCAGACGCCTGCCCGCGGGGGTGTCGGGTCCCAGCACGGCGAAGGCACGCTCCCCGAGCGCGAGCGCGGCTCGGGCCAGGGCCGCCGCGCGCGCCTCCGACGCGTGCACCATCTGGAAGGCGCTGGTGCCGCCCCGTCCAGGCCGCTCGTCGAGCAAGAGCAGCGGGAGACCATCGGCACTGGCCAACTCGACCGCGGCGTCGGACGTGCTCACCACCCCGATGGTGTGCTCCACCCG
This sequence comes from uncultured delta proteobacterium, assembly GCA_963849735.1. Classification (GTDB taxonomy): domain Bacteria; phylum Myxococcota_A; class Polyangia; order Fen-1088; family Fen-1088; genus Fen-1118. Next base: position 23,433 of record CAWKJE010000025.1, read on the forward strand.
AGACAGCGCGGCGATGGCCCCCGCCGGCCCGCCTTGGCCCGACCGATCGGGCGAGGCCGCCGAGTCGCGCACCAGGAGCTGCCACGGCGCGGGCGCGGCGGTGCCCGCGGGCGCGACGAGCGCCAGCATGGCTCCGCGCAGAATGGCGCGACCTAGGCGTGCCCGCGAGCCCGACCAGGGCACGGACAGGCCAAGGCCCAGCGGATCGGCAGTGAGCGGCTGAGACGAGGGCAGCTCGAGGCCAAGCTCCTTGCGGGCCCCGGCGACCTCACGGTCCAGCCTGCTCACGCCGCGTTCGTCGCCACGGGAACGTAGGGCCGCCACGGCCTTGGGCCCCAGCATGGCGAGGGCCAGTGCGCTACGGCGGCCGCCGAGAGCGCGCAAGGCCGATAGCTCTGAAGCGTCGCTGGCGATGATTTCGGCTCGGCGCAGGGCCAAGGCATGGGTGGCCTCGCTGCGGGGGGAAACATGCTGATACATCTCGAGCTGGTCGATGGCAGCTCCCGGCTCGTCCCGGGCGGCTAGGGCCTTGGCCAAGGTCAGGCGCAGGCGGGCACGGCAATCGCTTGCGTCGAGCCCCGGCAGGCCGGGTGGATCCGCCGCCAAGTAGGGGTGGAGCAGGGTCAGGGCCGGCGCGGCATGGCCGAGCTGGCCTTCGGCGAGTCCGAGTAAGAGCGCGGACTCAGGGTTAGGTAGCAGGGCACCCTCCTCGCTCAGCTCCGACTGGGCGGCGAGCGCGTCGCCGGTGGCGAGCATGGCCGATACCAGCATGGCCACCGCCAGGGGGCGCTGACGATGATGGGGGTGGCGTACCAGAAAGGCCTGCAGGCGTGGGCGCAGAGCGGTTGGGTTGCTCGAGCTCGTGCGAGTGAGGTCGCGCAGGTCGGCATCACCGCCCAGGTCATCATCGGCGCCCGGCTGTAGAGCGGCGTTGGCGCCATACGACGGTTCGGGGGCCGGCGCGGCTGGACTGGCGCGCCAGGACGCGCAGTCGGCCAGTGTGAGCAGCCCCAGGGCGGGCCAGAGCTTACTCACGACTTGCGGCCGCCTTCGGCCGCGTACTCTTCCAACTTGCGGTAGAGGGTCTTGCGGTCGAGACCGAGGCGCTGGGCTGCTCTGGTCTTGTTGCCGCCCTCCACTTCCAGGATGCGCTCGATGTACTCACGCTCCAGCTGCTCCAGGGTAAGCCCCTGGGCCACGGCGGTGGCCAAGCGGTCCTGGGCTTTGCGCTCGTGCAGGGCCTGGGGAAGGTCGTCCGGACCGATGAGGTCGCTTTCCGCCAGAGCGACCGCCCGTTCGACCACGTTCTCGAGCTCGCGCACGTTGCCGGGCCAGTGATAGCCGAGCAGCATTTGTCTCGCCCGCTCGGCAAAGCCGCGCACCGCCTTGTGCGAGCGCTCGGTCGAGCGGGTGAGGAAGTGCTCGGCCAAGGGCAAGACGTCTTCGGGGCGTCCGCGCAAAGGGGGCAACTGGATCTGGATGACGTTGAGGCGGTAGTACAGATCCTCGCGGAACTGGCCGGTGCGCAGGCGCTCCTCCAGGTCGCGGTTAGTGGCGGCCATCACCCGCACGTCGACGCGGGTGGCGCGATTGGCGCCGAGGGGGCGGACCTCGCCATCCTGCAGGACCCGGAGCAGCTTGGGCTGCAGGGCCAGGGGAAGGTCGGCAATCTCGTCGAGGAACAAGGTGCCGCCGTTGGCCTCGACGAAGAGCCCCTGGCGGTCCGTGCTGGCGGTGGAGTGAGCACCCCGTGCATAACCCAAGATTTCGCTTTCCAGCAAGGCCTCGGGAATGGCGGCGCAGTTCAGGGCGATGAAGGGGCGGTTCTTGCGCGGGCTCTTGCCGTGCAAGGCGCGCGCGACCAGCTCTTTGCCCGTGCCCGATTCGCCCGTGATGAGGATGCTGGCGTGCGATGCCGATAGCCTCCTTACCAGGGCAAAGATTGCCTGCATGGCCGCCGACTGCCCGATCATGTTGTCGAGTCTGCTGCGCTCACTCACCTCTTCGCGCAAGCGAGCCACCTCGCTCCGCAAGGTGCGCTCGGCCAGGGCCTTGTCGATGCTGAGCAGAAGCTGGTCGATCTTGAAAGGTTTGGTGATGTAATCGTAAGCGCCCAGCTTTACGGCTCTGATGGCCGTGTCGATGGCGCCGAACCCGGTCACGATGATCACGAAGGGCGAGGGTTCGAGCTCGCGAACCTCGCGCAGCAGATCCAGGCCGTCCAGATCGGGCATCTTCACGTCGGAGACCACCAAATCTAGGCCGCCTTGCTTCACCCGTTCGAGCCCGGCCCGGCCTCCGGGTGCGGTCTCCACTGCGAAGCCCTCGCTGGCCAGCTCCTCTCGGACCCACTCGCGCATGTCGGCGTCGTCGTCCACCACCAGGATCCTGACCTGGACGCGGTCAGCTGGGGGGGAGGGAGGCGGATTGGCCATGACCCTGGCTATCCTTGCCCAACCGTACCCGTCCCGCAAGGCATGGCACGACACCGCTTACGACCCCGCCCGAGACCAACTCTCGCCGCGCGCATGGCCATGCCGCCTAGCATCCGGCCGCAGCACCGCTACGTCAGCATCAGCGATTTCAGGCCCCCGGCGGGGAAGCGCACGAGCAAGCTCGAGCGCAGCACGGTCTCGACCTTGCCGCGCCCGAATTCGGGATGGGCTATGACTTCACCGACCCGGTAACGCTCGCGCGCATCGAAGGCACGCACCTGGGGTGCGTCCGCCAGCTCGCGCCCCAAGGCGCGCAGCTCCTCGGCCTTGCGCTCGGCCTTGCGAGCCGCTTCGCTGCCCTGGAGGCCAGCGGTCGGGGAGGGTTCCGGCGCCAGCTTGCGCGCAGGGGTGGTGCGATAGCCATGGCGAGAGCCGCAGGCCTGGCAGACCACTTGCCTGGGAGTGTTGTCCACGATGGCGATAACGCTGTGGGTTGTCAGTCCCTCGCACGGACCACACCATGCGTCGATCTCGCCCCCCACGCCAACCCCGCCCATGGGCAGGGCGGGCCGTCGTTCGTTGCGCCACGATACCCCGGTGATCCGCCGCTTCTCGACCTCGGAAGGGCCAGCGCTGGCCTGGTCTCCGGTGTGCTCGCTGGCAATGGCGCCAATGCGGGGCAGGGTCGAGGCCAAGCGGCGTAAATCGGTCACGCGGCGGCCCAGAGTGCGCTCGAGAGCATCGCGTTCGCTTGCGCTCCCGGAGGTGGCGAGCTCGCGATAGCGCTTGGCCAAACGCTCGATGGCGAGGTGGGCGTTCGTGACTATCTCGCGGTCATCCGCCCTCTCCTGAGCTGAGTGGACCAGCAGCGCAACCTCGCGTATCTCGTCGGTCAGTTGTTGCAAGGAAGATGTCATGCTGCCGCGATTTACTCCCACGACCGGAGAGAAAACTCAATGTGAGTTTGCTTCAAATCGAAAGCGCGTCTAGCATACCATCCGTCTCGCCTCCAGGAGCCCTACGCATGCGAATTCATTTGACCGCGTTCTTGTCTCTGGCAGCAGTGTCCTCTTGGTCAGCCACGGTAGCCGCGCAGGCCAGTGCCCCGTCCCCCTGGCCACCGCCGACTTATCCCAGCCCGGCACCTGCGGCCACGGTTCCGGCGCCCACGCCCGCTCCCGCGGCTTTCCCTGCGCCGGCGCCTTTGCCCGCGCCGACGGCTCCTGCTGCGGCGACCACACCGTGGCCTGCTCCCGCGCCGACGGCTCCTGCTGCGGCGACCACGCCGTGGGCTGCCCCCGCGCCGACGACTCCTGCTGCGGCGGCCACGCCCTGGGGGCCACCGCCCCCGCCCAGCGCGGTCCCCGCGCCGGCGGCCGCGCCGGTAGCGGCTCCTCTCGCTCCCGCCTCGCCGGCTGCACCCATCACCGCTGCGCCTGAGGCGGCTCCGGTCTCCGCTCCGGCGAGCAAGCCAGTGGCGGAAGAGGCGAAGCCGGCCCCCGCGGGAGAGGATACCGACCAGCACCCGCGCGGATTCGTGCCCCAGCTCAGCCTGGGCGGCGCAGTAGGTCTAGTGCATATGGCCTCGGGTGATGTGGGATACGTAGGTCAGCTCCGCTTGGCCCTGCACGGCGAGTTCTTCAAGGGCAGCAACTTCCTGGCGCAGCAGAACGCGACGGCTACCTCGCCGGCCGGGGGTGACCAAGACACCCGGCTGCAAGGAGCGCTCACCGTGGGGCTCACGCCCATCGATCACCTGGAGCTCTTCGCCGCCGTGCTGGGCTCGTCGAACCGCAACGACCGCTTCTGCTCCACCAACTGGCCCAACCACCAGGGAGTCGATACCTGCATCTCGGAAGGCGGCCGCACCGACCCCAATCTCATCAAGTCGTTTGGCGATTCGATCCTGGGGGCCAAGTCGAGTTATGCCGTGGCCCCGGGCTTGGTGCTGGGCGGGCAGTTCGGGCTGCGCTTCATGTCGTCCATCGGCGGCATCTCCTTCGCCGGTGATTCGACCTCGTACTGGCTCGACGGCATCGGCACTTACAACCTCAAGGCGGTGACGGGCAATGTGCCGGTGCGCTTCCACCTCAATATCGGCTACTACGTCGACAATTCGGGCAACCTCGTCGACTATAATGCCGGCCCGGTCCCGACCCCGGTGCTCTCGCGCTACGTCTCCGAGTTCGCCTACGGCATCTCGGAGAGCCGCTTCCGCCTCGCCCTGGGTGCGGATGCTCCCTTCAGCGACGTGGCCGATGGCTTCTCGATCCGGCCCATGGTGGAGTACCATTTCGAGTACCTCACCGGCTCGGCCGATCAGACCATAGAACAGTCGGAGCACCTGTATTGTGGTCAGTCGGGCAGTCCCTCGTGCAAGGACAACCGAGACCAGCAGTGGCTTACCTTGGGGCTGCAGGGCCAGATTTTGCACGGGCTGACGGCCACCATCGCTCTCGATATCGCCCTGGTCTCGCCCGGCTATCCTTACGCTCCCGCCCTCGTTCCTTGGAACCTGCTCTTCGGGCTCGGTTATCCTTTGGACCTCGTGCCCCGGGTGGTACGCACCGTTCCGGTCGAGAAGGTGGTGGTGCGGGAGGCGCCGATGCGGGAAGGCTTGGTCGCCGGTCGGGTCACCAGTGCGGCCGGGCCGGCTATCGAGGGCGCGGTGGTGGGGGTTACCGGCCGCGAGCACGCGCGCGTGCTCACCGATGCCGATGGGTCGTTCCAGAGCGTGCCTCTGGCCCCGGGGGCCATCGAGCTCACCGTCAGCGCTAATGGCTTCGAGGGCACGGCGGTGCGCACCGACGTCGTGGCGGGACAAACCGCCAATATCGCCATCCGGTTGACGCCGAAGGCAGTCCCGGCGCACGTGGTCGGCCGGGTGGCCGACGACGCGGGCAAGGGGCTAGCGGCCAATATCAAGCTGGCCGGCCCCCAGATAGCCGAGGGCCGTTCTGACGAGTCGGGCAATTTCTCGATTCCGGTGGCGCCCGGGGTGTACGAAGCTCGGGTGGATGCGGAGGGGCACCTATCGAAGGAGGTGCAGATCAGTGTCACCGAGGGCCACGACAGCTCGATCACCATAACGTTGCGCTCGCGGCCTGCGGTGGCGGGAGCTACGTTCAAGGACGGCAAGATCAAGCTACGCCAGCCCATCAGCTTCAAGCCGGCGGGTAAGGGAGCGCCGGTAGAGCTCAATCCCAAGGTGTTGCCCGAGCTCGACGAGCTGGTCGACATTCTGGTGAACCATCCCGAGATCCGGCAGCTGCGCATCGAGGCGCACTGGGATAGTGGCACCCCGTCGCCCAAGGTGGACGAGCTGACCGACGCCCAGGCCAAGGCGGTGGCTCGCTATCTCGCGGATCAAGGCATTCCGGCTGACCGCCTGGTTCCGGCCGGCATGGGATCCAAGAAACCCCTGGTGCCAAACCTGGGTGCGGGCAAGTTCAAGAACCGCCGCATCGAGCTCGTGGTCGGGAGCTAGGCCCGAGGGAGCTACGGGGGACTAGGAGGCGGGAACGGAGCAAGGGAGGGATCCGGGGCGTCCCGATTCCTCTCGACTCCGTTCCTGGGCTGCTGCGGCCGCTGTTGCTGCTGCCCTTGCTGGAGGCCCCGGGGTGAGGCGAAACGAGGGCACGGGGCGCTCGGGGCAAGGGCCGGGCTGGCGCCGCCGCCGGGGCTCAGCCGGGAGTTGCTCCGCCCATCTACTCCAGCCTGCTGTAGTCGAGCCGCTCTGCTCGAGCTTGCTCATCGGTTAAGCTGCGGGCCGACGGCCAGATGAGTCGCGGTAGCCCGGGGATGAAGTCCGGCCAGCCCTACTCATTGAAGGTCCTCCCGTCGTCATCGCTACCGCCGGCCTTCTCCGCTGCCCCTTCTCGGTCAGATACAAGCAGCGGCGCCTTGGTCAGCGCGCTAGCCGGCAGGGCATGGCGTGGGGGCAGGGCAGAGGCGGGTCCGGCTACTCGCGGGACTTGAGGACCAGGAGGCGGTAATTCGCGTATTCGGCCTGACCACAGGAGTAGAGCACCTCGGTCAGGAGGCGATAGGGAGTCCTCTTGTCGGCGATGATGGTGAGCTCGCCGTCGAATTTTTGTCCCGTGACCTCCGCTACCCGTTTCTCCCTGCGCGCCACCTTGCTGAGCAGCTCAACCAAGGGCGTGATGTAGTAGCCGTTGTCGCCGTCGCGCTTGAGCTGAGGATCGATGCGGCCGTTGTTTATGGGGGCTACGGCCTCGCCTTCGACCAGTAGCACCCGCTTGGTGATGGTCACCGGGACGGCCTGCTTCGGGGCCAGCTGCGTCATGGAGGGCGGCAGGCTCAAGTTCTGATCCAAGTTGATCAGAGTCGCCGAGGAAGTGAACGACTTGAGCAAGAACACGAGGATGATGGTCATCATGTCCATCATGGGCGTGATGTTGAGGTCCTTGATGTCCTCGGGATCAGCCAGCTTGCGCGCATAGCTCCTGATGGCCCGCTTGCCCGCCAGTCGAGAGGCGACGTCAGGTGGCACGCTGCTGCGTCCGGTGGCCATCACAAAATACCTGCCGCAAATACGACGTCGGGGAAGAGCACCTTTTCGCGCTGTTCCTTTTCGTCCTTGTAGTACCTCATTGCGTCCAACGTCTTGACTACCGTGTCATATGGGGTGACGGCGTCAGCGTTGAACGTCGCCTTGGTCTCGTCGGAAAATTGCTTCTTGATCTCGGTCAGCTTGGCGGTGAGGGCGTTATAGTCATAGTCACCGGTTGGGAGCTTGGGGATGGGCGGCATTACGCCTCCCGAGCCAGCCAAGGTGAAGCCGCTGATGCCGACCGTGACGGTGAGGTTCAAAGCGGGCTTGTCGGCGTTGTCGCCCGCGCCGCCCGCGCCGAAGGTAGGCGAGGACACGTTGACCGTCCCCAGGGGGACTTGATTGATGACCGAGGCGAGGAGAAAGATGATGATGTTGGTAACGATGTCCATGTAGGGAACCAGGTTGATCTCCCCGGTTTCTTCCTCGGCCTCCTCGAACTTCTCCCGCATGCGGCGCATGCGGGCCCGTACCTGGCGCTTCGTCATTTTCTTGTCTTGGGTTGCTGCCTACTTCTGCATTTGGCCGGCCGAGCCATGAGCCGATTCGGCGAGAAGGTTCTCGAGCTTGAGAGAAAAGGCCTCCAGGTCAGCCACCTGCCGCTTCGACATCGAGCCCAAAACCGCGTGGGCGATGATACAGGTGACGGCAATGCCCAGCCCCATCGCGGTGTTGTTGAGGGCCTCCGAGATACCCCGGGCTAGAAGATTGCTGCGCTCCTCGGGCTTGGCCGCGGCCACGGCGCCGAAGGCGCGAATGAGGCCTACCACGGTGCCCAGAAGGCCGATCAGGGTGGCTATATTGGCCAGTGACCACAAGATCTGGACGCGCTTCTTGAGCATCGGGGTAACGTCGACCAACGACTCCTCGATGGCTTGCGCGACTGCTATCTCACCGCGGTGAGCGCGCTGGAGGCCGGCCTTGGCGACCTGTGCCACCGGGGCGGTGGTGGCCGAGCACAGCTTGACCGCACGGTCTACGTTGTTAGCGAGCACGAGCTTGCGGACGTTTTCGAGAAAGGCGCGCGCGTTGACACTGCTCTTGACCAGGAAGAAGTACAGGCGCTCGATGATCATCGACAGCACGATGGCCGACGTGCACAAGTTGAAGTACATGAGGGGGCCACCGTCTGATAGGAACTTTGCGAATCCTTGCATCTCATCCTCCGCGGGCCTCGCGACCCGCCATGTGACCCCGCGCGCCGGGGCTCGGCCAAAAGCGACTCTTGTCTCGAGAGTATGTGCTACGGAAGGTATCTTATAGGCGGGCCCCAGCGTGTCAAGCTAGCGGAAAGCGAGAAAGCCGCCGCCGCTAGAGGTAGCGGTCTTCATCCAGCGAGCGGGGCATCGAGCGGAGCATACAGCTGGGCAGGAGCGCGGTAGCTCAGCAGCGCACCATCGACATTTTTGACCGGCGCCGGCCCGACTGCCGGCTATCCTCAACTACCCACATGTCAGACGATGAGCTCTTGGCCGCGCGCTTGGCTGCAACACGCTTCGCTTTCTTGACTCCGAGAGTTCTTCCCAAGGCGCACACGCTGGCGGGAAGGGTGGTCGTCCTCGACATCGCCTTCGCGGCGGAGACCGGGAAGACCTCGTTTCAAGGGGTCACGTTACCCTTCATTCGCGATCTGGGGCCCCGGCTCGCGGCCTGGGTCGACCACCACGACCACGAGCGGCACGTCGACTACGCGGGCGACCCACGTTTCGTGCTAGCGACCAAGGCCGAGCACGGCGCCTGTCCGGAGATGGTGACTCCAGAGCTGGTTCTGCGCGTAGGGCCGGTCGACACCATTGCGGTCCATGTCGACCTCGACGGTCTTTATGCGGGTGCCAAGTGGATTCTGGGTGGGATCGAGCCCTACCCGGGAGCGGACGATGATGCCCGCAAGATCGACACCCGGCGGGGCAGGCCCAGCAACGTCGCTGACCGCATAGACCGGGCCCTGCGCGCGCGTTTTCGCGACGAGACCCTCAAGCATCGCATATTGCAATACCTCGTCGCTGGCGCCCGGTCGGCAACTTACTTCCAGGAGATCGATGCGGCGGCCCGTCTGGTGGATCCTCTGCTGGAGCAGGCGCAGCGTTTGTCGGACGAGTATCGCATTGCCGGCGATGTGGCCTATGTCGAGGTGAGGTCGAGCGTGCCCTACGACAAGACCGAGTTGCTCTTGCTCGGCCAGCAGCGAGCGCTGGTGGCCGTGGTGCGTGATGCCGGCTCGCTCTCGGTCGCGGCTGACTTCGATTCCGGCCTCGACTTCGTCAAGCTGTTCGCTCTGGGTGGGGGCATGCCCACTCGGGTCTCCGTCCCGGAAGCGCGGCGTGAAGAGGTCTTGGCCAAGCTGGCCGAGGCCACTGCCGAGCTGCGGCGTTCCAGGATCACTCGTTCCTGAAGCGGTCGATGTTGAAGTCAGCGGGGTCGTCAGCGGGCGGCGGGGTAGGGAAGCCTCTGGCCGGGTCGGCGGCGCTGAGCTCGGCACTGGCCCGTCCGCCTTTGCTGACGCCGCGGAAGTACAGGGCAAAGTCCTCGGCGTTGGAGGCATTGGCCAGGGCTTCGTCGTAGGTGACGAAGCGATGCTTGACCAGCTCGATGAGCGACTGGTCAAAGCTGATCATGCCGTAGGGATCCTGACCGCTGGCAATGGCCTCGTGGATTTCTCGGGTACGCTTGGCTTCCCCGATCAGCTCCTTCACTCGGGCGGTACCGATCATGATCTCCACCGCGGGCACCATGCCGAGACCGTCGGCGCGCGCGACCAGGCGTTGCGAGATGACACCCTTGAGAACCGCGCAAAGCTGCAGGCGAGCCTGGGTCTGCTGGTGGGGAGGGTAAAGCGCCACGATGCGGTTGATGGTTTCGACCGCATCGACGGTGTGCAAGGTCGATATGACCAGGTGGCCGGTCTCCGCCGCGGTCAGGGCGATTTCCGTGGTCTCGAGGTCACGCATCTCGCCCACCATGATGACATCGGGGTCTTGGCGCAGTGAGGCGCGCAGGGCGCGGGCAAACGAGGTGGTGTCGAATCCGATCTCGCGCTGGTTGATCACGCTGCGCCGGTCCTTGAAGGCGAATTCGATGGGATCCTCGATGGTGACGATGTGCACGGCCTTGCTGGCGTTGATGTGCTCCACCATCGCGGCCAGGGTGGTGGACTTGCCCGAGCCGGTGATGCCCGTGATCAAGACCAGGCCACGATCTTCGTTGGCTAGATCGAGCACCTTGGCGGGCAGATTGAGTCGCTCGAAGGCTGGCACCTCGGGCGGAATCAGCCGCATGACCACGCCCATGACCCCGCGTTGCTGCAGCACGTTCACACGGTAGCGATAGCCGTCTTGCGTCGAGTAGGCGAGGTCGACATCCCATTCCCGGTCGAAGATCTCGCGCTGGCGCGGATTCATCATGGCCAAGCCGAACTCCTCGATGGCCGGCTGGGTGAGGGGGGGGACGTTGGCCACCGTGCGCAAGTCGCCCTTGACTCTGAAAATGGGCGGCAGCCCGACTTTGAGGTGTACGTCGGAGGCGCCGAGCTGGCGGGCCGCGTTTAGGACCTTGTCGAGAACGCTGATCATGGTGAGCTCGCTCGTCGAGGTTGGCGTAGGCGCGTACCCCCAGGGTAGCACGCCCTGCCGGATCCCGTGGCCTGCCCCCCACTTTGGCCACCTTTTGGCTACCTTGGACACTTGGCGACTTTGGCCAGTTGGCCAGGGGGCGCGTCCACGCAGGCCGGCATGAGTTTTTGACCTTTGCCCAACTCTCTCCTACGTTGAAAAGGCGTGGGCTCGATAGACGATAATGCGACGGGGCAAGAAGTTCTGGTCCTCGATGCGGACGAGCAGGTTCGCCGGGGCGCGGAACGTCTGCTGCGCGAGGCTGGCCTGACCGTTACGATTCTGTCCGACATCGAGCGGGCCAAGGACCAGATCGCCAATCGCTTTTTCCCGGTAGTGCTGGCCGATCTGGACACGCCGGAGCCCAATGCCGCCATCGACCTGGTGAAGTTCGTGCGCGAGCGCTCGCCGCTCACCGCCGTGGTGGTGATGAGCCGGCGCATATCATTCGACGTGGTGGCGCCGGTCTTTCGTGCCGGCGCGGCCGACGTGATGCCCAAGGCACGCGAATACGTGCACGACCTGCGCGAGCGCGTGCTAAAGGCCGCCGCTCGCGTGCAGTCGGCCACGCGCCGCGAGCAACTCCTGACCGTGCTGTGTGAAATGAACGAGGAGCTCCTGCGATCCATGATGGCGCTCTCCCGCCGGTTGACCGACGCCGAGGACAACCTGAAGGCGCGTGATGGCGCGCAGTCCTCGTCGGTGGCGGGTCTGGGACCGCTCGACCTCTTGTTCGTGGACGATGATGGCGCGCTGGCGCGGGTGCTGGCCCGAGAGCTGACCGAAGAAAAGGGATGGCGCTTGCGCCACGTGCAGACCGGAGGGGAGGCTCTCGACAGCGCCACCCAGGTCCCTCCCGCCGTATTGGTGGCCAAGGAAGTCCTACCCGACCTGACCGGGAATACCGTGGTGAGGAGCATCAAGGCATCGCTGCCCGCCCTGATCGCCATGGTTTTCGTGCCGCCCTCGGGTGCCGAGACGGGCGAGCTGCGCATCGCCGATCACAATCGGATGCACGTTCTCGTGCCCAAGTTCAGCTCACCCGCGGAGCTAGTGGACCAGCTCGACGAGGTGCGGTCGGCGCTGGCCCGCAAGGCGCGGGAAAAGCGCTACGTGAAGATCTTCCAGAACCAGTACACCGACATTCTGCAGAGGTGTAACAAGCTCAAGCGGGAGGTCGAGGAGCGCGAGCTCGGGAAAGGCTCCTGAGCTCAGGCCTGTTATGAAAAGGACCCTGGGAGGGTCCTTTAGATCCCCCGCGGTCGAGCTCGGTCGGGCGAAGACCGCCCGAGCTCACGCGTCTTCTGGTTTCTGGCCCCTGGCTGCAGGATCTTCGAGCTCTCCGGAGCCCAACTCGACCATTTTGGTCGGGAGCCTGGAGCCTTTTGCCCGTGGCCCTTCGACTCCAGCGGGCGACCTTTGTGCGCCATCGCGCAGCAACAAGTGACTCAGCTGCACGTTGCCCAAGGCAGCCAGCATGGTCTGACGAATATTGGGATGCTCGCTCTCGAGACGGGCGAGCATAGTCTTCATTTGCTTGCGTCTGGTCACGGGTTGCGATCCGCACAAGTTGCACGGCAAGATCGGAACCCGCTGCCGGGCTGCGAACTCCGCCAGAGCCTGCTCGGAGCAGTATATGAGGGGCCGAATGACCACGTGGGCTCGGTCGTCGCTCGTCAGGTGGGCGGGCATGGCGGCTAGCTTGCCCGCGAAGAAGAGATTCAGGAGCAAGGTCTCGATGGCGTCGTCGCGGTGATGACCGAGCGCGATCTTGTTGCAGCCGAGCTCGTCGGCAATCCGGTAGAGCACGGCCCGCCGCAGCCGAGCACACATGGAGCAAGGGATTTGCCCAGGGCCGATCTTCTGCTGCACTATGGTATAGGTGTCCTCGCGCACGATGCGGTGAGGGAAACCTTCACGCTCCAGCCACCCGGCCAGCGGGGTTGCGTCGTGACCGGGCTGTGCCTGGTCGAGGTGGACCGCTACTAGCTCGAAACCGATGGGCGCCCGCCTGCGCAAGGCTTCGAGCAGAAGCAGCAAGGCGTAGCTATCCTTGCCACCGGAGACGGCGACCATGATACGGTCTCCGCCGGAAATCAGATGAAAATCAGCAATTGCCCGCCCCACATCGTGGAGCAAGTCTCGGGCGCCGCGGCTTTGGGCCTCGGCTGACATGAGCGGCCAATATGGCATGGACGATGGCATGGACGATGGCATGGACGATGGCATGGACCGAAACGTCTCGGGTCGGGCTAATGTAGGAGAGGATGGTACCCGGATCCAGCGGTTATCCGGCCGCGACGGTGGCAGGGTGGCCGCGCTGCGGGAGCGGAAGCCCTTGCAGTGCGGGAGAGCCGGCTAAAATAGTAGGCCAGGTCGGGCATGGCCAACTCTGCCAAATCGAGGAGAGGCAAACGCAAGAGCATCTTGCGCTGGCTGGCCTTGGCCGTCATCGTCCATGCCGAGGTCATCGCGCTCTTGGGCGTGGTGCTCTACTTCTGGGCGCCCCGGCAAGCCGACTTGGACGCCAAGAGGCGCGAGGCTGCCGCGCGCGGCGAGCCGATTTCGATCAGCACGGTGGACGAGGATACGGCCAGGCGGATCATCGCTGATCTAGAGCACCAGGAAGAGAAGGCCAAAGCCGACCAGGTCAAGAAGGAAGAGGAGTCGGTGAAGGCGCCCGGGCAAGTGGTGGACCTGCCTCGCCCGCGCGACGAAAGGCGACCCGACGAGGCTCGCTTCGCGGCGGAATATGACTCGTGGGTGGAGAGAGAGACGAAGCGCTACGGCAAATTCGACCCGAGCGCGCAGCAGCGGCGCGCGGGAGAGCTGGATCCGGCCAAGCGCTCGCCCCCGCTCACGCCCAATCCATCCGAGTTTCCTTCCTCGCCAGGACCTCTGGCCATGCGCGGCCCCGCCGAGGAGAAACGCAGTGTGCTCGCGCGCGCGCAGCCCGGAGATATGGCCAGCGCATCCCAAAGCGCAGGCAGCGACGAGCGTATGGCGAGCGATGATCCGGAGGGTGCCTTCTCCCGCCTCGGCGCCGGCTCCCCCCGGCGGCGCGCCAGTGAGGCGCCCGAAGGGGGTGGGCAGCCCGGGCTATACGGCCTTCTGCCCACCGATGAGCAGATCGCCCGCTCGGTGGGCAGCGGCACTCAGGATCACCTCGACGGCATTGACGACGGCGCGGAAACTGCGCTCAACGCCAAGCGTTGGGTATACGCGACCTTTTTCAACCGGGTGAAGGAGAGGGTGCGCGAGCACTGGAAGCCGGCCGAGGAATATCAACGCCGCGACCCGACGGGTAAGATCTATGGCGCGGAGGATCGCTACACGCTCTTGCAGGTCGCGCTGAAGGCGGACGGATCGCTAGCCAAAGTGGCGGTGTCTCACACTTGCGGGCTCGACTTCCTCGACGATACCGCGGTGGAGGCATTCAAGGAGGCGCAGCCATTCATCAACCCGCCGCGCAAGCTGGTCGAGGACGGTCACGGCATGGTGAGCTTCGCCTTCGGCTTTTACTTCGAAGTGTCGGGGGCCCCGCGCATGAAGCTGTTCCGCTACCAGAGCATGTGAGCGGGGCAAGGCTTTCGCAGTAGCAACCAACTCTAGAACCGTAGCAACTCAGGGGGAGAGCAACCCGCGCAGGACGTAGGGCAGGATGCCGCCGTTACGGTAGTATTCGGCCTCCTGCTGGGTGTCGATGCGGACGCGTAGCCGAATCTCGCCGCCGCCGCCCGGGCGCAGATACTGGGCGGTTAGGAGACGGTCGGCCGGCAGATTGGCGAGCAGCGCGGGCAGACCGCGGGTGGTGAAGGTTTCCTCGCCGGTCAAGCCCAGGGTGGTCGGGTCTTGGCCGGGGAGGAACTCGAGGGGCACCACGCCCATGCCCACCAGATTGGAGCGGTGGATGCGTTCGTAGCTCTGGGCGATCACGGCGCGTACGCCTAAGAGACGGGTGCCCTTGGCCGCCCAGTCGCGCGAAGAGCCGCACCCATATTCCTTTCCAGCCAGTACGATGAGCGGCACCGCCTGCTCGGCGTATAGCATCGCCGCGTCATAGATAGGCATGATGGCGCCGCTGGGCAAATAGCGGGTGAGCCCACCCTCGGTCCCGGGCGCCAGCAAATTCTTGAGCCGCACGTTGGCGAAAGTTCCGCGCACCATGACTTCGTGGTTCCCCCGGCGGGCACCGTAGGAGTTGAAATCCCGGGGAGCCACACCCAGGCCAAGCAGGTACCGGCCGGCGGGACTGTCTGGCTTGATCTGGCCGGCCGGGGAAATGTGGTCGGTAGTGATGCTGTCTCCGAGCATGGCCAGAACGCGGGCTCCCGAAATTTCCTCGAGGGTGGGTGCGTCTTTGGCCAGGTCGTCGAAGTAGGGAGGGTGCTTGATGTAGGTGGACGAGCCGTCCCAGGCATAGGTGGGCGTCGAGGATACGGCAAGGCCACGCCAGCGCGCATCGCCCTCATAAACCGTCGCGTAAGCCCGGCTGAACATGTCCCGCTGTACCGAGCGCGCGGCCAGGCTAGCTACCTCGGCCGCCGATGGCCAGAGGTCGCGCAGAAAGACCGGCTCGCCGCGTTTGCCGGTGCCGATGGGCTCGTGCTCGAAGTCGATGTCGATGCGTCCCGCCAGTGCATAAGCTACCACCAGGGGCGGCGAAGCCAGGTAGTTGGCTCGCACCTCGGGGTGGATGCGGCCCTCGAAGTTGCGGTTGCCCGATAGCACCGACGCCACCACCAGGTCGCGCTCGGCTATGGCGTTCGAGATTGCCTCGGGCAGCGGCCCGGAATTGCCGATGCACGTGGTGCAACCGAAGGCGACGATGTGAAAGCCGAGTTGCTCCAGATCGGGCAGCACGCCCGCGTGGCTCAAGTAGGTGCTGGCTACCTGTGATCCCGGAGCAAACGAGGTCTTGACCCAGGGCTTGCTACGCAAGCCGTGCTCCACCGCCTTGTGGGCGAGCAGTCCCGCCGCCACCAACAAGGCGGGATTCGAGGTGTTGGTGCAGCTGGTGATGGCGGCGATCACGACCGAACCGTGGTGCAGCTCGGAGCCGGGCTGGTCGGCTCGGGAGGCAGCACTGGGACTGCGCTGCTTCATGAGCGCGGGCAGGGCGGTGGCGAAGTTGCTCTTGACCTGGGTCAGCGGCAGGCGGTCCTGGGGTCGGCGGGGCCCGGCCACGCTGGTCTCCACCTTGCCCAGGTCCAGCTCCACCACTTTGGTGTAAATGGCCTCGGTCTGCCCAGCTTGGGCAAAGAGGCCCTGTTCCTTGCAATAAGCTTCGACCAGCTTGATGGCTTCATCGCTGCGTCCGGTGAGCCGCAGGTAGGCGAGGGTCTTGTCGTCGACGGGGAAGAGCCCGCAGGTGGCGCCGTACTCGGGCGCCATGTTGGCAATAGTCGCCCGGTCGGCGAGGGGTAGCTCGGCGGCCCCTAGGCCGAAAAACTCTACCAGCTTGCCCACCACACCCAGCTTGCGCAGGGTCTCGGTCACGGTCAGGACCAGGTCGGTCGCGGTTACCCCGTCGCCGAGGGCGCCCTGAAGACGCACCCCGATGACCTGGGGAACCAGCAGCGGCATGGCTTGACCGAGCATGGCGGCCTCGGCCTCTATGCCGCCCACGCCCCAGCCGAGCACGCCCAAGCCGTTGATCATGGTGGTATGAGAATCGGTACCCACCACGGTGTCGGGATAGGCCTGCTGTACCCCGGGCCGGTGCGCATCGGCGGCCGAGAACACCACGCGCGCCAGGCACTCGAGGTTAACCTGATGCACTATGCCGGTGTCAGGGGGCACGACGGCCAGGTTGCGGAAGGCCGACTGCCCCCAACGCAGGAAGGCGTAGCGCTCCCGGTTGCGCGCGAACTCGATTTCGTTATTGCGCGCTAGTGCTTGGCCATGGCCCTGCTCGTCGATCTGCACCGAATGGTCGATAACCAGCTCACCCGGCAGCAGGGGATTGATGCGGGTTGGATCGCCGCCCATACGGCGCGCGGCATCGCGCATGGCAGCCAGATCTACGATGGCGGGCACCCCGGTAAAGTCCTGAAGAATTACCCGGGCTGGCATGAAGGCTATCTCGGCGGAGGGCTCGGCCTCGGGCGACCAGCGCGCCACCGACGCGATGTGGGCGGCTGTGACGGTTTGGCCATCCTCGCGGCGCAGCAGGTTTTCCAGGATGATCTTCAGGGAGAAGGGCAAGCGGGCGACGTCGTGCCCGGATTTGGCCAGGGCCTCTAGGCGGAAAATCTCGAACCTGGTGCCATTGACGTTCAAACTGGATCGCGCGTGGAACGAGTCGGCCATGGTCGCAAGCTAGCAAGCTCCCCGGCCGAAAGCTACGCTGGCCGGCTAGGGCGGAAGGGGGATATCGATCCAGACGTGCTCGCCCGCAAGATCCTCGCTTGCCGACTGTGCGGAAATGGCACATGATCAGTGCGGAGGGCGCACTTGCACCTCGGGCAATTGTCATAATGATTAGTTATATCGCTAAGTTGCCCATGGCACGCGCCTTGCTGTACCTGGGCATCCTTTGAGGGCCTCGCCCGCTTACCTCCGCTGGGGACTCCTGCTCTCCTCAGCCACGATGGCTGCCGTGCTGGTCGGGACAGGTCTGTGGGTTCACGCCGGGATCGGGAAGGCGGCGGCCGCGGTCAGCCGCGGGCAAGCCATAACCATCGCCTTTGCCGCCCGCCGCGCCTTGCGCAGTGCCGCACAGCTCAACCTCCCGACCCTGCAAGAGGTCTTGGACGAGCTGGCGCCGCAGGGGCTGCGCTATCTCGAGGTCAGTGGTCCTGACCCGGGGCAGAAGCTGGCGGCGGGTAACAGGGAAGAAAGCCGTTGGCTACGCGCCGAGCAACTCACACCACTCGTCAGCATAGAGCTCGACAAGACTAGCTCGCGCGCTCATCTGCACATGAGTCCCCAGGAAGCCCCGTCCCCTGGCGATCGTCACCTGGTTGCCGAGCCAGCGGGACCGCCCCCCGATCATCCCCTGCGCGGCAGGCAAGTCGTGCTCGAGATCGAATCGGCCAGCGCGGGCGGGCTGGCCTCGCGCGCCGGCGTGACGCTTACGGTTAGCCTCCTTGCGGCAGCTGCGCTTCTGGGGTTGTGCGCGGTTTTTTGGCGGATATCCCTTCGTGCGGAAAAGGTGGCCCTGCAGCTGGAACACGATCGGCAGCTCAAATTGCTGGGTCAGATGTCGGCAGTGCTCGGTCACGAAATCCGTAATCCTTTAGCCTCTTTAAAAGGTCATATTCAACTATTACTAGAGAAGTTGCCTGGTGAGCATCCCGGCCGCCGAGGGGCCGAGGTCGTATTGCGCGAGACGGTGCGCTTGGAGGAGCTGTCAGGTCAGGTGCTCGAGTTCGCGCGCACCGGGACGGTGCACTGCGAAGATACCGATCCGGCAGCCGTGGTGCGCCTAGCGGTCGAGAGCGCGGGCGGCGAGTGCGTTCGTCTCGACGTGGTGGCGGCGCCACCAACCTGGCGGCTCGATGGCCGCCGCATAGAAGAGGTCATCGTGAATCTCTTGCGCAATGCGCGTGACGCATCTGCACCGGGGCAGCCCATCGACGTGGCCGTGGAAGGGCGGCCCGACAATCTCCTAATCCAGGTGCGTGATAGGGGGGAAGGAATCGTGGCCGGCGAGGAGGAGCGCGTCTTCGAGCCATTCTACACCCGCCGGGTCAAGGGCACCGGGCTAGGGCTAGCGCTGGCGCGCCGAATCGTCGAAGGTCACGGCGGCACCATCACCGCCCACAACCATCCCACCGGGGGCGCGGTCTTTACCGTGAGCTTGCCGGTGCGAGCACAAGGAGCCTGAAAGTGGAACGCATACTCGTTGTCGACGACGAAGAGGGAATCCGGACCTTCATTGGCGAAGCGCTTCAGAGCGAAGGACGCAAGGTCACTTTGGCCGCGGATGGCGAAGCGGCCGCCCGCTGCCTCGATCGAGAATCATTCCACTTGCTGATCACGGACCTCAAGATGCCCGGGCTCGACGGCATGTCGCTCTTGCGTAAAACCCGGCAGGAGTCGCCAGAAACCGAGGTCGTGGTGCTAACCGCCCACGGCACTGTCGCAGGGGCAGTCGAGGCCATGAAGCTGGGGGCTTTCGACTACGTGGCCAAGCCTCTGTCGGGACCGGACGAGCTTCGCCTGGTGGCAGGACGCGCCATCGAGCGGCGCCGATTGCGCGAAGAGGCGCAACGCCACCCGGCTGATAATGACGATGGCGGCATAGTGGCCGTCGACCGGGGCATGGTCGTGGTCTTGAACCAAGTCTACAGAGTGGCGCCCACCGATGCTACCGTGCTCTTGCTCGGTGAGAGCGGAACCGGGAAGGAGGTGCTCGCCCGCGCGCTGCATCGCCACAGCAAGCGGGCGGATGGGCCTTTTGTCGCGGTCAACTGCGCCGCTATCTCCGACACGCTGCTAGAGAGCGAGATGTTCGGCCATGAAAAGGGATCCTTCACGGGAGCGCTGGCCACGCGGCGCGGACGTTTCGAGCTAGCCGATGGCGGAACCCTATTCCTCGACGAAGTCTCCGAGCTCAAGCCCGGTCTGCAGGCCAAGCTCCTCCGAGTCTTGCAGGAACGGTGCTTTGAGCGGGTAGGAGGGACGCGCACCATCGAAGTGGACGTGCGCATCGTGGCAGCCACCAACTGCGATCTGGCGGCCGAGCTACAGGCCGGCCGCTTCCGCGAGGACCTCTATCATCGGCTGGCCGTCTTCCCGGTTCGGATTCCGCCGCTACGTGAGCGGATCCCCGATATTGGGCCCTTGGCCGAGACCTTGCTGGCCCGCATCGCGCGCCAGCTCGGCCGGCCGACCCTGGTCCTGGCGGATGACGCGCGGGCGCGGCTGCTAGCCTATGGCTGGCCGGGCAACGTGCGCGAGCTGGGGAACGTGCTCGAGCGCGCGGCCATCCTATGCGAAGGCACGACCATCAACGCCGATCTGATATTGACCGGACCGGTCAACTCGGCCTTCCGGGCAGCTACCGATGCGGCCAATGGCGAGAAGATCGAAGACCTGGAAAGGGAAGCCATTCGCCGCATGCTGGCCATGACCGGCGGCAACCGCAAGCAGACCGCGGCACGTCTGGGGATCGGTCTGCGTACCTTGTACGACAAGCTCAAGCTGTACGGGCTATGATCGCGGCGCCGTAGCGGCGCGGTCGCCTGAGGGGACGCCATTTCCAAGCCAGGTCGGCCGCCGTGAGGGTGCCCATGTCCGGGCCCGTCCGGCCGCCGGATTTATCCGATAAGCTCAAGCTATTGTTCTCACTTCCGGCGCGGAGTGTGTAAGAAGAAGAGGAACCTGCAGGACCACCACGACCACCATGTTGTCACGACAATTCGACCGTTCGCTGAGCCTGGCTCTCTTGTCTATCTTGAGCATCGGCGGAGCCGGCTCCGCGATGGCGGCCGAGGCGAAGGCGCTCTCTTCCTCAGACGCAAGCAACAAGGCACAGAACTTGAATCGGTATGCGATGCAGCTCTTCGACGACGGCAATTTTGCCCTGGCGGAGAAGACCCTGCTCGAAGCGCTGGGCGTGCTGGAGAAGGCCAACCTGGCCGACGCTCCCGCGGCCCTCGCCACGCACGGTAACCTGGCGGTTCTCTATAGTGCGGGCCTCAAACGACCGGATAAGGCGGTGGCAGAGTTCAAGAAGGCGCTCGTCATCAAGCCCGACCTGAAGCTGAGCCAGCAGCGCGCCACGCCAGAAATCACCGCCAACCTGGACCGCGCCCGGGCCGAGTTGGAGGGAGGCGCTCCTCCCGCGGCCGTTTCGCCGCCGCCGCCGCGCGTCAGTGGCGAATCGCGCCGCACCGAGGTGGGGGCGAGCTTGCAGTGTCCTCCCGGGGGAGAGATCGCGGCGGGCGACGACGTCCATCTCGAGTGCCTCAGCTCCGACGCCAAGATCTCGGCGGTGCTGCTCTACTACAAGCCCAACGGCGCCGAGGAGTATCGGATCATTGCCATGCGCAAGGGCGCGGCCTCGGAGGGCGTGACTACCTGGCAGGTGACCATTCCCGGCTCGGACACCAACGGGACCTGGGTGCCCATATATTTCGAGGCTCGCAGCGCCGCCGGCGCGCCCCTGGCATTTTCGGGCCGGCCCGAAAACCCGAGCGTCATCAGGGTGAAGGGCAGCGAGCAGGCTAACCGCGTTGCCGAGGAGGACGACGACGAAGAGGGTGGGGCGGGCCACGAAGATGACGAAGAAGAGATCGACGACAACAATCCGCTCGCCCGGCTCGAGAACGAAAGGCGGCGCGAGCGGGAGGGCTTGAAAGGGACGTGGACCTTTTGGGGGGCGCTAGGGAGCGGAGTCGGCTATGCCACGGGACGCCCGGAAGCGTTCGGCAGCGGCAGTGGCGGGCTGCCGTCCAGCTCTGGCTTGGCCCCGGCATACCTGGGACACTTTACCTGGGATGTCGGATACTTCGTCGGCCGCGACACCGCACTGGTGGTGGGGGGACGGCACCAATGGATTGCAGGTGCCACCAATGGCACGGCGACCGGCGCGAATTCGGCGCTGGTCAAGCTGCTATTCTTCACCGAGCGTGAGGGCAGAATACGTTGGTACCTTTCCACCGTGGCCGGGGGCGGCGAGGGCTTTCGTCTGCGGGTCACCGACTCCATTCACGACGTGTATGGAAATCTCAAGGGCTCGGTCAACGATACCGTCCAGGGCGGACCGGGGGTGGCCGGGCTGGGAGGAGGCCTGGTGGTAAAGTTGGTACGGCGGTGGCACTTCACGCTCGATGCGCAGGCGTTGGTCGGGATCCCGAAGCCATCTACGGTTCTCGATCTAAACGCGGGTATAAGATGGATGCACTAGGGGAGAGTCCTATGAAGAAAATCACCCTACGGGGAATATGTCTCTCTTGTCTCTTGGGCCTGGCCGGGAGCGTGGGCGGGTGCGCCAACGCCACGGTCGTGAGCAACGGGCAGGGAGGATCGACTGGCAGCGGCGCCGGGGCTAGCAGCGGTAGCGGTGCCGCCGGGGGCACCCTGGTCATCAGCAGCGTGACCGTCACGCCTCCGCCCCCTGCCATCCCCGACGGTGGCCAGGGGCCGGTGCCCTGCGACAACAACGTGTGCACCGACTTCGCTTCCAGCCCGGTCATCGACCAGGGAGCGCCGGCCAATGCCGCCAGCCAGTTCTCCGGTAGTGGCTCGGGCAGCGGCCCCTGCGTGGTCGAGCCCGAGGATGGCTCGCTCTTGCCCTATAACTGGACCCGGCCGCGCATCAAGTGGACGGGCAGCGGGCTGGCCCAGATCACCATTCATGCCGACCTGGAAGCCAACGACCTGGTGGTCTATACCGCGGCCGGCTTCTGGGTCATGGATGCCAAGACCTGGCAGGGTCTGGCCGAGCACGTGCAGGAGCAGGACATATCGGTAAGCGTCCGTCTGGTGAGCGGAGGGACGACCACGGTCAAGTTCCAGGTCGCTTCGGCCAGCGCGGCCGGTACCGTGGTCTACTGGGCCGCCAATCCCACCCAAGTGAACAATCAAGCTCCCACGGCCGCCGACGCCGCGAGCTCTCTGCTGCGCGGTTTCACGGTGGGTGACGACGGGGTGACCAACACCTTGATGTTCAGTCAGGTGCAGCAGCCCACTCGCGACCAGTCGAGCTCAGTGCGGCAGCCAGCCTACCCCCTCTGCATCGGCTGTCACTCGGCTACCCCCGAGGGCACCATCACCGATGGCGGCACCACCCAGAGCTCCTACATGGCCTTCGTGGACTTTTGGCCGTGGGACTCGGTCATAGCCGGGGTTCAGGCCGACAACGTGGGCGCCCAGCTCCCCAACCTGTCGGTGGGTGGGCTGGCCGACCTCAACAAGCCGTGGGCCGGACCGGCCACTTTTTCAGCCCTGGCGTGGCAGCCTGGCCAGCGTATCATGGTGACCACCTCGTCCGAACAAAGCGAACAGACGCCCTGGGAAACCGACGACAAGGACCCGGCCAAGCTTGTGTGGTACAACTTGGATTCGCCAGCGCCGCCCACCTTGCAGACCGTGGGGGCCAACCAGCAGCCCATCGCCCAGGCTGCCGCGGGCAACTACGGCGTGATCGCGCGCAACGGTGACAGCAACTGCGCCGCCTTCCCGACCTGGAGCCACGACGGCACCACTATCATCTATGCCTCGAGCAATGGTGGCTGCCAGGACGGTCGCTTGGCCCAAGGCGCCACCGACCTCTATAGCGTGCCATACAACAACATGCAGGGGGGCGATGCCAAGCCGGTCCCCGGTGCCTCCGACAAGAGCTGGGAAGAGTACTACCCCGCCTACGCCCCGGACGACTCGATGGTGGTCTTCGACCGCATTCCCTCGGGTGGCGTCATGTACGCCAATCCCTCGGCTGAGATCTTCTTCGTTCCCCTGGGCAGTGCTCCTGGAGCGGGCACCGCGCAGCGGCTGGCGGCCAACGACCCGGTGGCGTGTACGGGGCTCAAGAGCCCGGGTGTGAACAACCACTTCCCCAAGTGGGCGCCGGTCGTGCAGGGCTACAACGGCACCGCCTACTACTGGATCATCTACTCCTCCAACCGTCAAAGCTACGATTCCAACTTCAAGTGCCTGAACTCGAAGTACGACACCACCCCGACCTGCCACCCGATCTCGCAGCTTTACCTGACGGCGATAACCCTCGACAAGAATGGGAAGTACAAGACCTACCCGTCGAGCTACCTGTGGTGGCAAGCTCCCTCTACCGACAAGAACCCGATGGTGAACACTACCCCGGTGTGGGACATGATCACCATTCCGCCGGTGACCACCACGACAACACCGATTCTGTGAGCGGCGCCCGCTAGAGCGCCGAGCAGCTAGACTCCGACCGGGAAGGGGGGCCCGTAGCCTACGCGCTGCTTGGTCGCCCGCGCGACCGGCAGGCTGTGCCGGTCGCACGCCTGTCCGTGGGATGTTCCCGTTGTGCGTGTTGCGCACACGGCATGGCCATTCGCCAGAACGCTAACGATTATCGTTCCCAGTGACGGGCGAGCGCTTGTTCTATCGCTGGGGCAGATGGAACGTAAGGCCTCTTTACCAATCCTATTGCTGACAGTGCTCGCATGGCCTCGTTGTCGTTAAGCTCGCCCGCCTCCCTCGCTCCCACGGCGACCCTTTGGTCCGGCAAAGATGGGATCCTTCCCCGTGGTGCGGCAGTGGGATATGCTCATGCTCGCTCCGCCGTGGAAAACCCAAGGGCAACAGCGGGGGCGAGAGCGAGCGAAACCGAGCTCGCTGCGCTCTACGCGAAGTACTCGCCTGCCATCTATGCGCATTGCCGGCGCTTCCTGCAGTCGCCGGCGGCTGCCCGCGATGCTACGCAGGAGGCCTTCGTACGGGTGTTAGCGCGCAGAGTTATCCTCCCCAAGGAAGACGAAGCGCTCCGCTACCTCTATCGAGTCTCGACCAACGTCTGCCTGAATCTATTGCGCGAGCACAACGTGCACAGCCGGGCCACCCCCGCTCTGCTGGCCAATGCCTCACACGTCAGCTCGGCGGAGGCTGGCTTCGCCGATCGTGAGTTCGTGACCGCCGTCTTGGCGCGCTGCGGAGAGTGGGGGGCGCAGGTGGCAATCATGCGCTATCTGGATGGAATGTCGCAGATCGAGATAGCCGAAGTGCTGGGGGTTACGCGCCGGACGGTTTTCAATCGGCTGCGCAAGCTGGCCCGGGTCGCCGGTGACCTGTTGCGGCAGGCCCCGCGTGCGGCCGCGGCAAAGGCCGAGGAGTAGCGGCACCGTGTCTTGCCCATCGCGTCTCGAGTTGTCGCGCTGGGAGGCTTCTCCTGCGCTTCCAGCTGAGGTCGACGCCCACGTCGCGAGCTGTGAGAAATGCGGTGCAGTATTGGGGAATCTGCGGGAATCGCGTAATTTGCTCCTGGGTGGAGATCCGGCCCAGGCGAGCTTGCTAGCGGCGAGGCTCATCCTGGGAAGAGCCAGAGAGCGACAAGATATTTGGCGTAGATTCAGGAGACTGGTGCCCCTTATCCTGGTGCCGGCCGCTGCCGCTCTGCTGGTGCTGGGACGGCCCCACTTAGCGCATCAGGCCATATCGGTAAAGGGCCGCCTCATCATGGAAACCTACTGCAAGCGAGGAGAGCAGGTCTTCCTAGCTAGTGACGGGGGTGACTACAAGGAGGGTGACCAGCTTCGTTTTGCCTACACCCAGGATAGGGCCGGGTTCCTTTTGGTTTTCGCCGTAGACGACACCGGGCAGGTGTTCCCATACTATCAGGAAGGTGCTCTGGTGGGCTCGCCGGTTGCGGCCGGGGCAAGGGTGCTCTTGCCCGGATCGGTCGAGCTCGATGGCCACCATGGCTGGGAGCGCATCTTCATGCTCTGGAGCCCAGATCAATTTGTCGACAGCGCAGTGCGTGGGGCGGTAGCATCGGCGCTGGCCGCGTCGGGCGGCGACGTGCGCCGCATTTCCTCGCTTGACCTGCCGGTAGAGCAAGTGTCATTGGTACTAAGGAGACCCTGAGATGCGTTGCCTGCGTTTCGGCCTGCTGACCCTGGCCCTCGGGCTGGGCTGGTCCACTTCGCCGTGGGCGGAGCCGCGCCAGGTGCGTATCGGGCTGATGGCGGGCAACGATCTGGGCCGCGATTCGGCTCGGAAGCTGCGCTACGCCGAAGAGGAGGTCGGCCGACTCGCCGACCTGCTCAAGAGTGCCGGAGACTTCGACGACATCGTGGTGCTGCGCGGAGCGAGCCGGGCCGAGATCGAGAAGAGCCTGGTGGAGGTGCGCCAGCGCCTGGGTGCGGCGAAAGCGGGGGGAAGCCCCACCCTGTTCCTTTTCTACTACTCCGGCCACGGCGACAACGAGGCGCTCGAGATCGGATCGGAGCGCTTACCGCTGCGCGATCTGCGCGGCTATCTCGAGCAGCTGAACGTTGCTGATGTGCGGATTGCCTTCGTGGACGCCTGCCAGTCGGGCGCGCTGACCGGGGTCAAGGGTGGCCGCCGGGTGCCGGGTTACGAGGTTCGCCTGGCCGACCCCGGTCAGGTGCGGGGCATGGCCATCGTGACCTCGTCGACGGCCAATGAGTTTTCGCAAGAATCGGACGATCTCAAGGGTTCCTTCTTCAGCCAGAGCATAATGGCTGGCTTGCTGGGCGCAGCCGATTCCTCGCACGACGGTCAGGTTTCGCTGAGCGAGGTCTACCAGTTTGCCTTCAATCGTACCCTGGCCAGCACCGCGGCCAGCCTGGTCGGCGGGCAGCACCCGACCTACGACTACCGCATGGCTGGCGCTGGTGATGTCATCCTGACCAGGACCCGTCCCCGGGATGCCCGCCTCAGCTTTGCCCGCGAGAGCGGCTCGGTCTACACCGTGCTCAGCGAGACGCGTGGCGAGGTCATCGCCGAGCTTCCCTCCAACCCGGCCGACGGCGTCTACCTTGCCCTGCCCGCGGGCGACTACCGTATCGTGCGGCGGGCGCTGGGCGACGTGCGCGAAAGGACGCTGGCGCTGGCCTCGGGCAGTACCACCGAGCTGGATCCGAGCACCATGACCGTAGTGGCACCGACCGACACGCGGAGCAAGAGCGATCTCTTGCAGTTGCGCAGCCGGCTGGGGGTATACGCCGGGCTCAGCACCACCGTGGTCCCCGGCAGCGCAACCATGGTAGGCATGGCGGCCCTGGCCTACTCCTACGATTTCAGGCGGGTGGTGCTGCGGGCACGTGCCAGCTTCACTTCCTTCGATGCCCAGCAGGAAGGCTATAGCTCGAGCTTCGTGCGGGGGGGCGGCAATTTCGACTTCCTGGTGTCGCTCGTGCGTAGTCCCCTGTGGCGCTTAGACCTGGGGCCGAGCGTGGGCTTGCCGGTCGTGCGCCAATCCACGCAGGGCCAGCTTTCGAGCTCGTTCGGCTTTGGCTACAGCGGAGTGGGGGTGCTCAGTCTGCGCCTAGAGGAACGGGCCTACCTTTCGCTCAGTCTCGAAGGCGGAGGGGAAGTCTTCAAGCTCGATGGCCAGCGTACCAGTCGCGCCACCGGTAACGCCCTGCTGGGCGGCCTCATGGCCTTCTGAGCAGCGCACACTTCCCTCCATATACAAGCGAGGCAAGCTCGTGTAACCTGCGCGCGTTGATCTTGCGCCGCCACCATCGCACGCTGCCGAGAGAAGTTTCTCCTTCCCAAATCCGGGCGGGTGTTTGTTGGAGAAGCAACCATCGCTCGGCCAGCTCGCTCGCTCGGCAGACAAGGGCGCGGCTCGTGGCAGGGGGATGGGGCTACAGCGAGCCAGTCGTAATAGGGAGCACGAGTGGTGCTCCGGCTGAAGTCAGATTCCGTTGGGGCAGACCCCACCTTTCATAAACTCGGGAGTGACCATGTTGATGTCGCGTTCAATTCGATCCACGGCCTTTCTCGGAACCTTACTGCTCGCGGGCACCGCACTCGCCCAAAAGGCTAAGCCGGCCGCCGGCGATCCGGCCGCCGACAGCGCCGCGGCCCCAGTCGCGCCCGCGGAGGCGCAGGCGGCCGCTCCACCACCTCCGCCCGCGGACGAACCGGAGCCGCAGGCCGCCGCCGCACCCGCGCCGGCCAAGAATCGCACCATATACTCGGCCGGCATGAGCACGCAGAGCACGAGCCAGGGGGGCGCCGCGGACGTGGGTGACGCCAGCTCGGAAAAGGACTGGGGCTTCCGCTTCAAGGGCTTCTTTCGTGGCCCCATGAACTTGGGCGTCGACACCAGCGGGGCTTTGACACCCAATACCTTGCAGTTCCACGCTCCTCCCGTCACCCCCGACAACAACTACACCCGCTGGATGTACACCAATCTCCATCCCGGGCCGTGGGCCGAGCTCTTGTTCCAGTACGGCAACCAGCGGGTGATGATGACCACCTCGATTGCCAGCTACAACATCACCACTGGCGGCTGGCGCGAGCTGCAGGACCAACTTGGCATCGACCGGGCTTTCTTGACCCTCAAGTTCCCCGAGGCCTTGGGCGACGTGGGCGGCATGGCCTGGGACGTGGGTGTATTCCAGAACATCTACGGCGCCGCGGGCAAGTACGACGCCGGTGAATACGAGACCTATGTCATCGCCCGTACCCGCATCGCGGGCGCCACCGCCACCGCCGACATCGAGCTCAACGACGATCTCAAGCTCGTCCTCGAGGGCGGCGGCGGGGCCAAGATCGACCAGCAATACCAGACTTACGCGTTCAATGACACTGCTGCCACTTCCGCCAGCACCGCGCCAACCTACAACTACCCTTCCTGGCAGCCCTTCCCCGGCAACTCGGTCCAGGAGGGCACCAACATGCTCCTCCACCTGCACGCCGGCTTGGTGGTGGGGGGCATCCTGACCGCGACTGCCCACGTGCTCGATTCATTCGTGAAGGATGCTCGCTGGAACTCTGCGTCCACTGGCGGCTACCCGTTCAACACGCCGCCTCAGTACGTTCCGGGTACGGGCTACATCCGCATCTACGGCATCGACTTCAAGCTCAACGGCGGCTACCGGGGTGACGGCTACCTCGGCTTCTCCTACGTCCAGGGCCACAATGCCGCCACCATCAGCGACTCGGTCGAGCTCCTGCACTCGCAAGGTGGGTCCCAGCTCGTGCAAAACTACTTCACCAGCCGTGCCGAGTGGCTGAGCGGTAGCGTGTCCGACGGCAACGGCGACATCTGGACAGTGGCCGGCCAGTACACCTTCAGCCTGGCCGCATTCATGATGCGACCCCGGCCCTTCTGGGGCCAGGCGGCTGACCTCACCATCCGTCCCTACTTCATGTTCAACAAGGTGACGGGTACTACCAACGGTGACGCCAACGTGACCAAGCTGAAGTACGGCCTCGACGTGATCTATTCGTTCATGCCCATGATGGCGGTCGG
Organism: uncultured delta proteobacterium; assembly: GCA_963849735.1. Lineage (GTDB taxonomy): Bacteria > Myxococcota_A > Polyangia > Fen-1088 > Fen-1088 > Fen-1118. The sequence continues at coordinate 51,933 of CAWKJE010000025.1, forward strand.
GCTGCGGGCAGACGCCGTGAATCCGGACATGAGCGACAGCACCCAGAGCTTCTACGCCTTGAGCCCCAAGCTCATCTTCCGCAGCGAGTTCGTCACCCACGAGTCTATCACCCTGCAGGTTTCGAAGTACTTCTATGGCTCGGGCTACAACAATCCCAACTGCACCGGGTCGAGCATGTCGTGCTCACCGCTGCTCATGCCGTGGCCCTACGGGCAGTTCGGGACCTACGAGACCAAGTACTACGGCTCCAACGGCTCGCCCCCCGACAGCTTGGTGGTCACCCTGGCCGCCACCATGTGGTGGTAGCGGCGCCCCACGGCGCGCCGGGGGGCGTTACTGGCGCGCCCCTGACGCCACCGTCGCCATTGACGATGGTTCGCGTGAGAGCGGACGGGCTTTGCCCGGCCGCGCTCTTCGCGGGGGATGTAAAGGACCCTCTCAGGGTCCTTTTCGTAGTTCGCGTGAGAGCGGACGGGCTTTGCCCGGCCGCGCTCTTCGCGGGGGATGTAAAGGACCCTCTCAGGGTCCTTTTCGTAGTAGTCGGGCGAGAAGGGTGCCGCTGGGGTAGGCTTCGCCATCGTGTCTGGCAAGGCTAGCCGCGGCTCTCCTTCCGGCCCTGTCGGCGCCGACCGTGGCGCCAGCGCCAGGGTCGGGAGCGCCGAGCCCGATGAGCAACGCGCCCTCGCCCAGGCGTACGCTGGGGTGAGACCCTGGCGGCGCGGGGCCCCTCGCATCTCCTCCCTCGACTTTCCCATGGTGCCCAAAGCTCGCCGCCCCGGGGCTCACTCCGGCGGGAGGTCTGCCCTGCGGGCTCGCGAGGGCGGGGGCGGGGTAGCCTTCGGTGTATCCGAGGAGACCGTGTGGGCCTTGCGGCATGGGCGATTCGGATTCGAGGCGGAGTGTGACTTGCACGGGCTACGCGTCGAAGGGGCGCGGCGCCGGCTGCTCGGGTTCGTGGCTGAGTGCGTGCGCCAGGGGGTACGCGCGGCGCGGGTAATCTGCGGCCGGGGAGTCCACTCAGGCTCCGACGGTCCGGTGCTGCCCGACCTGGTCGCGCACACCCTGGCCCGGCCGCCCGTGGCTGGCCGCGTGTTGGCGTTTGCGCCTACCTCCAGCGACCAGGGCGGGGAAGGCGCCATCGCCGTGCTGTTCAGGGTCGACCATGGCCATCGCGGAAAGACTGGTTAGGCTGCTCGGTGAAACCTCGGCCGAGATCCTGCAGGCGCAGAAGCCGGTGCGGGTGATACCGGCTCTCGCCTGGCCGGACGAGATCGAGCAGGAATTCTTTGCTAGCGGCGCGGCGGTACTGCCCAAGCCCAGCTATGGCGTTGCTCCGGGGGTGTCGGAATCGCTCGCGACCTTTCAGCGCCTGGCAGAGCGCTTGCGCGGGGACAACGAGATCGAGCGCTTCCTGAGGGAGACCTGCGTGGCCATGGCGACGGCCGCGCGCATGCTCCTGGCCGTCGGCAGCAAGGACTTTTACTATCAATCGGTCGAGCTCTTCGGCCGCCCGGCCAGCCTCTCAGCCGATCGCCAGACCACCAATCTGGACCTGGCGCGGCACTTCGAGCAGGTGGTGGCGGCCTTTTCCCCACCCCTGTGTGCGGTCGACCAGCCCAGCTTCGGCGCCGAGGAGGCAGCGCAGATCTTACGCGAACGTTTTGCCCGCTTCTTCCTCCACCACCCGGTAAAGGTGAGGGTGGTGGATCGCCTGGCCGCCGCAGCCGCCAGTACGCCCGAGGAGATTCGCCTCAAGCACGACGCTCGCTTCTCCCAGCGCGATTTGCGACAACTGGAATTCCACGAGGGCCAAGTGCACATGGCGACCACCCTCAACGGCCGTGCCCAGCCGGTGCTACCCTTCATCGCCATGGCATCGCCGCGGACCACGCGCACTCAGGAAGGGCTGGCGGTGCTGACCGAGTTCATCACGGGCTCGACCAGCCTGCCGCGTGTGCGCCGGCTGTGCGAGCGCACCTTGGCCATCCACATGGCCGAGGAGGGGGCCAGCTTCATCGATCTCTATCGCTTCTATCGCGAGCGAGGCAGCGACGAGCACCTGGCGTTCGAGTGCGCCCGGCGGGTGACGCGCGGGGGGCTGGTGGCCGGAGGCGCGCCCTTTACCAAGGACTGCTGTTACCTCGATGGCTTGTTGCGGGTGACCAACTTCCTGCGCATCGCTCTGGTCAAAGGCAAGAGCGAGATGGTCAGGTTGCTCTTCGCCGGCAAGCTCGCGATCGATGACATTCCGCTCTTCGATCGCTTGGCCCGCGAGGGTCTGGTCGCTGAGCCGCTCTATCTACCGCGCTGGGCGCAAGACCTGTCGTATCTTACCGCCTTCATGAGTTACACCGCCTTCCTGGGCAGAAGTCAGCTCTCTTCGGAAGAGCGGCGGCTGGAAGATCAGATCGCCCGGGCCGCCGGGGAAATGGAGTAGGGCGTCGTAGGCTGTGAGCTAGCCTGCCGCTGACTTGCGGCGGGCGAGTACCAGGTCGTGCTGCTCGGAGGCGTGGTAGCTGGAACGTACCAGTGGTCCGGCGGCGACGTGAGCAAAGCCCAGGGCCAGGGCTTCCTCTTTGAGGTGCTGGAACTCCTCGGGCGGGAGGTAACGAGCCACGGGCAGGTGCATCCGCGATGGGCGCAGGTATTGTCCCAGGGTGAGGATGTCGACCCCGGCCGTGCGCAACTGGCCCATGACATCGCGGATCTCGGCCGCGGTTTCGCCCAGGCCCAGCATGAGACCGCTCTTGGTCAAGGCGCCGCGCTGGCTGGCGTGAGTGAGAACGGCCAGGGAACGCTCCACGCTGGCCTGCACCCGCACTTCACGCGCGAGACGGGGTACGGTTTCCAGGTTGTGGGCAAAGATATCTGGACCGGCGTCGAGGACGATGTCGACGGCGTGGGTATCGCCCTTGAAGTCGCTGGTCAAGACTTCGAGCACCATGGCTGGGCAGCGCGCGCGAACGGCGCGGATGGTGGCGGCCCAGTGCGCCGCGCCCCCATCGCCGAGGTCATCGCGGGTCACGCAGGTGATCACGGCGTGCACCAGGGCCAGCTCGGCCAACACGGTGGCCACCCGCCCGGGCTCGTCGGGGTCTGGTGGTGAAGGACGACCGGTGGGTACATCGCAGAACTTGCAGGAGCGGGTGCACAGCCCGCCCAGGATCATGATGGTGAGCGACTTGGCACTCCAGCATTCGCCGAGGTTGGGGCAGGAGGCGCTCTCGCACACCGTGTGCAGGCCAAGGCTACGCACCCGCTGGCGCAGGTCGAAGAAGGTCTGACCGGAAGGTAGGCGGGCGCGAATCCAGGGCGGATGATGGGGGCGGAGCGCCGGGCGATCAGCGGCGGCGGGCTGATCGCGCAAGACCTGTAGTCGACGCGACCGGGTATCGACGAGAGTGCTCACGCATTCAATGTGGGCCACGCCGGGCCCAATGTCGATTATTATGGGAACCCTGGGAGGGTTCCCAAACCCTCCCGCGCTCTGGCTCCGGCGGGCTAAGCCCGCCTCCGCCTACGCGGGTAATGGGAACCCTCCCGGCCGGCGTTTGCGATAACCCTCCCGCGCTCTGGCTCCGGCGGGCTAAGCCCGCCTCCGCCTACGCGGGTAATGGGAACCCACACGCATCGCGTTTGCCGTACAGGTTCCCAAACCCTCCCGCGCTCTGGCTCCGGCGGGCTAAGCCCGCCGGTGGCCTACGCGATCGATGGGAACCCACACGGCGTCCGTGCAATGAGCTGCTATTATGGCGAGGATCGATGGAGCGAACTATCGTCGTCGGGGACGTTCACGGTTGTGCCGAAGAATTGCGGGCTTTGCTGACCAAGTGTGGCTATCGCAAGGGCGACCGCGCGATCTTGGCCGGCGACTTGGTAGCCAAGGGGCCTGACTCCCAAGCCGTGGTGCAGCTAGCGCGCGAAAACGGTATTTGGGCCGTGCTCGGCAACCATGACGCTTTCGCGCTGGCCCATCGTCACGACGCAAGCAAAGGCGACGGCGAGCACGGCCGGCGCAGCTATCTCGGCAGGCTGTCGGCCGATGACTGGAGGTACCTGGAAACCTTGCCACTCTTCCTGCGCCTGGGCGCGCTCAAGTCGGGCGGTCCCGAGGTGGCCGTGGTCCATGCCGGCGCGGTTCCCGGCCGACCCCTGCCCGAGCAGAGGCCCGAGCATTTGCTCAGCCTACGTAGCATTGATGATACTGGTGCCCCTACCAGTCATTTGCTGGTGCACTTCCCCTGGGCGTCGCAATGGCGGGGACCGGAAGCCCTGGTCTTTGGTCATGACGCCGTGCGTGGACTCCAGCGCGCCGAGTTTGCCACCGGCATCGACACGGGCTGCGTCTACGGCAGGGCGCTCACCGCCCTCATCCTGCCGGAGGGCGAGATCGTACAGGTGCCGGCGCAACGTCGCTATTGCGGGAGGTGAACCGCGAGACCACGCCGCACCCGCCGGCTCTTGCTCGTCATCTCGACCAGGTGAGCTGCGGGATGACTTCTGCTAAACTCCCTGACACCGTGGTCGCAGAGTTGCGCAAGAGCTATTCATTCGAGGCCGCCCATCACTTGCCGAGGGTGCCGGCGGGGCACAAGTGCTCGCGCATGCACGGCCACAGCTATCGGGTCGAGATTGCCCTGCGCGGACCGGTCAACCCGGAGACGGGTTGGCTGGTCGACTTCGCCGTCATCGACGAGGCCTGGGCCGAGCTGTTCAGTCGCTTCGACCACCGCACCTTGAACGACTTGGGCGGCCTCGAGAACCCGACTTGCGAGAACCTGTGCGCCTATATCTTTGCCGTCCTGGGCAATCGGGTGCCCCACCTCTTAAGGGTGACGGTGTGGGAAACCGCCGACTCGTGTTGCGTCTTCGGCGGCACCTCGGGCGACGGCGACGGCGCATGATAGCGAAGCGGTTGCGCTGCCTGACCTTGAATCTGTGGGGAGCCGAGGCTCCCCTCGACCGGCGCATGCAGGTGGTGGTGGCGGCTTTGCGGGCGCTTAATCCAGACGTGGTGGCGCTCCAGGAGGTGCGTGAGGCTTTGCCTCGATTGCCCAACCAGGCCCAGGCTATCGGGGAGGCGCTCGGGCTCTCCCACGTTTTTAGCCCGGCCACCCCGGTGGAGGACGGCCAAGAGGGCCTGGCCATTCTGTCAACCTGCCCCATCATCGAGCAGCGTACCCTCGCCCTACCTCATGCTCAGCCCAAGGAGAGGCGAATTCTCCTGTCGGCGCGGGTGAGCCTCGGTCAGGGCAGCCTTTGGGTACACACCACTCATCTCAACTACCGCTTGGCCCACGGCAAAGAGCGCGAAGATCAGGTCAAGGCGATTGAGGCTAGCTTGGTACAATTGGGCGGCGAGCGGCCGCAAATCCTGATGGGCGACTTCAACGCGCGCCCGGAGTCCGACGAGATCCGCTGGCTGCGCGGCCAGGTCACCCTGGAGGGCCGCCGCACCTACTTTCAAGATGCCTGGGAGCGCATCCACCCCGGCGAGCCGGGCTGGACCTGGGCGACCGCTAACCCCTACACCGCCCGGTTGGCCTTCTTGGAGCCTGATCGCCGTATCGACTACATCTTCGTGACCGCCATGCGGGGTGATGGACGGGGCACCGTGCACGATTGTCGCATTGTGCTCGATTGGGGCGAGCCCGATGGCGTCTTCGCATCCGACCACTTCGGCCTATGCGCCGAGATCCAGGTCGAGGCGACCTGATGCTTCGTCTAGCCCAGGTCAGCGACCCCCATTTCCAGGGCTTGCACCACCTCACTCTGCGCGATTGCGTGGGGAAGCGCCTGCTCGGCGCTTTCAACCTGCTAGTCCGGCGCCGGCACAAGCACAGCATGGCTCTCTTGCGCGCGCTGGCCGCTGATCTGAGCCAGCGTAGCTTCGATCACCTGGTGCTAACCGGCGATCTGTGCAACATCGCAGTGCGTTCCGAATGGTCGGCCGCCTTGCGCTGGATTGAGGACCTCCCGCTGTCGGCCGATGGGGTCACCGTGATCCCGGGCAACCACGACGCCTATGTGGCCGACGTGGTGCGCCAGGGAGTATTCGAGCAGATGTTCGCCGCTTACCAAACGGCTGAGTTGCGGGTGGGGGGGCATCACTATCCCTTCGTACGCCTCCGGGGCGAGCTGGCCCTGCTCTGTGCTAGTAGCGCGGTGCCTACCGGCGACCTCGGCGCTTGGGGTCGCCTGGGGGAGGCGCAACTCGGGCGGCTGGAAGCGTTGCTCACGGCCCCTGAGGTGGTGAGCCGCCGTCGCATCCTGCTCATTCACCACCCGCCGCTGGTGAACCGTCCCGGCGAGGATCGCAATCTGCGCGATCGCGAGCAATTGCAGGCACTCTTGGCCCGCACCGGGGCGGATCTGGTGCTGCACGGGCATGACCACCGCGATTTCTTCAAGCAACTCGCGGGGCCGCAGGGCTCGTCGATTCCCGTGGTCGGGGTCGGCTCGGCCTCATACCGGGGCCCCGTCGACCGCTCCGCCCGCTACCACATCTTCGCGATCGATGCTGGCTCGGTCGAGGTGACGACCTACGCCCACGATCCCGCGCGGGGCGCATTCGTGGAATGGGGACGGCGACAGCTCTGCGGGTAGCCCCTCAGAACCGCTCTGCAGGGAGCCTCAGAACCGGCCGGCGAGGGCGGGCAGGAGGGCGTAGCGGCCATCGGGCTCATCGACAGCCGATACGACCACGGCGTAGCGGCGATAGCCTTCGGCCAAACCCAGGCTCATGCCGAGGCAGGTGCCGGCCAGCACGCCTATGGATGCGCCGAAGAGCACGTTTTCTGCTCGGTGGGACGAGAGAGCTACCAGCCCGCCCGCTATGCCGCCCAGCACTGCCCCCAAACCCGCCCCGTACATGCCATCGCGCATGACATATGCGTTGCGGCCTGGCCTGCCCTCCGACATGTCGACCACGCCCAGGGTGAGGCCGATGGCAGCGCCCGCGAGGGCGCCAATCCCCGCCCCGTACACCAATGGGCGCCAGTCCGAAGTGTGCCAGCCGTCCTCGCGCGCAAACAGGTAGCCGGTGGCCAGGCCCGCGGTGGCCCCGACCACGAGCCCCTGGTAGGCGCCGTCGAACACCGTCGGCGGCGGCAAGGGAGCGGCATGGCCCAGACGCGCCCGGCCGGCCACTGCCACCAGCACGAGGGCAAGCGCGAAACGCCGCATGGCTAGGCCTTGAGCAGGCTGGTGGCCGCTCGTACCATGTGGTCGGCGGTGAGACCGAACTGCTTGAGCAAGACCGAGCCCGAACCCGATGCGCCAAAGCGGTCGAGGCCCAGGGCGATCCCGTGGTCACCCACGAAGCGGTGCCAGCCCAGGGTAGAGGCGGCCTCGAGCGACACCCGGGCAGTTATCCCGGCCGGCAGGACCTTGTCGCGATACTCGGGCGTCTGTTCGAGGAAAAGCTCCCAACAGGGCAGGGAGACCACGCGGGCGCGAATGCCTTGGCTCTGCAGCTTGTCCTGCGCCGCCAGGGCGGTCGCGACTTCGCTGCCCGTGCCCATGAGCACGACCTGGGGCTGACCGCCCGTCGCCTCGCTGAGCACGTAGGCGCCTTGCGCGACGCCGCTAGCCGGTGCGAGCTTGCTCCGATCGAGGGTGGGGACCTTCTGCCGGGTCAGGATGATCGCGACCGGTCCATCGTTGCGCCGTAACGCGAGTCGGTAGCACTCGGCGGCCTCGTTGCCGTCCGCGGGACGCATGACCAATAGGTTGGGAATCGCGCGCAAGGCAGCCAAGTGCTCGATGGGCTGGTGAGTCGGTCCATCCTCGCCCACACCAATCGAATCGTGGGTGAAGATGAAGATGACGGGCAACTTGGCAATGGCCGCCAGGCGGATGGCGGGACGCTCGTAGTCGGAGAAGACGAAGAACGTCGCCGTGAACGATCGCACACCGCCGTGGTAGGCCATGCCGTTGGCTATGGCCCCCATGGCGTGCTCGCGCACCCCATAGTGGATGTTGCGGCCGCTGTACGCGGGCAAGGCGAAATCGCCCAGGCCGGGCAAGGCCGTCATGGTGGAGCAAGACAGGTCCGCGTCTCCGCCCCAGAGCCAGGGGATCTTGCTGGCAAGGGCAGCCATGATCTTGCCACCAGCGACGCGCGTGGCCGGTTCGTCTTTGACGGTGAAGGTGGGAAGCGGGGAGTCCCAGCCGGGCGGCAATTCGCCGCGTCCGGCGAGCCGCCACTCCTCGGCCAGCTCGGCATGGGCGGACGCCCACGCTTGATATGACATCTGCCACTCCGCTTCCGCCTTGCTCCCGCGCTCTACCGCGGACAGATGCGCGCCTGCCTCCGCGGGGATGTGGAACTGCAGCTCCGGATCCCAGCCCAAGGCCAGCTTGGTCGCTTTCACTTCGTCCGCGCCCAGGGGGGAGCCATGGGCCTCGGAGGTACCCGCCTTGTGCGGTGAGCCGAAGCCTATGGTGGTGCGCACCATGATGAGCGATGGGCGGGGATCGGCCTTGGCGGCCGAGAGTGCCGCATCGATTGCCGCCACATCGGTATCCCCGTGCGCGACCTTCTGCACCTGCCAGCCGTAGGCCTCGAAACGCTTGCCCACGTCTTCGCTGAAGTGCAGCGAGGCCGGGCCGTCGAGCGTCACCTGGTTGTCGTCGTAGAGCCAGATCAGCTTACCCAGACGCCAATGGCCCGCCAGGGCGGCGGCTTCGTGGGTGATACCCTCCATCATGTCGCCGTCGCCGAGCAGCGCGTAGGTCATGTGGTCGACAATGGTGTGGCCTGGGCGGTTGTAGCGGGCAGCCAAGAAGCGCTCTGTCATCGCCATGCCCACCGAGTTAGCGCCTCCCTGCCCGAGCGGCCCGGTCGTGGTCTCGACCCCTGGCGTGCAGAACGATTCGGGGTGGCCAGGGGTGCGCGAGCCCCATTGCCGGAACGCCTTGAGCTCATCGAGCGCTAAGTCGTAACCGGTCAAGTGCAACAGCGAGTAGAGCAGCGCCGAGCCATGGCCGGCAGAAAGCACGAAGCGATCGCGGTTGGGCCACTTGGGATTCTTGGGGTTGTGGCGCAGGTGACGTTGCCAGAGGACGTAAGCCATGGGGGCCGCGCCCATGGGAAGCCCAGGGTGGCCAGCATTGGCCTTTTGTACGGCGTCAACCGAAAGCAGACGAATAGTGTCGATGGCAAGCTGGGTCAGTGTGTCCATATGCAGTTACTCCGGAATCGACGTGCCCAAAGCTTGCTAGCACGAGGCGCAGCGAATTCCTAGCTCAGAGCTGCGCCAGGATTTCTTTCTTCTTGCTCTCGTACTCGGCGGCCGTTATCAGCTCTTGCTCGAAAAGCCGCTTCAGCTTGGTCAGCTTGGCTGCCGCGTCCTCGGCGCCGGGGGCGGACGGGGAGAGGACCGCGCCACCCGCCGGGGCCACGGCGCCCGCCATCCCCATGCCCACGGCCATGGCCATGCCTACCCCTCCGGCCCCGGGGTTATGGGCGGCCTCGCGCAGGGCCGCGAGTTGCTGTAGCTGGGCGAAAGTTACCCCAGCCGCGCTGGCCGCCTGAGCCTCAGCGGTAAGGTCGGCGATGCGATTTATCCGGCGCATGGTGTCGTCGTCGAAGCTCGTGCCCTCGATGCGGAAATCCTCGAGCGCGAACCCGAGCAAGGTGAGCTCGCCCCGCAGCTTCTGCGTCAGGGCCGCCGCGATCTCTTCGCGATTCGGATCGATCTGGGTGTAGCTGTAACCGGACTCGGCGAAGAAATCGGTCAGCGGTTGCAAGAGGCGGGCGTTGATGGGCCCGCGGATATCCTCGAGGCTGAAGGACGGGGCTCCGCCCACGATCTGCTGGAAGAAGCCGCGGCCGTCGGTGATGCGCATGGAGTAGTTGCCGAAGGCGCGCAGGCCGACGGGAAACTTGTACTTCGGATCCTCGTACTTGATGAGGGATTCCGTGCCCCACTTGAGATTGAGCAGCCTGGTGGTGCGGTAATAGTAGATGCCCACCTTGTGCTCGCTCTTGAAGCCCTGCATGAATTTGCGCAGGGTGGTGAAGAAGGGAATATTGGCGGTCGCCAGGTGGTAAAGGCCCTCCTCGGTGTAGACCGCCTCGACCCGGCCTTCGTACACGAAGATGCAGCCCTGCCCGGGTCCCACGATGAGCTTTGATGCGTTCTTGATCTCGTCGCCGTTTTCGGTCCAGCGCTGAAAGAGCGCTTCTGGCGTGGGGTTTTCCCACTGGATAACGGAGCGTAGCTGGCGGGACATGGTGGGCCTCCTGGATGGATGGATCTTACTCCACGGTGGGCGAATTTTACTCTATGCGATAGCGGAGGGAGCCGGTTTGCGGGTCGACGCCCATCCACCGCTGCGGGATCTCCGTCTCCACCTGGACCAGGTCGCCTTGGTAGGCGACGTGCCGGATCTGGATCGGCAGATGAGGGTTGGCATCAAGCTTGACTCGCTTCTGCGCCTGGCTCACTCCGGTGGCCAGAGCCAACCGATCCAGCAAGAGGTGATTGTCCAGGGTGACTTGGGCCAGCTCGAGCCCACCGGTCGTGAAGCGGGCGGCAAAGCGGCCATACTGCGGGGAGGAGGAAGGCGCGGCCACGAGCGCGTAGCGCCACAGGACGGTTCCCTTGGCCAGGTCCACCGCCCAAAGCGAGCAGCTCTTGGCTCGCTTGCAGTCTTGCTGCTCCCAGGCCGGGGTGGCGCTTACCAGCAGGAGGTTGTCCTGCCGGAGCTCGGGCACCAGGTGGCTATCATGATCGCCAACCACCTGGCGGAGCTCACCGGTCGCGCGGTCGATACCGTAGACCGCCTCGTCCGCCGCGGTATAAAAAATGCGATCTTCGCTGAGCAACAGACGGGTATCGCCGCGCAGCTTTCCCAGCTGGGTTTTGTCGGCCTGCCTATTAATCTGCCATACCAGCTCGCCGGTGCGCAGGTTCCAGCGTTCGACGCAAGCACGGTTGATCCCGTAGAAGAGGTAGAGCTCATGGCCATCGGGGCTGAGCAAGAGGGGCTCGCCGGGCGACGGCTCGTTGGCGGGAATGATGGAGTGAGTCGAGCAGCGCGGGACGAGGCCATGGACCAGGGCGCCGGTGGTGATATCTACGACCTCGATCTCCCGTCTCGCCCGTCGTCCTCGCCCGACGTTGCCGAACTGGAGTAGCAAGTCGCCCGCTCCCACGAGCTCGCGCGGGGGTGGCGTCGCTTTGTGCGCCCACACGGTCCTGCCGCTGGCGAGGTCGAGGACCTGGGTGGTGCCGTCGCGCAGAAGCACGGCGATGTGCTGCCCGGCCACGCGCAGGCCGTCCCGGCCGCCTTCGGCCTCCACCAGCAACGAGGCTTGCCAGAGCACGCCGCCATCACTCAGGGCGATGGCGGTGACGCGGAGGTGGTCAACGACGATGATCTTGTCGCCGATTCGGACCACATCTCCTTCATGTAGGAGATTGTCATAGGGCAAGCTCTTCCAGCGCCGGGCTCCGCTCGCGAGGTCGAGGAGCACGAGGGGATACTCGGATGCGGTGCCACCGGTGCTGCCCAAGAACAGGGCAGAGCTGCGACCGTCCGGCTCGGCGATCAGTGCGAGCATGCTGCTCAGGCGGATGTCTTGGCGAGCAGCGGTGGGCGCGACCGCTCCCGCCCGGCGTATGCTGTCATCTGCTCGCGGCTGGACCCTGCGCCGTGCCTGCCATTGCTGGGCAGAGGCCAGGCCAAGCGAAATGGCGACGAAGAGCCCAGTATAAGTCCAGCTCTTACGCCACTGATTCTGAGAGGTCGTCTCGGCCCGCTCGGCCATGCTGCGCGCGGCTGCCTCCGGCGCGTTGATGGTCGCTCCGCAGTAGGCACAGCGCTGGCTTGCGCTGTCCAGATGGGCCCCGCACGAGCTACAAGTCAATGCCGCGTCTGCCATGCGGCGCAGGTTCTCATGAGCTTGTCGTCCTGACAATGACGGGCGGAGCGCCGAAAGCGCCTGGCCGAGCATCGGGCCAAGCACCGGGCGAAGCGTCCGACGAGGGCCCGGACATGGCGTGCTTTGCGCAGGCCGTCCGACGGCGCCACAGATCATCGAAGACCGCGCTTATCAGGGCCGCCACCAGGCGCGGCTTCTCTTGCCGGATCCGCGTCAGGTCAGCCCGGCAGAGCTCGAGCACCCTGGTGGTCTGGCAGGCAATTAGCGTCGTGGGGCGGGGCCCGGGGTCGATGCAGAACATCTCGCCCACCACCGATCCAGGAGGCAAAAGACGAGGCAAAAGACGAGGCAAAAGACCAAGCCGACCGCCAAGCTCGTCGCCAATCTGACCGAGCTGGCCAATCTGGCCAAGCTGGCCAACTTCGCCGTAACCATTACCCTTTTCCGCTGCGACCTCGGCCAGGGTGCCTTGCGCCACCACGAGCATGGTGTTACCGTGTTGGCCGCGCGTGCACACCGTCTCGCCGGCCTCGAAGCACTTGTCCCGCATGAAACGGGCAAGGTCGGTGCGTTCATCGTCAGACAAGGCTGCCAATGCCCGCGCGTTGCTGAGCGGGCTCACCATTGGGGTACCTTTGTGGTCAGCGTCGGCCGGGGCATCGGCTGAGGTATCGGAAGGTCGCGGAAAAACTTCATGCGCTCAGTGCTGCCGTGTGGCTGCCCTGACCTCTCGCGGCTCGCGCGGGCGATCCCGCGCGGCACGCCATCACCGAATGGAGGGCTTCCATGGCTGACGCCTTCCCAGAGCCGGCGGCAGCGGGCGTCGAGCCGAAGCCCGCCAGGGTAGGGCGGGTCCTCTTGGTCGATGACAGTGCCCTGGTGCGAGATTTCGTGGGCGGCCTCATGTCGGACTGGGGCTTCGCGGTGGAGACTGCGGAAAGCGCCAAGACCGCGTTGGCCCGGCTAGGAGAACAGCGCTTTGACGTAATCGTGGCCGATCTCAACATGGCCGAGGCGGCGGGGTTGGAAATGCTCTCCACCCTACGTGTGCGCTCGGACGACACGCCGGTGATCATGCTGGCCTCCGTGGCGCGCACCAGCGATGTCCTGCGCGCCATCCACTGTGGCGCCTTCGATTATATCGCCAAGGACGAGGCCATCGAGCCTTTGCGAGTGGCGATTGTGCGCGCCATTCAGCACCGGCAACTGGTGGTCGAGAATTCGCGCCTGGTCAAGGAGCTGGAGCGTCTGAACGGCGAGCTGGAAGATCGCGTTCGCGAGCGGACGCGAGCCCTCGAGGAGGCGAACGCCCGTTTGCGGGAGGAGCGCGGCGAGCTCGAGGCAGCGCTGACCCGGTTGGGTGAAACCCGCGACCAGCTCGTGCAAATGGAAAAGATGGCCAGCATCGGGCTTTTGACGGCAAGCGTTGCGCACGAGATCAACAACCCGCTGGCCTTCATCCTGCCGAGCTTCGAGCTGGTCGAAGCCTGGGTGGCCGCGATGAGCGCGGGGAAGACCGACCAGCGGGTGCCAGCGCTGCCCGATCTGGCCCAACTAGTTCAGGAGTGCCGGCGCGGTCTCGACCGGATTGCACGGCTGGTGCGCCAGCTCCGCATCTTCTCACATCCCGGCCGGCAGCAGTTGGGGCCGGTCGACGTGCACGATGCGGTCAGCTCGGTGGTGGCGCTGGTCGAGCGCGAAGCTCGGGGTAGGGCGGTAGTCACGGTCAACTCCAGCCCCAACCGCATGGCCCGGGGCAGCGATGATCAGCTTCGCCAGGTATTGCTGAACCTTCTCCTCAACAGCACCCAGAGCTTCTCGGCGGGACGCAACGAGGGGCGCATCGAGGTTGACGTAGAACATAAGGACGAACGGGTGCTCATTCGGGTTCGCGATAACGGCTGCGGGATCGCGCCCGAAAATCTCCGGCGGGTGTTCGATCCCTTCTTCACCACCAAGGCGGTCGGGCACGGCAGCGGTCTGGGCTTGGCGATCTCGCGCGATTTGGTCAAGGCCATGGAGGGCAACATCACCCTGGAAAGCCAGCTCGGCCACGGGACGGTGGCCACGGTCACTTTGCACGCTTGGCGGGCGGAGAGCGGGGCGCAGCCAATGCTCGATCCGGCGCTGACACCCGCGCCGGAGTCGTTCGGGCCGCCTCCCGCATATCGATCGAGCATAATCATAATCGAAGACGAGACCGCCCTCCTGCAGCCGATGCGTCGCATGTTGGCCGATCATCACGACGTGCTCACCTTCAGCGATCCCCGCGATGGCATGCGGCGCCTGATCGAGTGCGAGCCCCCTCCTGATGTCATAATCTGCGACGTCAACATGCCCGAGGTGGACGGGATCGAGCTCTATCGTCGGGTTACCGCCGCGCGGCCGTTCTTGGCCGAGCGGTTCATCTTCCTGACCGGCAATGATCCGCGCGACCTCGACAGCTTGCTGCCCGGATCGGGCGGCCGCGTGCGCGTGCTGGAGAAGCCCGTCCAGCGGCGCGATCTCGTGGCAGCCATCGACGCCATCGGGATCAGGGGAAGACCCTATTGACAGTGCTCGGGCGCCTCACTATCGTTCGCGACGCTAGCGCGGTATAGGTTAGTGAGCTGGTGGCGGGGGTGCTGCAGGTCCGCTACGACACGACAACTCTAGACAGCGTCGACCCGGCGTACCTCGCCCTACTCGAATATCCCAATAGGCGCCGGGATTGCGCGGATCTCTTGCGGGAGGAAGAACATGAGAATACCGAAGGTCATTATCCAGGGGGTGCTGGCGGGGGGCGCTATCGCCTCGTTAACTCTGGCCGCGTCCACCCAAGGGCAGACGCCAGCCGCAGGCCCGCCTTCTGCGGCGGAGACGAAACTCTTGTTGGCCCGATCGACGCCGGCCGTGCCCCCGTTGCCCGCCTGCTCGGCCGCGGTGGGTTGCCCTAGCAATGTGCCCGCCGATTTCGTACCGACCCCGAATGGCTGGTTTCACCCGTCCTGTGTGATCGAGACCGCGAGCGGAGAAACCTACGACCCCGCCACCGCAACTCTTCACGGCAAGGACGGGTCTGCCCGGACGGTGGCACCGTGCGCCTACCCGGCCTACCGCAAGAACGGCGATGTCCTGGTCGCGAGCACCCCGACGGGAACAGCGGTGGCAGGAGGCAAGCCCACAGCCGCGTCCGCTGCGACCAATATTTCTGGCTGGGTCATCGATGCCGAGAACGGCGGCGATGCGCCCGCGGTCAGCCTTCTGCAGGCGCAGTGGCAAGTGCCATCCTCGCCGCCCAGCTCAGGCGGTCTGATCTACCTTTTCCTGGGCATGCAAGACTACACCCTCCTCCAGGCGGTGCTCACCTATTGGTACGGCTGGACAGCCGGCACCTGGGATTGTTGCTACGGGGTGGAGAACCAGAACATCTTGCACAGCACCGCGATTGCGGTCGAGCCCGGGGACTGGATCTACGGTCTCCTGCAGGGAAGCGGGTGCAGCATCCAGACCGGGGAGTGTCAGTCGTGGCTCGTCTACGCCTATGACTACGCCACCGGGCAAGCGAGCGAGGGCAGTGTGTCCTCGACCGGGCAATATGGATACTACTGGCAGCTCTTCGGGCCTCCCGGCTCCCTCTACGCTGGCGCGCTCCAGGCATACTACGTGAACAGCTGCGGGCAGATGCCTGCCTCGGGCATCAATTTCCAGAACGTAACCGCCAACATGGTGGTGACGGATGGGCCGATGCCGGCTTCCTATCTGGGATGGTCCATCGCCACCCCTGCGCCCGGAGCCAGCAACTGCTCGCCGTCGGGTTCGGTATCGAGCTCAGGAAACTATGCCTCGGTATCCCTGAGCTGGAACGACTGATGAAAACGATACCAGCCGGGAGGTGGGCCGGCTGACGCGCTCGCACCGGGGGTGAGGGCGGCGGTTCTCGTCGGAGCGATCGCCGCCTCCTACCTCACTACCTAGCCAGGGGGCTGGGCAAGCTCTGGTGGGGGAACTCTCTCTGTAGACGGGCGATGTCGGCCTGCAGTCCCTCGTTATCGCCAAGCTGCCCGCGACAAAGCGCGCGTCCGATCAGGGCCTCCCGGCTGGCCCGCTTGGCCAGGGTCAGGGCAAGGTCGAAATCGCCGATGGCTTCGCGGCAGCGATGGGCCTCCGAGCGGAGCAGCCCCCGGGTAACCAGCAAAGCTCGGGTGCTGGCGAGAGCGACGGAAGAGCTGCGATCGAGAAGATGCAAGACGTCGGCGAGCCGGCCCAACGTGAGCAAGGCCTCCACCCTGAGGGTGAGCGCCTCGGGGGCCAAGCCGTCCCGGTCGAGATCATCGCCGTAGCGGTCGAGCAGACGCAGAGTCTCTTCGGGTGCGTGGCGGACACGTAGTGATGCGACTGCCGCGGCGAAGCGGTCTTCGGCAACAAGTCCGCTCTGGCTGGGCGGCGAGGATGGGCGGAGGGAGGGCGCGGGCGGAGGTCTGGGCCACGTACGACTCGATGGGGGAGCAGGGGCAGCCCCCGCAAGCTCCCTCTCCACCGACGACTGGGCCGAGGATGCCACTACGCTCGGGCTGGCCGTGGTCGGCGGGAGCACCCCTTCGCCCGGGCCAGCCGTGGCCGGCCCGGGCGGCATGATTGGCGCAGCTGGCGCGGCTGCAATCGGCGCAGGGGTCGGGGCCGGGGAGGCCAGGGACGCTAGGGATGCCGCCGGAGGCGTGCGCGACTTGTCGCCAGCGGGTGGCAACTGCGGATTGTTACGATCATGGCGGGCCCAGGCCGTCATAATGCGCGCACTCCCCGAGGCGGATGCGGCCATCTTGTGGCCCCTGCGCTGGCCGTCAGCGTTCCCCGCCGTCATGACAGGCGCGGCGGACCCGGTCCCGACCTCCGCTACGACGAAGGCCGGGAAGGAAGCCACGGGCCCGGGGGGGAGGGCCGGCGCCGGATGCGCCGGATGCGCTGATACAGCGGCCACGCGAGCCGCGGGCCAGTGCTTCGCTCTCGGCACCCAGGGTAGCCAGGTCGACGGAAGCGTGAGACGAGCGGCGAAAGCCGAAACCGCCATGCCCAGAACGAATGCGGTGGCGGGTACCATAACGAATGCAGTGGCGGGCAGCAGCTTGAACCACGGCTTCGGAGCAGCAGCGCAACGGACTCGGACAAGCACGCGGGCTCGCGAGGGGGGTGGTCGCAACCGCTGGGTCTGCAGACAACGCACCGCATGGCCTATGCGGCGTTCGGCCGTGTCGGTCTGGTCCGTCCTGTCCCGCCAGCGCACGGGATCCCGCTCCGCAGAGCTCACAACTCACCCTTCCTGCGCGAACGATACTGCCGGAGCAAGCTCTGGCGAGCCCGCCCGAGCTGAACTCGGACCGTCGAAAGCTTGAGCTGTCTCAGCTCGGCGATCTGCTGAGTCGACAGACCCTCGATCTCGAACAGCACGATCACCGTTCGGTACTTTTCCGGCAGCCTGTCCAGCGCCTCATATAGTTGGCCAATGGCTTCGCGTCGTTCGAGATCAGCTTCCGGGGATCGGCAGGGAGACGGGTGCTGGTCGCTCGTCTCCGCCGCGGGCAACCATCGCCAACGGTGTCGCCGGCGATGATTGGCGGTGATCTTCCGGGTGACCTCGAACAGCCACGGCGAGAGCTGATCGTCGCCGCGAAAGCGGCCGAGATGGCGGCTGACTACCAGAAAAACCTCCTGTACTACGTCGTCCACGTCTACCAGCGCTCCGCCGAGCCGCTGCGCCCAGCGAGCGATGGCATCGGCCCATTGGCGGTAGACCTCCGCGAACGAGAGGAGGCTGGCGTTCCCGCTGGGCACTGGGATCGGCGCAGGCCCCGAAGGCATGGCCGCGGCATGACGTTTGAACGGGGTCAACACGATTCACCTAGGGAAGGGCACCGATATCCCCAGGCTCGCGATTATGTCTACCCGGGGGAGACTGGCGGTTGCGCCAGCGCCGATCAGGGCGGCTTTTTGGCCTTGGGCCCAGCCCAGCCCGCGTCCCTCGAGCCAGGTGGTCAATCGCCCCAAGCTGTGGGCCAAGCGCGCCGCCACGCAGACGCCATACTCGAACGATTCTTCCCGGCGGTCCTGAGCATAGCCCCGTCCCGTGAGCGTAGCCCAACCCAGTAACAGTCCGGCATCGGCTGACAGGGGCCAGGCGGAATGCAGGGTGCGTACGAGGATGCCGGCCTCGAAGGTGGTCTGCCGCCAGTAGACCTTGCCAGGGTAGAGCGAGAGCGTGCGCAGGGTCTCGCTTCCTGCACCGAGGTGTGCTTGCAGCCTTGAGCCAGATTGGCCGATTGAGCCGTCAATCTGTCCGGCAAGCGCGACGCCTCCGACCAGGGCTACGCCCATGCTGGGCCCGGCCGCAATGACCCAGCCGGACGGGGCTACCGGGCGCGCCGCAGAGGCGACGGGCGCTGACCGGGCGTCTAGCGTCGCGAATACTTCGGTCTGCCAGACCGCTATGATCGAAGCCACGATAGCGGCTGCCTCGTGACAGTTGCTCGGCAAAACTATGTCGCGATTGCCAGGCTCGTCGCCATCCCCGCCCACCAGGTGGAGATGCGCGTGAAGGGCCCCTTCGGTCGTGCCGCTTGGATCGGCGCCGATGACATCGATGAATGCCGTACCGTCGGATCCATCGCCCCGGGGGCGATCCGGGACCAGGGGCCGCAAGCGCTCCGCGATGTCCTCCGCCGAGGGACAATTGGTCGGGCTCTCAACGTGAACGAGCGGAGCCGCCACGAGCAGCACTCGCACGGGAGTGATAGCCCACATGTCGAGCAGGGTGCTCAGAGTGAGAGAGAATGTCAAGGCCACAGCAGTCGACCATTGCAGAGCCCCCTGGAGGAGCCCCCTGGAGCCGCGCGACTTCGTTTAGATGGGAGGCGGACAGCATTGGGCGCAGGAGTCGGCCATTCGGTTCATTGTCACGAAATCAATGTAGCGTTTTACGACGTGCCCACATTGTTACGGGCAAAGCCGTAGCGTTTTCCAACGTGCCCACATTGTTACGGCGGAGCACTTAGTCAGGCGGGTGAGGCCGCTATGCGAGAATGGATATATCTACTGAATACGGGCGCTGTCGGCTGTGGTGTGGTTGTGCTCTCGGCGTGTCTCAATACCGTCGACTACGTTGGCAGTGTCATCGACGGTGGCGCGGACGTTGGGGCGGCCGACGTTGCTAGCCCGCTCGATGCAATCTGGGCCGCCAATGCTGCGAAGGGAGAGGCAAATGCGGTGGATGCTGGTAATGACGTGAGCGACGAAGCGGCAGCGGTGGACGACTGCACCGCAAAGGCAGCGGCATATGCAGACGCGCTCGCCCTCGCGCAGCAGTGTGATCCCGCCGCGGCGATGCCCTGCCTGGTGTACCAAGACTGCTCCTATTATGGGGTTAACCCGGACGCGGTGGACGAGCTGACGACCCTGAGAGACGACTCATCCGCGGCGTGCGGAGACTTTGCCGGGTCTTGTCCCAATTCCGCCCACCCACCGACCTACGTCTGCCAGTCCTCGGGTGCGGTCAACGTATGCATGCAGGTTGCACAGGCCAGGCAGATTACGACGCATTAAGGCGGCAACGCGGCCAACTTGCCGGTCTTTCCCGCGAGCCCGCGGGCGCTGGAATTTAGGTGGCGTGGGATGGGGGGGGAGGCCCCGGCTCCAGGGTGTCCTTGGAGCTGGGGCCTTGTTTATGCGCGCTTGCCACCGAGCGCACCGAGGACCTTGAGATGGCCTGGTCAACCGAGGCGTGGGTGGCGGTGGGACGTGGTTTTTCCCTGCGAAGGGGCTTGACGAATTGGGCCGCCATGTCTATAACTCATACGTACGCGTAAGAGTCAGAGTTAGCGATGAAGGTCCGCGTAAACCCGAGCGCAAGTTTCCAGATAGAGGCGGCCAAGCCGGCCCTCATAAAAGTTGGCGACTTGGCACGGCGCACCGGCAAGACGGTGCGAGCGATTCATCTCTACGAGGAGCTCGGTCTGCTCGTGCCGCCCATCCGTTCCAAGGGTGGGTTCCGGATGTACTCCGGCGATGGTGTGAAGCGCATCGAGTGGATTCAGAAGCTGCAAGACATGGGCTTCTCGCTCACCGAGATCAAGGCCTTCCTCAGGGTGTGGGAAGAGAGCACCACGGCACCGGAAGCCATGGCGACGGTGCGCGAGATTTTCTCCGACAAGTTGCGCGAAACCCGTGCCACCATTGGACGTTTGTCGCTCCTGGCCGACGAGCTGGCAGAGAGCCTGGCCTATCTGGAACGCTGCCGCTCGTGCAGTCCGCGGCAGGGCCAGGACGAATGTTGCACCTGTGAGAACCATGGCTCCGACGGTGAAGTCCCGCCGCTCGTGGACGGAATAGCGAAGCACGACCAATGACCCTGAAGCTGCCCATCTACATGGATTATCACGCCACCACCCCGGTGGATCCGCGCGTCCTCGATGCCATGCTGCCCTATCTGGGCGAGCAGTTCGGCAATGCCGCCAGCCGCTCGCACGTATTCGGCTGGAAGGCCGAAGAGGCCGTGGAGGAGGCGCGGCAAGAGGTGGCGAGGCTGATCGGAGCTCAGGCCAAGGAGATCGTATGGACTTCCGGCGCTACCGAGTCCGACAACCTGGCCATCAAGGGGGTGGCGGAGTTCTACCGAGAGCGCGGTGATCACATCATAACCGCGGTGACCGAGCACAAGGCGGTGCTCGACACTTGCAAGCGCCTGGAGAAGCAGGGCTGGCGCGTGACCTATTTGCCGGTCGAGCCGGACGGGCGAGTGAGCCCGGCCCGAGTGGCGGCCGCCATGACCGACAAGACCGTCCTGGTCTCGATCATGCTGGCCAACAACGAGATCGGGACCGTGAACCCCGTGGTCGAGATCGGCGGGGTGGTCAAGGCGGGCGGAGCATTTTTTCATATTGATGCCGTGCAGGGCGTGGGCAAAATTCCTTTCGCGGTAAGCGAGTGCCAGGCCGACCTGGTCTCGCTCTCGGCCCACAAGATGTACGGGCCCAAGGGGATGGGTGCCCTCTACGTCCGGCGCAAGCCCCGGGTTCGCCTGGTACCCATCATCGATGGCGGAGGTCACGAACGTGGCATGCGTTCGGGGACATTGAACGTGCCGGGTATCGTGGGCTTTGCCAAGGCGGCCGAGCTCTGCCGCCTGGAGATGGGCGAGGAGGGCCAGCGGGTGCTGGCCTTGCGCGAGCGCCTGCGCAAGGGCATCGAGGCGCGTGTCCCCACCACGGCGGTGAACGGCTCGCTCGAGCACCGTCTGCCTGGTAATCTCAATATGAGCTTCGCCTTCGTGGAAGGCGAAGCCATGATGATGTCGCTCAAGGACGTGGCGGTCTCGTCTGGATCGGCTTGCACCTCGGCCTCACTCGAGCCCTCCTACGTGCTGCGCGCCTTGGGCGTTCCCGAGGAGATGGCGCACACCTCGCTGCGTTTCGGGCTGGGGCGCTTCACCACCGAAGAAGAAGTCGACTACGTGGTCGACCTGGTGGCCGAGAAGGCGAAGCGGCTGCGGGAGATGTCGCCTTTGTGGGAGATGGCCCAGGCGGGAGTTGACCTCAAGAGCGTGGCTTGGAGCCCACGCTGACGGCGCTGATCGCGGCCGCGGAACAAGCACGGAACAAGCACGGAACAAGATTGACGGGCAAAGCGACTTCGACAATGGCATAGGGAATCACAGGAAAACCGGAAATGGCATACAGCAACAAGGTCATCGACCACTACGAAAATCCCCGCAATATTGGTAGCCTTGACGCTTCCGCGCCCGACGTGGGCACCGCGCTGGTCGGGGCCCCGGCCTGCGGCGACGTGATGAAGCTGCAGATCAGGGTGGGCAAAGATGGCATCATCGAGGACGCGAAGTTCAAGACTTTCGGTTGTGGCTCGGCCATCGCCTCCTCCTCGCTGGCTACCGAGTGGATAAAAGGGATGACGGTCGAGCAGGCCATGACGGTCAAGAACACGCAAATAGTGGCCGAGCTGAGCCTGCCGCCGGTTAAGATCCACTGCTCGGTGCTGGCGGAAGATGCCATCAAAGGTGCTATCGCCGACTACCGGAAAAAGCAGGAACAAAAGGCGGAAGGCGCGGCTTAGCTGGTCTAAGATCCAGGCAAAGGAGGCTCATGGCAATACAAGTCACTGATAAGGCGGTTGCCGCCATCAAGACGGCGGCGGCCAAGCGAGGTTTGCCCACGAAGGGATTGCGCGTCGGCATACGCGGCGGCGGCTGCACGGGATTCTCTTACCTCTTCGAATGGTCGGACGTCGAGGCTCGGCCGGAAGACCGGGTGCTGTCGTTCGACCACGGGCAGGTGAACGTCTTCATAGATCCGAAGAGCTTCACCTTTCTCGACGGCTCGACTCTCGACTACGCCACTTCGCTCATGGCCAGCGGATTCAAGTGGGTTAACCCCAACGTCAAGTCGACCTGCAGCTGCGGCGAGAGCGTCCAGTTCTGAAGCCACATGATCTGCTGGTCCTGCCAGAAGGCTGCCGGTGATGGCATAGCGTGCTCGGCCTGCGGAGCCGTCCAACCCGTCGATGCCAAGGCGGACTACTTCGCGGTGCTGGGCCTGGCGCCGGCATTCGATCTCGATCTGGCCGAGGCCGAGCACCGTTACAAAGAGCGGACGAAGCTGCTACACCCTGATCGCTACGCCCGCGCCGACGCGCGGGCACGGCGCGCCTCACTCGAACGGTCAGTTCAGCTCAACGAGGCATGGCGCACCCTCAGTGATCCGGTCCGGCGAGCGGAATATCTGCTCTTGCTCCGCGGTGTACATGTCGGCGAGGCGGTAGGAACGGGCAGCAGAGACAGCAATGGCGGTCATACGACCTTGCCGGTGCCCCAGGTGTTGCTCATCGAGGTCCTCGAGTTGCGTGAGGCGCTAGCCTTGGCGGTGGGCCAGCAGGACCGGCGCGAGGTGGTGGCTCTGGTGGCGAAGGTGCGTGCCCGTCTCGACGCGGTGATGGCTGAGGTAGGCAAGGGCTTTATGGCCTCGCCTCCCGACCTGGCTGGTGTTGCCGCTCGGCTGGTCAGTGTGCGCTACTACCGGCGTTTCCTCGACGATGCGGCTCGTGCCTGCGAATCCCTGGCGGCGGGTTCGGCGGAGGTTCCCCATGCCGGTTGAGGCATTGTTTTCCATTGCCGAGCCCGGTCAATCGCTAGCCAAGAAAGTCTGCAAGGGCCGCGCTGTCGGCATCGACTTGGGCACCACCAATTCCCTGGTCGCGGCGGTGCAGGCGGGGCGGCCGGTGTGCCTGGGCCAAGGCGAGGAGCTGGTCCCTTCGGTCGTTCACTATGGCCAGGATGGGCAAGTGGTGGTCGGGCGCGCGGCGCAAAGTCTCGCCTTGACTTCGCCGCGGGACACCATTGCCTCGGTCAAGCGCTTCATGGGCCGGGGTCCCGGTGACGCCGAGGCCAAGCGCAAGCTTATGCCGTACACCATCGCTCCCGGTGGCGAAGGTGATGGGCTTGGGGGGGACGGAGTGGTTCGCTTCAGGGTGGCGGGAGGCCAGCGTCTTGTAACGCCCATCGAAGTCTCGGCAGAGATCTTGCGGGTGCTCAAGGCGCGGGCCGAGGCCGAGCTGGGGGGCCAGCTCGACGGCGCGGTGATAACGGTGCCAGCCTACTTCGACGATGGACAGCGCCAGGCGACGCGCGATGCTGGCCGGCTGGCCGGGCTCGAGGTTATGCGCCTGGTCAACGAGCCTACCGCGGCGGCACTAGCCTATGGGCTCGACCGGCGGGCCGAAGGTACCTTCGCGGTCTTCGACCTGGGCGGGGGAACCTTCGACATTTCCATATTGAAGCTAGAAGGTGGCGTGTTCGAGGTCAAGGCGACCGGAGGCGACTGCGCTTTGGGTGGCGACGACTTCGACCGCGCCATCGCCGCTCACTTGCTCGGTCGGCTCGGCCTGCCCGAGGATGGGGGCGGGGACCCGGCGCTCATGCAGGCCGCGCTGGGCAGTGCCCGCGCGGCCAAGGAGGCGGTGACCGCGTCCGACCGGACTACGGCTACCCTCGAGCTACCCGACGGCCGGCGGGTAGAGATTGACCTCACCCGCGAGCTCTGCGAGAAACTCGTCGCGCCTATCCTGGATCGCTGCCGTCCGCCGGTGGCGCGGGCGCTCACCGATGCCGGGATCGACCCCGCCGCGCTCGCGGGGGTGATCCTAGTGGGCGGAGCCACGCGAATGCCGGTGGTCCGGCGCTGCGTGGCCGAGCTATTCGGGCGCGAGCCGCTCACCGATCTCGACCCCGACCAGGTGGTGGCGCTGGGGGCGGCGGTCCAGGCCGATCTGCTGAACCGAGGTGAACGCAGCGATGTGGTGCTCATGGACGTGGTGCCGCTCTCGCTCGGCCTAGAAATGATGGGGGGGGTGGTGGAGAAGCTGATCCAGCGCAATACCACGGTGCCGTGTGGTGCGGTGCAGACCTTCACCACTTACGCTGACCAGCAGACCGGCTTCGACCTGCACGTGGTGCAGGGCGAGCGCGAGCTGGTCGCCGACTGCCGCTCACTGGCGCGTTTTGCGCTGGGCGGCATTCCACCCATGACCGCGGGGAGAGCTCGCCTCAAGGTCACTTTCACCGTGGACGCCGATGGTATTCTCAGCGTGGCCGCGCGCGAGGAGAATACCGGCCAGGAGGCTTCCCTGCGTGTGCAGCCGAGCTATGGGCTGAGTGACGACGAGGTCGAGCGCATGATTCGTGATTCGTTCGAGCACGCCGAATCCGACATGGGCGCGCGTCTGCTCGAGGTTGAGCGGGTCGAGGCAAATCGCATGCTCGGCGCTACCCGCGCCGCGCTGACCAGCTCGGCCGACCTGCTGGCCGCGGGCGAGGGTGCAGCTATCGAGGCTGCCATGGCTGACGTGGTGCGAGCGAGCTCGGGTAGCGATTACCTGACCATTCGCGCTGCGGTGCAGGCTCTCGACGAGGTGAGCAAGGAGTTCGCGCGCCGACGCATGAACGCGGCGCTGGCAGAGAACCTGCGCGGGCAGGCGGTGGCCGAGGTGGAGAAGAAGGTGGCGCGGCCCTGAGGCCACACCGGCTCCGGGCTACCGAACAGGCTACCGGTTCCTACTACTGGACTGGCTGGGCGAGAGACGCAGATGACCAAGACAGACACGACGAGCGCGGCCCCGACGGCGCGCGTCCGCTTCGAGCCCGACGGGCTGGAGGTCGACGTTCCGATCGGGACCACTATTCGCGCAGCGGCCGAGCAGGCAGGCGCGCCTTTGGGCTCCGCCTGTGGGGGGGTATGTGCCTGCTCGACCTGCCACGTCTACGTCAGCCAGGGGCGGGCCGCGCTTTCTTCCCTCGAGGACAAGGAGGAGGACCGTCTCGATGGCGCCTTCGACGTGCGGCCCAGCTCGCGCCTGGCCTGCCAGGCCCGCCTGAGCGAGCCTGGACCGTTCCGGGTCGAGATTACCCGCGAGAGCCGCCAGGCCTTTTGGGACGAGCATCCCGACCTGGCGAAATAGGCGGCCCGTAAGCTTGGGCGCGGGACGACTTGGCAGCGACGAGAGTCAAACCGTCCGGCGCTCGTGGCTGCTAATCGAAGTCGTAGTGGAATTCTCCGTCGGCAACCGTGGCGGCTACCTGGGTGACCGCCTTGCCCTCCATCATGCGGGTGAGCAGCTCTCGGCTGATCACGGGGAGCAGGGTATTGGTCAGGATGGAGTCGATCATGCGTCCGCCACTCTCTAGCTCGGTGCAGCGGCTCACGATCAACTTGACCACTGCGTCGTCGTAACGGAAGGGTAGCTTGTGGTTCTCCTTGATTCGCTTGGCGATGCGTCCCAGCTGCAAGCGCGCGATGCTGCCGATCATCTCGTCGGACAGAGGGTAGTAGGGGATGGTGACCATGCGTCCGAGCAGGGCTGCGGGGAAGCTCTTGAGCAATGGCTCGCGCAAGGCCTTGGCGATGCCGTCTGGCTCGGGCAGCAGTGCCGGATCTTTGCACATGTTCATGATGAGATCGCTGCCCACGTTAGTGGTGAGAAGGATGAGGGTATTCTTGAAATCGATGACGCGCCCCTCGCCGTCTTCCATCCAGCCCTTGTCGAAGACCTGGAAAAAGATCTCGTGTACGTCGGGATGCGCTTTCTCCACCTCGTCGAGCAAGACCACGCTGTAGGGGCGGCGACGCACGGCCTCGGTCAGAACGCCGCCCTCGCCGTAGCCGACGTAGCCGGGGGGTGAGCCCTTGAGCGTAGAGACGGTGTGGGCCTCCTGGAACTCGCTCATGTTGATGGTGATGACGTTTTGCTCGCCGCCGTACATGGCCTCGGCCAGGGCGAGGGCGGTCTCGGTCTTGCCGACGCCCGAAGGCCCGGCCAGCATGAACACGCCGATGGGCTTGTTGGGGTTTTCGATCCCGGCGCGTGAGGTCTGGATGCGCTTGGCTATCATCTCCAAGGCGTGGCGTTGACCGATGACTCGTTGATCGAGGGTGTCGGCGAGCTTGAGCACGGTTTCAATCTCGTTCTTCACCATGCGGCCCACCGGTATGCCGGTCCAATCACCCACCACCGCGGCGACGGCCTGCTGGTCGGCGGTGGGGAGGATGAGGGGCGCGTCGCCTTGCAGCTTGGCCAACTCGTCCTGCAGCTCGGCCAGCTTGGCCAGGTTCCGCGGGCGGTCCGCGAGCAGCGAAGGTCCTGGCTCCCCGGGCGGGATGGCGCGAGGTGCCGGGACAGCGGGCGGAGTTGGGTCGGGCTTATCGGACGGAGCGGCGAGGGTCCGCAGCTGCTGGCGTAGCTCCAGGATCTGGTCGACCAATTGCTTTTCCGTGGTCCAGCGCTCCTCGAGGCCGGCCAGGCGCTGGTGCTCGGCCACCAGCTTTTCCGCGACCTCGGCGGCGCGCTTGCCCGCGCCGGCCACTCCGATGGCCTCTTCGCGAGCGATAATGTCCCGCTCGATCTCGAGAGACTGGATGCGCCGCCGACTGTCTTCCACCTCGGCGGGAACGGCGTGGTGACTGATAGCCACCCGTGCGCAGGCGGTGTCGAGCAGGCTGACCGCCTTGTCGGGCAGCTGACGGGCAGGTATGTAGCGATGGGACAGGCTGACCGCAGCCTCCAGCGCCTCGTCCAGGATCTGGATGCGATGGTGCTTCTCCAGGGTAGACGCGACTCCACGCATCATCAGCAAGGCCTTGGCCTCGCTGGGCTCCGGCACCTGTACCACCTGGAAGCGGCGGGTGAGGGCCGGATCCTTCTCGATGTGCTTTTTGTATTCGGCCCAGGTGGTGGCGGCGATGGTGCGCAGCTTGCCCCTGGCCAGGGCCGGCTTGAGCAGGTTGGCCGCATCGCCAGTGCCGGCTGCTCCGCCCGCGCCGATGAGGGTGTGGGCCTCGTCGATGAAGAGGATGATGGGCTTGGGCGATGACTGAACCTCGTCGATCACCTGGCGCAGGCGATTCTCGAACTCGCCTTTCATGCTGGCGCCGGCTTGCAAGAGCCCGATATCGAGCGAGCGCAGGGTCACGTCCTTGAGGGGAGGGGGCACGTCGCCGGCGGCAATGCGCTGGGCGAAGCCCTCCACCACCGCGGTCTTGCCCACTCCGGCCTCGCCGGTAAGGATGGGATTGTTCTGGCGCCGGCGCATGAGGATGTCGACGATTTGTCGGATCTCTTCGTCACGACCCGCGACCGGATCCATCTCGCCCGCTCGCGCCCGCTCCGTCAGATCGACCGAGTACCTCTTCAGGGCCTCCTGCTTGCCTAGGGCGGCAGGGGCGATGGCCTCGCTGCTCTCACCCGGCGCTGCTCCCCCTCCTACCTGCGAGCCATCGCTGGTCTGCAAGGCCTCCTCGGGCGAGCGCGCCACGATCTTGGCGAAGCCATCGGTCAAAGCCTCGACCTTGATCTTTTCCACCTCCTTGGAAATCGCGGTCAGGGTGTTGCGAAGCGTTGGCGTCTTCAGCATGCCCACCATCAGATGTCCGGTGCGGACCTGACTGGCGCCAAACATCAAGGTGCCGTAGACCCAGCCCCGCTCCACCGCGTCGCCGATGTGAGGGGAGAGGTCGGAAATCGAGGTGGCGCCCCGGGGCAAACGGTCGAGTGCCGCGGTCATGTCGCGCGCGAGATGGGCAGGATCGATCTGAAATTCGCGCACGATGTGGTGCAGGTCGGAGTCGGGCAGCTGCAGGATCTGATTGAGCCAGTGCACCAGCTCGACGTAGGGGTTGCCACGTAGCTTGCAGAAAACCGTGGCACTCTCGATGGCCTTGTAGCCAAGGCTGTTCAGCTTGCTGAACAGCGCGACACGTGAGATCTCGGACATCGTCAGTCTTCCTCCTGTGGCCGGCCGGCCACCCTACGAGTCGTTGCGGTGGATAGGGACGGCCCGGATATTACCGGAGTGTCTTAGCCCGAGGCGAATAACTATCTATCCTACGGGGGACTGGCTCGCTCTCGCTCGCAGTCCCCCGGTCCCCCCTCGCTTCGCCCAGCTAAGCTGGGCTGCGCTCGCCCGCGAGGACGCCGGCCTATCTCACGGGGGACTGGCTCGCTCTCGCTCGCAGTCCCCCGGTCCCCCCTCGCTTCGCCCAGCTATTTCACGGGGGACTGGCTCGCTCTCGCTCGCAGTCCCCCGGTCCCCCCTCGCTTCGCCCAGCTATTTCACGGGGGACTGGCTCGCTCTCGCTCGCAGTCCCCCGGTCCCCCCTCGCTTCGCCCAGCTAAGCTGGGCTGCGCTCGCCCGCAAGGACGCCGGCCGGGTGGGTTCCCATCGATCGCGTAGGCACCGGCGGGCTTTGCCCGACGGCGCCAGAGCGCGGGAGGGTTTGGGAACCCTGCCAGGGTTCCCATCAAAGTAGCCGGCACCGGCGGGCTTTGCCCGACGGCGCCAGAGCGCGGGAGGGTTTGGGAACCCTGCCAGGGTTCCCATCAAAGTAGCCGGCACCGGCGGGCTTTGCCCGACGGTGCCAGAGCGCGGGAGGGTTTGGGAACCGGCTATCCCCAAGACACCGGCCCGTGGGGGTTCCCATCGATCGCGTTGGCGAAGGCGGGCTTCGCCCGCCGGAGCCAGAGCGCGGGAGGGTTTGGGAACCGGCTATCCCCAAGACACCGGCCCGTGGGGGTTCCCATCGATTGCGTTGGCGAAGGCGGGCTTCGCCCGCCGGAGCCAGAGCGCGGGAGGGTTTGGGAACCCTTTCAGGGTTCCCATTAAAATATCAGACCGGGTGGGGTGAAGATGAGGTCGTCACGGCCCTCACCCTCAGGACAGTGGCCGAGCCAGGATGTCCAGCCCAGGCGGGTGACGCCATCGAGACGGAGGGGCTGGCTAACCCGCTTGTCGAGGAAAAGCCGAACGTCCCAGGCGAGGGCATCGCCGCCCACGTAGCTGCGAACCAGGGCGATGAGGCGGCCTAGCCTGGGACTGCCGGGGAGCATGCTCTGAAATTGCTCCCACCCCAGCGGCCCGAAGACCAGACGGAACTTGGTCTGACGTTGCCAGGCGCGCGCGCCGAGGATGGTGCTGAGGCCGAGCTGGCCCGCGGAGGAGGTTCGCGAAATGCGCCAGCGTTCCTGCTCGAGGAGCGGCGTCCATTCGCCCACCAACTCTTCCAGATCGGTCGGCAAGCGGAAGTATTCGGCCACCATGGCGCGCAGACCTTCGGCGTTGCGCGTCTGCGCGGCAAGCCTGCCGGCGAAATAGCGCTTGGCGTGGTCGGGAAAGGCGTCACGGTCTTGGAAAGCGGGCGAGCCGATGCCGAGCAAAGCTCCCACGTAGGTCGCGAAGCGATCCGACTCGGGACGGTCGAGGGAGATGGTGGGTTGGGCATTGGCCCATGCCCGGTAGAACAGGGTGAGCACGCGGTGGTGAAAGAGGTTGAGAAAGCGCACCAGGGTTTGGTCGCCGGCGTTGCGGGCCCGGTCGCGGGCATACTCGGTCAGATGCAGGGGCAAAGGGCCGTTGGGACCGAGCATGCCGAGGAAAAGCACGCCAATGCGGGCCGGATGCTCGCCGCTGGCCTCCTCGGCGTAGGCCAGAGTGGAAGGGGGGAAGGCCAGGGTAGGCTCCTGGCCCATCCGTATGGGCTCATCGACCGGGCGGGTCGCCTGCCCGAGGCGGAGGCGGTGGCGACAAAGGCATTCGATGCGACGCAATAGCGCGAAGAAGTCGTAACGATAGGGGGCGGCGGCCACCTCGTGCACGAGGTGGCCGAGAGCAAGCTGTTCCTCGGGCGTGAGCGGAGGAGCGGCGCTCGCTACAGTATCGGGCGCCGGCCTAGTCTCGCTGGCCATCGCGCGACCTCCTTGCGCTGGATGCTGCGGAGAATGGTCTCGGAGAAGGAGTTGATCGAGACGTACTTCGCGAAGAAGCGTTCCAGCACCGAGCCCAGGAGAAAGATCCCCACACCTTCGAAAGCGGCCTCGTCGAGGGTGAGGGTAACCTCCAGTCCGCGCCCAAAGGCTACCGGTCCCGCGACAGGCAGGCGACGGGTCACCGAGCGTGACGCCACTGAACGCGCGCCCTCTATTTGCCTGCGTATGATGGGATCACTGCCGTCCCCGTAGAGAGAGAGCAGCTCGCGCAGCGCCGAGGCACCACCACCGTCGCGCTCATCGGTGATGGACAGGTAGTTGAGGGCCAGATGGCTGATCAGACGCCAGGTCGGATCGCCGTGGGCATGAGATGGGCGGGGCGGGGTCGGCCCGGCCACCGCGCGCACCGTGGCTACCGGGGCCCCGGTTGCGAGCAGGAAATCGCTGGGCAATTGGCCGACGGGGATGTGCATGGTGAGATCGCGGTTGGTGCACAACGTGTCGAGGGAGAGCTGCTTGAGCTCGGGCCGAACCGGGGCCTGGTTCGCGTCGACGATCGCTATGAAGACTTCACTGCCCACGTAGCTCGAGCGCGTACCCAGGCTGTGCTGGCGGGCCGACAGCACGCGCGGCTCGCGCGCGATGGTGTAATAGGCGGCCCCTTCCGCGCCCGATCGATCGTGCATCGCGTAAAACGGGAAGAATTCCTGGCTGCGCTCATTGTTGGCCGAGAAGGCCCTCACCTCGGTAACGGTGTGGATTTCGAAGTCCATCGGCCGAGCCCGATCGGGGACGACGTGATATTCATTATCCGCTTCGGTCATCTGCACCCGGTCGGTGCGCTTGGGGAAGAGATTGACGGCCGGAGTGCAAAAGAGCGCAAATTGTCCCGCGCCCACCGCCTTTTCCAGTCGGGCGTCCTGGGCGTCGAGCACGACCACGATCTCGAGCTCACGTGCCGGGCAGCGGCGGACGGGGCCACGCAGACCCGTCAAATTGGCGAACAAGAAGCGGCTGGGAAAGGCGAAATATTCTTGCAGCAGGCGGTAACCTTGAAAGGACCGCGGCCCGTAGGGCAGCAAGGCCTCCTCGTCCTCGAAGCCCATGGGTCTGACCGGGTTGTCGGTCACCACCTCGCTCCCAGCTGCGCTCCCCCCGGGGCGAACGACCAGGGCCAGGGTGTGGCCGAGCATGAGCTCGTAGATGCGGAAGGCGATCTCGTCGTTTCCCAGCAAGAACAGGGGAAGCTCGTCCAAGGCGAGCTGCTCGAAGAGCAGCCCGCCCGTGGTTTGCAGGCGCAAGCGCAGAGCGGCTTTGGCCTTGCCCGGAAGCCGCAGCGTGCCCAGATCGCCCAGGAAGGAAGTGTATTCGGCGCCGGCCACGCTGATGGGCCAGAGTGTCACCGGATGGGCGCTGCGATATTCGCACGGGGTCAGGTCACCCTGGTTGGCGATGGTGCGCATGGAGGTGCCGCGGGGAACGCAAAAGCCATCGGCTAGCGAGCCCTCGGTGGGGCTGGGGGTGAGCTGGACCACGGCCAGCGATGGGGTAGGGGCGAGATAGTGGGGGTACACCATCTGCAGGAGATGCTGGGTGAAGCGGGGAAACTCGGCGTCGAGCTTGAGCTGGACGCGCGCGGTAAGAAAGGCAAACGATTCCAGTAACCGCTCCACGTAGGGGTCGGTGCATTCGAGGGTCTCGATGCCCAGTCGGCCGGCGATCTTGGGGAACTCCTTGGCGAACTCCTGCCCGGCCTCGCGAATGTATTGCAGCTCGCGATTGTAATAGGTGAGCAGTCGAGGATCCATCAGGTGCCCTTGCTGCTGCCGAGATCACGTACGTCGATCACCCCGCTCTCCAGATCCACGGCGGTGCGCAAGAAGAGACGCAACGGCAAAGGCTGCGCCCATAGCTCGGCTTCGATGTCGAAGGTCATGGCGTTGTGATTCATGCGTTTGTCGTTGGTGACCAGGTGGACGACCAAGGTGTCGGCCACCAGCCGGGGCTCGAAGGCGATTATGGCCTCGCGGATGGCCTTTTCCAGGATCCCGCTGTTCACGCCCGATACCGTGCGTCCCGCCATGTCGGGCATGCCGAAATTGAGGACGGAAGCCGCGACCAGCGGGTAGTCGGTCAAGTCTTGCATGGCTTGCAGATGGGTGCTGTTGAACAGCCAGGCCAGATCGCGGCGGACCGAGTCGCGCAGCCTGGCGGGCGAGAGCACGCGCGCCTCACGCGACTCTTGCCGGCGCTCGGGATCGTTGTCGGTGAGCCGATCCAGGAGCGAGGGTTGGAGACGATCCTTCTGGGTGAGGTCAGCCATGGGCCGGAGCCGTTACCCCGACCGCCGCGGGCGGGTCGAGCTCGATGGCGCGGATCTCGAGCAGGGGATAGTCGCCCTGATCGGTGGTCAGCATGCGCTGGCCCACACCGGCGCTGCTGCCGTCCGCGCCTTCTTGCCACTCCGTCTTGCGGGCCATGCGCAGAGCAGGGTCGGAGCTCGCCTCCGAGCCGGGATAGCGGGTGGGGATAAAGGCCACGACTTGCCCACCATTGCTGAAGGTCAAGGACGCCGGCACCCAGGCCAGATCGCGTAAGTCGGAGGGCTTCTCGATGGCGAGCGAGCGCAGGTTGCAGAAGGGCACCCAATAATACTTGCCGTCGATGATGGCTTCCAGCACCGGTCCCAGCCGCCCGTCGGCGTCGGCCAGCCAGGCGAAGCCTTGCCCATCGATCTTTCCCGCCGAGGTCGGGGCTTCGGCGAAGGCCTCGGCGCGCAGCGCGCCGGCCTCTTGTGGGTGTCCACTAGCGCTGAGATTCAGCGCCTGCACGAGCAAGGCCGCCCAACGCGCGGGCTCACCGAACAGGAGTGGCGTCCGCTTGCCGGCAAAGACGTCGGTGCGCAGCCGCTCGCAGAGCAAGACGGATCGGTAAGTCTCCACCATGGAGCGCGTCTTGGCGTCCATATCGCCGAGCACCTGGAGCTGGGTCATAGCCCGGTCCCACTTGCCCATCAGGGCGAAAATCTGAAAGAGCAAGACGCGCAGCTTGGGCTCGGCGGGTGCCTTGCGAATGGCCGATTCCAAGCTGGCGAGCGCTTGCTCTAGCCTGCCTGCGCGGACGTCTTCCTCGACGGTGCTCATAAAGATGACCTCCCCAGGCTGCAAGCCATACAGGCTACAGGTTACCGACGCTATGCATCGCCGGCCGCCGGTGGAGATAGGAGCGGCCAGCATGGAAAGTTAGCTCAGGTGGAATTGACACGGAGGAGCGGAGTGACGGAGCCAGAGCGGGGGGGTGGGAACCCCTTGCGGGTTCCCAGCACCATGGGTGCGCCTCCCACCCCCTGAGTCTCCACTTCCCGGTCATCCCTGCGCTCCACGGCCCACCTGCGGACACTGGTGGGCCGGGAAGCGGGCCCGGGACGCGGGCCTCCATGTCAGCAGGGCGAAGCTCGGGAGCCGTGCTATCAACCCTTCTTTGCGATTTGCAGGTCGCCCGAGGATACGCTGGCACCCTTCGACTGATCCTCTTTCTGCCCGGTGTACTCGAAATTCACCGTGGCGAAGCTCAGGCTCACCTTCTCGGTGAAGCGATCGGTGGGCTTGCCATCGACCACCTCGCGCTCGCCCGCGCTGATGGCCGAGATGATGACGGGCTTCGACATCGAGATCTTGACGTAGTCGATGTTGCCGGATTTTCCGCCCACCTTGATGGCGGTGAGCACCGAAGGACCGACATCGGATCCGTTGAAGCAGGCGGTGTGCAAGTTGGGAGTCGCGACATCGACGTACTTGGTTATGGTGAGGTCATGCACGTCGGCCGACCCGGTGCCGGCGCCGGTGGCCAGGTGAGCCGAGGACGACTGGGTCATGCCCCAGCTCCACGACAGACAGTCGATTTCTTTCTCGTGTCCCTTTATCGACGATTCCCCGGGAATTTCCTTGATCTTGAGAACGATATTCACAGACATGGTCTCAACTCCTTTTCTACTCTGAACGCTTGGTCATAGTGACGGTTGCGGTTAGGCGCCTTTGGCGGACGGAAGCTTCGACACCAGGCGGAGCGACACGGTGAGTCCCTCCAGCTGGTAATGCGGTCGCAAGAAGAACTTCGAGGTGTAGTAGCCCGGGTTGCCCTCGACCGGCTCGACCACGACCTCGGCCCCGGCCAGGGGCTTGCGCGCCTTGGTCTCCTCGGCCGAGTGGGCGGGGTCGCCGTCCACGTACTGGATGATCCAGTTCTGCAGCCAGCGCTGCATGTCGGCGGCCTCGCGGAAGGATCCGATCTTGTCGCGCACGATGCACTTGAGATAGTGGGCAAAGCGGCAGGTGGCGAACAGGTAGGGCAGGCGGGCGGCAAGGGCCGCATTGGAAGTCGCATCCGGGTCGTCGTATTCGGCTGGCTTTTGCAGAGACTGAGCGCCGACGAAGGCGGCAAAGTCAGAGTTCTTCTTGTACACGAGCGGCATAAAGCCGTTCTTGGCCAGCTCGGCCTCGCGCCGATCGCTGATGGCGATCTCGGTCGGACACTTGATGTCCACTCCCCCGTCGTCGGTGGGGAAGACGTGGGTGGGCAGTCCCTCCACCGCGCCGCCCGACTCGATGCCACGTATGCGCGAGCACCAACCGTACAACTTGAACGAGCGGTTGATGTTGACCGCCATCGCGTAAGCGGCGTTGGCCCAGGCGTACTTCTTAGCGTCTGGCCCGGCCGCGTCTTCCTCGAAGTTGAACTCCTCGACCGGGTTGGTCTTGGCGCCGTAGGGCCGCCGGGCCAGGAAACGCGGCATGCACAGGCCGAGATAGCGGGCATCGTCCGATTCGCGCAGCGAGCGCCAGCCGGCGTACTCCGGAACGGAGAAGATCTTGGTCAGATCGCGAGGATTGGCCAGCTCCTGCCACGACTCCATCTGGAAGAGGGTAGGCGACGTTCCCGAGATGAACGGGGCGTGGGCGGCGGCGGAAATCTTGGACATCTCGCCCAGGAGCTCCACGTCCATGGGGCTATGATCGAAGAAGTAGTCACCCACCAGGCAGCCGAAGGGCTCGCCGCCAAGCGTGCCGTACTCCTCCTCGTAGAGTTTCTTGAAGATGGGGCTCTGGTCCCAGGCGGCGCCCTTGTAGCGCTTGAGCGTCTTGTGCAGATCCTTCTTCGAGACGTTCATCACCCGGATTCTCAGCTGATCGTCGGTTTCGCTGTTGTTAACCAGGTAGTGCAAGCCACGCCAAGCGCCCTCGAGCTGCTGGAAGTCCGCGTGGTGCATGATCCGGTTGATCTGCTCGCTCATCTTGCGATCGATCTCGGCGATCATCGCGTTGATGGTCTGCACGACGTCAGTCGAGATCAGGCGGCTCGAGGCCAGGGCCTGCTGGGCCAGGGTGTGGACCGCAGCCTCCACTTCTTGCTTCGCGCTGTCGGTCTGGGGCTTGAACTCTCGGTTGAGCAACGAGGCGAACTCGCTCACCTCCGCGGTGGTAGCAGTCGCCTGGGCCTCTTTCTGTGTCTCAGCCATGGGTATTCCTCGTTACTTGGGGCCCGATCCGGTCTGGCCATCGCCAGGTGGCGTCGACTCGGGTTTGGCTGCGGCCGCCAGCGACTGCAGCAGGGTGGGATCCTTGAGCAGCTTTGCGATCAGATCCTCGGCACCAGTACGGCCGTCCATGTAGGTGACCAGATTCGACAGCTGGTTGCGCGCCTCGAGGAGTTGGTTGAGGGCGCTCACCTTGCGGGCAATGGCGGCGGGGGAGAAGTCGTCCAAGCTCTCGAAGGTGAGGTCCACGTTGAGATTGCCCTCGCCAGTAAGGGTGTTAGGCACCTGGAACGCTACGCGAGGCTTCATGCCCTTGAGCCGGTCGTCGAAATTGTCGACCGAGATCTCGAGGAACTTGCGGTCGGCCACCGGTGCCAGCGGCTCGGCCGGGTTGCCAGAGAGGTCCGACATAACCCCCATGACGAAGGGCAGCTGGACCTTCTTTTCGGCCCCGTAGAGCTCCACGTCGTACTCGATCTGCACGCGCGGTGCGCGGTTCCTTTGGATGAACTTCTGCGAACTGGTTGCCATGATCCACCTGCCTCTGCTGATTGCTGACTAACTGCTCTTGTCAGTTGCCTTGCCGCTCAGGTTCTCCACCTGGGTAAGGCCATCGGGAGCGATGTCCCGTACGATATCTAAAAAATTGGCCGATACCAATCGCTTACTGCGTTGGAGCAGCAGCGGAATGGGGCTCGAGGGCTCCGCCCGGGCGTAATAGGCGCAAATTTTGTCTAGGAGGCGCACGACGTCCTCGCGCGATCTGACGTCGCCGGTCATAGCCACCCCGACGCTAGCGGTCGCCAGCGCGGCCTCGGTATCCCCCCCTGCTGCCCCGGCCGCCTCTGGCCCGCCAGCGCCCAGGCGAAGGAGTTGGGCTGACATAATCTTCTGTCCCGAGCGCAACAGCTCCACTAGCTTGGCAAAGTTGGTACCACTTGCCGCCCCGACGTGGCCGCTCACCACCGCCTCGATGGCCTCGAGACTGCCGATGGCCGAGCCTAGCGCCTGCGCCGTCGCTTGCAGCTCTCCCAGGGGGCACTCGCTGAATGCTCCCTCGATGGCCTCTAGGGCTGGGGGCTCCGTACCGGCCGGGGCGGGCACTTCTCCCGTCGCCACGGCGATGTCACGCAGGCTGAAGCGCCCGAAGCTGCGCGAGCTGACGATGGGCGTGACACGGATGCGATCGAGGAAGGTCGCCGGGTCGCACAGCCCCATGAGGATATTGACGCGAAAAGTGGGATCGTTGCCCTCAGCTGGATCGAGCTTGGGATAGAGGCCATTCCAGAACTTCTCCACCAAGCCACGCACGAGCGCCAGACTTTGGGCGAAGCCCAGCCAAGCCTCAGTGTAGAGCAGGGCACGCGCCAGCTTGGCAGCGACGCGCAGGTCCTTGGTCTTGCCCAGGAGGGCCAGCGCCCGATCCCCGACCTCCTTCCAATCCGGCTCCTGCGCGGGAACGATGGTGTTGCCCATCTGGCGCTCGGGCTTGCTCTCCGACAAGCGTTCGAGCTCGAGGAAGGCAAGATCGTACTCGAGATCAGCACCACACGGGGCCTCCGCGGATACTGGCTGCAACACTGACTCGAGATCGATGGCCATGATTAGGGGAAATGGCTAGTGAAACGACGTGGCAATTAACCGTCGCTCGGGCAAATATGTCAAGCAATTTCGCGGTGACAGCACTGACGACGGGGCTCGCAGCAGCGATGGCGACGGGAGAGATTTCAATCAATGGTGCTGGGTGCCCCGGGACCGCGCACGGCCAACCTAGGAGTCGGTTTCGTCTGCGGCATTATCGCCGCAAGCCAGGCTGGCATAGCCGGTGGCGAACTCTTCGCCGAAGATCTCCG
>CAWKJE010000026.1:0-9247 GCA_963849735.1 uncultured delta proteobacterium
TACCCAGCGAGGAAGCCAACGTTCCAAGGGCACGTCGTCGGGAATCTTCTCAACGGGCCCCAGCCATTCACCCTGTTCCCACTCGACGGGCGTCTCGGGAAGCTCATGGGAGAGGAGATGCGGAGAAGGGTCCTCCGGCAGTAGCCGTACATGACCCAGCGGATCGCGCTTGCCATATACGAGGCCCCGCTCGTCGTAGAGGATCTCGCTCTCGTTACCGTTGGGATCGATCTCTTTGACCACCCGCCCGCTGTCATCCTTGACGTAGGCTGTAAGCCCACCACACGGATCGATGATCTGGATGATCTCGTTCTGGTCGTCGTAGTAGTAGCTCGTCACCGGTCCGTCCCCGCGGGTTACGACCGTCAAGCGCTCGGACGGCTTGAATTCCAGACGGTAGTCCTCGACGCCATCCTCGCCCCAGGTATGGATGCAGCGCCCATCATTGTCGTATTCGAAGAAGAAGCTGTAACCGCGCCTATCAATGGTCCGGCTCACGCGACCGAGCCGGTTGTACTCGTAGCTAAGGACCCCACCGTAGGCGTTTTCGACCTCGATCAGGCGACCTTGCGAATCGTAACCATAGCGAACGAGACGGTGCTTGGTCGTTTTACCAGCTTCCAGCAGCACAGCGCCGGCGAGGTGCGTGCCGGCGTATTCGAAGACCACTCGTCTGGCGACGTCGACCTGGATGGAGCTGAGCTGCCCCTTTTCATACTGCAAGCGAAGCTTGGGGCGCCTGCCATCTTGGTAGAAGAACGAGATCGGGCGTGCGGCGGTAGCCCGGTCGAACCGAAACTCTATGCTGGGTTCGCCGCCCGGCGGATGGATGCGATAAACGGTGGAGTTCACGCGCTCGAGCTCGTGGGCTCCACGCATGAGGCGTTCCCCATCGACCGCAGGGAGCGAAAACTCGATGCTGTCACCCTGGCCGCTAACGAAGGTCAGACCGTCGAGGTCGAAGCGAAGCTCGATATCGAATGCGAACCAGAACCCAAGTCCCACGCCGCGGTCAACCTGGTGGCGACGGCTGTCGTAGTGGCGGGCGCCCGCCAGCGGGATGTGCAATCCCTGCAGCTGAAAATCCGTGACTACTGATGTTTGGGCCCCGGTAACCACGTCGACGGGGTCGCCAATCAGACGCAGGCCTTCGGTCCAGGGCAAATCGCTGCAGCGGCCAGCGCTCATGACGCCGCCTCGGCCGGCGGTGGCGGACAGCCACAGTCTCCGCCGACCGCCTTGGTGGCGGTCTTGCCCCGCCGGAGCTTGCCGCCCAGCTTCTTCAGCTTGTTCTTCAGCCACTTGGCGATGGCCTGGGTCGACGGTACCGGGACGCCGGCGACCAGCACGGTGGGTGCGCCCAGCATCACGAAGCCTGGTAGTTTGGGTGGGATAGCGGGGTCGGAGCCCATCATGGAGCTGAGCGCGGCAGCGATGGCGTCGGCCGCCGTCTGGGCGGCGGTCATGGCCGCGCCCAAAGCCTGGGCCGCGCCCAGGGCGGCGGCCCCCTCGGCGTCGCTGGCCGCGGTCTCGGCCGCTCCCTCCAGTCCTTGCGCCAGTTCAACGCCGGCGCTCACTAGGGCGAGCGCGCCCATGGGGCTGCGCGGCTCACCGGGCGAGCATACCGTGCACATATCCGTCATGCGGGCCGCCCGCGCCCCTCCGAAGAAAACCTTGGATGACCCGAGGAAAACCACGAAGTACGGCGCCAGGCCACCGCAGGTGGGCGCCATGCCCAGATCGCCTACTCGGGCTGCGGGCATTCCGCCCACCAGAACTCGCACACAGGTACCCAGTGTGATGGCGCCCATGCTGGGCAAGGGCACCGGTGGGGCCGGCGGGATCAGGCTCGGCGGATGGGCATGCGCGTGGGGCGCACCAACGTAGAGCGAGCCAAGGTGGGCCGCCGGGAAGGACGGCAGAATCGCCGCAATGGCATTGGTGGCAACGGCGACGCCCGTCTCGACCAGGTTGTTGTACATTTGCTCGGGCAGACCCTTTACCGCGGCGATAACGCCCGACACCTTCTTGACCGCCCCGATGGGATCTTTGAGGACCGCTTGCGGGTCCTTGACCGCTTCGACCGCCGCGCTGACCGAGTCGGTGGTCGACTTGATGGTCGACTCCACGGTTTGGCTGAGCGCCGTCAATCCCGAGCTGGCGTGGTCAGTCATGCGGGATAGGGCCTCACACCTTGCCGGCGCAGCTCGGCGATTTCGGGCTCGATCTCCTTGCGCCGGGCCGAGAGGTTTGCCTCCTTGTAGAGACCATGGACGCGCTCGAGACAATCGAGCAAGTGCTCCTTGGATGCGGCCTCGCGAGCCAGAGTCACGCCGGCGTTCCAGCTCTCCCAGGCGCCCTTGACGTCACCCAGCTTGTGCCTGCAAAAGCCCATCTGCTCGAGGCTGCGCAGGCGCAGCTCGTCGTTGCCGACGGCCTGGGCCAGCAGGGCGAGCCCATCGTAGTATCCCGAGGCCTCGCGCCAGTTGCCGCTCAGCCGGTGGAGGTTGCCCAGGTTGCCCGTAATATTTATCAGCGAGGCGGGGTCCTCGGCCGCAACGGCGGGAATCAGGGCCAGTTCGTAGTAGCGTTTGGCCTCCTTCTTGTTGCCCGAGCGGTCGAACACCTCGCCAATGCCGTTGAGGCTCAGGGCATGCAGCGGCTTCGGCCCCAGCGCCCCGTGGTACCGGGCGAGCAAGGCGTACTTCTGCGCGGCCTCTGGGAAGCGCTGGTAGGCCAGGTCCATGCCCGCCAGCAGTAGCAACGCCTGCATGCGCTGGGGCAGCGGCAAGGTGGAGTTGTAGGCTTCGTCTTCGAGGGACGCCTGAACCGCCTGCTGTCCCATATCCGGGGCATAGAACTCAACTGCCGATGTGGTCCGACGAGCCCGGGAGAGGGGTGCCTGCTGGGATTCCTCGCGCACCACGATGCGCATATGGTGGCACCACGGTCGTGGCATCTCGTGAGCAGCCAAGGCCAGGACGAGCTCGGCAAATTCCTGGGGCTGAGCGATCTTGCTCGGCAAGAGCCCCACCACCAGGTGCGAAACCTCCAGGTCGTCAATCAGGGAGCGGGCGAAGAGCAGCAGGCTGCGAAGTCGGTCGACCGGACGATGCGATTGGCCTACCTCGGACGGCAGCTCGAGGAGAACCTCGCGACCTGCCTTGCGCAGCTCGGGAGCCAGCACAGCGTAGCGGACGCGGAAGGACTCGACCACCGCCTGGACGTATCTGCTCGTGCTTTCGAATGGCTCCTGGAACAGCCAGAAGTCGTCGGGAGACTCCTGCTCTATGCCATCCAGGCACGAAACCAGGGGCAAGAACTCAGCCGGACCGGCGCGTACCACCAGCAGAACTGCTCGGCGCTGACCCAGAAACGCTTCCAGCCGGCCGCGCATGTCCTCGAACAGCTTGCGCATGCTAGCCGACTTTGATGAGCGCTCCGCTGATCTCGTGCATCCCCACCGATGCGGAGGTGATCTTCACGCCGTTGATGGTCGTCCCCGCGGGCTCGAAGGCGGCGTTGTTGTTGGCATTGCCGACCTTGACCTTCACACCGGTGATCTCGATGGTGCCATCGCTCTTCATCGAGAGGCTGGCCGAGCCGCACTTTATGGTGACCGAAGCCTTCGCGGTGACCGTGGTGTCGCTGCCCGAGAGCATGATCTCGCAGCCGCTGTTGTTCACCA
Source organism: uncultured delta proteobacterium (assembly GCA_963849735.1). Lineage (GTDB taxonomy): Bacteria > Myxococcota_A > Polyangia > Fen-1088 > Fen-1088 > Fen-1118. The sequence goes on from CAWKJE010000026.1 coordinate 3,689, forward strand.
CGATGTCGCTGCCCTTCATGAGGATGACGTTGCTGCCGTTGGTCACCTGGTACTGGGTGTCGGCGACGTTGTTGTACTCGCCGTGCACGGTGACCGTCTTGTTGGAGCCCATGACCTCGAGGGTGTCACCCTTCTCGACGGTCTCGGTCCGCCCGGCGTGGTACTTCCCGGTATGGGCACCCGTGATCTCGTCCAGGTTGGTGCCGGTCACCTTCATCTCGCGCTCGGCCTTGTAGGTCTGGGTTTCCTTCTTGGTCACCGTGGTGGTCTGGGTACCCGTCACGCTCACCGAGTGGTTTCCGCCCACGCTGACGCTGCGATCTGCTCCCACGGACGTCGACTGGTTGTGCTTTACCAGTGTCGACATGTCCTTTTCCGCCTGGACATGCAGCTCCTCCTTACCCTTGAGGTCCTCGAAGCGAATCTCGTTGAAGTTGTCGAAATTGCCACCTTTGGTGCTGCGGCTCTTGATGCCCGACTGGGTCATGTGCTTGGGCAGATCATAGGGGGGCATGTTGACATTGTTGTAGACGCTGCCCGTGATGAGAGGACGATCGGGGTCGCCCTCGAGGAATTCCACCACGACCTCCTGGCCGATGCGCGGGATGAACATCGATCCCCATCGGTTGCCGGCCCACGCTTGCGCCACCCGAACGTAACAGGTGTCGCTCTCCTCTTGGCTGAACTCGTCCTGCTGGCCGCCAGCAGCCTTCTTGCCCCGGATGTCAGGATGTTGGTCGCCGATCCTCTCCCAATGGAAGCGAACCCGCACCCGGCCGTAGGAGTCAGTCTCGATCTCCTCGGGGTCGGGGTAGGCAGTCTTCACCTGTCCCACCACCACCGCCGTCTGGGGACCATGAACGATTGGCTTCTTCGCCGTCCGCCGGGGCCGATACTGGGCCTGGTCCGGGATCAGCGTGTAGTGCGCATGGTAGGGCTGCTCGCTATCTTCGCCCGCCGTGGAACGCTGGTCGGGAACGCGCAGGTCGTAGTGGGCGCTCACCACCATGAACTTGGCCGACTGGTTGTCCCAAGGCGGGTTGGGCAGGGTGAACACGTCGCCTATGCCCAGGCCCAAGGGATTGCCATCGGCTTCGATCATCTGGGACGGTGGATATGCCTCGTCGAGCCGGACCGAGGCGAGAACCTTGCCCCGATCGTAAGTGAGGTACTGCCCGGGGTATTCGAAGGTCTCGCCAAAGCGATAGAGCTCCTCCTGCTCGAGGGAATTACCAAAGCTGAGCAGGGCGGCATTAGCTGGTCCCCGATTGGCCTTCTGAAAGTCGTAATCCGTGTGCCGGTAGCTCTTGGCCAGAATGCCCTGGCCGAACGAACAACGGTCAAAGTGCGCCTCCATCTGCTTGGCGTTGGTGGTGGGTGGCCGGTAAGGGATGATTTCGTACCCGGGTGAGGTGGAATGGGCGCCGGGTCCGTCGGCCAGGGTGAGAGTGTGGTTCTGGGCTCCGTGCGAGAAGAAGAAGTAGATCCCTTCGTGTTGCAGCAGCCGGCAGACCAGGTTGAAGTCGGTTTCCCGGTACTGAACCAGGTATTCGTAAGGGGGATAGTCGCTGGCCATGACCGCGCCGAGGTCGAAGTCGGCCACCGCATATTTGCTGAAGATGCTCTTGACGATATCGAGCGCCGACTTCTTGTTGAAGACCCGGCAGTCGGAGATGAAGTTGAGCATCCACAACCAGGGGCGAAGGGTCACGTGGTAGATGGCGCGCTCGTCACGTGTCCCGCGGTAGCTCCAGGTGGTCACATGCCCGTTGAAGTAGCGCTCCTCGTAGTCTGACAGCAGAATCTTCACTGACAGCTTTTCGCCGAGCACGTCCTTGGGCGCGATATCTCGCTCTTTGCTCGCCACCTCCAGGTGGTAGACGAACATGCCGCCCAGATCTCCGCCCAGATTCTCTTCGCCCGACATCCAGTGCAGTTGGAGCTCGTGCTCGGCCAGATTGCCTACGGTGATCACAGCGCTGTTGACTTCCATGTGACTTCTTTCCTACGAGCGTCTTGGTAACGGGCTGCACAAGGATCCGGGAGCTCACGGGACGACGCCTGGATTGCGGTCGACCGAGGGCAAGGCCCGCGCGGGATAGAACCCTCTCCTAATGTTGCGTCTTAGTCCCATCGCACGTCCTCGCTGGTGGGGCGGCTGCGCCCGGGCCGTCCCCTGTTGGCTCGACGCGCGAGAATGTAGCACTGCGGGGGAACCCGGTCACCAGAATTTCGCTTCCCGAAATCGTAGGCAAGAGCCATGCCGGCCCAATAGCCTGACACCCGGCCAGGGGTGACTACCGGCGCGCGCAACGTAGCCCTCCTACCGCGGATCGATCACCCGACCCAGGAAAAGGAAGGCACCGCTGGGAATGTGCTGGATGGCGAACAGAAACGGCCGATCCACGTGCACCTCGTCAATCTTGGGGAATCCCGACAACGGTATGAGGTACTCGGCAGCGGCGGCGGCCTCGGTGCCCCGCTCATCGATGGCCAGGAGGGCTTTGTGTAGAAACGCCGATACGTATGGGTTCCCGCTGGCCGTCATGCGTCGAAAGTCGGCTGCGGCGCCGAACGCGGATTTCATGCCCAGCCGCGAGAGCGTCTCCCCGAGAGACAGCGCAGGTGGCTCGAGCCTGAATTTCGGCAGATACAGATTCAGCGGTGCCGCCTTGAGAGACTGCCCAAGCTGGGCGAAGTCGGCGACCGAGAGGGTCGCTTCCAGCTCGGCTAGGGAAACTCCCTTCTGGGGCAAGACGATGAGGAATTGCAGCGCGCAGCACGAGTAGGGGATCCCGACGATGGTAAACCTCTGGCGTTTGGCGTAGCCGAACCTTTTGACCATGGTCATCGTCGGCACACCTGCCTCCTCCTCACCGCGAACCAGGAACGGCCGAGGAAGGGTTTCACTCTCAGGGAATGGTATCTGCCAAGAGGCCTTGAGGTAGACCGCATTCACGATCGCAACCCGACTCTCGTGATCGAAGGTTCCCGGTGCTATCAGGTTGGTAATTCGGTGTTGAGTCTCCTCGCCAATCCAACCATTGATCTCTTGCGCAAGCTGGTCAGAGTCCCCTGCAAAATCGACCGCGACCACCGGGGCTCGGTAGAAATTCCTCAGCAGCTCAAGAAATGCGTGGCGCAAGGAATACTCCCTCTGCACATACAGCCGATTGCTCACCGACCAGGTGACGAGCCGGTGCTCTGATATCTCTTCGAGTGAGTCTTTCAAGTCGGCGAATGAGCCATGCACCATCGAGTCCCCACCTCCATAGTGAAGAGTCATCGCCATCTCCTTGCGTGTCTTGCCCTCGGATCCCGCATAGAGCATGACCGATGCGAGCTGGATCGAATACGGCGATAGCACGGCATTGCTATTGGTAGGGAAGGCGGCCCGCAGCATGTCCCATCCCAGGGCGTTGATGGCTCGGGCCGCAACGCGCAAATTGGCGACGGGATGAGCTCTATGGTGCGCCAGCCCAGAGCCGGCCAACGCTGGCAGGAAGAGCAACGCCGTCAGGAGCCCCAAGACTTTCACCCCGCATCTCGCCTTCATGGTAGCCACTAAATCACGACCTGTTCTGTCTGCGCAACCAGGGGTGGCAACAGACCCGGCAGGTCAAGCCCGACGATGGCCATGGTGGTCATGGTCCGTTCGGTTGACAAGGTGCCACAGCACTGGCCATAGTTCGTCGCCATGTACGTGACCGTGAGGCTAGGAGATCGACTTCCTACGGTAGCTTTGGTCCAAGCTCTCTTGTTCGACGAGATGGGAGAACGCGAGATCGCTATTGACGGGATATTCGGAGCCAAGACACGAGCAACCATCCGGAGACTCCAGGAGCGCAGAGGAATTCCTGAAAGCGGGGAGGTAGATCAGACGACGTGGTGGGTGCTCGCCTTTGAGGCACCCCTATCCGTGGTTGATGCCGTTGACATGACAGATGTGAACTTATGGCCGACGCATTTATACGTCAACGACGGCACCTCGCACGTCGTCGACAGCTTTGGTGCGAGCCGCGGAGGCGCCATGCTCATAGACCGTCTGTTGACGCAACACCCGGCTCACTCAGTGGCGCTGCTTCGTATCCATGGGCATGGCACTCCGGGCCACCAGTACGTTGCCTCCGGCACCGATAGCGAGTCGAGCTCAGCCTTCAGCGCCGGCCACTTCAACATCCCCGAGGCGGTAGCCGATTACCGACGTCTTGGCACCATCATGAAGCCCTACGGAAGTATCGAGCTGCGCGGTTGCCATGTGGCTGTTGGGAGAAATGGGCGAATGTTGCTCTCCGGCATGGCCCATGCGTGCGGCGTGCCCGTGACTGCCGCTTTTCGCTCGCAGTACGGAGGCTATGGGGCCAACCGATTTGAAGGGCCGACGCTCACCTGCTTCCCCGATGATACTCTGACGCTCACGTCTTGGGCCCAGCGGGTATTCTCGCAATGCCAGTGGTGAGCGCGAGGACGGCCCGGATATCGTCTATTGGGCCTCCAGGCGCAGGTAGTCCCATTCGAGGGCGGCGCCCGAGCTCTTGATGGTGAGGGTATTGGCGCCGGCCTTCAAGTTGCTGGCGTCGAACAGGATCTGACCATCCCAGAAGTACCCGTGACTGCCCAGGCGGACCACGGCATCACTCTCATTCTGGGGCGCCAGGGTCCCGATTTGCTTGCCGTTGACGGACACGGTTAGGCTGCCACCCTCGTTGGCGGCCAGGGCCAGGTAAAAGCGGGCCTGGCCGGTAGGCGCGGCGACCAAGGTGAAGTTGACCGTCCAGGGCGAGGTGTCCATGTCCGAGTAGTTCCAGACCTTGGCGTAGTCGTCTGTGCCCACCGTGTAGGTGACACCGTTGCCGAAATTGGCCGCGTAGGTCTCGTAAGAGGTGGACCAGTTGGTGTAGGCGATGGCACCGTTGAGGAATTCATGGGAGTCGCGGTCCGGAACGCCGATTTCCCAGATGGTGGCCGCCGTGCGCGGGGGCGTGATGACAACGGTGCCGAGATCCTGTGTCTGGCCGGCGCTTACCGCGATGCTGGCGGTGGGCTGGGTGAACGAGGTCAGGATGCTCGAGTTGGGGATCTTCCCGGTGGCGGTGGTGAAGGTCCCCGCGGCGCCCCGCCCGAACGCCCACAAGGCATAGCTGCCCGCAATGACGTGCGGGATGGTGAAGGAGCCGTCGCAGCCTGTCCGCACCCAGTACTGGTAGGTGAAGAACTGGGCCTGCGGGTCGAGCCCGTCGTCGGGGGCCAAGCCGATCCACATATCAGCGGGCGAAGCATTGGGGGCGCCCGCATCAGCGATGGTCAAGGTGCCGGTCACCGTGCCCCGTCCGCTCTCCGGCACATAATTGCCGTCGCCATTGGCGGGATTCACGAACCAGGCGTAAGGCCAGGCGGCCTGCTCGGCTTGGGCCTGGGCGATGGCATCGGCGAAAAGGACGGTATTGGCGTTGGCCGTTCCCGCCGGCACGCTGTTGTTGTAGTAGAAGAAGGGACCGTAGACCTTGCTGAGCGCTGTTCCCGCCGCTATGGTCTCCGCGATCTCGTCCTGGGCGTAGC
>CAWKJE010000027.1:0-81254 GCA_963849735.1 uncultured delta proteobacterium
AGTTGACCTCTGGGGGCCGAACCCGGCCCCTGTTTTACCCGGGCCAGTCCCCGTCACCGATGCGCAAGGGCTCCTCCTGCGTGAGGAGCGGAATGATGGCAAGACGCGGCGCTGGGGATACGACCAAAACGGGTTCGAACGCTGGTACACCGACTTCGACGGCCGCACCACTCGTTACGAAACCGGGTCGTGGAATTTCCTGCTGCGCGAGGTGGATCCGCAGGGAAGCGTGACCGAGTATGCATACACCAAGAGCGAAGAAGTCGCGACCATCGTAGACCCGCTCGGGACCCGCAGCGAGTACAGCTACGACCTCAAGGACCGCCTGGTGGAGGTGCGGCGGCACGGCAAGGTCCGGGAGAGATATGTCTACGATGCCGCCGACAATCTCGTCGAAAAGCGTGACGGACAGGGGCGGCTACTGCTGAAGCTGAGCATCGGGAAGGGCGATCTGGTCGAGCAGCGACGACTAGGCTCTGGCGACGTCGAGTATTTCGAGTACTTACCCGATGGACGATTGGCTAAGGCCAAGAATCAGGCGGGCGTCGCGACGTTCGATTACGATGCCGCCGGTCGGCGAATCACCGATGAACGTGACGGCAAGGGCGTTCACCATCGATTCGTGGGGGAACGGCTCGTGGAGACGACCGTTCTAGGGAAGTTCGTCACCCGATACATTCAAGTGGACCACACGACCTCGGTGGTGCTCGACTCCGGAGGCCAAACGCAACGACTCCGGCTCCGGGGGCCCGGGCTCGTCGAGCGCAGTTGCTCGAACGAAGTCGAAGAGCTGAGCCACTATGATCCGAGCGGACGTTGCCTTCTGAAGGCAGCTGAAGGACGTTCCCTGTCGAATGGTGGGGGAGGATGGGCGCGGCGTTTCGTGTACTCGGGGGAAGGCGATCTGCTGCGACGGGATGATAGCCTTCGAGGAACGACCACCTTCGACCACGACGAGGCGCACCGGCTTTCGAAGGTCCATTCCGAAAAGGGTGGGATCGCCGAATACGTCTACGACAGGGCGGGCAACTTGCTGAAAGCGCCTGGCCTCTCGGCACGAACGCAGGGGGGGAACCGCCTCGTCGAAGCCAACGACGATCAGTTCATCTACGACGAACGCGACAACCTCTGCGAGCGCAAAGGCCTTCGTGGAAGGACCACCTACACCTACGACTCGCGCGACCTTCTGAAGGTAGTCGAGACCCCGGATGTCGTCTACCAGGCAGCGCACGACGGCCTTGGCCGACGCACACTTAAGATGGTCAACGGCCAGACCTGGCGTTACTACTGGGATACTGACCGGCTGGCCGCCGAGGTTTCCCCCAATGGACGGCTACGCATTTACGTCTATCCCGACGCGACGGCCCTGGTTCCGATCGTGTTCCTGGAGTATGAAAGCGTCGATGCCGACCCGGCCAGCGGCAAGCGCTATCACCTCCACACAGACCATCTCGGTTGTCCCGAGCTGGTCCTGGACGACGATGGCAAGGCGGTCTGGCGGGCACGCATCGATCCATACGGCACAGCACATATCGAGGTCGGTCAGGACTTCCATCAGCCGCTGCGCTGGCCCGGGCATTATTGTGATGCGGAGATCGGGCTCCACGACAACCGCTTCCGAACCTATAGCCCAGAGCTTAGCCGCTATCTGCAGTCCGACCCAGCCGGGACCGAGGGCGGCATCAACCTCTACGCCTACACGGAGAACCCTCTGCGGGCGGTGGACCTGGATGGTCTCCAGGCCTGCCCCCGTGCAAGAGCAGCTGCGAAGACGGCGAAAAAGGCCAAGAAGGATGAGAAAGGCAGAAACAAGGAAGCGGCCAAGAAGGCTGCGGCTGCTAAACAAGCGGAGGCCAAAGCCCGTCGGGATGCTGTGCGCAAGGCATGGAAGGATGAGAAAGCCCTGGTGGCGGCGGGACAGCGCGGCTCTAGGAACTGGACCCGCGCCGAAAAGTCGGAATTGCTCAAGACCGGAAAGGTGGCAGGATACGAGGGCCACCACATCAATAACGTCGCTGACCATCCAAACCTGGCAGGAAATCCTGATAACATCAAGTTCGTCAACGGACGTTCAGAGCACCTCGCTGAACACGGCGGAAACTTCCAGAACCCAACCCAGGGCCCACTGATCGATCGGAGCTTGAGATGAATGACTTTCAGAGGCTGATCACACAACTGGAGCAAGACTATGCGAAACATGGTCATAAACTCGTTGCGTCTGTCGGCACGCACTTGTACGGGAACACGCCACACAAGGGCAAAGACTCCTGGCATCACGAGGTCTTTCGGCCACTCAAAGAGGACGAGATCAATAAGCTTCAGGATGAGGTCGGCCACATATTTCCAGAATCGCTCAAGGAGCTCTACCGAGCTACCAATGGTCTGGCCTTGTTTTCCGACGAGCTGGCGATCTACGGCCTTCGAGACATCCTGGGAAGGAGCGGCGACAGTGTGTGGCAGCCGTATAGTCTTGTCGAGCCTAATACTCTTGAGAGGCCTCGTGACGCCTCCAAGGACGACATCTTCATTGGTGGCTACAGTTTCGATGGCTCGCTGGTGAAGTTGAGCGGCAGAAGCGGCGCGGTCGAAGCGTGCAAACGCGACCGAGCCAAGGATACGTTTGCACGATGGCCGGACCTTCCCACCTTTCTTCATCAAGAATACGTGCGTTTGAAGAGCCACTTCAACGAGAAGCTCGAGTTACGCGATCCCGACGCCTCAACGCTGCCCGGATGAAGATCGACTTTTCCATAAAGGCCAACGGGCCAACGTTGGCACAGACACGCTGCGGTTTTGGGATGACGGTTGCGCAAATTCGCGAGCAGCTAGCTCCTCACGTTGCAGGGGCGAGTTTCTGTGCGCGCTCGAAGACAGCCCGGATGGCGGCCTCGGTCTCGCCGACGCATTCGGACGTGGGAACCTGTCCCAGCGACCGTCGACTGAGGTCGAATGGGTGCAGCCCAGCAGCACTCATCGTGCTCGCCCCTATACTATGCCACACGAGCTCATCGGAGGTCACCGGCCAGGCGTAGACCCATCCCACCCTCCTACCAGAGTGCTGGACGGCTGGAATCTGAAAGCCCTCGGGCGCTTCAGCACGGACGAGCCACTGGCCGACATCAGATCTTGTGCAGTAACGACCGATGACGTTTTCGAATACCTCACCGCTCCTGAGCATCCGATCTCCCGCCGCAACGTAGGAAGAAACATCGAAAAGTGCCTTGGGCACGCTCCCATACTTCGTCGGGCCCAGTGTGGGCAATTCTGGCGCCCCGGGTTCGGACAGACCGATGGTAGCATAGCCCACCATGCCCTCAACCGGAAAATTGACGAGCTGGGCAAACGCCTGGACATGCTTTGTCCCTTCTGCGCGCATCTCAACTATTCTGGGCCGTCGCCCCCAAACAGCTGAGATGTGTCTGGCGATGGTTTTCTGTGCGTCAGTTGGCATTGCCGCTTCTCCCTGGCACAGCAGTATGGCATCACCCGGATGGCCTCGACTACCCTCGTACGACTCCGGGAAGCCGCATTTGACCCGTTTGACGGTGCTTGCCAAAGGACGATAGGGCAATGACAGAAATCCTGTTAGCGATCCAGACGTTGTTATCCGCACCAAATATCGATAAGTCGAAGGTAGAATCGCTGCTGCACGTCCAGCTGAAGGAAAGCCAGCGGAATCCCTATTGGATCTACTTTCTCGGTCAAGGGAAAGAATCTCTGGTTGAGGTAGACTTTCGGCGGGCCATCTCAGGCGAAGCCTGGCTAGTGGCACTGACTTTCGATATCGCCAAGTCTCCTCCCCGCGCTGAGGTGCCTCTAGATAAGTATGGACCGCTCGCAGATTTGCGACCTAACCCGGACATTCCCCCGGAGGGCACCACATCTTACGTCTACTACTCCAAGGGTGTCAGAGTTTCGTTCTCTTTCACCGCGCGGACTCAGAAACTCTACGAAATTGTGCTCCGCGCCGATCCTCCTCCGTAATAGGCCGGCCGATCGTTGGAGAGAGCTTTCCCGGCTTGCAGGCACTCGTCGATCCGCGCGATGGAGTCGTCGTGTATTGGCGGCGGTTTGGCCCCGAAGCAGCGCCCCTCTTTGAAGATGCAGCCCCCAACCCAGCCATGAAACTTATACTGACCCGCTACGTGTGTGCCAGTTGCCGCCACGCCTTCGACGCGCCCGAGCTTCTCGGAGGAGCATACGGCGAGTTCATCTTTCGCAGTTCCAGTGGCGACACCTCCTATCTGAACAGTCTCACAGACTCGGTTTATGAGGAAGTCGGTCAGCTGCTCGAACATGAACCACTGACCTCGGGCATGGGGACGGTGCACCGCTCCGACATTCTCCAAGCCATCTTCGGCGATATTGCGTGTGATCCATCGCCTTCTGGTCAATCCTTCCACTTGGGCGCCAAGCCTAGATGTCCCGCCTGCGGAAGCCAGGAAATGGCCTCATGGATGGAGAAGGACTCGCCGCAGCTTGTGGACCTGGACATTCCACACGTAACGCATGAAGGCTGGAAATCGCTGCACGGCCAGCAGAAATCGGACCGCGTGCGCCAAGCGGCAGCCAGGTACATCGCACTGCGCGCCTGACACGCGCGCACCTTCGCTGGTCGCCACCACCGGTCGGCCTAGTCTAGTGCTACGCCACGACTTCATGAGAAGTTACATCACGGATGCCGGCGAAAGTCCAGAACAGTAGAGTCGGGCTCCACGGGCGCCTGGGGGCGCCTGGTACGCAGAACTCTGCTGCCGAGCAAGACCGCCTCACCAGGAGGGCCCCCTCTACCGGCCGCTCTGGCCGCCAGGGCCGCCTCCCATCGCCCGTGAGCCCTCCAGGCGTTAGCCCGGTGGCTTGGCTACCGTTAGCCAGTGGGCGCCATCGCAGCGGTGAAGTTACACGTTGGCACGGTGGCAGGAACAGCAGGATCTCACGCCATATAGGGTAGGTGTGCGTAATTCATACGGAAGTCCGCGTTAGCGCTATGCGGTGCGCGTCAAGGTCGGGCGGCAGTTGCCGGTCTACGTTAGACGCCGCGGACCGCGGGCAAGGCGGAAAATCCTCTTGCCAGCGCCCGTGGTCGTAACCATGATCCTGCTCGCTGCTGCGCCAGGACGTGCTCTTGCCTATGGTCCGCAACATACATCTTATCGCGATAGCCACCCTACTCTTGGCAGGACGGACGGTGCATGCGAAGGATTTGGACGGCCGGGAGCGTGCGGCGCGGACGGCCTGTCTGGCGGGAGACTATGCAAAAGGCGTCGCCATCCTGTCGGAACTTTTCGTCACCACGAAGAACTCCATTCACATCTACAACCAGGGGCGGTGCTTCGAGCAAAACCGCCGCTACCAAGACGCGATCGGGCGCTTCCAAGAATTCCTGCGCGTAGGCGACACCCTGAGCCAATCCGATAGAACCCGTGCCGAGCAGCACATTGCTTCGTGTCAAGCCCTCCTTGCCGGGCAGGGCTACAACCGCGAACCAGTTAGCGAAGGTGATAGCAGAGGCGCCAAGGAGCGGACGGCCAAGAAGGCGTGTCTGAACGGGGATCCGACCAAGGGCATCGAGCTGCTGACCGACCTCTACGTCGATACCAACGATCCGACCTACATCTTCAACCAGGGGCGGTGCTTTGAACAGAACAACCTCTGCGAGCAGGCCATTGTGCGGTTCCGCGAGTATCTGCGAAAGACCCCGAATGGAACTGAACGGGATCGAACGGACGTGGCAAAGCACATTACAGATTGCGAGGCATTGTTAGTGAAGAAGGGTGGTAACAGCGCGGAGCTACTCGCCGTTAGAAAGAAACCGGAGCCGACAGCCGGCCCAGCACCAGCGCCACCAGTTGAACCTCCATCGGGATCCGCCGGCTTTCCCACGCCAGGGCAGACGATCGTGGCCTCGCCAACAAGCCAGCACCCGCCTGGGGCAGGACTGCGCCTGGCGGGCACTTTGACGATGGGCGTTGGCGCGGCCTTGGTTGTCGCAGGAGCCGTCCTCAACCTTGAGCACAACAGCGCAATCAGTAATGCTCAAGTCAACTACAGTGCCAGCAAAGCAAACTCGGCCCAAAGATACGAGACCTGGAGCATCGTGGGATACGGCGTAGGTGCCGCCTGTTTGACGAGCGGCGCCGTGCTCTATTGGCTGGGACACAGGACAGGCAAGGTGCTCTTAGCACCGAGCCCGGTGGCAAGTGGGACAGGTCTATTGCTGGCGGGAGCATTTTGAGAGAGGCGCGCCGAGCAGTGCGACAAACCCCTTTCCGGGCGTTGCTCGCAGCCACGGCATTGCTCTGTCTGGCCGTGACGGTCGGCTGCTACAATAGCCTCGACCTTGGCAACGTGACCTGCGAACCGGGGCGGGCAGACAACTGCCCAGCCGGATACCAGTGTCGCGCCTCGAACACTGGCAGCGCCATGGGGCGTTGTTGCAGGGAGGCAGACATCACCTGCGGAGCGACGGATGCTCCGGGTATGAGCAATGGTGTGGACGGTCCTATTGGGGTCGGCGGCACGAACTCGCAGACGGGCAAGGAAGGTGGCGGCACCCTTGGAGAAGATGCCGATACATTGGGCGCTGGTGGAGCGTTCGGAACGGGAGGGGCGAACGGTAGTGGCGGAGCCGGAGAGAGCGAGAGGTCTGCGGACGGCGCCGCCTTCACGACAGGAGGCGAGCCAGGTCACGGCAACGGCGGCAACGCGAGCACCGCCGACGGGGATGGCTCCATCGATGTCCCGCTTAGCATGGGGGGCACCAGCTCGGTTGGAGGTTCACCAGGATTGTCTGGAGCAAGCGGAGAGTCCGGCGGGGCGCCTGGCGCAGGTGGAGTCGCCCGAGGTGGTGCCGTGGGAGGTGGGTCTGGCGGCTCTATTGCCACGGGCGGGGTCGTTGGCAGTGGTGGTTTGACAGCCTCGGGTGGTATGACGGTCACGATCCCCGGTGTGGGTGGTGCTACGAGTGGAACCGTCTCAGGCGGTTCGATCCCCGGCTCGGGCGGAGCAACGGGCGGAGCCCTCGGCTCAGGCGGCTCAACCGGTGGAGCTGGCTTGGGCGGAGCAACGGGCGGAGCCCTCGGCTCAGGCGGCTCAACCGGTGGAGCTGGCTCGGGCGGAGCAACGGGCGGAACCCTCGGCTCAGGCGGCTCGACTGGTGGAGCCGGCTCGGGCGGAGCAACGGGCGGAACCCTCGGCTCAGGTGGCTCCACCACTGCAAGCCCGAGCTCAGGTTGTGGACAACAGCCTACCATTCTGGCCAGCCAATACAACAACGGCACTCACATCACGATCACCGCGGCCAACATGGCGCGCGAGTATATCCTCAATGTGCCTGTCGACTATGACAACACCAACCCGTACAAGCTGATCCTCACGTATCACGAGCTTAACGGCAACGACGACGAAATGTACAACGAGCATTACTACGGTTTGCTCCCGCTGTCTGGCAACAGCACTATCTTCGTCGCCCCCAACGGGCAGCAAAGTGGCGCTAACTGCACACAGGCTTCAGGCTGCGGATGGCCCAATACGAACGATTCTGACATGATGCTCGCTGATGCGGTGGTGAACCAAGTCGAAGAAAGCTTCTGCGTTGACGCCAGTCGAATCTTCGCGACGGGTTGGAGCTACGGTGCCAGCATGTCCGAGCAGACAGCGTGCGAGAGGCCGCTGGGCGGAACCGGAGCGACCTGGGGAGTTCGGGGTGTCGCGGTCTACTCGGTGGCGTATCTGAGCAATACCACCAATTGCACAGCGAGCTTACCGGTAGCGTACTACGCCTCCCACGGAACCCAAGATTCCGTTCTCTCGTACTCGGGCGGGGTGAGCATCGCCGAAACCTGGGCCAGCGTGGACGGTTGCGTCGTGGCTACGCCTACCCAGGCTGCCTCTACCCACATATGCACCAACTTCGCCGGCTGCGCGACGGGGTATCCGGTGGAGTTCTGCTCCTTTGTGGGCCCCCACACAGCGTTCCCGGATAGCGGCAGCGAGGCGACCAGCTGGGGTCCTGCAGAGGTCTGGAAGTTCCTGAGCCAGTTCTGAGCCTAGCTGGCTTCCTCGTTTCAGTTATGTGGCCCGGGCTGCCGCTGGGCGGCTAAACGGGGCGTCGACAGCAGCGAAGATGCCTCCGACCTCGAGAGGGCCGCGGCACCCGACTTTGGCGAGCTAGCCTGAAGTTCCCTCACGTCAAATGATGGGGGTCCAGCGGATCTGGGGTTGGTTTGCTGTCTGCGGGGTAATGCTCTCGATTAGGTCCAGCGCCTGACGCTGCCTCTTGTCTGGCGTAGTGTTCATATGAAAGGTGGCGGGAGGCTTGGGATTGCCCGACCCGCGGGGCGCGGGCTGGCGATAGGGCAAAGATCGTTGGTTGCTACAGAGTCGCAGGGCGGCCCAAATCGCGAAAAGACAGGCCGCCCCGGGCTCGGAGTCGCCTTTGCCCGGCCGATTCAGAACTGGCTCAAGAACTTCCAGACTTCCGCAGGACCCCAGCTACTCGACTCGTTGCCGCTGTCCGGGAACGGGGTGTGGGGGCCAACGAAGGAACAAAATTCTACTGGATAACCTGTCTTGCAGCCGGTGTAGTTGGTGCATATATGAGTCGAGGTAGCCTGGGTGGGCGTAGCCGCAGTGCATCCATCGACCGCGGCCCAGGTTGCGCAGATGCTCACCCCTCCCGAGTACGGGAGCACGGAGTCTTGGGTTCCATGGGAGGCATAGTACGCTACCGGTAAGCTGGCTTTGCAATTGGTGGTATTGCTGAGATACGCCACCGAGTAGACCGCCACGCCCCGAACGCCCCAGGTTGCTGAGGTTCCGCCCAGCGGCCTCTCACAAGCTGTCTGTTCGGACATGCTCGCTCCGTAACTCCAACCCGTCGCAAAGATGCGAGTCGTGTCGACGCAGAAGCTCTGTTCGACTTGAGCCACCACCGCATCCGCGAGCTTCATGTCCTCATCGCTCGAGTTCGGCCATCCGCAACCGGACGCCTGCGTGCAGTTGGCACCGTTTTCCTGTCCGTTGGGGGCGACGAAGATCGTGCTGTTGTCTGACAGAGGGAGCAGGTCATAGTAGTGCTCGTTGTACATCTCGTCGTCGTTGCCGTTGAGCTCGTGATACGTGACGATCAGCCTGTACGGGTGGGTGTTGTCGTAGTTGGTGGGCACGTTGAGGATATACTCACGCGCCATGTTACCGACAGTGATGGCAATGTGGTGACCGTTGTTATAGGAGCTACTCGGGATCGTTGGCGTCGTGTTGCACCCGGCACTCATGCCAGCCGGGGTGGTGCCGCCATCCACGGCGGGGCTGGTTGCTGTGGAGCCACCCGCGCCGGTTCCCGTGCCGCCCGTCCCTGTCTGGCCGCCGCTGCCAGGCTGGTGCCCGCCGTCCGGCTGGCCGCCTGTCTCCTCAATCCCGCCCGTGCCGGGATGCCCGCCCGTGTTAGGCGGGCTGCTGGTACCCCCGTTTGCGCTGGTCGAGCCGCCTAGGCTGGCGCCACCTCCGGTGCCCATCGAGCCACCCTTTGCCGTCATTCCTCCCGACCCGCTCCCTCCCGACCCCATTGTGCCTCCACTGCCCGTCGCCCCGCCCGAGCCTCCCGCAGCCTGGGTGGTGCCGGAGCTGCCGCCCGAACCATTCGATCCAGTTCCGGAGGAACACCCAAGCCCGACGATGGTAAGGGACGTAGCGACAAGAAGACTCCGACTACGTTTCATGATCGCACTCCTTTGCGTGAAGGTTGCTCACACTGGGAAACGGGCAGCACGCGGATACGGCGCGCCTCCTTAGCTCAGCTAAGTTATCCCACCTCACACCACCAAGGCCAAGAGAACGGCGTCATCCTAGCAGAGCCGCAAAAACGATCGGACATTCTTTTCGCTACCGAACCACTAATCCAGCAATTGCATAGAGTTAGCTGCGCTGGACGCATATGCTCAAGGATCCTCTTCACATACTCGGGCATGGACGCCCGTGAACCATGCACCGACCCTGGTGTCATTCCAACAGGGAGCCATAGAAACCCCAAGAAATGCGAGGTGCGCCCTGGCGAAGCCAGGTCTATGCTCCAGGCGCGGGATGTTGCGCTACGCCTTCCGCGGCCAGCGCACCCTAATATGAGAAACCAAGGAGAGAATCCCATGGATGTTCTGAGGACACTGCGTTCGCGCCTCCTGGCTTTTGGCGTCGAAGGCGGCTCGCTTGCCGCCATGGCTGCCGTCGTTCTGGTCGCCAGCGCAGCGTGGCCAGGTGCCGCCAGTGCTCAGGCCGCAGGTACGACCAAGACCTTTATCGACTACTTCCAACCGACACCCATTACATCCTGCGGGCTCACCACGAGCACGTGGGGCTGCACCGCGACTGGTTCCACGCCGTCTAATTGCGTAGCCGGTCAGGGCGTGGTCCCGCGGGACACGTGCAACGGGATCGAGAGCCCAACGAACCCTCCGGGTTATTACTATTGGGACGGCACCCTGATCCACGCTGCCGACGGCACCTATCATCTGTTCGCCGACCGCTGGCCCGGCTCCGAGGGGTTCAGCTCATGGGGCAATTCCGATCCCATCCACGCTGTGGGCGGGACCAACCCGTTCGGTTCTTTCACCGACAAAGGCTACGCCTATAGCAACGGGAGCTTTGGCAGTGACCCCCACCACGGTCACAACAGCCAGGTGGTCACCCTCCTGGACGGCACCTACGGCCTCATTGTTAGCGAGGTCGTGCCGTTCACCGTGTTCACCGCGAGCTCTCTAGACGGGCCCTGGACACCATGCTCGGGCTCACCCGGGGCCGGGCTAAGCGTCCCCGGCGGGGGATTCGGAGGAAACACCAACTATGCCTCCAACGTGAGCCTGGTGGTGCGCCCGGACAAGAACTTCGAGATCACGCAGCGTCACGGGCTCATCGCGCTGAGCACCAACGGCATATGTGGGCCTTACACTGCGCAGCAGCCTACCAACACCTATCCGTCATCCGAGGCTATACCCGCCGCCTCCAGCGCCAGTATCTATCCCAACCGACAGAAGCATTCTGATCCGAACGGGCCGTCGACGGTCGAGTCCACCTACACTCTCGCCGAGGACCCGGTAATCTGGTTCAGCGGCGGGCAATATCACGTTCTTTACGACTATCCAGACGATCGGGTCGGTTATCACCTCACGTCGTCGGACGGCATCCACGATTGGACTGACCAGGGACTGGCCTACGATCCGCGAGATGCGGCGCAGATCTTCAGCTACACGGATGGCACAGTAGACCACTGGTACAAGATGGAGCGCCCCAACGTTCTCATCGAGAATGGACACGTTACCCATGTGACCTTCGCCGTTTCTGACGTGGAAAAGAACGGGAATGTGATCTCGGCCGGCTCGGACCACGGGAGCAAGGTCATCGTCATCCCCTTCGACGGCGCCTCCATGGACTGCGACCTCAACCCCGCGCAATGCAGCCAGTCGTCGGATGGTGGCGCTGCGGGCGGCAGCACCGGGACGACGGATGGCGGCGCCGCGGGAGCGGCCGGCAGTGCTGGCGTGGGCGGCGGTACGGGCGCGGGCGGAACGCGTGGTGCGGGCGGGACCAGTGGAGCTCAGCCTGGTAGCGGCGGAGGGAGCGGCGTAGCCACCGGGCTGGGCGGATCCTCGGGCGCCGGCGGCGCCGTCGCAGCAGCGGGCGGCAGCTCCACTGGCGTCGCCGCGTCATCCGGTGGACGAGGCTCGGGAGGGCAGGGGCAGCTTGGCTCGGGTGGTTTGGGCAGCGGCGGTTTGCCAGCCAGCGGGGCTAGCTCCGGCTCGGGTGGCTCGATTTCTGGTCGCAGCACCGGTACCAGCACAGCGGCCGCCAGCGCGTCGTCTTCAGGCTGCTCGTGCACCATGCAAGGCAATCGGCGGGCCGGCATGGCTGCTGCGATGCTCGTCGGACTCGTTCTGGCGACGCGGCGTCGAAGGCGACCGAGCGTCTGAGCCACGCTGTTATATCCGTTGTATGGCAGGTCGGATCGGATCCGTGCCCCGACTAGCCGGAGTGACGTTCACGGCCATGGCGTCGTGTTGCTTATTGCTGCGCATGATGCCTCACCCGGCGCAGCCACTTTAGCGGGGGTCTTAGGTTCCGGGGTGGTAAGCCCTCCCCCCTCCCCGAGCCGAAGCGTGCTCGGCAACCTCTACGAGGGCTGTTCGGTGTCGGAAGTGTCGCGTTGAGCCATCGCGCCGCGAAGGCGCCAGCTTGGTCGCCTGTTGCTAGATTGAGCCCATGGAACGTCACCAGATCCGCGAGCGCCTCGAGGCGACCGGTATCATGCCCATCATCCGTACCCCCTCGACCGAGCTGGCGGCCAGGGCCGCCCATGCCATTGTCGCTGCCGGCATCGACGTCGTCGAAATAACCATGAACGTTCCCGACGCAATTTCCCTGATTGGCCGCCTGCGCAGCGAAATTGGGAGCAGCGCCCTGCTCGGCGCCGGCACGGTCCTCGATGCTGCCACCGCGCGGGCCTGTATCGCCGCCGGCGCGCAGTTCGTCGTAGCCCCCGGCTTCGACGGCGAGGTTCTCGAGGCAGCGCACACGTTGGACCGGCCTTGCATCCCCGGAGCCTTGACTCCGACCGAGGTCATCGTGGCCTGGCGCGCAGGGGCGGACCTGGTGAAGATTTTTCCTTGTTCCGCGCTAGGCGGACCAAGCTATTTGAGGCAGCTGCGCGGGCCCTTGCCCAACGTCAAGCTCCTTGTCACGGGCGGCGTGGATTTAGCCACCGCAGCCGACTACCTCACCGCCGGCGCCTCAGTGCTCGGCGTGGGTGGAAGGGCGCTGGGCATGGATTTACTGGAAAGCGAGGGGGCAGCCGCGATGCTGAGCCGATGTGCTCAGCTCCGCGACATCGTAATCACAGCGCAGACGGGCAATCGCGTCGGCTCCTGACCACGAGGTCAGCTGCGCACTGCGCTGTTGGCCTGCTGCGTGCGCGGGTCTGCATTGCCTCCCGGGAGCTGTTGGGCTACCGTCTTGTTACCCCATAGCCTTCCGCCGCTCTAACCCATCCCATCTCATCGCGCCCCGAGCGAGAGATTTATAGAGCCGGTTTCTGTGGTCAGTGGACTCTACACCAGAAACGAAGGAGAGGATCCCATGCATGTTCCGAGGACACTGCGCCCGCGCCTTCTGGCTTTTAGCGTCAAAGGCGGCCCGCTCGCCATGGTTGCCGTCGCTCTGGTCGCCAGTGCCGCTTGGCCACGTGCCGCCACCGCTCAAGCCACGGGTACGGCCAAGACGTTCTTCGACTACATACAGCCCACTCCGATCGTTTGCTCACCACTTACCTCGAACACATGGGGTACGACGGGCCCCTGTCCGTCTGATGACTCCCCCGCCTATGTTACGCCCGGGTGCGACGTCCTTCCGCGCGACACCTGCAACGGGATGGAGGCCCCGCTCGGCGCTGGTCAGTACCCAGAATATTACTACTGG
Source organism: uncultured delta proteobacterium (assembly GCA_963849735.1). Lineage (GTDB taxonomy): Bacteria > Myxococcota_A > Polyangia > Fen-1088 > Fen-1088 > Fen-1118. Next base: position 13,462 of record CAWKJE010000027.1, read on the forward strand.
GACGGCAAGGTCATCCAGGACACCAAGACCGGCCTTTGGCACCTGTTCGCCGACCGGTGGGACAACTCCGGTGGATTCAATGCCTGGGTGACCTCCCAACCCCATCACGCCTCGGGTGGCAGCTCGCTGTTTGGTAAGTTTACGGACACGGGAGTCGCGTACACAAACGGTCCGTCGGGCTCGACGGGCCACAACTCGTCAGTATTCCCCCTCAACGACGGCACGTATGGCCTGGTCGCGAGTGAGGTCATTCCGTTCACGGTGTGGACCGCTACCTCCCTCGACGGGCCCTGGACTAAGTGCGCCAACCCCAGCGGTGAGTTGTTCGCCGATCCGGACAACATCGGCAATTGTAACGACGGCCACTCGGACTCGAACGTGAGCATCGTGGCCCGGACCGACAACAAATTCGAAGCCATACAGCGCCATGGACGTATTGCGATCGCCGACTCCGTCTGCGGCCCATACAACTTCGTCAAACCGACCAACACCTATCCTTCCAATCAGCAGCCGTCGTCCAGTTGCCAGGGTAGCATCTATCCCAATCGGCAAACCCATACTGACCCGCTCGCGGGGCAGAAAGGGGGCCCGCCGCAGAATATCGGCTCCTGCAACACCTATGGCTGTGCCGAGGATCCGACCATTTGGTACAGCGGGGGGATGTACCACGTCCTTTACGACTACCCGGAACCCGACAAGGTGGGCTACCATCTCTATTCATCCGACGGCATGAAATGGTCGGATGGAGGGTTCGCCTACGACCCGCGGTTGGCGCCGCAGATCTTCGGCTTGGTGGGAAGCACAACCGTCAATCAATGGTACAAGATGGAACGGCCGGCAGTGGCTCTCGAGAACGGCCACGTCGTGGCGGTGACGTGGGCGGTGAGCGACGTGAACAAGAACAATGGCGGCTCCGGCCAGGAGTTGGGGCCCGGGACGAACCACGGCAGTAAGGTAGTCATGGCCGCCTTCGACGGTGCATCGATGGATTGCGATCTCAACCCCGCCGCGTGTACTTCAGCGGACGGCGGTGCCACGGGCGGGGCCAGCGGGTCCGCGGACGCTGGTCAGGCCGGTGCTGGCGGTAGTGTGGGCGGTGGGGGCAGCACGAGTGGCGGGCAGACTGGCAGCGGCGGGGCGAGCGGCGGTAGCGGCGGAGCGAGCTCCCGGGGAGGCTCCTCTGGCAGCGGTGGCGGCGCCGTCGCGGCTGGCGGCAGCTCCGCCAGTGGAGGCGTGGCCTCCGGTGGACATGGCTCGGGCGGCCAGGTAGCCGGCTCGGGTGGCTCGGGCAACGGAGGATTGGCGGCGGGTGGGGCCAGGACCAGCTCCGGCTCGGGCGGCTCCAGTTCCGGCGGGAGCACTGGACCCGCCAGCTCGTCTTCTTCTGGCTGCTCCTGTACGATCCAGGGTAATCAGCGGGCGAGCATGTCCGGTTCGCTCCTTTTGCTCGGGCTCGTTCTGGCAACGCGGCGTCGGAGACGACCGAGCGGCGCCTCTTCGCCGGAATCCATGGGTTGAGAATTGAGGCTCTGGTAAGCGTCCGCGCTGGTGATATAGGGCTATTTTTGGTGTGGAGTAAAAGCGGAACCCGCGCGCTCTTCTGAGAGCGAGTTTGGCCGACCCGTTCATTGCTTCCCCGACCCCCTGGGGAATCTCTTTCTTGGCCCTGAACCAGTTGAGCTGGGTGCGCCCGGCGGCGGGCTAGGCCGCTGGGAATTCGATGAGAGCCTCGCGAAAATGCACACATTCCTGATGGACCGCACACCCATCTTGGGATGAGGTGACCTGCCACGGATCTAACGCCAAGCAGGGCTTCCGAACCGCTGCACCTGGCTCACCAAGCACGCCGAGCTTCTGAGCGCTTCCAAAGCAGATTATGGACCCGGAGTGACTACAACGTTGGCAACATATATCTGCCCGGTCCACCCGCCGGGCATAGAGGGTTCCAGCTGAATCCCGAAGTAGGCAGCGCCTTTGGCCTCAGAACCTAAAGATGAAGTAACGGTGTTCCATTGGCCTGCATAAAGGCCCAATCCCTGATAACCAATCACATTCCCACTGCTGTCGAAGAGAGCCGCCCAGCAAAAGTCTGGATCGCACGAATAGCTAGCCGGTACGTAAATGTCTAGGCTGAAGTTACTGACGTTGGCAGTGCCGTTCAAAGCACAGAGCGGAACGACGAAGGTGCCAATGTAACCCTGAGGAATATCCACTGATACGTCCAGTGACTGTGTGTCCGGCGGAGAGGTATAAGCCGTGCTGGTCCCAAGGGAAAGTATTGTGTTCATGTCTGCCGGGCTCGACCAGGGGGCGATTTCCCAACCCTCCGTAGTCCCCGACTCGAAGTTCCAGCTATTGCAACCTCCGCATGAAAACTGCGTCACATTGCAAGCGCATTGACCGCTGGTGCAGTTTGAGTTGGCGTTGCATGAGCTTGAGCCGCAGCAGTAGCCGCCGACACAGTTGCCGCTTGTACACGATGTCTGGACTTGGCACTGGAATCCGTTGCCGAGTTTGGCAGCGCACGTGTTGCTCGTGTTACAGTACTGAGTAGACTGGTCGCAGCACGCGCTTGCGCAGGCCGAGGTCCCAGACGGGCATTTGCATTCGCCACCCGAGCAGCTAGCCGCCCCGGTGCACGCCTTTCCACAGCCACCGCAGTTACTCGGATCCGAGGTCGTATTCGTGCAGCTTCCACTGCAGACGGCGTTAGAGCTGGACGTGCAGCAGACGCCGCTCCCGTTTAGGTTGGAAGTGCCAGACGGGCAACAAATGCCGTCCGAATCGGAGTCGCCGGTGGCACAGCAGATGCCGCTGCTAGCACCGGTCGGGATGGCGCAGTTACCAGTCGTACACTCAATGCCACTCGTGCACTTGCCACTATTCTCTTTAGACGTGCAGCTTCCCCCGCTGCAGTAGCCGCTGGAGCCACAGGAAGTCGTCGCCGATGAGTTACAGGCTCCGCTGCCATTGCAGGCCGGCGTGACCGTGCCTGTGCCATCTGAGGAGCACGAAGGATTGCCACAGGTTTGGCTGGTGCCAGGATAGTAGCAGGCTGTGCCTGAGCTGCCGCTGCAGGTGCCGCCGCAAGTTGCCCCCGCATTGGTGCAGGCAGGACGGGTGCCTACCGGTTGACCCGACGCGACCGTTGTGCAGGTTCCCGTGGGGCTGCCGGCGCATGTCTGGCATTGGCCCGTGCAGGCGCTGTTGCAGCAGACGCCATCCACGCAAAACCCTGACACGCACTCGGTGGCGCTGGAGCACGTGACCCCAGGGCCCGACTGCTTCGTGCATGTCCCGGATGCACAGTAATAGCCCGAGACGCAGTCCGCGTCGCTCGAGCAGCTACCGGTATTGCAGGCCGTGGCCGAGGCGCATGCCTGCGAACCCGAGCAGGGACTGTTGGTCGCGGTGCAGGTGTGGGAGGTGCTGTCGCAGGCGCTCGAGGTTAGTGTAGACCCGGAGCATGAGGGCGTGGCGCATCTGGTGCCTCCTGCCGTGTGCTGGCACGCGCCATTCCCGTCGCACAGGCCATCCAGGCCACAAGGCGAGGCCGGATCAGTCGCACAAGGAGTGTGTGTGGTGGGCGGCGCCTGGCTCGCCACCACCGGGAGGCATTGGCCGTCCTTTGCGCTCCCCTGCTGCCCATTCAGTTGAAGAGTGCAGGCCGAGCAGCCCGTGCATGCCTTGTCACAGCACACACCGTCAATACAATAGGTGCTCGTACACTGGCCATTGCTGGTGCAGGTCGAGCCGTTCGCTAGGGTCGTGGGGGCGTCCGGACCCGAGGTGATGGGCGCATCGGGCGAGGCGGTGCCTCCGCTGCCGATCGGTGCGTCTGGGCTGCCACCCGCACCAGCCTGGGCCATGCTACCGGCGCTGCCGGCGATGCCGCCCGCCCCACTCATAGGCCCTCCACCGGCTCCGCCCTGGTTGGCGTCGATCGGCGTGGGGGTGCCCCCCCCTGCCCCACCTGAGCCGTGCGCGCCACCGATTGGGCTGCCGCCGGCGCCCCCTGCCTGGCCGCCCTCAAGCCCTGTTGAGTCGAGCTCTGCATCTCTCCCGGGCGAGACACTCTGGTTCGCGCTGCCATCCGGGCGCACGCAGTGTCCTGGGGTGGAGGGGGAGTTGGAAGAGCAGACGTACCCCGCCGGACATGGTCCGTTGTTGCTGCACTGCAGATTGCCGGCGTCCAGGCCGCGGGCACAGCCGACTAGTCCCGCGAGACCGATGAGAGCTAGGCTCCAGCACGCGATCCTGGCGGCGAGATTGTCCTGCGCTAACGCTGTGGTGCTCCTCATCAGAATGCTCCCGCAATTGTGGCGCCTACCTGATTGGCGGCGACCGAAGGCAAGAGCGCGACTTGCGCCCCCGATCCCGACGACGCTCGTAACCCGACCCCATAAAGAATCGCTCCCGTTACGATGCATGCCGCGCCAACCCCGTAGCCGGTCCACCCCAGCACCCGAAAGGCATTCCACTCGGATTCCTTGCCGGAAGACCATGCGTTGTTCTTCTCCATGGCGGTCAGCAAGCTGTTGGCTTCCAGACTGAAGATCACACCCGCGGCCGCCGCCGCGACACCGACCGACGCGGTTACGATCCCGGCGACACGCATGCCTGAACCTTCCTTTGCCGGGGCGGGCGCTTCCGTCTTGACGACTGCAGGCGGCGAAGCCGGCGTCTCACTGGCCGTAGCGGCAGCCGGCGTGACCGGCGTGGGCGGGGCAGTCATCACTGGCGCTGGCGGCGAAATAGCATTTTCTTGGGCGAGCATGTCCTTGCTGTGGGCGATGTGCTGCTCGGCGGCGCTCCGGTCGGCTGCCGTAAGCTTCCCCTTGCCGGCCTGCAGGTACTCGTCGAACCGCCCAATGGCCTCGTCGTAGCGGCGGTTTTGCTCGAAGCAGCGTCCCTGGTTGAAGATGTAGGTTGGATCCTTGGTGTCGATGAACAGGTCGGAAAGAATGGCGACGCCCTTGGCGTAGTCACCGGTCAGGCATGCCTTGCGCGCCTGCCGCTCTTGCTCCCGCCTGGTCTCGGCCGCTCCAGGCGAAGTCGCGATCAGCGACGCAACAAGGCCAATCACGGCGGCGGTGACCACAGGCCCAAGATAACGACTCATAGCGGCGTAGTCTGCTGTCAACCTGGGCCGTTGGCAAGCGATTATTCCGCCGCGATTCGCCCGGACGCGCAACCGGCGAAGACGCGGAACCCGGCGTCGGTAGACGACCAGCCCGGTTTGCGGCTTGAACGCCGGCTGAGGGGACGCCAGAGCCACCTGTCGCCGATTGTCCGGCGCGGCGGCGGCGTTGCGAGGCCAGCCGTGGTTGACCCCGTATCCGGTGCGGGCCATGATGACTGCGCGTCATGCTGGATCTCTACCAGGAATTCGGCGCTCTCATTGGGGCCCTGGAGGCAGCGGGAGCGGATTATGGGGACAGCGAATGAAGGTCGATATGTCCCCTGCCGCCGTTACTCTTCGCCTGCGGCGAGCTTCCCAACTCCGGCGCCTCTGCCTTGCTCTGGGAAAGGCCGTGGTCGTTCCGACGCCGGTGTGCGAGCCCAAGAGGGAGACGAAGCCCTGACACGGTCCCGCCTACGGCCCGTGCGCCCTGCCGCCGCCACTCTTCGCCTGCGGCGACCTTCCCGACTCCAGAGCCGAGCCCTACGAGTCGACCAGGAACCTCTCGGCCAAGCGTCGCACCAGCAGAAGCCCGCAGGCGCGCGCGGCGCCGACTGACCTGCGGCCCATGAGAGCGAGCCCGCACGCGAACACCAGCCAGGACAGACCGTAGAGCACGGGAGCGCCCAAGAGCAGCTGTGGCGCTCTCAGCCAGGCCGCGATTGCCCCCAGAGCGGCTATGGCCGGCCACCCCACCACGTAGCTGGCGCCTATGAGGGCCAGTCCGAGCACAACCCGGCTCGGGGGGCGGCGCAGCAGGAGAGGCGGCACCGGCGTGGCGAGCGCTCGCTGTACCATCGACCTTCCCACCAGCCACCGGCGCAACGCCTTCATGGCTCGTGCGCCGGCTGGGCGGCCAGGTATTGCAGGATGGCGGCGCGATCCCGCTTGCCCACCGCTGTCAGGGGGATGGCGGCAACGCAGCGCAGACGGCGCGGCCAGGCCGGCGTGGGTAGCTTCTCCCGTAGCTCGCGCAGCAAGTCGCTAGCCAGCCTTTCGGAGGCGGCCAGGGCCACGATATCGTGGCCGCGCCCCAGCTCGCAGGGCACAGCCAGTGCGACCGCGTCGCGTACGCCAGTCAGCCCCGCCAGCGCCGTCTCCACCTCGGCCAGATCCACCCGCTTCCCCCCCACCTTAACCATGCTGTCGGCCCGGCCCAGGAGATGAAACCGCCCATCGGCCAGCAGCTCGGTCCGGTCGGCGGTGATGAAGTGATCGCTACCCGAGTCGCTCGCGGACACCGACGGCGAGCGCACGGTCAGAAGCTCGCCTTCCTGGCCAACCTCCACTTTGGGTAACGGCGACCAGGGTGCTCCGGCCACATCTTGTCGTCGCACCGCGACGCCGCCGGTCTCCGTCGAGCCATATATCTCGAGCGGCCATATTCCCGTGCGCGCGTGGAAGGTGGCGGCGTCCACCGGCGAGAGCGGTGCGCTCGACGAGATCACCAGGCGCAGGTGATGGCGCGCGGTCAGGCTCGCCGCCAGGGCGCGCAAGTGCGTAGGGGTGCTCACCAGAATGGTCGCCCGCGAGGTTTCGATCTGGTGCGCAATGTCGCCGGGAAAAAACGGTGAGCTCCGCTCCACGGTGGCGTGCGCGAAGAGCGGCAGTAGCACCGAGAACATCAAGCCATAGGCGTGATAAGGAACCGCGGTGGAGACGATGTGGTCGCTCTCGTCGACTTGCAAGGCGTAGGCGTGCTCGGCGGCTTCGTCGAGCAGATTGCCCGCGGTCTTGGCCCATAGCCGCGGCCTTCCGGTGGTGCCGCCCGTGGGCAGAAAGACACAGTCGCCCTCCGCCACCGCGAGCTCGCGCTCGATCTCGTGCTCGTCGCCGTGCGCCTGCGGCCAGGGCTGGTCGATAGGTCGGGCGTCCAACCCGCCGAGCGCCGCCAGCCAGGCCGGCGAGCCCAACCAATGGCTAAAGCGTCGCGCGACGAAGGTCTCGCCCACCGCTTCGGGCGTGAGCGCGGAAGGGAACACCACCTGGACGCGGCCGGCCAGTGCCGCCAGCAGCGCTGCCGCCACCTCGGCTCGGTCCGCGACCGCCACACACAGGCAGGCTCGCTCCCCATCTCGGGCCAGCGCGGCCCATTGCTCCGCCCGTGCTGTCAAAGCCGCGCTCGAGATGCCGTCGGAGGTGAAGGCGGCGCTGGTCCGGCCCCCTCCCGTCGCCTGGGCCATCGCCGCGGCCGTCGAGCTGAGCGTGGTCGAGCCAGCCGGCGCCGCGGCTGCGCTCCCGGGCGCGACACTTCCGCGCGTGCCCAGCGTGATGCCGCACTCGCCGGTGCAGGCCAACGCCCCGTTGGCATCGACGGAAAAGCGCAAGCAGCCGGGCGTTCCCTGGCGCACGCGCGCCCGCAAGGTCGCGCCGGGCTGCACCCGCTGGCGAAAGCGCACGCGGCTAAAGCCGGTGATGGTCACCTCTTCCCCCGGCCTGCCCCAATAGCGTTCGATGGACTCTTCCACCCATGCCAGCATGCTCACCCCGGGCAGGATGGGTAGGGCGGGAAAGTGCCCCGCGAACCAACTGGCGTCCGGCTCGGCCAGGACACAGGTCACCAGCTCGTCGCCCCGGCGGAATTCCAGCGTCGGCCGCACGCGGGGCATCAAACGCTCGAAGGAGCTTCGGGCAGGTTGGCCATCACGTACGCGACCACGTCCTCGACCGTGCGGATCTTCCGCGCCTGCTCCTCGTTGACCTTGACCCGGTACTGGCGGTCGAGGAGGGCGAGCATGTCGAGGGCATCGATGCTGTCGAGCCCGAGATCGTCGAAGATCCTCGCTTCCGGCTTGATGGTGGCCAGGGGAACGCCGAACCGCTCCGCGAGGTAGGTCACGATGAGTTGGTAAGCTCCACTGTGGTCCATCTTGCACCACTTTAGCGCGTTGCCGACGCCTGCCGACGACTAACACGTGACATTTCCGCCCGTCAATTACCAGCCGTGCCTGACGCATACCCGGACCCGGCGACCTTTCGTTAGCCCCACTTGTCGTACTTCTCCCACTTGTCGCACCCGCGCTCCCCATGGTCCCGCGCGCCGGCGTGTTATAACTCGCGTGGGCGCAGGCGGGCTTTGCCCGACTGCGCTCATCCGCGGGGGATGACAAGGACCCCAGGGTCCTTTTGGTAATAGAAAGGACCGGCCCGCTGTCCCCCCTCCACAAGAAAATGAAGGCTCCCAGCAATCGCCGCGTTTTTATCCTGGGCCGCGCCGCCATGACGCCGCTCGGGAGCACGGCCGAGGCGACCTGGAGCAAAGCCGTCGCCAACCAGTCCGGCTTTCGCCCGCTCTCGCGCTGCTCGCTAGGAGAGCCGGCTCCCGGCACCACGGCCGTGATGCCGACTCTGGTGGGCCAGCTGCCCGACGCCACTTCGACCTACGCCTTCGCCACTGCCAAGGAACGCCACAACTGGAATGCGGCCTATGTGCTAGCCACCATGGCCGTATGCCATGATGCGTTGGCAAGCGCCCAGCTGGTCATGGACGCGTCAACCGGGCCACGCACCGCCTGCCTGATGGGATCGGCGATCAACGGGTCAGACAGCTTGCGCGCGGCTTTTCTTAATCTGCAAAGCGTCGGAGCCAACGGGGTAAGCCCCTTCCTCCTGCCCAACGTTTGCGCCAATGTCCCGGCCGGCAAGGCTGGCGCCGAGCTGGGATTTACCGGACCCATCTTCTCCCCGCAGGGCGCCTGCGCCTCAGGCAACCACGCCATCGCCCTGGCCGCGCGCATGGTGCGCGACGGGGACGCCGACTTCGCCATCGCCGGAGGCGTCGAGATGCCCTTGCTGCCCGAGATCGTCCTCGGCTTCGCCAACATGAACGCCAGCTTCAAGTTGCGCAAAGGCGACCGCGCCTCTACCGATCCCGGCCAGGCCTCGCGACCGTTCAGCGTCGACCGCCGCGGCTTCGTGCTGGCCGAGGGTGCCGCCGCGGTCGTGCTGGCCGCCGCCGACGTGGTAGCGGCGCACGGGCTAAGGCCCATCGCCGAGGTGGCCGGTATCGGCTGGACCTCGGATGCCCACCATTTCACCCGGCCCTTCCCCCCGACCATCGTGCGCGCCATCCGGGGTGCCCTGGCCGATGCCGAGGTCGACGCCGGCGCCATTGGTAGTATCAACGCTCACGGCACGTCGACCCCGACCGGCGACGCCGTCGAGATCAGTTGCCTGCGCGAGGTCTTTCAGGGCCACCTGGCCAGCATTCCCATCTCCGCCAACAAGAGCCAGGTGGGTCATGCGCTGGGCGCCGCCGCCGCGGTGGAGGCGGTACTCTCGATCATGGCGCTGGAGCAGCAAACCGTGTTGCCGACGCTGAACTACCTTCCCGATCCTGACTTTCTCGGACTGGATTTCGTGGCCCAGGCCCGCCCCCACCCCCACGAGCTCGTGCTGTCGAGCGCCTTCGGCTTTGGCGGCACCAACTGCTGTCTGGTCCTGCGCGGAGTATGACCTTGCGGCCGCCCGAATTTTCGCCCACTCCTTACCCGCCTGACGCGCGCTACGTGCGCGACGGCAAATCTGGTCTGGTGTGGCATCGCGTGGGCCAGCGCGTATTGTTCGCGGATACCGACCGCAGCGGCGCCGTCTACCATGCTCATTATCTGCGTTTTTTCGAGCTCGGTCGGGCCAGTCTGCTGCGCGATGCCGGCTTCCCCTTGCGCGCTCTCGAGGCCGAGGGCTACGCCTATCCTATCTTCCAGCTCGGCCTCGACTACTTCCGGCCGCTGGGCTACGACGACCCCATGTGGATCTATACCCGCTTTCGCGCGCTGGGCCGGGTGACCGTGGATTTCGACTATCGCATCGCCCACGCCGAGTCGGGCGCCATCATGTGCGGCGGGTTCACCCGCCATTGCGCCACCAACCGCAGGAACGTGCCGGTTGCGGTCGATCCCGTCACCGTCCGCGTCTTTCACGCCTTTCCCGGTTAGCTCCCGTGTCGCGCAGCCTCGCCCTCACCATTCCCGCTCTGCCCGAGTTCGGCGACCACCGCATTCGCGGCAAGGCCGTCGTGCCTGCCGCCTTCCTCTTGGATGCCGTGGTGCGTGCGGCCAGCGAGCCGGGTCTGGGGGAGCAACCGTTACTAAGAAAAGGACCCTGGGAGGGTCCTTTAGAACCCCCGCGGGGGAGCTCGGTCGGGACAAGCCCACCCGAGCTCACGCGAGTCCTGACTCTTAGCCAGGCGGTCTTTCCCCGCTTTCTGCTCGTCGACGAAATCGACCGCTGCACCTTCGCGCTGCTGGTCACGTCGGCCGGGGCCCAAGCCCACCACCTTGCTCTGCGGTCGACCATAGCGCTACCTGGCGGAGCTCAGCGTACCCGCGAGCACGTCGCGCTCAGCCTTGGCGAGTCGGCTAGCGTGCCCTGCGCTGACCCGCCCGGTGAGCCGGCCGGCGAGATCAATGTCCCTGCCGCTCGACTCTATGACGAGCTCATCCCCTTCGGGCCTCGCTACCGCAACCTCCACGATCCGCTCCGCTTGAGTCACGCCGGGGCCGAAGGCGTCGTCAGCTCGCCCGACCCGCCCTTCGACCATCCGTCCTTCGCCGGCTGTCCCTATCTCTTCGACAGTGCAATGCATCTCGCCTGCTTGTGGGGACAACGCTATGCTGCCGCCGTGCTCTACCCCACGGGATTCGTGTCGCGCACCATCCTTGCTCCGGTCGCGCGCGGTGAGCGGCTTTGTCGGGTGGTGCCCCGCCCGCGCGGGCAGCCCGTTGAGCGGCGCGGCCAGCTCGAATTCGATGTGTGGTTGCTCGATGACCAGCGACGCCCCTGCGACGTCACCCTTGGGCTGGCCATGGTGCCCATCGTTGGGGGTCCTCCTCCGCCGGCCTGGCTCGTTCATCCCGCTCCCGCGTGCCCGCCATGAGGGATGCCACGCACGTCGAAGCCTTGATCCCGCATCGTCTGCCGATGCGTCTGGTGGAGGGATTCGAGGATCCGGTGGATGAGCACATGCTCGCTTGCGCCGAGGTTCGCGCCTCCTGGCCCACCGTCTGCGGCGGCGCGGCTCGCACCTTGATCCTCATCGAGCTCATTGCGCAATCGGCCGGCGTACTGCAAGGCTTTCGCGAGCGCGCGCAGGGTAAACCGGTTTCGGGCGGCCTCCTGGTGGGTATTCCCGCCCTAGCGGTGAGCAAGGCGCGCATCCCGGTTGGCACCCAGCTGCGTTGCAGCGTCAGCATCAGCCATGGCGCGCCGAACTATCTGGTCTTCGACGGCCGAGTCACCGACACCACGGGTGAGCTCTGGCTCGCCGGATCGGTGCAGGCCTATCGGGTCGACGACTGCGTGCTAGGAGACCAACCATGACCGAGCCATCCCCCGCGCGCTCGTCCGCTTCCGGCCGTCCTCTCGCCTTGGTCACCGGAGCAAGTCGTGGCATCGGTCGCGCCATCGCGGTCGAGCTCGCCGCGCGCGGCCTGCACGTGGCCGTGAACTTCAAGAGTAACGAGCCCGCGGCCCGGGAGACCGTCGCTCTCATCGCGTCCGCGGGTGGCAGCGCCGAGCTCTGTCCTTTCGACGTGGTCGACGAAGCGGCCGTGAACGCCGCCCTGGCTTCGCTGTTCGAGCGCCATCCTGGCATCGCCGTTCTGGTCAACAACGCTGGCATCACCGCCGATGGCCTTTTCGCCCTCATGCCGGCGCAAGACTGGCGCAAAGTCATCGAAACCTCGCTGCTGGGCTTCTTCCACGTCACCAAACCGGTGGTGCAGAAGATGATTGCCCGCAAGCAGGGCAGCATCGTGACCATCTCTTCGGTGTCAGGGCTCGTTGGCAATCGCGGCCAGACCAACTACGCCGCGGCCAAGGCTGGCCTCATAGGCGCTAGCCGCGCCTTGGCCGCGGAGGTGGCGCGTATCGGGATCCGGGTGAACGTGGTCGCGCCTGGCCCCATTCAAACCGAGATGCTGCGCGACGCCCCCCTCGACATCATCAAGAAGCTCATACCCATGGGGCGCATCGGCCTTCCCGCGGAGGTGGCCAAGGTGGTAGCCTTCCTGTGCTCGGATGAATCTTCTTACCTCACCGGGCAAGTGATTTCCGTCAATGGAGGGATGCTCTGACCGCGCTGCCGACGCTGCCTAAAGGGGCGTTGGCCGTGCTTGCCATCGCCGCGGTAGCTGGCCTCATCGAGCTCGGCGCCCCGGCGCGCGCCAGTGCCGCCCCCTGGTACGCGGACTGGGCCAGCATCCGCCAAGCCGCGGCGAGCATCTCCTCGATCGAGGCCGATTTCGTGCAGACGCGCACCCTGCGCATTCTCAGCCGGCCGCTCGTCTCGCGCGGGACCATGTCCTTCCGCCGACCCAATGATCTGCGCTGGGAATACCAGAGCCCGCTGCAGACCCTTCTGGTGGCCCGCCATGGCGACGTGCATCGTCTGATCAAGCACGACGGCGCGTGGGTGAGCGACGCCAGCGGTCGCCTCGAGGCGATGAAGATCGTGCTGGGCGAAATCGTGCGCTGGCTCGACGGCGACTTCTCCTCCGGCAAGACCTTCAAGGCGACCCTGCAGCCGACCCAGGGCGCCCTTCCGGCCCACATCGAGCTCGTGCCCGCCGATCCCGCGCTGACCAAGATCATCTCCCGCATCACCCTCAGCTTGGGCGAACGGCCGGGCACCGTGCGCGCCCTCGACATCTACGAGGAAGGCGAAGGCACCACCCACATCGCGTTCGCGCGCTCGCGCTTCGATCAGAGCATTCCCGATGCTCGCTTCGAGCCCCCCCCATAGCTCATGCCCCGGTCCGGCCTGCTGGCTCTCTCCTTGCTCTTGGCCTGCGCTCACCTGCCGCCGCTTGCTCCCGTCGCCGCGCCGGCCGCGGCCGCGGCCGTCCCCCGTTGCCTGGCGGCCTTTCCCCCACCGCCGTGGCGCGCCACCCATGCCATCTTTGCCACTTTGCCCTTCGGGTACCATGGTGCCTTGCTGGGCGTGACCGCGGTCGACAGTGGTGGCGTCCTCCACGCCATGCTGCTCGCTCCCGAGGGCGTAACCCTGTTCGATGGCAGTATCCGCGGCTCCCATCTCGAGATCGCGCGCGCGGTTCCTCCCTTCGACCGCCCGGCTTTCGCCTCTTCCCTCATGGCGGACGTAGGCAGCGGCTTTATCCCTCCCGCCGGCGCACCTCCGGTCATCGGCCTCGCCCGCGATGGCGCCACGGTTTGTCGCTGGTCGCGGCCGGGCGGCGAGACCACCGAAATCGAGCTCGCGGCGCAAAGCCCGCGCGCCATCCGGACCTTCCACGGCTCACATTTGTCCCGCGCGATCTTCCTCTCGGGCACCCCTGAGCAAGGCTTCTATCCCCTAGTGATCCTCCAGGTTCCCGGCCGAGGCGGTTACCAGCTCGAGCTCAGCTTGGTCGACCACGAGTGACCAACACCGCGTGGCGTGCTAGCCTCGCGCCACGCCACCCAGGATTTAGCGCGTGAAATTCCGCCTCATCTATCCCAAGTGGCCCAAGCTGCGCGGCCAGACCGAATTCCATCTCCCGCCCCACGGCCCGGTGGTCTTCGCCGCCACCTTGCCCGAGGACATCGAAATTGAATTCATCGACGAAAATGTCCAGCCACTCGGCGCAAGCAGCTCCGTCGATCTGGTGGGCATTTCCATGATGCTCACCAGTCAGGTCAGGCGCGGCTGGGCCATCGCCGACGAGTATCGCCGCCAAGGGGTCCCCGTCATCTTCGGCGGCATAGCCACCATGCTCCACGCCGAGGAGACGCAGGCGCACGCCGACGCCGTGTTCCTGGGCGAAAGCGAAGGGCGCATGGCCGAGGTGCTGGCCGACTTCCGCGCCGGCCGGCTCAAGCCCCGCTACGACTATCTCGCCGCTCCCCCGCCCATCGCCAGTGTGGGTCCGGCGCGCCGGTCGATCTTGCGCCCCGAGCTCTACATGTATAAGGGCGTGCGCATGGTGGACCTGTTCCACGCTTCGCGCGGCTGCCGCTTCGACTGTTATCCCTGCGCGGTCAGCTATCTCGGGGGCAGATCGTTTCGTCCCCGGCCCCTCGATCGGGTGGTGGAAGAGCTGGCCGGCCTGGCCAACAACCGGCTCTTCATCGTCGACAACTCCTTGGCCCAGGACCGCCAGTGGGAGATGGATCTCTTTCGCGCCCTGATCCCGCTCAAGAAGAAGTGGTGCTCCCATCCCATCGCCGATGACGACCAGGTGCTCGACCTCGCCGCGCAAGCCGGCGCCTGGTACGTCTATCAGGCCATCTTCGACACCTCTGACTTCATTCGCCGCCGCATCGAGCGCTACCACGCCCATGGTATTGGCGTGGAAGGCACCATCTTGCTCGGCCTCGACGACCAGAGCGAGGACGACATCAAACGGCTGGTGGACTTCCTTCTCGAGGTGAGCTTGGACCTGGCCGAGTTCACCGTGCTGACACCTTTCCCCCATACCCGAGCTCGCCGGGAGCTGGAACAGGGCGGACGTCTGCTCAGCTCGGACTGGGACCGCTACACCGCGGACGACGTCGTCTTCCAGCCTCGGCACATGACGCCCGCGCGCTTGCTCGAGCTGTACCACGAGGCCTGGCAGCGCTTTTACCGGGACGAGCCGCAAACCCACAAGATGTACAAGCTCTTGCACAAGGTCACCGAGCGGGAGATGGCGGACGGCACCTTCGTCCCCCGCCGCAGCGACAGGGCGCGCGAGCGCTTCGGCCGCGGTCCCGAGGACGAGGCGGGGCATGGCGTGCCTGGCCCCGCCGGCCACCGGTGAATACTCCCGCTCGCCCGCGCGTGAATACTCTCGCTCGCCCGCCCGCGGTTAGCCGGCCGCCTTCGTCGCCCTTTTCGCCGGTGCTTCCGCGATGAAGAACGGCGCGAAGGTCTGCCATTGCTCCGGGTAGAGCAAGAGCATCTCACGCAGTCGGTCCAGGTACCACGACCCCGCGCTTGCGACCGCCGCCTGCCGCCGCGTCCGATCCCCGGCGGTCAGCGTCAGGGGGGGATGGCTGATGAAGCGATAGCCACCCGCCGCGAGCCGAACGGCAAAGCACACGACCAGCGGCGCTCCGCTGACCAGCGCCAGGGCGAAGGGTGCCGCGGCCACCGCAACCGTCCGGCCGAGAAAGGGCAAGGGCACCAGGCGCGCGCCCGCAAAGGCGCGATCCCCGGACAGCGCCACGATGCCACCTCGGCGCAGCACCTGTAGCGCTTGCAGGATGTCGACCGCCTGTCCTTGTCCCTCCGGCACCGTCAGCACGTCCAGCCCGGCTCGCCGCAGGTCGCGATCCACACCCGCGCGGGCGCCGCCCGCGGTCTGTCCGCCCATGACCAGCGTAACATCGCGGTGCTCACGCGCGAGCAGGCGCACCGCGATCTCCCAGCGACCGAAGTGCGACATCACCACGATGACCCCCTGGCCGCGCTGGCGCGCTTGCTCGAAATGCTCCTCGCCCACCCGTTCACAGTGGAGCCCTTGCGCCGGCACTTTTCCCGCTTCCAGGGCCAGGCGTTCGCTGTAGAGCCGGGCGAAGTCTTGATACTGGCGCCACGTTCGGAGCAGTGCGCGACGCCTGGTCTCGCCCGGGAACAACGCTTGGTAGAAGGTCACGCTGTTCTTGCGCAGTGCGGGCCGCAGCCCGTAGTAGCCGGCCGCCACCACGGCGCCCATCACGCGCACGACCCACAGGCCCACCACCCGGGAAAGCCGCGCGAGCAAGCCATAACCGCTCATGCGGGCACGGCACTGGCATCTCGGCCCGCGGGCCGAGGCGCCAAGGTGGCAACGAACCAGGTTTCCTCACGCCCCGGCGCGCTGGGCTCGACGATCTGCGCCTGCAAGCCGGAGGCGCCCAGGGCACGTACGATCTCGGCCTGGCCGCGGTACCGCGGCCGCCGGCTCGCCAGCCGCAAGCGCATGCTCTCGAGCCAGCGATAAAAGGGGACCCGGCCGGCCGAGGGAACCGTTGCCCGCATGACCAGCCTGCCATCCGGCAGCAGACTCTTCCGCACGTGCTCCAGGGTAGCCGCCAGGTCGTTGTCGTCGAGGTGGTGGATCACGTCCAGGCAAAGGACCACTCGTGCCGCCACTGGCGGCAGGTCGTCGGGCGCCGCACCCTGCTCGACCGTTCCCCGCTCGCCCAGCACGAAGCGCGCGACCGTCACGCGATCTTCGTCGGGATCTATGCCGACCACCCGCAGCCCATTCGAGCGCGCCAGGCTAAAGGCCGCCGCCACCCCCTGCCCGCAGCCGATGTCGAGAATCGTTCCCTCCTCGGGCAGAAAGTCGCCCAGGCGCTCGAACATGGGATCGAGCCGCATCTTGCAGCGGGCGAACAGGCGCGGATAGGCGCTCAGCCCGCGGTACCGTCGCATCACCCAGCGCTTGGGGTTGGCCGGGTCGGCGGGGGCTAGCGACTTCGCGGCATAGAGTCGCCGCAGCAAGGGCGGGAGAATGACGTAGGCGCCGATGGCACAGTAGCCGATGGCCAGGGTGGCCATGATCCCCGCGCTGCGGGTGACCGCGTGATCCGCGGTGGTCATGGTGGCCATGCCGATCAAGGTGGCGCTGGCGGAAAGGAAAATGCTGGTGCGGACCGGGCCGTGGGAGGGGTGATGCTCGTCGAGGCAGCGCTGGTACACGCGCAAAAACGAGAACGAATAGTCCACGCCCATGCCGAATATCAGCACGGAAAGGATCAGACCTACCAGATCGATGGGGCGGCCCATGACGTGCAGCGTGGCCAGGGTGAGCACGAAGGAGAAGGTCATGGGTGCCAGTGCCAGCGCGGCGACACGCAGGTCGAGGAAGAAGAGCAAGACCGCGCCCGCGACGAAGCACACCACCACGACGAACATGGACCGAAATGATCGGGAGAGGTATTCGGCCAGGGCGTGCGCAAAATTGTCGCCATCGAAGACCTGGAAGCCGGCCTGTTGCGCCTTGGTCGCGAAGGCGACCGCATCGTACTTCGGTCCGGGCGCCACGCTGCCCAGCCAGACCAGTCCGCGTCCGTCCCGGCCCGGACCGACGCCGTAGAGCGCCTGGATGCCAGGCGATAGCGGGAGCGACACCGCGACCGGCCGGGTAGCCAGGGTGGTCAGGAAGGGGGCGAAGGCGTCGGCGGCGAAGCCCTGGCGTGCCCCTTCCCGGTCCAGGTTTGCCGCGAGCGCGGCCACCCGCTCGGCCGTCCAGAAGCTCGTCCAGGCCGCCCGATGCTCGGCCATCACCATCGCTCCCGGGGTCAGCATGGACGGGGAGAAGGCATGTGCGATGACGGACGCTGCCTCTTCTTGCTCGATGAGTGCCAGCCAGGCGTCGGACTTGGCGCGAAAGTCGGCTTCGTTGTCGGCGTCGATGAGGAGGAACACCCGATGAAAGACGTCGCCCCACACCGACTTGACGTAGGCCTCGTCGCGCGCCGTAGTGGCGCGCACGGTATTCGCGGCGGCCAGGTCGACCACGAAGGTCGGCCGTGCCAGCAGCAAGCCGACCACGAAGAGCACCGCCGCCGCGCTCAGCGCCCAGAAGCCACGCCCCACGGTGATGCGGCGGAGCACGCGATCCACCGGCACCCAGGCCGGCCGCGTGGCCGGGGGCACGGCGGGAAAGATGTGCGGGAACACCAGGTGGACGAACAAGTAGGAAAAGCCTATGCCGAGTGCCGCGAACACGCCGATTTGCCCCAGCACGCGAAAGCCGGTGAGGCGCAATGACAGGAAGGAGCCGATATTGATGATGGTCGACAGCGAGCCGATGGAAAAGACCTCGTGGGCCGCGCGCTCCCCGGCGGTCTTGGTCTTGCGATCGACGAAGAGCAGGTACACCGCCCCCTGATCGACGGTGATGGACACCAGGGCGCCCCCGAAGCCCAACGCCAGTGCAGAGATGCTCGGCTCGAGCAAGCTGTAGGCGAAGAGCGCGAGGCAACCGCCCGCCAGCGCTGGCAATAGTGCGAAGATGCCGAGCCACGGTCGGGGGAAGCAAACCAGCAAGAGCAGCGCGATGCCAATGGTGGAGACCAGCATGGCCATGTTCGCGTCGTTTGCCACCAGGTCTTGGTTGTCCAGGGTCGCGCGGTAGCCGCCCACCCCTATCACCACCACGCCCTCGCCGACCTCGCCCGCCTTGGCCCCGGCAAAGCGGCGCGCCAAGGCTTGGATGGCCTCATCGATGGCGCGGCAAGCTCGGGTGTCGCGGGTCACGTCCTTGGGCACCGCCGGGATGAGCAGATTCCGGCCCGCGTTGTCGACGATGTGTCCGCTCGCCATCCGACCTTGCTGGGTGGGGATGAGATCGGCAAGCCGGGCCAGCGCGATGTCGCCGAGACCGAGTGGATCCTCGGCTATACGCGCGGCTGATCCTATCCCTGACAAGTCGGCCGCCTCGCTGGCCAGTGTCGCTAGGCGGGACGACAGGGCCGCGGCCTGGGTGCGCGGCGCCACTTGCCGCTCCAATTCGTCGCGGCTAAAGAGCAGCGGTAGCTGTCTGGGCAAGTCGGCGTAGATCGCGGTCATCCCTTGCGCGGCCGCCGCGGTACCCACCGTGGCGAAGAGCTGGGTCTTCTCGAGCTCGCTCACCGCCAAATCGCCGGCCGCGACCAGCGCGTCGAGGTGGGTGTGTCCGTCGCGCATGGATAGGTTGAGCACCAGGCGATCGAGTGAGGTGTGGCGCGCCAACACCTGGCGGGCGCTTTCGAACGCGGCGTTGCCGGTGGGCACCGCCGACGTGATATCGGTGTCGATGCGAATCCGGTGCTGACCCAGCCAGGCCAGCGCTACGCTGATCGCGCAGGCGAGCAGCAAGACCCGCCAGCGTATGATCCTCTGACCTTTCACCGTGGTAGCCCAGGCCAGCGCCGAGTATGGCGGAAGCGCGTCGCCAGCAAGCGGGTGAAAGTCGCGGCATTGCGCACAAAATCTCGCCATGGGCGAAAGTGCGATACCCGTCCGCCCGCTGGCGTGTAGCAAACCGTCACCGGTACCTCCTGAATGGGAATGCCCACGCGAGCCGCCTGGACCAGCACCTCGACCTCGAACTCGAAGCGCCGCGCTCGGGTAGGCAGGGCCAGGGTTTCGGCCACCGGATACACGCGGAAACCCGACTGGGAGTCCGAGAGCAGCGGGCCTCCCGCGGCCCACACCCAGAAGCCGGAAAAGCGGCGGCCCGCCCGGCTGGTCCAAGGCGCCGCCCCAGCCCGCATGCTGGTCCGTGCCCCCAGCACCAGCGCGAGCGCGGGAGCGCTGGCTTCGCTCGGGCAAAGCGACGCCAGCAGCGCGCGCGCCTCGTCGGGGTCATGCTGACCGTCGGCATCGACGGTCACCGCGTAGCGCGCGCGTAGGGGCGCCTCGGCTAGCGCGCGCAGTCCCGTGATGATTGCCGCCCCCTTGCCTTGGTTGGCCGGATGTCGCACTACGCGGGCGCCCGCCAGGTCGGCCGGCGTCGGCTGCGCGCCAGTCGTCGAGCCGTCGTCCACCACGACCACCGGAGCGCCCGAGGTGAGCGCCTGGCTGACCACCTGGCCCACGTTGCGCGGATGGTTGAACAGCGGCACGATGAAGCCGAAGGGTGTGCCTCGCCGGTGGAAGCGAGCGCGCAACTCGGACCAGGAGGGTGCCGCGCTCTCCATCACGTCAGCGCACGAAAAATGAGCGAGGTGTTGATGCCACCGAATGCGAAGTTGTTGTTCATGGCAATGCCGATGCGCTCTTGCCGGGCGCTGCCCAGCACATGGTCGATGGCGGGCAGAGCCGGATCGGGCTCGTCCAGGTTCTTCGAAACCGCCATGAAGCCCTCCTTCATCATGACCAGCGTGGCGATGCTTTCGATGGCCCCGCTCGCGCCCAGGGTGTGGCTGAGGTAGCCCTTGAGCGCGCTGACCGGAACCCGGTTGCCGAATAGACGATTGACCGCCACCGCCTCGGCCGCATCGCCCACGTCGGTGCCGGTGGCGTGCGCATTGATGTGGTCTATGTCCTCCGGCGCCAGCCCGGCATCGCGCAGGGCCGCTTGTATGGCGATGCATATGCCTTCGGGATCGGAATTGGTGGGATGGGTGCCGTTGCAGCCCTGGCCATAGCCGATCACTTCGGCGTAGACCTTGGCGTCGCGCCTGCGCGCGTGCTGGTATTCCTCCAGCACCAGGCAGCCCGCGCCCTCGCCGACGACCAAGCCGTCGCGCTTCCGATCGAATGGTCGCGGGGTGCGCTCCGGCGTGTCAGAGTAGCCGGCCGAGGTCGCGCGCATGATGTCGAAGATGCCCGCGTGCAGGATGTGCAGCTCCTCTGCCCCGCCGCCCAGGCACAAGGGCACCCGGCCAAAACGCACCTGCTCGTAGGCGATGCCCACGCCCTGCGATCCGGACGTGCACGCCGTGCACGATGCTATCACCGGGCCTTTGCAACCGAACATCAGCGCGATGTTGGCCGCGCAGGTGTGGCTCATGAAGCGCAAGTACGTGGACGCCAGAATCCCGCGCAGCGACCGTTCATTGAGAATGGGACGCAGGAAATCCTCCTGGGCGGCGGTGCTGCCCACCGTGGATCCGTAGGCAACGCCGCAATCCGGCGAAGCCACTTGCTCGGCGTCCAATCCGGCATCCGCGATCGCGTCACGCACCGCGAGCGCGGCCAGAATACCTACCCGTCCCATGGTGCGGGTATGCTTGCGGTGGATCTCCCCGGTGTCGATGCCGTCGCAGGGGGCGGCTACTCTGGTGCGTAGACCGTCGAGAGTTTCCCAGCCCGGCATCAGCCGCACGCCGCTCTGTCCGGCCAGAAGACCGTGGCCCAAAGCCGCGCAAGTGTGCCCGAGCGGCGAGCGTAGGCCCACCCCCGTCACGACGACGCGATTTCCTCTGCAGGTCATTAGGGCTGCGAGAATGCCAGGCCCGGCCCGTACCTGTCATCATCCTTGCTCCGGCAGGAACGCCACCCCCCACGTGCCCGGCCCGGTGTGCACCCCGGTGGTCAGCGAAAGCGCGCCCAGCTCGATGTCGGCCTGAGGAGCTGCCGCGCGCAGACGGGGCATCACCTCCCCGGCGACGAAAGCGCGATTGTCGGTGTGCTCGACCAGCAGGTGGCCCCGCGGCATCGTCGCGAAGGCACGTTCGACCTTGGCGCAGGCAAAGTTGACCCGCGCTTCCGGGTTGCGCAGTAGCGCCACCCGGCGAGCACCATCGGGAGCGGGTGACACCACGGGCGCTAGACCCAAGGCGTTGCCTAGGCGCGCACCGGTTTTGGATAGGCGTCCGCTCCGGGCCAGGTAGTCGAGGCACTCGACGAAGATGTACTCCTCGGCTCGTGCCAGGGCAGCGGATGCGAATGCGGCGAGCGCGACCGCATCTTCACCCTGGCGTGCCCGCAGCGCGGTCGCGCGCACCACCACCGCCAGTCGTCCAGAAGCCGCGCCGCTGTCGAGCACCCGCACCCGGCCATCCGGATCGTGCCTTGCGCACCACGCCTCGGCCACTGCGTAGTTGCCGGTATAGGCCGAGCCGACGCAGAGATAGAGGATCTGCTGCCACTGCGCTCTGAGCCTCTGGTAGTGCAGATGGCGTTCATGCGTCGACGCCTGGGCGGTGCTAACCCGCATGCCACGGCGCATAAGCCGATACAAGTCGTCGGGATCGAGCTGGGTTTCCGGCAGCGAGCGATCGCCCAGGTCTATCTGGCTGTCGAGCAAGGTCACGCCCAACTCGTCGGCCTGCCGCCGCGACAGCGAGGCCGCGCCGTCGGTGACTACGTGAGCTTCACCCTCGCTGGCGACCCACGGCGAGTCCCGCGCTTGCTCTTGGAAATCGTCCCAGGACCACGCCACGATCTCGCCCATGCGGGTGAGCGCGCTGTGGGCGGCACCGGTATCGTCGGCGTGCAGATGCACCTTCCATAGCTGCCCTGCGCGCACCACCACCACGTCCGTGCCCAGCCGGGCCAGGTGCGCAAGAGGTGGTGTCGCGCCCACAGGAAGCCGCACGACCGCGTCAATGCAGACGCCGGCCTGGGCCGGCAACGCAGCCGCCCTACGATCGAAGCGCGCCAGCGCCCCGAAGCTCGCGGCCAGTCTATCCTCATCGGCGAGAGCGAAGAAGGAGCGCAGGGCTCCCTCGAGAAAGACGAGCATGCCCAGCGCCCCGCTATCCACCACGCCGGCTTGGCGCAAGGATGCCTGTGCCGACCTTGTGAGGTGCACCACCCGAGTGAGGTGTTGCAAGATCTCCGGCACCCGGCTCGCGTCGAGCCCGGCTTGCGTTTCCTCGGCCAAAGTGTCGAGCACGGTCAACATGGTGCCCGGCTGCGGGTGCGCGACGGCCTCGCGTGCGCGCGCGGCGCCGGCCACACAGCGTTCGCCAAGGCTTGCTCCCGCTTTGGCATCGAGCAGTGCGCGTACGAAGGCGCAGCCGATGTTGCCCGAGTTGCCCCGGGCCGAGAGCAAGAGCCTCTCGAGGAGCGCCTCCTCTTGGGCATGCGCATCGCGCAGCGGTGCCAGGCTTAGCACCAGATTGCGGCCGGTGTCGCCATCCGCAACGGGAAAGACGTTGATGCGGTCGAGCACCTCGGCCCAGGCTGCCACCGCGGCCCCGCCCTGCGCGAGCGCTGCGCGCAATGACCGAGACGGTACCTCGCTCATCGGGCGGCTGGCGCTGCCAGCGCCCGGCGGACGGTCTCGGGCAGGCGCAATTCCAGCGCGGCCTTGGCCTCGCCCAGGCGCACCGCAACCTGCTCGGTGCGGCCCTTGGTGCATAGGGTGCCACCGGTCTGACGAATCTCGAAGTCGACCACCAGACGACATTCCCACTCGACCAGGGTAGCGGTGCAGTCGACCTCGTCGCGGAAGCGCAGCGCCCTGATATGCTTGGCTTGCATGCGCGTCACGGGAAAGACGATGCCGTCCTCTACCCCGCGATAAAGGTCTAGGCCGGCGTCGCGCAGCAGTCGGTCGCGCGCCAGATCGAAGTAGCGGAGATAGTTTCCGTGCCACACCACCCCCATGGCGTCTACGTCGACGAAGGGAACCGTGAAGCGGACGGTGGCGGTTCGGCGGGGCTGGGTCACCGGCCCTCTCGCAGCAAGGCGCAACACATGACAGAGCGGCCCAGTTTGCCCGCGAGTCCCGCCAAGCGCAAGCGGCCGGAGGTCGCGCCAAGGCCGCGCCGCGTCTGCCGGCCAGCTACCCCGCGACCGGGTCCTAGGTCATGGGCGATCATCTGGGTGCGTGCGGATATTGCCGGCCCGCTCCTTGACTGGCCTCGAAGCGGCGTGATAAACGCGAAGAAGTCTTGGTGCAAGAAACGCATACGCCACAGACGGTGAGCAGCTCGATGGAACGTGAGATGGAACGAAGGATGGAACGCAGGATAGCCGAGATTCTCATCCAGGAGCTGAAGCTCGAAAATGTGACACCCGATACGTTCGATGCCGACACCGATCTGGTCAAGGAACTGGGCATCGACAGCATGGACCTGACCACGGTGGTCCTGGTTCTCCAGAGTGAATATAGGGTAGTGTTCGACGAGGACAGCTATCCGACACTGACGACGGTTAAGGCCATCGCGGAGCAAGTGCGACAGCTTCTGGCCGCCACCAGCTGAGCGCAACCGGGGTTGGCAGGCTCCAAGTCCTCCCAAGATGACCTCGCAAAATGACCTCCGAAATGACCTCGCGATGGACTTCGAAGTCAGCGCCGTGACCCCGCAGCCGCCCGCGCCGGACGAGCCCGGCCCGTCCACTTTCACCTCCCTCTTGCAGCACCCTGACATCGCTGCCCGTTTCAGCCGGGTGCGGCGCTACTTCTTCCTGCGCGAGTCCACCTACGACATGACCGCCCGGTGCAATCTGCGCTGCGATGGTTGCTACTACTACGCCGGCGACAAGCACGACGTGGAGGACAACCCCGACCTCGAGGCGTGGCGCCGTTTGTTTCGCACGGAGAAGGCCCGCGGTATCACCTTCGTGGTGTTGGCCGGGGCTGAACCGGCGCTGGTACCCGCTCGGCTCGCCACCTGCTTCGCCGAAATTCCCCTGGGAGCGATCGCCACCAACGGCCTCATACCGATTCCCGCCGGGGTGGGCTATCGCATACACATCTCCGTGTGGGGTAACGACGTAACCTCGCAGCGTATCCGCGGTGCCCCGCACATGCTAGAGCGGCAGATCGAAGCCTACGCTGGCGATCCGCGGGCGGTCTTCGTGTACACCTTCACGCGCGACAACGTCGCCGAGGCAGCTCCGGTGGTCGAGCAGTTAGCCGGGCGCGGTTGCTTGATCACCTTCAACACGTTTTCGTCTGCCGTCGGCTATCGAGGCGCGCTGACCCACACGCAGGCTTCGCTCACCCAGGTCCGTCACACCATGTTGCGGCTGTTGCGCGACTTTCCCGGCCAGGTGGTGTACTCGCCCTATAGCGCCGCGGTACACACGCATGAGCGCTCGTTGCATGCTCTGTTCTCCTGTCCCTATCCCCGCCAGAATCGGACCCAGTTCGGCTTGGGCAGGTCATTCCGCCAGTATCGATCCGACTTGACCTGGTCGCCCGAGGCTGCCTGCTGCGTGCCCGACACCGACTGCGCCGACTGTCGCCACTACGCTGCGGGAAGCGCCATCGTGACCGCGCGCATGAACCGACACGTCGGCAGCGCGGAACAGTTTCGCGCCTGGCTCGATTATGTGGACACCTATCTGGCGGTGTGGGTTCCCGGCTACGGCAAGAGCCCCAACTTGGTTGCGCTGCCGCCGTCCCCGGCGTTGGCTTCGTCCGCGGCCGTGGCCCGCCCGCGACCACCGGGGCTAAATCCATGATCACCGTGCGCTCGCTGCTGGACGACTCCTGGTACCGTCGCTACGAGAGCATATGCAACCTCAACATCCGTAGCTCGATCTACGATGTCACCAATGCCTGCAACCTGCGCTGCCAGGGCTGCTTCTTCTTTTCCTCGGGCGAGCACTTGACCGGCGAAGCCACCGAGCTATCGGCGTGGCAGCGTTTCGTCGCTGCCGAAAAGGCTCGGGGGGTGAATCTCGCCATCTTGATCGGCGGCGAGCCCACGTTGCACCTGGATCGAGTGGAAGCTTTCTACCAGCAGTTGCCCTCGTTCTGCGCCACCAACGGCCTCATCAAGGTTCCCCGCGATCGCTTCCCCGACATGATGGTCGGCATCTCGCTATGGGGCGAGGCCGACACGGAAAAGGCCCTGCGCGGCCGCGACACTTTCGCCGTTTCGGCCAAGAACTATGAGGGCGACGCGCACACCTACTACCTCTACACCATCACCTCGCGCCAGCTGGGCAGGATCGAAACGATGGTGAGCCGCATCCGCGATATCGGGGTGAAGGTCCACTTCCAGTTGTTGTCGAACGACGAGAATGCCCCTGGGTTTTCGTGGACGGAAGCACAGCTGGTCGACGTGCGCGCCGAAATGGACGAGTTGCTCGCGCGCTATCCCGACACCGTGATTTCGTCGCGCTATTACCATCAGGTGTTGACCACGGGAAGCATGCTCGGGCGGCGGTTCGGCTGGGCGGAGTGCCCATCGGTGTCCGAGACCCACGACACCCGCAGGCCCCAGCCACGTCGCTTGATTCGCTTCCGCCGCTGGGCCGCCGACCTCGAGACCACCCATCGCTGCTGTACCTCGGCCGTTCGCGACTGTGCCACGTGCAAAGACGGTGCGGCCCACATGAGCTGGGTCATGGTCAACAAGCGCGATCACATGCGCACCGCCGAGTCCCTGCGGGATTGGATCGAGGTCTACGAAATGTTCGCCAAGCTCTACCGCTTCATCCCATGGTAGCCGAAAGTCGGCTATGAGCGCGCCGCGGTCCGTCTTTCTCGCCTGGGACGGCGTTTCCTGCCTGGGGCTCGACTGGGACGATCAATGGCAGCGCGCCAAGGCAGGCCAGAGCGGCATCGGCCCCCTCACCCGCTTTCCCCTGCGGCCGGAGTCACGGGTGCGCATTGCCGGCCAGGTTAACGTCAACTGGGACCAGGACGCCATTGCGCCGCTGCCCGCCTGCCTGCGCCCACGCGAGATGGTGCACTGGAAGTCTCCGGTTTTTCGCTATGGCATGCTGGTGGTCTCGCGCGCGCTGGCCAAGGCCGGCATCACCATCACCCCCGAGCTGGCGCCGCGCACCGCCGTCACCTTCAGCACCGCGATCGGCGGGCTCGATGCCTTGGTGGAGGCCGATCGTGCCCTGCTAGCCAGCGGCACGCCGCCTTTGCCCTACATGAATCCCAATTCCTGCGTGAACATGGTCGCGGGCAAGATTGCCATTCTGTCGGGCGCCACCGGACCCTGCATCACCACCGTCACGGCTTGCGCCACCGGCAGCACGTCGATCGCCATGGCGGCCCTGCTTATCGAATCCGGCCGTGCCGACCTGGCCATCGCCGGTGCGGTCGACTTCCCCCTGGTCGAGCCCATCGTCGAGGGCTTCTCCACCATGAACGGTGCCTTCAAGCCCAAGAGCGCGGAAGACGAGCTGGCGCCGGCCAAGGCCAGCCGTCCCTTTTCCGTCGATCGCCGAGGCTTCGTCATTGCCGAAGGCGCCGCTTGCGTCTTGCTGGCCAGCCCCGCGTTTGCCAGGGCGCACGGTCTTCATCCTCGCTGCGCCTTGGCGGGCTGGGCGCTCACCGCGGACGCGCACCACCCGGTGGCGCCTCACCGTCCTACCATCGCTCGCTGCATGGCCGAAGCGATCGCCTCGGCCGGTATAGGCCCGGGAGCCATCGCCGCTGTCAACGCCCACGCTACCTCGACCAAGCTGGGCGACCAGGTCGAGAGCGAAGCGCTGCGTGACGTATTCGGCGCCAAGGTCCCGCCGGTCAGTGCCAACAAATCGCAACTCGGGCACGCCATGGGCGCGGCTAGCGCGCTCGAATCCTTGCTGGCCTGCGAAGGCATGCGCGACGGCGTTCTGCTGCCCACCCTCAATCTCAACCGGGACCCCGACATCCACCTCGATGTGGTAACCGAAACCCGAGTCCTGCCCGACCAGGATTTCGTTCTCAAGAATGCCTTTGGCTTCGGCGGCACCAACACCTGTCTGGTATTCGGTCGCCTGGAATGATGAAATTTCTTCTCCCCCATGTTGTAGGAGGCCGCCGTGACCGAACAAACTGATCCGCTGGTCGCCGAGCTTGCCCAGAAGCTGGTCAAGACGCTCGGCCTGGACATCGCACCCGAGTCTCTGGATCCCCAGGCGCCACTTCTGGGTGCCGGCCTGGGCATCGATTCCATCGACACCCTTGAATTGGTGGTCATGGTCGACCGCGACTATGGCGTGAAGATCGACAACCGGGACTCCGGCGTCCTGGCCTTCGCCTCGCTGGCCGCGCTCGCCGCTTTCATTCGCCGTGGCCGCTCGGCCCTCTCCCCCTGAAGGCGTGCCCGTGCGCTCCCCCCGCGATCGCTAGCATGAGCCCCAAGCCCGGCGCTCTTGTCACTGGCATCGGCGTTGTCTGCGCTGGTGCCAGGAACGTAGCCGAGCTGCGCTGCCTGCTCGCGCGGCCCCGGAGTCACTTCGCTCCCCCGACCTTGTTCCCATGTTCCGGCGCCAGAACCGGCCTGCCCGTCGCCGAGGCGGCGGTCACGGCAGCCGAGCCCGAGCTGCCCCGCACCCACCAACTGGCCTGGCTCGCGGCGCGCGAAGCCGTCGGCTCCGGACCAGCCCCCGACGCTATCGTGCTCGGCACCACCACCGGCGGCATTTTGCGTACCGAAGCCGCCCTGCGCGCGGGCAGCGCTGCCCCCGCCGACTATCGTTGCCACGGGCTCGATACCGTGGCGCTGCACCTTGCCCAGCAGCTCGGCGTGCGCGGACCCGTCATCACCCTGTCCACCGCTTGTTCGAGCGCGGCGGTGGCGCTGGCCGTCGCCCAGGCGCTCTTGCGCGCTGGCCTCGTGGGCAGCGTGTTGGCCGGCGGCGCGGATTCCCTGTCTCGGCTGACCTTTCACGGCTTTCGCTCGCTGCAACTGCTCGCGCCTCGCGGGTGTGCCCCCCTCGACTTGCACCGTGCCGGCATGACCTTGGGCGAAGGCGCCGGTTTTCTCCTGCTCGAAGCGAAACCCGGTCCACGCCCGGTGCTGGCCGTGCTGGCGGGCACGGGGCTTAGCTGCGATGCCTACCATACGACCAGCCCGCACCCCGAGGGCGTGGGTGCCGCACAGGCGATGGCTTGCGCGCTCGAAGATGCCGGCCTGGCAGCCGTGGCGGTCGACTACCTCAACCTGCATGGCACCGGGACGCCCGACAATGACGCCGCCGAGGCCAAGGCCCTGCGCCGGGTCTTCGGCCCAGCGCTCCCCGCGCTGTCCTCGACCAAGGGTCTCACCGGTCATGCGCTGGCCGCGGCGGGCGCTATCGAAGCCGTCATTGGTGTGATGGCCATCCGCGACGGACTCTTGCCCGCGAACACCGGGCTCGCCACGCTCGACCCGACGCTGGGCCTCTCGCCTCTCACGACGCCGACGGCCGCGGCGCCGCGAGTCGTGCTCTCCAACTCGTTTGGATTCGGCGGCAACAACGCCTGCATCGTCCTCGCGCACCCGTCAGTCCGCCCTTGTGCTCGGGCCGCTGCCTCCGCCGACGCGCGGGTCGGCCCGCCGGCCCTACCCGCATTGCGTGTCGGCGCCGTCGCATGCTTCACCGCCGCTGGCGATCTGGAAGGAACCTGGGCCGCGCTTAGCCGCGGTGATAGCGCCACGGGTCTGGTGCCCGACCTCGCCTTTGCCCAGGATATCACCGCCCCATTCGCCCGCCGGCTCAAGCGGCTGCCGCGGCTGCTCCTGGCGCTCGCGCAGGCCGCGTACCGCGCGAGCGGTAGCGTCGCGCCGCCCGGCTTGCTCGCCGTGGGCACGGCCTGGGCCTCTCTGGCTGACACCTATGCTTTCCTGCGCAAGCTGGGCGCCAGTCACGACGAGTTCGGCAGTCCCATTGATTTTGTCGGCTCGGTTCACAACGCGCCGGCCGGCCAGATCGCGCTACTCCTGGGCGCCACCGGCCCCAACCTCACCTGCTCGGCCGGCGACCGCTCCTTTGCCCAGTCCCTGCTCTGCGCCTCGCTTGGCCTGGCCGCCGGCAGCGCGCTCGTCATGGCCGCGGAGGCCCACGAGCCTGGTTTGTCGCCGCTCCTCGAGCCGGCTGCGCAGGGCGCAGACTTGTCCGAGGGTGGCGCGGCGTTTTATCTGCTGCCCGATGACCAGGGCCCCGGCCCTCGCCTGCGCTGGCTCGGCGAAGGCGCCGCGTCAGCAACGGCCCTGCTCGACACTTTAGGCCTCGGCGCTCTGTCCGAACGCTACGATGCCGTCCTGCTCAGCCTGCCCGCCGCGCTTTCCGGTGGCTGGTCTTGCGCCGAGCTGCTGGCCTTGCCCGCGCCTTCCGTGATTCCGGTGCGTAGATACCTCGGCCAGCACGCCAGCGTCAGCGCAACCGTCGCCGCGGTCGCGGCGCGGGCCGTGGTCGAAGGCTGCCTGCCTTTGGCCGAGCGGGCTCTGCCGCTTGTGCGCAAACGCCTGCTCCTGCTGGACGCGGGTCCTCGCGCCTCCGCGGTCGAGGTCTTTGCGTGACGGGTCCCCTGGCATGACCTGGGGTCGCGGCTTGCTAGGCGCCGGGACGCTGGTCGTCGCTTCCTTGACGACTGTCCTGCTCGTAACCGGGATCGTCATCCCTCCCACCGTCTCTGCCATTGTGGTGCTTGGCTACGCGGGCATAGCGCTTGCGGGGGTGCTCTTTCCCCGGCTTGCGATGTTTGCGCCCGTAGTGGCGCGTCTGCCCGGGCGCCGACGCGAAATTGCCCTGACCTTCGACGATGGTCCCGATCCGACTACTACCCCGATGGTCTTGGCCACCCTCGCCCGCTTCCAGGCGCGTGCCACCTTTTTCGTGCTGGGCGAAAAGGCGCGGGCGGCACCCGAGGTAGTGCGCGCCATCGCTGCTGCCGGCCACGCCATAGGCGTACACGGGGATCGGCACGACCGGCTTCTCGCGCTGCGTAGCCCGCGGCGGATTAGGGAGGAGATCGAGCGGGCCCAGGCCGCGGTGGCCCAGATCACGGGACAGACACCGCGACTCTTCCGCCCGCCGGTAGGGCTCATCAGTCCGCGCACCGCACTGGCGGCCAAGCGGCTGGCGCTAGTCTTGCTCGGCTGGAGCGTGCGCGGTCGCGACGGCCTGGCGCGCGCCCACCCGGTAGCGGTAGAGCGTCGGGTAACAAGAGCGCTCCGGCCCGGAGCGATTGTCTTGCTCCACGATGCCGCGGAACGGGGCGGGCGGGTTCCCGCGGGTGTCGCTGCCCTTCCCGCCATCCTCGCCTACGCAGCCAGAGCTCAGCTCACCTGCGTCCCGCTTTCCTCGCTCGAGCCCCGACCCGACCACGACCGGAGCTTGACCAGCGCATGACTGCAGCCTGGACCGCGGCATGAGCAGAGCCATGGCTTTCGTGCGCCCAGCCGTCACCACGCTCTTCCTGTGGTTTTGCTTCCTCGGCGGCTTCTGCTTGGGCGGTTGGCTGCTCTTTCTCGTCGCCGGCCTGTCGCGGGGCCGGCGCGGGCTGGGCTGGGCCCTGGCTATCAGCACCCGCGCCTTCATCGGAGTTTTGCGCAGGGTGATTCCCGGGCTGCGGCTCAACCTGCCCGCGCGCGCCGAGCTGCGGCGCTCACGCGGCATGGTGGTGGTGTGCAACCACCTTTCCTTTCTCGATCCGCTGCTCTTGCTCGCGCGGCTGCCTGACCTTATCACCATTGTGCGGCCCGACTTTCTGCGCATCCCCGTTTTCGGCTGGCTCTTGCGCGGCGCGGGCTTTCTCGGCCCCGACCTGTTCGCGCAGGGCCGACCCTGGCTCGACCGGGTAGCTTGCCATCTCCGCCGTGGCGGCAACCTGCTGATTTTCCCTGAAGGCACGCGCAGCCGCGACGGCGAGTTGGGGCCCTTCAAGAAGGGAGCCTTCTACCTGGCCAGGCACCTCCGCGCGCCGATTCTTGTTCTCCGGATTGACGGCACCCACCACGTCTTCGCGCGTGGGCGCCTGACCTTCGACACCACGGCCGACCGCCAGATCGACCTACGTCAGCTAGCCATCGTCACCGCCGCCGAAGCCGCGGACCTCACCTCTTCCCAGCTCGCCAGCCACGTGCGCACCCTGATCGCATCTGGGCAAGCTACGGGCTGTACCCAGGCACCCAGGGCGCCAGCACGTTAGCCACCGTGTAGTCGGCGGCCTGGGCGGCAGTCAACTGGCGCGTGGCTCGGGTCGGATTGGTCGGATTCGCCCCCGGCCCCGTGCTGTGGTACTCCCAGAAGCGGGCCGCCGCCAAGGTGTTCGAGCTCATGGTCGTCCAGCCGTCGGCCGCGATATGTCCGCCCATGGCTACATTCAGATAGGCGGCGGCTCCGTAGGGGCCCCAGGGTCGGGCCAGGTACACCGAGCCCGTGCCCACCGTCGAAGTGGTCGCATTGGCCGTGAGCGAGCCACCCAGAAAGACCAGGCCGTAGGGATTGTTCTGCGGCGTGCGCGGCGCGGCCACCGCGGTCCCGGCCGCGACGTTGTTCATGGTGCAATCCTCGAACACCGCCGTCGCATCACCGAAGACGTAGTCCGTGTCGCCCTGTATGTAACACGACCGGAAATACTGAGTGCCCGTGTTGACATACAGAGTATCCTGGTAGCTCACGAAGCGGCAGCTGTAAAACTGCTGCCTCTGGCCCTCCGCCATCAAGGCCACGGCCTGGCCCGAGCCGTAGCCGCCGGTATTGGCGAAAGCGATGTTGGCCGACGAGAAGTCGTTACCGGTGACGATCACGGTGCCCCCGGTGTCGATGTTGGTGCCGAGCGCGTTGGTGATGGTGGTGGTGGTCGCGCCTTCTCCCGTCAGGCAGATGAAAGGTTGGCTGATGGTGACCTGCTCCTGGTAGGTCCCGGCCTTGACGGCGATTTGCACCGGGCTACGGTTGCTGCTCGGCACGGCATCTACCGCGGCTTGCACCGTGGCGTATTGTTGGCCGACCCCTACCGTGAGGATCTGGGTCGCGCCGGGGCATAGCGCGACCTCTCCCGCCGCACTGTCGAGCCTACCCGCGTCCCCGCCCGCGTCGCCGAGCCCACCCGCTTGTCCGCTCTCATCGGCCACGGGTCCCGCCTCCGAGTAGTCGGGAGAGCTCGGCCTGCCCCGGGCATCGCTGACGTCAGCCGGGGTGTCGGCAGCGCTGCCGCCGTTGCCGCCGTTGCCGCCGTTGCCGCCGTTGCCGCCGTTGCCGCTGCCGCCCTCGCCGCCGTTGCCGCCGTTGCCGCTGTTGCCGCCGTTGCCGCTGTTGCCGCCGTTGCCGGTTGCATCCCCGGCGTGTGCATAGTTGGTCGAGCTATTCGCGGGTTGCCCGCCGAGCGCGGTATCGACCACGGCCGCGCCGTCACGGGTCGCCGGTCCCTGCTTCGCGCAGGCATACCAGCACAGGCCAAACGCGACCGGCATGCTTAACCCAGGGAGTGGTAGGCGCATTGCAGTGGTGGACCGAAACCCGGATAGCTTAGCACTCTCGCCGCCGCGCGTGGTCGTTCGTCGCGCGATCTCGTCGGTAGCCGAGGCTATCGTCGGTGGGGCGCGCCGAGCAAGTCACCGGTGGTCACGAAACCCTCCCCGTACTTCTCCGCGATACCGTCGAGCGCCCGGTTGAGGCGACCCCTGGAGTCGGAATGAAATAGCGATAGTTGCTTCCCGCTGGCGGTCAGTCCTTGGGCGGAGACCCCCGTGAGCCTGACCTTGCCCGAGAGCTTCTCGCGCGCCAGCAAGGTCGCCGCGGCCTGGTAGATCTCCTGACCGTCGTCGCTGGGGTCAGGGAGAGTGGTCTGCCGCGTGAGGGTGGTGAAGTCGGCCAGCTTGAGCTTGAGCTGGACCACCCTGGCCTTGCGTTCGGCTAGACGCAGTCGCCGTCCCACCCGCCAGGCCTGCGCATGCAGGTGGGGTAGCAGCACATCCTTGCCGAGCAAATCTTCGTCGAAAGTGCTCTCCGCGCCAATGCTCTTCGCGGCGCGGTCGGGAATCACCGGGCGAGGATCGACTCCACACGCCAGTTCCCACAGATCGCGGCCACCGGCCAGCTGAGCGGCCAGCCAGTCGGGATCGGCGGCGGCGATGTCACCGATTTGGTGCAGGCCGAGATGGTTGAGCCGCGCCTCGGTCTTGTGGCCTACGCCCCACAGGCGCCCGACCGGAAGCGGGGCAAGGAAGGCGCGCGTTTGTGCGGCCGGGATTTCACGCTGGCCATTGGGCTTGGCTAGATCCGACGCGATCTTGGCCGCGAATTTCACCGCGGCGATGCCGACTGAGCAGGGAAGGCCGATCTCGGCCGCGATGCGCGCGCGCAGACTGGTCCCTATCTGGGCGGCCGAGCCGAAAAGCGAGGTCGAGGCCGTCACGTCGAGAAAGGCCTCGTCTAGCGAGAGGGGCTCGACCAGGGGCGTGACGTTGGCCAGTATGGCGAAGATCCGTTCACTGGCGGCTGCGTAGGCCTCCATCCGTGGCGGCACCACGATGGCCTGGGGTGCCCGGCGCGTGGCCAGCGCCATGGGCATGGCCGAGCGCACGCCGAACGGTCGCACTTCGTAGGAAGCCGCCAGGACGACGCCGCGTTGGGGATGACCACCCACGATGACCGGCTTGCCGCGCAGGGCAGGCGAATCGCGCTGCTCGACCGATGCGTAGAACGCGTCCATGTCGAGGTGGATGATCGCGGCCGGGGCCTGAGCGACCACAGTTGGCATCTTCTGCTGCCCGCAGTATACGGAAAATCACCCCGGGTGGTTCGTGCCCTCGCTTTCCGTCGCCTGGGCCGCGCGCGGATGAAGCGATATGCAGACCAGTCTGCGCTTGCCGTCGCAATCCGGCACTCGGCAGGACTCGCAGGCGTCGAGGTCGGACGGAACGTCTTGCACTATTCCGTCGCGAACCGCCCGCCAGAGCAGGTGAACCCATGTGTGAGACCGCATGGCAGATGCATACAGATGCCTACACCGGGACGCGGAGGGCAAGTGCCAATTTGGTGTCGGCGCGAGATGGCATGCGACCGCGCTGCGTCGGTGCTATCTCGCCCTATCACGTGGCGCGAGCGCCCTCCACAAGAACGGCAGACTGCGGTCCATGCGGTAGTCGATGTCGGAATGGTCGTCCTCGAACTCTTCATAGCGATGGCGTATGCCGGCGGCGGCCAGACGCCCGGATAGCATGCGCATACCGTAGTGAATGTGATACTGGTCATTCCAGCCGCAATCGAGGTAGATGCCCTTGAGGGAGCGCAGGTTATCCCGGTACCTGTCCACTAGATGGACAGGGTCGTGCTCGCGCCACTTCTTCCAGCGCGGCCCGAGCAGCTCGCCCGATTCCAGGTTGAACGGCACGCGGAAGCCGAGCGGTGCCTGCGGATCCGGATCGTAGCTGGCGGCCATGCACAGATTCATGATGGCGTGGCCCTCGCCAGCCGTGAGCTTCTCCTTCTTCCACACGTGGGTGAGAAAGCGCCGGATGCGCCCGTCATCCAAGCCTTGCTCGAGGCCCGGCCGGCTCGCCTCGCGGCGAGCATCGTACGCCCCGGCCCTTCGTTTCGGGCGGCGGTGCTTGGCCAGCTGGTTGAGCGTGTTGGGCCAATCGTGACCATAGACGAGCTCGAAGCAAGCGTCGCCGGAGTGGTCGGCGACCGCGCCCCAGTATTCCGCATGCTTCATCGCGTGGAGGATGGCGCCGTAGCCACCCGAGGATTTGCCGAAGCAGCCGCGGTGCTCGCGGCGCGGGAGGGTCCGAAAGCGCGCGTCGACAAGTGGGATCAGCTCGCGTGTGAGGTAGTCGGCATAGTTGCCCAGGGCAGACGAGTTGATGTACTGGTTTCCGCCCAAGGCCGTGAAGCAATCGGGGAAGACGATGATCACCGGGCCCATCTTGCGCTGCCGGATCAGGCGGGCGGCCCGCTCGGGCACGTTGTCGCCGAAGGGCTTCCAGCCGACGTGCGCCAGACCCGAGCCGGTGAATCCGACCAAGTCGTAGAGGACGGGAAATCGGCGCTGCTGCTCGACCTCGTACTGCGGGGGAAGCCAAACCACCAGTTTGCGCACGTGCGCATCCCGGAGTGGATTGTTCTTGAGCACCTTGGAGGTGTGGTCGAGCACGACGAGCGTGCCCGGATCGCCGATGGTACTTTTGCGCATGCTCCCTATCTTACCGGGCCGTTGCTTCCCTGTCCGGGCTCACCATCAGCGAGCTGCGCACGGGCTCGCCGTCGGCCATCGCCCCGCTACCCCCAGCCATGCCCTATACTGCCGACTCCATGGCCATTCTGGTTACTGCCCGCGCTCTGTCGAAGTCGTTCGGCAGCCGGCCCCTGTTCGAGGGGGTGTCGTTCACCTTGGCCGAGGGCGAGCGGGTCGGGCTCATCGGGCCTAACGGTGCGGGCAAGACGACGCTCTTGCGCCTGCTCGCCGGAGCGGACATGCCCGACGCGGGCGAGATCTCGGCCCGTCGCGGCCTGCGCGTGGGGCACCTCGAGCAAGTGCCGACGTTCGCGGCAGGACTGAACGTACGCCAGGCAGTGCTCGCTAGCGCCAGCCACCTCGCCGATCCCGAGCTGCACTGGCGAGCCGCCGGCCGGGCGGACGAGCTGATCTCGCGCCTCGATCTCGCTGGGCCCGAGGCAGGTTCCGAGGCTCTCGTCGCGAGCCTGTCGGGCGGCTGGCGCAAGCGGGTCGCGCTGGCGCGCGAGCTCCTGTGCGAGCCCGACCTGCTCTTGCTCGACGAGCCCACCAACCACCTGGACGTGGACAGCGTTCTGTGGCTGGAGAAGCTGCTAGCCGGCGCACGCTTCGCCACCCTGACCGTAACCCACGACCGCCTATTCCTGCAGCGCGTGGCCAACCGCATCCTGGAGCTGGAC
This sequence comes from uncultured delta proteobacterium, assembly GCA_963849735.1. Taxonomy (GTDB): domain Bacteria; phylum Myxococcota_A; class Polyangia; order Fen-1088; family Fen-1088; genus Fen-1118. Next base: position 49,518 of record CAWKJE010000027.1, read on the forward strand.
CAGCGCAACGCAGGTGGACTTTTGTCCATTAACGCCGATTACGCCACTTTCGTCGAGCGCAAGGCCGCCCTCATGGCCGCGCAGGAGCAACGCGAGTCGGCACGGCGCAATACCCTGCGCCGCGAGACCGAGTGGCTGCGCCGCGGCCCACCTGCCCGTTCGACCAAGCAGCAGGCGCGTATCCAGCGCACCGAGGCTCTCGCCAGCGAAGTGGACGAGCTCGCCTTGCGCAACACGGTCCGCACCGCGAGCATCGATTTCGTCGGCACTGGCCGCAATCCGCGCCGCATCATCGAGGCGCGCGGCATCGCGAAATTCTACGACGGCCGGTGCATCTTCCGCGACCTGAATCTCTTCCTCGGTCCGGGCAGCCGGGTCGGTCTCATCGGCCCCAATGGATGTGGCAAGTCCACGCTGCTGCGCGTCCTGGTCGGCCAGGAGGCACCCGAGGCCGGCGAGATTTTTCACGCTGACGGCGTCGAGGTCGCTTTCTTCGCGCAGCACCGCGAGGCGCTCGACCCCGAGCTGACCGTCGTCGATACCCTCTGCCCGGGCGGCGACCACGTCGATTTTCGCGGCGTGCGCGTTCACGTCAGCGGCTACCTGGCGCGCTTTCTCTTTCGCGTCGAGCACCACGCCCTCAAGGTTGGGCAGCTCTCGGGCGGTGAGCAGAGCCGGCTGGCCATCGCGCGCCTCATGTTGCGGCCCGCGAACGTGTTGGTTCTCGACGAGCCCACCAACGATCTCGATCTGGCCACGCTGGAGGTGCTGGAGGAATCCTTGCTCGAATTTCCCGGGGCGGTTCTGCTGGTGACCCACGATCGTTACTTCCTTGACCGCGTGACCAGCCAGCTGCTCGCCTTTCACACTGCGCCCTTGGAGCGGGGCCGCATAACTCCGCTCGTGGGTCTCGCGCAATGGGAGACCTTTCAGGCCGAGCAGAGCGCGGCCCAAGCCGAGGCTAGCGACCGCGCGAAGGCGCCGGTCGCCCCGGGCCCGCCGGGGCCACGGCGCAAGCTCAGCTACCAGGACCAGCGCGAGTACGGCACCATCGAGAGTCGCATCGCCGAGGTCGAGGCACGTATGGCGGCCCTGCGCGCGGAGCAGGCGCGCCCCGAGGTGGCCTGCGACGCGAGCCGCTTGCTCGAGCTGGAAACCGCGATCGCCGAGGACACCGCCGCGGTCGACGCCCTCTATCAACGCTGGTCCGAGCTCCTGGCTCTGCTGCCGACCTGAACCAGCAGCTCGGCTCAAGCCTCCCAATCGGTCGCGCGTAGGCCGGGGACGCGGCCGAACTCCCGGTGGGGACGGCAAGAGTGTCACCGCTGGTGGCACAATTGCCGTTGAGCCGATCGGGGCGCGGGTTTTGTCCTGCTACCTTTGGGTTTGCTGGGCGAATCAGGCCTGGGGCAGTATGGCGCCGCCGCCATGACGCTGGTGTCGATCGTTTGCCCCTTCTACGACGAGGTCGCGACCCTCTCGACCTTGCTCGACCGCGCGTCGGGCGCCCCTTTGCCAGCGGGTATGAGCCGCGAGATGGTGCTGGTCGACGACGGCTCGCGTGACGGATCGCATGATGCGGCCGCCGGCTTTGTCCTCTCCCATCAGGGAATGGCGCGTCTGGTTACGCTGCCTCACAACCAGGGCAAGGGTGCGGCGGTGCGGGCCGGCCTGGCGGTGGCCGAGGGTGAGATCATCGTCATCCAGGATGCTGATCTGGAATGGGATCCCGCCGACTACCGCGCGCTGCTTTCGCCCTATGTCGATCCCGGGGTCGCGGCGGTCTTCGCTTCGCGATTGCTCGGCGACCAGGCTCGCTGCATATACTGGCATTACTACCTGGGAGGCCGTCTGCTCAGCTTGTGGACCAACTTGCTCTTCGGCAGCAGCATCACCGACGAGCCGACCGGGCTCAAGTCGTTTCGGCGCCGGGCCTTGGACGGGCTCGCCTTGCGGGCGAAGGGATTCGACTTCGATCCCGAGCTGACCGCCCGTCTCTTGCAGGCCGGGCACGCCATCCACGAGATACCCGCGCGCTACCAGCCGCGCACCTTCAGTCAAGGCAAGAAGGTGCGGGCTCGGGACGGGCTGCGGGCGCTCTGGGTGCTGCTCCGCATTCGCCTGGAGCGGCGGGTACGGTGAAGGGCTCGTCCCGGCGGCACAAGGCTTCCCGCCCGCAGGGGAAGACTTGCCAGCAGGAGGGGGCTCCGCGCCAGCGGGGGGACAAGCTGGTCGTGGCCACGCTGCTGGCCATCACCTTCCTGCTCGGCTGCTTCCCGATGTCGGATTTCGACGTCTGGTGGCACCTGCGTACCGGGCAGCTGATCCTGGCGAGCAGACATCTTCCCCGGGTGGACATGCTCACCTACACCAATGCCGGACGACCCTGGATCGATCTGTACTGGCTGTTCCAGATCGCGATCGCCTCGCTCTATCGGCTCGGGGGGGTTAACGCCCTGGTCTTGTTCAAGGCCAGCGCGGGCACGCTCGTGGTCGCCTTGGCGCTGCGCGCCCGGGCCGCTCGGGCGCCGCTCTGGCCGGCGGTGCTGGTGTGGCTACCCGCGGTGGTGGCCCTGTCGGGACGCCTGTGCGAGCGACCCGAGCTGATCTCGCTGGTGCTGGTGGCGGCATTTCTCCTGCTTCTGGCGCACGCGGCAACCCGGCCGCGAGGGCTATGGCTTCTGCCGGTGCTAGAGGTGATCTGGGTCAATTGTCACGGCTTCTTCGTGCTCGGTCCCTTCTTGCTCCTGGCCTATTGGACCGAGGCTCTCTATCGTCTGCTGTGGCGTGGCAGAGAAATCCGGGGCCAATCCGCGGGGCAGCTGGCTGGCCAGGCGGATGGACAGGCCGGGCAGGCGGGAACACCGCCGCTTCGCACCCTGACGTGGACCAGCCTAGCCACGCTGGCTGCCTGCCTCGCCAGCCCCTATGGCTGGGGCGCGCTCGCTCTGCCTATCGAGCAATTCCATAAGCTCGGAGATGCTGGCCTCTATCGCACTTCTGTGGGTGAGCTCGCCACCTTGGGTGACTTCATCGCGGGCAATGGCTTCACCAATCCCTACCTCTTGTCCTTGTTCGCGCTCTTCGGCCTGGGCCTGGTCAGCTTCGCGCTGCAGCTCCGCCGTCGCGGTCCCCGCCTCGGCCCTCGCATAAGCCCGTTTCGCCTCATCCTCTTCGCGGCTGCCTCCTATCTGGGCTGGCAAGCGACACGCAACAGCGCCCTCTTTGCCCTGATGGTGGCCACGGTCACCTGCTGGAATCTCGACGATGTCGTGCTACGGTCCCGGGCGGCCGTGCCCCGGGCACCGGGCAAGGTAGCTCGTACGGCTTCGTCCGGCTCCCCTCGCCGTCGCCGGATCGGATGGTTGTTCGCTTGCCTCGTGCTCTTCGGGCTGTTCGTCGCCTCCGGTGCCCTGTACGCGTGGGGCGGCGAAGGGCGGACCGTGGGCTTGGGCGAGCGCCGGCAGTGGTACGCCCACGGCGCCTGCGCCTTTTTGGCCAGGCCAGACCTGCCCGAGCGCATCGTGGCCTTCAACATGAGCCAGGCGGCCGTTTGCATCGCCCACGTGTCGCCGGCCCATCGCCTGTTCCTGGATCCGCGTCTCGAGGTCAATACCCGGGCGACCTTCGAGCACTATCTGCAAGGGTTTCGCCGGCTTTGGCATGGTGATGCCGACTGGGAGTCGCCCCTGGGTATCGATTACGGGCGACCTGACGAGCTGCCCGCGCTGCTGGTCGAGCGTGGGCCTCTCATACGAGCCGCCTACACCCTGGCCGCAGACCCGCGCTGGCGCTGCGTGTTCGCGGATGCGGTGGCGGTGGTGTTCGTGCCGACCTGGCTGGCCGAGGCGCGCGGTTTGACGGCCGTGCCTGATCGGCCGACCACGCCGTGATCGAGGACCAACGGCAGCGGGGGTGGCCGAGGGTGACGCTGGGGTATGGGGTATGGGGTGCGGGGTATGGGGCGCATGGACAGGCAACGGGGGCGCTGCTAGGGTCGGCTCATGAAGCCCCGGCCGACCACCACGCGCGACGCGAAGTATGTCGAGTGGCTCAAGTATCACGAGTCGATCTGGTGGAAGCGGCTGCTCGACGTGCAGCGGCCCTACCGGCGCCACTTGCGCTCGCTCGATCTTGGCTTCGTGCTCGACATCGGTTGTGGATTGGGGAGAAATCTCAATAATCTGGGCGGCCGTGGCGTCGGCGTCGACAACAACCCCAATCTCGTTGCTTCGGCGCGCGCGCGTGGCTTCAAGGCTTTCCTATCGGACGAGCTGCCCGGCTCGGAGTATGGCGTCCCCGGCCGCTTCGATGCTCTCCTGACCTCGCATGTGCTCGAGCACATGCCGTTTGCCGACGCACTCGCGTTGATGCGCAGCTACTTGCCCTTTCTGAGGCCGGGCGGGCGGGTGGTGCTGATCACGCCCCAGATTGCCGGCTTCCGTTCCGATCCGACCCACGTGGAGTTTTTCGACTTCGCCGCGCTGACTCGCCTGGCCGGCTTGCTCGAGCTCACGGTGGAGAGGCACTACTCCTTTCCCTTCCCGCAATTCGTGGGTCGCTTTTTCCGGCACAACGAATTCGTGCTGCTCGCGCGCAAGCCCGATAGCGCTCCGGACAGTAGGGGCTTACCTGGGCAATGACCGAGTCCTGTCCCACGCTCGCCGCCGAGCTCGGGCCCAAGCGCCTGCCCGCCCGCCCGCCCGCGGGTCGCATATCCATCGCGCTGTGCACCTATAACGGCGCCCACTTCCTGGCCGAGCAGCTCGACAGCTATCTGGCCCAGACTCGCCCGCCCGACGAGGTGGTGGTCTGTGACGACGGTTCCAGCGATGCCACCTGCGCCATCCTCGACGACTTTGCCCGCCGGGCGCCGTTTAATGTGCAGATCGTTCACAACCCCACCCGCCTGGGCTCCACCAAGAACTTCGAGAAGGCCATAGGCATCTGTGCCGGCGACTTCATTGCCACCTCCGATCAGGATGATGTCTGGATGCCGGCCAAGCTCGAGGCCTGTGCGGCCATCTTGGAGGCGAACCCGACCTGTGGCCTGGTCTTCACCGATGCCGAGGTTGTGGACGACGGCCTGCGCCCGCGCGGGCATACCGTTTGGCAGGCCATCGCGTTCGGGCGGACCAGGCAAGAGCGCATGCGCCGCGGACAATCTTTCGAAACCTTGCTCCGCACCTGGATCGTGTCGGGGACCACTATGATGTTTCGTGCCGCCTACCGGACCCATATCCTGCCCATACCGGAATATTGGGTCCATGACGGCTGGATTGCTCTCATGGTCAGCGCCGTGGCTCCGGTAGAGCTCCTGGCCGAGAAGACCGTGCGCTACCGGCAACACGGGGCCCAGCAAATTGGCGGGCGCAAGCTGAGCCTGGGCGAGCTCTACCAGAAGGCCAGGACGCTGGGACCGCCCTACTTCAGCTTGGCGCTCAGGCGCTTCGAAGCCGCCCAAAGTCGGCTGCACGCGCTGGCCGGAGAGCTACGCAGTCCGAGCTTTCTGGCCATGATCGACCGCAAGGTCGAGCACCAGCGCCGCCGGCTGGCTATCGCCGAGTGCCGATCCCGCGGAAAGCGGGCTCTTTGGGCAATGGACGAGCTGCTGCGCGGTGGCTACAGCCGCTATTCCCCTGGCCTGACACATTTCGTTAAGGACGTGGTCCTTTAGTGCCGGCTCGCGCAAAGCCGCGCACGGGCCGTGGCTTGGTCTATGTTTGTCATATGCTCGGCGGCTTCACGCGGAACGCCCGGGCCGACCTCGCGGCCGCGGCGGCCCCCTGGCTGCGCCGGCTAAGCCGGGCGCAGCGCAAGGCGCTGTTGTGCACCCTGCTCTCTCTCGTGGGCTGGTCGCTGTGGAACGGGTTGCGCGATTTCGACCATCCCTGGGGTGACCTCTCGCGCGGGCAGTTCTCGGACCACTTTTCCCACATGAACGCCGCACGTGTCTTTCCCCGGGTAGGGCGCGACATCTGGCGCCGGCCTATCGATGCGCTATTCCCCCGGCTGACTAGCGCCGAGATGGCCCGCCTGCCTCGAGATCTCAAGCGCTTCGGCGGTCTGGGCGGCGGGTTTTTCGAGGTGCCCGGGTGGCCGGCCGACAAACCCTTGCTGACGAGCTGGCCCAACAAGCCGCGCATGTATCCTCCCGGCGACATGCTCCTGGTAGCGCCGGTGGCTTTGCTCTACCACTACACCGGCCTCTCGTTTTCCGGCGCCTGCCGCTTGCTCATCGGCCTCTTCATTGTCACGGCCCACCTCGCCCTATTTCTGTTCTTCCTCACCTACTTCGAACAGGGCAGCGCGATCGCATGGCTCATCTGCTTCTTCGCTTATGCGCAGGTAATGCGCTGGACCTTGGATGGCTTTTACGACCCCATCGCCATGGTCCCCCTCATCCTATGCGTGCGTTACTCGGCGCGCCGGCGCGGGCTCGCGGCCGTGGTCGCCTATTGCGTGGGTACCGTGCTGCACTTCCGTGTCTTCTTGCAGGCACCCTGGGTCTTATGGGCCGCCGCACAGGCGATGCGCGACCGCTTCTGGCGCCATCTGTGCTGGCGCCGCGTGCTCGCCCTTGGGGTGGCTGGGCTATGCGCGGTGCTCTCGCTTTACGTCTTCGCGCTCGATTGGCCAACCCTCGGCTTGGTGGCCATCAACAACCCCTTGCATCATGCGGGCTTGGGCGCGGACAAGGCCATGACCTGGAGTTGCCGCGTCGTGGCCTTGGTCTGCGCCCTGACCTTTCTGAGCCAGCGGGCATGGTTCGACCTTGCCACCCTGGGTTGGCTGGCCCTCGCCATCTTCGGCTTGCGTGAGTTTTATCCCTGGCACCTTTTGATCGCGATGTCGTGGCTAGTGGCGCCCGCCCGGCGGCAGGTGGTGGCGGGAGTGCGTTTGGCCTTTCTGGTCACCGTGGTGACCATCGTATTCAAAGATAGCTTTGCCCCACAGTGGCTGTGGCTGCTGCGCCACCCCGCCCTGACCATGCAGATGTAGTAGCGGTTGACGGGACTCGCGTGAGATACAATAGTCGGTCAATGGACCCCGCGATGGCACCGCCGGCTCCGGCTCCCGAGTCCCTTCACCCTGCGCCCGGTCAGGCAGCGGGCCCGGAGCCCGCGGCCACCACCGCCACGCCCCCGGTTGCGGCAGCCACGCGCTCCGGGCCGCCGGTCGTCCTCTATACCGTGTTCGGCTTTCTGTGTATGGGGGTCGCGCTCTGGCTGGTCTTTGCCTGGACCGGCTACAAAGACCGTTATTCCCAGCACAGCGAGGGGTGGCACCTGGGCGCGACCAAGATGATCGAGATCACCCTGGTGCGCGACGACAAGAAGAACCTGGCTTGTGCCTCCGATCGGAGCTTCGCTGGCACCCATTGCGGCTTTCACGCCAATATCGTGCCGTGGGGCCCGGGACCGGACCGCGACGTCAATACCCTGCAGCCCTTCAACACGGTCAGAAACGAGCTCTTCTTGGCGTCCGGGCTGTGGTTTGCCCAGGTGTTGCGCGACCCGCTGCCGTCGAGCCGCTTCACCGTTGTCTGCAATTATCACGTGACAGGAGTGCTGAAGAACGTGTCCCTGCGCTGGTCGCCAACCGGGAGCTTCACTCCCGTCGATCAGAGTGTGGCGGTGGGTACGCTGACTGATTGCGTGATTCCGCAATGAGCGCGACCGTGGCGACGCTGGCGGGTGGCATCAAGAGTTGGATGACCCGAGGCCTGGCCGACCGGGCTCGTCAGCTGCGCTTGACCTGGCAGACCATGTCGTTCGCCGAGCGGATGGCTTCCGTCTTCCTGGCGGCCATGGTTGTGGGAGGCGTCGTGCTGCGCATACAGGATCTGGCCTGGCCGACCTGGTTCACCTTCGACGAGGAGCCGTTCGTCAAGAATGCGCATAGCTATCCGTTGGCTATAGCTGACAACAACGACCATCCCCCACTGGGCAAGATGCTGATCGCGGTGGGGATGCTCGTGTTCGGCTACAATTCCTTGGGCTGGCGCTTCATCCCCCTGCTGTTCGGCCTGCAGTCGATATGCCTCGCCTACTGGCTGGGGCGCGTCCTGTTCGACAGCCGGCGCGCGGGTTTCATGGCGGCGGCCTTCATGGCGGCGGACGGCTTCTTCATCTCGTATTCCCGTTCCGGGTTGCTCGACGGCATGATGATCTCGTTCATGCTCTGGGGCATGGTGGCGGCCTTGGCCGCGCGCACCTGGCGGGGCGTTCTGGCTGCTGGCGTGCTCATCGGCCTGTCGACCTCGATCAAGTGGAGCGGCGCCATGACCGCCATTCCCGCCGCGGTGGGCATCCTGATCTTGCGCCGGGTTTCGATCTTCTCCGTCTTGTGGCTCGGCGTGGTGCCCGTCGTCCATACCCTGATCTGGATGGGGGCGCTGCGGCTTACGGGGAAGCCGAGCGATCCGGTGGCCACCTGGCGCGTGATCATCGGCCTCTACAAACACCACCTCGACCTGGGCCACTACAAGAACGACCTTTGCTCGCCCTGGTACGGCTGGCCCATATTGATGCATCCTGTTGTGATCAAGGCCTCGACCTCGGGCCTCAAGTCGCGCTACTCGTCGAGCGTCGGCAACCTCGTCCTCTGGGCGACAACCGACCTGCTCCTCGTCGCCATCCCCGTCACCACCCTGGTAATCGCGCTTCGCACCCGCTTCCGTCGCTACTGGCTGGCCATCCTGGATCGGCAGACCATGCGCGGGGTCTGGCTCATGCTGCTGGGTTGGTTCGCCTTCATGGCGCCCTGGCTGGCCACGCGCAGCACGCGTGGCAACTACACCTTCAGTCACTACTACCTGCCGTGCTACGCCTTTCTACTCGTTCTCCTGGCCGGGCTCATGGCGAAGCTCGAGCGCAGATATCCCTGGCTGGTGACCAGCTACCTCGGCCTGGCCTTGGCCATGGCCATCTTTTTCGCCCCGGTTTGGGGCGAATTCTCTCTCACCTCGAGCGCGGCGAACCTGCGTCTGTGGTTTCCCGCCTGGCGGCCCTGAGCAAGGCTCTTGCAAGAGGCGAGACGGATGAACACTCGCATCATCTGCATCGGCAACGATCTCATGCGCGACGACGGCGTGGGCATCCATATCGGTCATCTCTTGAGCCGGCTATCCCTGCCCGACGGGGTGAGTGTCGAGCTGGCGCCGCACCTGGGCTTCGATCTGCTCGACGTGGTAGCCAGCGCAGACAGGATCATTCTCGTCGATGCCATGACCACGGGGCGCCCGGTGGGCACCTGCGTGACGCTTGACGGTCGCTCCATCGAGCGTTATCGCGTCGGCGCCGCGCTTTCGCACACCCTGGGCATCGCCGAGCTCATGGAGCTGGCCCACCGGCTGGCGCCCGAGCGCCCTCCGGCCACCCTGCATTTCGTGGGCGTCGAGGGCGCTGCCTTTTGTGAGCTCGGCACCGAGCTGAGCCCCGCCGTTGCGGCCGCCATCCCGGTGGCGGTGGCGGCGATCCTGCACCTCATCGGCGCCGCGGAGGTTGTGGGGAAGGCCGCTGCCCTCACTCGGGACTGAGGCCGTGGTCGAGGCTGGCAGTGCCACCCGCGTCCGTTCCGCACGACACGATGGCATCTAGCTCCACGATGGCTTGCTGGGTCTTCTCCGCGGTCGCCTCCCCAGGTCCCAGCGTCGCGACGCCCAGGCCTTGGCCGTCGCTATCGAACAAGTGACAGGTGACGATCATGGCGTTGGCGTCGGTGACCCGCACCGATCGCACGTCGGCTAGCGGCAGCAACATGCGCGCGCGACCGACCAGGTCGGTTGCCACCGCGGCGAAGGCGGCCAAGCCCTCCTGGGCAAATGATTCACCCGCGCCCGCGATCAGGAACCCCTGCGCGTCGGCCAGCACCGCGGTGCGCGGCCCCCCTTCGCCGACCAGGGCGTCGAGATTGGCCTCCATGTTGGTCACCGGCGTGCGCGCCGAGGGCTCCTCGCTGGCTTGCGGAATTTCTCGGCTGGCGCGTAGGCCGGCGGCGTAGATCTGGGCCTCGAGGTCTTTCTCGCGCCGGCGCAGGTATCTCACCTCCTCGAGGAGCGATGCCGCCTCGGCGGCCTGGGTGCGCAAGGGAATGATCTCGCCCTCTAGATGCTGCAGCTCCTGCAGGCGGCGCGCCATGAGCTCAGCATCGAGGCGAATCTGCCTGTGCGCCGTGCTCACTCGCTCGAGCTCGGCGCTGTCGCCCTGGTGGGCGCGCAACTCAGCGATCTCGTCGCGCAGCTTGCGGTTCTCGTCCAGGACTTGCGCCAGCTCGGCCAACTTGGCCTGGGCCGCGGCCAGGGTGACCTTGGCGTCCTTCACCTCGGCATCCCGGGCGGACTCCCGCGCGGCCTGGCCGGCCACCTGAGCCTGCTCGTCACGCAGCTCGGCGTTTTCACGCACCAGCCGGTCCAGCTCCGCCAGGCGGCTTTCCGCTGTGCGGAGCGCTTCGTTCACTGCCTGGGCATGGGTGCGCTCGGCCGCCAGGGCGCTCTCGGCGGTTTGCAGGGCCAGCGTTAGGTGTTGGCTCTGTTGCCGATCCTTGTCTCGCTCGAGGTCTCGCTCCCGACGTAGCTTTTCGAGCTCGCGTGCGCTCTGTTGCCGTTCGGCAGCGAGCGTCGCTGCCGCGTCGGACCGCTGCTCTTCCACCGCCGCCCGGCTGCTCCGCCCCTCCGCTTGGGCAGCCGCCAGCTCGCCTTGCCAGGTCGCCCGCTCCGAGGCGTGGACCCTGCCCAGGTCCTCCAGCTCTTGGCGCAGGCTCGCCGCGTCCGCCGCGGCGGACGCGCGTAGCTCCTCGAGCTGCTGGCGAAGCTTGTCTTCGCAGCGTTGCTGCTCGGCCTTGCTCGCCCGGCATTGGGCGTCCCAGGCGGCGGCATTGGTCTCGATCTGCTCGAGCGTTGCGCTGGTGTGTGCTTCGGCGTCGCGCAATCGGTCGGCCAGGGTCTTCTCTTTTTCCGCCAAGCGGGCGGCCTGGGCCCGCATCTGATCGCGTTCCTGCTCGGCGGCGCTCCGGGCATCATCGGCCTTGGCCCTGGCCTGCTTCTCCGCGTCCCGCTGGCGCTGAGCCTCGCCCAGGGCGGCGCGGGCTTCGCTCAGAGCGGCGCGGGCTTCGCTCAGGGCGGCGATGTTCTGCTGCTCTTCAGCCTGGCGGCCGGCCAGCTCTCCCTGTAGCGCAACGAGCTGGGCCCGCTCCCTTTCCCCAACCGCCGACTGATCAATCCCCGGCCGCTTTAGTAGCCAGCCGGCCATGAAGAACGCCAGCGCGGCCACCGCGCTGGCGACTACCAGCAGGGGCAAGAGCGACATCATTTTTCACCTTCTTGCAAGGTGATCTCCACCCTGCGGTTCTGCTCTCGGGCGCTCGCCGACCGACCTTGAGCCAGGGGCTTGCTCGAGCCGTGACCGCGCACTGTGAGCTGGGCGGACTCCACCCCATGCGCGACGAGCCACGCGCGGGCCCGTAGAGCGCGCTCGAGTGAAAGGGAGCGGTTTAGCTCGGCCGTGCCCGAGTCGTCGGTGTGCCCGTCGAGGCGCACCCGCAGCTTGCCTTCCCGTTCGAGGCGGGCTGCCAAGCTGGCCAGCGTGGCCCGCGCCGCGGCCGAAAGCCCCGCCTGGCTAGGGGCGAACTGCAGCTTCGGCCAGACCATCTCCGCTGGTGCGGGCCGCGCCGCCGTTGGTGCGGGCCGCGCCGCCGCTGCTGCGGGCCGCGATGGTGGGCTGGGCAGCGGCGCCGGAGCGGCTACCGTCAGCGGTGCGGAGGGGGGGTTGGCCGGCGTCGGCGTCACCTGGATGGGCCGCGAGCCCAGCTCCGGATGGGCCGGTGCCCGGATCGTCACCAGGTTGGCGGCGCGGCCGCGGCCGCCAAGGTAGCGGGGCAGCAAGATTGCGTCGATGGCGGCCAGGTCCAGGGTAGCCATGACCAGGAGCCCGATGGCGACCGCCGTGCGCAGGCCCGGCGCTACCGGGTGGGCTGCCCCAACCGCCTGCCGCCCTGGTGCTAGCGCGAGCATGGGCCGCCCCAGGGCTAGGCCGCGGCGGCGACGGCCTTGGCCAACTCGGCACAGCGGCGCTTGACCTCTATGAAGACGAGGCCGAGCTTGGCATCCTTGCTGGTAAGCACGACTAATACCGAATCGCCGCCGACGGCATTGAGCACGACGTAGCCCTTTTCGCTGCGCACGTAGACCTGCTCCATGGTGGAGGCCATGAGCTCGGACGATATCCTTTCACCGACGCCGAGCATGGCCGCCGCCATGCCCGAGACCAACTCCTCGTCGACCTCGCTCGGTAAGACCGACGCCACGATGAAGCCGTCGATGCTGACCACGGCGGCACCGATGATCTCTGGGGAAGCGCCGCGTAGGCCGCGCAAGATGTCCTGCATTCTTTCGGTTCGGGAAGCCATGTCGTCCTCCTCTTGGGGTTCAAGTTCGTGCCTGGAATCTCATCGTGCATTGCCCAACCGTGCCCAGGGTGGCCACGGCGTAGTTCTTGCCGGAAAACGCGCTTATCAGACCCGCAAAATATTCGTGAAACAGCTCGCATAGGGTGGCGCTGCCTACGACTTCGCCTTGCGAGGCCACCACCTGGTGCAGAGCGCATGAGGAGAAGGTTAGGGCGACCGCCCCGTCTTCCGCGACCTTGGCCTCGAAGTCGAAACCCTGCGCGAAGCGGCGGCGGAGCCCGGCCAGCAAGTCCTCGAGGCGCGGGGTCTCGTACATCTCAGGCATGTGGGTGGCGGCCAAGTTGCCCGCCGAGCGTGCCACCGCTTTGTAGCCGCGCCCCATGATCTCCTGCAGGGCGGCGGCCAGGGCCTTGATGCGGACCTGGGTATCGGCCAGCGCCTCGTGGTAGTCGGCCTCGGTCAATTGCTCGGTCGCCGGGACCTGCTGCAGGAAGCGCGACGCCAACGCGGCGTTGTGCTCGAGGCGATGGAATGGCCGCTGCAGCTGGGCCTGCGCGACCGACAGGCAACGGGAGGGGCACAGATAAACGCACGAGGTGCAGCCTATGCAGTCATCTTGGCGCGCCACTCGGGCCAGCTTGTGCTCACTGTCTTGGTCGAAGACCTTGGTCGGGCAGATCTCAACGCACAGGCCGCAATCGCGGCAACCGGTTTCTTCGATGTGAACCGTGGCCATGGCTACCTCGTTGCGCTGCGCATCGGTTTGCCGCCTTGCCAGCAGTCCACGCGCAGTGGCATTTGCCCGACCCGATGGGTGGAACAGGACAGGCATGGGTCATAGCAACGAATGGCGAGCTCGACTCCGTCCAGGAGCTCGGCGTCGCTCTTGTCGACCAGCTTGGCCGCGGCATCTTTGATGGTGCTGTTGATGCTGGCCAGATTGTGCTGGGTGGCGACCAAGAAGTTGGCGGTCTCGATGAGGGCATTGCCGTCGACCTGGTAGTCGTGGATCAGGACTCCTCGCGGCGCCTCGACGTGCGCGATGGCACGGCGCTTAAGAGTGCCCGGCTTGCTGCGGATCTCGGGCGACGAGATCGCCTCGTCCGCGAGCAAGAGTCCGGCCTTCTCCGCGCAATGAAGCAGCTCAACCAGCCTGGCCCAGTGTGCCGCCATCATGTGGTGGGAGGGATGGCCACAGACCTGCCTGAACTCGGCCAGGGCCGCATCGGCGAGCGGAGTACCGGTGGTCTCGGCGCAATTGAGCCGGGCCAGGGGACCGACACGATAGGGCTCTCGGGCTCCGCCCGGCCCCTTGAGCAAGATCTGCTTGCCGTAGCTGTGGGGGAGCGCTTCCTCGACCATGTGGGCAGCGTAGTCCGCCGCCGCGAGCTCGAGCCCGATCTTGCCATCGGGCTGGCGCACGCGCAGCTTGCCATCGTACAGATCGAGCGCGTCTCCTTGCACGGTTCCCATGTCGCTGGTCACCAGGGGAAAGCGCGCGAGGAGGGTTTCATCCCGGCGTAGCGCCTGCACCCCGGCCGCGAGCACGGCCTTGGCTAGCTCCAGCGCCTCGGCCGCCAATGCTCTGAGATTGGTCAGACTATCATGGCTAAGCCCGCTCGCCATCCCTCCCGCTACCGCGGTTACCGGGTGGGTGCCGCGCCCGCCTACGATCTCCACCATGATCTGTCCAATGCTGCGCAGGCGCAGGGCCTTCTTGGTCAGATCGGGTGCCGCTTCCAGGAGGCCGACCAAGTTGCGCTTGGCCACCGGGCTGGTCTGGCCCAAGAAAAGGTCGGGGCCAGCCAGGGCGAAGAAGTGAATGGCATGGGAGTGGATCATGCTCCCGCAGTTGAGGATCTGACGCAGAAGGAGCGCCGTCTTGGGCGGCGGCGCCGAGAACATGGTGTCGAGGCACTTGGCCGCGACCAGGTGGTGCGCGTGCGGGCAGGTGCCGCAGATGCGGGTGGTTATGGTGGGCATCAGCTCGGCCTGCATGCCCTGGAGGAAGCGCTCGAAGCCCCGGAATTCCAGGACGTGCAAGGTGGCCGCGCTCACTTTGCCGTCGTCGTCTATGTCGATGTGGACCTTGGCGTGGCCTTCGATGCGAGTTACGGGGTCGATGGTGAGCTTGCGACTCATCGGGCACCTCCTGGCTGCGCGACCCAACGCCTGAGCAAGAAGGTGGGTTTCTGCCGGAACACCGGCGAGGCCATGGCATAAGCGTAGTAGGTCTTCGCGCGCTTTTCGATCTCCGTGACCACGCTGGCCTTGGGGATCTTGGTCATCATCGCCATGCGGGTGGCGACCTCGGTGCGAATGTCGCGATTGGGTTCGAGGACCACGCTTTCCGACGGGCCGGTGCAGCCGGAACAGGGCATGCCCCGCGTCGGGCAAGCGCCGCGGCAGCGGTCCAGGGTTGCGCTGCCCATGCAGAGAATGCCCTGTGACAAGAAGCAGTCCTCCGCGTCGATGGGGCCCTCGTGCAGGCGGCGCAGGGCGCTGGTCGGGCTGTGCTTCATGTGACGGTTGCAGTGGTAGCACACGTTCTGATCGCCGAACTCAGGGGGCCGCTTGTCCAGTACGGCTTTGAGCGCCTCGAACACGTAGTAGGCGTGGGGAGGGCACCCGGGCAGGTACAGATCCACTGCTATGGCGGCGTCGAGGGGCTGCACGCCCTCGGCGAGCAGGGCCGGCACACCCTGGCTGGGCAGAAAGTGGGTCGACGTGGTCGGGTTGTCCACGAACGCGGTCTGGGCGAGCTCGCCTTGGGCATGGGCATAGCCAGACCCCTGCGGACCGCCGTACACGGCGCACGTACCGAAAGCCAGTATTGCGTCACAGCTGGCGCGCATCTTCTTCGCGCAGGCCACGTCGTGGTCGGTGCGCAGCGCTCCGGTGATGATGCCCAGGGCCGCTTTGGGGTAGTCCTTCACGTCCATGAGGATGGGCAAGCGGACGATGTCGATGCGCTCGAGCACGGCGAGCAGCCGCTCGTGCAGATCGACTATCGACAGCTCGCAGCCCGAGCAACCCGACAACCAATCGAACGAAACCGTGACCTTGGCCATGGCGTCCCCCTTGCTAGCCGGCGAGCAGGAGCTCCTTGAGGCAGGCGTTTTCTCCGGCGTGCAAGATATCGAGCTCGGCGCGCTTACCCGTGATCTTCTGCACGTAGCCGCAGAACAGGCCGTGGTTCATCATGCACAGCGACTGCCTTTGCTCATGTCCGTAGTGAAACAGTGCGCAACGGACCATGCAGTTGCGAAACACCAATTTGACTGCCTGTCCGCCATCCTTGTCGTAAACGAAGCTCGACTCGGCCGCCGGCTTCCAGGCCTCGAAGGGCCATTCGACGCCACTCGCCTTCAGGGCCTGCCCCACGCGGACCAAGGCTTGCAAGACATCGCCTTCCCGCGCCCCCGCGCTCGCCTTCAGCCCCACCGTCTTCCCGGCGCGGAAAGTCACGGTCTCGGCCCCGCGTCCCAGCACCTTCTCCAGGCCATGGGACAGGGATGCCATAACAGCTAAGAGGCCCTGCAATTCCCCTTTTGTGCGACTTGCCATCTCTATCCTCCAGTGCAGGCAACCTTTCGTAACCTGCGGCCCAGCTCTCGGCCTAGCGGACTGCCTTGCTCTCGAGCTTCCTCAAATTCAGATCAATCGCGCGATTCTCGGGATCGAGTTGCTTTGCGGCGAGCCAGCATTGCCGCGCCTGCTCCTTGTCGCCGGCCCTCAGTGCGGCGAAGCCCCTATCGACCAGAGACGAGGCTACGCCGCCCGGGCGTGGACTCTTGCGCGTGTCACCGGCCTTGTTGTTGCTGTTATTGCCTCGCGCATCGTCGATCTTGCTCGAGCTCTTGCGCTCCTGCCGCTCCGGCAATGGCGCAGCCGCTATCTTGTCGAGCAGAGGATCCTCGATGCGGATGGCCGGCAGCGACCCGGTGTTGTGGCGTGTCGAGCTCGCGCGCTCGTCCAGGGTACGTACCGCTTCCATGAGCGCGTGTTGCCAGTCCAGGTGAATGCTCTGCTCGACCGCCTCCGGCAAAGGCGCAGTGCGGAAGACGCCATCTCGGGCATCCAGGATGGCGCAGAGCGCTTCCGGTCCGGAGACGTTGCCCCAGGTGGCGTGCACGAGCTGTCCTTCCCGGATCATGACCGAGCCGGCGACGCCGCTCGCCGTGATGCGTAAAGCGGCAGTTCTTTGGGCCAAACATAGCATTTGAATTAGGTCTGCTGCAGAAAGGGTCGAGAAGCAGCCAGACAGGCGATGTATGCAATCGAGCGCTTCGTGAATTATCTTTAGCAGCTCGCCAGCGGGGCAAGGCTTCTTGATCAGGCGGAGACAGCCGAGCCCTCCCATGCGTGGCTCCAGGTCATCCACTCTTGACCTGGTCTGCACCACGTAGACTGCCTCGGGAAATTCCAAGGCCGCCCAGCACACGAAGTCGACCCCGCCCGCGCGCGGAATGTCGACGTCGATGACCAGTACGTCCACGCCGATGTCGCGCATGATTGCGCGCGCGACGTCGGCAGTGGTGGCCAGCAAGATGTCGTAGTAGGCGTCGCCGTCGAAGAGCGCGCGATGGAGGGCGAGGCAACTCTCGCTGTCGCCGTCGAGAATCAGCACTTTCGGCCGCCGCCTGGGCATTCGCCTCCGTATCTATCGTTGGCCCGGCCTACAAACTGAACCCGGCCCGCGATCCACTCTAGCACACCCGTGGCTTTACCTGGCCACTTGGCCAGGTAAAGCCGACCCGTTATGCGGTCTTAGGTGCCCGCGGCGTAGTCGTCCTGGTACTTCACTTGTTCTGGGGTCAGCCGGTCGATGGCAACGCCCTGGGTGCCGAGCTTGATGAGGGCAAGCTCCTGGTCTTGTGCGGCCGGCAGCTCGTATACGCCAGGCTGCATGGTCCTGCCTTCTTTGGCCAGCTTGCACAGGGCCAGGTACTGGTTCGCGAATGACATGTCCATGACCTCCGAGGGATGCCCCTCGGCGGCCGCCAGGTTGACCAGCCTCCCCTGCGCCAGCACATAGATGCGGCGACCGTCCTTGAGCGTGTATTCCTCGTTGGCCTGCCGAATTTCCCGCTTGCCCTTGCTGCGCGCTTGCAGATCGACCAAATTGATCTCGCAATCGTAGTGGCCGGTGTTGCACACCAGCGCCCCTTCCTTCATGACCTCGAAGTGGCGTCCGACGATGACGTCTTTCATGCCGGTGGCGGTTATGAAGATGTCCCCGTGCTTGGCGGCCTCGTCCATCTCCATCACGCGGAAGCCGTCGAGAATGGCCTTGAGCGCGGCGGTGGGCTTGATCTCGGTTACGATCACGTTGGCACCTAGCCCGCGGGCGCGCATGGCCACGCCCTTGCCACAATGACCGTAACCCGCGACCACGAAGGTCTTGCCCGCGATGAGCACGGATGAGGCGCGCAAGATGCCGTCGAGCGATGACTGTCCGGTGCCGTATACGTTATCGAAGTCCCACTTGGTTTCGCTGTCGTTGACCGCGATGACGGGATAAAGGAGCCGGCCCGCTTTGGCCATCGAGCGCAAGCGATGGACGCCGGTGGTGGTTTCTTCCGTGCCCCCGATGACCGACTTGGCCAGCTCGCGGTGCCGGTCATGCACGCTGAAGATCAAGTCGGCGCCGTCGTCCAGGGTCAGCGAAGGGATCATCTCCAGGGTCTTGTCGATGCACCAGTAAAACTCGTCTTTGCTGAGCCCGTGCCAGGCGTAGATCGACGTGCCTTCTCCGGCCAGGGCAGCCGCCACGTCGTCCTGGGTGGACAGGGGATTGCACCCTGACCACGACACCTGGGCGCCCGCTCCGCGGATGGTCCGGATGAGGACGGCGGTCTCCTTGGTGACGTGCAGGCACCCGGCGACTTTCATGCCCTTGAGCGGCTGGGTCTTCTTGCCCTCTTCGCGTAGCTTCATCAGCACCGGCATCCGGCTTTCCGCCCACTCGATGCGCAGCCGACCTGCCTCGGCCAATTTGGGATCCGCGATCTTGAATTCAGTCATGAGACCGCGAAACCTACGAGGCTTGCTCTTCCCCGTCAAGCCTGGCCGCTATCCCCTAGGCCCGCGGCGAGGACAGCCAAGCCGCGGGGCGCCGTAGCCGCCCTACCCCTTCAACTGGCTGACGTCACGGACTGCGCCCGTGTCGGCGCTGGTGGTCAACGCGGCATAGGCTTGCAGGGCCGCGGAAACCTGGCGCGGGCGGTTTGGGGGCCTGAAGGCTCGTTCCCCGCGCGCCAGCATGGCCGTCCGCCGCTTGGCCAATTCCTGCTCGCTCACTGCCAAGTGGATGCGTCGGGCGGGAATGTCGATCTCGATGGCATCGCCGTCGGCAACCAGCGCAATAGCGCCCCCGCAAGCGGCTTCGGGCGAGACGTGGCCAATGGAAAGACCGGCCGTGCCGCCGGAGAACCGTCCGTCGGTGAGCAAGGCGCACTTTTTGCCCAGCCCGCGCGACTTGAGATAGCTGGTCGGGTAGAGCATTTCCTGCATACCCGGGCCGCCCTTGGGCCCCTCGTACCGGATCACCACCACGTCGCCGGGGGTCACCTTATCGCCCAGGATGCCCTCGACCGCCTGCTCCTGACTTTCGAAGACACGCGCCGTGCCCTTGAACTTCCAGATCGATTCGTCCACCCCGGCCGTCTTGACGATGCAACCCCTCTCGGCCAGGTTGCCGTACAGCACCGCGAGACCTCCCTCCTGGGAGTAGGCATGTTGCTTGTCCCGGATGCAGCCCTGGGCGCGATCTAAATCCAAGCTCGCGTAACGCTGATTTTGGCTGAATGCCTCCTGGGTCGGCACTCCGCCTGGAGCGGCGCGGTAAAACTGGGGCACGCTGCCCGACGGGTGCCCCATCACGTCCTCGGCCGTGATGGCCTCGCCCAGGGTCGGGCTGTGCACCGTCGCTACCTCCCGGCGCACCAGGCCTCCGCGGTCGAGCTCGGCCAAGATGCCGAATACCCCGCCCGCGCGGTGAACGTCCTCGACGTGATACTTGGCCGACGAGGGTGCGACCTTACACAGACAGGGTACCCGGCGGGATATGCGGTCGATGTCCGTCATGGTGAATGACACTCCGGCCTCGCGCGCGACGGCCAACAGGTGGAGCACGGTGTTGGTCGACCCGCCCATGGCCACGTCGAGCGACATGGCATTCTCGAACGCCGCGAAGGAGGCGATCGAGCGCGGCAGCACCCGGTCGTCGTTGCCTTGGTAGTAGCGCTGGCACAGCGCGACGGCCACGCGACCCGCGCGCAGGAACAGCTCTTTCCGGTCGGCGTGGGTGGCTACCAGAGTTCCGTTCCCGGGCAGCGCGAGGCCCAGCGCTTCGGCGAGGCAATTCATGGAGTTGGCGGTGAACATGCCCGAGCACGATCCGCAAGTCGGGCAGGCCGAGCGTTCGAGCTCGGCCACGTCGGCATCGGGCACGGCGCTGTCGGCCGCCTGCACGATGGCGTCGATGAGATCCGCGTGCATCTCCTGGCCGCCTCGACTGGTCAGCTTGACCTTGCCCGCCTCCATGGGCCCCCCCGACACGAACACCGCCGGGAGGTTGAGCCGCATGGCCGCCATCAGCATGCCCGGCGTGATCTTGTCACAGTTCGAGATACACACCATGCCGTCGGCGCAATGGGCATTGACCATGTACTCCACGCTATCGGCAATGACCTCGCGCGAGGGCAGGGAATAGAGCATGCCGTCGTGGCCCATGGCGATGCCGTCATCGATGGCAATGGTGTTGAACTCTTTCGCCACGCCACCCGCGGCCTCGATCTCACGGGCGACCAGCTGACCGAGGTTCTGGAGGTGTACGTGCCCAGGGACGAATTGGGTGAAGCTGTTGACCACGGCGATGATGGGTTTGCCGAAATCTCCGTCTTTCATCCCGGTCGCGCGCCATAGCGCCCGGGCGCCGGCCATATTGCGACCTGATGTCGAGGTGCGGGATCTGTACTGTGGCATCCCGCCTTCCTACCACGCTCTCCCCCCTACCGGCCACGCTCTCCCCCCCCACCCGCGAAATTCGACTGGCAAGGTGGATGCCGGGCGCGGACTAAGGCGCTACAATGCAGCACTTCATGAGCGAGCTCGACCCGACCAAGCCCCCACCCGAGACGCGCCCCGGCGTGCCGGGCGGCCGCGCTAGTGCCGGGTTCGATCCGCTGATCGGGACCACTCTGGCCGAGCGCTACCAGATCATACGCCGCATTGGCGAGGGGGGCATGGGCGCGGTGTACGAGGCGCGCCACAGCATCATAGGCAAGCGGGTCGCCATCAAAGTGCTGCTCGAAAAGTTCCTCGAGAACGAAGAGCTGGTAGCGCGCCTACTGCAAGAAGCCCGGTTGGCGAGCTCCATCGGGCACGCCAATATCGTCGACGTCGCCGATTTCGGCACTACCCGCGACGGACGCGCTTTCGTGGTCATGGAGTTTCTCGAGGGTGAGCCGCTGTCCGAGCTCATCATGCGCGACGCCCCGTTGCCCGTAGAACGCAGTCTGGCCATCGTCAGGCAGATTGTCAGCGCTCTCGGGGCGGCGCATGCCAAGGGCATCGTCCACCGCGACGTTAAGCCCGAGAACGTCTACCTCGTTCGGCGGGGTGCGGCCGATTTCGTCAAGGTGGTGGACTTCGGTGTGTCGCGGGCCGTGCACACCCGCGAGGAGGGCGAGCGGGAATGGCAGCGCCTTACCCGCACCGGAGCAGTGCTCGGTACCCCGCTCTTCATGTCGCCCGAGCAGGCGAGTGGCAGCGAGGACGTCGATCAGCGCGCCGACATCTGGGCGGTGGCGCTCATTCTCTACGAGTGCCTGACCGGTGAGCTGCCCTTTCGCGCCAACAACTACCTGGGCGTGGTCGCGCAGATCCTGGGCAAGGAGGCGGTGCCGCCCTCGGAGCTGCGGCCGGAGCTCGGCATTGCCCCCGCCATCGACCGCGTCGTCATGCGCGGCCTGGCCAAAGATTCGTAGCCTGCGCTACCAGACCATGCCCGCGCTCGAGCGCGACCTCGATCGCCTGCTGGCCGGCGATCTCCAGGCCGTGGGCGAGGATGCCACCCCGGTGGACCGGGAGCCGGCTCCGGCGTCGCGCGCCCGTTGGCCGTGGCAGGTGGCGGTGGTGGCTGTCTTTGCGGTGGGTCTGACGGTCGCGGCGCTGCTCGCGCGCAGCGGCGCACGGGAGCTGGCCCGGCCGGAGGTGCCCCCGCCCCCGCGCCCGCCCGCAGCGGCCGTGCCCGGCGCCGCTCAGGCTGCTCTCCCAACTGCGGGTCACGGCCTTCCCGTCGGCCCTCGGGTGCTGGCGGGGGCCGGCAACGACACGCCGGCCTCGATCTTAGGGGACCGCGGCCACCACATGGGCAAGAGCCACCCTCACTCCCCGGGAGCCCCCTCGGTCGTAGCCGGCGGGTCGCCCACGGCGCAGGACAAGGATGGGAGCAAGGCCGACGACAAGGTTGCTCCCTCGCCCTATAATTCGCCCCAGGCTCGGTAGTGCGTTTTCTGATCGGTTCGCTCGTCGGCTGCCTCGTTCTCCAAGCTCCCGCGCTTGCGCTGGAGGAGCGGGTTGGGCAGGAGCGTGCCCGCGATCACTACCAGGCAGGGGTGAGTCTCTTCGAATCGGGCAACAAAGAGCAGGCCCTGATCGAGTTCCAGCTGGCCAACGAGATCGCGCCCAAGCCCGAAAACGTCTTCATGATTGCCCAGTGCGAATACCACCTGGGCAAGCTGGTCGAGGCGCGTGCCCACTATCGTGCCTATCTGTCCACCCAGCCGGCCGGCGAGCTCGCCGACCTGGCCCGCTTGCGCATAGCCGCCATCAATCGCCGCCCGGGTATCTTCGCCATCAACACGGTGCCCGACGACGTGAGCGTGCGTATCGAGGGCGAGGGCACGGTGGTGACTGGTCAGGCGCCCAACGAATTCCAGGTGCCCCATGGCCACTATCGCGTGATGGTCTCCAAGCCCAACTTCACCAGCGAGAGCCGGGATCTCGCCATCGAGGTGGCGGAGACCAGGCCGCTCTTCTTCAAGCTCGAGCCCATACCGGCCCACTTGGTCGTGCGCACCTCGCCCGCCAACGCCGCGCTCTTCGTCCGCGGCAACCGCACCCGCAACCCCTACGTGCAGGACGTGCCTCCCGGAACTTACGAAATCTACGCCGAGGCGACCTACTATCAGCCCAAGCGCGAAGCCGTGACCCTCGCCCCCGGCGAGGTCCGCGAGGTCGAGCTGCCCCTGACCTACGTGCAGCGCTCGGGCCGGCCCGAGCTCATAGGGTCATGGACCGGCATCGGCGCCATCCTCGGCGGTCTGGCCGTGCTCACCCAGACCCAGACCAAGCCCGACAGCGCGCCATCGGGCACCATCTTTGGTGCCGGGATTCTTGCCGGTGGCCTGACCCTGGGCGTGTTGTCCTCGACCACCCGGCTGGTACCCGACTATATCCGCGACAACCTCGCTCTGTTCCGCATCGGCGCCATGTGGACGGGGGGAGTCGAGGGCGCCAGCCTCGCCATGGGGCTCAGCCACGATTGGACCTATACCCTGCTCGGCAGCACGGGCGGCGTGGCGGCGGGCGCCGTCACCGGGTGGTGGCTCGATGACAGGGCCCCTTACTACGGCCGCGTGGCTCTGGTCCAGAGTGCCGCGCTCTTCGGCATGGCGGCCGGTGCCCTGCTGGTGCCGGGCACCGGGTCCTATCCCACGTATCCCACCGCCCCGCCCCCAGGGGCCACTCAGAGCGCCACCAACGCCTACAACGGCGCCGTCAACGCCTACAACGATGACAAGAAGGAGCGACTGGCTTTGGGCGTCTTGGCCGGTCTCAACGTGGGGCTCTTGGCGGGGCTCGGCATGGCCTACTTGCCCGATCAGAGCCACTACGGTCCCACCTGGCAACGGGTGCTCATGGTCGACCTGGCGGGGCTAGCGGGTGGGCTCATCGCCAGCGCGGTCGAATATTGCACGCGCAAGAATAGCTCGGGCGATTACACCCACTGCGCCCCCGCGGACTCGGACACCAGCAACAAGCTCGACGCCAAGACCGCCCGCTTCGCTCTGGGCGGGACCGCCTTTGGCCTGGTGGCGGGCTGGCTGCTCACCACCAACTTCGACCACCCTGGCCCGTCGCGCCAGCCGCAGGCTCCCTTGTCGTTCTTGCCCTGGCCGGGAGTGGTGCCGGTCCGGTCTTCCACCGGCGCCACGGCCTTGGCGCCTGGGCTCTTGTCGCAGGGGCGATTTTAGCGTCGCAGGGGCGATTTTGACCGGGACCGCCCGCGGTAGCAGCTACTTCGCCGCGTCGCCGTTCATCAGCACGCGCACGGGTTTGATCTTCCAGATGTCTTCGCAGTATTCGCGAATCGCGCGGTCGGATGAGAACTTGCCCATGCGTGCGGTGTTGAGAATCGACATGCGCGTCCAGCGTTTTTGGTCCTGGTACGCTTGCGCCACCCTGGCCTGGCAATCCACATAAGAGGCAAAATCGGCAAAGAGCATGAAATCGTCGTGCTCGAGCAGCTGTTCGATGAGACTGTGGAAGAGCTCGCGGTCCCCTCGCGAAAAGAAACCCGAGCGCAAGAGCTCGATGGCCTCGTGCAGGTCGGCGTTCTGCTGGCAAAGATCGCCCGGCCGGTAGCCATCGGCCCGCAGCTCCAGGACTTGCTCGGCGGTGAGCCCGAACAGGAAGAAGTTCTCCGCCCCCACCTCCTCGCGGATTTCGATGTTGGCGCCGTCGAGGGTGCCTATGGTGAGGGCGCCATTGAGGGCAAACTTCATGTTCCCGGTGCCCGAGGCTTCCTTGCCCGCGGTCGAGATCTGCTCGGACAAGTCGGCGGCGGGGTAGATGCGCTGGGCGTTCTTCACGTTGAGGTCGGGCAGGAAGATGACGCGCAGGCGGCCCTGCATGGCGCGGTCGTTGTTGATCACTTCTCCGACGCTGTGGATGAGCTTGATGATGAGCTTGGCGGTGTGGTAGCCGGGCGCGGCTTTGCCCCCGAAAATGATGGTGCGCGGGGTGAAGTCCTGGCTCGGGTCGAGCTTGAGATGGCGGTAGAGCGTGATGACATGCAGGACGTTGAGATGCTGGCGTTTGTACTCATGGATGCGCTTGACCTGCACGTCGAACATGGTGTCGGGCTCGAGCTGAAGCTCGTTCTTCTCCCAGGCGCCGTCCGCTAGCGCGCGCTTGTTGCATAGCTTGACCTCGCGCCATTTTTCCTGGAAGGCGGGATCATCAGCGAGCTTCTCCAGGTCGCGCAGTCGCATGAGATCGGAGACCCACTTGTCGCCGATGGCCTCGGTGATGAGCGCCGCCAGCCCGGAGTTGGCCAACATCAGGAACCGGCGTGGTGTGATGCCGTTGGTCTTGTTGTTGAATTTATCCGGCCACAGCTCGGCGAAGTCACGCAACACGGTCCGACGCAGGAGATCCGAGTGCAGCTTGGCGACCCCGTTCACGGCGTGGCTGCCCACGGTGGCGAGGCTTGCCATGCGGACGCGGCGCTCGCCTCGCTCGTCGATCAGCGACATGCGCCGCAGGCGATCGTCATCCCCGGGATAGCGCAACCGGATCTCGCTCAGGAAACGACGATTGATCTCGAATATTATTTCCACATGGCGGGGCAGGAGCCGTTGCATGAGGCGCAAGGGCCAGGTCTCCAGCGCCTCGGGCATCAGGGTGTGGTTGGTGTAGCTCAGGGTCTTGGTCGTGATCTCCCAGGCGGTTTCCCAGGGCATCCCTTTCTCGTCCACCAGGATGCGCATGAGCTCGGCCACAGTCAGCGAGGGGTGGGTGTCATTGAGCTGGATCGCATACTTCTCGTGGAAGTGATCCATGCTGGTCTCGTGCTGGGAATATATGCGCATCATGTCTTGCAGCGAGCACGAGATGAAGAAGTACTGCTGCTGCAGGCGGAGGAGCTTGCCCGCCTCCGATTCGTCGTTGGGGTAAAGGATCTTGGTGATGTTCTCCGATAGCGCCTTTTCCTCGACGGCTCGCCGATAGTCCCCCACATTGAATGCTTGCAGGTCGAGCGAGGTGTAGGCCTGCGCCTGCCACAGGCGCAGCATGTTGGCGGTGTTGGTGCGATGGCCGAGAATGGGGGTGTCGTTGGGGAAGCCCTTCACCATCTGCTCGGGCACCCAGCGGACGTGGTAGCGCCCCTTGTCATCGGTATACGGCTCGGTGTGGCCGCCGAAGCCCACCCGAAACGCGATTTCGGGATGGTGGATTTCCCAGGGGAAGCCGAGGTGCAGCCAGTGGTCCAGCACCTCGACTTGCCAGCCGTCCTTGATGGCTTGGTCGAAAATGCCGAACTCGTAGCGGATGCCGTAGCCGGTGGCCGGAATCTCCAAAGTCGCCAGCGAATCCAGGTAACACGCGGCCAGGCGGCCGAGACCACCGTTGCCGAGCCCGGGCTCTTCCTCCTGCTCGAGCAACTCGTCGAGCGAGAGCCCGAGCTCCTCCATGGCTTGACGCGTCGACTGCCAGATGCCGAGACTTATCAGGTTGTTGCCGAGCTGGGGGCCAATGAGGAACTCCGCCGACAGATAGGCCACGGTGCGGCTGGCCTGGGAAAAGTAAGTATGCGAAGTATGAATCCAGCGATGGAGAAGCCGCGCTCTCACCGTGTACGATAACGCCAGGTAGTTGTCGTGGGGCGTAGCCACCTCGGGAAACTTCGCCTGGTGGGTGAATAGATTTTCCAGGAAATCGCGCTTGATCGACTCGGCATCTAGCCCGAAGTGAACGTCTTTGCCGGCCCCGATATCGAGCTTGGCGTGGTTTTTCATGGAGCCTCATCATAGCCCATCACGCCGAATCTCGCGCGCGAGGCCCTTTGCTGCTCGTCCGGCTGCTCTGCCCGTCCCCGGGGTTATCGGCTACTATCAGCCCGTGAGCAGCGCGAGTAGCGAGCCAGATCGAGCCCATGCCGTACTGCGGCTGATAGCGCACGAGCTTCGCAATCCGCTCACCGCGGTTCAGCTCAACGCCCAGCTCATCGAGCGCGCGCTTCGGCGCGAGAGTCGCGCCAAGGAGCTGGCTTGGGCCGCCGGCATCGTCACCGCGGCTCGGCGCATGGAGCACATGATCGAGCTCCTGGTCGAGGCCGAACGTCTTCGCTCGGGGCGCAGCGGGCTGGCGCTCGAACCCCTGGTCTTCGCCAGCTGGCTAGCCCAATGTCTGGTCGAAGCACCCCTGGCATTTGACCGGACGCGTTTGCAAGTCGAGACCGCCTCGCCCACCCTCGCCATCCTGGCCGATCCTCGCCGTCTCAAGTCAGTGATGCTCACGTTGCTCGACCTGGCGGGAGCGTACAGCCCGCAAGGGCCAGTACTCGTAAACGTGTGTAAAGGCCAGGCATCCCCCACGCTCCACTGCTCGATCTTGGTGGAGCGGCAAGGCGGCCAGGTAGAGGACGCGGGGGGAGACGGGCAGGTCGGGGAGGCCGGCCAAGTTGGGGAGGTCGGGTACGGGGAGGTCGGGCAGCTCAGCGCTGGCCGCGACGTCGAGATTCATTACGTCAGGACGGTGCTGCAGGAACACCGAGGTGAGCTACGCGATGCGCTGGGAGACACCCGCTATGTGGGGTTCGAGGTGGTGTTACCCATCCCGGACGTCGAGCCCAGCAAAGTGGTCACTTGAGGTTGTACTTGACCATCTTCTCCCAGAGATTTTTTCTGGAAATGCCGAGCATCTCGGCGGTTCGGGCTCGCTCGCCCGACGCGGCCTGCAGCGTGCGCTCGATGTAGCGCTTTTCGAACTGAGCCATGGCCATGGCCAGCGGCTCGGTCACTCCCGGCGCCTGGGCCTCCACCCGGTTCGAGCCGTGGAATTCCGAGGGCAGGTGGTGCGGCTCGATCTGCTGTCCTTGCGAGAGAATGGTGGCGTGCTGGATGGCGTGCTTGAGCTCGCGCACGTTGCCTGGATACGAGTAGGTCTGTAGGGCAGCCCAGGCTGCCGGCGTGATGGTCGCTGGCTGCGCGCCCTGGGGCGCAAACTCGCGCAGGAACTGTTCGACCAGTATGGGGAGATCGACGAGTCGCTGCCTCAATGGCGGCAGGGGTAGCTCGAAGACCTTGATGCGGTAGTACAGATCCTGGCGAAAGCGTCCGCTTGCGACCATGGCCTTGAGATCGCGGTTGCTGGCGGAGATCAGTCGCACGTCGACCTTGATGGGGGAATTGGTGCCGATCGGCTCGAAGGCTCCATCCTGCAAGACGCGCAGCAGCTTGACCTGGACTTCCACTGGCATCTCCGCGATCTCGTCGAGGAAGAGGGTGCCTCCGTCCGCGGCCTTGAACCGACCCTCGCGCCGCTTCACCGCCCCGGTAAACGCGCCCCGCTCGTGTCCGAACAGCTCGGCTTCGATCAGAGTCGCCGGGACGGCGGCACAGTTGACCGGGATGAAGGGCCGCGCCCGCCGGTCGCTGCTGGCGTGGATCATGCGAGCGGCCAGCTCCTTGCCTGTCCCGCTTTCGCCCGCCAACAGCACTGCGGCGGAGCTGTTCGCTATTGCCGCAATCTGAGCCCGCAGATGAGCCATGGCCGGCGATCTACCTTCGATCAGATGGTCTGGGTTGGTCGCGGCGAGCTGAGCGCGTGCCTCTGCCAGCTCGCGCAGTAGCTTCCACCGCTCATCGATGCGCTGTACGATGTTGAGAATTTCCGCCAGCTCGAAAGGCTTGGTCACGTAATCGACCGCGGCCTCTTTGACGGCGGCCACCGCTTCCTGGATGGTCCCGAACGCGGTCATGAGCACCACGTGCGTATCAGGGCGTTCGTCGCGCACGCGGCGCAGAATGGCAAACCCGTCCACCTTGGGCAGGCGGACATCGCTCATCACCAGATTGAAGGTTTGATGGTCGAGGCAGCGCATGGCCTCGCCGCCATCGGAAGCAAGCGAAACGTGGTGTCCCAGATCCCGCAGCGCTTCGCCCAGCGGTAAACGGACATCAGCCTCGTCGTCTATGAGCAGAATATCGAGCATGTGGTCTCCCCTGGTCCCTGCTAATACCTTGAATGTTCCTGCGTACATTGGCGGATAGCAAGGGCAGGTTTTTGCTCTGTGACGCAGTCGTGACAGAGCAGCCCCGGACGCCTCTGCCCTATCGTGAGCTGGCGGACAGCGCGCTGCTCTGGCAGCGCTGGCCTTTAACACGCCCTGACCAGCCGTTTCTTCCCGGTAGCAAGGGGCGGCTCGTGGTTACTCCAAGGTAACGTCGGCAAGGGCGGATTGGCGCGCCGAGCTGCAGACGGTGCTATTGCACCAGATAGCCTTCAACCCTGGCCCGTAGCAAGCGGCGGGCGCGATGGAGGCGAGTCTTTACCGTGGCCTCGGACACCCCGAGCATCTTGGCCGCCTGGCGGGTCGACCAGCCTTGGATTTCGCGTACGTCGAAGACCGCCCGGAGCGCGGTTGGCAATCTGTCGATGGCGTCCTGGATAACCCGCCTCAGCTCTTGGGATTCGAGCTGAGTGTCGGGACGATGCCGATCCGATGCATCTAGGTCTAGATTTTGCCCGAGGTCGAGCTTCGTTTGACGTTCACCCGGGGTCAGATCCACACACTCCGGGCGACGCTTGCGCACGCGCAAGTGCATGAGAGAGGCATTGACCGTCACGCGATAGAGCCAGCTGCCGATCTGGGCACGGTCCTGAAATCCAGGCAGCTTGCGCCATGTGGTCACAAAGACGTCCTGTAAAACCTCTTGGGCGTCATGCTCGTTGCGTACGAAACGGAAGGCAAGCCGGAGCAGGTTCTGTTCATGGCGACTGAGCAACTCCGCGAAGGCATCGAGATCGCCAGCGCGGGTTCGAGAAACCAGAGCATCGTCGCTGACCGGTTTAGCTTGGTCGTAAGGGATGACGGGTGCCGGTAAGGTATCTGCGTGGCGGGCGGTAGACGCAGGGTTAGTTGCCGCAAAGCTCATTATCTCCTCCCATTCTGGTTGCTTGCTTGGCTCTCGCTCGTTGCTCGGCCAGGCGGCCGAAGCGCTCCCTCCCCACGCAAGGCTCATGCCGAGCCGCCCGTGCCCTCCGGGCCCTTGCGTCGTCTCGGCCGCCCGCTTGGGGTCGTGTTGGTCAAGCGCGGCCGGCTTGCCGTTGCGGCGGCAAGGCTTCCTCAGCTTGTGGCAGCCGCTCGGCAGCGTGACCAATTTCCTGCTCCGGGGCTCCCACAACTTGTGGGTCACGGAAGTGTGATCCGAGGCGCCCAGCGTGATCCCAATCGGTAGCGCGGGGCTCGAGGGGCGCTCGGTGGCGACCATCACGACTCGGCAATAATCGCAGTCCCGGTGCCGGCTTGCCAGCTCAGCCCGTCACCTTGGGCTCTGCCAATAGATCACCATGGGGTCAGACGAGGTCACCATGGTCGCTCTTTCGGTTAGACCGTGTGCGCAGCGGCGCTGTCGGCCTGGCTCGCGCGTGGCACGACCGGCACGGGCGATGCACTCTCCCTGGAGCGTAATCGTCGTCGAATCCGCCGCCAGCGCGAGCCGGTCGCGGCTCGGGCGTAGGCGGTTTTGCCGACTAAAGGAGATAGGTGATGGACCAACAAATCGTTTACGAGAACCAACGAACGGTACCACACGAGGATGCCGGGCCACCGCTGCCGAGCCCGGTAGAGCGCAAGCAGCTCACCGAGGTCGCGGCGGGCGGTTCGTCGATTGGCGCGATAGCCGGGGCGGCAACGGCCGTGCTGGCGATTATCGGACTTTCGGGCGGGTTTCCTCTGCTCATGATGACTCTTTCGGCGATCGTCGTGGGCGCTGGGTTTTTCGCCGAAGGCACCTCGCTGGGGGCAGCCTTGGCCAAGGTCGACCGCCGCAACCTTTTCGAAGAGAGCGGCGCTGCCAGCGGATTCGCCTTGCAGGGCTTAGCCGGGGCGGCCAGCATCGTGTTCGGCATCCTGTCGATCGTAGGCTTGTTACCCGCGGTTCTGATCCCCGTCGCCATCATAACCGTTGGCGGTGCGATGGCTTTCGGTGGTCCAGCCCGGGCCGAGCTTAACCTCAGCGTGCTTGAATTCGGGGGGGCGAGCCCCACCGCCCGGCGCGCGGCAACTCAAGCGGTGCAGGCATCGACTGGCCTTTTGACCCTGGTGGGGCTGGGGGCGATAACCCTGGGTATCTTGGCCCTGGTGCACGTGCCGCCTATGGGCACGCTCGCCCTGGTGGCCTTGTTGTGCTTGGGCTGCGCGCAGTTGCTGAGTGACTCGGCCCTGCTCGGCCGGGTGGGCCAGATCCCGCGTCGTTGATGTGACGGTTGCTCGGCGATTGACTAATCGTTGATTGACTAATTGATTAGCGGTGGCTACGGCGATTCCAGATCGAGGAAGATTTGTTTGATGGTGGCGGTGGCGGGCTTGCCGCGGGGAGTGTAGCTGGTGGTGCTGGAACCGCCGTAGCCGTACCAGTTCCAGATGTAGACACCCGCGAGCGGAGGATGAGACGTCGCGGGCGCGGTCCAGGCCAGACGGAAGGCCTCGAAGCCGCGCTGTTGCTCGCCCACATCGGCGTCTCCCCCGGGGGCTTCGTCCCACGGCGCGGTGGTGGATCCCGCCCGCGAGCGGTAGCCGAGCTCGGTGAAGACGAAGGGCTTGCCCCAGCGGGCTAGCACCGGCTCGATGTGACGCTCGATCTGGCGCCAGCGCGCCGCTAGAGCTGGGGCGTCGGCAGTGGCATTTGCGTCGCGCAGGCGGAAGTAGCCGGTGATACCGACCTCATCGACTAGCGCGAAGAGCTCGCTCTCCTCATAGTGATCCCAGTTGCAAGAATAGACGAGAGCCCCGCTATAAACCGCGCGGATGAGCGCGATGAGGTGCTGCCAGCGTGGCAGATCGGCGTCGAGAGTAGACAGCTCGCTGGCTACCACCAAGCGCGACGCATCGGTCAAAGCTGCCAGCGATGCCAGATCGCCCACCAGCTGGCCGTAACTGGCAAACCATGCGTCACGGTCCGATGGCGACAGGGTGCCCCGCCATTCACCCGGCCGGGGGTGAGCGAGTCGGACGATGGGGAAGAGGGTCACCTCCAGATCCAGGCGGCGCGCCGCACGCACGGTGTCGGCCACCGCTTCCAGGGTCGGAGAGAGGCGGGTGTGCAGGAACAGCTCGCTCGCCGAGCCGTCGGTCTGGTAGAGCGGGACGACGAGGGCGACGTGACTGGCGCCGAGGGCGGCAATCTCGCGCAGCAGGGGAAGGTAGGAGAAGCTGACATCCTCGGCGAAGAGGCCCAGGGCCACCCCGCGTTGGCGTGGCTCCTTGGGGGGTGGGGCGGTCTTGGCCATGGGCTCGGGTGCAGCGGGCTC
>CAWKJE010000028.1:0-51222 GCA_963849735.1 uncultured delta proteobacterium
GAAGAAGAACGGCAGCGCGAGTGATCCGCTCTGGTACAAGGACGCCGTCATCTACGAGCTGCCGGTCAAGGCATTCTTCGACGGGAACAACGATGGCATCGGCGATTTTCGTGGGCTCTTGCAGAAGCTGGATTATCTGCAGGATCTTGGCATCACCTGCATCTGGCTGTTGCCCTTCTTTCCGTCACCCATGCGCGATGACGGCTATGACATATCCGACTATCGCAACGTGCACCCGCGTTACGGGACCATGGACGAGTTCCAGAGCTTCCTCGAAGCAGCGCATGCGCGCGGCATGCAGGTCATGATTGAGTTAGTGGTTAATCACACCTCGGACCAGCATCCTTGGTTCCAGGTGGCTCGTCTGGCCCCGCCAGGCTCGAGCGCGCGCGACTATTACGTTTGGAGCGACACCGATCAGAAGTATCGCGACGCTCGTATCATCTTCACCGACACGGAAAAATCCAACTGGACCTGGGATCCCGTGGCCAAGGCCTACTTTTGGCACCGGTTCTTCTCGCACCAACCCGACCTCAACTACGACAACCCCGAAGTGGTGCGCGAAATAACCGCGGTCATGAAATTCTGGCTCGACCTCGGAGTAGATGCGCTCCGGCTCGATGCCATCCCCTATCTGGTCGAGCGCGAAGGCACCAGTTGCGAAAACCTGCCCGAGACCCATGCCGTGGTCAAGATGTTGCGACGCGAAATGGACCAAGGCTACGCCAATCGCATGATCTTGGCAGAGGCGAATCAGTGGCCGACCGATGTCTTGCCCTACTTCGGCGATGACGACGAGTGCCACATGGCCTTTCACTTTCCGCTCATGCCTCGCTTGTTCATGGCCTTGCGTCTGGAGGATCGCCATCCGGTGGTCGAGATCATGGGGCAAACCCCCGAGATTCCCCTGGCTTGCCAGTGGGGGCTCTTCTTACGCAATCACGACGAGCTGACCCTCGAGATGGTGACCAAGGAAGAGCGCGATTACATGTATCTCGCCTACAGCAGCGATCCGCAAATGCGTCTCAACGTAGGTATCAGGCGCCGACTCGCCCCTTTGCTCGACAACAACCGGCGCCGGCTCGAGCTGATGAACAGTATCTTGTTGTCTTTCCCAGGGACCCCCATCGTCTATTACGGCGACGAGATTGGCATGGGCGATAACGTCTATCTGGGCGATCGCAACGGCGTGCGCACTCCCATGCAATGGACGAGCGATCGCAACGCCGGTTTTTCGCGGGTCAACCCGGCGCGTCTGTATAGCCCGGTGATCATGGATCCGGTGTACGGACACGAATCGCTCAACGCGGAAGCACAGCAGAGCGAATCGGCATCTCTACTCAACTGGATGCGCAACATGATTGCGTTGCGCAAGCTGTTCCGGGTCTTTGGCCGGGGCAGCATGGAGCTCTTGCGCCCCGATAACCGCAAGATCCTGGCCTATGTGCGGACCTTCGAGGACGAGAAGGTTCTCTGTGTGGCGAACCTGTCGCGCTTTGCCCAGCCGACCGAGCTCGACCTGTCGAGCTTCGAGGGCTTGGTACCGGTGGAAATGCTCGGCTATGTCGAGTTTCCCAAGATCCGGAAGGTTCCCTATGCGCTCACTTTGGCTCCTTACGGATACTTCTGGTTCGAGCTGCAGTCGCCTGCGCTGCCTGAGCTCGCGAGCGAGCTCGCGCGCCAGACCGAGCCGCGCGTTCCCTTTTCGTCCTGGACGGAGACGTTGCAAGGGGCGGGTCGGCCGGCTCTGGAGCAGGCTTTGCCTCGGTTCCTGCTGCGCCAGCGCTGGTTTGGCGGCAAGTCGCGGCGTATCGAACGGGTCACCGCCCGCGACTTTGCCGTGCTGCCCGACCTGGAGGTTGTCCTGTTGCTGCTCGAGGTGCAATATCTGGCGGGTGAGCGTGACAGTTACTTCGTGCCGCTATTACGGGTGGGGCGCGAGCGGGCCAAGTCCTTGGCGGACAGGTATCCCCAGGCCCGTGTGGCTGGCTGCAGCGACGGACGCAGCGAGATCTGGGATGCCACGGTCGACGAACGATTCGGTCAATGGCTCCTCCAGCTGGTGGGCAGCAACATGAGCGTGTCCTCCGCGCTCGGCAGCTGGCGGGGCAGTGCCGGGCACCACTTCGCGACGATGCGCGGCGAAGGCGAGCTGCCCGCACAACGCATCGCCGGAGAGCAGAGCAATACCTCGGTGCGCTTCGGCGACCGCATCATCATGAAGCTTTTTCGCCGGGCCGAGCCCGGGCCCAACCCCGATTGCGAGGTCACCCAATATCTGAGCGAGGAGCGCGGCAACACTCACGTGCCCTCGTTCATGGGGCGCATCCAGTATCTACCGCGCGAGGGCGAATCGGGCGATGTCGCCATAGTGCAAAATTTGGTCGACAATCAGGGAGACGGCTGGTCGTGGATGCTGGAGGAGCTCGGCCGCTACTACGAAAGCTGCGCCACGCGGGTTTTTCCGCCCGAGCTGCGCGGCTCGCTCGGCGGGGCGCATGCCGCGCTCGATCCCCAGGCGATAGGCGTGGTCGGCCTTTCCTACAAGGCGGCGGTCATGTTGGCGCGACGGACGGCGGAGATGCATCTGGACCTCGCCGCGGACACCGTGCGGCCCGAGTTTCGGGCCCGCGTGCTCAGGAAGGCCGACTTCGTCGCGCTATCGCTGCGCTTGCGCGAACGGGCCCGGCAGGTGTTCGACCAACTCAAGCATGGCATCGCGGGCTTTTCCGACGAGGTGCTGGAGCATGCCGGCATGGTGCTGGGCAAGCGGCGCGAGATCGCCGAGCGCTTCCGCAAGCTGGAGGACTTGGACTTGCCGCTCAAGGCAACGCGCATCCACGGCGATTATCACCTGGGCCAGGTATTGCGGGTGCGCGATGACTTCTTCGTGCTCGATTTCGAGGGCCAACCCGCGCGGCCCTTGGCGGAAAGGCGCGCGCTGGAGTCACCCCTCAAGGATGTGGCGGGCATGTTGCGCTCGTTCAGCTACGCCGCCGAGGTCGCCTGTCTCAATCACACGGCGCGACGCCCCCGTGACGCGGGGCCGCTCGAGCCGTGGTCGAGGTTGTGGGAAACTTGCACCTCGGTCGGCTTTCTCGGCAACTACCGGGAGGCGCTGGCGGGGCATGGGATCTTGCCCGCGGAGGACAAGGAATTTGCGCTGCTTCTCGATGCCTTCCGGCTCGACAAGGCGCTCTACGAGCTGGCCTACGAGCTCGATAATCGTCCAGCCTGGGTGCGCATACCGCTGCTCGGCATCTTGGCTCTCTGCCCTTGACCCGGCCACGCAATGCCGAAGACCGAGCAAGATTCTCCACTGGCGCAGATCGGAGAGCTGCTGCGCCGGCAGCCGGGTGCCGATATCGTGGTGGGACTGCCGACCTACAACAATCTCGCGACCATCGCCGGGGTTATCGCGGCTATACGGCAAGGGGTGGCGCGCGATTTTCCTGATCTGCGCGCTCTCATCGTCAACGTGGATGGCGGTTCATCGGACGGCACCAGCATTCGCGTGGCCGAGCTAGCTAGTGAGCCGGGTGCGGTGCTCGGGCACGTGCGGCTGCCGGGACCGGAGCTGGTGATGCCATACCATGGCATTCCCGGCAAGGCCGTGGCGCTGCAGGTGACACTGCAAGTTGCCCGGCAGACGGGCGCGCGCGCCTGCCTGATGCTGAGCCCGGATTTTACCGCCCTGCCCCCCAGCTGGGTCGCGCAGTTGCTGGCGCCGATCCTGGGGCGCGGACTCGACTTCGTGTTGCCGCTGTACCGACGGCACAAGCTCGACGGTGCCATCACTACCGGCATCGTGCGACCCCTGGTGCGAGCTCTCTACGGCCGGCGGGTAGAACAGCCCATGGGGGCGGACTATGCGTTCTCGGCCAACCTGGTGGAGCGCTTGCTCGGGCAGCAGGTGCGCAGCATCGAGCTCGACCGGTTCGGCACCGACATCTGGACGGCAACGTGTGCCATGGCGGGTGCCTTCAAGATGTGCGAGGTGCGGCTCGGCCCCAAGGACCAGGCACGTGGGACCGCTCCGGCGGATCTGGGGGGCACGCTGACCCAAGTGCTAGGGGCATTGTTCGAGGACATGGCCCGCAACGCCCCGGTCTGGCAGCGGGTGCGCGGCTCGGCGGCTGTTCCGGTAGAGGGCTCCTTTACCGAAGGAACCCCGACTGCGGTCAGCCTCGACGCGAGCAAGCTCATCGAGTCCTTCTGCCTGGGGTTGGACAATTTGCAGGAGGTCTGGGCGCTGGTACTGGCCCCGGCCACCGTGCTGGAGTTGCGTCGGGCGGCGCGTGCGGCTCCCGGGCAATTTGCGCTGCCCGACGTCATCTGGTGTCGAGTTCTGTTCGATTTCGCGCTAGGGTATCGAGCGCGTATCATGAATCGCAGCCATTTGCTCGCCGGCTTCTTGCCGCTTTACCTGGGCTGGCTGGGCGGGTTTGTGCTGGAGATGCAGGATGCCAGCGACAGTCAGGCCGAAGATCGCATCGAACAGCTGTGTCGCGCTTATGAATCCGAGAAGCCGTACTTGATGGCGCGCTGGCGCTCACCTGATCGTTTCAATCCTTGAACGCTCAGAAAGGACAGCTTTCATGTGGCAAAATGTCGAAGACACGGTGAGCATCGCGGCCGGGCGCGTGCTCGACAATCTCGCGGGCCTCTTGCCCAGTCTCATAGCGCTCGCCCTGATAATGCTGTTCTCGGTGGCGCTGGCCTGGCTCATACGGCTGGGCTTGCGCCGGACCCTGCGTGGCGTTAAGTTCGATGCTCGCCTCGAGCAATGGGGGTTCAGGGCGGTTGCCGAATTGTCGCCCGGCCGCAGCCCCACGCGCTTGCTGTGCCGGATAGTCTCTTGGCTGGTTATCCTGCTCGGGCTACTGGCCGGGCTGGCGGCGGTTCGTGTCCGGTTCACCTCGCAATTGCTGGTCCAGCTCTTTGCATACCTTCCCCGTTTGGTGGTGGCGCTGCTCGTGATCTTCCTCGGCAGTCTGCTCGCGCGTTTCTCCGCGCGGGGCGTGCTTCTGCGCGCGGTTAACATGGGGCTCCATTCGGCTCGTCTCATCAGTGAGATCCTCAAGTGGCTGTTGCTGGTGGTCACCTACGCCATGGCGCTCGAGCAGCTGGGCATTGGGGGTGACATCGTCAAGATCGCCTTCGCCATGATGTTCGGCGGGGTGATGCTCGCCCTCGCCCTGGCGCTCGGCCTTGGCTCGCGCGACGTAGTCAGCCGGGCATGGGACAGACAGCTCAAGGAGCCGCCCAGAGACGAGGATAACCTCAGACACATCTGAGGAGGGTCGGGTCGCCGCAATGCCTTAAACCGAGGCGGCCAAGGGGCGGCTGGGGGAGCGCAGGGTGTTGGCCCGGCGGAGAAGCTCGGCGGTCAGCGCGCCATGGCCCTGGTGGAAGGCGGGCCCGCGGCCGCCCAGGGCAAGGGCCAACGCGAACGGTAGATTGAGCGCCCGATCGTCGCGCAGACGGCGGGCGTAGTCACCGGCGAAGTCGGGTGCCAGGCGTAGCGACCAGTTGTCATCGTCGATGGTGCCCGGCTTGTTGTATGGGCGGTCGCAACCCAGGAGGTCGGTGAAGAAGACGCTGACGTTTTCGGCGGGCGAGGCTAGCAGGTAGGCGAAGAGCGCGTGGACCAGGAGTCCCTGATCGTGGATCAGGGTGGCGGCATCGAGGTCGAGCTGCCCGGCCAGAAGCTCGCTCCACTGCTCGAGCCGCCGCGAGATCTGCCAGTTTTTGACCACGGTCCAGATGGGCAGGGTATCGTGGTTGCCGGCCATGATCCAATCGGCCGGACGGGCGTTTTCCGCCCGGTAAACGTCGCTGGCGTCGGTGGGGTCGGCCTTTTGGACCACGCGAAAGCGACCCAGGTCATGGCGTTCGAGGACGGCCCGCAGGGGGCGGGGCAGGGTGCTCAGCACTTCGCACAAA
Organism: uncultured delta proteobacterium; assembly: GCA_963849735.1. Taxonomy (GTDB): domain Bacteria; phylum Myxococcota_A; class Polyangia; order Fen-1088; family Fen-1088; genus Fen-1118. The sequence continues at coordinate 5,947 of CAWKJE010000028.1, forward strand.
AGCCCCCCGCTGGCCTTGCCGTGGCGGTGCGCGGAATCCACCATGACGTCGAACAGGATAGCAAAGCGATCGATTTGCTCGGGGCGGAGATCGGTCTCCCAATCGTCGGCATAGCGTGCCGCTGCTCGGCACAGCTGCTCGGGCTTCACGATGGCGTAGCGGGCGAGGCCAGGGTGGTCGGGTAGATCGGGTGAGGAAAAGAGGCGTGCTCCGTGCTGGACCGCCGCGAGCGGATCGGTTGGCTGGGGACGGTAGACCCAAGGGCAGACGAAGCCGTGGGGATGATCGATGCGGATGGCGTCGTATTCGTCGAACATCTTGTCCATGCGGCGGCGCAGGAGCTGGAGCGCCGGGTTGCGCTCCGGCTGGTGGGGGTCGCATTGCTCGGGGTCGAGCACGGCGTAACCCCAGGCCTGGCCGGCCGGGGTGGTGCGGCTGGGCGGAGCACCCATGACGTAGTCGGAGAGCAGCAGGCTGCGGTAGGAAAAGACGTCCTGGTCGGCTAGCCCGACCTGCAGATCGCCGAGGAGCTCCAGGCCCGGCCGGCGGCCGCGCAGGTCGGCATGCTGCTCGTGCACCAGCAATTGGGCCATGACATAGGCCTTTACCGTGCGCTGTCCGTCACGCAGCAGGGCCTGCCGTCGAGCCACCCGCGCTGCCTGCCCAGGAGGGTACTGCCAGAGATCCTGATCAGGATGGGGGCCGCCGGCCAAGGTCCAGTCGCGAAAGCCTTGACCGCCGTGGGCTTCGGTCAACACCTGGTAAAGGACGTCGCGCTCCAGCCAGGCCTGGTTGTGCTGCCAGAACTCGCGCATGCGCCGGTCCAGCTCGGGAGGGGCGGCGCGTTCGTAAGTGGTGAATGCTTCGGCGAGCGCTACCTGTTGCGCCGCGAAGGCGTAGCGGTAAGGCACATCGCCGCGCGGATGCGCGGGAGCTCCCCGGGCCAAGCGGGATAGAGTGTCTCGGCTGAGGAGCGGCGGTCGATCTGTCCTCGCTTGGCATAGATCCGGCAGAGCCAGGGAGAGCACGTTGCGCGAAAAGATGGTGCCGTCGTAAGGGGAGGGGTTGACGAGCGAGGTTTGCCCTTGCGGGCCGAGCTGGACGCCGCGGAACCCCAGCTCGACGGCGAAATCGAGGAGCCGCTCGGCGCCACGCGAATAGGGCGAGCCTCTACCAGTATCGTCGCCAGGCTCGCCCGGAAACGCCGGATCGTGAATGCCGAGCACCAGCCGACGCACCCCGAGGGCGCGCAGCGCCTCCTGCACGATTGCACCGGTGCCGGCTGGAAACGGCATGATAGAGCGAATCTTACCCGGCTCCAGGGTGCGACGCTCGCTGCCGCAGGCTGCAGGCTCGTGGTTTGCGGTGGCTGGCTTCGGGCGGAGGGGGTGGCACAGGGGGCAAGCGCGGGCAAGCGCGGGGGGGGCGCGGGGGCGTGGCGCGGGGGCGTGGCCCGCGACGGCGGGTCAGAGGATGGCTGTCAGAGGATGGCTTTGACCCGCTTGCCGCGCAGCTTGGGCGCAAACTTGCGCATGCGGCAGATCTTGTTCACTACGTCCATATAGGCCCGGGCGGAGGCCTCGACGATGTCGGTGCTGGTCCCGAGGCCGGTGAAGGTGCCCTCGGGGGCGAGGGCGACAATCTTGACCCGCCCCTGGGCCTCCTGGCCCTCGCTGATGGCGTCGAGGTGGTAATCCTTGATCTGGATTTGGAGACCGACCACGCGGTCGATGGCCTTGGTGGTCGCGTCGACCACGCCGTCTCCGCTGGCGGCCTCCTCTTTGGTGCCGCCCGCGTGCTCTATGCGCACGGTGGCGGTCGGGATCACCCCCACCCCGCCAGTGACGTTGAGGTAGGCCAGCCGGTAGGTGTCGCCCATCTCGTCGAGGGTGGTGGCTTCCATCAGGGCGACCAGGTCGTCATCGTAGACCGTGCCCTTCTTGTCGGCCAAGGCCTTGAACTTGGGATAAATGCTGCCCAAGTCTATGTCCTTCGTGCGATAGCCGATGCTCTCGAGACGACTCTTCACCATGTGGCTGCCGGAACGGCTGGTCAGGTTCATCCGGTTGTCGGACAGGCCAATCGACTGCGGGGTCATGATCTCGTAGGTCGACTTGGCCTTGAGCACGCCGTCCTGGTGGATGCCGGAGGAGTGGGCGAAGGCGTTACTGCCCACCACCGCCTTGTTGGCTTGCACGGGCATGGCACACACGTCGCGCACTAGCTTGCTCGTGCGCATGAGCTCCGTGGTCTTGACCGCGCACGAGACCGCCAGGTAATCGCGCCGCACCTTCATGATCATCACCACTTCCTCGAGCGCGGCATTGCCGGCGCGCTCGCCGATGCCATTGATCGCGCACTCGACCTGGCGGGCGCCGTGCTTGACCGCGGTGATCGAATTGGCCGTGGCCAGCCCCAGATCGTTGTGGCAGTGGACCGCGAGCACGGCTTTGTCCACGTTGGGCACGCGGTTCATGATGTCGTCGATGATCGAGGCGAAGATCTCGGGGGTGGTATAGCCCACGGTATCGGGGATGTTGACGGTGCGCGCCCCGCAGGCGATGGCGGTCTCCACCACCCGGCACAGGAAGTCCCGCTCGGTGCGGCCGGCATCCTCGGCCGAGAATTGCACGTCCGCGCACTTGCTCCGCGCCAATTTCACGCTTTGGGCGATCATGGCCAGGATCTCGCTCTGCGAACGTCGCAGCTTCTTTTCGCGGTGGATGGTCGAGGTGCCGAGGAAAGTGTGAATGCGCGGTCGCTCGGCCGGGCGGACCGCCTTGGCGCAGGCAAGGATGTCCTTCTCAACCGCCCGCGCCAGGCCGCAAATGATGGGGCCCCGTACCTCCTTGGCGATAGTCTCGACCGAGAGGAAATCGCCCGGTGACGAAATGGGGAAGCCGGCCTCTATGACGTCGACCTGGAGCAGGGCCAACTGGCGCGCAATGCGCAGCTTTTGCTCGACCGAGAGGCTGGCCGGCAGCGCCTGTTCGCCGTCCCTCAGGGTGGTGTCGAAGATCAAGACTTGCTCGTGCATGGTTCCTCGGGTTCGGCCTGCGTGGCCTGACGCACGAGCGAGCATACTCCTTCCGCCAGGCTCGAATCGAAAAAGTCGCGTGCTGGCAATGGTAGACTCGGCCTATGCCAAGCGAGCGTTTCTCATGAGCGCACAAAGCCCGGTAAACTCGGCGGACTCGGCGGCACGAGCCAGCTCGGCCTCGGCCGGCTCGACCTTGCTCGAGCTGCGCGAGCAGCTCGACCGGACCGACGAGGAAATCGTGCGCTTGCTGGCGCGCCGCCTCGAAACTGTCGGTCTCATCGCTCAGGCGAAGGCGGAGAAGGCGAGTGCAATTCGCGATCCGGAGCGCGAGCGGGCGGTGTTGGCCCGGGTCGAGGCGCTGGCTAGCTCGCTCGGCATCTCGGGGCCACTTTTGCGCAAGATTTACTCCGAGATCATCGACTATTCGGTGAGCCGCCAAGTGGCCTCGTTGCGGGACAGCGAGCACCGCGCCCTCGCGGTGGCCTACCAGGGCCAACCCCTCACCTACAATCAATTGGCCGCCGAGCAGTACGTGGCCGGCCAGGGGCTGGCGGGCCACTTCATCGGGCTCGCCTCGCTGGCCCAGGTGGTCGATCAGCTCACCTCTGCTCAGGTCGACCTGGCCTTCCTGCCCATCGAGAGCACGATGTCGGGCAGTTTGAACCAAGTCTACGATGTTCTGCGCGAGCGTGATGTGCATGTGGTCGGGGAGGAGTCCTTCAAGGTTGCCCTGTGCCTGGCCGCCACCACGGAGGTGCCGCTTGCCGGTCTACGCAGAATCCTTGCCCATCCCCTCGCGCTCGACCAGTGCTCTGCCTTCATCGACGGGTTGCCCCAGCTAGAGACCGTGCCGGCCGCCGACTCTCGCGACGCTATGCGCCTGGTGGCCGAGGCCAAGGATCCGACCCTGGCCGCCATAGGCCCGCCGGAGGCGGCGCGGGCGCACGGCCTCACTATCGTGCGCACCGACATCGGCAATCAGGACGAGATTTTCATGCGCTACGTCGCGCTGGCTCGCGCTCCGCTGACCATCGACGCCCGCGTGGCGTGCAAGACCAGCCTGATCTTGTCCACTCGGCATGAGAAGGGCGCCTTGCTCCGCTGTCTGCAGGCCTTGGGGGAATGCGACCTTTCGCTGACCAAGCTGGAATCGCGTCCGCGTCCGAACCGCCCCTGGGAGTACATGTTCTTCATCGACTTCGAGGGCAATCTCGCCGATGCGCGGGTGACGGCGGCGCTCGAGGCCGTGCGACGGGAGGCACTCTATATGAAAGTGCTGGGGTGCTATCCCAAGGCGGGTCCTGCCTCGAGCATGCAGGCCGGATAGGCCATTGCGCGGCCGCCATCCTGAGCTCTATCCTGAGCTCTTGGGCTCTACAATCCCAGCTTGCGCACGCGATCGCAGAAGGTCGAACGTGATATGCCGAGGGCTCGCGCGGCTTGTCGGCGGCTGCCGCTTGCGCGCCGCAGTGCCCAGCTGAATATGGTCGCTTGCATTTGCGCGAAGGTCTTGCCCGCCAGGCTGAGCACGTCGTCGGCGCTCGGGGTGCCCCCGGTCAGGCTGCCCGTGGTCCCGTGCGCTGCGCTGTCGGCAGCGTGGTAGAGCTCATAGATCGACCCGCGACTGGTCGTGGTCTCGATATCGAGTCCCGAGGCTTCGATGGGGCCATCGGTGAGAGCCGCCGCTCGGCGGATGGCGTTGCGCAGCTCGCGCACGTTGCCCGGCCAGGGATAGGCATACAGTCGATCCATGGCGGCGCGCGTAATCGTATGGGAGCCGAGCTCGGGCGCGACCTCGGCCAGGAAATGCTCGACCAACGATGGGATGTCATGCGGGCGCTCGCGTAGCGCTGGCAAACGCAGCTCGAATCCGGCCAGGCGGTGGTACAGGTCCAAGCGAAAGCGCCCGCGGGCGACGTCCTGGCGTAGATCGCGCAGCGTGAGGGCGACAATTCGCACCGTGACCGAGACTTCTCCCTGACCACCCACCCTGCGCAGGCGCCCGCTTTCGAGCACGCGCAAGAGCTTCGGTTGCAGGTCGAGCGGGAGCTCGCCCACTTCGTCGAGCACCAGGGTCCCCCCCGCTGCTTCTTCGAACCAGCCGATCTTGCGCGTCGCCGCGCCGGTAAAGGCACCTCGCTCGTGCCCGAAGAGCTCGCTTTCGGCGAGCTCGTGGCTGAGCGCCCCGCAGTTGACCGCTACGAACGGTCCGGCCGCGGCCGCGCTCGCCTGGTGCAGCGCGCGGGCGACCAGCTCCTTGCCGGTTCCGCTTTCGCCCGTCACCAGCACCGGGAGCCGGGTGCGGGCAATCCGCACGGCCGGGAGGAGGATGGGCTCCAGGGCAGGGGAGGCGTCCAGGATGGCGCGGAAATGGGGAAGGGCCGCCAGTTCTGAGCTGGATGAGGCGAGCATACCAAGGTTCTCGGATTGGTCGGCGCGGCGGTTGCCGGTGCGTTCCCCGCTTTCCGCCCTTGTCTGGCGGCGCCGTTCGTCTACCCTTGCACGGAGAGCGACGAGCGAACCGGAGAAGATGATGTCACAGATCGAAAACGTCAAAGTTGCCATCGTGGGCGGAGGTCCCGCTGGGTGCACCGCAGCAATATACGGCGGCCGGGCGAACCTGGCGCCGGTCATGTTCGAGGGCGGCGGCTTATTGGTCGAGCCGCTGACCACTCCCGGCGGGCAGCTTACCATCACGACCGAGGTCGAGAATTATCCCGGCTTTCCCCAGGGCATAAATGGTCCCGAGTTGATGCAGCTGATGCGCCAGCAGGCCGAGCGCAGTGGGGCACGTCTCGTCACCAGCGACGTAACCGCGGTCGATCTGTCCCGCCGACCTTTTCCCATTGCCACCGGCGCCGGGGCGTTCGCCGCCGAGACCCTGATCATTGCCACCGGGGCCTCGGCGAAATGGCTCGGTATCCCGTCGGAAGAGAAGTTTCGCAATCACGGGCTTTCCGCTTGCGCGACTTGCGACGGCGCCTTCTTCAAGGGCATGGATGTGGTGGTCGTGGGGGGGGGCGATACCGCCATGGAAGAGGCCACTTATCTCAGCAATCTCGCGCGCAAGGTCAGCATTGTGCACCGGCGCGACAGTTTTCGGGCTTCGGTCGCCATGCTCGAGCGGGCCCGCAGGAACCCGAAGATCGAATTCGTCACGCCGGCCGTGGTCGACGCGGTGGTAGGCGAGTTGCCCAGGCCAGGGGTTACCGGAGTGCGTCTGCGCGATCCACGGGACGGCAGCATGCGCGACTATCCCTGCCAGGGTGTCTTCGTAGCCATCGGCCACGTGCCGAACAGCCAGCTCTGCCAAGGTCAGCTCGCCATGAACGAAGCGGGCTACATCACGACCATATCGGGCACCGCGACCAGCGTCGCGGGAGTTTTCGCGTGTGGTGACGTGGCCGATCACGTTTACCGGCAGGCGGTCACCGCCGCGGGTACCGGCTGTATGGCGGCCATAGATGCCGAGCGGTTCTTGCTGCGTTGAGCTCCTCGGCGCGCGAGAGCATAATGTCCGCCCATGAGCGGAACGCCCGGCGACCTCGCGCCTGATCCCGAAATCACCGTCGAGGTCACTTTGCCGCGGGTGCCCCGGGTAGGCAAGGCCGACGAGATCGCATCTGGCCTGGGCAAGATCAGCATCTTTGCCGACCTGCCGGGGATCTACCGCGATCGCATTGCCAGCCTGGGCACGGAAGAAGACTATGCGCAGGGGACACAGGTGTTCGCCCAAGGCACGCCCGGGGACAAGCTGTACGTGATTTTGGCGGGCTCGATCCGCATCAGCCGGCGGACACCCGGCAGGGGCGAAGATGTTCTGGGCATTCTCCGGACGGGCGACTGCCTGGGCGAGATGGCCATTATCGACGATTTCCCGCGCAGCGTGGATGCCATCGCCCACGAGAGCTGCCGGCTGCTGGTGCTGAGCAGGGAACGTCTGGCCGACCTGCTGTTCGTCGACCGTGACCTGGCGTATGAGTTATTGTGGAGCTTCGTGCGCGCGCTATCGGCGCGGCTGCGCGAGACCAACGACACGATGGTGGGACAATGATGGATCCCGAGGCGCGCAAGATGTGGACGATTGCGGCCACCACGGGCGCGGTTGGTCTTGAAATCGCCGCGGCCATTGGCATAGGGTACCTGGGAGGACAGTTCCTGGACCGCAAGCTCGGCACGACGCCATGGCTGACCTGGGTTGGCTTCGCGGCGGGGGTCGGGGCGGCGATCAAGGCTCTGGTTCGGGTGGTTCGCAGCTACCAAAAAGACGGCCTCGACGACAACTCGGCGGACAAACAATGAGCAGCAAGCGCTTGGGCACCATGGAACTGGTAAACCTCCTCTTGGCCAGCGTGGTAACCGCGCTGGGTGGCTTATTCTGGGGCGGCGACGGTCTGCTGGCGAGCGGGGCGGGTGCCTTGCTTGCTTGCGTTAATCTCTGGGCGCTGCGCTGGCTCGGCGCTCGCGCCGTCGCGCGGGCTGCCGCGGGAGATAAAACGCAGGCTTCCTGGCTGATGGCGGCCTTGGGGCTGAAGATGATGGTGCTCTTCGCGCTGGTGTGGGTGGCAATCCGTGTCTACAATGTCGCCCTCGTGCCGTTCGCTATCGGAATATCGGTCTTGCCGATCTCATTGGTTCTTGCCGGGCTGTGGATCGGGTCAACCGCCGGCGAAGGGGGAAGGGCATAGGCCATGGGTCCCCACTCCACCTGGTTCAGCTTTTTCCCCGGCTACGAGCAGCTGCGGGAGAACCTGCAAATTTACTTTGGCCGGCAATGGACCTGGCAGGTCTTCGCTGCCACCCATTTCGAGATTGACCACATCCTGGCTGCTTTGCTCGTGTTCGCGGTCTTGGCCATCTTTGCCCTGGGCTATGCCCTGAGCATCCACCGCTCACCGGATGGCGGGGCCGTGCCTCCACCCCGGTTCGGGCTGAGAACCTTGCTCGAGACTCTGGGCGACATGGTGTTCGGGCTCATGGAGGGGCCGATGGGGGCGAAAGCCGCGCGCCGGTATTTGCCGCTCATCGGGACCCTGTTCTTGTTCATCTTGTTCAGCAACCTGCTCTCGCTCGTGCCCGGGTTCTTGCCGCCCACGGCCAACCTCAAGACCAACATCGGGTTGGCCTTGCTGGTGTTCGTTCTGACCCACGTGTTCGGCGTGGCCCAACACGGGCTCAAGTACTTCAAGCATTTCATGGGTCCGCTGTGGTGGCTGGCGCCGCTCATGGTCCCCATCGAAATCGTGAGTCATATCGCCCGTCCGGTGTCGCTCTCCATGCGTCTTCTCGGCAACATCACCGCCGACCACAAGGTGGGTGCGGTATTTTTCGCCCTTGTGCCGCTCCTCGTCCCGGTTCCGTTCTTGGTCATGGGGGTCTTCGTGTCGGTAGTGCAGGCCGTGGTTTTCTCGCTCCTCTCGACCATCTACATATCGACGGCTATTGCTCACGAGGAGCACTAGCTCTATGTTCCCCCCCACCACCCACCTTCGTTCCGCATAGGAGGATCCTGAGATGCGCCGAGTCGCCAGAACGTTCGTTCCGCTAGCCCTTTTCGTGCTCACCGCCCTTTCCAGCGCCGCTGCCTGGGCAGAGGGCGCTGCTCCCGCCGCCGGTAACTCCCAGGGCCTCATCGCCATCGGCGCAGCGTTGGCCATCGGCCTCGCGGCGCTGGGCGGCGGCCTGGGACAGGGACGCGCTGCAGCGTCAGCCCTCGACGGGATCGCGCGCAATCCACAGGCTTCCGGCAAGATCTTCGTACCGATGATCGTGGCGCTCGCCCTCATCGAGTCCTTGGTCATCTACGGCTTGCTCATCGCCTTCAACCTGTCCGGCAAGCTGTAGCGCTAAGAGCGCTGTTCGTGCGCAGTCGCATCACGACGGGGCTGCAAGCACTCGCATTGGCGGCAGCGATTGCCGTCTTTCTCGGCGTTGTTCATCGTCACTACCCGATCCAGCGCTGGCTCTTTTGGCACTATCTGCGGGTAGCTGTCCTAGCCGGGTTTTGGGCTAGCGCGTGCGCCTCGGCCGGCTGCTTCCTGGCGGCGCGTCTGCGATTAGCGCGCTGCGCGCGCGGCGCCGACCTGGTGCTGGCCTTTCCCCTCGGGGTTCTCGCCTTCGAGCTGGCGATCTTCCTCCTGGGGCTCGCCGGGTGGCTGGGCCCGGCAACTTTCGTCTTGCTCCCGGCGGTGTGCTTGCTGGTGGGGGCGGGCCACCTGCTCCACCTGGCTCGTGCTTGGCCCCGCCGGCCGCCGGCGCGCAACTTGGTCGAGCTGGCGCTCATCGGGTTCGGCGTGCTCGGGGTGGGGATCTTGTACTTCCAGATCCTCAGCCCGGCGCCCTTCTCCTGGGATGCGCGCTGGTACCACCTGCCCATCGCCCAGCAATACGCCATGCAGGGCGCAGTACGGCCCTTCCCCGAGGGCTGGTGGCTGGGAGCGTACCCCCACGGCGCCAGCCTGGTATACACGTGGGCCTTCCTTCTGCCCCTCGCCGGGCAGTTCGACAAGCTCGAGCTGTGCGCGCACCTCGAGCTGGCGGTCTTCTTGGCTACCATCGCCAGCATCCCCGCGCTGGTGCGCCTGCTCGTCCCAGGTACCTCGGCCCGTCTGGCGTGGATCACCATATTCTTGTTCCCCGGCATCTTCCTCTATGACGGGAACCTGGGGGCGGGCGCCGATCACATGGCCGCCCTTTGGTGCATTCCCTTGGCCCTGGCCTTCGCCCGCTTTTGGCGCAGCTGGTCCCTGCGCGACGGACTCCTGCTCGGGGCCTTCGCCGCCGCCATCTTGCTCGCCAAGTATTCGGCCTGGGGTGAGCTCTTCTTTCCAGCCTTTGCGGTGAGCGTCCGGGCGGCATGGCTCCTGCTGCGCAAGCGAGGCGGCAGCCGGCGCCGAGTGCTCGCCGTCTTCGGTGCAACCGCGGGGTCGGCCTTGGTGCTGAGCGCCCCTCATTGGCTCAAGAACCTGATCTGGTATGGCGATCCGCTCTTCCCCATTCTCCATGGCTGGCTCAAGGTGCATCCCTGGGCCGCGGAGTCGCCGGCCATGTTCCGCACCTTTGTCTCGTTCACCTTTCCGCCTGCGCCTGGCATGAAGGGCATCACGGACGCCCTGCTGTCCACCCTCACCTTCTCCTTCGTGCCCAATGACTGGTGGTCGTATCACCACGACGTGCCGGTCTTCGGGTCGCTCTTCACCCTGACCTTGCTCTGCCTGCCCTGGCTACGGGCTCCCGCTAGGTTATACCTGGCCTACCTCGGCACGATGGCTACCCTGGTGGCCTGGTACCTCATGAACCATCAGGACCGCCTCCTGCAAGCTTGGCTGCCGGTCATGGCCGGGGCCACCGGCGCCACTTTGATCATGCTCTGGCGAGAGCGCTCCCTGCTGGTCCGCGGCCTGGTGGTGGTCTTGGTGGGGGCGCAGCTGGTCTGGGGCGGCGATGTTCCCTTCTTCCCCACCCACAACATAGCGTACGACTCTCCCCTGCGTATCAACGCCAACTTCCTCGCTTCCGGTTTCCTGGGCACACCCGCGCGGCTGCGGCCCTACGGGGTGGTAGGCGAGATTGGTGAGTCGCTGCCGCCGGATGCGGTCGTGTTGTTGCACGAGATCCAGCTCGAGGCCGGGCTCGGTCGTCGGGTCGTGCGCGATTCGTGGCAGGGCCGCATTAGCTATCCCGAGCTTGCGACTCCGCTCGCCATATATGACATGCTGAGGGGCCTGGGTGTGACCCATCTGTGGTGGGATACCGACAACATGTCGGGCTGGAACTCGATAGCCAGCGACCTTGCCTTCATGCGCTTCGCCCTCAATTTCGCCGTCGATCCGGTGCGCTTCGACCGCTACACCGTGGCGGGCATGCCCAGCGCTCCGCCCTCGGCAGTGGCCAGCGCCAAGGTCGCCATGCTGGCCTGCCGGGGGCCGTATGCCGCAGGATGGTACGAGCTGGCCGACCTGGTAACGCCCGAGCCCGGCCATGCTCGGGCCCTACCGCGTGCTCCCCTGGGCGAGCTGGATCAAGTGGTGGAGCAAGCTGGCTTCCTGGTCGTGGATCCGGCGTGTCACGGCAATCTCCCCCAGGCGGTGGAGCAACTTTACCGGCGCCCTTTCACGCGCGAGGGGCGGAAGCTCTACGTGCGCAAGCTTTGACTTTGGCGCCGGTAGCGCGGGAGCCGGGCGGTCGGCCGGGCAGGCGGCGCCAACCCCTGGTAGGAGTAGGGGAATTTTCTGGTGGCTCTGCCTGCTCCAGAAATGTCGGCCAGCTGCCGAGTATGGCGCTGGGGAGACGTAGTCCCCGGGAGAAGCCATACACATGAGGTCAGATGCTTCGGGGTCGCTCGTCGGCGCCGTCCCGCTCGCGCACCGGCTGATAGAAAGGGGTTTCGTCTCCGCGGAACAGCTGCGCAGTGTCCCGGGAGCGGACAGCATGGGGGATGATCAGCTAGGCATCGCCCTGGTCGAGGCTAGAGTGGTGAGCAGCGATCAGCTCGCCCTGGCGCTGAGCGATCTGGTGGGCACTCCTCCGGCGTTAGCCGCTGACTTTGCGCGCGCCGACCCGGAGTTGCGCAAGCGCCTGGGCGCGCATCAAGCCGCGGGTTTTAAGTGCATCCCTCTGTATGCCACGGCCAGGCGCAGGGTCGCGGTGGCCATGGTCGATCCACAGCATCCCGAGCTGCAGGGCGAGCTGGCCTTCGTGCTGGGCGCGGCGGTGGAGCCCATGGTGACCTCCGCGGTGGAGCATGGCCGCCAACTCGAGCTGCTCTACGGCTTACCCCGCCGGCGCCCGACCGGTTTGCATCCGGTAGTAGCCGCGCCGCCGAGCGACTACGGCGTCGCCTGTGCGGTAGGGCAAGAGCGGGCAGGGGGAGTGCTGCTGCCCTTTCGCGGGGAAGGGACGCCGGCGCTTTGCACCCCCAGGCCGCGGCCGCGCTCGGTGAAGCAAACCCAGTCCTATGCCGCTGTCGCGCAGGACATGCCCATGTTCGTGCCCGCCGCGGGAAGCCCAGCGCGAAGGCCGCCGAAGCCGGTGCCCGCCGCCCCCGCCGGGGCAGCCACGGATCGCGCGGTCGAGCAAATCCTGGCCTCGCCTGACCTGCAGACCGCGGCCGACAGACTCTTCCTGTTCATGCGCGCGTGCTTCGGTGCGGGGGCGATGTTCGTGGTCAATGGCATATTCGCCCAGGGAAGGTTTGGGTATTGTGGCGGGGCCGAGTGCCCGGCGGTGGAGAGCCTGGTCCTCTCGCTTACCCCGCCTTCGGCCTTGCGCATGGCCCATAGCCGCGGCGAGATCTTCCACGGTACGCCTCCGGCCGAAGGCGAGAGCATACACGGACCCTTGTGGGCGGCGCTGCGCTGTTCGCCTCCTCCCGAGATCGTCGTGGCTCCGGTGGTGGCGGGGGGAGCCGTGTCGCTGCTGCTCTATGCGCACGGCCCCGTCCGTGTCGATGGCTCATCGGTGTCGCGCATGGTGAAGGTGTGCTCCGCCTTGGGGAACACCTTGGTGCGCTTGGCGGGATGAGCGTACCTACAGCGCTACCCAGCAACGCGGGAGAAAGCATTCTTCGAAGGTGCGCATAGCGTAGCGATCAGTCATGCCGGTGATGAAGTCGGTAACCGCGCGCGCTAGATCCTCGCTGTCGGGCAGCCCCTTGGGCCAATGCTGAGCGCGAAACTCGTCCTCGTGGCGGTTGAAGTACTCCCACAGCTCGCGCACTACGCGCTGGGCCCGCTCGGACTCGGCAAAAATGGCGGGCAGCTCGTAGACCTTGGCGTAGAGGAAGTCGCGCAGGCCCATGAGCGCCTCCAGGACATCCTGGCTCATCTCGATATGGCGCTTGTCATCGAGGCGCGAGGCCACGACCACATCGGAGACCAGCCGGCTGATACGCTGGCTGTGGGTATGGCCCAGCACCGCCAGGATCGGCGCGGGGACCTCGGCCAGCTCGATAATGCGGGCACGTATGGCGTCGTCTAGGTCGTGGTTCACGTAGGCGACGATATCGGCCACGCGTGCGATCTGGCCCTCCAGCGTCGAGGCCTCGTGCTCGGTTTCGCTGGCCAGCACCCTGCCCTTGCCCTTCGAATGACGCAAAATGCCGTCCCGCACCTCGGCAGTGAGGTTAAGACCTTGGCCCTCGCGCTCCAGCACCTCCACCACGCGGACAGACTGCCGGCCATGGTGGAAGCCGCCCGGCACCAGCTGGGACAGGACGCGTTCTCCCGCATGCCCGAAGGGCGTGTGCCCGAGATCGTGCCCCATCACGATGGCCTCGACTAGCGATTCGTTCAGGCGCAAAGCGCGCGCTATGGTGCGGGCAATTTGCGCCACCTCCAGGGTATGGGTAAGGCGGGTGCGATAGTGATCGCCACGGGGAGCAAGGAAGACCTGGGTCTTGCCCGCCAAGCGACGGAACGCCTTGCAGTGGAGGATGCGGTCGCGGTCGTGCTGAAAGATGGGGCGTACGTCGTCGAGCGGCTCGGGACGCTTGCGCCCCAGGCTGGCGCTGCTCTTCTGGGCGTGGGGTGAGAGCACCTTTTCTTCATCGGCTTCGAGCTGTTCGCGTACCGTCATGGCTTGCTAGCATCTAGCATCGACTTTGGCACCGCGCTTATGGCCATATGTTTCGTTAAGGTTTCTTCCCGGTTACTTGATTGCATGGTGCCAGTATCTCTCCGGCAAAAGATCGATTAGACATTGGGCAAGTGCTTGCTACATCCGGCGCAACTCATCTAGCTTGCGGCCGGAAAGGACAAGAAGATGCAGGACCACCCGCGCTCGTCCCACTGGGTATTGGCTTTCGTTGTCGTGCTGGCAGGACTCGTGACCAGCCCCGCCTTCGCACAGCCGGGCTCTCCCGGCGCGCCCGTTGCCAGCGCGCCCGTCGCCGCGGCGCCGGGCACGACCAATGCGGAGCTGGCGGCACGCGTGTCCGACCTGGAAGCCTACATCAACAATACCGCGCCTAAGGCCATGGCGGTGCCCGGTCCCGGGCATAACGGCTGGATGATGACGTCGGCGGCTCTGGTCCTTTTCATGACGTTGCCCGGCCTGGCCCTGTTTTACGGCGGGCTCGTCCGGCGCAAGAACATTCTTTCCGTGGTCGCCCAATGCTTCGGTTGCGCGGGGCTGGTCACCATTCTCTGGTGGGCCTTTGGCTATAGCGCGGTATTCGCGAATGGCGGTTCGGTGCTGGGGTCCATGAAGTTCGCGTTCTTGCACGGGGTTGGCGCGGCCCCCAACCCTGACTACGGTGCCTGGGTATCCCAGTCGGTGTTCGCCATGTATCAGATGATGTTCGCCATCATCACCCCCGCGCTCATCGTCGGTGCGATTGCCGAGCGCATGAAGTATTCCGCCCTCATGGCCTTCATTCTCGGCTGGATGCTGCTCATCTACTTCCCCTTGGCCCACATGGTGTGGGGAATCGACGGCTTCATGAACGGTCTCGCCAACCCCAAGGCCGGCATCAAAGCCATCGACTTCGCGGGCGGAACCGTGGTGCACATGTCGTCGGGCTGGTCGGCCCTGTTCCTCAGCCTCATTCTCGGCCCGCGCAAAGGCTTCGGACGTCGACCCTTTATGCCGCACAGCATGGTGCTGACCGCCGTTGGCACTGGCATGCTGTGGGTGGGCTGGTACGGTTTCAACGCGGGTAGTGCGGTGGCGGCTGATGGCATAGCCGCCGGGGCGTTCGTGGCCACGACCTTGGCCGCGGCGGTGGCGGGCACGGTGTGGCCGCTCATCGAGTGGATCACGCGCGGCAAACCCACCGTGCTAGGTTTCTGCTCGGGCGTGGTGGCCGGCCTGGTCGTCATAACCCCAGCTGCTGGCTTCGTGTCCTCGAGCTCGGCCGTGCTCATCGGGGTGCTCGCGGCCGTGGTCCCCTACCTGGCCTGCACCAAGCTCAAGCAGTGGCTGAAGTACGACGACGCGCTCGATACGTTCGGGGTGCATGGAGTGGGCGGCACGCTGGGGGCGCTGTTAACCGGTATTCTGGCCAGCTCGGAAGCCAACGGCAATCTCAACGCCAATCTTGGCCAGATCGTGGGCCGCACATTGTGGCTCGAGCAGCTCAAGGCTATCGGGCTGACCATGGCGCTGGCGATTGCCGGGACTTGCGTCCTCGCCTTCGCTATCAAAGCCGTGCTGGGTTTGCGTCCCAACCCGGACAGTGAAGAGCAGGGCCTCGACATTCTCGACCACGGGGAAGCCGGCTACCACATGGACGAGGCGGCTGGCTGACCTGCGCGCCCACTCATGGGCGTTGCGCTCGAACCCCTGCCCGTGGACCAGGCCTCGCCGGCGGGTGGGGTATTGCGGGCCGCGCGACGTCCGAGCGGCTGGTTGGCGGCCGGGCCCGTGCCGCTCCTTCCCGCCCGGCTCGACGAGCTGTGGCCGCGCTCGGGAGAGGACTTGTGCTGGCTGGCGGGCAACTGGCGGATTTTGCAGCGCACCGATGGCCATCGCACCTCGCTCGATGACCTGCTCACGGCCCACTTGGCGGCGACACTGGTCGAGGCGGGGACTGCCGGTGGGGGAGCTTTCCTGGATCTGGGCTGTGGCATCGGGAGCGTGCTCCTGCTCCTGGCCTGGAGATTTCCGTGGGCGCGCCTGCACGGCATAGAGGCGCAGGAAGTCTCGGCCGGGCTAGCGCGGCGTTCGATAGCATGGAATGGGGTGGCCGACCGGACCACCGTGGTGACTGACGATCTGCGCACGGCCGCGGTGCTGCGGGCGGGACCGCGCTATCAGTTGGTCACCGGGACGCCGCCCTACTTCCCGACCAGTGCCGGCCCGCAGTCCACTCACATCCAGCGGGGGCCCTGCCGATTCGAGCACCGGGGTGGTATCGAAGATTATTGCCAGGCCGCGGCGCCGGTACTGGCGGAGGGAGCGCCCTTCGTCGCCTGTGAGGCCTGGAGTCAGCGCGAACGGGTCGAGCCGGCTGGCCGCGCGGCGGGCTTGGGCCTGGTGCGCTGGCGCGAGGTCGTTCCCCGCCAGGGCAAGCCGCCCCTGCTCTGCATCTTCGCCCTGCGCGCCAGCGACCATGCCGAGCCTTTGCAAACCCTGCCGCCCCTGGTGGTGCGCGATGCCTCGGGCCACCGGACCAGCGAGCTCATGGCGATCCGTTCCGCCATGGGCATGCCGCCATAACCAAGTGACCAATGCGGGCGGGGAGTGGGTGCCCGGCACGGGGGAGCCGGGGCGAGCGGTACCGGGTCCTTTGGATCATCGTCCACGGTATTGCTTGACTCCGCCGCGCCCACTATCCATCCTCGGGGACGGGCAGAGACTGCCCGTCCCCACCCGCCGTGCGAAAGGATTCTGACCGATGGCCGAACAACAGAGCAAAGCCGACACCACTCCCGAGCAGCACCCAACCGGCAAGGCCGGCGGAGGGGCCGAGAAGTGCGCGGTGGAGAAGTGCAAGCAACCCGTGCGCGCCAAAGGCTACTGCCGCAAGCACTACCTGGGCTGGCGCCGGGGCAAGGTCGGCACGAAGCACCGCTACAACACCTGCAGCAAGGAAGGCTGTCGCAAGCCGGCCTTGGCGGGAGGTGTGTGCGCGGCGCACAAGAAGGGCGCCGCCAGCGAATCCTGATCCTGATTGGCAAGCGGTTACTCCTACCCCGGGAGAGCGGCAATAGCACCGCTGGCCCGCGGCTCATCCCGAGCTGCGCGAGCTCGGCCGCCATCCCGACCGGTCTTTAAGCCATGGACAAAATCGTAGTCAAGGGGGGGCGCAGGCTGCGGGGTGAGGTGGAGGTTTCCGGGGCCAAGAATGCCGCCCTCCCCATCCTCGCCTCGTCGCTCCTGGCGAGAGGGCAATCGATCTACCGCAATGTCCCCGGTTTGGGCGATGTGGTCACCATGCGCAAGCTCCTGGGGCAGCTGGGCGCGGAGGTGAAGGGTGATGGCACGACCACCGTCGACAGCTCTCACATCACCAGCTTCGAGGCGCCCTACGAGCTGGTGAAGACCATGCGCGCTTCGGCCTTGGTGCTGGGGCCGCTGCTCGGGCGCTACGGCGCAGCCCGGGTTTCTTTGCCCGGGGGCTGTGCCATTGGCGCCCGGCCCATCGACCAGCACCTCAAGGGGCTAGCCGCGATGGGAGCCCGCATCGAGCTCGAGCACGGTGTGGTATCGGCCAAGGTGCGCCGCCTGCACGGCGCCACCATCGTCATGGACCTCATCACCGTGACCGGGACGGAAAACCTAATGATGGCCGCCGCATTGGCCAAGGGTACCACGGTGCTGGAGAATGCGGCCTGCGAGCCCGAGGTCGAAGAGCTCGCGCGGGTCATTAACAAGATGGGCGGCCAGGTGCGCGGCGCGGGCACGGCGCTGGTGACCGTCGAGGGCGTGGATGAGCTGCACCCGGTCGACCACGCCATCATCCCCGACCGCATCGAGGCCGGGACGCTGATGGTGGCCGCGGCGGTGACCCGGGGCAACGTCCTCATTCGCGACTGTATGCCCGAGCATCTCGATGCCGTGATCGCGAAGCTGCAGGCCGCGGGGGCGGAAGTCGCCAGCGAAGCCGAGGGGGTGCGCGTGATCGGGAAGGCCGACATCAAGCCGACCGACATAGCGACGCGGCCCCATCCGGGCTTCCCCACCGACATGCAGGCGCAGTTCATGGTCCTCATGGCGCGGGCCAAGGGCCAGTCGGTGCTGTCCGAGAACATCTTCGAGAATCGCTTTATGCACGTGCCCGAGCTTATGCGCATGGGCGCCGACATCGTGATCGATGGCCATATCGCGGTGGTGCGCGGTCCGGTCAGGCTCAAGGGCGCCAAGGTTATGGCCACCGATCTGCGTGCCTCGGCCTGCCTGGTACTGGCTGGCCTGGTCGCCGAGGGCACCACCGAGGTGCTGCGCGTCTATCACCTCGACCGTGGTTATGACCATCTCGAACGCAAGCTGCGCGGGCTGGGCGCTGATATCAAGCGGGTCAAGGGCGAGCTCTAGCTAGTGCGTTTATCGCCGTTCCCAGGTAGGCTTAGGCGGCCATGGCCGAGTTCGACCTACGCGAAGAGCTAGAGCGCGGGATGAAGCTGCACCCGCGCATGCTGGCCCAGGACCTCTTCAAGACCCAGGAAGATATCAGGAAGCTCGCGACGGGCTTGCCCGCCTTCGTGCCGTTCAAGGGCAAGGTGTACAGGGCCGCACTGTGGGTGCTCGACTGGGATCACCGGATCCCCTCGCGCGACTACATCGTCCGGCTCTACGCCTACTACTCGACCCAGGGTAAGACTGTCGGCGACGTGAGCTTTGCCGGACGCGCTGCCCAGATCGAACGCGAGGACATTTTCCCGGAATTCGACGTTTCCGACTTTGCCGGTCTGGCCGCTGACGAGATCTACGAGGCCGAGGGCCCTATCGGCGGCAACCTGAAACCCTTTCGTCTGGTCAGCGAGTGGCGGCGCGAGATCGACCCCAAGTCGGCCCGCAAAGCCGAGCAGATCGCGCGAGGGTCCGAGCACTTTGGCGAGGTCGCGAGTGAGACCAGGGCCCGACCGCCCGGGCTCGGCGATCTGGAAGCCGCCGAATGGTGTCCGCCGAGTGAGAGCGGCCATCGGCGCTGGGGCATCGACGTTTGGTACCTGCGCTCGTTCAACGGCATGGTGGGCGAGGGCACCGCTTTCTTGGTCGATCTGGAAGACGAGAAGGTCATAAGGCAGCGCGATTTCCAATTCCGTTCCGGCTAGCCGCGGCGTCTGCGCGCAAGAGTACCGGGGTCAAGGTGCAGTGCGGCGGGGGCGCTCGCCTCAGGGGGAGCCGGGACGTGACAGGAGCTGCAACCCGATCAGGACGGCGTTCTGGTGGCTGCCGGGCGCCTCCAGATACTGATAGCTGGCGAGCAGGCGCGCGCCATAGCCCGCTATGATATAGCCCAGCTGAGCGTCGAGGACGGTGGACTTGCCGAGCTCAGGGCCTCTGCCATCGGTGATGTGCTGGTAGCGCAATAGCGGCTGGAATAGGCCGATGCCGATCTCGATGGGCACGAGGTAGCTGGCGAGGGCCAGGATCTGCTGGGAAGCGCGACCGTTATCCCACGTCTCGTGGAACGCCGACTCGACATCCACCACCCCGGCGCTGCCGCCGTTCTTTTCGCAGAGCAGGTCGACGTTGACTTCGTTGAAGTCGTCGCTGGCCGCGGTGGGCGTGGCCGCGGAGCTGGTCGTGCTCGCCTGGTGCTGCGCGCCCACGCCCAGAGAGAGCACGTTCTTGGCGCCGTAGTAGCCGCTGCTGGTGCGGTAGCCCGGCTCGGGATTGAAGAGGCTAAGGCTGAGGCGCCCGGTGTAGAGGGGGCTCGCCGTGGTCTGGTCGAGATCGAAGGCCCCGAGGTAGTACTTCACCAGGCCGCCCCGCCACTGTCCCCACAGGCTCACGCCGTCGCCGCGGCCCAGGCTGCCATAGCGCGGTCCCGGCCAGAAGTTCGGGTTGGCGCCCAAGGGGCCCACGTAGCTGCCCGGCACGGTCCAGGTGGGCAGCGCCCAAATCGTGGCGAGGCTGGTCCGATCGCTGGGCATGGGCATGCGCCCCAGCCACAAATTGAAGGCCTCGGCGATTTCCACCTTGGCCACCAGGTCGAGCAGTTCGGCGTGGGTGGTCTGGTCGGTCAGGTAAGCTCCGACCATGCCGGCTTGCCACGCCAGGAGCGGGTGGACCTTGCCCCACAAGACGATCGCGGCCACGCCGTCGCTTTGCAGGCTACCCAGCCGGTCGGGGGTCTGGGGGGTCTGCACCCGCAAGCCCAGACGGGTCCCTACCTGTAGGTTGACGGACGTGGGTGAGCTCAGCGGAGCCGGGACCGAGGGGGGCGGGAGTGCGGCCGCGGGTGGCGGCGGCGGCGGGGCGGTTTCGGGTAAGGGGGGAGGGCAGGGGAGTCGGGGGGAGAGGGCTCGGCCGCACGGCTCCATCCCGGCAGGCCGGCGAGAACGCACGCCAGCAGCTTCACGGCATGGCGCCGGTAGGTTTTGCCCATGATCGACATTCCGATAGTGCCCTAACTTCCTTACCGTCGCCAACCCGTGGTCGCTATTAGGGCTGCCAAGCGCGGTCAAGCGTCAGGCCGAGATGGTGGACCAGGGCCTGCTTCACCTGGGTCATATCCACGCTGCCGGCGAGCTCGCGCACCATGGAGGTCATCACCTCCGCGGCAAAGCCGCACGGGTTGATGGCGGCGAAGCGCGACAGGTCGGTGGCCACGTTCAAGGCCAAGCCGTGAAAGGTGACCCACTTTCTGACCGCGATCCCGATCGAAGCGAGCTTGCGCGCGTCCGGCTGATCGGTCGTCCATACTCCGGTCTTGCCCGGCCGGCGGGTGGCCAAGATGGCGAAATCACGCAGGGTCAGGATCAACGCCTGCTCGAGGCCGCGCAGAAAGGCATGCAGATCGCGCTCGTCCTCGCGTAGCCAGAAGATCGGGTAGGCCACCAGTTGCCCGGGGCCATGATACGTGACCTGGCCGCCGCGTTCGACGGCGATGACCGGGATGGGCCCGGCCGCCAAGATGTCGTGGGCCTTGCCCGAGCGCCCCGAGGTGATCACTTCGGGATGCTCGACCAAGACTAGGGTATCTTCGACTTCGCCCAGGTGGCGGGCCTGCACCAGCTCCTGCTGTAGCGCAGAGGTCGCGCGAAAATCGCGCAGACCCACGTCGAGAAGGCGCGCCGGCTTCGGCGTGGCTAGCCTACCCGCTCCTCGATGGGCACGTAGTGAGTGAGGGTCTGCCCGACGTAGATCTGACGTGGCCGATAGATGCGCGCCTTGGCGTCATCCTGGATCTCCTTGAAATGGGCAATCCAGCCCGGCATGCGGCCAATGGCGAAGATGACGGTGAACATTTCGGTCGGGATGTTGAGGGCGCGCATTATGATGCCGCTGTAGAAATCCACGTTGGGGTAGAGCTTGCGCTCGACGAAATACGCGTCCGACAGGGCCGCCTCTTCCATGCGCTTGGCGATGTCCAGCAACGGGTCGTTGCTCTTCATGGCCACGAGCAGGCTGTCGCAGGCCTTCTTGATGATGCGCGCCCGGGGGTCGTAGTTCTTGTATATGCGGTGGCCGAAGCCCATCAGCTTCTTGCCGCTGGTCTTCTCCTTGGCCGCCGCGATGAAGCGCGATCCGTCGTCGCCCGAGCGGTGGATGTCGGTCAGCATCTCGATGACGGCTTGGTTGGCTCCGCCGTGCAGGGGGCCCCAGAGGGCGCACACGCCGGCCGCGGCGCTGGCGAACAGGTTGGCCTGGGAAGATGCCACCATACGCACCGTCGAAGTCGAGCAGTTCTGCTCGTGGTCCGCGTGCAAAATGAAGATCAGATCCAGTGCGCGCACGACCTCGGGACGCAGATCGTAGTCCTGGTAGACATCCGAGAACAGCATGTGCAAGAGGTTGGCGGTGTAGCGGTAGGTCGGCTTGGGATAAATGATGGGCAAGCCGCGCGACTTGCGGTACGAGAACGCGGCTATGGTGCGCACCTGCGAGATCAGACGGGCGGCGTGAATGTCGAATTCGTCGCGTCCCGCGCGCTGCATGAGGCCCGGGTAATAGCAGCTCGAGGCATTGATCATCGCCGAGAGGATGGCCATGGGATGGGCCGTCGAGGGAAAGCTCTCGAAGTGGTACTTCATGTCCTCGTGGAGATTCTCGTTCTGGGTGAGCAGTTGCGAGAAGCGCTGCAGCTCGGGCTTGGTGGGCAGGTGGCCGTAGATGAGCAAGAAGGCGGTCTCCACGAAGGTCGACTTCTCTGCCAGCTCCTCGATGGGAATGCCGCGGTAGCGCAAAATGCCGGCGGCGCCGTCGATGAAGGTGACCGCGCTCTGGCAGGATCCGGTATTGCCGTAGCCGTCGTCGAGGGTGATATGCCCGGTGGCGGGGCGCAGGTTGCTGATGTCGAGGCCCCTTTCACCCTCCGTGCCTTCCACGAGGGGGAGCTCGATGACCTTGCCCTCGATATCTAGCTTTGCTGTCTTGCCAGTGATGGAGTCAGCCATGGTAATGGCTTGATATTTGAGACAAAAGTCCGGCAATGACAAGCGCGATTGTCGCGCGGCTCATGACGCGCTCGGCGACAGAGTCGGGATGGCCGAGCACGGGCGTCTCCGCTGCCCCGGGTGGCTGTGGTAGATAGTCGCGCATGAACAAGGTCTCTCGGGCTTTGGTTTCGGTGTCCGACAAAACCGGCCTCCTCGATCTGGGGAAACGCCTGACCAAGCTGGGGGTGGAGATTCTCTCGACGGGGGGCACGGCACGCGCCTTTCGGGAAAGTGGCATGGCGGTGCGGGAGGTGAGTGACTTCACCGGCTTTCCCGAGATGCTCGACGGACGCATCAAGACCCTGCATCCCCGTATCCATGGTGGCATCTTGGGCCGCGCTACCGACGAGCATCGCCGTCAGATGCGTGAGCAGGGCATCGACGCCATCGACCTGGTGGTGGTGAACCTTTACCCCTTCCGGGAGACGGTGGCGCGGGGTGCGTCTTTCCCCGAGGTCATCGAGAACATCGACATCGGAGGTCCGGCCATGGTTCGCTCCGCGGCCAAGAACCACGAGCGGGTGGGCATCGTGGTCGACCCGGCCGACTACGACCGGGTACTGTGCGAGCTGGAGACCCAGGGCGGCCTGGGCCCGGCCCTGCGTTTCGCGCTTTGCTGTAAGGCCTTTGCCCACACCGCCGCCTACGACGGCGCCATTGCCAGCTACCTGGCGCGGCGACTGGAGAGCGGCGAGGGGGCTCTACCCGCCGGCGGGCGCCAGGGTTGATGGTGGGCTACCGGGTATTGCTCGTCGGCTCGGGCGGACGCGAGCACGCGCTGGCCTGGAAGATCGTGCAGAGCCCGCTGTGCGAGCACCTGATAGTGGCGCCGGGCAACCCCGGCATCCAGGCTCTGGGACGTGGCATCGGCCAGGGCAAGGTGACGCTCGTGGGGGTGGGCAGCGATGCCAGCGCCGAGTTGATCGCTCTCGCGCGGGCCGAGCGCATCGATCTGGTCGTGTGCGGGCCCGAGGGTCCGCTCATGGCTGGTCTGGGCGATGCCTGCCGCGCTGCCGGCCTGCGCTTCTTCGGGCCGTCACGGGCCGCCGCCGAGATCGAGGGCTCGAAGCGCTTCGCCAAGGATCTGATGATCAAGGCGGGCATCCCCACCGCAGCCTACGGCAGCTTCACCAACCTGGCGGCCGCGGAGGCCTTCATCGCGGCCCATCCCCTTGCCCTGGTGGTGAAGGCCGATGGTCTGTGCGCGGGCAAAGGGGTGGTGGTGGCCTCCTCGCCGGCCGAGGCCAAGCGGGCGGCGCGTAGCATGTTGGTGGAGCGGATCTTCGGCAGCGCCGGGACCAGTATCGTGATCGAGGAGCGTCTGACCGGGCGCGAGGTCTCCCTGATGGCGCTATGCGATGGCACCCGCTTCGTGCTCCTGGACTCGGCTGAGGATCACAAGGCGGTGGGCGACGGGGATCGGGGGCCGAACACCGGGGGAATGGGCGCATACTCGCCTTCGCCGCTCGTCGACCCCGGGCTCGCCGAAACCATCGCCCGCACGATCTTCGCGCCCATGGTGGCGGCCATGGCCGAAGCCGGCAGACCGTTTCGCGGGCTTCTCTACGGCGGGCTGATGCTCACCCCGGCTGGGCCCAAGGTAATCGAGTGGAACTGCCGTTTCGGTGATCCTGAAACCCAGGCGCTCTTGCCCCGCCTGGGCGAGGATCTGCTGCCCTGGCTGCTCGATGCGGCATCAGGGCAGCTGCCCCTGCGCCATCCCGATTGGCTGCCCGGTGTGTCGGTCTGCGTGGTCCTGGCGGCGGAGGGCTATCCAGGCAAGCCGCGCGCCGGGGACGTCATCGCCGGGCTGGGCGCGGATGGGCAGCTGGGGGCTAGCGAGGCCGTGGTGTTCCATGCAGGTAGCAAGAGCACCGGCGCGCGGGGCAATGGCGACCAGGCCAGCGGGCTAGTGACGGCCGGAGGCAGGGTGCTCGGCATTACCGCGGTGGGCGGGACGCTGGAGCAAGCGCGGGGGCACGTCTACGCTGCCATCGCACGGCTTTCCTGGCCGGGCATGCACTTTCGCACCGACATCGGGCTGCGCGGCCAGCATGAGTCAGCCGGCCTGAAATCGTAGTGCGCGGCCAGCATGAGTAGGCCAGCCTGAAATCGTAGTGCACGGCCAGCATGAGTAGGCCAAAGTGAGCAGTCATGACTGACAAGATCGACGTGAAGACTTCCGACGTGGCCATCCTGATGGGCTCGCAATCGGATCTGCCCACCATGAAACCAGCGGTCGACATCTTGCGCTCGCTCGGGCTCAACGTTGCCGTGCGCGTGCTCTCGGCCCATCGCACGCCCGAGCAAACCGCGGCTTTCGTCCGCGTCGCCACGCAGAGCGGAACCAAGGTCTTCATCTGTGGGGCGGGCGGGGCGGCCCACCTGGCGGGGGCGGTGGCCGCCCACACTACCCGCCCGGTGATCGGCGTGCCCATCGCCTCGAGCAGCTTGCAGGGCATGGATGCGCTGCTCGCCACGGCGATGATGCCCCCGGGTGTCCCGGTCGCCACCGTGGCTATCGGCGGGGCCGCCAATGCCGGGCTTCTGGCCGCCCAGATCATCGCCGTCGCCGATGAGCAATTGGCGCAACGGGTGGTGGGCGAGCGCGAGGCGCGCATGCGCCAGGTGCTGGCCGCGGACGCGGAGGTGCGGGAGCAATTCTCGGGGTGAATGTCTTGCGGAAAACTCGGCGGAATTGGGCTAGTCTGCCGGCCTAATGGCGAAGAAGTCGTTAGACGAGTTGGTACTGGGTGGTGACATTGGCGGGACCAATGCGCGCTTGCGCTTGGTGGAATGCCAGCGCGGCGCGATCGTGCACGAAGGGACGGTGCCAAGCCAGGGCAGTCGGTCGCTCGCGGCGATACTGCGCGGTTTTCTCGCGGTCGCCCCTGGCCGTGTCCAAGCCGCGGTCCTCGGCCTCGCTGGTCCGGTCGTCGATGGGGTGTCGCGTACCACGAATCTGCCCTGGCTGGTGGACGAGCGCGCCCTGGCGCGGCAGCTGGCTATCCCCCGCGTGCGCCTGGTCAACGACATGGCGGCTATCGCGATGGGGTGTACCTGTGCTCGGCCCTCGGCCCGACTGACGCTGGTGCCCGGCCGGTCGCCCAAGACAGGCAACGCCGCCGTCATCGCGGCGGGCACCGGGCTAGGGGAGGCGCTGCTAGTCTGGAGCCACGGTACCTTGGTCGCTACGGCCACCGAGGGAGGGCATGGCGATCTGGCCTCGCGCAATGAGCTACAGGACGAGCTGTTGTGCTTCTTGCGGCAACAGCACGGCGGCGGGCACGTGAGCTACGAAAGGGTGTTATCGGGACCGGGGATCGGCGCGCTCTATGATTTCTTCCGCGCGCGGGCGGCCGAGCCTGAGTCCGAAAGCGTGCTGCAAGCGCTGGGCGGCGGTGATCGCAACGCCGCCATAACCAAGCTGGGGCTAACGGGTAAGAGCGCCATCGCCCGTCAGGCCATCGACACCTTTGCCACGTTTTTCGGTGCCGAGGTGGGCAACCTCATCCTGAGAGGGCTCGCCACGCGGGGCGTCTACATCTGCGGCCGCATAGGCGCGACCATACTCCCCAAGCGCAAACGGCAGTTCCTGCAAGCGCTACGCGACAAAGGCCGCTTACGCCCCCTCGTCGAGCAGGTGCCTATCCACCTGATCGACGATGACCGGGTGGGTCTGGCGGGAGCATGCCATCTAGCTCGGCAGCTCGTCGCCGAGACGTAGGGCAGGGGTTTGGGTCGGGCGGAGCTTTGGGGTATAAACGACAGGGTCATGAGCAATGGCAACGCCGAAATGGTGAGCGATACCGATACAATGACAGGTAGACTGGCGCCTGGATTTCTCGCGCGGGTGCTGTGGCTGGGGCCACGGGTGGCCGAGGCGCGCTCGAGCGGCTTCGACGCCAGCAAGCCGGGTTTCGTCTGGTATGATGTTGCGCGTCAGATTGGTGACGACGCGGTCAAGATTGGCGAGACCGGCAAGGGAAGCTGGGCTGTCCTGCTGCTTGACTGCAAGACGGTAGAGCTATTGACCCGTGCTCACCTTGCGCGGGCCGGACAGCTCAAGGACTCGGCCGTGCTAGGCGATGCCGATTGGGCCGCTGCCCGCACCCTGCCCGGGGTGGAGGCGGCCTGGGGCAAGATGCCGGTTGCTCACACCGCCATGCTGGCCGGGATGCTGGGACCTGCCCAGGACGCGACCATCGCCAAGCTGACGGGCGATGAGCGCGAGGCTTTTGCCGACAGCGTGCACGAGCTGGTTAACCGCCTGTACGAGCCGCTCGAGCTCGAGGCCAACCGCTTGGGGCGGGCTCTGTTCGCGCGCTGGGCGAGGGTGATCCTGTCCCTGCTGATCGTGGGCGGCGCGCTTTTCTGGGTCGGGGACAAGATCAACTCGAAGTTTGCCAAGCCCAACCTTGCCCTTCACCGCCCGGTCACGGTGAGCAGCCAGTACCCCGGTCAGGGCACCGACCACAGCTTGCTGGTGGACGGCGATCACGACAACCTGGGTTTCCACACCAATCTCGATCCGCAATCCTGGGTCACCATCGATCTGGGGGCGGTCAAGAAGTTCGACAAGGTGGTGGTCTACAACCGGGCCGACGGCTTCGAGGAGCGAGCGGTGCCGCTCAAAATCGAGGTGAGCAAGGACAACGTCAAGTGGACGCAGATCGCCGAGCGGAAAGAAACCTTCGACAAGTGGACCGCCCGTAACTTGCACGCCGAGGGCCGCTACGTGCGCCTGAAGAACACGCCCCCCAACTACTTCCACCTGGCGGAGGTGGAGATTTATTAAGGCTCCGGCGGGCGGAGCCCGCCTCCGCCAACGCGGGTGATGGCGAGCGGAGCCCGCCCGGGCGATAGCGGTATGCTACTCGGCCGGCAATGTGTGCCGGTACGGTATTTTTGTTCTCTTGTAGGTGGACCGGCGGTAGCCCACTTCATCAGTCCTGGACACAGAGTCTGCTCTCATGGACTCAAAGTAAGCCTTCACCTTCTCATTGAACTCCGTTTGCGTCTTGGTGAGCTCGGCCACGGTCATACCCACGTGCAACTTGGGTGGATCGGGTAAAGGGTGCGACTTCAGGTACCGTTCGTAGTCATCCCGGTGGCATTGCTCGTGAAACCCAAGCGTGATGTCGCCGTTATCTGAATCTTCTTTCTTGGTGCCTCGGCCATAGCCCGAGAGTTGGTCGGGGTCTGAGCCAACTGGATAAGTCGTTTTTATGGTGACAGTGGTGTGCCAGGTGAGCCTTCTCTCAAATTTCAAGATCTTGCCTTTGCCGAGGTGGTCCGCGGTGTAGTGCGGCGAGGTTGGCGGTTCGTAGGTGAAGTTGGTTTCACCTGCGTGTTGCCCTCCCACTTCGTCGGCGACGATCCTCGCATCGACCTTCACGTCCACCAGCTCGGTCTGCACGGATTTCAGGTCTCCCAGAGAGCGCTCTCTTGTGCGCGGCGCTGGATTAGGACGCCTCGGTGCCCGAGCCCCGGCTGGTGGTGGCGAGCCGGCCGGGCCAGAGCCAGAAGTTGGTGGTGCCGAGCCCAACGGCCCAGGCGCCCAGGGGCTCACTGCGGCATCGGTGCCTAGGTCCGCCAGCAACGGTTGGGCAAAATGGCCGGGCCCGCCACCACCAGCGGGAGCGTTTGGGTGAGCGATGATACCCTGCCAGCCCAGCCATTCCCTGCCCACGATCGTAGCCTCTCCGGCTATACCCTCAGCATTGCCATCAGCATGCGGAATGCGGCTCCACCGTTTGCACATGCCGAAATCCTATTGGATTGCCGTGAGCGTCGCAACGAGAGCGGAAGGATCTGTTCCTCTTAGTCTATACTTCACGAATGGATGGCCTTCTAGACGCGACGTGCCGGCGGGGCTGCTGGGCACCCGTTCTGCTGGCGGCTATCTGTGGGTTCGCTGCGCGCGAAGCCTCGGCCATGTGTCGTGTCGCAACGGAGAAGGCATCCTTGGACGCCGTGGAGGTAGCGGTTCCCGGACAGACTTTCGCTCTGGACCTCAAGAAAGTACCGGTGACCATGGAACTGGAAGAGGCAGCCAGCCGGACAACCACTATTCAGGTGCTCGCACCCCTGCGTTTCGTGGCTTTGTACCCGTCCGACAAGCTTGTCTATCGCATCAAACAACGCTTGGAGCTGGCCGGCGGCCGAATTCGACTGGGCAAACTGGCGGGCTATACCTGGCTTGGAGTCAGCGGTGATGGCATGCGGCTCTCGCTTCAGTCAAGCCTGAGCATTGACCTGAGGGAACCGATCATCGTTCCTTGTCGCAACGTGGAGCTAGGTAATGGCGGCCCCTCCTACGCGACCCCAGCAGCGCTCTCAGCTCCGAGGAGGCGAACAATCGGTACCGGGACGGCTTTCTTCCCTCTCTATCTCGCTCCGCGAGAAGGCGACCACGTGGACATTCGGTACCCAGGTCCATTCGAAGTGCTGCAGAGGCATCGTGGCTGGGTGAAGCTCCAGGCAGCTTGGCAAGACGGTTCTCGGGTACGAGGATGGACGCGCCAGGAATTCACGACCTCCGGGGTGAGCCTGCCGCTGGGTTGGGGTGAAGGCGGCCCAGGCGAAGGCGGCTGTGGTCGCGTGGATGGCCCACTTGTGGTACGCGTGAGACTCCGCAAGGATGCTGCTGTCGCCACTTCCCCCGCGGGCCCGGTCTGGGCTTCGGTGGCGCAGATGATCGCCGTGGACGCATTTCCCTCGGACCCTTCCGATGACGGATGGATCCAGGTGGCCTCCGTTTCCGGCCTGCCCCTCCCGTGCAAAGACCACGAGCACATCTGGGTCCAAGCACGCGACGTTGTCGGACGAGTTCCTCGCGCCTACGGCAAGCAGTAGGCTGCACCTCGTGTTCGCCGCAACAACGTAGATCGACAGCCGAGTGCTCCCGAAGCGGCCGCCGGGATTGGTTGCGGCTAAGCTCGGAGGCGCCGCTCTCGCAACACCGGCCTACGGAGGCAGCAGCGCCTCCCCGAGGACACGGCGCCCGAGCACTGGTCCGCGACCACGACGGCATCCACAATTTTCTACGCGGACACGGCCGGTGGGCTCATGGATGCCGGGTGCGTTCCTCTTGGTCTATACTCCACGAATGGATGGCCTTCTAGACGCGGCGTGTCGGCCGGGCTGCTGGGCGCCCGTTCTGCTCGCGGCTATCTGTGGGTTCGCTGCACGCGAAGCCTCGGCCATGTGTCGTGTCGCGACGGAGAAGGCATCCTTGGACGCCGTGGAGGTAGCGGTTCCCGGACAGACTTTCGCTCTGGACCTCAAGAAAGTACCGGTGACCATGGAACTGGAAGAGGCAGCCAGCCGGACAACCACTATTCAGGTGCTCGCACCCCTGCGTTTCGTGGCTTCGTACCCGTCCGACAAGCTTGTCTATCGCATCAAACAACGGTTGGAGCTGGCCGGCGGCCGAATTCGACTGGGCAAACTGGCGGGCTATACCTGGCTTGGAGTCAGCGGTGATGGCATGCGGCTCTCGCTTCAGTCAAGCCTGAGCATTGACCTGAGGGAACCGATCATCGTTCCTTGTCGCAACGTGGAGCTAGGTAATGGCGGCCTCTCCTACGCGACCCCGGCAGCGCTCTCAGCTCCGAGGAAGCGAACGATCGGTGCCGGGACGGCCTTCTTCCCTCTCTACCTCGCTCCGGGAGAAGGTGACCACGTTGACATTCAGTATCCTGGTCCATTCGAAGTGCTGCAGAGGCATCGTGGCTGGGTGCAGCTGCAGGCAGCTTGGGAAGACGGTTCTCGGGTACGAGGATGGACGCGCCAGGAATTCACGACCTCCGCGGTGAGCCTGCCGCTGGGTTGGGGTGGAGGCGGCGGAGGCGGAATCGGCTGCCTTGGTTCGGATGGCCCTCTTGTGGTACGCGTGAGACTCCGCAAGGATGCTGCCATCGCCGCTTCCCCCGCGGGCCCGGTCTGGGCTTCGGTGGCGCAGGCGATCGCCGTCGACGCACTTCCCTCTGACCCTTCCCAGGGCGGATGGGTTCAGGTGCACTCCGTTCCTGGTCTGATCGCCCCGTGCATACACGACCTGCACATCTGGGTCCAAGCACGCGACGTTGTCGGACCAGTTCCTCGCGCCTACGGCAAGCAATAGGCTACACCTCGTGTTCGCGGCCTTTGCGGATATGAGATCCGGCTGGCCGGCAGGCGACGGAGAGTGAACGGCGACCACAATCGAGCTTCGCTCGGGCGGTGCTATCGAGGCACCGCTTGCCAGGAGCGCGGGCAGGTCGAGATCTATGAGCCGGACCAGGCTCTCCGTGCAAGCTCGTCCGGGTTGGCATGCGGATCCTTGGGTGATGCCATCACTTTTGCCTTGCCAAGTGCCTGGACGCATGTACAGTGTAGGTCATGGTCAGTGTCGAGGATCTAGGCCAAGAGATTGCGGAATTGTCAGCCAGGTTGGATGTGGCGACGCATCGGTTGCTCGGCTGCATTCGCCAATTCGACCAGGCGGGTGGATGGCATGCCCAAGGGGCGATTTCTTGCGCGCATTGGTTGTCGTGGCGGATTGGGCTCGACCTGGCGACGGCGCGCGAGAAGGTGCGGGTGGCACGGGCACTGGGAGGGCTGCCGGCCATAGACGGGGCTCTGGCCGCGGGCAAGCTGTCGTATGCGAAGGTGCGGGCGCTCACCCGGGTAGCCACCCCTGCCAACGAGGGGCCTTTGCTCGAGATGGCTCTGTGCGCGACGGGCGGGCATCTGGAACGGATTTGTCGCGGCTACCGAAATGCGGCGGTCGCGGACGATCCACCGGCCCCCGAGGCGCGCTCGGTACGCCGCCGACCGCTGCCGGGCGGCATGGTCAAGCTGGAGATCGTGCTTAGCCCGGACGAGGCGGACCTGGTGCTGCGGGCGCTGGACCGGGCAC
This sequence comes from uncultured delta proteobacterium, assembly GCA_963849735.1. Lineage (GTDB taxonomy): Bacteria > Myxococcota_A > Polyangia > Fen-1088 > Fen-1088 > Fen-1118. The sequence continues at coordinate 36,941 of CAWKJE010000028.1, forward strand.
GTGAGGCGGAGGCGGAGCAGGGTGGTGATCAGGAGCATCAGGACGTTTCCGCGGAAAGATCGGCGGAGGGACGCGAGCCACCGGAGGACGAGCCGAAGCCGGCATCCGCGTGGCCATCGCGGGCCGCCGGGATGGTAGCGGTGGCCGAAAGCTACCTGGCCGGCAGCTCGGCTTCTGGTAACGGCGGGGAGAGGTTCCAGGTCTCCATTCACGTGGACCAGGACCCGCTGGCCGCGGATGGGACATTGGCGGCCACCTTGGACGACGGCTCGCGGGTCGCCGCGGAAGCGCTGCGGCGGGTGGCCTGCGATTGCGGCATCGTGGCGATGACCGGCGAAGGTGAAGAACTGAACGTAGGACGGCGAACGCGCTCTATTCCTCCCGCCATTCGGCGCGTCCTGCGCGAGCGGGATCGCGGCTGCCGCTTCCCTGGCTGCACGCACGCGCGCTTCCTGCACGGCCATCACGTGCATCACTGGCTGCACGGAGGCGAGACCAGCGTGGACAATGTTGTGTTGCTGTGCACATATCATCACCGCCTGGTACATGAAGGCGGCTACCTGATAGAGCGTGACGAGCATGGGCTGCGGTTCGTAGCACCGGCCGGCAACGCCTTGCCCGAGCGGAGCCACACCGAGGTCACGGGGGACAGCGTGGCTTGGCTGCAGGACTGGGCGGCAAATCGCAGCATCGACATTGGCCCTGACACCAATCAACCCCAATGGGACGGCCGGCCTCCCGACTACGACGTCGCCGTGGCCGGCCTGCTGGAGCTGGCGTAGATGCCTGCGCAAACGCAAGAAATGTGATCAATGGTCAGACTCCTCACCCTCTTACGAAGTCATCCTTCTCATCAAAGGGCTCCCGCTCGACGCGCTCCTCGTAGTCGCGGGGTTGATGAGCAAGCGGGACGGGCTTCCATTTTCCGCCGGCCACTTTCCGGTAGCACTCCTTGCGATACGGATGGAGAGCCACCATGGCTGCGATTTCCTTGTACAAATTCTCGACGTTGAGCCAGCGCGAACCGCACGCGCCGCAGCCATAGAAGGATTTGGCTCTCGCAGCCGTGATGTAGTCCACCCAGCCCGCACAGTGCGAAACCGGGCAGCGGTACTGCGGATGAGCCTTGTCTGCCTTTTGTTGCGCGAAGGTCATCATCCAAGTCCGTCCGCACAACGGACATCCCAATGCTAGCGGTTGGTTCGCAGCACGCTTTGATTCGTAGAGTTTCTCCTGATCTTTCGTCAAAGTGAAAACACGTTTGCAGAGTTTGCATTCTTGTTCGATTGGCATGGTTCTAACCTGTCAGTTGAGCCCGAAGGGGTTTTGTCCATCGGGGTAGTAGTGGTACGCCTTCGAATTGGCGCTGTGATCTGCCTTGTCCAGCAGGGCCAGGTTCGATGTGCTATTGTCGCCCCCGCGGAACAGAGGCTTCATGTGGTGGACTACCATGTCCTGCGGAACCTTTCCTTGCTCCATGTCCTTGACCGCTTGAGCGCCGTACTTCTCGACAGCACCTTCTTCCTTCGCAAGTCCCCGCAGGAACTTCGCGCGGGCGCCCCCACTCCTTTCGAATTCGGAACGTAGGATCTTGACCTCCGCGGGCGACCGTTTCTGTAGCGAGCTGCAGGCGAGACCGTATGGATCGAGGGCCGATGCTGGATCCTGTACGTACCGGTAGAGGCCAAATCCCCCTGTGAGGCCAATCGGATCCTGGCTGACGTACTCCCCAGCATCCGGATCGTAGTAGCGGAAACGGTTGTAGTACAGACCCGTTTCGTCGTCTTCGTACTGGCCAGGCCAGCGGAAGGGACAGGCTTGTTTGTCGCCGACGAGGTTGCGTAGCTCGCCGTAGACGCCGATGTCGGCGGACCATACGGCACGGCCGTCACCGTCCAGCAGTGCGGCGGGCGTGCCTAGGTGGTCGGCGATGATGGAGAGCTGTTGTTTGCCGGTCAGCTTGGCTGTCGGGGCGAAGCTCTCGGGCTCGAAGACCCAGGTTATGGGTTTGTCGGCGCTGCCGTACTCAGTGACGACGGATGGCGGACCTTGGGACGCGCGCTTGGACAGGTCGACAACGCGCTGGCGCAGGCCGGAGTCTGCTGCTTCGGCCACTTCTTCGGGGGCGGGTTCGACCAGCGTTCCGGGATCAACCTCCACCCACTCGTGAATCGGGACGTTGGCGTCCCAGACCCATTTCGTGGTCTTCCCCTGGTACTTCTTCCATACGCGCCTGCCCAGGGCGTCGTAGCCGAAGGTTACTTCCTTGCCATCTGGGCGCACCACTTTGGCCAGCATGCCGGCGGCGTTCCACTCGTACTTCCACTCGCGGCCGTCGGGCAGAACCTTCATGGTCAGGTTGCCTTCGGGATCGTAGGCGTAACGGGTGACGCCCTCCTCCGTCCGTGACTCCAGTAGCTGGCCAGCGGGCCCGTATTTGCGGTCGCGCCGCTCATCCGTGCGGAAGAGGTTCCCGACCGCGTCGGGCATGCGCAGATCGACCTTGCCGTCGGCGTAGGCCGCGGCGGTCAGGTTGCCGAGACCGTCGTGGCTGAACTGCACCGGACCGTGCAGGGCATCGATGATCATCTTCAGGCGGTCGTTGGGCTCCCAGGTGTACGATTTGGCGCCGAGAACCTTCTGGCCTGACCAGATTTCGTGCTTGAGCGGGCGACCCAGCTTGTCGCGCTGCCACAGGCTGCGCACGCCGCCGGGCAGGTGGCGCTCTATCTCCAGGCCCAGCCGGTTGCGCGTGAATTCCGCCTCCCACGCTGGCGGCGCGTCCCTCTTCGCATCGCCGCCGGTAGGGACGGTTGGGCCGCCCCCGGCGCGCAAAGCCAGTACGTCGCCCACAAGGTTGCGTTCGATCTCCAGCACGTGGCCGCGGCTGGTCTTCATGCGGCAACGCAGGCCGAGCGGCCCGTACTCGCTTTCGACGGTGTCGGCGCCCTGCTCCTCCTTGACCACGCGGCCGAGCAGATCCCGCTCGATCTTGACGGCACAGGTGCCGTTGTCGGCAGCCACCAGCACGCCGTTCTTGCGGTAGGCGTACTTCTCTTCCCCGAGCAGGTTGCCCTGGGCATCGGCGTGTTTGACACAGACCACGCGGTTAGCCCAGTCGTAGGTGAACTCGGTGACCAGGCCGCCCGGGCGCAGCACTTTGTGCACGCGCCCGGCCTTGTCGCGCTCGTAGGTGCGGTGGAGGCCGTCGAAGCCGTACTCCTCGGTCACCTCGCCGGTGGGGCCGAGGGCGAAGCGATACACGGCGCCGGCCTCGTTGCGGACGGCGACGAGTTGCTCCTCGGTGTCGTAGACGAAGCGCACGGTCGTGCCCGCCTGCGTGCGCGACAGCAGGCGGTTCATGCCACTGTATCTGAATTCGACGTCGTACCGCCGATCCTTGGCGCGCACGACGTTGCCTTCGCCGTCGTAACTCAGCTCGCGCAGGTTGCCGTCTGGCTCCTGCGCGCGCACCATGCGGCCGAGGTCGTCGAACTGGCGGGCCTCCACGTTGCCCGCGGGATCTTGCAGGCGCACACAGCGGCCGAGCCAGTCGTAGCTCCACCTGGTCTCGACCCCGTCGGGCGTACGCAGCACGGACAGGTTGCCCGCGGCGTCGTATTCGAGCGTAGTCTCGTGGCCGGAAGGATCGGTCACGCCGAGCAGGCGCGGGCCGCTCCAGCGGAACAGGGTGCGCTGGCCAAGAGCGTCGACACGCTCGACCATGCGCCCGGCTTCGTCGTAGGACCACTTCCATTCGCCACCTTCCGGTCCTCGCAGCGAAACCGGTCGATCCCTGACGTCGTAGGCAAACGCCACCGTGCTGCCGTCAGGGGATATCTCGGTGACCAGGTTGCCGCGACCGTCGCGTACGTACTCGGTCGCCTGGCCGAGGGCATCGGTCTCCTTGACGACCTCGTTCCACTGGTTGCGTTCGGTCTCGGTCACGGCGCCAAGGGCGTCCACTGTCTTCCACACCAGACCTTTGTGGTGGTGATAGGTCGTCTTCTGGCCCAGCGAGTTCTCGACTACAGTTACACGAGGCTGATACGCTATCTTGTGATCGTAGATGCCGTCGTCGCCCCAAGTGTGGACGCAACGGGCGCTCTCGTCGGAGCCATCGTACTCGAAGTAGAAGGACAGGCCGTTGCGGTTTACCTCGCGTGCGAGGAGGTGGCCGCGGTACTCATAGCGCGCGGTCTGGCCGAGGGCATCGTGGGCGTAGACCAAATTGCCGCTCGGGTCGTACTCATAGCGGACTAGCACTATGCGGCGCCCCGGCTGCTCGGGATGGGGACCCTCAACCTGCAAGAGAAGCCCGTCGTGGCTGTAGTGCAGGGCGAGCGCGCGCCCGCTCGAGTCGACGATGCCAGTCAACCGTCCTGTGCCGTCGTGGGTGAGCGCGATGCGGTTTCCCAGCGCGTCCTCGACGCGGGACAGGTGGCGTGTCTGCCCGGTCCCGGCGAAGACATGCGTGAGTCCGTCTTTTTCGACTATGCGGTATTCGCCGCCGGTTCGGCGGAGGCTCAGTTTCTCCTTGCGGTCGAAGAACTCCTCGCCATCGTCGAGTGGCGGCAAGGGCAGATACCGGCCATCAGCCGCGCGCAATAGCAGCACCTCGTGGGTCACATACAGGCCCACGTCGAGGCTGTGGTGCCAGCCGTGTCCGATTGGGCCGCGGTAGGTCGACGTGCTGTACCAGGTCCGCTCCCAGACGAGGGGAAGCGGGCCGGCGATGCGGAAGTCGGTTTTTTCGGTGAAGACCCTGCCGTTGGCGACGTCCACCGGGTGGCCGGTGACTGTGCAGATGGCCTTCTCGATCATCTCCAGAGCTCTGGGCCCAAGCCCCAGCGCCTTGCACAGCTTCGCGGCCAGGGCCCGCAGCTTTGCCGCCAGCGCCGCCATTGCCTTCGAGGCCTTCATGAGAGCCCTGAGCTTCTTCAGCCCCGCCATGATGCCCTTCATGGCCATGGCCATCATCGAGATCGTCGGCGGGCCCCCGATCATGACCATCGGTCCCATGGGCACCGAGAGCACCACCGTGGTGGGCAACATCAGCGACTTCGGCTCCGCCTTCCCCGGCCGCGGCGGCGCCGGACTGCCGATGTCCTGGCAGCTCAGCACAGGCAGGGCCAGGTAAGACTGCGGACTGCCGTCGACCACCACGGTGGAGCTGCCCATGAAGATTTCGCTCTCGTTGGTGGGTGGCTTTGCGAAGGGACCGGCGAGAGGAATGTGCGGTGGCAGGGCCTGGCCGCTCCCGCCTGCGATTCCGCGCGGGAGCCCGTTGATGTAGACCGTGGCCCCGAGCATGGGCACGTAGTCCATGGGGTCGAACACGATGCCGATGTAGGGATTGGGCAGGGGCGTCGGGATGGGACCAGCGGGCGATGGGATTAGCGTGATGTGGGTATCGATCCCGACCAGGGGATCGAAGTGCTTGGCAGCGATGGTCATGTCGCCGTACCCCGAGGCAGGTGAGCCGTCGGCCGCCACTCGGGGCCGAGCAGATTCACCAACTCCTGCTCGATGCGCTTCCACGAGCCGCTGAGCTGGCTGTGCTTGCACAGTCGGGCCAGGCTCTCGCCAAGATAAGCCAAGGTCGTGGTGACGAGCGTCTCCTTGTCCACCGTGCGCGCGAAGGCGAGGCCATCGACCCCCTGCTGCCACGCCGGCTTGTACTGCTTGCCCTGTTCCAGGCAGAACGACGCCAGGCGGTAGCAGTCTATAATCATGCCGGGGTCCTTGGTGGCCCGGGCCAAGGGCAGAGTCTCGGCGAACAAGGTTGCTGCCAGCTGCCAAGCCCCGGCGTGGATGAGCAGGCTGCCTCGGCACATGCGCGCCTGTACGCGCAGCTTTATGCAAACGGGATCGCCCGCCTTTTCACCCGAGGCAGCCGAGGCCTCGGCGCTCGCGTATCTGCGGCTCGCGTCTTCGATCTTGCCTGTTGCCGCCAGCGACGCACCCATGGCCAGATGAATTGGCACGGCCAGCGCGAACCAGCCCCGAGCCGTGGTGATCTCCAGGGCCGCCTGAGCATGCCGATCGGCGGTTGCCAGATCCTGCCTGCCCAGGGCATTGGTCATCTGCACGAACTGGTGGCGAAACTGACCCCCGGGCATGTCCAGGTTGCCAGCGTTCTCGCTGATCTCGAGGCGCGCCGAGGGCATGTCGAGGTCGGCGGGTACAGCCACCACCCTATTGGGCTGGGCCTGAACCAGAGGGGTCAGCGAAGGTGTATCTTTGTCGTCCAGCACGACCAGTCGCAGCTTCGGCAGCTTGGGCAAGCCCGTGCGCGCGACCAACTCCAGCCACTGGCGGAAGGCAGTTAGTTCGGCGATCTCCGCAGGGGTGAGAACGAGGGCCAAAACACCAGGCAACTTGTAGTGGTCGATGAAGGACTGACAGGCTTGCAGAAGAGGCAAGGGATCCGGTGCGTTGGGCGCAGCGGGTGGCGCTCGCCAGACGGGCGTGGTCGCATCGTCGAGTCCCGCGTGAAGCGCTGCGGCCTTCTCGATGAACTCTCGCAGCAGGTCCAATCCATAGCGCCCGGGTGTGAAGGGCGCGCGCATGGGCACGAAAAGATCCTCGGTCTGTCCCGCGTGCTCGTCATCCTCGACAGCCACGAAGACGTCGACCATAGCGTGCTCGTCGGGCTCGACGAGCCAGCACAGGATGCGCGCATCCGGCTTGTCCGCGAAGACGGCCCACTGGGCAGCGAGTTGCTCCAGTCGGTCAAGGATGGGGTTGCCTGCTGCCGCCATCACCGGGTGCGCGCGCCTAGTTGATCTTCACCATAGCGCCCGCGATGGTCACCGTGGCAGATCCGTTGATGCCGATCTTGGGGCCGGTCGCGTCGACGCCGGCGGGTCCGGTCTTGACCGTTCCGGCTCCGGCTGTGAGTGTGCCCTCGGTGGCCCCCTTGACCGTTGCCTTGGCCGCGCCTTCCATAGACGCATCCCCGTCGAGTTGGAGCTTGCTGCCTCCCGACGACTGCGCCAGGACATTGGCGTCGAGTAGGACCTTCGCGCCACCTACCGCCTGGGCTGCGACATTCGCATCGAGCAGGATATTCGCGCCTGGCACCGACTGGTGCAAGACATTGGCGTCGTGCACGGTCTTGGCGCCGGCGTTGGACTTGGTCAGTGCATTGGCATCGAGGACAATCTGGGCACCGCCCCCAGCCGTGATGGTGATCTTTCCCGGCAACATTTCGATCTTGCTGCCTGGGCATTCCAGGGTGATCGAGGTGGGGGCTTTGATATAGATGGTGTCGGTGGCATCGAGCGTGTGTTTACCGGTGACGCTGACAGTGCTGTGCACGGGGCTCTTGCCCTTGCCTGAAATGCTAACCGACTGATTACCCGTCACGCTGACGCTGCGGTCGCCCCCCACGGAGAGCGATTCGTTGCGCTTCACATTCGTCGACATGTCTCGCTCGGCCTGGATGTGCAGCTCCTCCTTGCCCTTGAGGTCCTCGAAGCGGATCTCGTTGAAGTTGTCTGGGTTGCCGCCCTTGGTGCTGCGGCTCTTGATGCCCGACTGGGTCTTGTTCTTGTCCAACTCGTAGGGGGGCTTATTCGCGTCGTTGTAGACGCTGCCCGTGATCAAAGGACGATCGGGATCCCCCTCCAGGAATTCCACCACGACCTCATGGCCGACGCGAGGGATGTGGATCGAGCCCCAGCGGCTGCCCGCCCACTTTTGTGCGACGCGTATCCAGCAGGTATCCGAGTCTTCGTTGTCGTCCTTGAGGCCGCGGCTCTCGGGGTAGTTGTGCCCGACCCTCTCCCAATGGAACCGTACCCGCACGCGTCCATACTCATCGGTCACGATCTCTTCCGGTTCCTGGTCGGCGTTCTTCTGGTGACCCACCACGATGGCCGTCTGCGGGCCAGGGATGATCGGCCTGGGCGCGGTTCGGGCGGGCCGAAACGGCTCGTCCTGGGGTATCAACGTGTAACGGGCAGCATAGGGCGCCTGGGAGTTGTCGGGTCCTCCGGAATGCTCATGGGCGACGCGCAGCTCGTAGTGGGCGCCGGTGACTAGGAATTTGACGGGCTGGCGACACCAGGGCGGATTGGGGAGGGTGAAGAGGTCGCCCGTGCTCAAACCCAGGGGATTGCCGGACGCCTTGATCACCTGGGCTGGTTGGTGGCGCTCGTCGAGCCTCGTGCGGGCCAGAGCCTGGCCGCGCGCGTGGTCTACGTATTGGCCTGGGTATTCGAATATCTCTCCCGTGCGGTAGCGTTCCTGTTGCTGATTCGACGGGCAGAAGGCGAGCAGGCTGCCGCGCGGATTCTTGAAATCGAAATCCTGGTGCCAGTAGGACCGGGTCTGGACACCCTGGCGGAACGTGCACAGATTGAAGTGAGGAGACATGTCCCTGGCATTGGTGGTGGGTGGCATGTAGGGGATCTCCTCGTATCCCGGTCGGGTCGCATGGGCCCCCAGGCCATCGGCCAGGGTCAGCACGTGGCGGTCGGTCTCGTGCTTGAAGAAGAAGTAGATGCCCTCGTGCTGGAGCAGTCGGAGGACGAAGTTGAGGTCGGTCTCGCGGTACTGAACGCAGTGCTCGTAGGGTGGGTAGTCGCTGGCCACGAGCGGGCTGGCGTTGAAATCGGCCTGTCCGTATCGGCTGAAGACACGTTTTACGATGTCCAGAGCCGACCGCCCGTTGAAGACGCGGCAGTCAGAGGTGAAGCCAAGCAGCCAGAGCCAGGGATGGAGGGTAAGCTCGTAGATGGTGCGGTCGTGGAGCCGGCCGCCATAGCTCCAAGAGGTGACGTGACCGTTGAAAAATCGCTCGCCTCCTTCGGGAAGGCGAATCTTGACGGACAGCTTTTCGCCGAGCACGTCCTTGGGCTCGATATCGGGCTCCTTGCTCGCAACCTCCAGGCGGTATTTGAACATGCCGCCCAGCATCTCGTTGCCCGACATGTGGTGGAGTCCCAGCTCGTGACCAGCTAGATCGCCCACGCTGATGAGATCCTCGGTATCTTCCATGGCTCCAAACTTTCCTTGGTGACCGGGCCGCTAGCCGGCCACTGTCCTTGCGTTGACGCGTTGATTCGGTCGGCGCCTAGTTGAGCAAGCCGTGCTAGCCCAACCAGGACTGGCAAACCCTAGCACAGCGGTGTGCGCCGCAAGGGGGATTTGGCGCGGGCGCGTGTTACGGTCACGCGTACATCAGGCCCACTTGCATGGGAGCGTAGCCCTAGCGCCAACCCGGGAAGGGCAGGCGCAGGTCGAAACCGCGCTGGGTGATCGCGGCTCCGGTCCAGAGCGGAACATAGAGCAGCGAGACGCCCGCCACGCCGAGGAGAAAGCCCAGGGTTACCCAGGGACGGCGCTGGCCCATGGCGGCCACCCGCGAGGCGAGGAGGCCGAGGCCAAGGCCGTAGGCGCCGAGGTAATGGAAGATGTACGACTGGCGGTTGCTGACAATGAAGGGCAGGGTGAGCGCGACCATGCTGGCGATCACCAGGGCTTCCCGGCAATGGGCGGTTGCCACGCTGGTCCGGGCGCGCAGCTTGCGCCATAGCGATCGCGCCAACCCGGCTAGGGCGGCCGCCAGGGCGGCCGTGGTACCGAACCATAGCAGCAGGTTGCCCAGGGTCGAGGTGGCTCGCACCGCATCCCCGACTCTGGCGAAGTGCATTACGATGGGACGCGCCAGGAAGGGCCAGGTGTACCAGCGTGAGCTGGCGGAGTTGTCCCACACGGTGAAGCCAGCGTGGTGGCGGAGCAGGTGCCAGTTGCTCCTCATCATCCCGGCCGGGGAGATTGGTTGGTGCGTGATTAGCAGGGCTGCTGCGCTGATCGCGAGGTAGACCAGCGACGCCAGGGCGAACATCCATGCCACATGTAACGCCGAGCGGCGCTGACGGATGAGCATGATGGGGGCCAGGAGGACGACGCATGCCCCGGTCCATTTGGTGGAGACCGCGAGGCCGATGGCGACGGCGGCCCAGGCGAACCAGGCCAGGGAACGGGCGTAGAGCATTAGGGCGAGCGCGGCGTACACCCAGACGGTGAGCGGGTTGTCGATGAGCGCGGTGCGCGCGTAGGAGATGAAGAAGCCGTCGGCGGCCACGAAGGCTGCGGTCAAGAGCCCCACCGTGCGGGCGCGAAAGATGCGCGCCGCGATCAGGCCGCTCAGGACCACGATCGCCAAGCCGGCCAGCGCAGACGAGAGCCGCCAGCCGAGCCCGCGGTCGCCCAGGACCTTCATGGCCGGGATCAGCACCAGCTTGCCCAGGGGTGGGTGGTCGTTCCAGTCAGCCCGCCCGGCCATGTAGTTGCGAGCGTTGCTGATGAAGTGATGCTCGTCGAAGCTGAAGGTCGGGGGATAGTCGAGGTCGACGAAGCGCCAAAACGTGCCCAGGATCAAGAGCCCAACGCAGAGCGCAGTCGACGCGAAGCCCAGGGAGCTCGGCAGGGAGCTCGCGCGGGCCTCGCCGGGCCCATCTTCGCGTCCCCCTCGTGCTGGTCCGGGCTCTGTCCCCTCCGGTAGAGCCCGCGCCGGGGGTGATGCGCTGTCGCTGACGCCTTCCGTCATCATCGCCTGGCCTCACGATACCATTCCCAAAGCTCCTTTCCCCAAGTACGCTAGCGAGCCACACGGCAAGCCGGCTCCTCCTGCGCGGGGAAGGGCCATGGCGTTCGCCGGAAGCAACCGACCGAACAGGAAAGGACAAGCCAACGTGGACAGCCAAAACGACAAGGCAAACGCCGAACCGCAGAACGAAACGCCCAGGACGGGCAGCCAGCCTGCCGTAACTCCGGAGGAGGCCAAGGCTTCCCGGCGCCGAGTCTTCATAGGTCTTGGCGTGGCGGCCATTGTCATCGTCGGAGCAGCGCTGGCGGTGCAGCGGAGCCCTCGCTCGCCCGCATCGATTGGCGACATCGTGGCTGCCGACATCACCCTCGTCACCTCCGACCGCGCCGACGTGGAGTGCGCGGCGGCCGGCGCTGTCGAGACCTACCATTGCGGCTTCATCGACGGCAGCAATGCCTGGAAGGGCGAGGACAAGAACAAGCTGAAGCCCTACTACACCACCGACCGCCACTTGTACCTGGTCCCGGGTCTGTTCCAGCAGTCAGCTCTGGAGCAGCGCTACCGGACCGAGCAGCCCGAAGGCAAGCGGCGGGACAGCCTCAAGCGCTTCACGGCGAAGTGCAACCTCAAGATCGCGGGCAAGCTCGAAGGCGTCAAGGTGCGCTGGGTGCCGGCGAGCGCATGGTCGAATCCCGAAGAGGTCGAAGTGGCCACCGTGGTCGACTGCAAGGTCGACGGCTAGCGGTCGGCCAGTGGGTCGGCGGCGGCGCTCAGCTCCGCCGCCACCTCGTTGAGGTCCAGGTTGTGCGACCGCTCTGCGATCGTGGCCTGGTCCAAGAGTGCGCTTCACCCGCGCAGCTTTGCCCCGATCTTGGCGGCATGCTCCCCTTGGAAGCGGGCCGCCGCCAGTTCGTTCGCGCTCGGCATGCGCTCGCCCTTGCCACCGGTAATGGTGCTCGCGCCATAGGGCGAGCCGCCCGTGACCTCGTCGAGGCGCATCTGGCCGGCGAAGCTGTAGGGCAGGCCCACCACGACCATGCCGTGATGGAGCAGGGTGGCGTGGAGGCTGAGGATGGTGGATTCCTGGCCGCCGTGTTGTGTCGCCGAGCTGGTGAACACGCTGCCCACTTTGCCGATCAGCTTGCCGGCGGCCCATAGCTGGCCGGTAGCATCGAGAAAGGCGCGCATCTGCGCCGCCACGCTGCCGAAGCGGGTGGGCGCGCCGAAGAGGACCACGTCGGCGCTGGCTAGGTCGTCGACACTGGCAACGGGAACGTGGGCGAACGCGGCCTGACCGGCCTTGGCCCCCATAGCTTCCAGCACGGCGTCGGGCAGAGTTTCGGGCACGCGCTTTACCACCACGTTTGTGCCGGGAACCGCGCGGGCGCCTTCAGCCACCGCCTCCGCCATTTGGTGGACGTGACCGTAGGTCGAGTAAAATAGCACTAGGACGTTGGTCTTGCCTTCAGCCATGGGATCTCCGTGAGGTTGGGGTTTTGCTCTGCTTGCCGAGCGTGCGGCACAACCGGCGCAGGGTTTCCTGCTCGGCCGGGGAAAGGATTTGGAACTGAGCGACGAGGGTCGCCAGGTGGCGGGGAAACGCTGCGGCGATGAGCTTGTGGCCCCCTGGGGTGAGCGCCACGGTCACCAGCCGCCGATCGATGGTGCTGCGCTCGCGCGTGACGAGGGCGCGCTTTTCCAGGTTGTCCACCACCAGGGTCACGTTGCCGCCCGAGAGGAGCAGCTTGCGCGCCAGCTGCTCCTCTCGGGCGGCAACGTGACCCTGGGTGGTGGACAACCTGGAAAAGCGCGCCCTCGTCACGCGCGAGCGCAGCACCATCGATCGGCGGCTGGTGACCGTGGCGCTCACCCCAGGGGGCCACAAGCTCATCGCCGCAGCGTTTCCCCGCCACCTGGCGACCCTCGTCGCTCAGTTCCAAATCCTTTCCCCGGCCGAGCAGGAAACCCTGCGCCGGTTGTGCCGCACGCTCGGCAAGCAGAGCAAAACCCCAACCTCACGGAGATCCCATGGCTGAAGGCAAGACCAACGTCCTAGTGCTATTTTACTCGACCTACGGTCACGTCCACCAAATGGCGGAGGCGGTGGCCGAAGGCGCCCGCGCGGTTCCCGGCACAAACGTGGTGGTAAAGCGCGTGCCCGAAACTCTGCCCGACGCCGTGCTGGAAGCTATGGGGGCCAAGGCCGGTCAGGCCGCGTTCGCCCACGTTCCCGTTGCCAGTGTCGACGACCTAGCCAGCGCCGACGTGGTCCTCTTCGGCGCGCCCACCCGCTTCGGCAGCGTGGCGGCGCAGATGCGCGCCTTTCTCGATGCTACCGGCCAGCTATGGGCCGCCGGCAAGCTGATTGGCAAAGTGGGCAGCGTGTTCACCAGCTCGGCGACACAACACGGCGGCCAGGAATCCACCATCCTCAGCCTCCACGCCACCCTGCTCCATCACGGCATGGTCGTGGTGGGCCTGCCCTACAGCTTCGCCGGCCAGATGCGCCTCGACGAGGTCACGGGCGGCTCGCCCTATGGCGCGAGCACCATTACCGGTGGCAAGGGCGAGCGCATGCCGAGCGCGAACGAACTGGCGGCGGCCCGCTTCCAAGGGGAGCATGCCGCCAAGATCGGGCAAAGCTGCGCGGGTGAAGCGCACTCTTGGACCAGGCCACGATTGCAGAGCGGTCGCACAACCTGGACCTCAACGAGGTGGCGGCGGAGCTGAGCGCCGCCGCCGACCCACTGGCCGACCGCTAGCCGTCGACCTTGCAGTCGACCACGGTGGCCACTTCGACCTCTTCGGGATTCGACCATGCGCTGGCCGGCACCCAGCGCACCTTGACGCCTTCGAGCTTGCCCGCGATCTTGAGGTTGCACTTCGCCGTGAAGCGCTTGAGGCTGTCCCGCCGCTTGCCTTCGGGCTGCTCGGTCCGGTAGCGCTGCTCCAGAGCTGACTGCTGGAACAGACCCGGGACCAGGTACAAGTGGCGGTCGGTGGTGTAGTAGGGCTTCAGTTGTTCTTGTCCTCGCCCTTCCAGGCATTGCTGCCGTCGATGAAGCCGCAATGGTAGGTCTCGACAGCGCCGGCCGCCGCGCACTCCACGTCGGCGCGGTCGGAGGTGACGAGGGTGATGTCGGCAGCCACGATGTCGCCAATCGATGCGGGCGAGCGAGGGCTCCGCTGCACCGCCAGCGCTGCTCCGACGATGACAATGGCCGCCACGCCAAGACCTATGAAGACTCGGCGCCGGGAAGCCTTGGCCTCCTCCGGAGTTACGGCAGGCTGGCTGCCCGTCCTGGGCGTTTCGTTCTGCGGTTCGGCGTTTGCCTTGTGTTTTGGCTGTCCACGTTGGCTTGTCCTTTCCTGTTCGGTCGGTTGCTTCCGGCGAACGCCATGGCCCTTCCCCGCGCAGGAGGAGCCGGCTTGCCGTGTGGCTCGCTAGCGTACTTGGGGAAAGGAGCTTTGGGAATGGTATCGTGAGGCCAGGCGATGATGACGGAAGGCGTCAGCGACAGCGCATCACCCCCGGCGGGGGCTCTACCGAGGGAGACAGAGCCCGGACCAGCACGAGGGGGACGCGAGATGGGCCCGGCGAGGCCCGCGCGAGCTCCCTGCCGAGCTCCCTGGGCTTCGCGTCGACTGCGCTCTGCGTTGGGCTCTTGATCCTGGGCACGTTTTGGCGCTTCGTCGACCTCGACTATCCCCCGACCTTCAG
>CAWKJE010000029.1:0-109242 GCA_963849735.1 uncultured delta proteobacterium
AGTGCAAACAACCTCGACCAGCCCGGCCGATTGGTGCAGCCAATTGCCAGCAGCCCGTTGGCTTACCGGATCTACATGTCTTCTCGACTGCACCGGGATTCGACGTACCCACCATGTTGAGCTCAGACAACATCCACCCCCCAACCAGAGTGGGTACAGTTTCATGGGTGACCAGTGGTACTCCGTGATCGGGAGACTGCTGCCAAAGTAGCGCGGCAGGTCTGCTGCAAGGAATTACTCCGGCGGCAGGCATAAATGGAGAAGAATCAAAAATCTGATCACGAGTGGTGGGCGCGAGCGCAGGTGCGATTGCCCGTGCTCATCGGCCTTGTGGTGGTCGCATGTACCAGCAACTCTAGTGGTTCCAGTGGCGAAGGCGGCTCGGGCATGAAAGGGGGGGGGGGGCGGTGGCATGTCCAGCACGGGCGGCCGGCCAGCGGTGGTGCCAGTTCAGGCGTTGGCGGTTTAGACTCCAAAGCCACAGGCGGCTCGAGCACAACGACGGGCACGGGAGGCGTGGCTGGTGGCCGCTCTGGCGGCGGCGGGGCTGCCAGTGGCGGTTCTGGCAGCGGGGGCGCGACCGGCACCGGCGGCGCCACTGGCGCAGGCGGCGTTACGGGAGCAGGCGGCAGCATCGGCACGGGCCCGACCACGAGCTCGGATGGCGGGGGTGAGGCGGCCGGGGCAGGGGCCGTGCTGTACGCCGCGCCGAGCGGGAGCGGGACGAGTTGCACGCTCGCTAACCCGTGTACGATTGACCAGGCGGTGACTACGGTGCGCGGAATGACTGCGACTATGGCGAGCGACATCGTTGTCTATCTCCGTGGGGGCACGTACGCGCGCAGCTCCACCCTCACGCTAGGGCCAGGTGATTCCGGGCAGAACGGGCACACGGTCACCTACCAGGCATACCCAGGAGAGGTTCCCGTTATCAGCGGGGCTGTCCCCGTAACCGGTTTTGCGCAGCACGACGCGGCAAAGAATATCTGGCAAGCGGCGCTCCCTGCGGGCATCCAGGGGGTCGTCGGCAGGCAGCTGTTCGTGAACGGGGTCCGTGCGGTTCGGGCTCGAAGCGCGGGCAGCCCGGCTGGCGCCACGGCCACGGCCGCAGGGTTTAGTACCTCGGACGGGTCATACGCAACATACGGAAACCCGTCACTCCTCGAGGTCGTCCAGGACAATGACTGGAAGCAGATGCGGTGCCCGATCCAGAGCGTCACGACCTCAGGTGGCGGCGCGAGCCTCAACGTGGTTGCGAGCTGCTGGTCGGGCAATAACCTGAATGTGCCGAACGTGGGGTTCCCGTTCAACGGGGCCGGCCTTCCGGCGATGCAGGGCATCTCGTGGGTCGAGAATGCCTACGAGCTCCTCTCGCAGCCCGGGCAGTTCTACGTGGACACCGTTGGCGGGACCGTGAGCTACATCCCGCGCTCTGGCGAAAACCTGGCGACGGCGGACGTGGAGATCCCGATCCTGGAGACGATCCTATCGCTCAGCGGGACGCCAGGGCACCTCGCACCGCAGAACGACACCGACGCGGCGGCGACATACACCGGGAGCTGGACCCACGCCACGGGCCGCGGGTACGGCGATTTTGACGACGATGTTCACGCAACGGAGACCGCAAACGATTCTGCTACCATCAGTTTCAATGGATCTGGTATCGAGATCCTTGGCGAGACGAACAGCGACGAAGGGGCATTCCAAGTCTACCTCGACGGGACTCTTGACTCATCATCACACACGCAGGCGGCCACGAGCCGGCTTGCGCAGCAAGTGATCTACTCGGCCCTCGGTCTCTCGAGCGGGGCACACACCGTGAAGGTCGTTGCTGCTGGCGGGCAATACACCGTGATAGACGGGTTCGTCGTCGTTCCGGCGACGATCGCCCCAGTGCACGACATCACATTCTCCGGGATCACATTCGCGTACGGAACTTGGAACCTGCCGTCGACGGTTGGATACATCGACAACCAGGCTGGGGTTCTGTGGGACACGACGACCACGATTCCTAGCCCCATCCGCATCCAGGCTGCCGTCCAGGTTCACCGCGGAATGAATGTGTCGTTCTCCGGCTGCACGTTTAGCCACCTCGGCGGCACCGGCGTCGACCTCGCCGACGGAACGCAGAGCAGTCAGATCGACAAATGTACCATCACGGACACGTCCGGAGGGGGAATCTCAATCGGGGAAGTTGACGATTACTTCCAGACTGAATCGGCCTTGATGACAGCGAAGGACACGATCTCCAACAATACTATCACCGATGTGGGATTCGACTACCATGACGCGGTTGGGATTTGGGCGGGGTACACCCGTGGTGTCACTATCGAGCACAACGAGATTGCACATACCCCCTATTCGGGATTATCGCTCGGTTGGGGATGGGGATGGGCGTCACCCTGCACGCTCCAGCAGAAGCAGGGCCTCTCGGACTGCAAGGTGGGCACCATCTACGCGGGGGAGAACCAAATCCTCGCGAACTACATCCACGACGTGATGAACTACCTGTTCGACGGCGGACCGATTTACACAAACGGGGGGCAAGGGGACGGCGGCGGCACGACCACGTCGACCCTTGCCCAGAACTACCTGACCGTCGGCAACCATACCAACAATATGATCTACCAGGACGAGGGGAGCTCCTATTGGGACACACACGACAATGTGACGAGTCAAGGAGGCTCTTGCTGGATCGGCATGTGGACGCCGACGATCCACGACATAACCGTCGGACCCGTCAACTACACCGACAACGCAAACGCTTGCCTGAACGGAACCAACATCACGTATACCGCAGCGACGGTGGTGAGCGGCAGCAACTGGCCCACGGCCGCGAAGACGATCATGACTTCCGCCGGGGCGCAATAGTTACAAGCTAGTGGTGCAATGCGGCGCTGTTGGTGTTTAGTAAGTCGCTGCCGGGATTCTGTCATGAATTGGATGCAGCGCCCTTAGCGACTGCGACCAAAAATGGTGAGCCGGTCAGCGAACAGTGAGCAATCCGACATAGGAGAGACGATAATGGTCAGGCTTTTTCCAGCGAGAACAACGGCGGGCCTCCTCGGCGCGGTCCTCTTTCTTGTGGGGACGGCGGTACCAGGCGCCGCTGCGGCAAAAACCTTCATCAGCTACTTCCTGCCTACGCCCACTGCCTGCCCGGTCACGTCGCAGACATGGGGCGTCTCGGGCGTGCTCCCGCGCGACACGTGCAACGGGATGGAGAACACGAGCATTCCCCCGGTATACTATTATTGGGACGGAAAGATCATTCCGTCTCCGGACGGCAAGTACTACCTGTTCGCCGACCGCTGGGCCGGTTCGACTGGATTCGGCAACTGGGTGAACTCCGAACCCATTTATGCCGTAGGAAACAGCGCGGTGATCGGACCCTACACGGACATGGGATACGCGTACGACAATGGGCCGGATTCGGGAGACCCTCACAAGGGGCACAACTCGTCGGCCTGCGTGCTCCCGAATGGCACCTATTGCCTCTACGCCAGCGAAATCATACCGTTCACGATGTGGACCTCGAGCTCGCTCGCCGGGCCGTGGACGGCATGCAAAGCCAGCGGGGATTTGATCCAAACGAATGGCGTACCCGTGAATTTCCCGCCGGGGGCTGACGGGACCATGGATTCCAACGTCAGCCTGGTGGTGCGGCCAGACGGCAACTTCGAAGTCATCCAGCGGCACGGAGTCATTGCGCTCAGCACGACCGGGATCTGCGGTCCGTACAACGTGCAGCAGCCCACCAACACGTATCCCGCAAACGAGCAGCCGCCTTCGAACCTGGCCAGCATCTTTCCTAACCGGCAGAAACATACGTCGGATGACCCTTATGCGCCGTCATCCGTCGAGGACACCTACGTTTGGGCGGAGGATCCTGTGATCTGGTACAGCGGGGGGCAATACCATGTCCTCTACGACTACCCTGATGATCGCGTCGGGTACCATCTGACATCGCTCGACGGCATCCACGACTGGACGGACCAGGGGTTGGCATACGACCCGAGGTTCGCCCAGCAGCTCTTTAGGACCACGGACGGAACGGTCGATAACTGGTACAAGATGGAGCGGCCTGGCGTGGTTATGGAAGGCGGCCACATTTCCCATATGACCTTTGCGGTGTCGGACGTGGACAAGAACAATCAGATTTTGGCCAACACGAACCATGGGAGCAAGGTTCTCGTCATGGCGTTCGACGGCGTGACCTTCGACGCCGAGACGGGTGTCGGGGGAGCTGGGGGCGCGGGCGGGAGCTCGGGGACGGGTGGTCGTGGCGAGAGTGAGGGCGGCGCAGGGGGAAGCGGCGCGGGCGGGGCGAGTGGAAGCTGGTTGCCGGGTAGCGATGCAGGAGTTGCAGGAGGTGGCGGCATTGTCACCTCGGGCGGCAGCAGTGCTTCAGCCGGGACGACATCGTCCTTGGGCACGGGTAGTGCGGTGGTGAGCGGAGGCAGTAGTGGAAGAGGCGGCAGCGCAGTGGCGGGCGGCAGCGAAGCCGGAGGAGGAAGCAGCGGATCCGGGGGCATGGTGATCGCTACCGGGGGGATGTCGACAGGAAGTGGTGGCTCGGCGAGGACGGCCGGGGCTGGTGGGAGCGGCGGTCTCTCGGCGATATCGCAAGGGGGCGCGACGACCGCGAACGGCGGTGGCAGTGGTTGCTCCTGCGCGGTTGACGGGGGCCGTGGTGCGGGGGCTGCGTCTAGCTGGTGCATGGCGACTTTTCTCGGCCTTCTCGCGGTCGCACGGAGGCGAGGCCGGGCAATTCGAGCCTGCTCGTACGGGAATAGGTTCCGGAAGACGCAGAGCGGGCGCAAAGTCGTCTAGGCTCCCGTGGGTTCCAGGCTGAAAGAGAAACGAGGAGATCGCCTGATGAAATTACCTATATGGAAAACGCTGCTGACCGCGGCTTGCGTGCTTGTCACGTCCCCTCGTCCCCTGCGGCAGCGGCGCCGCAACCCCTCATTAACTACTTTCAGCCGATGCCCATCGTGGGGCAGCTGTCGACGGCGGTGTGGGGGGCGTCGACGGTCGGCCCGCGGGATCCGGCCAATGGACTCGAGGACAACGGCGCAAGCGGGGGGGTAGGTCCTCAGCGAGAAACGAATTTCTACTGGGACGGGAAAATCCTCAAAGGGAGTGACGGGAAATACCATCTATATAATAGCCACTGGAGTCACAGCAATGGCTTCGACGGCTGGCTGTCGTCGATCCCCATGGAAGCTATCAGCGACAACATCATGGGGCCGTACGTGTACCAGCAAGATTGCTATAGCAAGAACACCTCGGGTAACGACATGGGGCACAACGTGACCGCGCTGATTCTGTCCAGCGGTTCGAATCCATATACCCTCATCGTAGACGAGATCGTGCCCAGCCAGATGTTCAGCTCCAGCTCTCCCAATGGACCGTGGACTTCTCTGGGCAACACGCAATTCGACGCCAATGGGCACAACGGCTGCGGCACCGGCTCCAACCAGACCTTCACTATAGGTCCGGATACGAGATTCTGGGGGACGAATCGGGCCGGCTGCATAATGGATAGCGATGCAATTCTGGGGCCCTACAAGATGGAGACCGACAGCATTTTCCCCAACCTCGAAAACGGTGACAACGGCAATGCTGAAGATCCGGTGATCTGGTACAGCGGGGGCTATTACCATATCGTCTACGACTATTGGGACGTCCAGCGGTCGTATCACATCATGTCCAAGGACGGCATAAACAACTGGACGAGCACTGGCCTTGCTGAAGAGGCTGGCTGGACGAGCCCGGTAGGCGTCGCCCAACCCCCGGAGAATGCGAACCGAACCTGGCTCCGGTACACGGATGGCACGGTTAACACCTGGCACAACTTCGAGCGGTCATCGGTGTATCAGGAGACTCCTGGGGGACACGTCACTCACTTCACCTTTGCGGTCACGGACGTGAACAAGAACGGTCCCGATATCAATTCGGCCGGGAGCAAGATCATTGTTGTTCCGTTCAACGGCGTGCAATTCGATTGCGACAACGGCGACCAGGCTTCCTGCGATGAAGTTGCGGCCGGGGAGGACGCGGGGACCGGTGGCGGCGGCAACGGCGGGGATTCGGGTGTGGGTGGCGCCGGGGGGGACGGGCGTGGGTGGCGCAAGCGGCCTCGGCGGTACCGACGGTGGCACGCAGGCGGCCGCTGGCGGTGTAGGCGGTAACCCAGGCACAGGTGGCCGAACCGGAGCCGGTGGTGCTGGCGGCACAAGTTCGACTTCGCCTAGCGGCGGTACAACTGGGTCGGGGGGCGCACTTGTTTCCGGTGGGGGCGGCGGGTCCGGTGGGGCTGGCGGGGCCGGCGGCAGCGGACGCGTCGGCGGCGCCTCGGGATCGAGTGCCCGGGGCGGAAGTGGTGGAGCCGCTACCGGAGGCGTTGGAGAGGGCGGAGGCGGTTCTGGAGGGTCCACTGGGAGCTCGTCGAGCGGGACTGGGAGCGCTGCATCTGGCTGTTCATGCACGGTCGGCGGGGCTGCGAGCCCACGCTCCGCTAGCTTGCTACTCCCGCTTGGCGTTGTTGCGGCACTCCTCGGCCGGCGGCGGGCGCTTGGGCTAGGGTAGCTAGACCGTCAGATCTGGAACATCGTGGGCTGAGCGGATCGCGCGGCCGCACATGCGGTGCCGGGCCAAGCATCTATTGAGCTGGAGCTGTCTCGGAAATGACGTGCAGCGGCCGGAGGCCTCCAGGGATAGCGGTGCTGCTAGCCGCGTCCAATATGTCGGCTTATTCGCCGCCTAGGGAAGCTTCTAGGATGGAGCTGTTCACGATATGTGCTATGTTCATGAGAGCGTGAACGGACCTGGTATCGTGAACATTGCCGCGTCAACAGACTTCTCTCTCGGGCGTGCTCTGGCGGATAGCGTGCAGCGAGTGTTCGCGGACATCGGTTGGCTTGACGCGGATGGCTCCGTCCCTCCCGTGCGAGCTTCGGGTCATCAGGTTGCGGCCGATGCGGTGGTCCAGCTCGGGACCACCGGTAAGTCCCGAGCTCGCCTCCACGTTTATGCCAAGACCGACGTGCGTCCCGGGGCGTTTATCGCCTGGGCTCGCCAACGACTACCTGGTCCTTCCAAGGAGCCGGCCATACCGGTTCTCGCGGCGCCGTGTGTGTCGCCGCGGCTGGCTGACCTCTGTCGACAAGAGGGGTGGGGCTGGATCGACCTCGCGGGCAACTGCAGGATCGATGTGCCCGGGCTGCTGCGCGTCGAGCGCACCGGGAGCCCGCCCATTCACGTGCGTTCTCCTCGCGGGGCAAATCTGGGGACCGCGGCGGCCGCAAGGGTGGTGCGTGTTCTTCTGAGCCCAGGTCACGCCGGGAAGATTTGGAAACAGCGAGACTTGCAGACGAGAACCTGCTGGCAACTGCGTGGCGATCGGGCCGTCAGCCTGGGCCTGGTAAACAAGGTCGTCCGGCACCTCCGTGACGAGGGATTCATCGAGAACCTGGACGATGAATCCGGCATCCGGGTCCGAGACCCGCGCGGCCTGCTGACGGCCTGGAGCGAGGCATATCGCTTTGATCGGCACGAGCGGCGGGGCTACTTCACGTTGCTCAAGGGAACCGCCCTACGCGCGGCCCTTGATAACCTTAGCATGGAAGCCGGCAACATGGCCGCCTACGCCGCGTTCTCGGCAGCCGAGCGCCAGGCACCTCACGTTCGGCAAGCGAAGACCTGGCTCTATGTTGGCGGTCAGTTTCTTGATGCGTTTGTGCGGCATGCCCAGGCCAAGGAGGTCGACTCGGGGGAGAACATCGCTGTGCTGATACCAGCGGACTCGGGCGTCTTTCTCTCGTTCGAAGGCGATTCGAATGTCGGAGAGCAGGTGCTCGGCTGCACCGACCCTGTTCAGACCTATGTCGACCTCATCCACGCCGGGGGCCGCGGCGAAGAAGCCGCCCGGGCTTTGGCGGCGCAGAAGATACTGCCAGCCTGGCAGGCGGTAGCGCGGCCATGACAACCGAACCCCGCACCCAACAGGACTACGGTCAGCGCGAAATCGAGGCCGCGAGGCGAGTTCTTGTCGATCTCGGACAGGTGCTGGGCTCATGGTTCGTGGACAGCATAGTCGTCGTGGGCGGGTGGGTGCCTGACCTCCTGCTGCCGAATAGCGAGGAGCCTCACGTTGGGAGCATCGATGTCGACCTAGCCCTCGATGCGGAGAAGCTCCAGGGAGGGCGCTATACCGAGATCATCAGCTCGTTGCTGGCCACCGGGCGGTACGAAACGAGTGAGCAGCAGTACAAGGTTCGTGCGGCCGTTGACCTCGAGGATGGTGGGCCGGTCGTCGTTGTCGAGGTTGACTTTCTCAAGGCTCCAAGGAGACGACGGAAGCGCAAGGTGGAGCGGCTCGTGCCAGGTTTCAGGCCCCTTGATGCAGATGGCTGTGCTGCCGCTTTTCTCCGTCCTGAACGTGTTCCAGTCGAAGGGAAGATGATCTCGGGCGCGCAAAACCGGGTGAACCTGCTGGTTGCGTCCGTTCCCGATTTTCTGGTGATGAAGGCATATGCGCTGGCCGGTCGAGACAAGCCGAAAGATGCCTACGACTTCTGCTTCTGTCTCGACCACGCCCCCGGCGGGGTGGATGCCATCGCGCGGGCCTGGCGGGAGCGATCAGGGGAGCCCATCATCGCAAGAGCGATCGAGCACCTTGGAGCAAAGTTTGTGACGGTCGATTCCTACGGCCCCAGGCAGGTCGCCGTCTTTTACGCCGCCATGTCGCCCGACGACCGGGATAGACACTCCCGCCGTGCGTACGAGCTCGTGGGTCATTTCCTGCGTTTGCTAGTTCCATGACAGGCAGCTCGCCGCGACCTCGTTCCCTCTTTCTTGGCTGCCGTGCGACATGCGGCGAGGGGTGCGTCCGGTGCGCTGCTCCGGATCACGACATCGGGGAAACCTGGGTCCACCCAGAGCTTGCTTAGCAGCGCTGGAATCTGTGCGGGGGGGACAGCGACCAGTGAATCGCACGCGCAAATGGGTTGACCCGTCACGCCCGGGGCGCTACCCTCAGATATCCCTCAATCTTTCGGGTAAAGCCATGCGACTAGAAGCCACTCTTCCAGACTCCCGCGGGGACGCCTTGGTCAAGCTTGCGGACGAGCTTGGACTAAGCCGTAGTCAGGTGGTCGACGAAGCTGTCGCCCTGTTTCTGAAGGCCGTTCTCGAGATTCGTCGCGGCAGGCGGCTGGTGACCGTTGATGCGGTCACGCCGGGACCGGTGTGCGAAATGGCAACGCCCACGCTTGCGACACTAGAATGGACGGCGCATTCCGAACAGCTCAAACTGCCAGCTAGCGCGGTGGTGAAGATGCATGACCTCGCGAACAGCCCGCGCAAGCCGGGCCCCCGTTTGCGGTCAGCAGCTCGACACCATGGCCGATGAGCCCTCAGGAAACATCCTCGTGCAAGACCGCGCGTCTTCAGCCTGGCGACGTGGCGGCTGGTTTTCGCTGTGGCAAGCACCCACTCGACGACTTCTTTGCCCGGCATGCGCTGACCAACGATGGCGTCGGCATCTGTCGCGTGTACGTACTGCGTCGCTGCGACGCAGATCCTCCGAGCCTGCCGCCGATCCTCGGCTTCTACACGCTGAGCATGGCCAGCGTCACCGCCGAGTCGCTGAGTCCGGTCCTGCGCGAGAAGCTGCCGAGGTATCCCTTGCCGGTTGCACTTATCGGCAGGCTCGCAGTCGACGAGCGCGCTCAGGGTCGGCGCCTCGGCGAGGCGATCCTTCTCGACGCCCTGAGGCGTGCCTTGGATGCTGCCGAAGTGGTCGGTTGCGTGGGTGTGATCGTCGACGCAAAGGACGAGGAAGCAGAGCGGTTCTACGCGAAGTATGACTTCGAGACGATCGCGGCTGAGAGCTGGCCTCGCCGGATGTTCGTTTCAAGTGCGACGCTGCGCTCGGCCTTCGCGGACGAGTAGGCCGGCCTTCGCCAATATCTCGCTTCCCCTGGAGTTTTGACGTGTCGTGTGCTGCCATGCGACATCCGGCGAGGGGCGCGCGTGGTGCGCGCCGGACAGCCGCCCCAGAGGCAGGGGACTCCCCGGCAAACTCCCCGTTTGTGCGTGACGAAGCCTGGCGCTCCTTGACGGTATGTGACGGATCGCTTCGCCAAACCCAACAAGATCGAGGGTTTTCGGCCGGAAAATGTGGGCTTTTCCCAGTCGGGTCAATTTCAGGTTCTGGTGGCTTTACGGCTGTGGGAGTTCGAGTCTCCCCGACCGCACTCAACCCCAGGTAAACACTGGGGTTTTTCTTTGTCGTTTTCGCATCCCTGCGCGGCAAAGCGGTGGAGTAACTCGAGAGTAACTTTTTTCCCGTTACTCGCTAGTCCGGCATGGTGTTTGCCGTTGGCGTGAGCGACTCGATTGCTCGCCCGTGCTCTACCGCTTGGGTGATGCCTGGGTCGGCGTAGTGTCGGTAGGTTGTGGTCAAGCTCTCGTGCCCGAGAGCCTGGCTCACCGCCTTCGGCGCTACCGCGGCCGTGAGCGCCAGATCGCCATGCGTTCCGCGGAGTCCATGGGGTGGGGCTTCGGTGATGTGCGCTCGTCGACAGATTGCTCGCACGTTCCGATGAAGCCAGGTTCTCTCGCGCCCTATCAGCAGGTCGGTCGGTGCCTTCCCCTCAGCCTGCCTGGCGAGGTACGGCTTGAACCAGTCCGGGATCTGAAGGCTCCTGATCCCGGACTGGGTCTTCGACTTGCTGACCCGGATGATCGTTCCCCCGGCGTCGATGTCTTTCACCTGAAGACCGGTAATCTCCGAGGCGCGCATGCCGAAGACCAGCGCCATCGCCGAGCCGATGCCGGCCGTTCTCTCCCTTGGATCTGGACTGCCAGCAAGCTCGAGGCAGACTGCCAAGAACTTCCGGCTCTCGTCTAGGGTGAGCTTTGGTTTACCAAAGCGTCTGCGGCCTTCGCCTTGGACATCGGAGAGTAGGACCGAATCGGTCCACCCCTTGTCCTTGGCCTTCCGGCAGAAGGTCTTGGCCTCGGCCAGGGTGTTGCGGCGCGAGTCTACCGACCCTGCCAGCTTGACGAAGAGCTCCCGCGCTCGCGCGGGGGTCAGTGTGGCCAGCGGAGCGGAGAGCACCGGTTCGAAGAACTTCCGCAGACGGTACCTGGTCGTATCAATCGATCGTTCTTTGAGCCCGTTGGTTCGCAGGTTGTCGACGTACGCATCGATAGCCCTTGCGCACGTGACTCCGAGCTGCCGGTGGGCTTCCAGCCTCAGGCGTTTGACCTCGGCCTTTGCTTCGGCTTCGGTCGCAAAGCTCCGAGCTTCCTGTTCAGAGCCGAGGCGGATCAGGATCCGCCAGCGTTTCTTGTACGGATATGGTCCGAATATCTTCATGACGTCGTGTCCTTTCGCGTTGGGCACGCCGTCTGCATCGTCGTCTATTCCGTTTTCAGGGAGCGTCTGGAGGGAAGCGTCCTCCGTAGGGAGCTCCAGAGCAAGGGCTTTGATGATCTCGGCGAGAATCGCCGGTCTTCGAGCGGCTACGGCCGCCAGCGCGGCAGCAACATCCTCGACCGGCTTCCGGTCACGCTCGAGGGTCGACAAGGGGTTACCCGGGCGACCTTTCGCTTGAGTGTCTTCGACGATCCCGATTGTTCGACACTGGTCTCTCTCTTGCCGATCTCCTGCTCTGTTATCCGGAGCAGCCCTGTGTCGGTTCCGCCGATTTCTGCACAAAACGACAGGCACGCGACTTTGCGCGTCTTGGCCGCTGCGCTGGGGGGCACAACGGCTGCGCCTGCGGCAAGGGCACGGCGTCGTCGGTGCCCGGACGGACACCAGCGCTGGGGCTTTGGACGGGCAAGGTGCTCAGCTGGGCGTATTGGCTCCGGCGGTCCGGACGTTTGATGGGGACGCTGTCGGAGTGCTACCTGAGCCGCCGAGCGCGTTGACCTTCGGGCGCAGGCCCGGCGGGAGAGGCGCTCGCCACCAGCCTGGATAGGTCGGACGGCGCGGGGGAGGGGAGGGTTGCTGGTATTTGAAGAATCCTGGAGGAGGGCCGACACTTGTTGGGGGGTAGAGACCGACACTTATTTTTCCGTGACCGCCCGGCCAGACGCGTCTCGCGCAACGCGGTGGCTGCCCGATTCACAGGTAGCCATCCCTGTTGGGCATGGTGGAGCCGCGGCTTAGGCCCTGGCCGAGCTCGCGATGCCCCTTAGGACAGCATCTCCCTGTCGGCTGCCGCTCGGACTTCGTCGGCCGACCAGTCTGGATGCTGCTGTCGGACCGCGAGGGCGATGGAATTCCACCGCCTCCGGCGCTCCATGCTCTGGTCGCCTTGCTCTCGCCGGGGGCGCGTGATGGTCTGGCTGGACTGGAGCAGGGTGGCGGTTAGGTTGCGAACGGCGAAGGTGAACCTCTCCTGCTCGGCGGCTGGCTTGGAGGAGGTTGGCAGGGGAGTAGAAGCGGCGGCAGAGCGCTCGAGACGCTTGCTGGCCTTGGCGCGCTCCAGCTTGAGAGCTACGGTGAGGCCGCACGCGGAAAAGAGGGCAGGGGATACGCGCTTGATCGCGGGTACGGAACGAAAGCCGTCGGAGCTACGGATGCGCTGCTCAACGATGAAGATCAAGCCGGCGCTGCCGAGGTCGCGGAGGGCTCGCTCGGCCCTGCGGAGCTCCAGGTCGGCGTGGTTGGCGAGGGTTGCTATGGTGATGTTGTGCAGGGCAGCTTGGGGGTCGCGGACGGCCACGGTCAGGCTGACGAGGTCGACGAACTTGAAAATGGCCTTGAGGAGCCGGATGAGCGCCTCTCTGCGTTCGGAGCGCTTCTGGCTGCCGGTGGAACCGACAGCGAGAGAGGGCAGGGTTGCGGGGTCAGCATAGAAGGCTTCCACCCGCTCGGCTGCCACGGCGAGAATTCGCGGGTAGCCCCCAGGACCAACCGGAATGGGTCGGGTGAGGTCGAGCGTTGGGGCGGGGGCGCGGTGGCCGCAGCGGTTGCCGAAGGTCAGGTGCATGGAGCACCCGCCGTGCGCGCTGAGCGCGAACCGTGTCCGGGAGGGCAGAAGAGTTGCCCGTCCCGAGGCGAATATGTAGAAGCCCCTCTGTCATTCCCCTTCGCTGATCCGCAGGCGGGTCGCAAATTCAGGTGAGTGACTTGTTATCCGGTCCAGGGGGGCATCGGTTCCGGGGTGGAAGGATCTTTTTTGAAGATTTTTTGAGGAGAACCGGGTTGGGGCTGGGCTGGCCGGGGTTGGCCTTGATGACCAGGGGAGCGGTCATAGGGCGAGGGAGACGCAACGGTGTGTCAATCGAAGGTGTTCGATCCGCCAGCACCAAGCGACATGGCCTTGGGGGAAATCCAAGTCGCACGACGCAGGCCGCGGCCGGTTTCGCTTGGGAGCGAGGCCTTGGGGTATCGGGCCATGCTAGAGGTCTGGGTATGAGCCGATCTGAACTGGTCGATGTTCTCCGGGGATACCGGCTAGCGGTGGTGGCAACGGTTGCAGCGGACGGTCAGCCACAAGCGGCGGTGGTTGGCATCGCGATCAGCGATGGTCTGGAGATCGTCTTCGACACCGTGGTTGGGTCGCGCAAGGTACAGAACCTGCAGCGCGATCCGCGGGTTGGGGTGGTTATAGGTTGGGACCGGGAGGTTACCGTCCAAATCGACGGCGTGGCCGACATGCCCTCAGGCGATGAGTTGGAGCGAATTCGCGCATGCTATTTCGTGGCCTATCCGGACGGACGCGACCGATCGAGCTGGCCCGGTATCACGCACGTTCGTGTGCGTCCGCTCTGGCTGCGACTGAGCGACTTCAACAGCGATCCGCCTCGCATCGTCGAGCTACGTGGACGCGAGCTGGAGTAGGAGTCGTAGTCTTCGCGCGGTAGGTACGTGAAGGCCTTCGCTTCGGCACCTGTCTTCCTGGCGTGGCGGCACAGGGTGATGTCGGCGTGGCGTGGTCTTGCTCCCGTCGCGCAGCGCTGGCAGGGACCTGGACCACATCTCTGGCACAACGTGAGACTCGTGAGATCCGAAAAAGCGCGGACCGGAGCGCGAGGCGAAGCTGGGCGTGGGCCATTGCCACCATCACCTCGCCTCGCGCGAGGACCGCATCGCGCGGCAGCAGATCGAGGAGGGTGCGGGGATCGTTGATCCGCGCGAAGCGGAACAGGTCGGCGTGGCTGGTTGCGCTCGACCGCTTGACCGTGGCGTTGGCGCGCAGGGCCATGCCTCAGGAGGTCGAAGTGAGCCGTGCAGCGAGGCGCGCCGGGGCGTCGGCGAAGCGAGGAAGGGCGGCGATGGCGATCATTACTAAGTGGAGCAGGGGCAGAAGGTGGAGCTCATGAAGGCCTGCCGCTTCGTTCGATCAATCGGTTTTTGAGCTAGCGCTCGAGCTGCTTGCCATGGGCGAGATCCCGTTTCATGTCGAGGGTCAGCTTGTGTGCAGCCGCCCGTTTGAGCTTCCCATGCGCGCCATGTAGTGCAGCTCGGCGTCCGAGTAGCTCGAGTCGCGCCGGGCGTCATGGCCGTCGGTGATGTAGTTCGGGGCCTGACGGGGCGAGCCGGTCTTTGCGGAGCCGCGCCTGGCCATGCGCAGGTAGTCGGCCAGGGCGCTAGCCTCCGGCTCCGCGAGCAGCTGGGCTGCCGTGGAGCGTTACTACATCGCCGAAGGGCGATGTAGTATGTCCATGGAGGGTGGCCCTTTTGGGGGTGTTGGCGCCGAAGGGGCTGGGAGGTCGGGGTGTTTGAAGCGGAGCGTTTGTCCTGCAGGAGTGGACCGGGAAGCGTTCCACGATGGGGCAAACTCCGGCTGCTGGCTGGCTTCGTGAGCGTCGCCGCATCCGCTCGTTCGGCCGCCCGTGAGCCTGCGGCAGTGAAGACTGGCAGCAGGGTAGAAGCCTTGGTCACTCACGCCGGGGTTGTCGTGTCCGGGGGGCGGTCTGGTTCCGCGGCGGTCAGTTGTGCCAGCGCGAGGGCGAAGACCAGGGGGGCGGCCTACGCGGGCATGAGGTGCAAGGCCCAAAGGCGGGGTCTGGAAGGACCAGACCAGCTTGAAGGCAGCGTGGCGGGCGGGGAGCGCCGGGTTTGGCGGATCGGAGGTGGATGCGCGCAGACGCGTGCCTTCGCAGGGCGAGCAGGCCGGATCTCCTCTCGACTAGCCGGTGGTCCTCTGACGTTGCGGCCGGCCTTCGCTTTGGGTGGGACCCAAGACTCGGCCCCGCGAACAGGGTGGTAACGCGGTGGTCCAGGTGATTAAAGTAGCTCCCGGCTTTAGCCCCATCTTCGCCAATTGATCGAAGGCGAGCGGGGCTGCGGGGCGGTTAGGTCTGCTTGCGCAGCACCACGTGGGCGGCGGCCCGCTCGCCCGGCTGGTGCTGGACGCATTGGTAGCCGAGCGCGCGCAGATCCAGGTTCGTCATCAGGTGCTCGCCGCGGCCGAGCAACACGGGCGAGATGGCCAGGTGTAGCTCGTCGATGAGCCCAGCACGCAGATATTGCCTAATCGTCGCTACGCCACCGCCCAAGCGCACGTCCTTGTCCCCGGCGACTTAGTTGGCATTAGCCAGCGCGGCCTCGATCCCGTCCGTGATGAAGTGAAACATCGTGCAGGGCCAACGCATCTAAATCGCGAACGATTTTAGTAGGATAGAGAGAGACCGAGCAATATGGCGGGAAATTGGACGAGCCCCCGATCTCCTGGCCTGCTCTTGGGCCATGAGTGGAAGGACCGTAGCTCAACGGGAAAAGGAAGAACTGGCGGCGTCCATCCTGGATTACTTCAGGAAGATACCGGATCCGCGGGTGAAACGAACGCGACGATATCCACTGGTCGACATCCTGGTGCTAGCGCTATGCGCTATTATTTGTGGGGCTGACTCGTTCTGCGCGATCGAGACCTTCGGCCGCGCCAGGAAGAAATGGCTGCGCACATTCCTGGGCCTGGACAAGGGCATTCCGACACACGATACCTTGGGACGAGTGTTTGCTGCTCTTGACCCGAAGGCCTTGAGTGAAGCGTTCCGTCGGTGGGCGCTCGCGGTGGCGCAGCTCACACACGGGGAAGTCGTGGCCATCGACGGCAAGACTCTGCGGCGCTCGTTCCAAGAGGCTGGGAAGAATGCCTTTGTCCATATGGTGAGCGCATGGGCGAGCGGCAACGGACTTGTGCTTGGTCAGGTCAAGACGGAGGAGAAATCCAACGAAATTACGGCGATACCGAGGCTACTGGAACTCCTGGACGTGAAGGGCTGCCTGGTGACCATCGATGCCATGGGCTGCCAGAAGGACATCACCAACCATATCGAAAGAGCGGGAGCGAAGTACCTGCTCGCGGTCAAGGACAACCAGCCGACTCTGAGCGCAGAAGTGACTACAATCTTTGAGCATTGCCGCCGCAACGCAGCGACATTTGGCGTGGACTTCGAGGAAACCCATGACCAGGGACACGGACGCACGGAAATCCGCCGCTGCTGGACCACGGACATGGTCGAGAGCCTGAGTCAGAGAGCTGAGTGGACTGGGCTGAGCAGCTTGGCGATGATCGAATCGGAACGCACCGTGGGCGGAGTTACCTCAAAAGAGTGTCGCTACTACATCAGCTCCTGCAAGAACCTTTCAGCCAAGACCGCTTTGCTCTCTGCTCGCAAGCACTGGGGTATCGAGAACGAGCTGCACTGGGTACTCGATGTTGTCTTTCGCGAGGACGACTGTCGTGTGCGAGCCGGCAATGCCGCCGAAAATTTCGCCGTCATGCGCCATCTGGCCCTCAATCTCTTGAAGTCTGTCAAGGATACCAAGTTGAGCGTCAGGCTCCGCCGAATGAGCGCTGCATGGGACGAAGACTTCCTTATGAAGGTCCTGGTCGCTCACCCGGATGTGGGATGATGCGATGACCCTGAAACATCGTGCCGCCCTTCATGGCCAGCGGGGAACGTGGGTGGTGGGTCAGCACGAGCATGGGGTGTGGTAGGGCGGCTCCTCGCCCCACCAGCCTCCAAGTTTCGTCGGGCCACGGCCCGCGCTCCGGCCCGAACATATTCCGCCCCAGGATCCATGCGCCCACGTTCGCCAAGCCGCGGCTTGCGATGTCGTCGTCGAGGCCAGTTTCCCCCTACTACTCGCTGCCGTGTATGCGCTGAAAGGTGCGGGTGTGAAAGAACCAGTCGAAGAGCTCGAGCTCGGGCCCGCGGACGCCGGGCGGGTTCTGCAGATCCTGGCCCAGACCTGCTCCGAAGCCATCCACGGAAACGGAAAAGTTGCCAACGATCAATCGCGCCACGTGATGGGCTCCCGGTTGGTAGATGCGGCTCACCTGTCCGCGGTGCTCTATCTGAAATAGTGCATCATGCACTGCCGGCGGAGGTTGCTGCCGTCACGGCAAGGGTGTGGTAGGCGGGCAGGTGGCTCGCAATTGCCCATGTCGAAGTGCCCAGACGCAGAGAGATGCGAGGCGACGGTCAATGTCGCGAGCTCTGGGTTGGGGGTGGCCGCCAAATTTGGAAGTCCAGCCAGGGCAGTCATCGAGGAGACAAACCCTGCGCAGGCGCTCGAGGTGAGGATGCACATGGCTTGGAGAAAAGTGCGGGAGGCTGGCAGTGCGGAGTTGCGTGACTCGTGAAGTCAGCATGCCCGCCAAGACTGGGGAAGACCTCTCCCCGAGGGAGTTCTTCGTGCATGACCGCATGTTCCAGGAGAGGAGGGAGTGGTGAGCGGGAAAAAAAGTGGGCGAAGCAAAGAAACAGCGCGGCCATCCGGTGGGGACGGAGCTGGCTCAGGAAGTGGCGCCGCGGGGAGGCGGTGATCGTGCCAGCGGACCTGCGGGCGGCTCGGATAGCTCGCTCCCGGCGGGCGACGCAGTCAAGGCTCGTAATCAGGCGCGCCTCCTGGTCGGGTGGATGCTCGCCCAGTGCTTGCGCGACGGTCTCGCAGCGAGCAGTTCGCCGGGCGGTGGAGACAGAGTCGGGCATGAACGGAACCGCGCCAGGTCGCGGGGCGACGGCTTGACGATGGGCTGGACGGAAGGGGCCGTGCCATCGTTCCAGGGCCCCGGCATTATGAGCAAGGCCATCGAGTCTCGACCACCGGGTCCAGGCTACCCAGACCGCCGCCATCAACCCCATATCAGCCGGCCCCCTAGCGCGCGCAGGCCGTGTCAAGGGCGGCGTTGCGCCGGCGCGCGAGCTTGCGAGAGCGCGAACCCTTGACGCGGCCGAGCACGCTGGGACAATGGCGGTTGGGGTTGGTCGCCGCAACCTGTACTCCCCGCGGATGGGGTTCTTCTCCCGCATGCTTCTCTAATGTGCAGACGCGCCGTCCCTGCGCAGACTGGGTAGGCTACCGGCAGCCTCACGAATATTCCGCATGGCGCAGTGTCTCATGCGAGCAGCGGCTACTAGAGCGTTGCGCTGACGAGATCGCACCGGCGAGAGTCCCGTCGCCCAAACCCTGATGGTTGCTGCCGGCGAGCGTGGAGCGAGCCGTCCAGCGAGCTCGCGGCGACCCGGCCTACCGACCACCCAACTCCGATGATGCGCGCGACGCGATCTTGCTGTCCGGTGGGGTCACCGCGCCATGCGGGCAGCCTCCGGTAGGCGCTCGGACCACCGTGACTCTGCACCTCGGGGCGCGATCCATTCGTGTATCTCGTGGGAGAGAGCCTGCCCGCCGAGCCCCGACGCCTCCATCGAAAGCACCGCTCGGTCCCCCAGGGAAGGGTGCGTGCCAACCGCCAGGCCAGGTTTGGGGTTGCAGGTGGGCACTCGGGCCATAGTGCCACACATCCCGGTCGGCTGACCGAGGCCACCGGGTGGCATGGCAACCCAGAGCAAAGTTAGTGTGTGCAGCCTAACAATAAATCGTCGAATAGAATGCTGAACGCTAGGATCCAGCCATTTCAAGGTGGCTAAAAACCAAGGATTACCGGTGCGTACACGTGGCTTCTCCTTCGCCTGGGGCGGCATTCAGCCGGTACTACGGGCTCGACATCAGTCAGCCACGGCACGCTGACGGAGAATCGTCGTGGTTTTCGCGGTGTTTTGCTAAGGATTCCAGGGACTGGGCCAGGGTCTGTTGAGACGAATCAATAAATTCAGGCATTTAACACCCTTAAAGTGCTAGCAGACCTGGAGACTTGCACTTTTCTGTTGCCGCGAGAGCTCATCTGTGCCTAGAAGAGCCAACGTTAGCGTCTCATTCATTCCCCTCCGTCAACTAACTGAGAGGCTCGAGATGAAAACACTGTCTCTGGCGGCCGCAACCTTGATCACCGTTCTTGCCGTGGGATGTGGATCGAGTGTGCCGCCGAAAGACCAGGCGGCCTCGCAGAAGGAGATCGAGGGACGGCTAAAGAGCGAGTCCATCGCCACCGCCACCGCGACGGCGACATCAACTGGAACTGCGACCACAACCGCGACTGAGACCGTGACTAACACGCAGGTCGCTACCGTCACCCAGACAATAACAAATACCGTATCCACCACCGGAACGACCACAGCGACAGGCACACAGACCGTAACTGCCACGCAAAGCTCGACAGGGACACAAACAGCGACGGTAACCCAGACGGCGACGCAAACACGGACGGCTACGGCGACGGAAACGGTTACCGCGACCCAGACAGCATCATCGACTTACACTGCGACCCAGAGTGTGACGTCGACGGGGACGCAGACGGCGACCATAACCCAGACGGCGACGCAGACGCGCACGGTTACGGGGACGCAGACGGTGACGGCAACCCAGACGGCATCATCGACGTACACGGCGACCCAGAGTGCGACCTCGACGGGCACTCAAACGGCAACGCTCACGCAGACGGCGACGCAGACCCGAACGGTGACCAACACTCAGACGCAAACCGCAACCCAGACCGTCACGGCTACGCACACGGCCACCACCACGACGACTTCGACGGCGACCCAGACGGCAACGCTTACGCAGACGGCGACACAGACGCGAACGGTGACCAACACCCAGACCCAGAGCGCGACTCAAACTGCCACACAAACGTATACCTCGACGGCGACGCAGACCGGAACAGCCACGCGGACGGCGACGGTCACGCAGACGGCGACGCAGACCAAGACAGCCACCAAGACACCAACCGGAACGAGCACGTCGACCATCACGGTGACTACCACGCCGACCGTTACCAGCACGGTGACCACGACGAGCACGACTACTCCGACCAGCACCAGGACGGCGACCACCACGGTCACGAACACGCCCACGGTCACGAGTACGTCGACGATCACCGTTACGAACACACCGACGGTTACTAGCACGGTCACCAACACCAACACGGCGACGCCGACGCTGACGACGACCGCAACTCAGACCGTGACGAACACGCCGACGTTGACGAGCACGGCGACCACCACAGTAACGAACACACCGACGGTGACGAGCACGGTGACGAATACGAGCACTGCGACGCCGACGTTGACGACGACCGCAACTCAGACCGTGACGAATACGCCGACGGTAACCAGCACGGCGACGACAACGGTGACGAACACGCCGACGGTGACGAGCACGGTGACCAATACGGGCACCATCACGCCGACGAACACGACGACCGTCACTCAGACGGTAACCAACACACCCACGATTACCACCACGAGCACTGCTACCGCGACCAACACCCCTACCGTGACGACTACGGTAACGGCCACGAGCACGACGACGTCAACAGCCACCACCACGAATACCGTCACCAGGACAAGAACGGGCACGGCAACTAGCACGAATACCGGCACCCAGGCCGAGACGGGGACCACTACCACGACCAACACGGTGACGATAACAAAGACGACGACCAGCACCGTGACAACCACAACCACGAGCGTCGGCACTTCTGCAGATGGCGGAACGAATGATGCAGGCAGTCTCCTGGATGGTGGGACAAGCGACGCAACCGCGGCCGGATGCTTGCTAAACTGGCGTAGCACCACCTGCGGCCAGTGGTGCCTGAGCCAACCGCAGGCCGACTGGGCGAACTGCTGGGCCTACCTCGATTGCTACGAGAAGAACAACTGCGGACCTGCCACGTGCGGCCAGGAGCCGTGGTGGGTCTGTGGCGTGAACACGGTAACACCGGCAATGGGCACAGCGCCACAGACCATCGCCAACGAAGTCTACCAGTGCCTGGCCTGCCCCGGCACCTCGCCGGTAACGTCATGCGCCGGCATTCCTGACACGGCGCCATGCGTCGACGGGAACGCTTGCACGCAAGGCAACAAGTGCCTTGCCGGGGTCTGCGTACCTGGGACTCCAGTGACTTGTACGGCGAGCGACCAATGTCACGGAGTCGGAACCTGCGACACCACCACGGGGATATGCTCAAACCCGGCGTTGCCGGACGGCACGACATGCGACGACGGCGACTGGCTCACGACAAATGATGTCTGCACAAGCGGCAAATGCCTGGGTACGCCTGTGCACGGAAGCCAGCAACTTTCAGGCCACATAACGCCGGCTATGGCTGCGGCGCCGCTGGCCGGACCTCTCCCAGGTTCGACGGTCATCTATCTGGATGTGGGCTTTCGACTGCAGACCTCCGAGCAAGTGCTGGCTGACTTCGTCCAACAGGTCTCTGATCCGAACAGCCCAAACTACCGCCAATACTTGACAGTCGACGAATTCGCCGCTCAATTTGGCGCGCTGCCAACTGACTACCAAGCAGCCCAAGATTGGGCGACGGCCCAAGGCCTGACTGTGACCAAGACCTTCGCCAATAATCTATTGATGT
This sequence comes from uncultured delta proteobacterium, assembly GCA_963849735.1. GTDB lineage: Bacteria > Myxococcota_A > Polyangia > Fen-1088 > Fen-1088 > Fen-1118. The sequence continues at coordinate 21,756 of CAWKJE010000029.1, forward strand.
CAGTAAGCGGGACTGCCGATGCCGTCGAGCGGGCAGTCTATGTCAATCTGAAGTACTACCAGCGTCCGGACGGCTCGCTGTTCTATGCGCCAGACCGTGAGCCTTCCGTCGACACCACGGCGCCCTTGCTTTACATCAGCGGCCTGAACAATTTCATAATTATGCGGCCCGCCAACGGCAGCGGCTATAGCTCCAATAGTCCTGACTGCATGGGCACACGAGCGTATTTGGGGCCTGACTTTAGGAATGCGTACGCTTCTTGCACTGGCTTAGGCGGCCAAGGCCAGTCGGTTGGATTATTGGCCGCCGACGGTTTCTCCCTTGCCGACATGCAGACGTACGCGATCAGCGCTGGAATGGCAATTCCCAATATAGTGGCGGTAAACGCCAGCGGCGCAGCTCCCTATCAAGAATGCAACGTGTATCCCACGAACTGTAGAGACGGGACGAGTTGCCGTCAGGATCCAGCTTGCTACAATCCTAGTAGTCCTTGTTGCCCAGACTGGGTCAACTACCCCTCGGACACCGGATACCGGGACCTAACATGCTCCATCGCTTGTCCACCAAACAGTGGGTGCGCGACCACCCATTCCGTTTGTCCCCAAAACGTAAACGACAACGTCGAAGCGGCGATGGACATTCAGATGGTGATGGCTATGGCTCCCAATATTGACAACATCGTTGTCTTTCAGGGTTCTGGGTCGAGCATTGTGAACGCAATGGCGAGCGACAAGACATATGGCATCAAACAGTTCAGTACCTCGTGGGGCGGGGGGGTAGATGTCACCGTACAACACGCAGTGCAGGAGATGAGCTCCCAAGGGCAGTCGTTCTTCAATGCTAGCGGCGATCAAGGGGCTGACATGCACGAGGACTTCGGAGGATGGGGCAATCTGCCCGGGGTCACAAATGTTGGTGGAACCGCCCTGCAAATGAGCGGCAATGGAGTGTCCTGGGCATCTGAAACGGGATGGGTTGGTAGCGGCGGATGGATCGCTAGTGGTGACCTTGGAAACGGGGTGGCCAGTACGGCGAAGCCCGCCTATCAGCAAAGTATCGACATGACGGCAAACAATCGTGGTGGCTCCAACCTTTACCGAAACTCGCCAGACATATCCATGGTCGCTAATAACATTGAAATTGTGGTGAACCAATCCGACAGTAACATGGGGGGGACGAGTGCTGCCGCGCCATTGATGGCGGGGTTCATGGCGCTGGTCAATCAGCATGCAACCATGTATGACCGCCCCTCTGTTGGCTCTCCGAATGCGGCGCTCTATGCTTTGGGCACGTCCGCGCTTTCCGGTTCGTTGTTGAACGACATGACGACGGTTACCGACGGCTCGCAGGGTGGCATTGGTGCATGTACTTCTTATGCGTCGAGCGACGGGTACGCTTGCATCACTACGACCACCACCAGTGTCGATGCCGGACCAGCTGTCGATGCCGGACCAGCTGTCGATGCCGGGCCACCCACGTGTGGCATCTATCCGAACTATGGCTTTGCAGCGGCATCAGGTTATGATTTGGTAACGGGATTGGGAAGTCCGAAATGCGCGCTTATTGACAGGCTCGCCTTGGGCGGTCCTTTGCCCAATGCGGTTATTGCCGCGGGGACATCTCATGCGTGTGTCGTGGGACAGGGGACGAATTACAATTACAGCGCCTGGTGCTGGGGAAACAATGACTACGGTCAGCTGGGAGAGGCAGTTCTAAGAGCGCCCCAGTACAATTCACCGGTGGAGATAGATCCCCTTCCAGCTCCACGGTCGCCCATCGTCACAATGGCAGCCGGAGGTGATCACACTTGCGCAGCGACAGCGGCTGGGGCGGTCTACTGTTGGGGACGTAACGACCGAGGGCAGCTTGGCCTCGGGCAAGCTAACAACTCCTCAAATGCGCCCGGTGCAAGCGTTACTGGTATTGGCGGCGTAACCCAAGTCGCTGCTGGATTTCAGCATACCTGCGCGATTGGTGGGGTCTATCCGACGGCCACGCTTTGGTGCTGGGGAAACAACGACTATGGGCAACTCGGAGATGGCACAAATGTTGAGCGGGATATGCCTGTTCCCGTGGCTATGGGTGGCCTCAACGCCTCACCTATTCAGGTTGCCCTTGGACAGTACCACACGTGTGCATTGTTGCAGGATGGTACCGTGGCTTGTTGGGGGCAGAATGGTCACGGGCAGCTCGGAGCCAATTATGGCACCAATGAGAATTCTCCTCAGAGAATTCCCAATTTTCCACCTTCCGTTGCCGGGCAAACCGCCTACACTATAACAAGTGTCGTGACTGGGGACAGCCATAGTTGCGCGAACGTGTGGGCTCCTGGGGGTAGCGGGGGAAGCCTGATATGGTGTTGGGGGGCTAACGCTGAAGGGCAGCTTGGTATCGGGGACACGCAGGACGACCAACAATCCCCTACTGTGGTTGCTGTCAACGGAAGCGTGCCTCAGTCCTATCGCAATCTGGCGGCCGGAGGGAATCACACGTGCGCCCTCCTTGGCGGCGCAGACCCATATACTAGCTATACTTTGGTGTGCTGGGGTGAGAATAGCTATGGTGAGGTAGGTGGGAATACCAGTACTCCCGGCTATTTTTCGTTCGGCGGCTATAGTTTCCCAGTCTTCGCGTTAGGAGGGACAAGTACGTACGCAATAGGTGGGTCAGCTGGTTACTCCTGGGGTAACAATTTCTATGGGCAATTGGGCATCGGCAGTACCATTGAGCGGGCGTCTTCTCCGATGCTCATCGAAGCTCCGTTTTGGTATTGAGCCCGGCGTGGTTTGGTGGAGGGAGAGCCGCCACGCTAGGATTGCTACCGCAACGTGGAGGCCGCGGAAGAGCAACTCTGGCGAGGAGCCAAGAGGTTGGCTGCCATGCTCGGTGCCGAGTTGGGCTTCGCAGTCCAGCGAGGAAGCGGGGAGGGCACCAGGAGGGCGGTGCACGCGAGGACGGTATTGGGAGGGAGCTAGGGTGACGACCCCGGGGGCCTTATCGTGCTGTGCCGGAACGCTGCTTCGATGTCCGGTAGGTGGGCTGTGGGAGCCGCGCAAGGATTGGCTTAGCGTCGAGACTGACGAATAGGTCTGTCGTGCAAGCGGAATCGGAAGGGGCCATATGCTGCTGGTGTGATAGTATACGGCGTATGTCTTGTAGACTTACCGTCCCAATCGCCCTTTGGATGATTGCTACATTGGGGCTTGCGTGTCGCGGTGGGCCAGCCTCAACCGGTGGAACCGGTGGCAGCAGTGGCAGCGTTTCGGCCAGTGACGCAATCGGAGCCGGCGGCTGTTGTTGGAGCATCTCGGAATCATGTCGGAATGTGGGTGACGTTTTGGTCGGGCCACCGGACTTACCGACGGGGACTTGCCCCGCGGGTCGGCAATGCTACGAGATAGAAAATTGCTGTGGCTGCTGTGCGCCGACGCTTTGCATGATTGGCGGTGCAATCGATGCATCTGGAGATTGGGAGAGCACGCGCGAGGCTGGCGCCGTAGGCGCGTGTGACTAGAGCGGATCAACAACCGCGTGGTGATCCTGCGCTGCAACGCCGCGTCACCAGCTAACATGGAAGGTAGCGTGGTGGCAAGGTGCGGCATTGGCTGTTGTGGGCCGACTATGAAGCGGCGGTCGGGTCAAGCGCAGTCTTTCCCCAACGGTCTGCGGCACAGGGACCGCGAGCGAGGAATTGGGTGTGCGTGGAAGTCGGGCAACAGTCTGTCCGAATCGACTATTCGCGCTCTCAGGCGGAGAGGTTGAGGTCCGTCGGCGGGTCGCGATCGGAGAAACGAGCTGCCGTCGCCACGGGCAAAGTGCGGACGGGATCAAAATGAGCTGCCGGGCGTGCGGAGTCGGGACCGCTGGTACTTCCGAGGTGGCGACCTGGCACGCCGGGTCGCAAACGCGCGGCGCACCGAACGCCGATCGAGACGTGAAATCAGCTGCCGCGTGTGCAGCACACGGGGCGACACGATTCACGATCCTTCCGGGGTTGACGCCCACTATCTCAACTGCACCGCGCCGGCAGCTCCGGTGGTGGTACCATGATATGGACTTGACCGTCATTATAGTCAGTGAAACCCTCCCGAGACCCTACAGGCTGGAAAGGAATAGCCAATGAAACTGTCCGGAGGTGGCTGCTTTGTGGTGATCGCTCTTTTGGTGTTGGGCTCAGCGATGGTTGCATCTGGCTGTGGGGGCAGCAGTTCACCGAAGCCGTGTTCCATCGGTTCGCTGGGTTGCTCTTGCAGCACCGGGGGAGGTTGCGATCCCGGGCTTGTCTGCTATTCGAACCTCTGCGTGAATCGAAGCCCGACAGGCGCCGGCGATGCCGCACCTTTGGGTACGGCTGGCTCGTCGAACGGCCCAGGTGGCGTGGGCGGTATCGACGGGGGAGGTGCCAACGCGGGGGGGCGCAACGTCATGGCGAGCGGGGGTTTTATGGCCACAAGTGGGATGACTGGTGCCGGCGGTGTGACTAGCTCGGGCGGCCTGGTTGGTGCTGGCGGTGTGATCGGGACGGGCGGTATGACGAACTCGGGCGGGGTGGCCGCGAGCGGTGGGTCGACCAGTGCTGGTGGAACTACGGCAGCGGGCGGTGGGGCGACCAGTGCTGGTGGAATTACGGCCGCGGGCGGAGCAGTGGGACGGGATGCGGCTCAAGACGTTCAGACCAGCAGCGGTGGGGCGAGCGGAAGCGGCGGCGGCCCTCCGAGTTGCGCGAGCCTGACCGCGACGTGCGGGACGTCGAGCGAGAGTTGTTGCAAGAGCTTGCTGGTTCCCGGAGGGACGTACTATCGGAGCTACGACGCGGTGGCCGATACGGATATGGGCTACTCTGCGACGGTGTCTTCGTTCTATCTGGACAAATACCTGATCACGGTGGGCCGGTTTCGGCAGTTCGCAAACGCGGGCATGGGAACCCAGGCCAATCCGCCAGCGGCTGGGGCAGGGGCCAATCCTTTGATCACGGGCTCGGGATGGGACGCAACGTGGAACACGAATCTGTCCGTGGACACGGCTGGCCTGGAGGCTGCCGTGAAGTGCGATTCCGGCTATCAGAGGTGGACGGACGCGGCAGGTAGCAACGAGAGCCAGCCGATGAACTGCCTGAACTGGTACACGGCGTTCGCATTCTGCGCGTGGGACGGTGGCCGGCTTCCAACCGAGGGGGAGTGGAACTACGCGGCGAGCGGGGGAGGCGAGCAGCGGTACTATCCATGGTCTAGCCCGGCAACCTCGACGACAATAGGCGATAGTTACGCGGTTTACTGCGGCGGCTCGTGTAGTGGTACACAGAACGTCGGATCAAAGTCACCGAAAGGGGACGGGTTGTGGGGTCAGTCCGACCTTGCCGGGAACCTGTGGGAGTGGATGCTGGACTGGTATGACACCTATCAAATGCCATGCAATAATTGCGCCGACATTACGGATGCCTCCGCCTCCCTCCGGGTGCTCCGGGGCGGTGACTTCTACGTCGACGCCTCTAACCTCCGGTCGGCTGTCCGCAACAGCAACCTCCCCAAGATCACCTACAGCACTTTCGGCGGGCGTTGCGCTAGGACCGGGCCGTAGTGTAAGGCGAGATAATTGGGCGCTTCAGGGATCTCCGTGGGTGGCTGGGTGTGGGTATAGCCCTGCTGTGTGCGGAGACATTATGAACTTTGTGTTCGCAAGAGCGCCGCCGTGGATATCACAGCTGTGTGCGGAGACATTATGAACTTTGTGTTCGCAAGAGCGTCACCGTGGATATCATTGAGCTTTTTCTGGCCGCATGGTGGCATACTCCCATGATGACGCTCTCCGTCTCAGCAGCACCAACTCGGCGCGCCTACGACCATCGCCTTCGCGAACAGGTTGTGCGCTGCGGCCCCATGTCGGTCCCAAGGCACGTCAAGATCCCCCGCTCCACCGTTGCCACTTGGCGGCGACGAGGCATCCGTCCCGTCGTATCCACCGAGCAGGCCAGCCAAGACCTTCCACGCGCGCTCGATTCTTGTGCACGTTGGGAGAAGCGCGCCCGCGTCCTTGCCGCTGTTGTTCGCCTCCTGCTCGCTTTGCTTCGTGCGTCCCGCTTCACCCTGGATGGAAATCGTCTCCCAGAGGGCAAGGCCAAGGCAGGGATCCTTCGTGCCATCGCCAGCGCCGAGGCCTTCCTTCCCCTGGCCACCGCCCTGTACATCATCGGCCTCGAACCGGGGCGCTATTACGTTTGGCGCCGGGCAGAGAAAACCTGCGAGCTCACCGACCGAGTCTCGTGTCCGCGAACAAGCCCCGGCCAACTCACCGGCAGCGAGGTGGCTGTTGTCAAGGACATGGTGTTGGCGCCTGAGTACAGGCACATGCCGCTTGGTACCCTTGCTCGTTATGCCCAACGCATAGGCAAGGTCTTCGCCTCGCCGACAACATGGGCAAAGCTTGTCCGGGAGCGCGGTTGGCGACGACCACGACAGCGCGTCCATCCTCCCAAGCCCACCGTTGGTGTCCGTGCTTCGCGACCAAATGAAATTTGGCATGTGGACACGACGGTCATCAAGCTTGTGGACAGCTCGAAGGTCTACCTTCAAGCCGTGGTGGACAACTTTTCGCGGAAGATCCTCGCTTGGGCGGTGACGGAGCGGTTCGACCCGTCGAACACCTGCCAACTGTTGCTTGCGGCCGGCAAGCACCTGGTTTACGCGGGACGGCCGCTGGTCTACGCAGATTCCGGCGTCGAAAATGTAAATGGCGCCGTAGATTCTATCTTGGTTAGTGCATGCCTGGACCGCATTCTCGCGCAGGTCGAGGTGGCCTTTTCCAACTCGATCGTAGAGGCCTGTTGGCGTTCTCTGAAGCATCAGTGGCTATTCCTGAACAGTCTAGCTAGACACGGTGGCGCGCGTTCGTGCGCTTGTAGAATTCTACGTCACCGAGCACAACGCGAGGATGCCGCACGCTGCGTTTGGAGGGCAGACGCCGGACGAAATGTTCTCTGGCACCGGCGCCAACGTGCCAGCGGAGCTGGCCATGGCGAGGAGCAATGCCCGGGCGGCACGGATAGCTGTTAATCGTGCGATATCATGCCAGTGCTGTCTCGGGCAGCAAGCGCCCCGGCCTGAGGCACAAGTTCCCTCCTAATTTCCAGCGTGGCGCAGTTGCGAACAGGAAGTGAAAAATGTCCTCGCTCACAGCAGGGCGGAATTCGCTGGACCCCTTCACCGGCTGACCGTTCATGCTCGTGCCCCGACGCTGCGTCGCTCGCGTTATTATGTACATGGCGGCGCGAGCCTCGCTTCAAATCGCTATCTCGAAGACCAACCGAATCTCGACTCTGCCATTGCTCTCGACAACGTCGTAGGTGTCGGAGCCTTCGTCCCTCAGCACCTCTCCTACCTTGACATAGGAGTCCGAACTTATCTCGACACCTATCCCCTGATCCGTCTTAAGCGCGCGCGATTTCTTGAAGACCTCAAGGTGCTTGACGCCCTTAAGCAAAAGGGCCTTTTCGGCGGTTTCCTTCTCGCCCAGCCAGGGGATTGGCACGGTACCGTTCTTGCAGAAGAGTGTCAGTCGTTCTTCTGACTGGAAGGCCATCTTCCCTTTGAGAAGGCGGTCAGTACAGGCCTCTTTCCTGGCAATTTCCTCGACTGCGCTCCAATAGAGAGACTCGTGTTTGGTGGACCACTGCGAAAGCTCTTCGTCGGAGACTCCTGGGCACGTCCTTTGATGAACGCAGTCAACGAAGCGAAAGACCCAACTTCTGTGGGGTGCCGCGGGACCATAGAGCAAGATCCCCAGGAAGAGCCAAACCCTACACATTAGAACTGTTCCAAGAACGCCTCGGTGTAGTGCAATGCAGATTCGTTGGTGCCGGTCACGGGCTGCATCACACCGCCGGTCTCGTGGTCTCTCCCATCACTACCAAGCCTAGAAATCGCATGACCGAACTCATGAACGGCGAGATTACCTATCAGGACATCATCGACGCCAAACAGCGACATGGTAGGGACCGGTACGACGGCAACCCCGTGGACGGCGACACCCTCACCGGTGGACGTGAAGGCATTGATCGTTCTGGCTTTCGTGGCGGGAAAGTCAATCCGGCAGTGGAGAGATTCGACGGCGGTTTCAAACAGCTTGATCGCAGTCGCCTCGCCACCCTTCCCGAGGACGGCGACGACGACGTCGTGCCCATGAAGCGATCGGACGTCAGACACGGTCGCTTCTCGTGGAGGAAGAACCACCTTTATCCTGAAGAAGTCCTTTATACGTCGAGCCAGGGGCCGGTCGAGCTCGCTGCGGATCCGGGCGGCGATCATTTCCCCGCGCTCTGGCTTTACGTCGAAGACGCCCACGTATCCCCAACCGACCAGCTCCGGTCGCTCGTTCATGGCAATCTCGTGTCCGATCCCGATGGGCCAGTTAGGATTGTGCACGTAGCCCGAATGATCCTCAGCATGAGGGCCCCCAACGAGCCGGCCCTGCGGCAGTCCTATGGGGCCCGGACGGACGAATCTGGCGTCAGGTGACTTCCAACGAAACATGCGCAATCGCTCCCAGCTACGAGTCAGGACATTCTGGATTTTGCTGCGCACAAATGCAACACCTGTGAAATTGCTGACGAAAGCACATTGCCGCACCGTGGGGTTAAATGGTGATCTCTAGCCGTTAACTGCAATGCCGCCTCTCGTGACTGTCTCGGCTCTCTGATCGACCACTTCCACCCCCTGACCGCCGCAGAAACCTCGTCCGGCCGGGAAGAGGAGGACCACTTCCACGCTCGAGGCGAAGATCCGATGTGGCGCTGGGTGCCACAGATCTCACGGCTGCGACCGGCCCGAGCTCACCAGCGAAATGGCAAGGGGAACGTGCCCGCACCTGGCCCGCCGCGAAGACGGCGGGCGATGCTGACCTCGGTGATGGGCAGTGCTGGGCTCAGGCAGCGATCTGATATTCGTGATGGAGCCCGCCGAGGATCGCCCGGCTGCGCACCGCCTTCGCTGGCACAGGCTGCGCCGGCGGCAACCATCGTGCGCCAGCCGGGGCCTGCATCCGAAGCCCGCGATGGGGGCGGCCATGGTAATACCGGCGATATGCACGCAGGATGCGTTCGGCATGGATGTCGTCGAGAACGAGCAGGTTGTCGAGGCACTCCCGCCTGAGGGTTCCGATCACCCTTTCGCAAAACGCGTTTGCTTGGGGTACTCGGCGCGGTGTTAGGAGACACCTCGTACCCCAGCTTTTCACCCTGCGGCCGAATTCCACCCCAAGATCGAGTTGCGGTCACGGACGAGGAAACGGGGAGCTTGGTCGTCTCTGTCGGAGACGGCCTCGACGAACGACTGCGCCGCGTACTGCGCGCTCGGGTGGGACGTGACACCGATGTGGACGATTTCCCTCCGTTTCAAGTCGAAGATGAGGAAGGCGTAGAGTAGGTGGAACTTCAAGCTGACGATGGTGAACCAATCGCAGGCCCAGGTCTGGCCGAGATGATTGCGGACGAATGTGAGCCATTTCTGGCCTCGCCCTCGCGGCAGATTCGCCGGCCGGTACTTGGCCACGGTTCTGGCTGACACATGGTATCCGAGCTTGGCGAGCTCGGCTGCGATGACATCCTCACCCCTGAGCGGATTTTCCTTCCACATCCGGATGATCAGGGCTCGAGTGTCGGCATCGATGGGAGGCCGCCCGACAGGCCGTTGAGAGCGCCGACGCCATAGCAGTCGCCAGAAGGCACGATGCCAGCGCACCACGGTCTCCGGGCGTACGATGGCCACGGCGTCCAACAACACGGGAAAGATCTTGGTGATGGTGGCGATGGTGAAGCGGTCGCGGGATTTGAGGTGAGGACGCGGCGCGCTTCGCTTGAGAACGATGACTTGTTGCCGCAATAGGGCGTTCTCGGCGACCAGCTTGGCACGGCCGCGGGCCAGGTCACGCAGTATGGCAAGACCGCCCTTGACGAATTCACGAAACATGGCCGAAAACCATAGCGCGCAGGCTCGGAATTGCCTATCCCGTCACACCGTACCGAATTATTTCGGCGCTCACCTGCCCTTTACATCATTCCCAGCCGACCGCAAGGTCATCCCCTCCTCCAACCCCTCCATCCACAACCCACGAGATTTCCTATGCTTTTCCTCGACCTAGTTTTGGTACCAGACGGGCATGCGCTACCGATTCGGACGTAACACCGAGAAGTCTATGTCCGCGCCTCAGCATGCAGCTTGATGCCCAGAGCGCTGATGACCTTGAGGATCGTGTCGATCCCAGGGCTTCTCTCACCCGATAGGGCCTTGTAGAGGCTCTCCCGAGACAAGCCGGAGTCTCTTGCGACCTGGCTCATCCCTTTTGCTCGAGCGATATCGCCGATGGCCTTGGCGACCATTGACGCGTCACCGTTTGATTCATCGAGCACACTCTCCAGGTAAGCCGCCATTTCTTCGGGCGTCCTTAGATGCTCGGCCACGTCATAGCGAGTGGTTTTGGTCTTTTTCATGAGTTGCTCCTACAGATTCTTGGCTAGCCGGACCGCGGTCTTGATGTCGGCCTTTTGGCCGGACTTGTCGCCACCAACAAGCAAGATGACAATCCGTGGTCCTCGTCTTGTGAAGTACACGCGGTATCCGGGGCCGTAGTCGATGCGCAGCTCTGATACGCCTTGCTCCACCGGTTTGGAATCACCGAAATTACCCGCCACGATACGCTCGATTCGAACCAAGACGCGCGCCCGCGCTCGCACGTCACGCAGTCCGTCGAGCCAGCGCACAAACTCGTCGGTCTTCCGAACTTCGAACACCATCAAACTGTAGCCATATGGCTACGAAAAGTCAACGCACCCGAGATGAAGATATTTCGGCGTGCAGTGCAGTGGCGGCGGGTTGTTTGCGGCAATGATACCGATCGATGACCGAACGCTCCCAAAACGGCCGTAGCAATGGGCACGCACTGCGAGGGTTTTTTTTGGCCATCGAGAGGGAGTGCGCCTCACACGGCTGCGAGGATTGGTCGCGGCGAGGGCGGGGCAGCGCCACTTCGAGGCCCAGCTACACCGGGATCTGATGCGATGGAGCGCACGCTCTACCGCCGCCTTGCGCACGCGGGACGGCGTCAGCCGAGGATGGTGCCGAGCATCTGGCGGAGGGTGGCTTGGTCATCGGTGTGGAGCTTGCCGAGCTGGCGGATGATCAGGTTGGCCTCGACGGTGGCGAGGAGGGGCTTGATCACAGATGGCTTGAGCAGGCCAGCCGCTTGCCAATGCGCGACGGTGGCTTCTCCGATGGTAGGTGTTGGGCGGACCTGGCTGGTGATGGCCATCAGGATGATGTCGGGCCGCTCGCGCTGGTATGCTTCGGAGCTGACGACAACTGCGGGGCGCTTCTTGGTGGCTCTGTGGTTGGTGAAAGGGAAGGGAACGACGATTACGTCTCCGAAGCGGTAGGGCATGGAGCTCCGGGCTCTCAGATGTCGTTGTAGACGTCGTCGTCGGGATTATCCCAGATCTTCGCGAAGGACGGTGCGGCCGCCGCGGTAACGGCCTGGGCCAGCTCGCGATCTGTGTCTCGGGAGGTAAGGAAGTCGACAAAGTCCTCGACCTCGGCCACACGGGCGGGCGGGAGACGGTCGATCTTTTCGATGAGCATGTCACGTGCGGTAGCAGGCATAGCGATCTCCTATGATGTCCGAGAATGAACCCATCGCAAGGTGGAGAATGTTGAAGGACCTCTGCCGGCGGATTGCATCTTTGGCCGTCGAGGCGGTGCTATTTGCAAGTCCGCGACGATGTCCGCGTCGAGCGTGGCACGCGGGATGCCGTGGAGCGAAGTGGCCAGGGAGCCACCGACCAAGTACTCCACGCCCAGTCGCTCGAGGATCGCCGCCACGAGCACTGTTATTTCGATCGGCTCCTGTGTGGCCATTGGAGGATTAGTAGGGCTCAATGGCCTCCGGGAACCCAGCCAAACGCGCGAGCCATCGTGGCTTTGTCGATACTGAGCGCTGCCAGCCTCAGCGTCGCTTCGCGGTCACTGATGCGGGGGCATCGCATTCGGATCCCCGCCAGAGCCAGCTGGCGGACATTACGGGTCAAGGCCGCGACCAGAGCAAACTTCTTGGCTGGCGTCATCTGCCGAAACCCGTCGATACGTCGGGATTCGACGGCAGGGGAGGTGTCGGCCAAACCGGTTTGCATGGTGAGGGTCATCATACCTGGGTGAGTCGGGATCGGCATAAGGCAAGCGCCTTTGGCGCAATGAGGTAGCGAGATAACCGGCAGCGCCGGTGCTGGCCTGGGGCTCTCAAGTTACTCCGAATTTCCTTGTGGAATCACGACGATGCGACGGCGGGAGTAATTGTTTCGCATGCCACGGATCTTATAAATAGGCGATTTGCTTATGGATTATGCTGCCAGCATCGAGATTCAGGTTCTGGTGGCTTTACGGCTGTGGGAGTTCGAGTCTCCCCGACCGCACTCTGAAACCCTCGGTAAACACGAGGGTTTTTTCTTATGCTGACTTTGCCTCATCGGATTCGCTCGGGCTGGGGTCTTTCGATCCCCCACTCGATCCCCCACTTGCAGGTGCGGCATGGGATTTCGCGAGGCCGGGGACCAGCCTGACGATGTTGTTGGCGGCTTTCAGCTTCTCTCCGAGCCCCACGTGGGAGTAGTGCTCGGTCATGGCCTCGGTGACGTGGCCGGTGATGCTGCGGGTGACGATATCGCCTGCTACTTGACGCGCCAGGTTGTTGAAGGTCCTTCGCAAGCCATGCGGCGTGACACGCTTGGATATCTTAGCCCGCCTGAGTGCTCGCTCCATGGGATGGCGGAGGCTGCACCTGGGCAGCAGACCACCTCCCTTGTCGGGAAACACCCAGTCAGATTCGCCCACGCCGAATCCCTGCGCCGCCAATGTCACTCGATGTTCCCGGATGACCGCGGCAACCTCAGGTACCAATGGGACCGACCGCACCGTTCCCGTCTTCGTGCTGTCCACCACCCCGGACCACTGCGCGCGTTTGACGTGTATCACGCCGGCTTCCTCGTCAATGTCTCCCCACCGGAAGGCAGGGGTGCCCGGAAGTTCGTAGCGGCAGACCAGGGCGAGCTTCCGAGTGGGAGGGATGCGTCAGATGGGCAAGGAGGCCCCTTTCCCCATCGGGATGGCTACAAAATCAAGTTGTGGGCGACAAGAAACGAGTGGCGGGCGAGATCAGGGTGTGGTGGCACACACCTCGGGAAGGTCTGGCATCCCTTCCGCAGACCAGACTAGAGCGTCGCGTACCCAGTCTCGTAGCTGCTGCCACGCGGCCTTACGCGCTGTCTTGGAGCGAAGGTGCACGGCATGCAGCATCTCGAGCAGGTTGTAGGCGATGATGCGCAGGAGCGACACGACGGGCAGCCCGTTGCCGCGATGGACCCAGCGTCCGTGGTCTTCCTGCCACTCGATGTCCAGCCGCCCGAAGCAGTTGTTCTCGATACGCCAGTGCGCCCTGACCAATCTCAAGATGGCGTCGCCACTCAGGCGCCCGGTCGGAAGATTGGTTGCGTAGAAACGCTCTTCAAGGACCCTCTCGGGCGCTTCCCGATTGGCCCTGACAAGGACACGCACCAGCCACACCTGGCGTAGATGGGACCAGGTTCCCCAGCCGGCCATCTCACTGGTTCGCCACAGTTGGCGCTTGATCCACCCGCGCGATGAATCCGATTCCCAGTCCATCTCTGCCTCTGGCAGGCAGCTCTTGGCCGTGTTCCACATGACCCGCTGCGCTTCCTTGTGCAACTCCGGCTGGTTGCCCTTGATGGCCATCATGTAGGCCTTGCCTGCCTCATCCACCTGGCGGGCGTTGGCTTCTGATGTGAAGCCCGCGTCCGTGCTGACCAATTCGTAAAGGTCCGCCCGTCGGTACGTCTTTTCCAGCCTGGCGAAGAATTTCGCGAACACCCCCATGTCGTTCGTCTCGGCCGGTATCGCTTCTTGGTCGATGCACAATGCTGCTGACGACGAGACCAGGGTGGCTCTCGCCACCCGATAGAGCCAGTAGGGATCTTGTCCCTCCGGAGACTGCTTCTGGCAATCCTTGTTCGCCTCTTCCGCCAGCGTCGCCACCGTCTTGCCGTCTATGCTGATCGCCCGAATGGGCACCACGGTGGGCTCCAGGGCTTTGCGCCGGTGCTCGGCCAACACTTGCCGGTGTAGGTGCCGCCGGAGTCCCTGCGGGTCCAGCACCGCTAGAAAGTCGCCCAGGGTCGAGTCAGGCACCCGCCGTGTGATGCCGCGTTTCCTTTGCGCCGTGACCAGGTCTTCACTGAGTCGCTCCGCTCCGCGCAAGCTACGCGCCATGGTCATCAGTGAGAACACGGCCGTGCTCAAGAGCGCCCCGACCGACCAGCGCTGGCCGCGCGCGCTGCGAGGGTCGCGAATGTCCTCGAAGGACAACGCTTCTCCTCGCTGGCGCAAATAGGTTTGCACTGCCCTGATTCTTTGTCGTAGTTTCATCGTGCCTTTCCTGTTGAGGGAGATTGGGTTTCCTGGGCGAAAGCCATTCGCCCGCCACCCGTTTCTTGTTTCCTCTCTCAACAGGATTGGCCTGTGGATAGAACGGGAATTCCTCTCTTGCCCGCGCGATTTTTGGCAAGACGGAGCGCGCCAAAGGCTCGCGCTTGCCCCAACGCGAATTTGCAGCCTACCACCTCACCGTCGGTGAATTGACGCACTGCCGATCACGGCTGCACCGGAAGGCCGTGCCCTCACCCGAACGTACGCCGGTCATGGCCAGAGTCATGGCAAGCGCGTAGTGCTGGGGCTCATGGTCGCGGAACACCTTCATCAGGCGCCCGAGTTCCTCTGCGGTCAGGAGATTGGGCTCCTCGTCGGTGAACTTGCGCCTGGGCAAGCGTCGCACCCGCTCTGTCGGATTTCGTGGCAGCTGGTATTCGACCACGGCGTCCGCCATCACCATCCTCAGCATGACCAGCGCACCGTTGGCGGTCGCGCCGGCTAGGCGCTTGGCCAGCTTCGCTTGCTATTCCCTGATGTCCGCGTCGGTGAGCTTGTCCATGAAGAAATCCCCGAGATGGGGCAGGACGTATCCACCGAGTAGGTCAGCGTAGGTCCTTGCGGTCGACGCCTTGAGCCCGAGCGCTTTGGACGCGAGCCACGATTGCACGTAGGTCCGCAGCCTCGGAACCTCCTTGGCCACCTGTTCGGCGTTGTGGATTTCCTGCATCCACGTCTGCCGCAGCCGCGCAGCCTCCTCCACCGTTCCCGTGATGATTCGATCTATCTCCTTCATCCGACCCGTTCGTGGGTCCACGGCTCGCAGCCGGATGCGTTTGCGGCCGTCGACCATAATCTCGATACCCGGATATCTCGCTTTCATTCTCTGCTCCCATCCGGGTCAGGGGAGCGCCATGACCGCGGATCATATCGTCTATGTCCGAGAGACGGAAGAGGTAGGTGCGGCCTCGTTTGCCTGCGGGAACGAGTTGGCCCGACAGGACCAAGTTCCTGATCGCGCTGGGAGAGCGATATCTCAGGATCGTCGCGGCTTCGCGGGTCGTCGCGTAGTAGGAGGGGGCGTCATGAGGACGACAACCATCCTCGGTATGTGGATTGGTAGCGCGGTTCGTCGTCCTTGGCGCTGTGCTCACTATCGCGTGTCCTCCCCTCCGATGGGCTGGGGTCCTCGCTTGAGGCGGCCCCGCCGTCCTTCACTCGTATCTCCGCCCGAACTGCCTGTCGGTTCCGCCCTCTAGTCCCCTTTGCTGTCGCACCCGAGATTTGCGGATACAGATGGTTCAGCAGCAGGCGTCGACGACGGTTACCCGGAGGTTGTCTGGCCGCCGGCTTTGGGCAACTTTGCAAGCTTGCCCATGTGCGTCGGATCGACAGCCCGTGGCTTGGGCATTCTCGAAGGACTTGCAGGGTGGAGGAATTTGAAGCCATGGAATCTAGAGATGTTCCAGACCACCGCGCGCTTTGGCGCATCGGGTCCTAGGGTCCGCCGCCCGCAATCGTCATCGAACAGCTGGGCGACATGGCATGGCGCCGGGCGTCTCGTGGCGACGAGTGCGCTGGGGCAACGGGGTCCTGGCGACATCCTTCCTGAAAGCTGCTCCTACCGGTACAATCGGTAGCTGGCAATGGGCCCAACCCAGCAGGAAGCGGCCAAGAGAAAGAAGCCAGGACGGGGAAGACCCGTCGGTCCTCGATCCGCCTGGACGGGGGTATGACTTAGAGCAACCTGGCCGAGTCACGGAGATGCTATGGACGAGTTTCGGTTTCGACGGTTCGACAGCGTTGGCGATCCAGATGCGGAGCGAGATCTTGAGTACCTGACCAAGTGCTTCGTAGACACGGGAGACATAGCAGTCCTTCGAGATTGCTCGGACCAGAAGAGCATCGTCGTCGGGAGGACCGGTTCCGGAAAGAGCGCCTTGCTAATCAGACTGAAGGAGCAGGTTGGGGAGCGCGCAATCGAGGTCAAGCCTGAAGCGCTGGCGCTCGAATACATCTCGAACTCGGACATCTTGCGGTTTGTACAACAGATAGGCGTGACTCTCGATCCATTCTTCAAGTTACTGTGGCGGCACGTCTTCGTGGTGGAGCTTCTGAAAACTAGGTTTCATCTGCGATCCGAGGAAGACAAGAAATCGGTCGTCGAAAGAATAAGGGGCTGGTTGAAGGGGGACAGCGACCAGGACAAGAGGCGAAAGCGAGCTCTCGACTACCTCGACAAGCACGGGCCTTCGTTTTGGATCGAGACCGAGCTGAGAACGCGAGAGGTGACGAGAAAACTGGAGCAGACTTTGGAGGCCGAAGTAAAGGCAGCACAGATTCTCGATATCGGTATACATGGCGCATCGAAGCTGTCCGAGGACGAACGGGCCGATGTTGTGCACCGAGTTCAGCACGTCGTTAATGCTATTCAGATCAGGGAGCTTTCTGAAGTCCTCGACATGATCGACGGTCTGCTCGACGACCCTCAGAAACCGTACTACATCATCATCGACCGGCTGGACGAGAGATGGGTTGAGGATGAGGTGAGGTACAAGCTGATCCGTGCTCTGCTCGAGGTTGTCAGGGATTTCTTCAAGATCCGGAATGCCAAGCTCATCGTCGCTCTTCGGCGAGATCTGATCGAACGGGTGTTCCGGGTGACCCGAGACCCTGGTTTCCAGGAAGAGAAATACCGGGCTTCCTTCATCAAAGTTGCGTGGAGCAAGAACCAGTTGGCCCAGGTCTTGGACAAGCGGATCGGTGAACTCGTCCGTCGCCGCTATACAAAGGCCCCGGTAACCCATTGTGATGTGCTGCCCGACGCCGTCGACGGGACTCCAATCCTCGACTACCTGATCAAGAGAACCCTGATGCGCCCAAGGGACATAATCGAGTTCTTCAACGCCTGCATCAGCAAGAGCATCGACCAGCCAAGGGTGTCCATCGAGCGCCTGAAGGAGGCTGAAGGCGAATACTCAAGAGACAGACTCCGATTTCTCGCAGACGAATGGTCCGGCGATTACCCTAACCTGGCCTGTTTTGCGACTAGGTTGCTGAAGAAGCGCCCAAGGCGATTCAGGGTGGGGGGGCTGGCCGATGACGAGTGCGTTGCCTTCTGCACGGATGCCGCGAAGGGGCCACTGCAAGAAGACTCTCTCGCGCGAGCTGCCTGGGGCATAGAGGAGAGCGGCGGCTGGGAGCCATTCCGTCGAGAGGTGATGTATGTCTTCTATGTTGTAGGCCTCGTCGGACTGAAGATTGAGAGCTATGAGGCAACGAGCTGGGCGACCGAGGGCAGATCTGTCTCTCGCGCGGAGATCGACGACCGGACCAGGGTGGAAGTGCATCCGTGCTTCTGGCGCGCCCTCGGGATTCGCAAGGAAGCTCAGTAGCGGGACCCATCACTTGCCGTACAATCGCGGCTCTTGCTCGACTTAACCCGTGGTGTCCATAAAGTCGTCGCGCCGTCGCGCCGGTTCAAGCGGCCTGGCGGTAGTAGAAGTTTAGCATTCCACCGAGGCGCGAGCGTCGAGTGACCTTGCCACTCATTCCAGCTGTGCTCGGCGACATCGCTTGCCTCTCGATAAGTTGCCCACCGAGCCCCTGATGGAAGCGTTCCCGATGGTAGTGGGCAACAAATTCCTTGACGACGTGGCGGAGATGGCGCTCGCCAAAGAGGATGAGGTGATTCAAGCACTCGGACTTTAGGGTCTCGACAAATCGCTCCGCGTGTGGGTTGCAATTGGGACTGTGCGCCGGATCCTCACGCATTTCACGCCCTGGTTTTCCAGGATGTCCTCAAATGCCTTCGTGAACAACGGGTCTCTGTCGTGGATCAGGTATGCAGCGCTGGGCAGAAACCCATCGACCACGTCGGTGAGATTCCGCGCCACCTGCTTCATCCACTCTTGGCCGGGAGCTATCTGTATCCCCGCGATCTCCACCGCCCGCGTCTTGACCTGCATGACAAAGAACACCATGTAACGGACGGTCCCGGTGAGCCCGAGCGTCTCGACAGTGAAGAAGTCGCATGCGTAGAACGAATCCCAGTGCGCCTTGATGAACTGCTTCCACGTCCGCTTCTTCTCTCGCTCCGGCGCCGGCTCGATGCCAGCCTCGACCAGGATGTTAGCCACCGTGGTGCGCCCGATCTCTATCCCCAGCCCGGTGCGTAGCGCGTCCCTGATTTTGGTATAGCCCCAGGATGGGTTATCAAGGGCGAGCTTGATGACGAGCTTGCGGATGTCCTTGTGCTTCCCCGGACAGCCACGCCTGGCTTGGGAGCTGTCGTACTTTCCTGCTGCAAGCTGGCGAAACCAGGCCAGAATGGTCTCCGTTTTCACCAGGTGGCAACACTCCTTGCGCTCCTTGGGAGTGAGTTCCTTGCCAGCTATGGCCAGGCGACGGCGCTGCTCGGGAGTGAACGTCAACTTCTTGCCCCGGGACAGAGTCTCGACCTGCTCCTTGAGAACGCGTACCTCTTCCTCCAAGTAGACGCACTTGCGCTGCGCGCGATCCTTGAACGCCGAGGCGATCATGGCGATCAGGAATCGCAGGGTCATCGGGAGCATCACGGAGGCATTTGCTCGTGCCGGGCCACCTTTTCCAATCTCCATTTCCTCGCGAATTCGTGCGAAAATCCGCCGCGATGAATTTCTGGACAGGACGGGGGCGCACTCCGTTCTATGCTCCCTTTGTCCGTCCTCGGCGTGAAGGCTTCGCGGCCAAGCCCAAGGTCAAGTGGAAGGCTAAGCGCTAGACTGCGTCTGGTGGCAAAATTTCGTGCGCGGCAACGGCGTGGCGCTCGGGACCGATCGGTATGTCGGCCGATATGCCCAGCTTGTTTCTAAGCTTCGCGATCATGGCGATGCTCAACGGCCGACGGTCACTCCGATTGCGCAGCAGGCAATCCCGCCGCAGCAACGTCAGTGCGTCGGTCGAGGGCGCGCGCTTGCGCAACGGCATGTTGGCCAGCCTTGCCCGTACAACGAGTGTGTGATAGATAAGGATGTCGTTGTACGGAGGGTCCCATGTCCACGGTTACGCTATCCCCAAAGTTCCAGGTGGTCATCCCGCTGCGAATCCGTGAGACGCTCGGGCTCAAGCCCGGACAGAAGGTGGAAGCGCTGCAGTATCTAGATCGTATCGAGTTCATTCCTGTCCGGACGGCGCGGTCGATGCGTGGCTTCTTGAAAGGAATCAACACCACGGTACCTCGCGAAAAGGATCGGGTGTGAACGTTGTCGATTCTTCGGCCTGGCTTGAGTACTTCGCCGGCGGGCCGAACGCGGGCTTCTTTGCGCCGGCCATCGAAGCGACCGATGAGTTGATCGTCCCGACGATCTGCATTCTTGAGGTATTCAAGAGAGTCTGTCAGCAGCGTGGTGAAGGCCCGGCACTTCAGGTAGTGGCGTTGATGCAGCGCGCATGCGTCGTGGACCTGGATTCCGCTTTGGCGCTCGTGGCGGCAAAGATCGGAATCGACGCTAAGCTGGCCCTTGCCGATAGCGTCGTGCTTGCGACCGCGAGACAATCTGACGCTACCTTGTGGACGCAGGATGCGGACTTCGAGGGCCTGCCCGAGGTGAAGTTCCGCGCGAAGAGGAGCGCCGAACGGCCTGGCTAGCGCCTTGCGGTCCAGCGCTGTGGGCGCCCCCAAGCTGGGGCATTGGCAGGAGGGGATGTGCTCGAAGGGTAGCCGGGAGATAGCGCGAGGCTCCTACTCGTGGGAAAGCGAGAAGCGAACCGGCACCACCACGCGATCTTCTACGGCCCGACCTGCCTCGCGTGCGGGTTCGAACATCCATCCCCGCACGGCCTCGATGGCCGCCTGGTCCAGCAGGGGATGTCCGCTACTTTGCAGGATCGAAACCAGCAGAGGCCGTCCCTCAGGGCTGACCGTGACCCGCAGGCGCACTTCGCCTTCTTCATGTCTGCGTCTTGCGGCGACGGGGTATTCGGGCGCGGGATTGCTGCGGTAGCGTGGCACGGCTACCACGGAAACCGACTTGGGTGATGCGGTTGGGACCGTGGGGGCCGCCGGCGGGGCAGGGGCTACCGCCTGGTGGGGAACCGGAGCGGCGGAAACCGGCAACACAGTTTCGCTCATGTCCAAGCTCGCGCTGCCAGGAGCGAGGGCGGATGCAGCAGGGGGGCGCAAGCGCGCCTTCAGACGAGGCTGGGCGTGTGGGTTTGCAAGGGGAGTGCGGGGAGAGACGGCGGCCAGCTGCGAGGCGGGCTGATCGGCGGGCGGCAGTATGCGAGCGGCCTCGACGGGGGCTTCAACCAGCGCCACTTCGATGGCGGCGCTTGCCAACGGCGACCGCCCCACAGGGGAAGCCAGCAGCAGCGTGGTGGCGCCCACGATCAGGGCATGGCCGCCAAGTGAGACAACAACACCGAGCAAGGCCCGCCTGCGGCCCGACAAGGCCGAGCCGGTGGAGGAGAGACGCGACGCCATTTACGTCAGTAGTGTACTATCAGGCCGCCCCGAACTTCGAAGGGTTCGGTAGGGTGAAAGTGCATGTCCTTGACGCCGTCGGCCGGCTCGCCTGGGAGCCGCGACTGGTAGTAGTAGGCGATGTCGTCGCCCTTCACGTCGAGCAGATTGAGCCCGTCGATGGCAACTTCGTAGCGGCCACGTCGATAGCCGACTCTGGCATCCACGATGGTCAGGGCCGGCTGTCGCACGCTGTTGTCCTCGACCAGGGGCTGCGAGCTGAGCGCCCGCACGCGCGCGCTGGCGAAGAGGCCGACGGGCGACTCCACGTTGACGATGCCGGATACCACGACGGGGATGGAATTCGGGATGTAGAGGCCCGCGGGCCCATCCACATAGCGCGCGTGGGAAAGCGCCACATCCGCAGCAAGGGTCAGCCAGGACAGGGGCTTGTAGAAGTTGGCCCACTCGATACCGAACCTGCGGCTCGCGGCCGAAGGCTGCGTGTCGCCAGCGTCTCCCGCAAAGGTCAGCTCCGAGTTGGACTGCAGATACCACAGCGAAAGCGTACTGACGAGCCCTGGCAACATGGAAGACCGGGTTCCGACCTCGGCTCCCTCGGTGCGCACCAGGAGCGGAACCTTCGCCTGGGGCGCCAGATCCGTCGCGCTTTCAGTGGCGGTCACGCCGCGCGCGTCGTTGCTGTGAAAGCCGGTTCCGAGGCTTAGATAGATCTCGGTCTTGTCCCACGGCCCGGCAATGACGCTCGCCTTGGGGCTGACAATCGCCGAGGTCGCGTTCCCCGAATTGGCGGGGTTGTCGCTGTGAACGTCCACCGCGAAGAGATCCGCGCGCAGGCCGAGATGCGTTCTCAGCTTGCTCGCCCACTGAATCTGGTTGTGGACGTAGGCGCCAGCGCCCAGCTCCTCGATTCGATCGTTGATATAGACGCCAATCACTTCCCTCGCCTCGGTGTGGTCAAGACCGGACCAGGGCAGGTAGTCGTTGCGAATCTGCAAACCGACGGTGTTCTCGACGTCTTTGCCGAGCCAGGTGTGGTTCCAGGTGCGCGTAACATGCGCGCCGGCGACGTAACGCCGGTCGATTTGCTCGAACTGGTCGCCGTTGACCGGATCGACGAGGAAATAGGTGAAATCCGAAAAGAGATTGAGCCGGTAATAGAAGCCATACACGGTCAGAGATGTCGTGCCGTCATCGTGGGTATGCAGCCAATGGAGCGACAGACCACCTCGCGCCGTGTTGCCGCCGTCCGAAGCGTCAAGCGTTCCGAAGCGGCTGGTGAGGCCATCGTCCACCGCCCGCTCGGCGACCTGATCGGTGGAATGCCAGTTGGGCGCGACGTAGACGCTGGCAGTGACGCCAACGTCATCCTTGGCCTGAAGCCAATGGTACCGCAACAGTCCATTGAAGCGGTTGGAATCCTCGTGTACCACCCACGGGCCGTTGTAGTGGTTGTACTCCAAGGCATAGAGCAAGGTGCCCGGACCCAGCTTCGGAGACGCCGCCAGCAGGCCGCGCAGGAGGCCATACTCCCCGCCCTGCAGGTTGAGGGTTCCCTGCGAGAGGGTGTCGACCAGATGGATGTTGGCTGCGCCAGCGCCCGAGAAATCCCCTACCTCGGCGTAGAACGGTCCTTTCTTGTAGTCGATGGAGTCGATGAGCTCGGGGATCATGAAGTTCAAGTCGGAATAGCCTTGTCCGTGCGCGTGCGACGGCAGGTTGACGGGCACGCCGTCCACCGAAAAGGCGAAGTCGGTGCCGTGATCGAGATTGAAGCCGCGCAAGAAATACTGGTTCGCCTTGCCGTCGCCCGAGTGCTGGGTGACCACGAGGCCGGGAACCGTCTCCATGACCTCGCCGCGGCGGAGTAGGGGAAGGTCTTTGAGATCCTCTTCGCCGACAGCGCCCTCGGAAGCGCTGACCGCCACGCCAAGTATATCCTCGGCGCGCCCGCGGACCAGCACTTCGGGCATCTCCGCCAGGCTGGCCGGGGTTGCAGGCGGGCTCGGCTCGATGGGCGTGGGCGGCGTCATACGTGCGCACGCGGGAACAGGGGCGCGTTCCGCGACGCCCGCGTCGATGCTTCCCCCGTCGACGCCTGTGGCACTCTCGGCATACGCGGACGCCTCGGCCGTCAAGCCCACGCCTGCGGCGACCGCGGCGCAGATTCCGCATGACAGCCGGAAGTTTGCCATCGCTGAATCAAGGGAAAGGAACCGCGAGGCGCACGAAGACTCGCCGCAGTGGGCCGTAGGCGCTGCCCACGTAGCCAGTGCCAATTCGATAGGCGTAGACTTGGTTGAACAAATTGAAAACGTCGATGGCAATCTCGGGGTTCGAGTGCCGGAAGAGGTCGAAACGGTGGCGAAGCGTGAGGTCGACGAGCAGGTGCGACGGCACCGTCTTGTCGCTGTCGGCGCCGGTACGCATCCCGCTGCCGTAGGTTAGCAAAGTCGACACGTGCGTGCTGGCGGCGATGTCGTGAAGGTCGACGCCGAGGTTTCCGGTCCACGTCTGCACGTGGTCGAGCATCACCCAGCTCTTATCTGCGATCTCGTCTGGAGTGAAAAGGAATTTTTCGGAGCTGATGCCTGAGCCCTGCGCGAGCTGCCACCCCCCGTTTGCGAAAGCGTCGACGTTGCGGCTTGGGCTGAGCCTGCACGAGGCTTCGGCCCCGGCCGCGCGGCCGCGTTCGAAATTGTAGCTGGCGACGAGGTTGGTGGTGCCGACGTTGACGCGGTCGAGTTGGTCAACGGCGATGCGACCCCAGCCGGTGAGGTCCAAGGTCAAACCTTGGAACGGACGCCCGGTGAGGCCCAGCTCGGCAGACCAGTCCTTTTCGGCCTTGATGTCGACGGGAAGAATCTGCCCAGCCAGGGAAGGAATGAGGATGCGGCCTGCGACGGGGGCATCGATCGTGCTCGGTGGTTGCCACAGGTATCCGGCAAACCCGTGCAGGGTGAGGTTGCTCGTGACGGTGTAACCGAGACCCAGGCGGGCGCTTGGCCCAACGAGGAACAACGATGGCTCGTCGCTGTGAACGAAGGCGGCACTCTCGATGTCGAGCCTGAGGCCAGCGAGGATTGTCCATTTTCCAAGCGGAACCTGGTCCTGCACGAACGCCCCGGCGTTGACGACATTGGTAATATCACTGCCCGACAGCGTTTGTGCCGGGTCTGGGCCGCCGGAAGCCGCGGCATCGTCGCGAAAGTAGGCGGTGTAATCCACGTTGCTACGGGCCGCATCGACCAGTACGCCGGTCTTCCAGATGTGCCGTTCGCCGGCTGCCCAGGTAAGCTCGGCCAGCCCCCCTCCGTGAAGGACATCCCTGCGGACGTCGCTGCAGGTGGAGCCCGGATCCGCCGTCGGGCCGAGCGATCGGACGGGATCACAGGTGAGGTTTCCATAGGCTTCGCGAAAGAAGGGGGCGAACTGCCAGGTAGCGGCAGCACTGGTATGCCTGTAGGCAAGCGCCGCGAAGACATTGCGTTCGCTCTCCATGGGGTTGGCATCGTAAGGCACGAAGGGCGGAGGATCGTTACCATAGGCGTCGGCCCCACGGACCGCTCCCGCTGGGGCTTGCGCAAGCGGCAGCAACGTCGGGTCGATGGGAACCTGAAACCGACTCTGGTTGAAAGTCGTGACGAGCTCGATGTGGTCGGCTTCGCGCAGCTGGTAATCGAGGCGAGCGAAGCCGCTGCCTGACGTCATCCCGTCGTGAAGAATGGGCGTCACCGACGGCGGGTCGAGTCCGCGGTTGGTGTTCTGGAAATCGCCGGCCATGAAGAGGCTGAGCTTTCCGATCTCTTGGGCATAGTTGAGGGCGTAGTTGGTCGTGCCGTAGGATCCGTAGGCGGCTTGAACCTCCCCCGCTGGGCTACCGAGAGCGTGGCGTGTGGTTATGTCGATCACGGCGCCAAGCCCAGAACCGAACTCTGCCGGGAAGCCACCCGTCAGGATGCGAACATTCTGCACCATTCTCGTCGGGATGAAGCCCCTCGCGGCGTCCCATTCCCCGAGCGGAGCGGCCAAGAGCGGAATGCCGTCGATCACGTAGAGCAGGCCGCCATCGGCGCCACGCACGTGCAGCCCGAATCCGAAGGTGTCCGCGACAACCCCGGGCTGCGTCGCCAGCGCGTAGGCAAGCGGCTGCGTGTCGCCCCCGGGCAGGGATGCGATCGTCTGCCGCGATAGCACCGACTCACTGGTTCCGGTTGTCCCTTCCCTTCGGCCGAGCACCACCGTGACGTAGGTACCCGGTTCCACCGAACCAGCCGCCGACGCTGCCGGTGCGCCATCTTCATCGCCGACCGCGGAGCTTCGCGGATCTTGCGCGACCGCTGGCGCTGGCGGCAAGTCGGTCTGGCCGCCGTCCGTGCTGCCGGCCGAGATTTGAGATGCCGATTCTTGCCCCCCGTCGAGCGGTTCCTGGGCTGTGGCTGGGCGTGGCCAACAGGCGGCCAAGCACAGTCCCAGGGTCACTCCGAATCGCACCTTCGTCGGTAGAGAGTTGTCCCGACGACCGCTGACGTCGCGGCACCCGCTCACAACGCACCTTCGGCAGCCGCATCCGAAGCGTCGTCAGCCGTTGCTGCATCCGTGCTCGCCGTAGATGGGCAACCTCCGTCTGAGCTCGGCTCGCTGCCATCCGGACACACCCACGGCCACCGGTCGCCCGGGACGGGCTCGCCCAGGTCGTCGTAGCTACCAAGACCGCAGCCCACGCCCGATCCGACCAACACGAACCCTAGCAACAGAGCCGCCACTTTCCAGGAGTTTGTCTTGCGCGCCGAAAATGATGGCTTCCTGCGGCGAAGAATTGAGAAGGGTTGCATCGCGGGCACAGTAACCATTCCCTTTGGGTCCGATCTGAGACGGTTCTGCAACGGAAATCTCCCTCGCAAGCCTACAGCCTGCGGAGACTTGTCCAGAAGCCCCCGATCGCTGGCCTTGGCGATGAACGTCTTGGTCCCCATCCCCACCCGGTCGCTCGGGAGGGGTTTGAGGACCTTGTCGGCATTGGCAGCCGTGCGGGGCGCGACATCACCTTCTTCCAGCGTCTGGATATCCGACACATAGGCGGCTAGCCTGGGAACCGGCTTGGACATCAGTGCCACAGTCGGAGCGAGGCATGCTGCGTGGCCATGCAGAATCTTCAGAGTCGGAGAAGCCTCCAGTCGAAGCTTCGCTCGAGGACCCAGATGAAGCCCAGCAGGCCGACCGCGGCCGAGGTGGCGACGGTGATCTTCCGGGGCGCGACGAGCGCAGCGAGGAGGCGCAGCAGGGGAAGTAGAGCTGCGAAGATCAGAAGCTGTCCGAGCTCCACACCGACGTTGAACGAGACCACCGAGCTGACGAGGTTCGCCCTGCCGACGATGAGGTTTTGCAGGACGCTCGCGAACCCGAAACCGTGGATGAGTCCGAAGCAGAAGGCCACAAGCCAGCGGCGCGTCGCCTTCTCGCGGAATAGGTTCTCGACGGCGACGTAGCAGATGGAGACCGCGATAGCCGACTCGACCAATCTGGAGTCAAGGCTGACCACGCGCAGGGCAGCCAGGAGCAAGGTGATGCTGTGGGCGGCGGTGAAAGCGGTGATGATGGGCAGCACGGAGCGGAGCGAGGGCGCGACGACCACGAGCGCCAAGAGGAACGCGATGTGATCATACCCCGAAAGGATGTGCTCGATGCCGAGCAAGACGAAACGGCCGACGTTGGCAAAAAGCTCCTTCCACGTCGAGCGTGGCGACGTGGCTGACGGCGGTCTGGGCGTCGCGAACGCCGGTGCGAGCGCCGCTCTTCCGGGAGAAGTTACGCTGGGCGCGCTTCGCGCCGGGATGGCGGTGTTCGCAATGCGCGCCGCGCTCCTGGCGACGCCCGGCGGTATCACCGTCCAGGTGTGCGCCGATGCCTCGAACGTGTACTGCATCGCGGGCGGTGAAAAGTCGAAGACCGACTTCAAAGCGTCACCGGTGGCGTCGGACCCGTATCCGTAGCCGAGATTCACGTGCGCGCCGTCGGTTTCGTCGAAGAGCAGCTTGTAGTCGATGGTGACGGGCCGCGCCGGGTCGAGAGGAATTCTCTCGACCGCAATCCACATCGTGTAGACGTTCCCGCTCTTCACCAGCTTATCGAGCTTCACCGGGTACGCCTTGCCGTCCTCCGTGACCGACAGTTTGTCATCGAGATACGGCTGGAGCACCTCGGTCACCACTTGGTGCCTCTGCTCGTCCGAAAGTCCATCGACTGGATCGGGCCACGCAGTCATGCCCTTGATGGACTGCAACAACTCGGGACCGAGGTCGATGTTGCCGACGATCCGGTTCCGACCGAAGCACCAGCGCGATCCTCCCATAGGCAAGTTGTGGGCGAGGACTGGGGCCGCTCCTGCCAGCAGCAGCGCCGTCAGCAAGGCGCTGAGCCATCGCCTCCGCATGCTCACGCCCCCTCACCGCACTCGCTTGCAGTCGCTGCGAACGGACACTCGGGATCGGGAGCGAAGGCATCACCGACCACGAAGGCGGCCACCGCGCGGCAGCCCCCCTTGCAGATGTCCCGATAGTCGCAAGAACGGCACGGCTCCGACGCGCGCCCAATCCAGCCACGCAGGCGGGCCAGGTGCTCCGACGTCCGCCAGAGAGTCGGCAATTCGAAGATGGATTCGTGACCGGAAAGAAAGGAGCAGCCGGCAAACTCGCCGTTGGAACGCGCACCGAGCAAGACATTGCCGGCCTCGCACCCATAAACTGAGAATTGCTCCATGAGGCTCTTGTCGGGTCGATGCCAGCAGAACATGGGAACGAACGAGCAATCGATCTTCACGGGGAATGCGCCGTGCCTCAAGGACACGTCGCGGACGAGCGGAAAGAAGCTCTCGTTCTGAGCCCGGGTCAATCGCCGCTCGAAGTAGTCCCTTTTCCCGCGCCCGGCGGGCTTGAGCCGGAGGAGCTCCACGTCGGCTAGACCTCTGTCCTTCGCGAAGGCGACGAGGTCTGGTAGTCCACCCAATCCCTCTCGCGTCACCACGCAATTGATACCTACGCGAACGCCCGCTTCCCGCAAGAGATCTACTGCGCCCAGCCGCGCCTCCCGGCCGTCATGTGTGCCGTCGAGGGAGTCAATGCTTACGTTGACCTGACCGAAGATACGGCATCGCTTGGCGGTTTCGCGGCTCAGAAGAGATCCATTGGTGGTCAAATTGGGAACCATGCCGCATCCGCGCACATACGCGGCGATGTCGAAGAAGTCGGGCCGCTCTAGCGCTTCTCCCCCCCGAGCGCAACGTGGAACACGCCCATCTTCGCGAGCAGGTCGATGGCGCGCCGGAGCTCTTCCGAGGAAAGCTCGGCCGCGTCGCTTGCCCCCGAATCCATGTAGCAGTGGCCGCAACCCTGCGAGCACGCGTTGGTCACCGACAGGTGAACTTCGAGCGGCGCGCTGAGCAGTTCTGTCTCCGCGTCTTCCCAAGCCGCGCAAGACTGATGGCCCAGGCTGCGCATGAAGTCTCGGTCCACGTGCACCAGCATCGGTGGCTCCTCCATGGCCAGGATTCCGCCAAAGGACTCGAAGCGATGGTGGATCGCGGTCACGCCGGCTTTCCTTCCCTTGCCCCTTCCGCCGTCCCTTGGTCGGTGGCGGCCGGTCGCGCGCGCTGCCTGACCTGGATGCCGTCGATGAATGTCGCGAGGAGGTTGAAGAGCACCGTCATCCCTGCACCGATGGTGAGAAACCCGACCATGTCGACCCCGATGCTGCTCGAATTCGGGTTGTAACCGGTCTTCACCTTCAGGATTCTTCCCGTCATGAGCCGCCTTTCTTGGCAATGGCTGGATTGACAATGGCCGGATTGGAGACGGATGGGGCGGGCGCCACCGGACCTTCGTGACGCCTGAGATCCTCGGCCCAGCGGTGGTACACCATTCCAAAGACGTCGAAGATCTGCGGCCCGTTCGGCTGCTCGATCACGAGCAGATAGAGAACGGCCGAGGTCATCACGACGACCAGCACCGGGCTCACGGCGAGGCGCACCGCCCTCGACCAGCGCTGCCAGAACGCCGCGCGCCGGAGCAGGAAGAGCCACACGATCACGGTCAGGTTGAGTCCGACGCCCGTGTAGATCACGGTGTCAGGAACGACAATCGGATAGCCCGTCGTTTCGAGCGAATGGAAGGAGGGCATGCGAAGCGCGTTCAGCGCCACCCAGGCCAGAGCAAGGATGAGGAGCTTAAGGAGCGAGCGTCGAGTGATCCGTCGCCACGGCTTCCCCCAGAGGACCACGCCCCACAGCCCCAGCACGACGACCAGAACGACGAAGCCCCAGCCCGAGGTTTCGTTCCAGTGCAGGCCGGCCGCCCGAAAGGCCTTCATGTTCTCGGCCGACAGTGGCTTGCCACTCGTCTGCGACAGCGCCTTGAAGGCGAGATAACTCTGCTTGTACTTGTCCATGCGGGCGTAGGCATAGCCCAGCTCTGCCTGGATCTTGTCCGTCAGGAGGAAATCGGGATGCTCCTTCAGCAGGTCCTCGAGCTGCTTTACCAGGACCTCGTCGCCCTGGTGGGCGAAGCGAATCCTCTGGTAGGAGGCGAAGATGTCCTTCTGCGGAAGCAGCTTCTCGAGGGTTGCGATCTTCTGTCGGTAGAAGGGTGCCTGCCGAACGTCTGCGTAGTTCGCCAGGAACTCCTGGTCCCACCGGATGGCGTTGTTGACATCGACGACATTGTCTTCGTACAGCGTTCCCAGCATCTGCACGGCATAGTGGCGCGCCGGGCTCTCAGGGCGTTGCGCGATTTCGAGGTCGAGGGCGATCGCGTCGGCGAAGCGCCTTTCGATATAGGCCTGCTGCGCCTTCTGCTGTAGCGCGGTGACGGCAGGGTCGTCCGTCGCAGCATGCGCGGGCCTGGGCGCCAGCGGCACAATGGCAAGGGTCGCTATGATTCGCGCGAGGACAGACGGTCTTCGCCCGGGTGTGCTCGTCCGCGTGGGAGCAAAAGGACCCTTCGCGGGTCCTTTCGTCAATGACAGGAATACCGAACGCACGGATATCGCCGAAGAGCCGGGGAGCGGAGGCCCCCGTCGTCCCGTCATGTGGTCGAGCAAAATGGTGACCTCCTTCGCGACTCGGCCGTCACCCTACGGAAGTTCTCGTAACTGGATCGTCAAGACTCAGCAACAGCTTTGCGACGAAATGCCAACAACAAGCAATGACGTACCCAAACGACGGATTGCCTGCCCGAGCGGTTGCTCGGTCGCGTTATTGTGCAGCGGGCGTGGGGAGAATCGCGGACGGAGGGGCGAGTAGGTGCCGGCTCTCTCCGGAGGCGATGGTTACGTCAAAGGTGCGCCTGCGCCGGCGTCGCTGACGCGCACGGCTGTTCGGGAAAAGAAACGGGACGACGGAGCCCGAAGGCCACCGTCGTCCCGTCATTCGACCTACTTACTCCTGCAGGATCACGGGGCTAAAGAAGCTGGCGGCGTTCGGATTGATGCCACCGGTCCCCATGTCGAGCTCCAGCGGAACGACGATCTGGCCGCCGGCCAAGACGCCGCTGCTGGTGGCCGAGACCATCGGCTCGCCGTTGTTCGAGCCGGTCTGATCGACCACCGTGACGGTGGTTGCCAAACCGGTATTCTGGGCGATCTTCGAGGCGAGCGGCGGGCTAGCGGTGCTGTACTCGTTGTCAGCATTCCCGATACCGGCCAGGTTCAGGATACCGTCCAGCACGACGTCGATGGCTCCGCCAACGTTCGCACCCGTGTTGGTGAGGGTCAGGTTGCCCTTGTAATGGCCGGTCGCCGGATCCTGCACGAACGCGCTCGTCGTCGCCGTGAACTGCGACGTCACGTTCGTGAAGTGATTGAGGACGATGGTCTCGATCTTCGACAGGGTCAGGGCGGCCGGCGTCATGATGCCGGTCAAGCTCACGTTGTTGACCTGGTAGGCGGTCATGGTGAGCGTCGTGGGCTGCACGTCGAAGGTCACGAACTCGAAGGCAGGCCACGCCGTGAGGACGTGCGGGTAGGCGCTGTGGGTGTTGGTCATGTCGGGCTGATAGACCGGCGCGCCGCCACCGCCGCTGGTGATGTGCGGGACGTTGAGCGCAATCTGGTCGCCCTGGGCCTGGGTCAGGTTATAGGCACCCGTGCGAGCGTAGTTGTGGCTGTGACCGGCGAAGACGAGGTCCACGTTGTACTGGGTGATGAGAGGCTCGAGGTAGGTTTGGGCGGAAGTGTTGTCGGCGTCCGAGCCCGCGGAGTACGCCGGCTCGTGATAGACAAGGAACTTCCAGGGCTTCGTGGTGGTGGCGAGGTCGTTCGTGAGCCAGGTGTACTGCTGCGAACCGGGCGCGAAGGACGAGTACTCGTCGACGAAGCTGATGTGGACCGGGCCGTAGTCCACGGACCAGTAGAGGTTGTTGTAGGCGGCGGGGGTGCTGGTCCCGGTCCCGGTCCCGGCCTTGAGCGTCGCCGCAGGGTACGGGAAGGGGAAGTACTTCGGGAAGGTGGTGCTGTAGCCCGAAGCATTGTCGTGGTTGCCCTTGACGCCATCGATAGGCGTGTTGGCCGTGTACGCGACGATGTCCGTCTTGGTGGGGTCGAACCACTGGCTCGTCCAGTAGCTTTCGCCGTCGGTGCTCACCCAGTCACCGTTGTGGATGGCGAAGCGCTGGTAGTCCGCGTTTCCGGGCTGGGAGTAGAACGTGCGGAGCGCCTGCATCAGGTTGTCGAGCGCAAACGGCTGGCTGCGCGAGTCGCCTTGGCCGATGAAGCGGATGGATGTCGCGCTGTCCGCCGGCGCGGTGATGAACGAGCCCTGGCCGTAGACGCACGCGGTGACGGTCGTGTCGCTAACCTGGTAGTAGTACTTCGTGTCCGGCTGCAGGCCCGTGATGGTGTACGCGTGCTGCCTGTCGCCGAACTCGGGCGCGACCGCGCTTCCGAGGCTGTAGCTCGTGTCGGTGCCCCAGCGAATGCTATTCGACTCGCCGGCGTTGTTGTCCTGCCAGAGAACTTCCATCGTCGAGCTCTGGCCGGGGTAGATGAGGTAGGGCCACTTCAATGGGGACGCGCAAGCCGTGACCGGGAAGTCGAGCTCGACGCTCAGGCCGTGGGCGTCGGTCGCCACCGCGGACACCGTGGAGGTCGACGACGCGCCGGCGGGCGCCGTCCAGGTGATCTGCGACGAATTGGCGCTGTTGGTCTGGCCCGAGACGGTGCCCGAGGCAGCAATCCAGGTGAAGGTCAGAGCGCTCACTTGCGGATCGGAGGCGGTGACCTGGAAAGTCACGTTCATGCCGGGGGTCACGGCGTTGGGCGACTGCGAGCTGCTCGTGATGACCGGAGAGCTCACCGCAGCAGGAGCGCCGACGGGCAGGGTGACCTGACCGCTGGTCGAGCCACCGCGGCCATCGCTGATAGCAACGCTGAACGCGCAGCTGACGTCGGTATCGCCAGCGGGCAAAGTGAAGGTGGTGGCGGAGCCCGCCGCGGCGCTGAACGTGCCGGCGGCGCAGGTGCTGGTCCACGCGTAGGTGAGCGGGTCGCCGTCCGAATCGCTGGCAACTGCGGTCAGCTTGGTCGGCTGTCCGAGGACGAGGTAGCTCGGCGCCGCGACCATGTTGGTCACCACTGGCCAGGTGTTGAGGTCGACGGTGAGGGAGGCTTGGCCCGTGGCGTTGGCGGTCGAGACGTTAACCACAACCGAGGCCGAGGTGGTCGCGCTGTGGCTGTCGGTGACGGCGATGGTGAGGGTGTACGCGCCAGTTGTGGTCGGCGCAGTCCAGTTGGTGGTCGCGGCCGTCGGGGCCGAGAAGACACCACTCTTGGCGGGACTGACCGTCCAGGCGTAGGTGAGGGTGTCGCCAGCGTCCGGATCGTGGGCCGTGACCGCGGCGGTGATGGTGGCGCCCGGAGCGACGCTGGTCGACGAGAGGACGAGGGCGTCGATCACGGGGACCGAGTTCTGGAAGGGCGTCGGGGCCACGGCCTGCTGGGCGGTGATGACAACGGCGGTCACCACACTCGGGACGATGGTGACGTTGGAGGCGGCGCCGGTGTACTGCACGACACTATTCACGTCCGTTGCGCTGACGTTGAAGACGTAGCCGGTGCCGGCGGGGAGGGCGCCGATGAGAGCGCCCCAGGTTCCGGTGCTGCTCGACGACAGCGCGACGGAACGGGGCGCGGGAAGAGCGGGGCCGGAAATCGTGGCGGTCACGGCGGTGACGTTGGCGGCGCTGAGCAGCGTCTTGACGGTCAAGTCCGCGCTGCCAGCGCTAGCAGGGTCTTCGTGCTGGCTACAAGCAGCGAAGACGGCAAGGGTTGCGAGGGCTCCGAGCGGGAGCAATTGCGAGAGATGGAATCTGCGATGGTGGGGCAACATGGGAACCTCCTGCAGGTCGGACGTGACCATACGGAAGTTCGCCGGAGATGATCGTCAACGTTCAGCAAATGATTTGTTACGGAAATTACAAGATATGGGTAATGAAGTACCATATTTGTTCCTTTACTAACGATCCGGTTCAAGTGGTCATTTGCGAGCCGGACCGGCTTGTCAACGCGGCGATGGCGAATCTGGCCGCGTTCAGGACTGGGACCGGGTGGACTCGCCGGATGGCGGTCTGTCCGGGCCGAGTGAGGTGAGCGGAGCGATCCTGTGGCACCACAAACTTACAACATTTTGGTGAAACTTCCGTGCCGGTGGCTCGAACATTCTGGTGACGGCGGTGGCCTAAAAATCGCCGAGGGCATGACGCATACCAGGAGGTGGAGACGGGGCGCGGCAGCCGCGAGCGCCGTGGTAGCGCCACTCGGCGCTTCGTTTTGACGCAAGGCAGATGTCGGCGTTGCCGGCGAGTGCTCTGCTGCCACTCGCTCAGTTTGTCCGCCGAATCCCGACTTGCGCCAAGTGCCGCGTGCCTCGGAAGGACGTGGCCACGATCCGACCGCAAGTCCATCCCCTCATCCCCTCGATGCGTAACCCACGAGAGTCCCTACGTTTTTCCCCGATCGAGTTTTGGCACCGCCACGGGTGTCGTGAAGGGTCGTGGTGGTCACCTTGGCACGGCGGCCGGCTCTCAGCTTTGGCTGGGATCCGCTACCCGGCCCATGAACAGGATGGCGCTGGTCGGCTGGTCGCGCAGGAAATAGAGGAAGGGGCGGTCGATATGGACGTAGAGGCCCGAGGGCACGGCCCTAGTGTTCATGACGGTCGCCGTGGCCGCCGCCGCTTCCGTCCCCTTCTCGGCGACATTGATGAAGGCCTTGTGAATGACGTCGGAGATGTAGAGGTTGTGTGTGCCGTCCATGCCCGAAAAGTCTGCCTGGCCGCGGACGAAGGCTGTTCGAGAAGGCCGTCGTCGAGCCCATCGCCACCATCACTCCGAGCAAGGCCAAGGAACTCTACGCCAGCCTCAGCGGCGCGGTGGACTCAAGAATGAACACGCTGGCCGAGGCGAAGACCTTTCTCCAGTTCGCCAAGACCAGAGGGATGATTCAGGTTCACCCGCTGGCCGAGGTGAAGGGTGAAGGCCGTAGGCACTACGGTAAGGCAAAGCTCTCGCGGGACGAAGCCAGGAAGTACCTGGCCAAGTGCCTGGAGATGGCCGAACACCCAGAGCAGCGGGTGGAGGCGGTGGCGGCAGCAATACCACTGGTGTTCGGGCTCAGAGCATCGGAGGTGACCGAGCGCCAGGTGCGTGACCTCGACGACCAGGGGACCATCCTGCGTGTGACTCGCGCGAAGAGTCGAGCAGGAATCCGTAGCCTGGAGGTGCCTGCTTGGTTCAGGCCCCATCTGCAAAGCCTGGCCAAGGACAAGCAACCGAGCGACCTGCTGGTGGGGCACAACCGCTCCTGGCTTCGCCGCCAGGTCGGGCGCATCTGCAAGGCAGCTGGGGTACCCGAGGTGCCACCACATGGGTTGCGTGGCACACACAGCGACCTTGCGCTCGTGGCGGCCTCTACCCCGCTGGCGGTGTCGCAGGCCCTAGGTCACGAATCGGTGACCACTGTAGTGGCCCATCGACATTCGCCAACAGAGAACAGCGACATTTGAGCACGCAGTACAAGGTCAGATCGGCTCCGCGAGGACGCCTTTCTTGGTCTTGGATTGGAGGTCTCGGAAATGCCCGAAGCGCGCCACTCGATGCTCCTTTCGGACGTTTCGGACGCCAGGCAGACATCGCCCCTGCGGGCGAACGCGCCTCTGCCACATCGCTCAGTTTGTCCGCCGGATCTCGACCTGCGCCAAGTGCCGCGCGCCTCGGAACGAGGCGGCCACGAGATCGAGTCGAGCTCCAATCTTGGCTCGGGCTGGAACCCATGGCGCCGCACAGGCGCCCTTGGCCGGATATCTTGGTCTCGGCTCGAAGCGCCTGCGACGGCTGATGGGACGGCGTCGATGAAAGACCTCGCATGGCGTTGCATCGGCGAGAGAGGAGTGCGGACGGAGGTTGTTGTACCAGCTCTCGAAACGCGCCAGGGAAGCGCAGAAGGAAACGTGGTTGAGAGGGACCATTTCGTGGGCAAGGGCTTCTTCCTTGAGGGTTCTTATAAAGCGCTCCTCGACGGCGATGCCGCCATGCCGGCCGACAGCACCGAAACGGGCCCGAACGTCGTGGTCGTCGCACCAATCGAGGTACTCCTCGCCGAATTCGCTACCCTTGTCGCTAACAGTGTACTTCGGAGGGCGTCCGGCGCGCTTGGCTGCCTCGTCAAGAACAAGGCATATCTCGTCGGCGGTGGGTCGCCGCTTGAAAGCAGCAAGGCCGAGGGAGTGGCGTGACCAGTGGTCGATGACGACTGAAACCCACCAGCAGAAGGGCCAGGATTGGGCAAAGGAAGAGGGCAACCAACTGGCCCAGAATCCGGCGCTGGTTGGGACGGCCGTGGTGTCGATGCCCCAAACGTGGTTTGGGTAGTTCGCGGTCACGGTACGCGGTTTGACGGAGGACGAGGGCTTATCGGGATTCTCGGCGCACGTCGTAGGTGCTGGCGGCTCGGCTGCGGGCTTGCGGTTCAGCATGCGCCTGACGGTGGTCGGCGCGATATGAAGGCCGGCACGGGCCAGGAATCCGGCGATGCGGCGCCGGCCCATCATGGGGAAGAGCGTCTTGAGCTTGATGACCATGGCTGCGACGAAGTCAGGGAACTTGTTGACCGGGACGGTAGTTCTCACGAGTGCGCTGGGCCCGTCCTCCTCAATCCGTCCGCTCCAGCTGGCGACGGTGTCGTCGGTGACGAGGAAGCGGCGGCCCACCTGGGCCTTCGACCAACCGCGAGCGGCCATCAGCTCCAGAATGGCCATGCGTTCGGTGGGCTGGTAGTGGGGGCGTCGGTGCGGCGCCAAGTTGGCCATGCGGGCATCCTTGATGCGGATCTCCTCGCGGAGCAAAGCGACCTCGGAGTCGAGGCGATCCCGCTCGGCGGCGAGGCGGACGCGATGGATGGGGCTACTGATGGCAAAACCGCGCACGTGGGAGAGCACAAAGTGGGCCAGGGAGATAACGTGGAGCGTGGCGGCCTTGGCGTGCTTGGGCCAGGAGGTGGGCAAGGGGACGGAGAATTGAGGTTGGGGCATGGTGATGGGGGCAAATTGGGAAAGTCCTGCTCGCAGGATACGGGCAGCAGCGGTGGACGTCCGCGATTCGGTTGGCCGGAAGCCTACCTGGAAGTCCTGCGGCAGAGAAGCGGGAAGCGGAGCTGCAACGCCGCGAATTTGTGGCAAAATCCCCGGTGTCACGCTGCCCGGGTGATCGAGGGACGACGTGGCGGAATTCGCTGGGCCCCTTCACAGGGTGGTCTTGCCAATACGACGTCGCCCGGTCAGCTTGACAAAGAACCACCGCCCACGACCGAGGATCTCGGCCAGTTGGCGTTTCTCGGCCTGCCGTCCATAGAAGCCCCAAGTCATCGGGAGATAAAAACTATTACCTCATTTGCGTCAGAAGCGCAATGGCGAGTAATCAAATGAGAATTTCTGAAGACCAAGGCTTCTTGACGCAGCCTCCGCGGCAGGTGGCACATCCCATCAATGTCCCCTTGGTTTGAGGTCGAGCTGGGCGGTCGGGGCGCGGGTGGCCGGCTTGCGGGCCAGCCTGACGGGCTTGGGGGGCTTGGTGCCGTGGCCGGCTAAGGGCCTCGGCGGCGGCGCGTTCGGCGTTGAGGGCGAAGAGGCGATCGATGACCGCATCCTCGAAGGCGGCCAGGGCTCGCTTCTCGGCTTCGGTATGCGGCGTGGGGAAGGGTGGAACCTTGGCCAGGAGATCGGTCCAGCCGTAGGCGGTGAGCACGGCACGATCCATTTCCAGGTGAAGCTCGCGGAGGTGGAGAATCTCCGGATCATTGCACTCGGGATCCTTGAGCTTGTTGTAGGTCTGAGTTAGGCCTTGCCGGGTTTCGACCATGTAGGTGGCGCGGGCTTCGTAGAGGCGCTGGCCGATGTTTTCGAGGGCGATGGCCATGTGGAGATCGAGGTGGTGGAGAGCGACCACCCAAAGCACATAGTTCACCTAGAAGGCGAAGGATGGGGGCTGAAGGACAGTGGACTGCTCAGACTGACCGCGTGGTGTCCATAAAGTCGTCGCGCCGGTTCAAGCGGCCTGGCGGTAGTAGAAGTTTAGCATTCCACCGAGGCGCGAGCGTCGAGTGACCTTGCCACTCATTCCAGCTGTGCTCGGCGACATCGCTTGCCTCTCGATAAGTTGCCCACCGAGCCCCTGATGGAAGCGTTCCCGATGGTAGTGGGCAACAAATTCCTTGACGACGTGGCGGAGATGGCGCTCGCCAAAGAGGATGAGGTGATTCAAGCACTCGGACTTTAGGGTCTCGACAAATCGCTCCGCGTGTGGGTTGCAATTGGGACTGTGCGCCGGATCCTCACGCATTTCACGCCCTGGTTTTCCAGGATGTCCTCAAATGCCTTCGTGAACAACGGGTCTCTGTCGTGGATCAGGTATGCAGCGCTGGGCAGAAACCCATCGACCACGTCGGTGAGATTCCGCGCCACCTGCTTCATCCACTCTTGGCCGGGAGCTATCTGTATTCCCGCGATCTCCACCGCCCGCGTCTTGACCTGCATGACAAAGAACACCATGTAACGGACGGTCCCGGTGAGCCCGAGCGTCTCGACAGTGAAGAAGTCGCATGCGTAGAACGAATCCCAGTGCGCCTTGATGAACTGCTTCCACGTCCGCTTCTTCTCTCGCTCCGGCGCCGGCTCGATGCCAGCCTCGACCAGGATGTTAGCCACCGTGGTGCGCCCGATCTCTATCCCCAGCCCGGTGCGTAGCGCGTCCCTGATTTTGGTATAGCCCCAGGATGGGTTATCAAGGGCGAGCTTGATGACGAGCTTGCGGATGTCCTTGTGCTTCCCCGGACAGCCACGCCTGGCTTGGGAGCTGTCGTACTTTCCTGCTGCAAGCTGGCGAAACCAGGCCAGAATGGTCTCCGTTTTCACCAGGTGGCAACACTCCTTGCGCTCCTTGGGAGTGAGTTCCTTGCCAGCTATGGCCAGGCGACGGCGCTGCTCGGGAGTGAACGTCAACTTCTTGCCCCGGGACAGAGTCTCGACCTGCTCCTTGAGAACGCGTACCTCTTCCTCCAAGTAGACGCACTTGCGCTGCGCGCGATCCTTGAACGCCGAGGCGATCATGGCGATCAGGAATCGCAGGGTCATCGGGAGCATCACGGAGGCATTTGCTCGTGCCGGGCCACCTTTTCCAATCTCCATTTCCTCGCGAATTCGTGCGAAAATCCGCCGCGATGAATCTCTGGACAGGACGGGTCTCTGCCTGGCCACGGCACACACCAGCACCGCCGTCAAAGCGTTCGCTCGACCACGCCCACACGAGTCGCGTTGCTGGACGCCTCAGCCTCGATACACCTCGAGTCCGATCGTGAAACGGTACTGAGAATACGAAAACGGAACGCCCTTGAGCTGCGGGGTGGGCATGGCGTAGTTCAGCGGGTTGACGATGAGAAACAGGTACCGGGACATTTTCCATTCGATGCCGAGCGGACTGAAACCGGCGTAGATTCCCGTGCTACCCTTGGGGGCACCGTACAAATCGATAAGCAGGCGAGAAACACCCAGATTGACCGTGGTACGAAGGTTAAACTGCTCGTAGGCCAATGGGAGACGCAATATGAATGTCCCGTACCAGTTAAAGGCACCCGCGCGCACGGCCGTGGCGCCATTGACAGCGATCCATGGGTTCCACTCCGCATCGAGCCCGAACGTCCAATGCTTGCTGAAGCGGAGGCGAACGCCAAGCGCCGCCGCCGCCGCTGCGTTGTCGACCGAGCCGGAACCGCCCAGATAGGCGCCCAGAGCGATCTGCGATGGATCCTTCGGTCCCGGCTCCTTCACCGGTGTGGTGACGGCTGGCGGCGCCTCGTGTTCGGCGGCAACGACAAGGGCGTCAGGGGGAGGGCGACCGGGTTCTGGCTGGGCGAAGGCACGGTTTGTGATCCATGGAATGACCATGACGCCTAGGGCCTTCTTTCCGTGTCGCCACCAGGTTCTTCGCCACGCCAACACGGACAATCCGAGGATGACGAACCATTCCCATGGTGAAGGTCGGCGATCCGTGCCAGCCATGCTGCAACTGAATTCGCCATTGCCGTACGCGTGCTCGGGCGCTTGGCACCAATTGTTAGCGAAAGTGCAACCCGGCGAGTAGCTTAGATATTGGTCCAAGATTACCTCCACGGCAGCCATCTTCTGGTCGTTCGTCTGGTCCGGATCGAGTGTCGTGCGCAAGACCGCGGTAGCGGCCTCGGTCGCAAGCTCACGTCGAAGTTGTCGTAAAGCGTCCGGATCGTCGCAGCGGTCAAGCTCGCTCGCGTGGGGTGGCCCGTCGGTAGACTCGACGAGATCCCCATCGACCTCGTCCACCCAGTCCAAATCGACGGTGATCCTCATCTCGTCGGGGCTGCGATAAGTGTGGGTGAAACTATCCTCGATCGCGTGAATCGCCTGACCAATCCGCACATAGTAGGTTGGGAGCGAAGCGTTCACGCCGTGGCGCAGCGACAAGTACAGCGGTAACGAGGTTCGGTTGGAGAGATCAGGAGCACCGGTGGTATCCAGCCCGGCGAGAGCCTCCCCGATCCGTTCAACGATGAAGGCGCGACAATCGACAACGGCCGCTGCCGTCCCACCCGGTTCCGCCTCGTGCGCGTGGCGAAGGCAATGCTCTTCCTGCGCGTTGGGATCGCCGTGAACCATCGCGAGCTGACTAAGATCCATCGAATCGCGCCCCTTCAGATCGTTGTCGCGAACGCCCACCAGCAACGTCGCGCCTCCCAGATCAGTCATGTCATCCGCTGGCGTAAACTGCAAATCGTCGATGAGCGCTCGCTCGTTGCTATTTGCCGGTAAAGGAGCGGCAGTGGCGAGTTCCAAGCGCACCGCCCTGAGGGCGTCTGTGGTGATCTTCTCGTGGCAGCCGGCAGTGATGGGGCTGGAAATGGTGTAAGCGAAGGCGACCCTGGCTGCCGCCGCGGGCCACCCCACGAGGAAGGCTGAAAATGTGAACGCCGACAGCAGGATCTTCATTACCAGGGACTCAGTGCAGATACACCGTTACGTCTGCCGAGAGGCCCGGACGCAGCTCGATGTCACGCGGCAGAGGGGTGAACACGATGCGGACGGGGACGCGCTGAACTACCTTCACGAAGTTGCCCGTCGCATTGTCGGGCGGCAGTAGCGAAAAGACGGCGCCTGTTCCCGCGGATAGGCTCTCCACGCGGCCCTCGAACTCGCGGTGCGGGTAGGCATCGATCGAGATCTTAGCTCGCTGTCCAGCGTGCATGTCTTCGGTTTGTGCCTCCTTGAAGTCCGCTGTGACGTACGCGAGGTCGGGGACGAACTCCGCAAAGGCTTGACCAGCCGATAGGGTCTGAGCGACACGCGCAGTCAAGCTTGATACTCGCCCGGCAGCCGGAGCTTCGACATGCGTGTGGGCAAGCTGCAGGCGGGCGAGGTCAAGGCTGCCTTGAGCCGCGACAACCTTTCCGCGGGCCAGCGCCGTGGCCCCGTGCGCCGCCGCGATGAACGCATCCACCGGGCGGCTCTGCGCTAGCCGGCCTTGCGCTT
Source organism: uncultured delta proteobacterium (assembly GCA_963849735.1). Lineage (GTDB taxonomy): Bacteria > Myxococcota_A > Polyangia > Fen-1088 > Fen-1088 > Fen-1118. The sequence continues at coordinate 62,791 of CAWKJE010000029.1, forward strand.
CGGTGATCCCTAGACTTGCCGCACGCTGAGTATCGTCGGCCGCCATCAGTTTCGCCCGCGCCTGCTGCAAGGCGGCGTGTGCCGAGTCGACGACGAGCTTAGTGTTGTCGTATTGCTGCTGCGAGATGGCGTCTCCGGCCAGCAGGTTCTGGGAGCGACCAAACTCTGCATCAGCGTGTTTCGCTACGGCTTGAGCACTCTTGAGAGTGGCCTGTCCCCCGACAATTCCGGCTTGGGCGCCCGCGGCTCTGGCGGAGGACCCGAAGAGCTGCGCTCTGGCGCTCGTGAGACCGCCCTTCGCGCTGGCCCTCACGATCAGCTCCTGCGCCTCCGCTTCCTGCTGCTGCGCCTCCGCCTGGGCCAGCTCGCCTTCAGCTTGCTCAACGTGCGCGGAATACTCCGCGCCATCGAGATCCAGGAGCGGCTGCCCGGCCGTCACGCGCTGGTTTTCATGGACGAAGACGTGAAGAACTGTTCCAGCGACGCGCGTCGCTATGGGTGTGACGTCGGCCTGCACCGTGGCGTTATCGGTGCTCACCTTGCCGCGCGTCGCTAGCACGTATACGAGGACTCCCACGAGCATGAGCCCGATGACGACGGCGAGTACGATGAGGGCCTTGCGAGTGCGACTTCGCTGCTTCGCCGAGGCGGGATCGGCAGCCATGGATACGGGGACGCCGACGGCGGTGGGCGTGGTGGGTTCGGCAGTCGTGGCAGTCATCGTCAGGACTCCACTTGGGGTTCGACTTTCTGGCTCCGGTCGCGACGACCGGTTCCCAGGAAGTAGAGGAGCGGCAGCACGAAGAGAAAGACAATGCCTGCTAGCAGAAATACGCGCTCGTACGCCAGCACGTTGGCTTGGGCCTGGACAGCCGCGTCCAGGGCCCGCATGGCGGCCTGGTGGGCCTCGGGCCGGGCAATGACCCCCGAGGCTTGGATTGCCCGCTGGAAGCTCGAGAGGGCTTGTTCGGCGACGGGCCGTGTCCCTCCGACGTGAGCCACGAGAGCGACCCGCGCCTGGCTGGTGTAGCGCTCGAGGATGGTCACGAAAATGGCGAGGCCTACGGCGCCGCCTATCTGTCGAACGACCGAGTTCAGCCCAGTCGCGTCAGCTAGCGCGTAGCGCGGAACTCTAGAGAGTGCCACCGTCGTGAGCGGTACGAAGAGAAATCCGAAACCCACGCCCTGGACGATGATGCCGGCAATGACGTTCCCCTCTCCGCTGAGGAGCGTCAGGTGACTCAACATGTACGAGCCGGTCGCGAACGCAGCGATGCCTACGGCGACCAGGATCCGCGACGACACGAGGTTGTACAAGCGGCCGACGAGGGGTGCGACGACCATCATGACGAGCGCGCGCGGCATGAGCGCCAGACCCGCCTGCGTGGCCGTGAAGCCAAGGATAACTTGCATGAAGAGCGGCAGCAGAAACATGTTCGCCATCAGCATCGCGAACATCAAACCTCCAATGAGCGTCCCCGAGGCGAAGACCGGATCACGGAACAGGCGCAGGTTCACGACGGGGGCTGGCGCGGTCAGCTCTCGAACGACGAATGCCATCATCGAACCGAGCGAGACGAAGAAGCACACCGAGATGGTGGTCGATTCGAACCAGTCGTTGCGGTCTCCCTCTTCCAGAAAGTACTCGAGCATCGACAGGCTCACCGAGAGCAGCACGATGCCGATGAAGTCAAGGTGTCGCCGCTCGCGCGCGGACTGCGCCTGGTTCTGGCGACGGATGGCTTCGTCATCGTGGACAAAGGATGCGACCATGAAGAGGCCAATCGCGCCGATGGGGAGGTTGATGAAGAAGATCCAGGACCAGTGCAGGTGGTCGACGATGGCGCCGCCCAGCGTGGGCCCGATGGCTGGCCCGAGCATGACGACCATACCGAACACGGCCATCGCCATCCCCTGCTCACGCTGCGGAAATGTCTGCCTCAGGATGGCCTGCTCGGTCGGCTGGAGCGCCCCCGCGCCGAGCCCTTGCAGCGCGCGGTAAGCGACCAGCCGAGGCAGAGTCGTTGCCGTTCCGCAAAGCGCAGAGCCTACGAGAAAAAGCACAAGGCACGTCATGTATACCCGCTTCTGGCCGAACATGCGACCGAGAAACGCAGTGAGCGGCATGAGCAGGACGAGCGCTACCGCGTACCCCGTGCTGACCCATGTGATCTCCTGAACGCTGGCTCCGAGCGCCCCCTGGAGATGTGGAAGCGCTACATTCACGATGGACGCATCAATGGCACCCATCAGCGTCCCGAAACTGATAGAAACGGTAACGAGCCACTTGTTCGTCGGAGCGCGCGTGGCCTGGTGGCCGCTCAGCAGCGAAGCGGTCGCTTGCATGGCCTACCTAGCGTGAGCGCAGTATCGACGGCCGCGCATCTGCTAACGCCAAAGTATTCGTGATGGCCTGCCGGCGCGCGATCTGCCTACGAACCGGAGATCTGCGAGGGCGAACTCGTCAGCTTTGGCGCGCGCCACAACATGTACGAAACCGTCTGCGCGGCCAGACGCGATACCTCCCTCGGAGCGGCGCTGTGCCGCTCCGCCTCGTCGAAGACAGCCAATATCAACTCACCTAGCGGAATGGTCTTGGGAATTCTGATCTTCATGCTTTCTTAGCTTTCTGGGCGAACGCATTCCGCCGGCGTGTCCCGCCGGTGGTGGAGCGGACATCCCACACGTGCCTCTGGCAAATTCTGGGCCGTCATCGGGATGGCAACGAATTCCGTGGCTTGTACCACAAGGTGAGTGCTCTCGCCGGAGGGCCAAATCAATATGACGTACGCTCAACATCAATTCGAATGAGGGGGATGGCGTGGTGTCCATAAAGTCGTCGCGCCGGTTCAAGCGGCCTGGCGGTAGTAGAAGTTTAGGATTCCACCGAGGCGCGAGCGTCCAGTGACCTTGCCAGTCATTCCAGCTGTGCTCGGCGACATCGCTTGCCTCTCGATAAGTTGCCCACCGAGCCCCTGATGGAAGCGTTCCCGATGGTAGTGGGCAAGAAATTCCTTGACGACGTGGCGGAGATGGCGCTCGCCAAAGAGGATGAGGTGATTCAAGCACTCGGACTTTATGGTCTCGACAAATCGCTCCGCGTGTGGGTTGCAATTGGGACTGTGCGCCGGAATCCTCACGCATTTCACGCCGTGGTTTTCCAGGATGTCCTCAAATGCCTTCGTGAACAACGGGTCTCTGTCGTGGATCAGGTATGCAGCGCTGGGCAGAAACCCATCGACCACGTCGGTGAGATTCCGCGCCATCCCGCGATCTCCACTGCCCGCGTCTTGACCTGCATGACAAAGAACACCATGTAACCTCCAAGTAGACGCACTTGCGCCGCGCGCGATCCTTGAACGCCGAGGCGATCATGGCGATCAGGAATCGCAGGGTCATCGGGAGCATCACGGAGGCATTTGCTCGTGCCGGCCCACCTTTTCCAATCTCCATTTCCTCGCGAATTCGTGCGAAAATCCGCCGCGATGAGTTTCTGGACAGGACGGGGCAAATTGGGAACGTCCTGCTCGCAGGATAACGGGTAGCGGCGCTGGAGGCCCGCGATTCGGTTGGCCAGAAGCCTACCTGGAACTCCTGCGGCAGAGAAGCGGAGCTGCAACACCGCGAATTTGTGGCAAAGTTCCCGGTGCCACGCTGCCCGGGTGATCGAGGGGCGACGTGGCGGAATTCGCTGGACACCTTCATCGGGCCAGTTTCGGTTGTCATGAATTACTGACGCGTCGGTGCTCAACCTTGCGGGGCGGCAGAGTGACATGCGGCTGGGCGCTCTCGGCCTCTGCCTTTCGCAACGCCGCGAAGATGGCGGCAAGGTCGTTGTTATTCTCCAGCGCAATCTGTTCGCGCACGGCTCTGACCTCTTCGACGATGCGATCGCTGGTCATGGTTGCTCCTGTTCCACGAGCTCCTCGGGAGTACAAATCACGGGTGCATGGAATCCATTACGCTCGCACACCTCCTCGATGCGAGGACGGATGATCGCATTTGCGATGTGCGCGCAATTCCAGGTCAACAGAAAATCCATTCCATGCACCGCCGCCATCGCGACGTGTACGGCATCGATAGCGGCCTTCGCCGGCAATGCCGCAGACAGGAGAAGCGCCGCCGCCATGGACTCGGCCTCCTTCGTGGCCGCGAGAATCTGCATTCCCTCTGCTACCGCAAGCCGTCTGGCCGCCGCCGCAGCATCACCTCGCCTGGCCTCTGCCAGCACCGCTTCCGAAAGAAACAAGGAAAAGTGGTCTCGACTCTGCCACCACTCGGTAGTTACTTGCTGGTGCGCCGCCAGCACCAAGTCGCGGCTCGGATTAGACGTCAAATAGCTGAGAATCGTGGTCTCCACGTAGACTCTTGGCTTCAGCATCGCATCATCCCCTAATCCCAAGCTCTTCAGGGACGTAGGACTCCGGGATATCGCGCACGTGGACGTCGCGAAAGGCGGGGCAAGTCTTCAGACGGATGGATTCAACTCTCATGCGAGGTTTCCCTTGGCCGGCCGGCACTGGCCCTAAGTCTACCCTGAAAGCTGTGGCTCCGAGCTCAGGATATCTCGGGTGATGAGGTCAGGGTTGATGACCTCTGTCTCTGGCCCGCGTGCCTCCAGAAGTACTCGCAGGGTAGCTCGGTTCTGGGTGAAGGTAGACTTGCCAGCTCCACTTATTCCCCCACGAGCACGAACCAAGGCGGTCCCTTGCTCATGCGTGGGCGGCATCACGTCCATTGGCGCGCTTCACTCTTCTCACCGCGGACTGAAATGCCTGGGTGAGGTAAGCAGAAAGCGTGGGGCTGTCGAGGCGGACTCCAGGGTCGGATCTCTGATCGGCCTTCACGTGCTTTCTCTAGGTCCTTGACTGGCACCTTCTTCAGCGTAAACCTGCCGCGGCTAGTCGACTTGCGTGCAACAAAAGTCCATCTCATCTTTCCAAGTGAGGCTGGCACTGCCGAGCGTTTCATGAGGCCAGCTTACCATAGCAGAAGTGAGAGAGGGGCGGTTCCGGAAGCATTGCGGCGTTCGAGTGTAGCGCCGCTGCCGCTGCAGCTCTTGGCAGCGTGGCTGGCCGTGTGGTTTGCGCGCGCTCTGCAGCGGCAGGTTGACTGCTTTATGGCCGAGAAGAGGGTCCTAATTTGCCCGCTCCACCGCACTCTCACCCCGACCCGTGCGACGTGGCCAAATTCGCTGGACCCCTTCACCGTGACTGCCTTGCAGGTGCAGGAGCCACCGAAAAATCCCTGTCTCAAGCGGCGTGGCGCTCGGGACCAATGAGTATGTCGGCCGATATGCCCAGCTTGTTTCTAAGCTTCGCGATCATGGCGATGCTCAGCGACCGGCGGCGGTTCAGGACCTCGGAGACTCGGGCGCGGCTTCCCAAGACGTCCACGAGATCGGCTCGCGTCAAGCCCATCTGATCGAGGCGAAACAGAATGGCATCAATCGGATCTGGCGGGTCGATGGGATGGTGTTTCGACTCGTACGCGTCTACCAGCGTGACCAGAACTTCCAGCTTGTCGGCTTCTGGCGTCCGCGCCCGGGCACCCCAGAGCCGCCCGATCTCGCGCAGAGCCTCTGCGTGATCGCGTTGATTTCGAATTGGGTGAACGTCCATGTCTCCCCTCTGCCGCACTAAAGGTCTCTCACGTCGATACGATCATAGGCTGCATGGGTCCCGATGAACTTGACCCACACGGTCCTGCCCGGAAACCAAACCTTGGCAACCAGGCGAAACTTGTTGCCCCCTACGTTGAACACGACGCGTTCGCCATCGACAATGCTCGCGGTTCCATAGTCTTTCTTGATGTCCGCCATCGAATGCCAAGAACTTCTACTTACCTCAGCAAACCATGCCCGGAGTGGGCACTCGGCGTCGGCATGCTTCTTCCAGAACTCACCGAGGGTGTTCCTGGCGATGACGCGCATCCTTTCTAGTCGGTAAACCTAGCATGTTCCCATTTCGGGAGCAACATGAGAGTCGTGTGCCTCTTCAGGTCATCCAAGCTGCCAATGACAACATCCCCAGCCCGGTGCGTAGAGCGTCCCTGATTTTGGTGTAGCCCCAGGATGGGTTATCAAGGGCGAGCTTGATGACGAGCTTGCGGATGTCCTTGTGCTTCCCCGGACAGCCACGCCTGGCTTGGGAGCTGTCGTACTTTCCTGCTGCAATCTGGCGAAACCAGGCCAGAATGGTCTCCGTTTTCACCAGGTGGCAACACTCCTTGCGCTCCTTGGGAGTGAGTTCCTTGCCAGCTATGGCCAGGCGACGGCGCTGCTCGGGAGTGAACGTCAACTTCTTGCCCCGGGACAGAGTCTCGACCTGCTCCTTGAGAACGCGTACTTCTTCCTCCAAGTAGACGCACTGGCGCTGCGCGCGATCCTTGAACGCCGAGGCGATCATGGCGATCAGGAATCGCAGGGTCATCGGGAGCATCACGGAGGCATTTGCTCGTGCCGGGCCACCTTTTCCAATCTCCATTTCCTCGCGAATTCGTGCGAAAATCCGCCGCGATGAATTTCTGGACAGGACGGGCTGTTCGCCGACTATATGCCGGTCGGCGACGGAGCGCGCCTCACACGGCTGCGAGGATTGGTCGCGGCGAGGGCGGGGCAGCGCCACCTCGAGGCCCAGCTACACCGGGATCTGATGGGATGGAGCGCACGCTCTACCGCCGCCTTGCGCACGCGGGACGGCGTCAGCCGAGGATGGTGCCGAGCATCTGGCGGAGGGTGGCTTGGTCATCGGTGTGGAGCTTGCCGAGCTGGCGGATGATCAGGTTCGCCTCGACGGTGGCGAGGAGGGGCTTGATCACAGATGGCTTGAGCAGGCCAGCCGCTTGCCAATGCGCGACGGTGGCTTCTCCGATGGTAGGTGTTGGGCGGACCTGGCTGGTGATGGCCATCAGGATGATGTCGGGCCGCTCGCGCTGGTACGCTTCGGAGCTGACGACAACTGCGGGGCGCTTCTTGGTGGCTGTGTGGTTGGTGAAAGGGAAGGGAACGACGATTACGTCTCCGAAGCGGTAGGGCATGGGGCTCCGGGCTCTCAGATGTCGTTGTAGACGTCGTCGTCGGGATTATCCCAGATCTTCGCGAAGGACGGTGCGGCCGCCGCGGTAACGGCCTGGGCCAGCTCGCGATCTGTGTCTCGGGAGGTAAGGAAGTCGACGAAGTCCTCGACCTCGGCCACACGGGCGGGCGGGAGACGGTCGATCTTTTCGATGAGCAGTTCACGTGCGGTAGCAGGCATAGCTATCTCCTATGATGTCCGAGAATGAACCCATCGCAAGGTGGAGAATGTTGAAGGACCTCTGCCGGCGGATTGCATCTTGGACCGTCGAGGCGGTGCTAGTTGCAAGTCCGCGACGATGTCCGCGTCGAGCGTCGCACGCGGGATGCCGTGGAGCGAAGTGGCCAGGGAGCCACCTATCAAGTACTCCACGCCCAGTCGCTCGAGGATCGCCGCCACGAGCACTGTTATTTCGATCGGCTCCTGTGTGGCCATTGGAGGATTAGTAGGGCTCAATGGCCTCCGGGAGCCCAGCCAAACGCGCGAGCCATCGTGGCTTTGTCGATACTGAGCGCTGCCAGCCTCAGCGTCGCTTCGCGGTCACTGATGTTGGGGTATCGCATTCGGATCCCAGCCAGAGACAGCTGGCGGACATTACGGGTCAAGGCAGCGACCAGAGCAAACTTCTTGGCTGGCGTCATCTGCCGAAACCCGTCGATACGGCGGGCTTCGACGGCAGGGGAGGTGTCGGCCGAACCGGTTTGCATGGTGAGGGTCATCATACCTGGGTGAGTCGGGATCGGCATAAGGCAAGCGCCTTTAGCGCGACGAGGCAGCGAGATGACCGGCAGCGCCGGTGCTGGCCTCGGGCTCTCAAGTTACTCCGAATTTCCCTGTGGAATCACGACGATGCGACGGCGCGAGTAATTGTTTCGCATGCCACGGATCCACGGATCTTGTAACTAGGCGATTTGCTTATGGATTATGCTGCCAGCATCGAGATTCAGGTTCTGGTGGCTTTACGGCTGTGGGAGTTCGAGTCTCCCCGACCGCACTCTGAAAGGCCCTGTTTTCACAGGGCTTTTTGCTTGTCTGGGTCGCCCCGACCAACCTTGCAACCACCTCGGGTAACTGCCTGGGTAACTCTTGGGTAACTCCTAAAGGCCGCATTTGGCCCTTAGGCGGGACGGATAGAGGGGGGCGGAGCCAGGGATTCCACCACTCGCTGGTGCTCGTGCTGCTGGGTGATTCCTTCATCGGCGTAGTGCCGATAGGTTGTGGTGAGCGATTCGTGGCCAAGCGCCTGGCTGACTGCCTTTGGAGTGGCGGCGGCCATGAGCGCGAGGTCCGCGTGGGTACCGCGCAGCCCGTGGGGTGGAACCTCGGTGACGCCGGCCATTCGGCAAATAGTCCGAACGGTCCGATGGAGCCAAGTTCGCTCTCTGCCGACCAGCGGATCGGTCGGCAGCTTGTTCTCGGCCAAGCGCTGCAGGTACGGACGGAACCATTCCGGAACCTGCAAGGCTCTGATCCCGGCTCGGGTCTTTGCCTTGTTGATCCGGATGATGGTTCCACCAGCGTCGAGATCGCGGACTTGGAGTCCGGTGATTTCCGACGCTCGCATGCCGAAGACCAGCGCTATTGCCGAGGCTACTCCGGCCGTCTGCCTTTGCAGGTCATTGCTCGCGGCGAGCTGAAGACAAGCCGCCAAGAACTTCCGGCTCTCGTCGAGAGAGAGCTTGGTCTTGCCGTATTTTCTTCGGCCTTCGCCGTGAACATCGGCGAGGAGCAGTGCATCTGTCCATCCGTTCGCCTTGGCACGGGCGGAGAAGGTCTTCGCTTCGGCCAGGGCGTTGAGCCTGCTATCTACTGACCCGGTGAATGCCGCGTACAGACCTCGCGCCTGGGTGGGCGTGAGCGACGCGACGGGCACCGAGGAGACCGGGCCAAAGAACTTGCGGAGACGGTAGCAAGTGGTGGCTACCGATCGTTCCTTGAGCCCATTCGCGGCAAGCTGGTTCTCGTAGGCGGCGATTGCCTTTTCTACGGTGAGCCCTGCCTGCTTGGCTGCTGTCTCCCGTAGCCTGTCCAGCTCTTTGATGGCCTCGTGCTCGGTGGAGAACGAGGCATGGATGCGTTGCCTACCTTCGTGTCTGACCATGATCCGCCACCGTTCTCGGTGAGGGTAGGGTCCAAAGTATCGTGGCATGTCTTTGTCCTTCTGCCGGTACGTGAACCGGCCGTGAGACACGCCATCTGCATCATCAACGACTGCTATGTGGTTGTCAGGGAGCGCCTGGACGGAAGCGTCGCTTGCCGGCGCTTCGAGCGCAAGTGCTTTGATGAGCCCTGCCAGTGCCTCCGGTCCCTTCGCGGCGGCGGCGGCCAGGGCCGCCAGCGCGGTAGCGACATCCTCGACCGGCGTCCGGTCACGCTCGGGGGTCGACAAGGGGTTACCCGGGCGACCTTTCGCTTGAGTGTCTTCGACGATCCCGATTGTTCGACACTGGTCTCTCTCTTGCCGATCTCCTGCTCTGTTATCCGGAGCAGCCCTGTGCCGGTTCCGACGATTTCTGCACAAATCAACAGGCACGCGACTTTGCGCGTCTTGGTCGCTGCGTGGGGCACAACGGCTGCGCCTGCGGCAAGGGCGCGGCGTCGTCGGTGCCCGGACGGACACCAGCGCTGGGGCTTTGGCGGGGCAAGGTGCTCGGCTGGGCGTATTGGCTCCGGCGGTCCGGACGTTTGATGGGGACGCTGTCGGAGTGCTACCTGAGCCGCCGAGCGCGTGGACCTTCGGGCGCAGGCCCGGCGGGAGAGGCGCTCGCCACCAGCCTGGATAGGTCGGACGGCGCGGGGGAGGGGAGGGTTGCTGGTATTTGAAAGATCCTGGAGGAGAGCCGACACTTGTTGGGGGGTAGAGACCGACACTTATTTTCTCGTGACCGGCCGGCCAGACGCGTCTCGCGCAACGCGGTGGCTGCCCAATCCACAGGTAGCCATCCCTCTTGGGCATGGCGGAGCCGCCGCTCAGGTCATGGCCGAGCTCGCGATGCCCCTTAGGACAGCATCTCCCTGTCGGCTGCTGCTCGGACTTCGTCGGCCGACCAGTCTGGATGCTGCTGTCGGACCGCGAGGGCGATGGAATTCCACCGCCGGCGGCGTTCCATGCTCTGGTCGTCTCGCTCTCGCCGGGGGCGCGTGATGGTCTGGCTGGACTGGAGCAGGGTGGCGGTCAGGTTGCGAACGGCGAAGGTGAACCTCTCCTGCTCGGAGGCTGGCTTGGATGAGGTTGGCAGGGGAGTTGAAGCGGCGGCAGCGCGCTCGAGACGCTTGCTGGCCTTGGCGCGCTCCAGTTTGAGAGCTACGGTGAGGCCGCACGCGGAAAAGAGGGCAGGGGATACGCGCTTGATCGCGGGTACCGAACGAAAGCCGTCGGAGCTACGGATGCGCTGCTCAACGATGAAGATCAGGCCAGCGCTGCCGAGGTCGCGGATGGCGCGCTCGGCCCTGCGGAGCTCCAGGTCGGCGTGGTTGGCGAGAGTTGCTATGGTGATGTTGTGCAGGGCAGCTTGGGGGTCGCGGACGGCCACGGTCAGGCTGACGAGGTCGACGAACTTGAAAATGGCCTTGAGGAGCCGGATGAGCGCCTCTCTGCGTTCGGAGCGCTTCTGGCTGCCGGCGGAACCGACAGCGAGAGAGGGCAGGGTTGCGGGGTCAGCATAGAAGGCTTCCACCCGCTCGGCTGCCACGGCGAGAATTCGCGGGTAGCCCCCATGACCAACCGGAATGGGTCGCGTCAGGTCGAGCGTTGGGGCGGGGGCGCGGTGGCCGCAGCGGTTGCCGAAGGTCAGGTGCATGCAGCACCCGCCGTGCGCGCTGAGCGCGAAGCCCTGTCCGGGAGGGCATAAGAGTTGCCCGTCCCGAGGCGAATATGTAGATGCCCCTCTGTCATTCCCCTTCGCTGATCCGCAGGCGGGTCGCAAACTCAGGTGAGTGACTTGTTATCCGGTCCAGCGAGATGTCGGTTCCGGGGTGGCAGGATCTTCTTTGAGGAGAACCGGGGGGCGGGGCTGGCCGGGGTTGGCCTTGATGACCCGGGGGAATGGTCAAAGAGCGACTGGAGACGCAACGGCGTGTCAATCGAAGATGTTCGATCCGCCAGCACCGAGCGACCATCTGCCGCGTGATGCGCCGACGCTGAGAGGCATGCCCGTGTACTGCGTGCTGGTGCCGCTCAGTGCAGTCATGGCCTTGGGGAAAATCCAAGTCGCACGACGCAGGCCGCGGCCGATTTCGCTTGGGAGCGAGGCCTTGGGGTATCTGGCCATGCTAGAGGTCTGGGTATGAGCCGATCTGAACTGGTCGACGTTCTCCGGGGATACCGGCTAGCGGTGGTGGCAACGGTTGCGGCGGACGGTCAGCCACAAGCGGCGGTGGTTGGCATCGCGATCAGCGATGGTCTGGAGATCGTCTTCGACACCGTGGTTGGGTCGCGCAAGGCACAGAACCTGCAGCGCGATCCGCGGGTTGGGGTGGTTATTGGTTGGGATCGGGAGGTTACCGTCCAAATCGACGGCGTGGCCGACACGCCCTCAGGCGATGAGTTGGAGCGAATTCGCGCGTGCTATTTCGTGGCCTATCCGGACGGACGCGACCGATTGAGCTGGCCCGGTATCACGCACGTTCGTGTGCGTCCACTCTGGCTTCGACTGAGTGATTTAAATAGCGATCCGCCTCGCATCGTCGAGCTACGTGGACGCGAGCTGGAGTAGGAGTCGTGGTCTTCGCGCGGCAGGCGCGTGACGGCCATCACCTTGGCACCTGTCTTCCTGGCGTAGCGGCACAGGGTGATGGCGGCGTGGCGTGGTCTTGCTCCCGTCGCGCAGCGCTGGCAGGGATGGACCACATCTCTGGCACAACGTGAGACGTGAGATCCGAAAAAGCGCGGACCGGAGCGCGAGGCGAAGCTGAGGATTGGCCATTGCCACGATCACCTCGCCTCGCGCGAGGACCGCATCGCGCGGCAGCAGATCGAGGAGGGTGCGGGGATCGTTGATCCGCGCGAAGCAGAACAGGTCGGCGCGGCTGGTTGCGCTCGACCGCTTGACCGGGGCGCTGGCGCGCGGGGTCATGTCTCAGGAGGTCAAAGTAAGCCGTGTAGCAAGGCGGCGCCGGGGGGGTGGGCGAAGCGAGGGAGCCCGGCTCGTATCCCGCTGATTGCAGCTACGCCGACGGCAATTGTCGGTCCGCTCCGCTCCAAGAGCTGCGAGGCGACATGACTACCCCTGGCATTGCGGGGGCCGCCAGCGTAACGTTTAGGTATGAAGCTCCCTGTGGTGCTGACTCCTGGCGAAGACGGCTGGCTCGTGGCCGAATGCCCGCTGATTCCGGGATGCGTCAGTCAAGGCAAGAACCATGAAGAGGCCCTCGCCAACATCCGCGAGGCCATCGAGCTCTGCCTTGAAACCAAGGACCAGGAAGGCTGGTCTCTGCCTCAAGAGTACGAGGTCGTGGACGTCAACGTTATCGCGGCCTGAGCGTGCCACCTCTTCCCGTCATTTCCGGAGGCGCGTGCATCGCTGCCCTGGCCAAGCTCGGCTACACCGTTCTTCGCCAGAAAGGCAGCCACGTTCGGCTCGTGTGCCCCAACCATCCGCCCGTTACGGTGCCACTCCATCACGAGATCGACCGGGGTACCCTTCGAAGCATCATCCGCACGGCCGAGATCTCATTGGAGGAATTCAACAAGCTCGTCTGCTAGCGCTGATCCCGGTCTGCGCATTCGGGGCCGGCTCGCTGCGGGCTGGTTGGCGATGGACTCGCCGAATGGCTCGCCAGTGTTACCACCGCGGTGGGTGATGAGCTCGTGGAATAACTTCATTTAGCCGCCCTTCCCGGTAGAATCTCGTCCAGCTGATGGTCCTCGTCGTGGCGGCAGCGGCTAAAGAGAAAGCGTCGTCGTCGTGGCGCGCACGCCCCTGGCTTGACCCATGTCCAACGCTGGTCCTCCGCCAGGCGCGATCGACAGGTCGGACCAGTGATGTCCGGAGCGCCCGATGACAAAGGTCGCCAGTCACAAGTGGGAGTTCAAGGCACGCTTTCGCCGACACGCCTTCGGCTGGAGGTCTCAGCCGGCCATCCAGCGGGTGAAGCAAGCGGTCGCGGAGATCAAGAAGGTCGCCAAGAAGGAGCCCGCGGTCGCGGCCGAGGGCGCCATCGCCTTTCTCGAGCGCGTCTCGCCGGCGCTCGATCACGTGGACAGCTCCTCGGGTGCGATCGGTAGCGCGGTGAACTGGGCGATCGCCGAGCTCGTGCAGATCATCGCGGCGGCGCCGACCGACGCTGCCATGCGCGATGCGTGGCTCGAGCGGCTTTGGGATGCGTACCAGGACGACGAGATCCCCTAAATCGAGTCTCTCGGTGATCACTGGGGCGAGCTGTGTGTGTCCAAGGAGCTCGCCTCCAAGTGGGCCGACCAGCTCATGGGCACCGTGAAGATGGCCTGGAGCCCCGATCCGCAGCTTCGGGGGTTCTTCAAGGGCACGACGAACTGCCTGAGCGCCTTGCTGGCCGCCGAGCGGTATGAGGAGCTGGAAGCGCTCGTCGAGACCGCCCCGTACAAGGTGTGGCACTACCGCCAATACGCCGTGAAGGCGCTGGCCGCGATGGGCAAGAATTCGGAGGCCATTCGGTATGCCGAGAGCGAGCGCGGCATCAACGACAGCCCCATCGCCATTGCGCGCGTTTGCGAGGAGATCCTCCTCTCGTCGGGGCTCGTGGACGAGGCGTACCGGCGCTACGCGATCGAGGCGAACCAGGGCACGTCGAATCTCTCGACCTTCCGCGCCGTCACCAAGAAATACCCGGGCAAAGACCCTGCGGACATCATCAACGACCTCGTCGCGAGCACGCCTGGCGAGGAAGGCAAGTGGTTCGCCGCCGCGAAGGACGCCGGTTATCTCGACGTAGCCCTTCAGCTGGCCTCGCGGACGCCTTGCGACCCGCGCACGCTGACGCGGGCCGCGCGCGACTTCGCCGAGTCGAACCCGCAGTTCGCCGCGGGCGCCGGGTTCGCCGCGCTCAACTGGCTGGCCCAGGGGTACGGCTACGAGGTCACGAGCGCTGACGTCTGGGCGGCCTACTCCGAGACGATGAAGGTCGCGGAGCGCGCCGGCAATGCTGCCGAGATGAAGAACGCCATCCGCAAGCTAGCGAGCAGCTACAGCAGCGGCGGCAACTTCGTCGCCCAGGTTCTCCACCGGGAACTCGGCCTGCCATGACGAACCGCAGACGAGAGTCGAAGCTCACCGAAGAAGCCGCCATCAACCCTGCTGTGTGCGGAGACATTATGAACTTTCTGTTCGCAAGAGCGTCGCCGTGGATATCATTGAGCTTTTCCTGGCCGCATGGTGGCATGCTCCCATGATGACGCTCTCCGTCTCAGCAGCACCAACTCGGCGCGTCTACGACCATCGGCTTCGCGAACAGGTTGTGCGCTGCGGCCCCAGGCCGGTCCCAAGGCATCAAGATCCCCCGCTCCACCGTTGCCACTTGGCGGCGACGAGGCATCCGTCCCGTCGTATCCACCGAGCAGGCCAGCCAAGACCTTCCACGCGCGCTCCGCTCGATTCCTGTGCACGTTGGGAGAAGCGCGCCCGCGTCCTTGCGCGCCTCGACGTGATGCACGAGGACCGCGCGCGACCGGCCATGCTCCAGCGCCGCGGCGGCGTAGGCCAGGCGCGCGTCGCGGTCCTTGAGCTTGGTGAGCAGCACCAGGCTGTGGCCCCAGGGCAATTGTCCAACAGGCTGTTGGACAAAGTCGGCCTCGGGCCATGCCTCGGCGAAGGCGCGCATGTACATGAGGTTCGCGCGCGAAAAGCCCTTCATCGCCGGAAATGCGGTGCGGAGATCCGTGGCCACCTTGTCCACGATGCCGGCGCCCCAGCCGTGGCGCTGCTGTCGTTCCAGGATGTCGCGTCCAAGCTGCCAGTAGAGCCCGAGTAGCTCACGGTTCACGGCGAGCGTCGCGCGTTGCTGGGCCGCGTGGATACGAACCTTTACGTCCGCTAGCCACTCCGCGTATCCTGTGGGGGCCACGTCGCGCGCGGTCCCCGGCCCGAGCGCAGTCGATGGTCCCTGACGTGCCAGGCCCCTGTTGGAGCTGTCTGTCGTGGGCTTTCTGGTCGGGTGATTCGTCATAGGTCGCGCCTTAGCACAGCTCCGAGCCAAGACATTCCGGAGTTATGGCTATGCAACTGCAACATGCCCGAAATTGCAAAGGAATTTGGGCTGACGGTGGTTGCTTTCCACTCGGGCTAGCGCGCTTCCGAAGCGTGGGGCCCCAATTTCGAAGGCGTCATCCTCTTCACGGGCTTGCCCCATTTCTTCCCATGCACTCTCTTCTTGTCGGACTCGCTCATATTCATGATCGCGAGGGGAATCTGGCGGGGGCCCAGCTGTGCCAAGATCTCCACCCGACTCGCCCCTGCCGCCTGGGCGTAGCAGAGGATAGAGCGGAGCTCCACATTGGGGCTAGACTCAAGTCGCGACAGCTGCGATTGGGTGATGGCAGCTCGCTTGGCAAGCTCGGTTTGCGTGAGCCCCGCCGCCTCACGTAGAGTTCGCAACCTGATCGACAGCGCTTCGCGGGCCACGGTAGCGTCGGCCCGTGCGACTCGCTTCGGTGTCATGCCATTGTTCTTGATGTCGGACCAGCGATGCAGTTTCATCGTTTACCTTTTCGCTCTCGGCCCTGCTCGCGCAGGTACTGCTCCCAGATACCCTCGGCGACCAGGACCATCTTTTCGTAGAAGAGTCTGTTGCTGACCCCGAGCTTGTCTCCCCCTCGCATGCCTGGCGCCCTCGATTGCGCTCGAGTGCGGGAACGGAAGATCGACCCCGAACTGTTCCAGAAGGTCAATCGCGACTCGCACAGCATCATGTTGCTTCTCCGGCAACCCGTCCCACCATGTCACGAACTCGTCGGTCGCGATCACCACGCATGGGCGTGTGGACGGGTCCTTCAGCATGGCAAACGTATAACATAAATAGAATATAGCGAGAAATACATATCAGGCAAGCCTGGAGTAGCCCGTGGACCAGCAGGGTTCGCGAATAAGCAACTTGCCGGGACGGGACCCTATAGCAGGCGGGCCGGTTCAAAAAGTCAACGCGCTCAAGATGAAGAGATTTCGGCGCGCAGTGCAGTTGGCGGGGGGTAGGCGCTGACTTGGACGCTAGATCTTAGCGAGCGCGTCGAAAGCGAACGCCGCCCTGAGTCCGCTAGCTGGCGACCAGTTTCTCGAGCTCAGCCTTGATCTTATCCCAGCCGGTTTTGACAAGCATCTCGGGCATTCGTGCCTTGTCTACGTCGGCGAAGTAGACGAGCGCGCGGAGCGCGAAGCCAACGTCCTTGCCCGGATATTTGCGATTCCAGGCGTTCGTCAGATCGTCGACGCTCACGCTACCGCTCGTGAGAATTGCGTGGAGATCCACGTAGTCGCGTTTGACCGATCGCTGGCAGATGGCAGCCAATTTCATCGCACCGATGTCCTCCAGGGATGCGATCTGGCAGCCTTCGACTTCCGTCAGCCCAGCAACGACGTCGTATCGGTATCGGAAGACGCTGTACTCAATCCCGTCCACTTGCGCAAGGAACGTGCCCTCATCGTTCTGGCGTACCGCGACTGGGAGGCCCGTAGCCGAGATGTCGGCGAGTAGCTTGTCGGGCGGAATGGTACTGGCGGTGAACCAGTCAAAGTCGGCTGAGACCCGGTGACCGAGTTGGAGCGCAACGGCCAGTCCACCAGCGAGGTACGCGCCCCATGTCTTGGCGGGTCCAGCCGACGCTGTGAGAACCTCTCGTTGCTTTGGGAGAAGTGCTTCGAAATGGATCTCCGACCGTCGGGGCTTCATCTATTCTCCCAAATGGCAGCGCCGGGGTTGTCGCGTTGCCACCGTCGGATCGTGCCGCCCTGGAACCATTCCGCCAGCCGTGCGGCCGATGCTCCGCCGCCTCGCCGCCTTCGCAACCAAGCTCGAATCGTGTCAGCGCCAACCCGCTGCACAAGCCATGCTCGCTGCTCAGCGTCTCCATGGGCTAGTACCTGGTAGAAGATCAGGTCCAGATCCTCGGTCAGGTTCAACGAATCAAACGTCGTGGGATGGGTCCAGAAGAGCGGCCTCAATCGGTTCGGCAGACCGCCCCACCGCACGCGGGCTGCTTCGCGGGCGATCTCACGAAGTCGTGCGGGGGCCAAACGTCGCGCGCGCGCCAGGCCGCCCTTGCGGCCGCCGGCGAGGCCGCCGCGGCGACCAAGAAGTGCTGCCGCACCAGCAATGTCCATGGCAACGATTATGGACTGAAAGAAACGGAGCGCAATGCTTAGAACGCTATATGGATATGCGACTTCGCGAAGAGGGAAAGTTTCCCGGGATTCACTTGCAAAATCGACTGGCGGTGCTCGGCCACCAACTAGGCCGCAAGCTCCTGGCCAAGGTAGCTACGCTCGCCTCGCCCGATACCATCTTGCGCTGGTCGATATCGGGAGCCGGGTGGTGGAGATCGCAGGGATCGGGCGCGATGTCGAGGGGAGATGGGTGGAGCAGATGGCTCGCAATCTGCTCGACGTGGAGGATGGCTTTCTGCGCGGGAAGCGGAATCTGATTCTGGATCGGGATCCGCTGCACACGGCGGCCTTCCGACGGATGATGAAGGATGCTGGCGTGAAGGCGGTGCAATCGCCACCACGGAGCCCCAAGCCCAGGCTTTGTCGATACTGCGTGCCAC
Organism: uncultured delta proteobacterium; assembly: GCA_963849735.1. Classification (GTDB taxonomy): domain Bacteria; phylum Myxococcota_A; class Polyangia; order Fen-1088; family Fen-1088; genus Fen-1118. The sequence goes on from CAWKJE010000029.1 coordinate 80,599, forward strand.
CGGTCTTAGTGACGTACAGCTGTGCTCTTCAAGGCTTGAACACGATCAGTTCCAGGTCCCTGATGGTGCGGAAGTGCTTCGCGTTGGCCGTCATGAGCGGCATGGCATTCTCCACCGCGGTCGCGGCGATGATCGCGTCGGCTGCGCGTAGCCCCGACGAGAGCCCATACTCCTCGATGTACACGAGCGCCCGATGCCCCACGTTCTCGCTCAGGGGGAGCACGGCGAACGACAGCTCGACCATGAACCTCTTGATGATCCTCAGGTCGTCCTTGTCTCGCGCGCCCTGAAGCAGCTCCATCAGAGATTGGACGGAAACTAACCGCTCGGCGGCCGAATCGATGGCGACCGCTGCGCGGCGCGCGCCACGCTGCGCGTAGACGAGGACGTCTGTATCAAAGATCACGGTATCGCCTGCCCCTTAGTGCCTGCATCACCTCTGCTACCGGCGTGCGATCGCTTGCTCGCATGCCGAAGAAGGCGCTGTCCTGCGCCATCTTGCGGTCCGCCGGCTCTACCGGCACCAGCCGTCCCTTCACCTTGCCATGATAGAGAACTGAGACGGTCTCTCGACGGTCCAGGGCTTTGAGAATCTGCTTGGTCTTATAACGAAGGTCGACGATTGACGCGTTCACATTGGGCTCCGCTCTATGTGCCTAGTGACTATAGACAGATTGCGATGGCCGGGCAACGCTCTTTTGTTCGTGGCGGTGCTAGGCGCCTCCAACTACACCTTCGCCGAGGCCACGCGCACCCAGACGCTGCCCGATTTTTGCGCCTCGACGGTGCGTGCCTTCGAATTCTTCGGCTGCACGCCCAAGATCGCGGTGCCCGACCAGCTACGCAGCGCCGTTAGCGGTCCGGACGAGGGCTGCCGGCGCTCGGCCTTCGAGACCATCGACCGGCCGGCCATGCGACCGCTGCCGTCCACCCCGTCCGGTACCAAAATAGGATCGTCGAAAAGCGAAGGGAGTCCAAGCGGTTGCGGGCATGGCGACTGGCGTGAGCGCTGCTGATCTCCCACCCTCGGGGAAGGCGTGGCGAGCGCGTCGCGTACCAAGAGCGAATCGAACGGACGAACATCGGCGCAGCATGGCAGTGTCGGTGTCCCTGCTGTTCTTTGGGCGTTGGGCGGAGAAAGGCCACCTCATCGCTTCTTCTTTGCTGCCATGCGAAGGGCGCGTCTGGTGCGCCGGGAAAATTTGGAAACAGCGAGACTTGCAGACGAGAACCTGCTGGCAACTGCGTGGCGATAGGGCCGTCAGCCTGGGCCTGGTAAACAAGGTTGTCCGGCACCTCCGTGACGAGGGATTCATCGAAAACCTGGACGATCAATCCGGCATCCGGGTCCGAGACCCGCGCGGCCTGCTGACGGCCTGGAGCGAGGCATATCGCTTTGATCGGCACGAGCGGCGTAGCTACTTCACGTTGCTCAAGGGAGCCGCCCTACGCGCGGCCTTTTATGGCCTGAGCATGGAAGCTGGCAACATGGCCGCCTACGCCGCGTTCTCGGCAGCCGAGCGCCAGGCACCTCACGTTCGGCAAACGAAGACCTGGCTCTATGTTGGCGGTCAGTTTCTTGATGCGTTCGTGCGGCATGCCCAGGCCAAGGAGGTCGACTCTGGGGAGAACATCGCTGTGCTGATACCAGCGGACTCGGGCGTCTTTCTCTCGTTCGAAGCCGATTCGAATGTCGGAGAGCAGGTGCTTGGCTGCACCGACCCTGTTCAGACCTATGTCGACCTCATCCACGCCGGGGGCCGCGGCGAAGAAGCCGCCCAGGCTTTGGCGGCGCAGAAGATACTGCCAGCCTGGCAGGCGGTAGCGCGGCCATGACAACCGACCCCCGCACCCAACAGGACTACGGTCAGCGCGAAATCGAGGCTGCGAGGCGCGTTCTTGTCGATCTCGCACAAGCCGACCAGGGAGACTCTGCAGCCGCAGTGCTAGGGGCGTTCGGCGGCAGCTATTCGGCCGATAACGTTGCCAGCCACAGGGTGGTAGATCTCGCAGTGATGCTGCCCTGTTAATATGGCGCCCACCATGCGGCGCTTCACCTACCCCCTTGCCATCGGACTGGTCGCCTGTCCGCTTGCCAGCGAAGCCCGCGCGGCGGCCGTGAGCGTGCTACCCGATCGAGATTGTCCGGCGAGCCTCGACGTGGAAGCCAGACTCGAGCAACTGGGGGAGCTGTCCGCGCTGGCTCGCTTGGGCAGCGCCGAGATCGCGGTCGATGAGCCTGCGCTGCGCGTGTCCTTTCGCGACACCCGCGGTGAGCCCCTCGGAGTGCGCGTGGTCACGGCGGGCCCCGACTGCCAGGCACGCGTCGTTCTGGCCGCTGCCGTCATCGCCGCCTTTGCCGGGGAGTGGACGAAGACCGAGCTGGCCGAGCCTCCCGCGGCGAATTCGCGAGCGGGCGCTGGGAGCCCCACTGCCCTGCCGCAGCCCCGCAATGCGACACCGTGGCAGGCCGAGCTGGGCGCCATGGCTTTCGGCGTCCGTGACAGCGATTCCGGAACCTTCGGGTTGGCCGGCCGGGCCGATCTGGGCCGGGGCGCCTTGCGGGCGGCCGTCTTGGTCGAGGGCACGTGGCCCCGCCAGCGTCCGCTCGGGGCCGGACAGGGTGACTACCGTTTTCTGCGTGCCGGGCTCGGCCCGGGGCTGTGCCTTGGGCAGGGCACGCGCTGGTTCTGGGATCTGGCAGCATTGGCTCTGGTCGGGCATCTGACTTTGCAAGGGATAGACCTGGCCCCAGGACGCTCGGCCAGCGACCTGGACTTCGCATTCTACGGCGCAATGCGCTTGGGGTGGAATGGACGTCGCCTGCGCCCCTTTGTATTCCTGGCCACCAGCTACAGTGTGCCCCCGCGAACCATAAGCGCCACCGGCTTCGGCCCGACCGTCCCTCTGTCGCAGATCAACGCCGAAGCTGGCCTCGGCATCGCCTGGGGCATTTTGCCCTGACTCGCTGACTCATGATGGCAAGCGAATCTACCGATGGCCTGAAACGCTACCGCGGCTAGCATCACTAGCTACTGAGACGCTCCCATGATGATGTTGGCGGTGTCACAAGCCGAGTCCTTGCCAGGATCCATGTACGATCTCCACGCACGTGACGTGGCGCGCTGGGCCGCGCGCCTGGCCGGTCCGTCGCTCGACGTGGAAGACATCGTGCACGAGGTGTTCACCATCGCCTACGCCCGCGCCAAGCAATTTCGGGGTGACTCGAGCCTAGGCACCTGGCTCTTCGGCATCACCGACAACGTGGTTCGTCACCGCCGGCGCAAAGAGCGCTGGCGTCATTGGCTGTCCGGCTCGGCCGACCAGACCGCTGGCCACCTGGCCAGCGAGGGACCCGACCCTCAGCGCCAGGCGGAACGCAACGAGGCGGTGGGCCACGTCTATCGGGTGCTGGATCGCCTACCCGAGCGGGATCGGCAGGTCCTCATCTTGTGCGAGCTGGAGGAGCTGTCAGCCGACCAGGCCGCCCAGCTCTTGGGCATTCGCCCGGCCAACGTGCGCCTGCGCCTGCACCGCGCACGCGCGCGTTTTACCCATGCCTACCAAGACTTCGTGAGGAAGGGCACCCGGAGAATTCGCCATGTTGAATGACAATCAGGAATACCAATCGGATGGCGAGCGCGAGGCCATGGAGTTCTTGCGCCAGGGACGGCCGCTCGTCGGACTCTCCCCCAGCCAGTTCCGCCGCATCGAGTGCCGCCTCAGCCGCCCCCTCAGCCCGCGCCGGAGTCAGCGACTCCTCCTCACGGTGGCCAGCCTGGGTCTGCTGCTGGTCGCGGGCAGCGCCGCCGCCCGCGTGATGGATCTTGGCCGCTTGCCCCTCATCGGACATCTTCTCTCCTCCTCCCGAAGCGCATCGGCACCCCGGTCTTCTCGAACACTCAGGCCGGCCTCGCTGCCCTTGCTCACACCCTCGGCCGCCAGTGGCGAAGCCTTCCCGCCCGGGCTCGCACTCTCGGCCGCCCAGAGCGCGGCGCCGCTCGCGGCGCGGCCCCATGAGAGCGAGCGCGTTGCCCCCGGAGCCGAAGCGGTCTTGCTGCGCTCGCCCGCTCGGGAGCCGGCCGACCAGCCAGGCGGGCAATCTCACAGCGTAGCGGGCAAGGGCGCGCCGCGCAGCCTGGCGTCGGCCAGGACGCACGACGGGCATGGCGACCAAGCCGCTCCCCTCGTCGGGGGCGAAAGCGCCCGCATGGCTGAAAGCGCCCGCAGTCCCGCCCCGGGCGAGGCGGCCGACTGGCCCGGCCAGGCCGGCCTCGTCGCGCTTCCGCTCGCGCCTGCCCTGCCACCCGCACCACCACGGGCGCCCAGCTCGGCGCCCACCCAGCGGATGACCACGGCCAATAGCGTGCTGTCCGAGAGTCAGTCACTGTCCGCCGCCGTGGCCGAGTGGCATCGCAATCACGACGCCCACGCGGCACTGGCCGCCCTCGACACGCACGAGCGCCGATTTCGGGGTGGGCAGATGCAGCTCGAGACGAATCTGCTGCGCGCCGAGATCCTGCTGCACGAGGGCCGGGAACGGGAGGGACTGGCCCTGCTCGACAGTGTGGCGCTGGCCGGGCTGCCCCGCGGCCGCGAGCTCGCGACCGTGCGCGGCGAGCTTCGCATCAAGTTCGGTCGCTGCCGCGAAGGGCGGCGCGATCTGAATGACGTGCGGGCCAAGGACGCCGGTGACGACCTCGGTCGCCGCGCCACGCGCGCGCTTACGCTTTGTCCCTGAAACGCCGGCCGGGGATCCGTCACTAGTCATGCGTAACCACCCACGAGGTTCACCATGATGTCCAGACCACGTTCTCTCGCCAGCTCTCCCGCCCTCCACCTCCCCCTTCTCCAGTTCCTTCCCCTCTTGGCCACTGCTCTTGCCGGCTGCCCTGCCCAGGACAGCAATCTCGGCGTGGAGCCGGATGGCGGCAGCGCCGCGGCCACCTGCGTACAGGGGGGAAAGACCTACCAAGCGGGGCAAACCGTCAGCTCCAGCGCGTGCAACACGTGTGTCTGCTTGGCCGACGGGCAGATCGAGTGTACCGGCCTGTGCCCGGCGGATGCGGGCGTCGGTCATGACAGCAACGTGACTTGTCAGGAAAGCGGCGTCACCTACCAGGTCGGCCAGACCGTCATCCTGAGCGCCTGCACGACCTGCATGTGCCAGGCCGATGGCACCATCGGCCTGTGCACCGGCCTGTGCCCGCCCGACGCCTCCGCCAAGACCGATGCGACGCCGGTAACCTGCCAGCAGAACGGAACGACCTACCAGGTCGGCCAGACCGTCACCCTGAGCGCCTGCACGACCTGCGTGTGCCAGGCCGATGGCACCATCGGACTCTGCACCGGCGCCTGCCCGCCCGACGGTGGCATCGACGGGAGCGGTGACCTTGGCACGCTCTGCACTAGCACCGGGGGTCAGGTCACCTCGCAGTCGTGCTGCGGCGGGGTCACCGATTTTCCCAACCTGTGCGCCATCGGCGCTTGCGGCTGTGCTCCGGCCAGCTCCCACGTCGTGAGCGCCTGCTCGTGCCCGAACGGCGGTTGCTTCGATCCCAGCCGCGGCTGCACGAACTGAGCCGGCCAGCACATAGCCCAAGACGTCGTCGGGGCCGCCGATCCAACCAGGATCCGCGGCCCGCGCGCTGGCCTGGCGGGAGCGATCAGGGGAGCCCATCATCACAAGAGCGATCGAGCACCTCAGAGCGAAGTTTGGGACAGTCGATTCCTACGGCCCCAGGCAGGTCGCGGTCTCTTACGCCGCCATGTCGCCGGACGAACGGGATAGACATCGCGGTCGAGCTCCTGACTAGATCCCGAAAACGACCAGGGAGCGTGGTGGGATGGTGATCCAGGCGGACACCGGAAGGCCATGCATCGGTCCGCCGGAGGCATCGACGCCGCCGTAGTTGCCGACCGCTAGAGGGTTCACCCAGTTGTCGTAGACATCGCTGTTGAAGAGTTCCGACCAATGCCCGCCGCGCGGAAAACCGAGCTGGTAGTTGAAGAACGGTTGGTCGTTGAGGCTGGCGACGACCACCACGTCGAGACCCTGCCACTCGATCCAGCGATGGAAGGCGAGAACACGGTTCACGTTGTGGGTATGGAAGGGGTTCACCATGGGCCCACGCAGGGCGGGCTGGTTCCAGCGCAGGCGGATGAAGTCCTGCACGAAGCGCAGCTGGTCGACCATCGGCTTGTTGCCGGCGTCGAGTCCTCCCCAGAAGACGCGGTTGGCGCCGCCAGGATCGCTGCTCCACTGCTTGTCCTCGAGAAACTCCTGTCCCATGAACAGCTGCGGGATCCCCGGCAGCGTCAGCAGGAGGCTCGTGGCCACCTTCGACCGGCTGCGCGCATAAAACGATTGGTGGTTGCTGCTGTCTGCGAGGACCGGGACACGCACGTCACGGCCGGCGTAGACCAAGTCGTGGTTCTCGACGCAAGGGACGGCGCTCCAGGCGTTGGGTAAGGCCGGCAGCAGGCTGGCGGCGATCGCGTCCATGTCGATGTTGGCCGAAGCGCCCGCCGACGCTGTCGCCACGGCGTTGCGTACGGCGGTCCGGAAGGCGTCGTGCTGGACGACATCGAAACCCGCACCGCCGCCGCCGCTCACGATCGATGACACCGAGGCCGAGTACTCCGACGGCCAGTACTCGGCGTTCTGGATCACGCGGTTTTTGATGAATCGGATCGTGCCGGTCAGGTCCTGGCAGAAGCTCCAGCCGTTGCCAGCGTCGTCCGCCAATAGCTTGCTGATTTCGTCGTAGCGAAACCCGTCGGCGTGGCATTCGTTGATCCAAGACCTTGCGTTGTCGATCAGAAACTGCCGCACCTCCTGTTTCCACAGCGCGAAGGCGAGCCCGCCCGCCATTCCGCAGTCGGTGAAATAGAGGCTGTCGTTGTTGTTGCCGGTAGCCCCGCGGTCCCAGAAATAGAGGCACTCGTCGTCCCCCACGAACCCGCCCGCGTGGTTGTAGACGACGTCGAATACGACCGCGATGCCGTAGAGGTGGCAGAGGTCGACCATCGCCTTGATCTGGCTGGCGCCACCGGTGATCTGTGCAGCAGTCATCGCAGGGAGCCCGCGGCTCGCCAGCAGTCCGTTGATGGTCGCGAGCCGCTGGGCCAGCTTGGCCGGGTTATACTCGGTGTATAGCGTATCAGGCGAGAAGTAGTCGGCGCCGTTGTACCCGAGGCTTGGGTTCTCTTCGCACTCGGCGACCGGCAGCGGCTGCAGCACGTTGACGCCCAGCGCGTTGAGATAGGGAATCTTCTCGATTACGTCCAGGAACGTCCCATAGGCAGGGGCGGTCGGCGGGTAGGTCCCGACGTGGAGCTGGTAGATGATCATGTTGGTGAAGTCCGGCGTCACGAACGGGCCGTCATGCCACGGGTAGGCGCCCGGATCGCGTACGATGCAGTTGACGTTGATGGGGAAGGTCGCGCTCGGGGTCAGCTCGCGCGCATAGGGATCGCGCTTGTATCCGACCGTTCCGCCGACCGGCCCGACCACCCAGAACTTGTACTGGTCGCCGTCGACGACATTGGGCCGAAAGCCAGTCCAGTAGCCAGCGGCGTCCCTGACTAGCAAATTGCCGTCGAGCGTGTCCCTTGACCAGTCCGGTACGCCGCCGAATATGCCATTCAAGTAGACGGCCCGAGCTCCCGGCGCCCAGACCTTGAACGTCGCTCCTAGCGCGCTGAGGTTGGCACCCGAGAAGGTTCCAGCAGTGATGTTTGACTGTGATATCGACATTGTTGATCTCCGTTTCAGGCTCGCAAGGTCTTCGCCTGTGGAACTGCTGCTAGTCGCGAAGATTTGCCCGCAATGCGCCAGCCAGCTTACGCCCCCAGAGGCAAGCGATCAAATTGGACCGCGCGCGTTGCGATCGCCTGCCCACTTCGAAGATATCTTCGAGCTCCTTGCGGAGGCGATAGGCGGAGACGCAAGCTCCACAGGAGCTTGATCACAGTCCGATGCGGCAGGGGCTGGCAACCTGGAGCTTGGGGTTCCGTGACCTTGCCTGAGCATTCCGGCCCGACTTGGGCACGGATTCCGGCGGAACCCTGGGCACAGATTCCGGAATGATGCGGGCGCATATTCCGGAAGCACCTGGGCAACGCGGACCCCGTAATCGCCGGGAGCACCATCCCGGCCACACACAGCCACAGCCTGGCTTTCCAGAGTGCCTCAATAGTGCACGGTCCGTCAGCAAGGCGGAAGCGGCCCTTCACCATGCCGGTGACCAATATCGCAGGGCAAAGATTGCTGGCGAAGCCGGCGCCGTGATTTCCTGAAACGTCACTACTGCCCAGTGCATCTTGGTACGAAGGAAAGGAGCGTATCGCCGTGCCTAACAAGACCATACCCGGTTGCCCTTCATCCCTCGCCCATCCATTCAAGGCGGACATCCCATGAGATTCTGCCTCACATCGTGTTTGTCCGTATCATCGATCGTTCTCTGTCTGGCCGCCTCCGGCTCTGCAGAGGAGGCGCGCGGCCCCCGCGTCGAGGGGAGAGTCTTCGTTCCTGAAACCAGCATAGCTCTTGAGGAGGATGCCGGTTTCGCGTCGCACACCAACCACAGGATTCTCATGGAGCCCGCAGGCGGGCTAGGCCCCTCCGGCGGGATGACGCCCACCCAGATCGCATCCTTTTACGGCGTGAACCCAGGTGGCTCCGGCGTGATCGCAATCGTGGACGCCTACAACTACCCCGCGGCGCTGAACGACTTCAACGTCTTCGCCACCCAGTTCGGCCTGCCCGTCGAGACCTCCAGCAACGCCGCCGCATCCACCAACCAGGTCTTCCAGGTGGTCTATGCCTCTGGGGCGGCCCCCGCCAACAATGCCAGCTGGAACGAAGAGGAAGCCCTCGACATCGAGTGGGCCCATGCCATGGCCCCGAATGCCAAGATCATTCTGGTCGAAGCCAATTCCGCGAACGACTTCGACCTCTTCGCCGCTGTGGAGGTCGCGGCGGCTATCGCCGGGGTAAAGCAGGTCTCGATGAGTTGGGCCGGCGGGGAATCCTTCTTCGAGAGCTATTTCGACGGATACCTCAACGCGGCGAAGGGCCCGATCTACTTCGCTTCGACGGGCGACAGCGGCGGGATGGTAGAATACCCGTCCTGCTCCCCATTCGTGGTCGCGGCGGGTGGCACCAGCGTCGCCACCAGCGGCACAGGCGATTGGATGGGCGAGACCGGCTGGCCCGACGGCGGCGGGGGCAACAGCAGGTACGAGGCCAGGCCATCGTGGCAGAGCGCCGTCTCTGGCGTGGGCAGCCGCCGTGGCGTGCCCGACATCTCCTCGGACTCGGATCCCAATACCGGCGTCGCGGTCTACGACAGCATCTCCTACGAGGGTTACGTGGGCTGGCTGGTGTTTGGCGGTACCAGCGTGGCCTCTCCCTCGTTGGCCGCGATGATGAACTCCAGCGGCGCCTCCTTCGCTAATACGACGTCCTTTCTCACCGCCCTGTACGCCAATTTCAAGAAGAGCGGCTATGCCGACTTCCGCGACATCATCAGCGGGGGCCACAACAACGACGCCAAGGTTGGCTGGGACTACGCGACTGGAATCGGCGTGCCCATCGGACCTCAGTCTTTCTAGCTGAGAGGCGTCGGATCGCCGGCGATTGCTGGCGATGGCCCGCTCCCAGAAGCGCCTTGGGGAGTGGGACAGTCTTGCAAGTCGCTATGGAGCGGCAAGAGCGGAGCGAGCATTCGTGAGCAATCGAACGTGGCAGGTACTACTGCTGGTTCGGCACCGCCGCGGGAGGCGTGGCCCGCCCAAGGCGATAGTGAAGGAGGGTTGCACTGCGGCGGGGAATCGTATCCGGCAGGGCTGGATACGAGACAATCCACGCACCGGCGCGTCAGGCGGCGAGCCGCAAACCCCTTAAAATGGGTCCCTCGCTCCACCGCTTCCACCCAGCGACGAGGTGGTCAGCGCCTGGCACACACGGTGTCGGTGGCATCCTGCGGCTGTTTGGGCGCTGACGAGCAGAAACCCTTATCAGAGCTGGGCATCGAATGAGCATCCATGGTCCATCCCGGGGATGTCGTTGCCAGGTATCGCGGGAAAGCCCTTTTGGTCGGTTCGGTTCTGCTGTCGGCCGTCTGCGGGCGTACTGGTCCGGATCGGGTGGCCGGGGCCGGTGGCTCGGCCTCGTCGGGCGAAGCAGTCATCACGGGCGGAACGCCTCTTGCTGCGACGGCGAGCGGCGGGACGAGCGACACCGCGGGACAGGTCGCTGAAAGCTCGATCTCGGTCGGTGGAGCTCCATCAGGTGGCTCGGCAGATGCCGCCAGTCACGCAGTCTCGGCCGGCGATGGCGACATGACGGGCGAGCCAGACGGAGGCGATGCAAGTTGCATCGGAGGCGCAGCCAACGAGGCCGGCAGTTGCCCAGGTGAATGCACGATCAACGCGGATTGCCCGATGAACCTTCCCGTGTGTGGCTCGCTCCACAGCTGCCAGGTGCCTTCGGTTACACCCCCCTCGACTCTTACGTACGCATCGCTCATCGTCACTAACGAAGCTTACGCGGATGCCTTCCGGCAACTAGCCCAGCTGCACACCCTAACCGGTGTACCGACCCAGGTGGTGACCATCGAGACCATCTGCGGTGCTAGCTCCGCCGGTTGCCAAGACAGCGACGCATGCAACGACACCTCCAAGGTTACCAAGGACTACCTTAGCCAGCAATACAGCGCTGGGCTGCGTCATGTCGTCCTGGGCGGCGACATGACCATCGTGCCATCGAGGAAGACCACCGACTCATACTCGAACGCGCTCTTGGGCGTTTCCTACAACGAAACCTTCTACACCGACTACTACTTCGCCGATCTATCGCAATGGGATACCAACGGTGACTGCATCTACGGCGACCCGACGAACGACTCGCCCGATTACCTCCCGGAACTCGACGTCACCCGGATCTCGGTATCCTCTCCTTCGGAATTACAAGTCTACATCGCCAAGGTCGAGGGCTACCTCACAGCCTATGACACGGCCCAGATAGACACCGCGCTGTTCCTGTCCAACATTGCGACTCAGCTCACCCTCCCGTCCACAGCCACGACCGTTCCCCTCGATTCCGCACTGTACTTCGAAACGCCTGGACGCACGCTTTCGCTCATGCCGGGTGACTTCGCCATCACCAAACTATACGCATCGCCGGGCGCCTGGCCGGGCGCCTCGGCGATCAGCGTGGCCGCAGAAACGGCGGCTTTCGAGCAGGGTGTCAACCTGGTAGTGCATGCCGGCCACGGCGACGTATCGGATCTGACCGCGGAGCTCGACGGCACCGACGAGTTTTCGGGAGCGATGGCCGGCGCGCTGCAGAACAGCCAGTATCCCATCATGGTTTCCTGCGCCTGTGATGCCGCGACTTTTGCCGATGGCGATGGCTGCGCGGGCCAGAATTTCATCACCGCGCCCGAGGGAGGAGGTGTCGGCTACCTGGGCAACAGCACCCTCGGACTCGGAATCGCCGGCGGGATGCAGTTCATCGACCAGTTCCTAAAGTACACCTTCGCCACGTCCGGAGTGCTGGTCGGCGAGGCCGTCAAGGCAGGACACGCCAACCTACCAACGTCGGATAGCTTCGCCTTTTCCGGCCTGCCCCTTATCGGCTCGCTGTCGTTGCCGGTCGTCGACGCCAACTCTTGGCGCTGGACGGAAAAGGCGGCCACCTACTTGGGCGATGGGTTGCTGCCGATCTATACCAGCAGCACTCTAGCCGCACCTCCTACTTTCGCAGTCACGGACCACCGTATCGGCGACCTGGTGACCATCACCATCCAGCCTACAGCTGCGGTGTCGGGGTCTGTGGCGGTGGCCGTCGCCGACAACATCTATCAGCTTGCCCTCACCGATGGCGGTGGGCCGGTTTCCCTAACCGTCGGTGGCAGTCCCACCCTCGTGACGTACGGCTTTGCGTCGTCGACCACGCTGGCAAGCTATCAGCAGGTCAACCTGCCGTAGTAGTGCGGATCCCAGACCCGGCATGTCTCCTGTGGGCCCTTTGCTGGGGTCTTTTACCGCTACCGCTTAGGGATCGAAGGCTTGCTGCATCTGGCGTCTGATTCCCGAGCAGAAGAAGTCACGCGGGGAGCACCCGAGCTGGTTCTGGAATGCCCGGTGACACTGGGAATAGGAGCCGAAGCTCGCCGCCTCTGCCGCGGACGTCAAGCTCAGACCAAGCGTGTCGACCAACCGGATGAGGTTCAGGATACGCACGCGGGTCCGGTATTGCACGAAGGTGATCCCCATGTCCTGGTGGAAGTTGCGGCTCACCTCGGACGCAGGGGAGCGCAATCTTGCCGAGAGGCCCTCGAGCGCAAGCCCAGGAGTCTTGGCAAGAGCCGAAAGCGCTCGTCGGGTTAGCACATGAAGAGGGGTGGCAATTCTTGGCTCGTACCTGTGGCCAAGCCAGTGAATGTGCTCCCAAAGCTCGGCGCACGGCTGCTCTACCCCGATGCGGTCGACAAGGGGTGACGCTCGCCGCAGGAGGGCGTCGAAGTCTTCGGGCGATAGCCGCATGCGCAGGGGAACGACAGGAAGCCCATCGGAGCTCAGGATATCAGCCGAAAAAGTGGGATCCATGCCGACTGCGAAAAGGAACAGATCGGGAGATGCGTCGAGCAAAACGTGGTCTTGGCCGGGCGGAAAGCCGAGCAGTTCGCCACGGGAGACCTCTATGGTGGTGTTGCCAATTCCAAAGGTTGCGCGCCCGGTCGCAATAAGGTTGAGCTCCGGCTCGATGTGAAAATGCCTCGGGCGACGGCGCGAATACTTCCAGACATATGCTCTCGACGACGCCTCGGTCGGCAGGAAGCCCTGGTGCAGGGAAATGGTAGCGCTGCGCACGTCCCACGCCTTCTACTTCACAACTGGAGGAGTGACGTTGCACCGCTAAGGATGCGCAAATATACAGGCCAAAGTGCTACCTTAATTGATTGCCGGAACCCAATCGCGATGTGCACATCATAGCCGTCTCCGCCTTCCTTAACCCGCTTCATACCTCAGTTGACAGTGTGCGAGCGGGAATTGTTACGGTTTCGGTGCCCGAAATTGGGTCTGTTTGCCGGATGGTCACGACAGAGAGCTCTTGGTGCAGCATCGAGGACTGCTACACTCGCGTACTGCACGTGCCATCGCTCCTGCCGGCCACGCAGTAGATCTTCAGCTTCTCGAGTGCTACCATCACGAGCCTCACATCGCTCCACGACCTAGGCTAGAGCAGCAAGGAACTCAGCGACGATGGTGCCGTCACGGTGACCAACAATACTCTCACTGTCTCTCTCGATCCCGAGAGCATCACGACTTTGGTCGGGACTGGAGCTGGTCCGTAGCGTCGCGAAGGTCCGATGCGCGCTGGGCGAACCACACATAGCCTATTACGATCACCGCCGAGGAGCCGCTACGATGAACAAATCGGAGAATCCACTACTGACTACCCCCACGTTGCTGTCGAGCGTTTTGAGTATGCTATTGCTGGCCTGTAGCGGCAACGGCACCGGCCAAGGTGGAGGCGGGGGCAACATGGCTGCTGGCGGCGCGTCAGGAGTGGGAGCTTCATCCTCTTCCGGGGGTAACGGCACCGCCGGTGGGAGCGCCCGTGGAGGTGCGGGTGGAGGCGGATCAACCTCTGCCGCATCCGGTGGTGCGTCCGGGGGGCGAAGTCAGAACGGAGGTGCCGGAGGGGGTGGGATTGGCGCAAGCGGCGGCTTGCCCCTCGGCGGCGCGGCGGTGGCCGGCGGTGGAGTCACTGTAAGTGGTGGTGCCACCGGTCCCGATGGCGGCACCGGTGGCGGCGGAGCTGCCGGGCAGGGCGGCGAGGGCGGTCCTCGCGTGGTCCAGAACCTCAACCCGTCGTGGCAGTTTCTCCTCGCGGACCAGTCCGGCGCCCAAGCGACCAGTTTCGACGACTCTTCTTGGAGCCCGGTTGGACTGCCCCACACCTTCAGTCTGCCCTACTTCGCGTGGGCGCAGTTTTACCAGGGCATCGGCTGGTACCGGAAGCACTTCACGGTGCCCGCATCATGGTCGGGCAAGGAGGTGTTCATCGATTTTCAGGCGGCGTACGATGACGCCATTGTGTACATCAACGGCACCCAAGCAAGCTTGTGCTCCTCTGCGGCTTGCACCGCCAGTGGCGAGCACATGGTTGGCTATACGGGTTTTGCGTACGACATCACGAAGCTCGTGACCACCGGGGACAACGTCGTGGCCGTCAAGCTGAGCAACGTATTCAACAACCAAGTGGCACCACGCAACGGCGATCACACGTTCAGCGGCGGTCTCTATCGCGATGTCAATCTCATCATTACCGACCCGCTGCACGTCACGTGGTACGGGACGTTTGTCACTACGCCGACGCTTGCGACCAACTCTGGCGCCTCGAGCACCGTGGAGATCAAGACCGAGATAGAGAACAATCGATCGACCAGCGCAAATTGCACGGTAAGGACCGATATCGAGGACGCTACGGGCACTGTCGTCGCCACCATTTCATCGATGCAAACCGTTGCGGCCGGTGCGACCGTCACCTTCGACCAAACGACGCCCGAGGTGACTAGCCCGACTCTCTGGCACCCCGACCATCCGACCATGTACCAGGCCGTCACGACGGTGTCAGACGGCACCTCGAATGTGGACAGCTTCGTGACTCCGTTTGGCTTTCGTTGGATGACCTGGTCGGCCACGAACGGGTTTTCGCTCAATGGATCGCGATATGTGTTCAACGGAGTGGATGCGCACCAGGATCACGCGGGGTGGGGCGATGGGGTGGCAGACTCAGCCCTTCACCGCGACGTGCAGATGATCAAGGACGGGGGCTTCAACTTCATCCGCGGTTCGCACTACCCGCATGCGCCTGCTTACGCCGATGCTTGCGATCAAATCGGTGTGCTTCTCTGGTCGGAGTATCCGTTTTGGGGCAGCAGCCAGAGCGGCAGCGCAAGCTCATACAACGGCGCGAGCGCGTACCCAGGAGCGGCATCCGACCAAACCCCGTTCGACAACAACGTGCTGGCAGGGCTGACGGACGAGATCCGGATCCATCGCAATCATCCCAGCATCGTTGCCTGGAGTATGTGCAACGAAGTGTTCTTTACCGGATCGATAGGCGACGCGGCCAAGTTGCTGGCCAAGGAGGTGGCGCTCGTTCATCAATTGGATCCCCAGCCGTCGGGTGCCGGCACGACGTGGGGCCCTGGCCGACCCGCGGGTATCGGCGGCGCGCAACGCCCAGATGATAGCACGACCTCCCCCGCCAACGGCGGCGATCGGATCGACATGATCGGCGACGTGGCCGGGTACAACGGTGACGGTGCTACCATCGCGATGTTCCAGAACCCGGGCATCCCCAACCTGGTGACTGAATACGGCAGCATATCGTCGACCCGACCAGGAACCTACGCGTCGTACGGGCCCCCCGCAGCAGCCGACTGGCGTTCCGGCGCGGCAGCCTGGTGCATGTTCGACCACGGTACACAAAAGGACGCGAGTTACGGGATCATGGGCATGGTGGACTACTTCCGCATCCCCAAGCGGTACTGGTACTGGTACCGGAACGCAAATCTGGGGACTGCTCCGCCGACATGGCCGTCATCTGGAACGCCCGCCGCCCTCAAGCTGACCACGAGCACCGACACCCTTACCGCGGTCGATGGTACTCAGGACGCATGGTTGAAGGTCACCGTCGTGGATGCCAACGGCAATGCGATCAGCAACAACGTGCCCGTCACGCTGACGGTGACCTCCGGACCGGGCGAATTCCCGACCGGGCCGAGCATCACGTTTACGCCCCCGGGCAGCGGTGCCGCGTCGGACATCGCCATCCTCGAAGGCCAAGCGGCAATTGAGTTCCGGACCTACTATTCAGGCACCAGCGTCATCACGGCCACCTCGCCCGGGTTAACGAGCTCCAGTGTCACCATCACCTCCACCGGCAGCCCGGTATACCAACCGGGCGTGACGCCGGCAACGCCGGTCCGGCCCTATTCGCGCTACGGAGGTTGACGGCATTCCTATGGACAACCCTCGCCTGCTTGGTCGCGAATTTCTTGTACTCGTCAAGAACGAGAGGACGAAGTCACGCGGCGAGAAGATGTCCATGGCAACTTCTGACTGGCGTAGCTGGCCATCGACAATCGCCAGTGGAAGACAGCCACATTTGCCGGTTCGGTTCCGGAGCAGATGTAGCGGCCCACCGAATTTCGGTACCTCCTTTCCTGTAGTTTCCCGCTATCGTGGCACGTCGATTCTGCCATGAGACCATGGCGCTGCAGCGGCTGAACGCTGCCCAAGCCATCGACCAAGTCCAGACCTACATCGCTATCGCACGCCATTACTTTAATGCCGCACTTGGACTTCTGGAAGCTCGGGGCGCAGCCGCTTGCGGCGAGTTGGGCAGCCGGCAGGGATTGTCCAGACACCGTCTGGACAATCGTCGCAGACGCGTCACCTCCGAGAGGTCCAGATCCTGTCTGGACTGCGTCGCGGAAAGTGAGGGTAAGTGCCCGCCAACACTCAAGTTTTCCTCGGGGATTCTATGCTGCGATGTTTTGGGGTTCTGGTGGCTTTACGGCTGTAGGAGTTCGAGTCTCCCCGACCGCAGTCAACCCCAGGGTAACCACTGGGGTTTTCCCTTGGTCACTTTTGCATCCCTACGCGGCATAAGGGCGGAGTAACTCGAGGTTACTTTCTTCCCGTTACCCGCTATTCCGGCATGGTGCTTGCCAGTGGTGCGAGCGACTCGATCGTTCGGCCATGCTCCACCGCCAGGGTGATGCCTGGGTCGGCGTAGTATTCGATAGGTCGTGGTCAAGCTCTCATGCCCGAGAGTCTGCGAGAATTTGCGAACGGGATGGCCCATTGATGCAGCCTCCGCAACAGGTGGCAAGATCCCATCAATTGCCCTTGCCCCCGCACGACCTCGTGATCGCCCGTGAAGCAGCTCGCGTGCGGTGAAGCGTTCTGCCGTGGCATTTTGCGGTGGAGGGTGTGCACGTCGAGGGCGACGGCAAATTAGAAGACAGAGGGACTCGCTCCCTTCGTGAGACCGAGCTAAAATCGGTGACTAAATGCGGCCCGTGAAGATTTCAGTCGTCATTCAACTTGTCTGCGTGAGCGTGGCCGTGGGACTCGGTTTACCTGCGCGATTGTTGGCGCACACCTGCGCCAAAGGAGACTGTGTTGATGGTCAGGGAGTTATGATCTTTCCGGGCGGCGGCAGTTACGAGGGTGGCTTTCACCACGGACGGTACGAAGGACATGGCGTGGTGATCTACGACGATGGCGGCTCCTACGAGGGGGAGCTCAAGGGCGGCCGCCCCGAGGGAAAGGGTGCCAAGACTTGGCCGAACGGCGAAAAATATGTCGGAGAATTCAAGGAAGGGAGGAGAGAAGGGCAAGGCACGTGGACGGCTCCGGACGGTCGCAAGCAGAGCGGAACATGGCGGAACAATCTGTTGCATGGCAAGGCCGTAGCAACGGAGAAGGGTGGCAACGCTTATGAAGGTGAGTTCGTAAACGGAAACAGAGAGGGCAACGGGGTCATGCGCTACCGTGCTGGTGCCATTTACGAGGGTGCCTGGAAGGACAATCAGTACCAGGGCAAGGGCAAGCTTACCTATGCCGACGGAGCGATTTACGAGGGCGATTTCAACAACGGGTTGTCCGATGGTTACGGCTCGGAAAAGCGCACAGACGGAACTACCTACGCCGGGGCATTCAAGCTGGGCAAGTGGCATGGCAAGGGTGATCTTCGGCGCGGCAACGGCATGCGCTACGTCGGCGAATTCGCGGAGGGCCTTTACGAGGGACGCGGAAGCCTGACTTACGCTGACGGCGGTACATACACCGGTGATTTTCACCTAGGACTGCGCGCGGGACAGGGCACCTTGATCACAGCGGACAAGAGCCACTACGAGGGCAATTTCAAGAACGACCAGCCAGATGGGGAGGGCAAGAGCTTCCACGCGGACGGAACGGTCTATGTGGGCCAGCTGAGGAATGGTCAGCGTGAAGGCAAGGGGATCCTCGATCAGCGTAACGGACAGAAATACGTGGGGGAATTCAGAAGCGGCTACTTCGATGGGGTGGGACGGCTTACCGTACCAGGGAAGGGTGTCTTCGAGGGCGATTTTCGTAATGGCAAGTACGACGGCGACGGCAAGATGACCTATCTCAACGGCGTGGTACTGATCGCCCAGTATCGCGCTGGTCTTCTCGATGGTCCTTGCACCATGAGGCTAACGGATGGCGGTCTCCTGCGAGGCGAATTCCACTATGGGGTCGCCGACGGGCACTGGTCGCTCATGGGAACCAAAGGCGAGCGATACGAATGGCAACTGAAGGATGGCATTCCGAAGGAGCTCCAGCCGCTGTTGAGAGGACTGTGACATTGCGGACCCAGCAAGCCGACGCGGTGTGGCTCCGAAGGGTCAAATCCCGATTGTCATCAGGAGGTGCGTCGTGGACCTGGATTCCGCTTTGGCGCTCGTGGCGGCAAAGATCGGAGTCGACGCCAAGCTGGCCCTTGCCGATAGCGTCGTGCTTGCGACCGCGAGACAATCTGACGCGACCTTGTGGACGCAGGACGCGGACTTGGAGGGCCTGCCCGACGTGAAGTTCCGCGCGAAGAGGAGCGCCTAACGGCCCGGTCTAGGTCGAGAAACGGCGTGATTGACGCGCGCGGAATTTTGGCATCAGACGTGGTCTAGCGCTTCGTCTTCCACTTGTCCTTGGGCTTGCCCGCGAAGCCTTCACGCCGAGGACGGACAAAGGGAGCATAGAACGGAGTGTGCTGCCCGCGCGCGGACGGACGCTCGTTGCGCGGCCGATCGTCGTGCACACGTACCGCGCCTGAGCGATCCTCTTGCGCACGCGGCCGATAATCTTGGGCGCCGGCGGAATGTTTGTCCTGCCGGCGCGCGAGCGGCTGATAGCCGCCTTCCTCCCGCCGTGGTGTGGGTGGACGGGGACGCGGCTCCTCGCGTCGGGGCACGGGCGACTGGGGCCGTGAATCCTCGCGCCGAGCGGGACGCGACGACTCGATGACGACGTGGGGTGCGCGCGGATCGGTTCGCGCGGCGGCCAGTGCGAAATCGTGCGCGGCATCCCCAGCGATTTGAAATTCGGTGAAGCGAGGCCCGACGCGAATGGCGCCCACTTCGTTGCGCGTGACCCCGCCGCGCCGGCAAATGAGCGGCAGGATCCAACCTGGCTCGGCCTTGTCTTCGGCACCGAGATTGACGCAAAAGACGACAGCATCGTGCTCGAACTCCTCGCGCGTGCGACGTGGCGCAGTGGCGAATGAATCGACACGCGGGCGTGCCAAATACTTCGCATCCACCGGCGACAGGGACTCCCCCCGCGGACAGCGCTCGAGCTCGCGCGCCAGCAGCAATTCGAGAAGCTCTTCCTTCTTGCGATCCTTGAGGAGGCGCTTGGCCAACCCTTGCGCTTCCTCGATCTCGGCAGGACGGTCGGCCGCCAGCAATTCGGCCTCCAGGCGGCGTCGACCTGCCTCGGCAATGGCCTCGGCGGTGGGTGCCGGCGACCACACGAAGGTTGCTCTGGCCGCCGCAAGCAAGCGTTCAGCCTTGCGGCGCTCGGCCGGATCCGCGATGAGCACGCTGCGCCCCTTGCGCCCCGCCCGCCCGGTGCGCCCGCTGCGGTGGGTGAGCGAATCGGCGTTGAGCGGTAAATCGGCGTGCAGCACTAGGTCCACCTCGGGCAGATCTAGCCCGCGCGCCGCTACATTGGTGGCCACCAGTACTTGTGCCTCGTTATCCTTGAGCGCCGAGATGGCACGATTGCGCTCGCCTTGCGCGCGATCGCCCGACAGGACGACGGCGCGGAAGCCGTGGCGCACGAGCGCCTGATGTAAATTGGCCACGCCCTCGCGGGTAGTGCCAAATACGATGGCCTTGCTCTCGGCGTGCATGCGCAACACGTTGACCACCGCGGCCAATCGATCGTCGAAATTCACGACGTGGGCGATGTATTCGATATCGGTATGCGCGGATCCGCTGCCTTCCGGGCGGGCCTCGACGCGCACGGCATCGCCTTGGTAGCGGGCCGCAAGACCAAGAATGGGACGTGGCAAGGTCGCCGAGAACATGTGGGTACGCTGACGGGCGGGAGCCGCTCCGAGCAGGGCTTCCAGATCCTCGCGAAAGCCCATGTCGAGCATTTCGTCCGCCTCGTCGAGAACCGCCACTTTGACTTCATCGAGGGCGAGCGCCTCGCGCCGGAGAAGATCGACAAGCCGACCTGGGGTACCCACCACAAGATCCACGCCGCGACGGAGCTGCTTGAGATCGCGCCCAAGATCGCTGCCGCCCGTGAAGGCAGCAACACAGAGGTGGGTGTTGGCGAACAACCAGGCCAGCTCGGAACGCACCTGATTAGCCAATTCGCGGGTTGGCGCGATCACCACCCCCGCTGGTTTGCGCGGCTGCTTGGAGCGCGCCGCGGGCGCGGGCTCGCCGCCAAGTAGCACCTGAGCCAAGAGCACTCCAAAAGCCAGGGTCTTGCCCGAGCCGGTTTGCGACGAAACCAGGAGGTTGCGGCCTTGGCAACGTTCCTCGAGCACAGCAACCTGCACCGGCGTGGCGGTTTCATATCCACGCGCGGCTATGGCAAGAGCAAGCGGACTCGGAATAGAGAGCGACGAAATCGACGGCATCGACCGCGCTCGTATAGCACCCCGCGGCCCAAAACCTAGCAATTTCCAGGCGACCTGAAGGACGGGCTTATACTTCCTTCCCGGTGAATCCATGAGCAAGTCCAATGGGGAACGTGCCGAAATTTGCTAGACCCCTTCACCATCCCCTCATCCCCTCGATGCGTAACCCACGAGAGTCCCTACGTTTTTCCCCGATCGAGTTTTGGCACCGCCACGGGTGTCGTGAAGGGTCGTGGTGGTCACCTTGGCACGGCGGCCAGCTCTCAGCTTTGGCTGGGATCCACTACCCGTCCCATGAACAGGATGGCGCCGGTCGGCTGGTCGCGCAGGAAATAGAGGAAGGGGCGGTCGATATGGACGTAGAGGCCCGATGGCACGGCCCTAGTGTTCATGACCGTCGCCGTGGCCGCCGCTGCTTCCGTCCCCTTCTCGGCGACATTGATGAAGGCCTTGTGAATGACGTCGGAGATGTAGAGGTTGTGCGTGCCGTCCATGCCCGAAAAGTCTGCCTGGCCGCGGACGAAGGCGGTGTTCATGCCCAGGCTCTGCAGCAGGGCCACGAGATCCTGTCCGGTCTCGATCTGGAACCTCGGCATGCTCAGGACCACTTGCTGGCTCGCCAGGCCGGCCACAATAGTGTCGAGCTGGGGAGCATCGAGAGATGCCTCGAACGATGAGAAGGTCCCGCTATCTGGCACCACGAGCAGCATGGAGAGGTTGTCGTCCTGGTAGGGCAGGGATACCGCCACATAGCCGGTGCCTTGGAGGGCGGGAACACCAGACAGATCGACACCCATGAACATGGTCGTCACCGTGCTGTTGTCGAGCCGGGTGAAGCTTTGGCTGCCTGTCTGGGTGGTGTCGAAGGGCTGCAGCCACGCAGCGTCGAGGTAAACGGCGTTGGTCAGCACGAGGCGCGTCAGCGGGTCGACCAATCCGGGGGGCAGGAGGTTCTGAATCTTCTGGTAGGTCTGGTCCGCCACCCAGTTGTTGATGGCGGTGCGCGCGGACGCGGAGGCATTGACGAAGTCGAGGAGCTTGATGCCGGCGCCGTAATCCGTGGCCAGGACGTCGAGATAGTCGGTGCTAAAGGTGTAGGTCTTCTCGGCCCAGGCTGCATTGACGATGTCGAGGCGCATGGGTCCGCCGTCGGCACCCTGCTTGCCCTGTCCGCGCGAGGCCAGTGCCAGGTCCCAGGAGTCGAAGGCGGCGTTGAGCCCGTCGGGCGGCAGGGTGAAGTGGAGCGCGGCGGCCATCTCACTGGCCGTGGTGCCAGCCGCGCCAGCGTAGGCCATGGCGAGCGCGAGGCTGATGCTGGTCGGCGAGAAGACGAGATTGCCCGCCTGGGCCGCCATCACCTGGTAGGCGTTCAGGGCGAAGGCTTCGTTGTCTGACGTGAATGTCGTGGCGTCGCTCGCGGAGACCTGGGGATCGGTGACCCGCTTTGCGCTCGACTGGGCCTCGATAGCCTGCTGGTCGTTGTTATTCGAGCTACACCCCTGGAGGGCCAGCAGGAACAGCGAACAAGTCGACCTTGCGACGCAGAGCTTGTGGGTCATGGTGGTCTCCGTGGGCAAGCGGCTCGTCTCGATAGACTGCCGCGGCTCGTCTCGATAGACTGCCAGCCTGCAAGCATCGCGCCATCTCTCACAGCCTGGGCAGGAGTAGCGTGGGCCTGATGTGTAAGCGGGATCCAGGGTAGCCGCGGGCCGAACCTACCTGGCAGCTACTCAGAATTCTGATAGGCAGGGACTGCTGTGCCGTACCAAATCCCCTCGTGGGGCTGCGCCTGGGATGATCCCCATGGCTCTAGCCGCACCGAGCGGGCGACGCGCCTGCGACCGTCGTCTTCCGAGCACGTCGTTGCGGCGCCAGCCCCTGGCCAGGCACGTCCACATCCCTCGCTCAAGCTTCACCTTGTCCGGCGATGGGCCTGCCCACGCATTCGGTCCTTGGCCGACGGTGGCACTCCACCGTCTCCACCTGGAGACGCCGCGGGCATTCGTCCCGTCGCTATGGCCGATCAGGTCGGCCACAACCAGTACGCGCTCGACTCGAGCGCTGCTCGCCTACTCCGTCATTCGCTAGAAGGCAGCCACATCGGGCAGCTATGACGTCTTCTCTATCTTCACCGACGGCGAATCGGCCCTGCGGACGATGACCTGGCGAAGGACAGGCGGCGAAGTCGGACCAGTGCGGAGAAGACCAGGAGCACGACGAGCGCCGGGCGCCTCCCGGACCTGGTGATCTGGCAGGAGCACCCGTTGGCGCTGCCCGCGCCGGAGACTGCTCCGCTCGCACCTGAAACGCCGCCGGTGACGGGCGGGGAGCCGCCAACGGTGGTGGCCGAAGCGCCGCCAGCGGTGGTGCGGGAGCCGCCGGTGGAGGTCTGGACGCCGCCCGTGGCGGTCTGGGCGCTGCCGGTGTTGGTCTGGGATCCACCGCTAGCGAACGAGCCGCCGCCGACCTGGCCGGCGCCACCATTTCCGCCGGTGAGTGACCCGCCCGTTCCTGCGACGCCTCCGCCCGTGGCGACCACGCCGCCCGTGGCAGGAGCTCCCGCTGCCCCGCCAACCTCGCGGGCATCCGAACCGGCGTCTGCGCCAGTGACGCCGCCGGACCCCGCGATGGTTCCCGAGCCTGTCGCTCCTCCGCTTCCCGGAGACCCGGCCGCCCCGGTCGAGCCATTTGTGCCGTACAATGTCGTCACACTCTGGCTATCCAGGGATACGCTGAGAGAGCCGGCTGAGGCCGTGACCGTACCGTCGCTCGCCAGGCTCTTGCTGCCTGAGGTCGTGTACTTGGCGTATGAAGATATGGTCGACCCATCAACGGTGATGGAGAGCGAGCTCGCAGCAGTGTTGTTGTTCACAATGATTATGACCACGGCCGTGTCGCTCTTGTAGGCGGAAAGAAGCACGTTGGAAGCCGGCGCGGCCGTGGCATCCACACGGTAGAAACCGGGGCGGACGAACTTGGACCAATGGCCCATACAGTAGCCGCGCTTGCTGACCGTGCCATCGCTCGAGATGGGGCCGTAGCTGCGCACGATGTACCACCACGTGTACAGGTTGAACTGGCCTGTCACCATGGCGTTGTGTAGCTCCGTCGCAACCCCCAAGGCGTTGGGCCACGAGTTCGCATCCGTGGTGCTGTCCGTGTAGTGCTCTGTCATCCAGCGCTCTTTTCCGGTGCCATTGGTATCGAAGAGCGGGTACGCGTAGCTGCTCACCGGCGTACCGTAGAGGTGGGTGCCAAAAACCTGGACATTGGCAAGCGCGGCGGAATCGTTGAGGATCGGGTCGTAGTAGCTCTTGTTGTAGCTGTACGACTCGCAGGACATGAGCTTGGCCCCGGTGATGGTCGCGCCGTAGCTCAGCACGAAATCATGGCATTGGGCCGCAGTCCACGACCTCCAGCCACCTTGTGAACCGTAGTCGGGTTCGTTCTGGACCCCTATGGCGTAGAGTGTCACGCCCTGACCCTGCATGTAGGTGATGAAGTCGTTGAGGTGAGTCGCGTACGAGGCAAACTCGGAGGAGTCCATGGCCCCGCTACTATTCCAAGGCGTCGCGAGGACGATGGCGCCGTTGGCGATGGCGGCCTTGGCCGTGGCCACGTTGGATGAGTCGGGCGAGCCATCGCTCACCGGTATTCGCAAGGCAGAGAACCCAAGCTGCCCGTCGGCGTTGCCGAAGGCGAGCGTTCGCTCGGCAGCGGTCAGGTCTCCCGCCCAGGCCGCGTGGCTCATACCACCGAAGCCACGTATGTACTGCTTCTGGCTGCTCAGCGTGACTGTCGCGGTTTGCGCCAAGGCCTCGCCCTCAGGAGCAAGCAGTAGGGCGATACCCAGGACAATTGGCATGCTTATACGTGGACTTTCCATGAGGCACCTGCGGGTCTGGGACATGTCAAGCTCCGCGATCCTAGGGCATCGCGACCATCGATACCATCAATTTACCGGCACAACGGTTGAAGACCTGGCCGAGCCGGCTACCGTTCTGGACCATCGCAGCATCCGGCATCGACATGCTCGGTTCCCTCGGATGAACTCCCCGAGACGGCGCATGAGATGCCCACCGCGATGGCCACCCGTCAGGGAATCAGGGAGCTGTAATTTGCGAGATCGTATAACTGCTCGTGGCCGCGCGGGTCAGGCAATCCATTATGTCCTGGTACCGGATGCTCGCCGGAGTCACGGTGCGATTGAAAAGCTCCTGACCAGCGTCCCACAAGAATGGGGCGATTCCGCGGTCATGAGCGGCTTTGGTCACGTACTCGATCCAGTAGCGTCGGTAATTCTCGGCGCCGTCCGTGGCGAGCGTGGCTGTCGCGTCGTACTCCGCCATGATCACCGGGATGCCATTGGCGATGAACTTGGTCTTCATCGAGTCCAATTCGCTCGCGACGTACGACTCTTGTCCGTAGTTGTTCGAGCACGAATATGCTGCGCCCCAGCAAAGGGTGGTGGCGTCGAGCGCGAATTCATAGGGGGTGTAGTAGTGATACGTCATGATCAGGTGGTTCGCGATCGTATCAGTCGGCAGGACGAACCCGGCCACCTCGTCGTCAATGTTGGTGTTGTACCCAGGGGTCACGAGGAATCGGCCGGCATTGTTACCGCCCGTCCCGCGCACCGTGGTGACGAAAAGCTGGTCCAAGTTGTTGACGTCGGTGTACCAAGAGGGGTCCGCCGTCACATAGCCATCGTGAATCTCGTTCATAGCCTCGAAGACGAGCCGGTCCGCTACAGACGGCTGGCAATATCGACCAGGCGGTCCATGGTCGCATCGTAAGCCCCGTCTACGACCTGGCGCAAGGGATCGGCGTCGTGGTAGGCGACGATCTCCTCCGCTCCGCGCGAGAAGGGGATGGTGGCCTGCCAGCCGGGGACGAGGCGTTTCACCTTGCTATTGTCGAAGATCCTGCTGTGGGTCTTGTCGCCGAGCAAGCTGTCGCCCCATACACGGTCGACCTTGGCGATGACCTCGGAGGGCAAATGCACGAGGTTGGCTTTGCCTCCAGCAGCAGCCGCGACCACGTAGTGGATCTGATCCCAGCTCAGCCATTCGTCGGAGGTGATGTGGAAGGACTCTCCGATGGCGCGAGCGTTACCTAGCAGGGCGACGAAGGCGCGCGCGAAATCGTGGTGGTGGGTCAGCGTCCAAAGCGAGCTGCCGTCCCCCTGAACAATCACGGGCTTCCCCTGACGCATGCGGTGAACCACGGTATATCCGCCGTGGAAGGGGAACAGCGTGCGATCGTAGGTGTGCGAAGGGCGGACGATGGTGAAGGGAAACTTGTCCCGCCGGTAGGCACCGAGCAGAGCTTCCTCGCAGCCGATCTTGTCGCGCGAATACTGCCACACGGGATTGTCGAGAGGGGTGGATTCGGTGCAAGGTAGACTGGTGGGTGGGGTCTGGTAGGCCGATGCCGAGCTGATGAAGACGAACTGGCTGGTGCGTCCACGGAACAGCTCGATGTCGAGAGCAATGTGCTCGGGCGTGAACGCGATGAAGTCGACCACCACGTCGAAGCGTTGCTGGCCGAGCGCCGCCCGCACCGACGATGAGCTGCGGATATCTCCCACCAGGACCTTCACGCCCAGGGGCACCTGGCGCGCCGTCTTGCCGCGCCGCAGGTGGAAGAGTTGAATGCCTGCCTCGACCGCCACGCGTGAGCAAGCCGAGCTAATCACTCCGGTGCCACCGATGAATAGAACTTTCATGAGCTTATGGATAATACTCTCATCTACTCACCCTGCCATGGTCGGGCCTACCCCGTATTTTCGAGCACGCCCGCGCGCAGTAAGTGTGGTTGTCCGGCGGCGCGATGAAGATGTTGGCCGGGGCTGATCGCCCTTTCCAGCAGATCCAATACCACCATGCCCAGCTCCGCCTTCGCCGTCACGTTGCCCACGTCCTGGCCCAAGCACGCCAAAACCGAGTGGATGAGCTGTGCAGTGCTGGTGTCGCCGCGATTGCCGGAGCCAGACGCGCTATGGAAAGACGCCGCCAGCCGGCTCGGGACAGGCGGAGGCTGCTGGTCCCCACCAATAGATTGATGCGTACGAAAGCCAGCCAGCGCTCGCGCGGAAGACATAATAGCCGTTTTTCTTGGCCACACGCGCGCCGCAGGATACGGTTGCTCCGTTCACAGAAATCGTTCGACCGTCGAAGTTGCTGCATCCCCAGCCGTCGATGTCGTCGCATGTGGCCAGGCAAAAAGGACCGAGGGTGCCCGCACTAGGCGGCTGTCCGGCCGAACCTTGGGGAGGGTTCGAGCCATAGAAGATAGTGCAATTGCTAGAGCTAGGTGGGGAAACGGTAACGCCACCGTCCAAGGGTGGCTCCGGGCCTGGCTCCATACTCGGTTCCTGGCTTGGCTCGGGTCCGGGCTCTGGGCGTGGTGCGCCTGGCTCGGCGCCGGATTGTTCTGGGCCTGGCTCTTGGGCTGGCAACGACGCGGGGACGACATCATCGATGACGGTTGCATCCGGCGCCTTGTATCCATCAACTCGGACGGCCTGATCGGCGGTGTTGTCCAGGACTAGGTCCGGCGCCGCCAGGTCGGGGGCAGGGTATAGCACTACGTCGACTTCTCCAGCGTCGGTCCCGCTGCCACCTCGACCGCCAGCTAGGTCTGTCTCGGCATGCTGGAGGTCATTGTTTGCGTCTTCCCGGGCCGCCTTGCCTGCACCGTTCGAACAGGTCGCTGTCGCCGAGCACATTTGGACTGCAATCGGTTTATCCAGATTCACACATCCAACAGCGACTAACCCCATCACGAGCAAGGACAACGGACCTTGGATACTAGTCCGATCGACCCAAACACCAAGTGGCATGCTGGTCTCAATTCTCGGACATTTGGCGATGCTAGTAAATTGTCGGGATTCCGACACGCACCTTTGGCCAGAGCGACGCGTACCTCGCTTGTCGGACAAGGTCGTCGAAGGGCGGATTGGCTCGAGGCGGCCGGCGAAAGAGCGCGGCATGCCGGTCTCGGACCGGTGAATCTTCGTCATGGCAGTCCTCCATTCTTCATCAGCATGGATTGTCCGCTCTGCGCAACTACATGGCGGTCACATCAGTCAGCAGGCAGCAGATTGACGGAGTAATGCCGGGATTTCGGCTCAGGAATCGGAGGGGCTCGGTAGTGGCGCGACGTCTACATGGCGGTCCCTAAGAAGGATCGCCATTTCGAGCATTCGTGTAAGGCCAAGAGACAATTGTGAAATCTCCTGTCTCAACCTATGTCGTGACCGCTCTGAGATACTAGTGCGCTACTACTGTGTGGCGGCGCTCCGGAACTTAAGGGCGAATGTCGACTCAGCGGGCTGACAAGCACTAGGCGAGAGCGCAGTGCCCGACACCGTTGCACCCCAAGGGCCTGGGCGACGTCAGACCTGCCGGGGCTGTGGAGAATTTTGAGGCAATCGACATTCGGAGGCCGGCGGGATCATTTGGCTTTTAAAACCGGTCGCTGCTCTAGCGCCTCGGACGCGTGCTGGGAACGCGGCTGATGGCGGGCGCGCAGGAAACGCAGTTTGCGCAGAGAGGCCCCCGAACCGGTCATCACGCTGATTCCGCCGGCAGCCGAAGAGCTTCCGCGCCCGGCCGGAGCCTATGCGGAAGGCCGGGAGGCGATCTCGGTGCTCGCTGGTGTCTTGGCGCAGCATCCAGCGGGCGAATGTCATGGGTCTCCTCCGCCGCGTCGTGACCGCCCAATGCGGCAGGCTGTCGGGAGCTTCGATGCCGCGAGTTGACGGGGTGCCGCAGCATGGCAGTCTTGATGACCATGTCGCGTCGGAGGCTGACGCCAGAGACTGACGCCAGGGAATCGCCGTCAGGCATTTGTGTCGGCCGACATCCTTACTGCAGCGTAAAGGACCCGTCCGTCTCTTCAAACGGGGTGGTGGCGCTCTTGGCCGC
>CAWKJE010000030.1:0-92913 GCA_963849735.1 uncultured delta proteobacterium
TCAGCTGTCGTCGGTGAGGTCGGCAAATGGATCGTCGGGCCGTGGGGAATCCCCGCTGTTTTCGGAGTCGGGTCGGTCCTCGTCTTGGTCGTTGAGCGTTGCAAGGATCTGGTGCAACCCGTGGGCCGGGGGAGGCGCAGGAGCGACGGCAGGGGAGCTGGGTGGTGGCGAGGGTCGCCTGGATTCTCGGCCGGGCAGAGCGGGAGAGGAAAGGGCTCCGGCCAATGGTGCCCTGGGTAGGACCTCTTCTTCGTTCGCGGCCTGGATGAACCTGCCGAGGCGGGCCTCCCTGGGCACGACCAAGCCCTCGTCGAGCGGCTCGGATGTCGGCCAGCTCGACCAATTCGGCTCGTGAGGCACGGCGAGGTCGTGGGTGCTCCGGAGCTCGGCCGGCCAGTCGAGCCAGGAGGTGGCCGGGGAGAGGTTCGGGTGCTTCTTCTGGACCCAGAGCGGACGGAGAAACGCGATTGTCGCCGGCAGGGTGCGGTGGCCGTTGCTGGGCAGTACGATGGCCACGTTGTTGGGAAGCTGCTTCATCTCGTCGATCTCGACAAATGGCTTTTCCTCGGTGGCCACCGTCTTGGTGGAAGACATGCCCATGCTCTGGTGCACCATCTCGCCTTCCAGATACGACAGCTCGGATGAGGCTCCCCCTTCGGTGACGGCCAGGCTGGTCTTCTGGACGAGCTTCTTGCCGCACTCCTCCTGGATGAGCTTCATGGAGTCGATGTCAGACTGGCGGAGATAGATGTGGGTCATGGAGTTTTGGAAGTAGGTGGCGGCGTGGATCTGGTTGGTTGCGCCGAAGGCGCCCTTGATGGAGCCGTGGGACTGGGTGAGCTCCCACATCGAGGCGCGCTTCGATCGGCAGACCGCCTTGAACTCGGCGTCGCGCGGCGTGGCACTCTGCTGGGCTTCGTCGGCCATCATGAAGGTGGGGCAGTAGCCGATCTTTTCCGCGAAGCGAGGCGGCATCATCAGGGTGCCGTCGGCGGTGATCGTCTCCCGCCGCAAGACGGCGTCCTGCCACTGCGACTTGAGGGCGACCTGGATGAAGACCGCTGCGTCGAAGTAGATCTGCTTGGGCATCTCGAGGCCAACGATGCGGCCGTAGTCGAGGATCTGGTCGAAGCCGGTGAAGACGTTGGCGCAGGGGCGCAGGACATGCGCGACCGGATCGTGCTCGAAGTACTCCTCCTTGGTGGGGCAGAAGGTACGGCGGAGCTCGGCGAAGCGGAACATGTCGATGCCGGCGCGCGCGCAGGCCTCGAGCGACCCCCGCAGGTTGACGGACATCCCCTCCCGTCGCTTGGTGATCGACTTCCAGCGGCGCTCGATCTCTCCAAGTTTCTCCGGATCATCGGCGAACCGTCCCATGGCCTCTTGGTGGAGCTCGTTCTGGCGAAGGTCGTCGACCAGGGTTTCGAGGTAGTCGAAGAGGGTGTAATAGCCTTGCGCATCGTCGAGCAGCCCGAGGTAGTCGGTAAAAAGCTCCTTGGGCGCGTTCTCCCAGAACGGATCGTTGCCCACCGCCCCCTTGTTGAAATTGCGCAGAATCCAGCCGAGCTGGTAGGCGACGGCCCAGGCCGGCAGGTTGGGGTTGTAAATGACGTTCCAGATCCATTTCCCGCCGGGGGCGATGCGGATCATGTCATCCTGCCTGCCCCATTCTGCGGCGTACTCGCTAGCGGCCCGGGTGAAGTCGCCTTTCTCGTCCATGACCAGGCCCGAGAAGGTCCAAGGTGCCCGATCCAGCGAGCCGTCCGCGCGGCGGATGGGAACCTCCCTGCGAAACCCGAGCAGCTGGCGCAGGACGGGATAGGCGACGGCGCTGGTCTTGCCCGAGCCGACCCCGCCGGTCACTAACACCCCGGTATAGAGGGCCAGCTCGGGTAGGGTCAGCCAACGGGGTTTCAAGTTGGGACTGCGCGGGTTGGGAACCCGAGCACCGTCCCGGTCCTGCAGCTCGCCGAGGATCACGGTGAAGCCCTCGCGGGAGTAGGGCCAGTGGGGCAGAGACATGATCTGCTCCGTCTGCGGTGTCGCGCTGGGGCCGGGTGCGCGAGGCGGTGATGACGAAGAAGTTGCGTACCGCTCGCAAGAGCCAGGCGGCGGTCAAGGCGATGGTTGCGGTGAGGAAGCCACGGTAGACCCAAGCTTGGGTAACGTAGCGCGGGTTGGCGTAGAGACGCCGGTGCAGGGGCGCGAGGAAGAGGTCAGTCCGCGCCGTCCAGCGCAAGCAGAGGTCGGCGAGCAGGGGGCTCATTATAATGATGCCGGCCCGCAGGATATCCACGGCGATAGCCGGGGCGGGGGTGAGGCGCCCGTAGGAACGCAGGCGGTGAGCAAAAATCATCGCAGTATGCCTCGCTGCTCCTTGCTGTTGGCCGCGATGGTCGCTGCGGCGAGGTTCTGGCCGCGGAAGGCGGCGGCGTCGCCCGACGAGCGGGCGTGGAGCCAGTTGTCGAGGCGCTTCACCTGCACACCTGACGCGAGGCCGAAGAGCAGCAGGAGCGAGAGACCGAGGGCCACGTCGGCCGTCCCGGAGCGCACCGCGATGGACAATTTGCGAAGGTTGGTCGACTCGGGGCGAGCGCGGCGGGTGCCCCGGGCATGGACCGGGAGAGGTCGGCGCAAGATCTCCGCGGAGGTGCTGTGCTGCCAGAAGAAGACACCCCACCAGAGGCCAAGGGCGAGCATGGCCACCAGGTGGAGGGTGGGCAGTACGTGGATTGGCCTCGGCTGCCCGGTCATGGCATGCCTCCCTGACGATCGATGGCCAGGTTGTGCTCGAGCATGCGGCCAAA
Source organism: uncultured delta proteobacterium (assembly GCA_963849735.1). Taxonomy (GTDB): domain Bacteria; phylum Myxococcota_A; class Polyangia; order Fen-1088; family Fen-1088; genus Fen-1118. Next base: position 2,808 of record CAWKJE010000030.1, read on the forward strand.
CTCTTGGCCGAGGCTGTGGGCGACGGCCGGTTGCGCAGCCCATGAGGGGCTGTCATCGAGGAAGCCGGCCGTGCGCGCGGTACCGATCAGACAGCGCGCCTGGACTGGCGCGATTTGGCGGAGGTTGTCGGTGGTGATGGCGATGCCGAAGCCATGGAGACGCGCCGAGAGTCGCTCGATGTCCTTGCGCTGATCGGCAAAGGCGTCTGGTACCTGGATGGCCGGGGCGTTGTCCGCCGCCGTAAGCACTCTGCCCGCCCGTACAGCCTGCACCGCGGCTTCGTACTGCTCCGGAGACAGGGCGTTGTCGTTGCTCTTGCTAAGGACCTCGGCCACCATCTCACCTTCCTTGCCGATCAAGTTGCGCATCGGGTAGCCAGACTCGACGCCAAGTTGGACCAGTGCCTGGTATCCCCGCTGCATGACCCCGGCCAGCTTCTCATCGAGCTTGGTGCCACGAACGAGGTGCTCCTGAAGGTCGGCTGCCGGTTGACCCTGCGGTGCGACGGCCTTTTGCTGAGCTGGCAGCCGTAGGGACAGCTCGCTGCTGGCCCTGGGCTGCGGCGGGGTTCTTCCCGACCGCACGGTCGCTAGCGACCTGGCGCTTCATGCCTGCCACTGGGCGATCGGGTTGCGCCGGGCTTGGCGATGCGGGGGGCGGGCAGTTGTGGTCGGTACTGCGGGTAGGCTGTGACATCGCGGACTCCTTGGCTGGTGTTGATCGTGGCGTTGTCGTTCTGGAGAAAATCGGTTTGCCGAGGGCGCGGCCGACCTCGTCGATGAAGGTCCAAGCGGCCTTGCCCTTGAGGGTCCAAGTTGGGCCGTCAGCAAGGAGGCCGACCCGGCGGGCTCTGGCAAGATGGGCGGCCACCTGCTCCGCGGTTAGCGCTGACAGGTTCGGCCGGGTGAAGGGCGTGGGCAGGCGGAAGGCCGCCAGGCGCACCGACAGCCGATCTGAGATCGGGCTTTTGCGGGGCGAAGGCCTGGGGGATTGGCCGTGGTTTGCGGGCGGCCTCGCTCTCGAGCAGGTTGCCGACACGTCCGATGCGGACCGCGGCGGCATACTCCTCTTGGCTGAGACTGGTCGGGTTGCCCTTGCTGTGGTTAAGGACCTGGGTGACGAGCTCGTCCTCCTTGCCGACCCAGGCGCTGACGGTCGCGAGGGTCTTAGCCTCGCTGGCCAGGCCGGCCAGCGCTTGGTAGCCGCGGCGATAGACCGCGGTGGCGACATTGCGGTCGGGCAGCCGGATTCTCGCCTGCGCGGCGTCGAGCCGCTCAGCGCTGGGCCTGTTGGGCGGGGCGCTTGAGCTCGCTGCTCTCCTTCTTGAGCTGGGCGATCGGCTTCTTGATGAACTCCTGGCGCCAGCGGTCGTAAGCTTTCCGAATCTCTGCCCGCGCGGCTCGGCGGAGCTTGGCCCGGTGGGCGAGTCGAACACAGCGAGTGATGGCGACCTGGATGAGGTGTGCCTCGCGTGGCATGGCCACCCGAACCAGCCAGAACACCGGGCGCAGCCCTAGCCCGACCTGGGCGAAACGGCTCTTCTTGGCGGCGAAGTCGCGTTCCGACCGCCGTCTCGATCCGCCGGGCGAGCGCCAGCTTGTCCCCAAGCTTCCAGAGCTGGATGAGTCCGCTGGTGACGAGGTAGATGTACTGGACGTCCATCCTCTGGGGGTTGACGTAGGCGCGCAGGATGGTCGTCAGCCCGGGCAAGGCGGGCTGGGTGGCGCGGCGCCGGGCAGCGGCACGAAGAAGGTGCAGGGTCTCGGGCGTCGGCTTGTTGGCCTGGGCCCGGGCGAAGATGTCGCTGACCTCCTGCCTGGAGTAGCCGAGGCGCTCGATGCGGTGCCGTAGGTCGGCGTACCGGTGCACCTGCTCCCAGAATTGGGTGGGATGAACATCCGGGCGTTTGCCCTGGCTGCTCTTGGTCTTGGCCTGCTCCCTGTCTCCGGTCTGCTCTTTGCCGTCCGGCTTCTTTTCTGGGCCGGTCCTTATCGCTGGCCTGGTCTTTGGCTGGCTCTTTGGCCAGCCGGTCGAGGAGGTCGATGCGCAGGCGCTGGAGCTCGGGGGTGAGCACGCCGTGGTGAGCCGCGAAGTGAACGCGGAAGGCGGAGGTGATGGCGCCCGCGGGCTGAGAGGTACCCGAGGGTCTTGAGGGTGTGCACGCGCGCCTGGTAGCGGGCGAGGAAGCGAGCCTGCTCCGGGAAGGCTTCCTTGAATGCAGCGTCGTCCCAGGTGCTCGTGCCGCGCGCGCCCGATGCGATCTCGAAGATCCGATCGTCCATGACGCTCCAGCGGAAGCGACGCGACCGCGTCTGACCCGAGGGCGAGGACTCGGTGAAGGTCGGGCATAGCTCCTTCTCCAGCAGGCGCCGGCTGTCGCGATCGAGCGGCTCGAGGCGCGTGCCGTCGGGCAGGACCAGAGTCACCGAGCCGCGGGGCGTCTTCTGCTCGATGCCCAGGCGAAGCCGTTGGCGGAATTCCTTCTCGATGCCTTCGTGCCAGCCCGCCTTGAACTCTCTGACACGGCCGGGTACATTGCCACCGGCCTTGCCGTTGAGCGACAGCAGGCGATCGGTCCTGATGTCACGCGCGAACTTCCCCACCAGAACGTGCGCGTGATAGTGGATCTCGCCGGTCTGGTTGCGGGTGTGGATGGCGGCGACGGCAGAGTAGCGGAAGCCCGCGAATGCCCGCGCGAGGGCATGATCGATGGCAGCGTTGATCGCCGCCTTGGCCTCTGCGCGGTGACCCTCGGCAAAGAGACTCACCTCCTTGGGCACGGTCATCGTGATCGACTTGTAGCCGGTGGTGCCGCAGAGGCTGTGATAGGGCAGACACGAGTCCTCGAAGCGCTGGGCCAGCTTCTCCTGATCCAACTCGCCAGCGAGCTGGCCAAAGCCAACCAGGGGTACGCGCCCGCCCTCGAGGTTGGTCTTCCAGCCCGGGTCCATGCGCGCGATGTAGTGCAGCTCGGCGTCCGAGTAGCTCGAGTCGCGCCGGGCATCGTGGCCGTCGGTGATGTAGTTGATGGCCTGGCGTGGTGATCCGGTCTTGGGCGAGCCGCGCGTGGCCACGCGCACGTAGTAGGTCACGGGAACAGGCCCCGCTCGCCGTTGGCCGCGTTGCGGTAGGCGCTTAGCTCGTCGTGGCGGTAGCCCCGGGACCCGGCGAGCGGCTGTGCCGCCGCGGGGTGTACAGACCTTTGGCCCCGCGTAGCGGGGGCAAAGGTCTGATGTCCATGGAGTGTGGCTTTGTCAGCGGTGCTGGCGCCGAATGGACTGGGAGATCGCGGTATTTGAAGCGGAGCGTTTGTTGCTGCAGGAACGGACCGGGAGGCGCCCCACGAGAGGGCACCTCCTCCGGTGTCGGGCGGTTAGGCGGTCTGGGTTGGCGCCTTGATGGGCGTTTCGTCGGCGTTGTTCACGCTGGGGGTGGGCTCGTCGAGGAGCAAGAGGTCGCGCGCGTGTATCTCCCAGACCGTGTGCCGTTGGCTCTCGTTGTTCGTGTACTGGCGTGAGCGCAGGCAGCCAGTCACAAGCACGTGGCAGCCTTCCTGGACGTGCTGGCCGACTACCCCTGCCAGGCGTCCCCAGAAGAGCACCGTGTGCCATTCGGTGCGCTCCTGCCACTCCCCCGAGCTGTCGCGCCAGCGGTCGGTGGTTGCTATGGAGAGCTTCATCGGCCCCTTGTCGCCAATGCGCTTGGGGGCCTTTCCTGCGAAGCCGATCAGTTCTACGAAGTTCTTGGTCATTCTCTTTCCTCCAGTTGGTTTTTCGAATCGGTGCAGCACCAGAGTTGCGGTATGGCAAGGAACTTTTGCGACCGGTCGGGGCCGGCCGAGACGAGGGGGCGCGGCGGAAACGCGGACCAAAGACCACCGGCGGGGTGGCCGGCCGAGGTTGCCGGCGGTAAAGCGGCAGGGCCGAGTAGCTCGTCGTGGGACTCACGTGCGTATATCCGGCCGTGCGAGCTGACGGTTCCGGGGAAAGGTGAGCGCGTGCGAGTTGTGGCTTGACGTGCGCGCCGGCCACATGAAATGGAGCGGCATGCGCGGATTGGCGCGCGGCGAGGGCAGCTACTCAACCGCGATCAAGGCTGAGCAGAGCGGGAAAGAATTAGACGCCCACGGCGGAACCGACAGGTGACTCGGGCGGATATCAGGGTGAACAGAGGGGCGAGGGCCACCCAGGGGCTGGCCCGAGTCGCTCGGGAAGGGAGATCGCAATGTCCAACCAGCAGGGCCGCCGCAAGCAAGAACAGACCGTGCCGCTCATCTTCGAGAGGGTGCGCAGCCGCGTAACTCGTGAAGTCAGCATGCCGGCAAAGATCGCTCATGACCTGGCTCGCTACATGGAATGGGCGTGCCAGGCAGTCGGCGCCGACCGCGGTGAGGCGATGACTTTGATCATGGAGCAGGCCCTCGGGCAATTCTTCCAACGCGACCGGCTGTTCCAAGAGGTGGTCAAGGCGCGGCCGGAGGTGAACAAGGTAGGGGAAGCGGCGCGGCCAGCGTCGCCGGGGAAGCCAGCGCCGTCATCACCACCAGCCGGGTCGAGCGCTGCGAGCACGGTGGTGGCGAGCGCGGCGGGCGCGAGCGCGCCGACCGTCTCGGGAAGAGGCGTAGCACCGGCGCAACCACCAAGCACGCGCAGGGACTAATACAATGAAGCGAGCGCTTGTCGCAGCAGTGACGTTTGCCGTCGGCTGCGCCTCCGCGGGCTTCCACGAGGGCCGGACGGCGCTGCGCAAGAAGGAGCAGAGGTATCTGACTGCCAGGGCGAGCGCAGCCAAGACCGCCTTCGCACGCTTCTGGGCAATGCCCGGCCGGCCATCAATTGTCGGCGGTGGGCTCGTGCGGTGGGAGGAGGGCTGGGCCTGTCCCGACGCTCCCGCTGGCCTGCTGCAAGCGATACGGGATGAGCTGGGCCGGCTCAACCAACGCCCCCGTGCCGGCCAGAATATCTGGCTGACGGTGACCGTATACCGCTTCGATCGGGCCGGCATGTGGAGCGGTCCCACGGCCTATTACGAGTTGGTGGCCCGCGACCCATGGGGACACCTGGTGTGGGCCGCCGACGACAAGATCGAGGCGCAAGCGAATTTGGCTCGGACCCTCGCCGACACCTCGAGCGCGATCATCGGGCGCGAGGTCTTGCGCAAGGTGCGCCAACAGCTAGGAATCTGACTCTTGGCTCCCGCCTTTGGGGTAGGGCGCGGCTCCGGGTGGGCGCGGGTTCGGTCGCGGGCCCTGGCTTGGGTGTTGGTGGTACCGTGCTGCCAGGGCTCGGGAGCTCACAAGCCGGTCCCGTGCGCAGTGTCCATCACCAATAGGACCAACCATGAACAAGGCATCCGAAGACGACCGCCAGCTCTCGCGCCGGGAGTGGGCCAGGAAGATGCGGCGGGAGGCCTACCAGCGCGCGAAGGAGCGGCGCGCTTCCGATCCGACCTATCTTCTGGCCATGAAGGAGGAAGCCAAGCGACGCCGACGCGAAGCTTCCCGGGTCATGAAGGAGAGGAAAAAGGCCGCGGCCGCCAAGATGAAGCGCGACCAGAAAGAGCCGAAGTCAGCCGCGCAGCGAGCACGGGCGACCGCCGAGGAGCGGCTGAAGAAGCTAGTGCGGCCGGCTAGCGAGCTCGAGCAAGCAAGCAAAGACCCGCGCCGCTAGCTCAGTTGAACACCCAGGACCGCGATCGCGCCGGCGGCCGCGGTCCCGAGCTCGCAGCGAGCCTGCCTACGCGACGGCGTCCTTGACCGCCTTGACGGGACGGCCCTTGACCACCTTGCGCGCCGGCTTGGCCTTGAAGATGGTCTCCTCCTTGGTGAACGGGTTAATGCCCTTGCGCGCCTTGGTCGCCGGCTTCTTGACCACGACCATGCGGATCAACCCAGGAACAACGAACACCCCGTTCTTCTTCAGCTCGGCCTGACCGATGGTGGCCACGGCCTCGATGATGCCCTTCACGTCCTTACGTGTGAGCTTGTCATCGAATTGTTCGGCAATCTTCTGGATCAGATCGGACTTGGAGAGGGGGCCTTTGGACATTGAGATTTCCTTTTCCTTTTTGCACGGGAACCCGGGGCGGGTTCCCCAGCCTGCACTCACACGACGGGGCATGGCTTTGATGCCGGCATAATGACGATGGAGCAGCGCAGGGTCAAGCGCACACGCTGGGGGACGCTGGCGCCCTGGGGGCCAGCGTGACCTGACCCCCTCCCTTCCGCATGGCGCGCGTTACTGCTCGGTGGGTCTCACCCCTGGCCAATGCCGAGTATGAGGTCGGCTGCCTTCTCGGCCTGGGCCGCCGCGACCACGATCGCTCGGCGGCTACTCTTTAGCGCCTTGATCCAGCCCGCGATATAGGCGGCTTGGTTCTCGATGACGGGAGGCGCAATGCCAGCCTCCGAGCAGAGAAAGGCCGCCCCGAGCTCGGCGATCAGCTCCTCCCGCGAGTAGTCGCCAAGTCCAAACGGTGCCGGGTTATCACTGATGCGACCGAGCCGCGAGCTATGGCCACTTGAATGAGCGAGCTCATGGAACAGCGTGGCATAGTAGCCTTCGGGGGTGAAGAACATGCGCCGCTCCGGCATTTGCACGGTGTCGGTCAGGGGCAAATAGCACGGCCTGAGCCCCTTCGTCTCGATAGTAGGTCCACGATAGCCGGCCACGATCTGCTCGGCGGTAGCGATGGGATTTGCGCCGCAGGCCGCGGGATCGGGAAGGGCCGGCCTCGGATAGTCGAGGCCCTCGGTTTGCTCCGCATTAAAGACGGTGTAGTAGCGGGCGACAAAGTAGCGGGCGGCGAAGCGACCCCTGGCGCTGTCTTCCTCCTCCTGGTCGGCGGCGTGGTCCTCGTTGGTCTCGCTGCACTCATAGATCTTCCAGAAGAAGCACGGGCTGCCCTTCTCCCCCTTGCGGACCTTGCCACCGCGCTCGCGGACCTGGTGGAAGGTGAGCCAGTAGGGCGAGGCGTAGCCGGTGAGCTGGGAGATCATCGCCAGCAAGAAGCGGTTGATGCCTCGGTACGGCTTGCCGGTAGCAAGGGAGACCGGCTTCGCCGCCGCGCGAACCCAATCGGCCCGCCATGGGACCGTGCCTTGCTCGAGGAGGGAAACGATCCGATCGGTGACGACCTCGAAGACCGAGGCCCCTCTACGCTTTGCGCAACCCCCTGCGGAGTCGAGGGGCGGGTCGGGAATGCCCCCCGCGCAGCGGGGGGCAGGGGCCGGAACAGGCCCCGGGGGCACGGTGCCGGCAAGCTGGGCGGAGATGGGAGAAGGCTGAGCGATGTGTTGTGGCTGGCTGAACATGGTGTGACCTCCTGCGTCTGTCTCGGGGCGCCCAAAAGCCGAGACGGTGCCGCTCCGACGGGAAGGGGGGGCACCCTGCAGGCCGTCCGCGGCCGAAGGGGGGGGACCGCCCTAGGCGCGGCAGAAATGCCGAAGGCATTTCAGGCGAGGCCAAGCCCGAGACAGACGCTTGAGGTCACGTAGTCATTAGCCAGCCACGGACTTGCTCCAGCCTGCGAGCCTCCCCGATGAACTGCGCGGTTGCGAGTTGCCCCGGGGAATACCGGATGGCCATCGCTGGGGTGAAGGAGGTGGCCGCCCGGAACCGGCGCGACGGGACAGTGGGTTGTCAGCGTACGCAGCGCACTCTGTAGTCGTCGCCCACGGCACTACCGTAAGATTCGCCACCATCGAAGGTAACAATAAACTCGTCGCCGGACGAGTCAGCAGTCGGCGAAGACGTCCAGAACTCTTCTGCCGGGGTGTTCGGGAACGCGGTATGGCTGATCAGCGTCACTGGAAGGTCGGGGTTGATTGGCAGCTCCGAGGCCACCGTGAAGTCCACGATGGAGAGTAGCTCCCTTACCGTGGGAAGCCGGAAGCCCGACCCCAGTCCCGTGCAGTAGGCCTGAGCCTCGGCCCACGTGCATGTCAGATTGCCACTCCCGCTGCACCCGGCGCGCGTGCCCGATCCGTCCTGTTGCCAGACGAGGCCTGTGAGCGTGTCTTGCGCGAGGCCACCCGCGAGCACTACGAAGCGGGACGTCGGGTAGCACCGTGAACCGACGACGCACCGCACGTGGTAATCGAATTGCAGCCCGAGAGCAATAGCAAGCGCCGGCGGCTCCGTGATGACCCCGCAGCTGCCTCCGTCAAAATCCACCACTGACACTATAGGGGTAGGTAATTGATCCTGCTGCGTGGACGTCCAGAAAGTGGTTTCCGGGGTGCCCGGAAAAGCCGTTGGGTCGATTGAGGGGAGGTTGGGTTCGACGATAGTAGACAACTCCTTCAGCGCGGGCAAACGCCAATCTGAAAGACCGCTCAGGGTGAGCCCGGCGCAGTATGTCTGCGCCTCGGACCAGCTGCAGGTGAGTTGGCTAGTGCCGCTGCATCCGGGTCGGGCGCCAGAACCCTCACGTTGCCAGACGAGCCCGGTGATCATGTCTGTCACCGTCAGCCCGTCGGCGCTGACCACGAACTCTCCTGGATCCGTTCCATCCCCCGTAGGCAGCCTGGTTCCGTCGCAGCTCTCGTTGGAGCCATCACAGCAGGTCGACCCGCTCGGGCAGTCATCGTTGGTCGTGCAGGCGATGCCGTAGACAGGACCGCTTCCCATCGTGCCGGCCATTCCACCCGTGCCACTCGTGCCTTCAGTTACGCCGCCATTCCCCCCTGCGCCCTGACCAGCGGCCCCGGCGGTGGCCGATGGGTTAAGGGGCGTTCGCATTCCACATCCGGCTGCAAACAGGGACAAGCATGCCCAATGTTGCCAACGTGGTGCTCGCATGCGGGGGAGTTGCGGGTTGGAGGTGGTGAGCATTGTCCTTTGTTCTGACCTCGCTCCCATTCTACCGGAACAGGGCGAAACCGGGAGGTGGCTCAGGCGCTCCGCGATACTCCCGGTCAGATGCTCGCGAGCTGCAGGAATGCGCGGACGTCCTCGGGGGTGGCATCGCGCTCGACGGTGACGCGCAGGTGATCGTGTTCGTCAAAATCGGCTCTTCGCGGGATCGAATGGGTGATTTTGGACCGGATCGGCGCATTTTCAGATCTCAGGCAGCATGCAGGTTAGAACCTTCAGCCGCAGATAATCCTCGTCGCGCAATCCGTAGGCGCGACGCTGGAGAACACGGATCTTGTTGTTGAGCCCCTCGACGAATCCCAGCGCCACCTTGTTCTCGGGCTTGCAGTAGGCGGCGATGCCATTCCAGTGAGCGTCGATCATCCTGGCAAACTTCTCGTAGGGCTTGAGGCGCTGCCACTTCAGAGAAGCCCGCCAGTTCTCGAAGAAGCGACGGGCCCAGCCTTCGCGGTTGTAGTCCCAGAGTTGCCCGAACGACTCCCTGAGGACGTATGCGACATTGAGCCGCTTGTTCGCGGCCAGAAGCCTCTTCAGAGACCGCCGTCCATCTTGGGTCAAGTTCTCGCGGTGCGAGAGCAGGGTGTACTTCTGACCCTTGATGAAACGACGGTTCTTGCCCGTCAGCCGCGCGTATTCGCTCTTGCGCACCTTGTCCATCGCGTCGCCTAGGTGGCGCATAACGTGGAACTTGTCGAACAGAATGTCGGCCCGAGGCGCGTGGTCTGCCTTGAGGGTGGAGTTCCGAAAGGCCTTCCACATGTCCATCACCGCGAGGCGAATACGCTTGCTTTTCTGGGGTCCAAGCCACTTGAAGAATTCGTCCATGCTCTCTTCCGAACGGTCCTTCCCCCCGAACCAGATGGGCCGCTGGCGGATGAGATCGCTGACAACTATCCGGTACGTGTGGCCCTTGCGGATCGACACCTCGTCTACGCCGATGACCTTCGGGCCGGGTTTCCCAGCACGCCGCAGTTGCTCCTGCATGTACTGCTTCTCGAGTTCCTTGACGGTGTGCCAGTCGAGGTGAAGTTCCTTGGCGACATCCTTGATTGTCGACGCTCGGCAGCGGCGGCCCACATAGAAGGCAAAGCGTTTGCTGTAGAACGGGTTGTCCGCAAGGAAGCTGAGTTTCTCCTGCTTCACTGTGCCGCAGTCGAGGCAAGCGACGCGCCGGATCTCGACCTCCAGGTAGACCCGCCTGTCGCCGCAGGAGAGATCGCGGATACGCCGCATCCTGCGGTCGTAGAAGCCACGATGAACTCGACCACAGGCTCCACACGCCGTTTTTTTGAGCCTCGAACAAGCTTGATGACACGGGCCATTCGGTCACCAAAGACGCCGACCACCGTTGAATCGGGACGGAATCCGGCAAACCGGTATGTGTCCCAGAGTCGTTGCTTGCGGCGAGAGGATCGCATCCAGAATTCATGCCACGCTTTTTGCTCCCTCTCAAGAACCCGTTCTCCGTCGGAGAATCCTTCAAATACTCCCCATTTTTACCCACTCGATCACGCGAAGACCCTCAAAATCAACCACCACGTCGACTGGCGCTCCTTCCTGGTCGAGGACAGCATACTGGGCCTGGTCGTAATCGCCAAAGGCGGAGGAAGGAAAGCCGAAGTTGGCGAAGGGGTGGGGCTCGAAGTCGTTGTCGTTGGCCACCGCGAGGTCGTCACGGTTCGAGGCCCCGCTCGGGAAAGCCCACACGGTGATGTCGGTGCCGAGCGAGCGGACGTAGTTGCCATCGGGCATGAGCAGGAGGAGCCAGTTGTTGCGGGGTAGGCGGATCCCTAAGGGTGCGTCGGGAGCGAAGGCGTTGGCGAAGAGAGCCGCGTCCTCGGGCGCGGAGAAACCGGGGTGGCGAGTCTCTATCTCGATGGTCGGATCTGGTCCGCGCCAGCGGACGACTGCGGTGAAGGTGGGAGTGCATGCCATGGGATTCTCCATCAGCTTGCCAGCCGGCTCTGGGAAGATCGGAGCCAGGTGATGATCGTGGTTCGGGGGATGGCGAAGTCACGCGCCAGCTGGGAAAGGCTGGTGCGGGAATGACGGGCGCGGCGGAGCACCTGGGCCTTTACCCGCCGGCTGAAGCGGCGCTTGCTGGTCTTGGCTCGGCGGGGCCAGGTGGAGCAGTCGTCGTGTAGGTGGGCACGGAGTTGCTCCAGCGCGAGCGAAAGGCGAGCCCAGGTGCGAGTCTTCGACAGGCCGTGGCGGGTGGCCACGGCAGCAAGAGTTCGCTCTTCGAGGTAGTGGGCCCTGATGAGATCCTGGGACGCAGGCGGGAGCTTGCCCAGAGCGGCCATGACCTCCGAGGTGAGCGCCGAGCGCTCGGCGTCGGGAGCAACGGCGAGCTCCTGAACTGGCGGCTCGTCATCGGAGAGATACCAGTAGCCGGCAGCGCGAGGGGAATCTGCCAGGACGTTGAGCATCGAGCCAACCACGCGGCGGCCGGCATAGGTGGAAAAGCTGGCTTTGGCGGGCTCGAAGCGTCTGCTCGCCATGATGAGGGCCTCCTGACCCGCGGAGACCAGGTCGTCGCGAACGGTGTCGGTGGAGGGAACGCCAAGCCACTTGGCAGCGGCTTGGACGATGGCAAGGTGCTCGACGGCGAGGCGATCGGGCGCTGACGGTATGGGCAGTGATGGCACGGCTGAGGAGTCCTTTCCGACCGACCATGGCGGGCGGTCGGAGTCCTCTTGAGCAACGGACGTGCCCGGGTTTCGGCGCAAAATCGCCGGGATTTTCGCAGGATGCGGCGCTCTGGATGTGTAGCGCATGTGTAGCGCTACACTTTGAGCTACACCTGCGGGACGGTAGGGCAGGATGGCTGGCCGGTTGCGGGCCGACAGCAAGGCACACGCTCCCACCCGACCGCAACGCTCATTGAGGCGGACGTGGTGGGGGGAATCAGAGTCCGCATCCGATCTCCCGGGCAGGACAGGCGGCCTTCAGGGTGATCGAGCCCTGGTCATAAGGCTATAGATCAGATCTGCTACTGCGCTGTTACGTCTTGCGCGCCCTCAGCCGTGCGGCGCGGTACGACACTCTGAGCCTCTCGGCAACTACACGGAAGTCGCCATCGCAGGCGGCGAGTTGGCGTCGGAACTCCTCGTTGGACAGAGTGCCGAGCAAGCTGAGGTTTGGGTCTTGGTGCATGTGGCGGTAGATGGTGCTGCGAGCGACGCTAAGGTCTCGGGCGGCCTTGGCGGGCTCGAACTGGTTTCGCTCCAGGGCCTCGCGGGGGAGTGGCGTGCCTTGGCAGGCGGTGCGGCGAAGTGGGTGAGGGCGGGTCGGCCGCGGGGTCGGCCGAGGTGATGCTGTCGAGAAGGGGCTGCGGTACCCGGGCCAGGTCAAGGCCGCGATTGACGATGGCCAGCTCCATGGCGAAGTTGCTCAGCTGGCGCACGTTGCCGGGCCACGGGGCAGCGGCGAGGATAGGAAAGATCTGGGCACTCAGCCATGGCCGCTTGGCGTGAGGTGGTGTGTGCAACTTGCGGACATCGCCTGTCTGCTCGAGCGCCCGCCGCAAGAAGTGGAGCATCAGCAGACCAAGATCCTCGCGGCGATCGCGCAGGGGTGGCAAGAGGATGTCCGAGGTGGACAGGCGGTGGAAGAGGGCCTGCGAGAACCCCGGGCCTTGGATCCCCCGGTCGACGGTCAGCGAGTCGGTAGCGGAGAGCAAGCGTACGTCTACCCATCTGGAGGTGGTTCCTCCGAGCCTCCTGACCTGGCGGGTCTCGAGCACGCGCAACAGCGCCGTCTGGACGTCGTAGCGGGCCAGTCCGATCTCGTCGAGGAACAGGGTGCCTCCGTCCGCTTGGTGGAAGCAGCCGTCGCGGGTCACGGTGGCACCGGTATAGGCGCCCTTTTCGTGCCCGAAGATCTCGTCGGCGGCGAGGTTGTCGGGCAGGGCGGCCATGTTGATGGCGACGAAAGGTTTCCCGGCCCGCGGGCCATTGGCGGCAATCGCCTGGGCGGTGAGCTCTTTGCCCGTACCGGTCTCACCCCTGATGAGGACTGGAGTGGAGAGCGGCGCGACGCCCAGGATGCCTTGGCGCACGCTGGCCATCAAAGCGCTGTTGCCGACAAGGCCGAGAGCGGCGGGCGGGCGAAGATTGGGCGACTGGGCAAAGTGGAGGCACAGAGCGATCCGTTTGCCGATGGTAAGAACGGGCGCACACGCAACGTGGGTCTGCGATAGCCTGACCGGCGCGACCAGGGGGCTGCCGTCCAGGGTCAGAGGCGACCCAGGGCTCGGGCGGAGGAGAAAGCCTTGTCCGCGCAGGGAAATCTCGAGGAGAGGCTGGTGGCTCAGGAACGTATCCGCAAGCGGCGCAGGCTTGTCGCAGTAGCTGGTAAACTCCGGGGTGAGACGGGAGAGGCCGATGACCTTGCCCTTCCCCGGCTTGGGGAAATAGAAGCGATTGCCGACGCGACTCGGGTCCGGGTGCCAGAGGATGGTCAGGGCGGGTGCCATTTGCAAGGTGAGCGCCGAGGTCGACTGGTCCAGCCCTGACTCGGTGGGGGGATCTGAGAAGGTCATGCTCGCTCCGTGATCGAGTACCTATCCCCGTCGCACGCGGCGCGCTCGTAGCGGCGCTCGTACTTGGCCCCGGTTGTCGGGGCCGTCCCCAGGTCCGGCCATTCCGACAGGCCAGCTTTCACGGTCCTGGCCTCGAGGCCCTGCACAGGCCTGCCCCACCATAGTGGTGCGACCCCGATGCGCGAGATCTTCGCCCCCTCCGCCTGATCAACCCGCTCCTCCATGACCCCGCGGAAATGATGACCGACCAGGGAAGCAAATGCTAGGGAGAAGTGAAATCGGGCAAGTCTAAGGAGGAACAGGGGTCAGGAATGCTGGAATTCGGTTTAGGCCTGGCTTGCGCGCTCGGCCACGACCGACCACAGGACACCGGCGATGGTGAGCAGCGCGCCGACGACGGTTCGGGCAGAGGCGGTCTCGTGGAAGAACAGCCAGCCGCCCGCGAGCGTGAGCACAACGGTGTTCTGGTTGATGATGCCGAGGCCCACCGCGGTCAGGCGACCAAGGGAAGATGTCATGAGAAGCTGAGCCGCTGCGCTGAGGAGGCCGCACAGAGCCAGCAGGCGCCACTCTCGCGGCGTCGGCGCAACCCAGATGCCGAAGGGAGAGAGTACGGTCGGCAAGGTGATGAGCGAACCGAAGAGGGTGAAGGAGGCGAACACGGTCCAACTGCTTTCGCTCGGGCGGCCGCCGGGGTCGGGCTTGCGAGCAGCTCGGATCGACGTGATGGCCATGCCGGAAAACACCGCCGACAGGACACCGACCATCTCCCAGGTTCCGAGTCGCCAGCTCCCGGCTCGCCCCTTGGTGACGAGCGCAACGCCCGCCACGGTCAGAATGAGGGCGACGCCGGCGTGGCGACGCGGCCGCTCGCGCAGAAGCAGCCAGGCGAAGGTGAGCGACCAGACGGGTGCCGTGTAGTTGAGCAAAGTCGCTACGCCGACTCCGATCCTCTCGATGCACTGGAAGTACAGCAGGACCGCCGCGCCACCGAACACGCCGCGTAAGATCAGCCAGCCCCAGCGTTGCGGTCGCAGGTTGAGCCTGAGCAGGCCCACGGCGATAGCAATCACCAGCGCGCCGGTGGCGAAGCGGACCAGCGCGACCTGCTGCCCGGGAATGGTCGCGGAGACTAGGCGCGCCACCAGGGCCATCGATGCAAACAAGGTCGACGAGGCGATGGCACTGAGCACGGCCTTTGATGACGCGGAGGCGGACCGAACAGGTTGTCTCAGGTAGGTCTCCTTGGCAGAGCAACCGGGTTCTACACGGATTTGAGGGAGAAGTCGTCGACCGGCATTGGTGGCCATAGCGAGAAACCGAGTGCGCAGGCGGCTCGTCGGCGTCGCGCCTGGTCACTGCGAGTCGTCGCCCACGGGGGAGTGGCCGGCCCTGCCGTTACCACGGTGCTGGCCGAGATGCCCGGGCGATGCGCGCGTCATCTGGTAATTTGGAAAAGACCTGGAGGAGGACCGACACTTGAGCGGGGGTAGAGACCGACACTTAGTCTGGCCAGCAAGCGGGCTTCACCCGGGCTTCACACCGGGGGGGGAGGGCCGCGCGGCTCCCGAGGGGCGGAGCCAGACACGCCGAGGGGTGCGTCTTCGCGTTTCCGCGCCCGCTGTAGGCGGGCGGGTTGCCCGGGACGGGGTGGCACCCTCTACGAGAGCAAGGCTCTGTCGGCAGCGGACCTGATCTGGTCCGCCGGCCAATCCGGGTGCTCCTCGCGAAGCTCGATCGCGAGGCCAATCCAGCGCCGCTGGCGCTCCATGTCTCGTTCGGGCTGGGCGCGCTGCGGGCGGTTGATGATGCCGTGACCAGGCTGGAGAATACCCGCCGTCAGGTTGCGCACGGCAAATTGGAAGCTCTCCTGCTGGGCCGCTGGCTGAGCCGAGTCCTGGCGAGGAGGTGAGGCCTGGGCTTTGCGGTCGGCCAGCCGCTTCTGCGCCTTGGTCCGCTCGAGCTTGAGCGCCACCGGCAGGCCGAGCGCCGAGAACAGGGCAGGGGAGATGCGCTTGATCCCCGCGACGGAGCGAAAGCCCCCGTCGGGATTGCTAATGCGCTGCTCGATGATGAAGATGAAGCCGGCGCTGGCGAGATCTCTAAGCGCGCGCTCGGCTCTGCGCAGATCGAGATCAGCGTGATCGGCCAGGATGGCAATGGTGATGTTGTGGAGAGCCTTCTCGGTGTCACGGACCGCGACGGTGAGGGTCACCAGGTCGAGGAACTTGAAGATGGCCTTGAGCAGCCGGATCAACGCCTCTCGGCGTTCGGAGCGCTTCTGGCTGGAGTTGGGGCTGAGCGCCAGGGAGGGCAGGGATTCCGGCTCGGAATAGAAGCCTTCGATGCGCTCGGCCGCAACGGCAAGGATGCGAGGATAGCCCCCGGGGCCGACCGGGATGGGACGCGTGAGCTCCAGGGTCGGATCCGCAGGGTTGTGGCCGCAGCGATTGCCGAAAGCTGCGTGCATCGGTGCTTACCGGGCGGGCATGTTCGGGAGGAAGACGCGGGTCGGTTGGTCAGCGGGCCAGCGAGGGAGCGCCCTACTGGCGCTCGGTCCCGGATGTGCCGTGGAGGTTACGGGGCGGTCGGGAAGGCACGACTCGGCCACGCGAAGGGCAATCCGCTGGTCGATCTCGTGCGCGAGCCAGCCGACCGCTCTCGGGCCAAGATGGATGGCCCTGGGGAACCGACCCTCGGCCATGGCGGCGTAGAGGGTGGTCTTCTTGAAACCACACCGTCGGAGTACCTCGTCGCGGCGTATGATCTGCACCGGATGTTGGTGGACTGCAACGGGACTTGGCGGACTGCCAAATTGCCGGCCTAGCGACTGGGCGCCATCTTCGACGGCAAACAGGCCCGGGCTTGCCGGATTTGGGAGCGATCTCCCCGAGGAGAGAGGGCCAACTTCGCTGGGGGGCTTTGACGACGCCGATGATGAAGGCACGTTTGGGAGTCCTTTCCGGCCGACGTTGGCGGCGGCCGGGGGACCCCATGAGCAACGGGTATGCCGGTCGCTTAGCAGCGGAAAACGGCGGAATTGCTCGAGTGTGCGACGCGCCAGAAGTGTAGCGCCGCGCCGGCAAATGTAGCGCGACACTTGCGCCTCAGGGCCTAGCTAGGGGCCAAAGGCGGCCGGGCTGCTTCGACCAGGTTGTCTGCATGCGGCTGCCTGATGAGCGCGACCGCGCCGACATGTTCGAGCACTACCTAGTCGGATTGGAGCCGGACCCGCACCTGGCACTGCCGTATTAGGGAGCGCATTTGTCGCTTGACAACTCTGTGGTCTTCGTTAGCGTTGGCGCACCGTCGGCTGTTTGGGGCGGCTGCTCTCGAATCTAGGAGATCAACCATGACCAAAAGATTGCCTGTACGCTCCACGTAAGGTCCCTCTTCTGTTCTTTGGCACTGCACCGTCGACCGGAGCCGGCCTGGCCTTCGGGAGCAGCAGCACTGACAAGGGGCTCGACCCGATCGACTGCGTCACCGCGATCGAAACACCCCACTCGACGGGGATTCCCTCCAGCCGAGCCTCATAAGGCAAATGTGCCGCCCTGAGCCAGGACCGGAACACAACATCAGAAAGGAAAGATAGCAATGAACACTACGGAGCTGAAGCAGGTTACGATATATCTGACCGACTGGCAGATGCGGATGGTAAAGGACGTGCTTGGTCTAGACTGCGATCGGTGGACCGTTCAGGTCGACGCAGGCCCCGTCATGCGCTACTTTGTTCATGGGGCGCCGGGACTGGACCCCTCCGCGAGGCGCATGTACCTGACCGATTGTCAGATGCGCGAAATAAAGGATCTCACAAACGAAAGCTGTACTTTCGTGGAGCTGAAATCCGGGATCCGCATGCTGTATATGGGGCCTCCCGCTCAGCCCAAGGTATAGCAGCGGGTGTAGTCCAATCCCTAGAATCCAGGCTGTAGAACAGAATGGAAGCTACCCGATACGTGCCCGAGTACTGTGTGTGGGAATTGACTCTCCGTTGCAATATGCGTTGCATACACTGTGGCTCCTCCGCCGGGCGTCCACGGGAGAACGAATTGAGCATTCAGGAGTGCCTGCCTACAGCCGACGAGCTGGTGAGTCTA
Organism: uncultured delta proteobacterium; assembly: GCA_963849735.1. GTDB lineage: Bacteria > Myxococcota_A > Polyangia > Fen-1088 > Fen-1088 > Fen-1118. The sequence continues at coordinate 20,328 of CAWKJE010000030.1, forward strand.
GGGTGCCGGCACGTCACTTTGATAGGCGGAGAGGTGCTCCTTGTGCCTGGGTGGTCGTTGCTCGCCAGACGGCTAGCGGAGGCGGGTCTGGTTGTCAACATTATTACCAACGGCTCCCTCATGGATGATCGTTGCGTCGCCGCCATCCGGACCGCGGGGCTATCGAACGTCTGTGTGTCGATTGATGGCTTGCAGGAGGCGCACGACCGCATTCGACGTGCCCCAGGTTCGTTTGTTCGGGCCTGCCGCGCACTTTCCCGTCTCCGTGACGAGGGCATATCGACTGGAGTGGTCACGACTCTCCTGGCGAACAATGTAGATGACCTCGAAGAGCTGCATAACGTCTTGCTTGAGCTCGGTGTCGAGGTGTGGCAGCTTCAAATCGGCACGCCGATGGGCAGCCTTTCCGATTGCCGCGACCTCCTCCTGCGGCACGACCAGGTGCCACGCATCACAGGGTTCATTCGACAGCGGCGAGATGCGAGGCGCCTGTGGATTCTAGCCGGTGACGATATAGGATACTTTGACGCCAATGAGCCATATTTGAGGAACCTGCCCGGAGTACTGGGTTCGTGGAGCGGATGTGCCGCCGGATTGCGGGCCGTTGGGATCGACAGCGTCGGCAACGTCAAGGGCTGTGAGTCGCTCTATGATCCGAGGTTCATCGAAGGCAACGTGCGAACTGAGAGCCTTGCCACCATATGGACGAAAGAGGGAAACTTCGGCTACAATCGCAAGTTCGATGAGTCTATGCTGACGGGCAAGTGCGCAGGTTGTGACCGTGGCGCGCGCTGCCGCGGCGGGTGCAGGGGCTCATGCTATTTCACGGCCGAAGGGATGTACGAAAATCCGTACTGCTCGTACCCAAAAACTCGCCGAGCGATGGCAGCTTTGTCAATTGATGGCTTCAACGATGCGAGTAATTCAGACTAACAACTAACGCAATTTTAGCGTCTACCACGAGGGCTATCGCAGCAGACAGGCATGCTGTGCGCCGGTCAAATCTTGTCCCAATGAAAGTAGCGTAGACGTGTGAACAGAGGTCATTTCGCATCCTTCCATTATGGAGATCTGGATCAAGACCATGAAACTTTCACTCCCTCGGTTGGAAGTTCTAGTTAAGCTGGAAGTTCTGATGGTCGTCGCCGGGCTCGGCGGCTGCTCGGGTTCTCAGATAACACTCCAAGGCGCCGTGGATGGCGGTGTGGTGTATGGTCCCACGGGTGTTACTCAGAGACTGAGCATTTCCGCTAGCAACCGTTCTTCCCTTTCGGTTGCACTGGCACCTCAACCGGGTACAATTACTGTTAGCCCCAGTACAGTCACTACCGATGATTATGGGAACGCTACCGCCTTCGCCTTTGTGCCGTATGGCACGGAGGGTGTCGTTGTTGCCTCGGCGACGTCAGCCACATCCTCATCCATTCCGGTGCAGTGCGCCCCGATCAATCTCTGCGACCTAACGGTCGAGCTGGAGCCAGGCGGTGGCGAGATCGGGCCTACGGGGCAAGTCTACTCCGTGTCGGTACAAGCAGCTGTGGATGGACCATGCGGGAGCGGCAACCCTGCGCCGGCAGGAATCAGCCTCATCTTTGCCGCCATTCAGCCTTCGGGCTCGGGCACGACCTCGACAGCGTCCGGAGGAGGAATCGCGATAGCCAACGCCATCGCGACCGCCACGGTGCTGACGGACCCATCAGGTACGGCGACCGCAAACCTCCTCATACCTTGGGGGGCGGACACGTTGGTTCAGGTGGCAGGGGGGGGCGCACTGGCCTCGACGCCAGTGATTCAGAGCGGCAGCCCGATCGCGCTCCAAGGCGGCGCCGTGGATGGCGGTGTGGTGTACGGCCCCACGGGTGTGACGGAGAGGCTGAGCATTTCGGCTGGCGACCATGGTTCGTCCCTCTCGGTCGCACTGGTACCTCAGCCGTCTACAATTACTGTTAGCCCCAGTACAGTCACAACCGATGACTCTGGAAATGCTACCGCGTTCGCCTTCGTGCCGTATGGCACGGAGGGCGTAGTCGTGGCCTCGGCTACGTTCGCGACGGCGGCATCCATTCCAGTGCGGTGCGACGCGCTCAGCCTTTGCGATCTGACGGTCGGTCCGGAGCTCGACGGTGGCGATATTGGGTCCACGGGTCAAGTCTACTCCGCGTCGGTACAGGGAGTTCTGGACGGACCATGTGGAGGCGGCATGCCTGCGCCGGCAGGAATCAGTCTTATCTTTGCTGTCCTTCAGCCCTCGGGCTCGGGCGCCACCTCGATTGCCTCCGGAGCGGGGATGGCAATAGCCAACGCCATCGCAACTGCGACGGTGCTGACCGACCCATCGGGTACGGCGACCGCGACCCTCCTCATACCTTGGGGAGCAGATGCGTGGGTTCAGGTGGCAGGGGGAGGTGCACTGGCCTCGACGCTAATTCCACAAAGCGGCAGCACGCCCCAGATCGGGTGTCTTTCCTGGAATCGTCAAGCTGGTGGAATTTACGAGTTCAGTGCCGACGTTGTCGCTCAAGTCGGTAATTCGACGGAAGGAGTGCCGGGAGTCGTGGTGAATTACTCGCTCCTTTCTCAGACCGCCGATGCTGGTACCGTCGTTGCAATAGGGTCTGCAGTCACGAACGCCAATGGGGTAGCCACCATTTTCGATGGAATTGCTGGCAATGCATCTTTGCCTATCATAGTGGAGGCGGTGACCGGTGGTTCGGTCCTGACCGCCACGGTCGATGGGTCGGACTCGGGCCAATCACAACACTGCGCCAACTGATGAGGCGGGGAGACCTCGTGCATGACACATCTTGAATTTACGGACAACCCTGACGAGGTAGGCAATGTGCAACTGTGCGCCAGGTAACTTTTCGACGGTAAGTGTAAGTCGCCAGAGCCTTGTGGCAAGCTGGCGCGCAGCTTTGCTGATGCTGATAATCTCCTACTCGGGGGGCTGCTACCCCACTCAGCTCGTGGGTTCAGGCACAATCGTTTGGTGGCCACCAGCCGTATCTGCCACGCCCGCACGAATAAGCCTTAGTGGTTTATATGCACACCGACAAGATGTTTCCACGCCACCGTCGGAGGACGATTCGCGTGACGGTGAAAGGGTGCTCCAGGCGGTATTTAGCGGCGCCAGAGATCCTCAGTTGGTCGACATCGTGGTTTATTACCCGAATATTCACAAGCCACCTTTGGTCTTCCTCATGCAGGGCGGAAAAATGCGGCGCGTTCTGGATCGCGAATCCCAGGCTTGGGTTGTCCTTCTGGTCGACGAGACGAAGGACAAGACTTGCCCTAAGGTAGGGGTGAGTCTTGAGGGAGTTGGTTACGCCGTGCTCGAAGCCGGCCTGTCGCCCGAAGCCCTTTTCGGGGCAATGCTTTTAAGGAAGGATCAGGATGGGACGGCGCTTGTACCTGCAGCGAGGGTCACATCGACCGAGAGTAAGAATGTTGGCGAGTTGGGAGAGATGTGTGTGGCAATCGAGAGGTTCGAGCTAAAAGCCAACTCGCTAAATCGATTAAGTGTTGAGCCGGAAAAGGAAGCTTCCGCGAGGGAAGTTCAGCAGATTGAACTCGTGAATGGGAATGGCGACCCTTTATGTCCCGCCTCGGTGTGTTCTAAGCCTCGCGTCCCCCCTTCCACGGATAAGCAGCCGGGCTCCGGGCCCTGGACACAGTCGTTCTTTAACTTCGCCAACACTCGCATCCCTCCCCACTTCGGGGGCGTCGCGATCGGTTTTCACCCCGCCGATCTGACACATGGCTTTAGCAGGTGGTGCACCCAGGCGGGATACTGCGTACCCAGCCTTTACGCTTTTGGTTACCTGTACAGCTGGCAATTAGGGCTGGAGGGCGGGGCCGAATGGAGCACTCCCGCGGTGGCCGTGATTTCTCCCGTCCTGGGAATTAGGTTGCTAGACCCGGCCTTTGGGGACGTAGTAGGAGGCTTGAGGGTGGGCGCTGGGGATCGGCTGAGACCGCGCACGTTGTCGAGATTTGGCATCATTGCGGGTGTGAGCTACGTGTTCACCGGGCAAACCGCGACCGGTCCTGAGTATCCGGAGGCGAGATCCACCCTTGGCCGATGGCGGCTTTTCACTGGAGTCGACTTCGCCTTCTGAGAGCTTCGGTGTTCTCCGGTAGACGAGCGTGAGGCAACGTGCGTTGCAGGGTAGACCAGTCGCGGTAGGGACGGTCCTCGTCCTTGGGAAGTTGGATTGCCCCCCGGACAGCCCCCAGGGTTTGGGGAAACCGCAAAAGGGGGTGGCGGCGGTCGGATGCCCCGTGGATGGACACTCAGGCACTGCCTACGAAAAGGGGCAGCTCCGGGCACGGCCGTCGTAGAGTCAGATCCGACCGGAGGCTACTCACCGGCCGGGAGCCTTATCCGTCTTGTGAATCGGCGCAATTTTTCCCACCGGAGCCTACCCGGCGGCAGCGCTCCGCGGCTTTGCGAGACGCTTGACTTCCATCCCTAGGAAGGCCCACAATCGCGATAGTCAATGGAACTCGCTGAGTCGCGAGCACGGAGAGGGGACACACGATGCCTGACATGGTCAGTGAACTCCGAAATGAGGTGGTTGAGTCCGAGAAGGCGAGGATGGATTTTCTCAAGTGGAAGGTGATACTGATTGCAGGATTGGCGGCGGCTGGTCTTGGCGTCGGCTATGCGCAGGCGTTTCCCGTGATTCTTGCCTTCATCCCTTTCGTCTGCGCCTACGTGGACGTCGTATGCATCCACAATGACTTGCGCATTCACGTCATCGCGTCGTTTTTGCGAAGCAGGCGCAATACTGCCGGCTTTGAAGATGCCGCAGACTACGAAACCAGGTGCAGGGACAATGGAGGCATGTTCGGCCTGGAATCCTTCGCCCTGATCGGGACCACCATCGTCATGTGCGTCACAATCTACGGCTTGCCCGCCGGCTGGATTTTCTTACTTCCGAAGCAAGCTAACGCCGTGGAACTATCTCGTGGCGTGGCTATGTCCATGAAAGGCGCGGCCTTTCTTGGGGCAGCCGTGAGCGCTGTTGCTCTTACGTTCAAACGCCTGCAGCTATCCAGGCTTCGCAAGCAGGAGTCTTCGCTAGCAAAGTTGTCTTGAGTTTCTGCCAAATCGGGATCGAACGGCTCAAGCCGTTTCTCGGTAGTAGAAGCTGAGCAGTCCGCCGAGTCTCTCGCGACGGGCTGGAGGGCCAGCGCCGTCTTTCTTCTTCGGCAGGGCAGCAATGACGGCGTTCCCCAGGCCTTGATAATTTCTCTCGCTGTGATAATGGCTCATATACTCGGAGATGGCGCAGAGCAGGCGCCGCTCTTCAAACAGAGCCATGCGCTCCAGACACTAGGACTTTATCGAAGAAACAAGTCTTTTCGCATACGCATTCAGATTGGGGCTTCGTGGTGGCAATCGCACCACCTTGTCACTCGCCAAGGTGATGGGTACACGTCTCGCCAAGGGGAAGGGGCCAGGTGACGGGCATCGAAGGACCGGCGGATCTCATGCCACAGATTGGACCTCGAGTCGACACCGGAGATTAGGGGCTTCAGCGCCGACCGGCGGGAGTGCCAGATCGGCCGACGCGAGCAGGCCACCGCGTGAGGCCGGGTGAAGCGGACCAGACCGGCGCGGCGCCGATCAAGCGAGCCACCCAGGCTGGACTGGAGTAGATGAGAAGAGCTGGGGCGGCGACGTGGCCACACCGGAGCTCGCACCGCGTTCCCCAGCCGGGAGATCACCGGGAGAGGCCAGCCGGCCCGAGGCGCGCGGATCGGTGCCGGAGCACGGCTTGCCGAGCTATAGCGGCTCGTCGAGGGCGGAGATGGCGTCGCTGAGCGCGTGGGCTGCGCGGATCAGGTCGGCGGCGACGTGGTCGAAGTAGGTACTGTCGATGCGCTCGGCTGCGCTCGGGTCTCGCGCCAGGAGCACGGCGTCCGGGAAGGCGATGGCCACGGCGCCAACGAGGCGGCGGACTTCGACGGCAGCCCGCTGGGCGGGCCGCCGCAGATGCGGGCAGATGTCGAGCACGGAGGGGATGATGGGCGCTGGCAGCGACGGCATAGGCAGCGCTGCGGTCAGCGGGCCTGGGTTGGCGCAGGCCGGGCAGCAGCAGACTTGCGCTTGTGGGCGTCGGAACGGCGGCGCTCGTTGAGCTCCTTGGACTCCTTGTCGCGCCAAGAAGGCCCCTCGATCTCCATCCTGGTGGCGCGTTGGATCATACGGTCGAGCACGACCATGGTGAGGGCGGGGTCGCCCAAATAGCTGCCCCAGGCGGAGAGTTTGATGTTGCTGGTCATCAGGGTGGAGGTGCGCCCGACGCGTTTATCGGCCAAGGTGAAAAACATGTGAGCACAGGTGGGCTCATCCGCCGAGCGGCGGACGCGGCCAAGGCCGACGTCGTCGATGACGAGCACGGGAACGCGGGCGTAATGGCGCAGGCGCTCGTCGTAGGTATTGTCGGCCAGGCCAGCGTACAACTCGTCCATCAGCACGTGGAAACGGCGGTAGAGGACCTTGAAGCCGGCGGCACATGCACGCACGGCGATCGCCTTGACGACGTGGGACTTGCCGGTGCCGGCGTTGCCCGTGAGCAAGACGTCCTCGTGGTTGCGGATGAAGTCCAGCTCTGCGAGCTGCATGACCAGGGCCTTGTCGATGCTGGGTTGGAAGTCGAAGTCGAAGGTCTCCAGGGTGGGGCGCTCGGGCAGGCCCGAGGCTTTCAGTCGCCCCTCGATGGCCCGGGTGGTGGCCAGCTCGGCGTCGGCGCAGGTGGCCCGCTCGATGAGGCTGAGCGCGCCGGGGCGCTCCTTGCGCGCCCACGCCAGGATCTCGTCGAGGGACTCGAGCAGGCAGGGCAGCTTGAGGATTTCGAGCTGCTTGCGCACGCGCGCCGAGAGCTGGGCTTCGAGCGCGGCGGTCACTTGAGCTGGTTGCTGGTGCTGCTCTCGGTCGGGCATGGAGGCTCCTGGGTGCCGTCGTGGGCGGGCGGCTGCTGGTTTTGCGGTAACGCGACGTCGTAGCTGCGCAGGTCGCGGACGGTGGCGCGCTCGGTGTCGAGCAAGTCACGCAACTTGGTCTCGGTCTCGGCCGTGACGTACTCGTCGAGGGTGCGCGGGCGTGCACGCACTTCCACGATGCGACAGACGGCGTGGGCGGAAAACGCGTGGAAGGCTCGCGCGTGCGCCATCGCGGCCGCGACGTCGGGCGCGGCGTAGTGCTCGCGCAGCTCCAGGATGCGTCGGGCGTGGTAGGCGGCCGAGCGCGGATGCGTCTCCACGAGGCCGCGCAGGAAGTCGCCGGCGACTTCGCCAAGCGCGAGGAAGCGATCGCGAATGATGTCTAGCGAGGCGCCCGGATTGTCAAGGCGTGGCGGCCGGTGCGCGCCGATCACGCTGGCGGCGCCCTTGCCTCGGGGCAAGAGTTGGTGGTGTGCGACGCACGCCAGAGAAGGTCCGTAGACAAAGAGCTCGCTCTGGGTGATGCGCACCGGGACCAGCGCGGTCACGTGCTCATAGGGCACGCTGTAGCGATTGCCCTCCCAGCTCACGAAGCCGTCGATCGAGCACAATCGGTACACGACGCGCGCGGTATCGAAGGGGTGTTTGGGCAAGGGCAGAAGCGCCGCCCGCTCGGAGGTCTCGAAGATCTCGGCGATGCGCTGCTGGCGGAGCTTCGGGTGCTGGCGCTGGTCGACGACCTCGACGAGCCAGCGCCGGGTCTGCTCGCGCATGTCCTCCAGGTCGCGAAAGCGACGTCCGTTGAGGAAGCTGCGCTCGAAATCCCAGAGGTCGCGCTCGACGAAGGCTTTGTCATTGGGTTTTCCCGGGCGTACGGCCTGGGGCTGGAAGCCGTAGTGGGTGGCGAACGCCAACAGGCGCGGCTGGTAGATGACGTCGGGGCCTTCGTGGCGCGCGACCACGGCTTTCTGGTGGTCGTAGCGAATGGCTCGCGGGACGCCGCCCAGGTATTCGAAGGCGCGGCGGTGCCCTTCGAGCAGCGCAAACAGGTCTTCGCTCTCGAACAGGTCCACGTAACGCCGGCGGCTGCAAGACAGCGAGAGCATGCAGGCGTGGACTGTGTGTGTCCCGTCGGCGAAGTCCACCCGGTAAGGCGACCAGTCCTGCTCGGCCATCTCGCCCGGCCCGAACACCGGGCGCACGCGCGAGGGCTCGGGCGGCTTGGGCGGCCGCAACCTGCACACGCGGTCCTTGAGGATCGAGTAGCCGCCGGTATAGCCTTCGGCGCGCAGCTCCTCCAGGATGCGCTGGGCGGTGATCGACGGGTAGGTCTTGAGTAGCTCGGCGATGCGCGGCTCGAAGCGGTCGAGCTTGGATGGCCGCGGCGGTGCTGAGGGCACGCTCGGCAGCACCGTGTGTGCCTCTCCGTTGCGCCCGTCGTGCTGGTCGATCACCCGTCCGACCAACCCGCGTCCGACCCCGAGCGCACGCGCGATCGCGCGGCCCGAGCGGCCGCGGCCCCGGAGCAGCACGATCTGATGCTCGAGCTCGGCGCGCGACGCCCATCGGGTCATGAGTCTGCCTCCAGGGTCTTGGCCGCCAGGTCGAGCAGAGCGCGCACAACCGACAAGGCGGCGCCCAGGTGTGCGCGCACCTCCTTTGCCCGCGGCGCCGGCAACTGCGCGATCGGGTGCTCGACCAGCCGGCTGCGCAGCCGCACGGCCACCCGCTCGAGCAGGACGAGATCGGCTGCGTACGCGTCGGCCTCGCTGCGCATGCCCGCGCGCACCGGCGCCTTTGCCTGCGCCTCTTGGCACAGGCGCTCGATCTCTTCAGCCGTGGCTGGCTTGAGCCGTGAAGCGTCAGCTACCAGATGGGCCGCCGCGCGTGTGCTCATCCCCTGGCGGACGATGATCCGCGCGACGGTGTGCTGTATGCCGCGCGGCAAGCGTGCTACCTCCCGCGCTGCGGTCGCGCTGCAGAGCCCAAGCCGCACGTCCGTCTGGACCTCGGGCGCGAGCGCCTCGACCAGCAGGAGGCGCCGGCTCACCCACGACTGGTGCCGTCGCAGGAGCTGAGCCGCCTGCGCCTGCGCCAGCCCGTGCTCTCGCACCAGGGCCTGCACCACCCAGCCTTCTTCCAGCTCGCTGAGCGCCGCGCCGCCTCGGTGGAGCGCAAATAGCGCCGCCAGGGCGCACGTCTCGTCCACCTCGAGCACCCGCACCGCGAGCAACGCCGGGTGGCCCTGCATGCTGGCGGCGCGCAGGCGACGGAAGCCGTCGATCATTTCGAGCCGCGACTTTTCGTCTCGGAACGCGACCACCGGACTGAGCTGCCCGTAGCGACGCAGCGACGCCTCCATCACCGCGTCCGTCGCGGGCACAAGGCGCACCTGCGCCAGGCGCTGGCCCAGCTCCTCGGGGCTGACCTCAACCGGGTTTGCCATCGGCTCTGTCATCGTCGAGCCCAGCCTGAATGTCCCGGGCCAAAACCTCCATCTGGGATTGCGCGCGCCGCGGGGGAAGTCTCTGGGATTCCGCCGTGGTCACGCGACCTTGAGCCCGTATCTGGGATTGCACGTGCTGCAGGAGGACTTTGGCCAAAAGCCCAAGGATTACTGTAGGTTTGCTCCCTATCTGGGATTGCACGAGATCCCAGGGAATTTGCTCGAGCGGCGGCGGTGCGCGCGCCGGCTCCTCCTTGTCCTCAGCCCCAGCCCAGCGCCTCCCAACGAAGTAATCAGGATTTTGCCGACGCCACTGGGCTTGCTTGCGCTGGCGCCGCTTCTTCTGGCACTCCGGTGCCGAGCACACGTGCTGCCGCGCACCCACGCGCACGTCGGGCTGGAACCACCGCCGGCAGATCGAACACGGTCGCTTCCTGGCCATGGCCACCATCGACCGCCACCATGGCTCCGCTTGCAACCGGCGCGCAGGGTGGCTCTCCAAATCGGCGTGCCGCCGGTCCAGATCGAGCCACCGTCAGCGCCGGTCGTGGCTCACAAACCGGCGCTACCTGGCTCCATCACACGTCGGCGCTGAAGATTAGGGGCGCTCAGCACGGCGACGAACAGCTCGACCTCGATGCGCTCGCCGGTCTTCGGGTCGTAGATGCACGGCTTCTTGCCCGAGTAGTCGACGAAGGTCTTCTCCCCGGCCACGTGAATCGGGCGCATCGAGATCCCTTGGTGCCCAAGTCACTCACGGTAGTAGTCGCAGAACTGCGTGTAGCGGTATCCGTCAACATGCCGCTCCAGGTATTCGAGGTGTAGAAGCTGGAGGGTCACGCAGACGCGTTGGCGGTCGCGGTGAATCCAGGCGCATTCGGGCAGCGCCCTCGTAGACGCCACCGCCGATAAATATAGCTTGGCTTCCAGCTCGCTCGGCGCCATCGCCTCAACGGCAACGAAGTCGCAAGGCCCGGCCTGCTTCGCTCGCCGAGCCGTCTCGCCCACCGCGCCCGCGCTGACCTGCATATTCCGGAGGCATCTGGGCTGAACCGAGCCCGGTGCGGCTTTGCCATGTGGGGTCCGCCCAGCGCTTACAGACCGGCAGCCTTTTCAAGCAGTGGTGTCAAGTAGTATCAGTACAAGAAGATGGTCTCCAGGATGGCGTGAATCGCTTGGCGATAACGATTGGGACCGTCAAACGCAGCAAGCTCACGTTTCCGTGTTCTATCTGATTGCCTCAAGCGATTACTTGCGTCGCTGAATTCGACGTTGAGGATCCCTTTCAATGCCCCTTCTCGAAAGAGTACGTGGCTAATAATTTCGGTTACTACACAGACGTAGTTGTCAAAGAAGTGACGTGCCTGGATCGCAAAGTAGGTTTCATCTTTCGACTTGGACAGCTCATCCACTCGATCTCTAATCCAACCGGTGCGGAAGGGGTTCGCAGGACCGACATCAAGTCTGACGGCCGGGGCACCGTCGATCTCTTCCGTAACACCAATGGCTGCGACCTCCGCGATTTGGCGAAAGAACGATAAGGCATAATCAAGATGGCCAATGCGAGCAAACCGATCGGCGAATTCATTCACCGGCGCAACACACTCAACTGACCGCAAGACGGCAGAGGTCTGGCTCTCCTCCGACATAGCCTGTATGTGTTGGTGCAGGCGTTTATATGTTGGTGAGTCAGCATCTGTGGGATCGGGGATTGCGGACAGGACCAGGCGACGGAGCCGCTCCCCCGCGTGAGCCCGGGCGGTGTCGATGGAAAACTCCTCGAAACCGGCGCTCCCGAAGGAATGGCGGGTGTGAGTAACCTTATGTAAGATCTTATAGCCTACCAGAAGGTCGTGGACCAGGCGTCCGGCCTTCGTTAGGCTCCGAGCTGTTGTGCCTCCGAGAAAGTCCTTGATACGTACTTGGGCAGAGGCCGTGTCAAACAGATCCGTTTGCAGTGCCCATTTGTCTTTGATAGAGACCATAATGTCGGCGCAGTTCAGCAGCCAAAGATCGAACAATGCGCGTCGACTCCGAGCGGTGAACGTGTCTTGCTTGCTATGCCGAAGGCCGGCTCGAGTTGCTCCGACAACGACCTCGCAAAGCTTTGTGTAGCCGGCTTCTCCCGTGGAGAGGGTCCCGAAGATGTCATGGTTTCGTACGAAATCTGCGACGTTCAACAGATCGTCGCGGGTAAACAAATCGCTGGACTGCGGGAAGAGCCGGTGAGAAGCGGCGATAGCATTGAGAGCGTCGCACGCCCGGCTAGTGTGAGAAGTGAGGAGCAAGTAGCCTTCCATGGCATGTCGCTCATCAACTACCGCCTTCCCGATGTCGTGATAGTAGGCGGCCAGCATGAGCTTGAAAGCGCGCAAGCCCTTGTCGGCGATATAGGCAAGCGACCGAAAAAGGTCTTCTGCTGCATCCGAAGTACCGAATACGCCGATGTGACTGCCAAACAGCTCAGCAACGTGACGAGGCTCGGTAAAGTGTTTGATGAAGCGTGCGGTAGCAGCGACCACATTGACGAAGTGATTAAAGTTGCCGTCATTCTTGGAGTAGTTGTCCTGGCGCCCCTTGCTCTGAGCCTTGTTGAGGCGGAAGAGGTTGTGGGCTTGGTCCCGCGGGTCTCGGTCGGGCGCGTTCCATTGACGAACTAGGAAGAGCTTGTGGAAGTGGTCTAGATACGGGAGCCAATGAGAGATCGGGGAGGATGGCTGGTTATCGCAGACCTCATAATATGGCAGGTCGGCGACCTCATGCGCTATAATGTCAACGGCCTTATTGATCGCAGCGATCTGCTCCGATTCGGCAGGAGGAGTGCCCCAGTCGGGAAGCTTTGAGCCCCTGGCGATAAAGTCCCCTTCGGGCCAATAGGAGCGCTTAACGGCTTCCAAACATCGCGCAAAGGCAGGGTCGGTGCCATAAATCATCGTGAGAAGCAAGACGTGTGCTCCATATCTAGGTTGAGTGGTGGAGAGGCAATCGACGAAAATTGGTCGGAGCTGGACTCGACGCCAGCGTGACTGCCGCAGGACATTTAACTGCCCGCTTGACTTCTAGTCAAGGTCGGCCTGAGCTCAGCGCCGTGCCGGGCTTGCCGCTTTGGGCTCCGCGATCATGGTGTCTGTGGGGAGAAGGGAGGCGTCTTCCAACGGCTCAAAGGTCCACCCGAGAGGGCCCGCAGACCGTCGAGCATTTGCGCCCCCATCGGCCAGAAGGCCCCTGGCAAAGGACCCTTCCTGTACGTTTCCTTGCGTGACGCGTGGAGCGAGTTTCCAAATTCTATGGACGACGACTCGAACATCTACCTTCGCGAAACTATCGACGCTTTCGTGCTCACTCTCGATTCTGCCCTCCTTCGCATGGCGCTCCTGACCATCCGGTCGACGATGTTTGCGGCTGCGTCAAGTCCCTAGGATAGCGCGCTCAGGCTGACAGCCTAATGTTCGAGTCGACCGCGGTAGGACGCCGAGTACCCCTGAAGAGCGTGTGCCAGGCACCAAACTCGTCGTCGACCCACCGCCAGGCAGGTAGACTACCGTCCGCGGGCTGCGTCTCGCCGCGGCACTCGGTCGAGCCTGCAGAGGCGCCGCCGATTTTGGCTCCCATCAGCCCCAACCCCGTAACCAACGCCAATGCAGCAATCGCCTCGACATGGCTCTCCGAATTCTACTTGAGCCGGCCTCGTTTTCCGCAGCCAGAGAGGGTGTCGAGGCGCCTCGCTCCTCGTGCCCCCGTCATGAGGCCTGCGCGTTCCCTATCAAGAGACAAAACCGTTGGACCCCGCATCCTCACCAATCAGCTCGCACCGCAACGCTTGAGCCGCTCCGTCCCGCCCGTCGTTAGGCCGGACCAGTCACGCTCCACCGAACGAACTCACTCCCACAGCACCCGCCCTTGCAGCCAGTCTGCCTTCGATCCCCCGGGGATCGCAACCCACCAGGATCTACGCGATGCCTACTGCTCGAACACCAGCCGTAATGCTTCCTCTCGAACTTCTTCTGGATACCTGGCCCTTCTCTCCATGGCTCCCTTGTCAGGGATTTTACCTTCGAAAACTGCGGGGTCCGGCCCAACTCCCGACCGCGCGCCGCGGCAGCGTGGCCTCTCCCTGAGCGATCGCGCTCCCCCTTGCGGCGGCCCCGGCCTGCTATACTCCCTGGCCCCATGGACCTCACACAAGTACTCACCCCCAAGGATCGCCGAGCCATGGCTTGGCTGATCTTCCTCGCCTTCCTTTTGATCCCACTTTCGTTCTACATCGTCGTTCTGGCGCACATTCCCAGCACCGGATCCCCCTCGTGGGACGCCATCATAAAGTACGCCGGCGGAGCCATTGGAGGTGGAGGTGCCCTCATGCCCCTGCTGCGCCGCCTCCGGAGTGCCGCCCGACCATCAGCTTCGGTCAGCGGGATATTTGACTTTTGCAGCAAGAGTGGCGATTTGTCTCCCACTGACTGGGTCCGATTCTACTCTGGCCGCCCCAGACCCCAGGAGGTCTTTATCATGGGACAGAGCCTCAATCGGACATTTGATGACGATAAAGCAGATATCTTTGTCAATTGGTGTAAGGCTGGCACAAGAATGCGGGTCTTGTTTCTATCTCCTTCAAATCCCGAGCTTGCTCAGCTCCGGCGCGTGAGCGAAGACATAAAGCATCAGGGGGGACTACCGGGCAAGATCCGAGACAGCTATCGGCATTTTCAGAGACGCATCGTCGACCGGGTGCTCGACGACTCCCAGAAGCCGATGGCGCGATTTGCAACAATCGATCTCCCGTTCAACATGGACCTGGTAGACGACGAAATTCGGGTCACACTCTACGGCCCTTATCCAGAGGCACGTGAACAGCCTATGCTCTCAATACAGGGTAACGGGACCCCAGCCTATTTGGCCTTTAGGAACCAGGCCGAAACGATTTGGCTCAGGTTCTCGAAGGCATTCCCCGAGGAGGATGTCCTCCTGAGGGAATTGCGGACAAACTGGACCAAGGTTGTTCAGCTCCGCAATGTCGACCGATTGAGAAACTATCCTCCGCAGCAGGCCATTCTCTTGCCCACCTACCGCTGCAGTGCAAAGTGCTCTTACTGCATGTTTAGTGGACTCCGACAGTCAGCGACAAACTTGGATATGGACGTGAGAGACCTGGAAAGTGTCATCGATCAGCTCCTTGACTACGGCGTGCGCATATTTGAGATTTCGGGCGGCGGTGAACCACTCGAACATCCACAATTTGCCCAGATCCTGCAGGTTATTAGGACGGTTCGTCAGAAGAACCGCAAAGTGCAGGTTGGTTTGCTCACCAATGGACTTGAGATCGGCAGGAGCATTGAATGCGCTGAATTGCTAGAGACATTCAATTCGTACGTCCGATTGTCTCGGGTGGAGAGCGCAGAGACGTCGGAGTCGGCGCGATGGCTGAGCAACGTGAATAGGCTGGTCACGACGAGAAGGGACATGAGATCCTCTGCCAGAATTGGTGTGAAATACCTCTTGACCACAAGAAATGTCAGGACATTTGCGGATATGATAATGCGAGACATAGACGGCCGCTATCTTCAGGGAATTGATCACATGCGTCTTAGGTCGGCTCGCGATGTAAATCTGGGCGATATTCCCGAGGTGGAGCATCATGTTCTGCATGCTATTCAGAGTGCTAGGGACCAGATCGGCAGTGGTTGCAACGTTTCAATGGCCCTCGGACAAACGCGCTATCCGCCGAATTTCCGATGCTGGGCGTCCCCGATACACACGGTGATCGACCCAGACATGGCAGTCTGTGTGTGTTGTAACTACTCGATGGATAGGCAGAGCAGGCGTTATGGCGACCTACACAGACACTCTTTTAGGGAGATCTGGGAGGGCATGGAACACATTAGGGCCCGTGGTGATACCAATGCTACTCTTTGCGGGCAGGAGCAGTACAGCAACTGCCGATTCGCAGAAATGCAGGAGATGCTCGAAACTGTTGTTGCCACCACCGGGGCGACGATTTGACCTCGCACTGTCCGGAAACTCGTCGGCTAGTTTCACGCGGCCTGGTGTAGTGGACCATCGATAGTCCCCAACAGAGAACAGCGACATTGGAGCACGCGGTACAAGGTCAGATCGACTCGCCGAGAAGATTATATCAGCAGCACGGCGTTGTAGCCGTCGTTGCCGGCGGGACGATGGCACCATTCTTGTCCCTCATCGGCTGCCAGGGGCGCCGAGGCGCCGCGCCGGACAAGCATTGCGCGCTGAGGCGTCTGGAAGCCCGCGCGAGCAAATCCCACGCTTTTCGATCCCCCACTAAATCCCCCACTTGCGTGTGGCGGAGCGTGGCGCTTCCTGACCCTACCTGACGGTAAGTGCCCGCCAACACACAAGTTTCCCTCGGGGATTTTATGCTACGATGTTTTCAGGTTCTGGTGGCTTTACGGCTGTGGGAGTTCGAGTCTCCCCGACCGCACTCAACCCCAGGTAAACACTGGGGTTTTTCTTTGTCGCTTTCGCATCCCTGCGCGGCAAAGCGGCGGAGTAACTCGAGAGTAACTTTTTTCCCGTTACTCGCTAGTCCGGCATGGTGTTTGCCGTTGGTGTGAGCGACTCGATTGCTCGTCCGTGCTCTACCGCGCGGGTGATGCCTGGGTCGGCGTAGTGTCGGTAGGTTGTGGTCAAGCTCTCGTGCCCGAGAGCCTGGCTCACTGCCTTCGGTGCTACCGCGGCCGTGAGCGCCAGATCGCCATGCGTTCCGCGGAGTCCATGGGGTGGGGCTTCAGTGATGTGCGCTCGTCGACAGATTGCTCGCACGTTCCGATGAAGCCAGGTTCTCTCGCGCCCTATCAGCAGGTCGGTCGGCGTCTTTCCCTCCGCCTGCCTGGCGAGGTACGGCTTGAACCAGTCCGGGATCTGAAGGCTCCTGATCCCGGCCTGGGTCTTCGACTTGCTGACCCGGATGATCGTTCCCCCGGCGTCGATGTCCTTCACCTGAAGACCGGTAATCTCCGAGGCGCGCATGCCGAAGACCAGCGCCATCGCCGAGCCGATGCCCGCTGTTCTCTCCCTTGGATTTGGACTGCCAGCAAGCTCGAGGCAAGCTGCCAAGAACTTCCGGCTTTCGTCCAGGGTGAGCTTCGGCTTACCAAAGCGTCTGCGGCCTTCACCTTGGACATCGGAGAGTAGGACCGAATCGGTCCACCCCTTGTCCTTGGCCTTCCGGCAGAAGGTCTTAGCCTCGGCCAGGGTGTTGCGGCGCGAGTCTACCGACCCTGCCAGCTTGACGAAGAGCTCTCGCGCTCGGGCGGGGGTCAGTGTGGCCAGCGGCGCGGAAAGCACCGGTTCGAAGAACTTCCGCAGACGGTACCTGGTCGTATCAATCAATCGTTCTTTGAGCCCGTTGGTTCGCAGGTTGTCGACGTACGCATCGATAGCCTTTGCGCACGTGACTCCGAGCTGCCGGTGGGCTTCCAGCCTCAGGCGTTTGACCTCGGCCTTTGCTTCGGCTTCGGTCGCAAAGCTCCGGGCTTCCTGTTCAGAGCCGAGGCGGATCAGGGTCCGCCAGCGTTTCTTGTACGGATATGGTCCGAATATCTTCATGACGTCGTGTCCTTTCGCGTTGGGCACGCCGTCTGCATCGTCGTCTATTCCGTTTTCAGGGAGCGTCTGGAGGGAAGCGTCCTCCGTAGGGAGCTCCAGAGCAAGGGCTTTGATGATCTCGGCGAGAATCGCCGGTCTTCGAGCGGCTACGGCCGCCAGCGCGGCAGCGACATCCTCGACCGGCGTCCGGTCACGCTCGGGGGTCGACAAGGGGTTACCCGGGCGACCTTTCGCTTGAGTGTCTTCGACGATCCCGATTGTTCGACACTGGTCTCTCTCTTGCCAATCTCCTGCTCTGTTATCCGGAGCAGCCCTGTGCCGGTTCCGCCGATTTCTGCACAAAACGACAGGCACGCGACTTTGCGCGTCTTGGCCGCTGCGCTGGGGGCACAACGGCTGCGCCTGCGGCAAGGGCACGGCGTCGTCGGTGCCAGGACGGACACCAGGGCTGGGGCTTTGGCGGGTCAATGTGCTCGGCTGGGCGGCGGATTGGGTCCGGCGGTCCGGACGTTTGATGGGGACGCTGTCGGAGTGCTACCTGAGCCGCCGAGCGCGTTGGCCTGCGGGCGCAGGCCCGGCGGGAGAGGCGCTCGCCACCGGCCTGGATAGGTCGGACGGCGCGGGGGAGGGGAGGGTTGCTGGTATTTGAAGAATCCTGGAGGAGGGCCGACACTTGTTGGGGGGTAGAGACCGACACTTATTTTTCCGTGACCGCCCGGCCAGACGCGTCTCGCGCAACGCGGTGGCTGCCCGATTCACAGGTAGCCATCCCTGTTGGGCATGGTGGAGCCGCGGCTTAGGCCCTGGCCGAGCTCGCGATGCCCCTTAGGACAGCATTTCCCTGTCGGCTGCCGCTCTGACTTCGTCGGCCGACCAGTCTGGATGCTGCTGTCGGACCGCGAGGGCGATGGAATTCCACCGCCGGCGGCGCTCCATGCTCTGGTCGCCCTGCTCTCGCCGGGGGCGTGTGATGGTCCGGCTAGACTGGAGCAGGGTGGCAGTTAGGTTGCGAACCGCGAACGTGAACCTCTCCTGTTCGGCGGCTGGCTTGGAGGAGGTTGGCAGGGGAGTAGAAGCGGCGGCAGAGCGCTCGAGACGCTTGCTGGCCTTGGCGCGCTCCAGCTTGAGAGCTACGGTGAGGCCGCACGCGGAAAAAAGGGCAGGGGACACGCGCTTGATCGCGGGCACCGAACGAAAGCCGTCGGAGCTACGGATGCGCTGCTCAACGATGAAGATCAAGCCGGCGCTGCCGAGGTCGCGGAGGGCTCTCTCGGCCCTGCGGAGCTCCAGGTCGGCGTGGTTGGCGAGAGTTGCTATGGTGATGTTGTGCAGGGCAGCTTGGGGGTCGCGGACGGCCACGGTCAAGCTGACGAGGTCGACGAACTTGAAGATGGCCTTGAGGAGCCGGATGAGCGCCTCTCTGCGTTCGGAGCGCTTCTGGCTGCCGGTGGAACCGACAGCGAGAGAGGGAAGGGTTGCTGGGTCAGCATAGAAGGCTTCGACCCGCTCGGCTGCCACGGCGAGAATTCGCGGGTAGCCCCCAGGACCAACCGGAATGGGTCGCGTCAGGTCGAGCGTTGGGGCGGGGGCGTGGTGTCCGCAGCGGTTGCCGAAGGTCAGGTGCATGGAGCACCCGCCGTGCGCGCTGAGCGCGAAGCCGCGTCCGGGAGGGCAGAAGAGTTGCCCGTCCCGAGTCGAATATGTAAAAGCCCCTCTGTCATTCCCCTTCGCTGATCCGCAGGCGGGTCGCAAATTCAGGTGAGTGACTTGTTATCCGGTCCAGGGGGGCATCGGTTCCGGGGTGGCAGGATCTTTTTTGAAGATTTTTTGAGGAGAACGGGTTGGGGCTGGGCTGGCCGGGGTTGGCCTTGATGACCAGGGGAGCGGTCATAGGGCGAGAGACGCAACGGTGTGTCAATCGAAGATGCTCGATCCGCCGGCACCGAGCGCACATCCGCCGCGCGACGCGCCAACGCTGAGAGTCGTGCGGTGTACTACGTGCTGGTGCCGGTCGGCGCAGTCATGGCCCTGGGGGAACGACGCAGGCCGCGGCTGGTTTCGCTTGGGAGCGAGGCCTTGGGTATCGGACCATGCTAGAGGTCTGGGTATGAGCCGATCTGAACTGGTCGACGTTCTCCGGGGACACCGGCTAGCGGTGGTGGCAACGGTTGCGGCGGACGGTCAGCCACAAGCGGCGGTGGTTGGCATCGCGATCAGCGATGGTCTGGAGATCGTCTTCGACACGGTGGTTGGGTCGCGCAAGGTACAGAACCTGCAGCGCGATCCGCGGGTTGGGGTGGTCATAGGTTGGGACCGGGAGGTTACCGTCCAAATCGACGGCGTGGCCGACATCCCCTCAGGCGATGAGTTGGAGCGAATTCGCGCATGCTACTTCGTGGCCTATCCGGACGGACGCGACCGATTGAGCTGGCCCGGTATCACGCACGTTCGTGTGCGTCCGCTCTGGCTGCGACTGAGCGACTTCAACAGCGATCCGCCTCGCATCGTCGAGCTACGCGGACGCGAGCTGGAGTAGGAGTCCTGGTCTTCGCGTGGTAGGCGGCCTTCGCTTTGGCACCTGCGACATGAAGGGCACGTCGCTTGCCACCTCTCTTCCTGGCGTGGCGGCGCAGGGTGATGGCACGCTGGCGTGGTCTTGCTCCCGTCGCGCAGCGCTGGCCGGGATCTGGACCACATCTCTGGCACACCGTGAGACTCGTGAGATCCGAAAAAGCGCGGACCGGAGCGCGAGGCGAAGCTGGGCATGGGCTATTGCCACCATCACCTCGCCTCGCGCGAGGACCGCATCGCGCGGCAGCAGATCGAGGAGGGTGCGGGGATCGTTGATCCGCGCGAAGCGGAACAGGTCGGCGTGGCTGGTTGCGCTCGATCGCTTGACCGCGGCGTTGGCGCGCGGGGCCATGCCTCAGGAGGTCAAAGTAAGCCGTGCAGCAAGGCAGCGCCGGGGGGGGCGGCGAAGCGAGGAATGGCGGCGATGGCGATCATTACTAATGGGTGGAGCAGGGGCAGAAGGTGGAGCTCATGACGGCCTGCCGCTTCGTTCGATCAATCGGTTTTTGAGCTACCGCTCGAGCTGCTTGCCCTGGGCGAGATCCCGTTTCATGTCGAGGGTCAGCTGTGTGCAGCCGCCCCTTTGAGCGTCCCATGCGCGCCATGTAGTGCAGCTCGGCGTCCGAGTAGCTCGAGTCGCGCCGGGCATCATGGCCGTCGGTGATGTAGTTCAGGGCCTGACGGGGCGAGCCGGTCTTCGCGGAGCCGCGCGTGGCCATGTGCGGGTAGTAGGCCAGGCGCTAGCCTCCGGCTCCGCGAGCAGCTGGGCTGCCGTGGAGCGTCACTACATCGCCGAAGGGCGATGTAGTATGTCCATGGAGGGTGGCTTTCTTGGCGCTCCTGGCGCCGAAGGGACTGGGAGAGCCCGCCATTTGAAGCAGAGCGTTTGTGCTGCAGAGACGGGTTGGAGGCGCCTCTACGAGGGGGTAACTCCGGCTGGTGGCCCGCCTCGTGAGCGTCGGCGCGCCCGCTCATTCGGCCGCTCGTGAGCCTGCGGCAGAGACCAGCAGGAGGGTAGAAGCGTTGGTCAGTCACGCCGGGGTGATCGTGTCCGCGGGCGGTCCGGTTACGCGGCGTCAGTTGTGCCAGCGCGAGGGCGAAGACGAGGTGAGCTTACGAGGGTATGACGTGGAGGATCTAAAGGCGGGGGTCTGGAGGACCTGACCAGCTTGAAGGCAGGGAGCGCCGGGTTTGGCCGGATCGGACGTGGATGCGCGCACGGCGGGTGCCTCCGCAGGGCGTGCAGGCCGGCCTCTGCTCGACTAGCCGGTTGTCCGCTGACGTAGCGGCCGGCCCGCGCTTCGGGTGGGATACACGGCCCCGTGAACAGGATGGCAACGCGGTGGTCCAGGTAACTCCAGTAGCTCCCCGCTTTAACCCCATCCTCGCCAACGGATCGAAGGGCGAGCGGGCCTGCTGGGCGGTCAGGTCTGCTTGCGCAACACCGGTGGGCGGCCGCCCGCTTGCCCGGCTGGTGCTCGACGCATTGGTAGCCCAGCGCGCGCAGATCCATGTCAGTCATCAGGTGCTCGCCGCGGCCGAGCAACACGGGCCAGATGGCCAGGTGGAGCTCGTCGATGAGCCGAGCACGCAGATATTGCCTGGTCGTCGCTACGCCACCGCCCAAGCGCACATCATCGCCCGCGGCGACTTCGTTGGCCTTAGCCAGCGCGGCCTCGATCCAGTCCGTGATGAAGTGAAACATTGTGCCGCCTTTCATGGGCAGCGGGGAACGCGGGTGGTGGGTCAGGACGAACACGTCACGAACACGAGGGTGTGGTAGGGCGGCTCCTCGCCCCACCAGCCTTTCCAAGTTTCGTCGGGCCACGGTCCGCGCACCGGCCCGAACATATTGCGTCCCAGCATCCATGCGCCCACGTTCGCGAAGCCGCGGCTTGAGATGTCGTCGTCCAGGCCATTTTTTCCCAATCTTTGCTGCCGTGCATGCGCTGAAAGGTGCGGGCGTGAAAGAACCAGTCGAAGAGCTCGGGCCCGCGGACGCCGAGCGGGTTTTGCAGATCCAGACCCAGGCCTACTCCGAGGCCGTCGATGGAAATGGAACAGTTGCAACGATCAATCGCGCCACGTGATGGGTTCCCGGTTAGTAGATGCGGCTCACGTATCCGCGGTGCTCTATCTGGAATAGTGCATCATGGACTGCCGACGAAGGTGGCCACCGCTACGGCAAGGTGTGGTCGGCGGGCATGTGGGCTCGCAGTTGCTCATGTCAAAGTGTCTAGACGCAGCGAGACGCTAGGTAACGGCCCATCTCGCGAGCGCCAGGTTGTGGGCGTCCGCCCAATTGAAAGTCCAGCCATGTCAGTCATCGAGAAGACAAGCCTTGCGTAGGCTCTCGAGGTGAGGATGCACCTGGCTCGGGAGAAAAGTGGGGGAGACTGGCCGTGCGGAGTCGCGTGACTCGCGAAGGGGCCATGCCAGCCGATACCCCGGGGAGGACCTCTCCCACTACATTAGATGGGAGCACGCCGTGGTCGGCACCCACCATGACGAGGCGCATGACCATGGTTCGGGGAGCAGACCCTGCGGGAGCTGATCGTGCATGACCGCATCTTCCAGGAGAGGAGGGAGCTGGCGCTGGTAGCGGCGTCGCGGGAGGCGGTGATCGTACCAACGCGCCTGCGGGTGGCTCGGGCGGCTCGCTTCCGGCGGGCGACGCACTCAAGGCTCGTAATCAAGCGCGCCTCCTGGTCGGGTGGAAGCTCGCCAGCATTTGCGCGACGGTCTCGCAGGACCAGTTCGCCGGGCGGTGGGGACAGAGTCGGGCATGAACGGAACCGCGCCAGGTCGCGTGGCGACGGCTTGACGAGCCCATTGAAGATGGGCTTGACGGAAGGGGCCGTGCCATTGTTCCAAGGCCCCGGCATTATGAGCAAGGCCATCGAGTCTCGATCACTGGGTCCAGATTAAGGCTACCCAGACCGCCGCCATCAACCCCATATCAGCCGGCCCCCTAGCGCGCGCAGGCCGTGTCAAGGGCGGCGTTGCGCCGGCGCGCGAGCTTGCGAGAGCGCGAACCCTTGACGCGGCCGAGCACGCTGGGACAATGGCGGTTGGGGTTGGTCGCCGCAACCTGTACTCCACGCGGATGCGGTGCTTCTCCCGCATGATTCTCTGATGTGCAGACGCGCCGTCCCTGCGCAGCCCGGGTAAGGCTACCGGCAGCCTCACGGGCGATATTCCGCCTGGCGCAGTGTCTCATGCGAGCAGCGGCTACAAGAACGTTGCGCTGACGAGATCGCACCGGCGAGAGTGCCGTTGCCCAACCCTGATAGTGCTGCCCGCGAGCGCGAAGCGAGCCCAAGCCCATCCAGCGAGCTCGCGGCGAGCCGGCCTGCCGGCCGTCGGTAGCACCCAAATCCGACGATGCGCGTGTCGCGGTCTTGCTGTTCAGTGGGGTCACCGCGCCATGCGGGCAGCCGCCGGTAGGCGCTCCTACCAAGATTGGCCTGTGCCGTTCGCTGGCCGTGACTCTGCAACTCGGGGCGCGATCCATTCGTGTGTCTCGTGGGAGAGCCAGCCGCGGAGGGCAGAGGCCGGCGGGTCAGCCCCGACAGCTTCATCGAAAGCACCGCTCGGTCACCCAGGAAGGGTGCGGCTGCTCAGGCCAGGTTTGGGGTTGCAGGTGGGCACCCGGGCCACAGTGCCACACATCTCGGCTGACCGAGGCCAGCGGATGGCATGGCAACCCAGAGCAAAAATAGTGTATGTTCCCTAACAATAACTCGTCGAATAGAATGCTGACCGCTAAGCTAAAAACCAAGGATTACCGGTGCGTACACGTGGCTTCTCCTTCGCCTGGGGTGGCATTCAGCTGGTACAGTACTGGCTCGACATCAGTCAGCCGCGGCACGCTGACGGAGAAGCGTCGTGGTTTCGCGGTGTTCTGCTGAGGATTCCAGGGACTGGGCCAGGGTCCGTTTTGACGGACCAATATATTCAGGCATTTAGCACCCTGAAAGTGTTATCGCTAAGATCCGACACGCTGGCAAGATCTGGAGACTTGCACTTTTCTGTTGCCGCAAGAGCTCATCTGTGACTAGAAGAGCCAACGTTAGCGTCTCATTCATTCCCCTCCGTCAACTAACTGAGAGGCTCGAGATGAAAACACTGTCTCTGGCGGCCGCTACCTTGATCGCCGTTCTTGCCGTCGGGTGTGGTTCGAGTGCGCCACCCAAGGAGCAAACGGCTTCGCAAAGGGAGATCGAGGGGCGTCTGAAGGGCGAGTCCATCGCCACCGCCACCGCGACGTCGACGGCGACATCGACTGGAACCGCGACCGCAACCGCAACTGAGACCGTGACTAACACGCAGGTCACCACAGTCACCCAGACGGTAACAAATACCGTATCCACAACCGGAACGACCACAGCGACAGGTACACAGACCGTAACTGCCACGCAAAGCTCGACAGGGACGCAAACAGCGACGGTCACCCAGACAGCTACGCAGACGCGGACGGGTACGGCGACGGAAACGGTTACCGCGACCCAAACGGCATCGTCGACTTACACTGCGACCCAGAGTGTGACGTCGACGGGGACGCAGACGGCGACCATAACCCAGACAGCGACGCAGACGCGGACAGTTACGGGGACGCAAACGGTGACGGCAACCCAGACGGCATCATCTACGTACACGGCGACTCAGAGTGTGACGTCGACGGGGACTCAAACGGCAACGCTCACGCAGACGGCGACGCAGACCCGAACGGTGACCAACACTCAGACGCAAACCGCGACCCAGACCGTCACGGCTACGCACACGGCCACCACCACGACAACGTCGACGGGGACTCGAACGGCAACGCTCACGCAAACGGCGACACAGACGCGAACGCTGACCAACACCCAGACCCAGAGCGCGACTCAAACTGCTACACAAACGTATACCTCCACGGCGACGCAGACCGGAACAGCCACGCGGACGGCGACGGTCACACAGACGGCGACGCAGACCAAGACAGCCACCAAGACACCAACCGGAACGAGCACGTCGACGATCACGGTGACCACCACACCGACCGTTACCAGCACGGTGACCACGACGAGCACGACTACTCCGACCAGCACCAGGACGGCGACCACCACGGTCACGAACACGCCGACGGTCACGAGCACGTCGACGATCACCGTTACGAACACACCGACGGTTACTAGCACGGTCACGAACACCAGCACGGCGACGCCGACGCTGACGACGACCGCAACTCAGACCGTGACGAACACGCCGACGTTGACGAGCACGGCGACAACCACGGTAACGAACACACCTACGGTGACGAGCACTGTGACGAATACGAGCACGGCGACCCCGACGTTGACGACGACCGCAACTCAGACCGTGACGAATACGCCGACGGTAACCAGCACGGCGACGACAACGGTGACGAACACACCGACGGTCACGAGCACGGTGACGAATACGGGCACCATCACGCCGACGAACACGACGACGGTCACTCAGACCGTGACCAATACGCCTACGGTTACGAATACGACTACCATCACGGCGACTAGCACCCCAACGGTGACCAATACCGTGACGAGCACGAGCACGACTACGCCAACGATCACTACGACGAGCACGGCAACGAGGAGCAGCACTAGTACGGTGACTGGTACTGCCACAGGCACCCAGGCAGCAACTGGCACCACTACCACGACAACGACCAACACCGTGACGGCGACGAACACGACGACGGGGACGATAACCACGACGGTCACGACAACGAGTAGCTCGAACGTCGATGGCGGAGTGGGACTGGACGGCGACGGAGATGTTGGGAGCGCGGCGTGCTTGCAGAACTGGCAAAACAGCGGTGCATGCGGGCAATGGTGCTTGGAGCAGAGTCAGACCGACTTGGCTGACTGCGTAGCGTACCTCGCTTGCTACCTGGCCAACAACTGCGGTCCAACCACATGTGGTGGGCAGGACCAGGTTTGTGGGGTTAACGTCGTGCGGCCAGCTGAAGGTACAGCGCCGAAGAATATCGCCGACCAAGTGTACCAGTGTCTGGCCTGTGCCGGCAGCAGCCCCGTGAGCTCATGCGCGAATCCGCTGGCTCCCGATACGACGCCGTGCTCTGGTGGGGACGGCGGCGTTGAGGCCGGCACATGCCAGAGCGGGGTGTGCATGGTGGTCGCCGGGACAGGCAGCACAACCAGCACAGGCACGGCGACGAACACGACGACCAGCACGGCGACCAGTACCGCAACAGCGACAGTCACGAGCACGGGCGTCGTAGATGCTGGGACGACAAGCGATGCAACCGCCGGCGGATGCTTGCTGAACTGGCGTAGCACGACCTGTGGGGAGTGGTGCGTAAACCAACCGCAGGCCGACTGGGCCAATTGCGTAGCCTTCCTGGATTGCTACGAGAATCACAATTGTAGTCCGGCCACCTGCGGCGCGAACCCGGACGACGTGTGTGGGGTGAACAAGGTGGCACCGGCGATGGGAGTGGCGCCGAAGACGATCGCGGACAAAGTCTACCAGTGCCTGGCCTGCCCTGGCAGCTCTCCAGTAACGTCATGCGCTGACATCCCGGACACGGCGCCCTGCACCGATGGCAACGCCTGCACTAAAGGCGACAGGTGTTTTGGCGGCGTGTGCACACCTGGAACTTCCGTGACTTGTATGGCGAGCGACCAATGTCACAATCAGGGCCTTTGCGATCCGGCTAGTGGCTTGTGCTCGAATCCTCCCAAGGACGACGGTAGCCCCTGCGAGGACGGAGACGCGTGCACTACAGGGGACACTTGTAAGTCAGGCCTATGCACAAGTGGAACGCCGGTTGTCTGTAACGGCGGCAACAGCGGCACGATAGCATACTGTGATTCAACGCAAGGCTGTCAGCGAGCCGTGATCTTTGCTGGAGACCTATCGACACCGGGAGACAGCACGCCCGGAGATCTCGTGCCCGTGGTCAATTGTGTCGTCCACACCGCCCCTGGCTATTACACGGCCATCTTTGGCTACCAAAATAACACCCCGGGTAACCTTGCGATGCCATTGGGCGACCAAAACACGCTCTCCCTTTCAGGGGGCGGAGATATAAACGACACGCTTCCAATATGGTTTCTCACTGGCAAACACGACGGGGCCATGGTGATTTACGCTCAGGACCCACAAAGCCTGACCTGGACTCTTGACGGATCTTCCGCTACCGCGACGACCGACAGTTCATCGTGTACCATCGACTATAGCGGGAACATTCCGACGGTAAGAGATAGTACAACCAATCAACCTCTGTTCAATTTGCCGGTCCAACCCGATCAACCGCCAGAGCAATACCGCTACATGAATCTTAGTGGTCAGATTCTTCCAACAGATCAAGTCTCCAATCAAACATTTGGCAAGACGGACGGCACCTTTGCGGTTACGGACGACGGCGCAGCGACGTACAGAATCCCTCTCTGGCTTCCTGCTGGGCGGAACGGAGTGGAGCCAAAGCTGGCTCTGGTGTACAACAGCAATGTCGGTGACGGCATATTGGGGATGGGTTGGAAAGTTGAGGGACTCTCCATGATTACCCGTTGCGCTCAGGACTACGCCCGCGACGGACGACGCCGTGCGATCCAGTTTGACAATCTCGACAGGCTGTGTCTAGACGGGCAGCGGCTAGTACTATATTCCGGAACCTACAACCAGACCGGCTCCGAGTACCGGACGGAGTATGATCGCAATCTAAAGATCGTACAGGTTGGCGAGGACTCATTGGACGGCGTCGCGAATAGCCCAACAGGGTTTCTCGTCTACCTCCCAGACGGGACCCGGCAAAGCTACGGCCTTCCGAGCGCGGGCGCCCCGGCAGGATATCTCGGGGCACCGACAGCCGTAATGCAGGCTAACCGTGCCACCGTAACTATAGATGACTCGAATGAGACGGTGCCGGATCCCACCGTGGCCTACGATACGCCCGTGCGATTGGGCTGGGCATTGGCCTCTTCGCGCGATCGGTACGACAACGTAATCTCGTATGCCTACAATCCAACGGACGACTATGTAGGAGAGTCGGGCGAGACCGTCGTGGATTTCCGTCCGGAGAGCATAGAGTACACAAGCAATATGTCAGCCTCCGGGGAAACTCTTGCCGACCGATTTGTAACATTTCTCTACGACCAAGGGCTTACGCGAAGCGATGTGCGGGAGTCCTACGTGAGCGGACTTCCCCTGAGGACCGGGCACGCCCTTACGGGGATCAAGATAGAAGGCCCCAACCCAATAGCCCGCGGTACTTTGCGGATGTACAACCTTGGATATGCGACGAATGACCCGCAGCGGCTGCTGCTCGGAAGCGTTGCGGAGTGCGATGGGGCCAACGTCTGCAAGCCGCCGACGAGTTTTGCATGGACGGCCGGTAGTAACCAGTTCAACCGAGTAGCGACCAGCTTACAGGACCATCAGGATTTCGGGCGAAGTGACACCGGCCACCCGAATGCGGGAGTGCTGCTGGCCGGAGACTTCAACGGCGACGGTGTGGACGACATTCTGACCTCATCGAGCACAGGCACAGGTAGTGGTGGAAAGACGACCTACGCATTCCGGCTAAGCAATCCAGCCTTTGGATCAACTTGGGGAAGCTTCGGCGGCGCGGTTTCCCTCCTTTCCAACATCAATTACTCGAACACAGAAGGGTACTACAACAACATTCGGGCGGCCGACTTGAAAGGTACCGGAGTAGCTGACCTAATCAACCCATCAGTGGGAAATTACTGGCTATACTGGTTTGATGCCAGCACATGCCCAAGCTCCATTGGACCGTCAGGCTGGCAGCTTGCGAATTTCTCCACCACGACCTACTGCCCGACAATGGTGGAGACCAATGGGGGGACGGTTTCGGCAGTCGGAATGGACCCAAACTCGTTGGCGACGGACTGTGACCTGCAATGGGGCTGGGATATCAACGGGAATCTGTCCGGGTCTCCGCCGTTGAACGGATATGCGGGTACCCTTAGTGTGTCGTCCCAGGAAGAGACCTATCCTGACCCTAACGACCCGAACGCGACGGATCTGTGCCAGCTGTTTACGGCTACGGGCGACACGTATACCGGCACGACGATGCCTCTTGTGGGCGACGTCGATGGGGATGGTCTCCCGGATCTCATCAGGCCCTTCTGGTTCAGCACTTATACAGGTCCCGTCTGGGCGTACCGCCGGAACAGTCCAAGCGGCTTTGCGCAGGGGTATGTGCCGTTGCCCACCAGCGTGGCAAATTGTGACGCGTACGGCGAGAACTGCGAGCAACGTGGCTACGGGGGAGTTGATGTGACGCAGCCGTGGAATTCCTATATGGCCGACATCAACGGCGATGGGAAGATGGAGGTGGTGTTCTGGGATTCGTCGCTAAAATCAAATGGGATTAACGCAACCAGAATGCGAGCGTTCGTCGGCACGAGCAGCGGTGATGTGGTGACAGCGCTAAAGGGGAGCCAAAAGACGCCGGGCTCCGTTCGCTACCAATTCGCGGACGTAAACGGGGATGGTCTGCCAGACGCGATTGAGATACCGATAAACGGCGGTGACGTTCGCCTCTGGGTTAATAACGGCAGGGACTTCCTGCCGCCAGTTGCGATCAGTCTGAGTGCCGACGGAAAGGTGAGCCAATCGCTGGATGTCCTTGCCGGGAATAACGGTACGCCGATAGACCCTGGATTGCGGATTATGGACTTCGACATGGACGGGCGAGCCGATCTGCTGCAGGTTGGGAAGAGCTGCTTTGGGGACGGGAAGGGGGCCAACTCCGGCCAGAGGTCTTCTGCGAACGTCCTCCTTGCTGCAAAGGCACATGGACAAGGAACACCCTTCTCCGCTGTGACGTATCCCGGAGGAGCCTCAGGGTCGGGACCGTCCTTGGCCGATGAGTCATACGACTGGACCAATACGAAGTCCGCGTGCGGAGGTGGGTACTTGACGAGCCAGGTACTCGACGTCAACGGAGACGGACTGCCCGATTTGGTGCAGGTGGAGGGAGGATCGATAGTCGTATATGTTCGGCAGGGCCAGCCGCCTGGACTTTTGCAGCAAATTACGGACGGTTTAGGGGCTACAACGGCGATTCAATACGGGTCGATCGCAGATTCCAGATTTCACACGCCCGTCGCGACTGGCGATTGCTCGTACCCGCAATACTGCAGCCCCCGGGGAAAATGGATCGTTCAGGAGCACACGATGCCTTCTGGACTGAAGTTCTCCCATAACTACAGCGGTGCCAGAAGCGACATTCAGGGACTTGGCTGGCTGGGAATGGATTCCCATACAGTGAAGGACATGGATAACAACGCTGCGGTCACCACAACGTACGATCACAAGTCCAAGGTTGCAAATATATATGCCTGGGCAGAATCGCCGGTCTCGACGACGGAAGTATACCCGGCCGGCAATGGAATGGTGGACGAGATAGACCGAAACAGTACGCACGAATGTCAATTTCAGGCAAACGAAGGATCGGCTGCTAGTCCCTTCGCGGCAATTAGTTCGTGTGTCGACAGTTACCAGGAGGTCGAAGTCGTTACAGGCTCGGGAAACGGAGCGCGCCAGCCCAACGTAAACGTGAAGCGGACAACAACTACGAACTACGACCTGGATTATGGGTACCCGACAACACGAACAACGGAAGTTGGAACGGCATCCGCAAGCGCCGGAAACGAGGTAAAGGCTTGGAGCGCAACGTATTATCCGGATCAGGCGGACACCTGGTTGATTGGGCTTACGGAGTACGAACAGATAACCGACACGATACCTCAACCCCAAAGTGGCAACAATACGGCGGCCCCGTCCGTTATGCGTCGGACTTACTACGCAAGAGACCTGAAGACCTCGTCGAACACAGGCGACGTTACTTCCAAGGAAATCGAGCCCGACTCCAAGTACTCGACTGGAGGTCCAACCGTCGGATACTATGCAGGTCTCTATCATCAGACCGACTATGTTCGGAACGGATTCGGTCAAGTAACACAGACCACGGAATCGGTCCATAACGTTGAAGGCACCGTTAGTCCGCCACAAACGCGTATCACCAGTACGGCGTATGACCCGGTTAGCAGCACATATCCGACGGTCGTAACCAATGCCCTCGGTCAGTCGACGACGTCTATTGTGCATCCTGGGCTCGGCGTTGTCCTTGAGTCTATAGATTCGAATGGACTAGCGACGTCTCGGAGCTACGATGGCTTCGGGCGCCTCAAGAGCGAGAAGAAAGCAGACGGGGTGAGCAGCACGATATCCTATGGTGCCGATGCCACGAGGCAATCAAACTTTGTCGTGACCACGCTTGTTCAAAACAAGCAAGAGGTTGAGGAATATAACAGCCAGGGCAAGAAGGAATATGTGCTTGCCTATGACTTTTCGGGAATGGAGTATGTGCGTGAAAGATACGAGTACGACACCCATGGGCGTGTTCAGTACAGAATGAGACCATATGACCCATCCGTTGGGTATGGCACTGGGTTTACGACGATGAGCTACGACAGCCTAGGTCGAGTCCTGAGTGAGGTCGGTCCAGCGGCTTCTGACGGCGGCCCCATTTGCCAGACAGACTATAGTTACTATCTCACGACTGCGACACGGACGCGGCTTCGGTCTCCCGTGTCGGGCGAGGGGGCTACGGATGAAGTCGATAAGACGACAACGGACTCTGCGGGACGCGTTATACAGAGAAGTGAATCGGTTGGAGCATTAGCAACCACGCCGGGAGGAGCGGGTACGGTGGGCACCCCGCATAATGTGATCACGCAATACTACTACGGGGCGTTTGACCTGTTGACGGACGTGTGGGACGACTCGGGTAACCATACGCAGATTGTGCCGGACATTCGAGGGCGGAGAATCTCGTGGACCGATTTGGACCGGGGCACGTGGAACGACACATATGATGGCTACGACCAACTTATAATGCATATGCACCAGGGGCCGGCAGGGGCGTCCCCGTTTATCGCGACAGACTACGATGTTCTGGGTCGACGGGTTTCCGAGCGGACAAGTGCGGGGACGAGCGTTTTCGTGTGGGACACTGCCCCGAACGGAGTTGGACAGCTGGCCGCGAGCGAGACCGCCGACGGGATTACGACAGGCTACGAATACGATTCGCAGGGGCGGAAGTCCGCAGAAATATTTGGAGAGACGGGGGCGGCGGCTGGTTGGGGCACGATAAATTATGAGTACGACAGTGAAGCACGGCTGTGGAAGATGCACTATCCCATGATCAATGGGAGCGCGTACGGCGTAGTGTATAAGTATGACGATCAGCATCTGAACGGCAGTCTTACTGAGGTTGATGACGGTAGCGGGTACGTCGCATGGACCGCAACGGGACGAAATTTGGACAACCGTATAGTGAGTGAAACGTTCGGCGACGGATTTAGTGGTGCGCGAACCTGGGAGCCACAGAGAGATCTTTTGCAAACATCTGAGGTCCAGGATAGCAGTCAGCAAACGGTGGAGAGTCTGGGGTTGCAATACGATGCCCTGGGCTATCTCTATACCCGGACCGACTATCTGGCCGGTCAGGCGGAGGCGTTCATTCACGATGAGCTAGGGCGCCTTCGGCACTGGTACGGTGCGGGTGGCAGCTGGTCCGTTCATTATGACTTTGACTATCTTGGCAACCTGGTTAAGCGTGACCAGGTATTTGCGGACGGGACTCCGGAGTCTGTGGCAACCTTCTCATTGTCCGCCGGAAGCGCCCACGTTGCGTCCAGTATGATGGTGAATGGTAATACTACGACGTTTACGTACGACCCTCTCGGGCGTCGGACGGACGTCGACAGTACGGATGAAGTGGTTACCTATACGGATTTTGGTTTGCCCACAAGCATCACGCGGGGCTCGGGGGCGGGGAGTGAGTCCTGGAGTTTCGGGTACGATGCGTTTCACAATCGGGTTTGGAAGCAGGGTGCGGGGGGATTGACGCTATACCTGGGGTCTCTTTACGAGAGGAGGATTACTAAGAACGCGACAACCGGTGTGATGTTCATTCCGGGTGAGGGCGGTCAGACGATTGCGCAAGTGAGCCAGGATGAGAGTGGTGGTCTCCCGACGATAGAATATTTGCACGCGGACCATATAGGGTCAATCATAGCGGTCTTGAGCGCTAATGAGGTCCAGCCCACACGGATGGCATTCGATCCATTCGGCCAGCGAATTGTTCGAAGCGATCCTCCGCAAGCGGAAGCCGGAAATGATGATGACGCCCGGGTTACCATCGGCTTCGCAGGGGACGAGCAGGAGGACGATCTGGGATTCGTGAATATGAAGGGACGTATTTACGATGCGAGCACGCTGCGGTTTCTTACGCCGGATCCGCTGGTGGGTCGACCGCTGAACAGCCAGGAGTTTAACCCGTACAGCTACGCGAATAATAGCCCCCTGCGTTTAATTGATCCAACAGGATTCCAGGAGTGCGTGGCAGGCGACGCTTGTGATGCCTATGGGTATGGCGTGTCCAGTCTGGCGGGCGGCGGTGTGAGCTATCTACCCAATACGCAAGTCACACCCACGAATGGCGTCTTCGTGGTAAATATGTCCTCTGCGCAGGACGCGATCGGTCCTGCGGCAGCCAGTGATGATCAGATAGCCGCAGGGGTTGGCGGCTCTCAGGCTCCAACCCCGGTTGGTTCCGTTGCGACGATTAGGCCGAAGTCATCTACACAGACGATGGACCTTAACGGGTGGTACAACGGCGCTGGCGACCGTTATAAGGATACGTCTACGACGTACTATGCTTTGGAGGTGGGAGCTGCTGCTGGGCCGGTTCTAGAGGTAGTTGGGGCGGGAGTTGGTTCGGCACAGGTGTTTGCGGCAGCCCACCCTGGGCTGGTTGGCCTGGGTACGGCGGTCGCTGCCGCTCAGGGGAACAACTTTGTCGGGGGCGGGGGTTGGTCGTCGGCTGAGGCAACGGAATTGGCAGAGGGGACCGAGACGTTCTTTAGGACGATGAGCCAAGATAATTTCGCGAGTTTGTTGGCGACGCGGCAGGTTCCCGCTACGGCGGAGACGTTCATTTCACCGAGCCTGGAGTATGCGCAACGGTATGGGGGCGTCACCGTTCAATTCAATATGCAGGCAGGCACGCAGAGCGCTTTGGTGGGCATTGGAGTGCGAAATTTGGCCGGAGGATTCATGGGATCGGCTTACGAGGGTCTGCCGGCGGTACAGAGTGGTTGGTGGTCAAACAGCGCGTTGTTCAAAATGGAGGGGGGTGTAGTGAATATCGGACTTGGGAGGGGCTCGGCGCTTGACGCGTTTAATAGTAACATTGTCGACTTCAGCCTGGTGTCCAGACAGTGACAGAAGAGCAACGGAGACTGTGTCGTGATTTGGTTGTCCTTCCGGGTGGGGGGAGGAGGATAACGAAGGAGGAGTTCTTGCGGCGGTTTCCCTCGGCCGTCGAGGACGGCAGCTTGGCTTCGAGGTGGCTTGAGGAGGCTTGTGCGACGCGCAGCTCGGATGAATTGTTTTGCGCTTTAGTCATCGGCGTCAATTTTGGTTTCGCGGCTGAGGATAGGGAGATTCTTTGCTGGCTAATTGGTGAAGACTGGCATTACAGTCACGAAGACGTTGTGAGCACGCTAGGGAGGTGGCCGAATCGTGACACCATAGAGGCTCTCTTTCGTGCTACGCAATGGATACCGAAGTCGCTAGAATACGATGATGCGAGAGCCCTGGCTGTGAAAGCGATTTGGGCGCTGGGCAAAATTCCTGGCATTGAAGCGGAGGCGAAGCTGTTGACGCTTGCGCAGTCCGAAGACACTATTTTGCGAGAGAACGCTTTGAAGCAATTGGGGCTCCGACATTCCAGCGGGTGAGCGGTTCAGTGTTCGTTATGCGCCTATTGCCGCTTCTATGGCCGGGTCGAGGGGATAGTGACGCTCGGCGAGACTTGGTAGCCAAGGCGGGGAAGAAGCGTCGCTGTTGGCAGCGGCGGCGAGCGCGCGGGCGACAGGGGTAAGATCTTCAATGTGGAGAATCCATTGGTGCACGTAATGGTGGACGGCGGCATGGGAAAGGCCGATTTGAATGGCCCGGATGTCCTTTATGGGGTGCAAACGCCAGTCGCGCTCCGGGTCCCACTGGACGCGAACGGGTTTTAGTGCGACATCGCGCTTCCAGGCGTCGGGTGATGGGTGAAATCCCGGCTGGTAGCTCGAAAGGGTGGCGTGCCGTAGCGCCCACTCGAATCCTTCGCGTGTGATGTCGAGCGCCAGCACGAACTGTTGCCCAGGTTTGGAGGCGTAGCCAGACCGATACATCATCCAGTTAAAGGACGGTTTGATCCAGGTCATTCGGTTCATGCTGAAGGGCGGAACAAATCGGCCGGCCTTCAGCGCAGGTAAGGCGATTTCTGGGGGAAATGCCTGGTAAACTCGGACGCTGCGGTCGGAGTAGGCGGCTCTGATAACGTGCCGCAACGGAGACACCCAGTGACTATGCTCGTTAGCGGAGTGCGGAAGCAAGAGGTTCTTAGGTTCGTAGCGGGTTTGTGCCTGTCTGGCGACGGCGGGGTGATGAACCGGTCCGCTGGTGCTTCAAGACGGTTGGCGCAGGGCGCGAGGGCCAGGGGGAGTGCCTGATATGCTGACGGGAGGAGGGCTGGGAGGGCTGAGGGAGGCGCCTCCGAGGAGATGGCACGTCCTCACCGGACGCAGCGCACCCTGGAGGTGTCGGTCGCTGTAGCGTTGGCCGAAGAGCCGTCGTAGAAGGAGATGGTCCAGCAGGGGCTGCCGGACAAGCTGGATGACAGGGAAGACGTCCAGTACCAGTCTACCGGAGAGTTCGGAAACGCCGTCCGATCGATGGCCGGCGAAGATGTCACCGTAAGGTTCGTGAGAGACCCCAACTCCTTCAGCGTCGGCAACCGAAATCCTGACCCAGCACTCGAACAGTACGATTGGGCGTCGGACCATGTCATGGCAGCCTTGCTCGCATGCTCTTGCCACGCAAGGTTTGTGAGCGTATCGGTGACCAAGTCGCCCGAGGTGGTGAAGCGAGACGTGGGATAGCAGCGCGCCCCACGAACGCAGCGCACCGAGCCTCGTAGTCCTATGACATTGGGATACGAGTAGCCGTAGTCAAAGTCGATTTCCCAGGCCCTACCGGGCAAGAGAGCATCCGGCGAAGACGTCCAGTACCCATACCCGCCTGGCGTCGTGTTGGAGAACGCGGTCGGGTCGATGGCCAGATTGTCTTGGGGCGAGGCCAAATCGACGATCGTTTGCAGTTCATGCTCGCCAGGTGGCCGCCAATCTGAGAAGCCACCCAACGAAAGGCCACCGCAGTAGGTCTCGGCCTCGGCCTGAGTGCAGGTTAGGTGAGTGCTGTCGGTGGTGCACGCTGCTCGCGGCCCCAAACCGTCCCACTGCCAGACAAGCCCGGTAATCGTGTCGGTCACGCTTGACCCGTCCGAGCTGAGAACGAATTCTCCGGGATCCGTTCCGTCCCCCGACGGCAGCCGGGTGCCGTCGCAGCTTTCGCTGGAGCCGTTACAGCAGGTCGAACCGCTCGGGCAATCATCGTTGGTCGTGCAGGCCATGCCGTAGACAGAACCACTTCCCGTTGTGCCGGCTGCTCCAGCCATGCCAGGGTCAGGCGGTCCGTTGGCCGGTGAGTCGAGAGCAGTTCGCGTTTCGCACCCGGTTGCAACGAGGAGGAGGAGCGGCCAATAGCCCCGAGGCAGTGCTCGCCACACGTCCTGGGGCTGCCGGTTGAATGATATGGTCAGCATGGCCCTTCCCGTTGACATCAGCGCCATTGTACGGCATTACAGCCGGGCTCGAGAGATGGCGGAACTCCCCCCGGACGGGGGTGGGTGGTTTGGTTGTAGCTTTCGCTGTGCCCAAGCAACGAGGCGACCTTCTGCTCGGCGCCGGTCGCGCCGTGGATGGTGCATTGTGGCGGGCTGCGTGGCTGGCGATGCGGCGGACGCCGGGCTGCGCGCAAGCTGGCGGTACCAGCGGTTCAGCAAGTTGTTGGCGAGCACACCGCCATGGGAATCCGGGAAGAGTTGCTGTCCTTCGGTTGGCATCGCGAGGCGATCCTTCTCGACGCCCTGAGGCGTGCCTTGGATGCTGCCGAAGTGGTCGGTTGCGTGGGTGCTGATCGTCGACGCAAAGGACGAGGGAGCAGAGCGGTTCCACGCGAAGTATGACTTCGAGACGATCGCGGTTGAGAGCTGGCCTCGCCGGATGTTCGTTTCAAGTGCGACGCTGCGCTCGGCCTTCGCGGACGAGTAGGCGTATCTCGGGCGCGCCGGCCGGCCTTCGCCAATATCTCGTCCCCTATAGCTTTGTAGTTTTGACGTGTCGCGTGCTGCTATGCGACATCCGGCGAGGGGCGCGCGTGGTGCGCGCCAGACAGCCGCCCCAGAGGGGCAGGGGACTCCCCGGCAAACTCCCCGTTCCTGTGTGGCGAAGCATGGCGCTCCTTGACGGTACGTGACGGATTGCTTCGCCAAACCCAACAAGATCGAGGGTTTTCGGCCGAAAAATCTGGGTTCTTTTCCGGTCGGGTCAATTTCAGGTTCTGGTGGCTTTACGGCTGTGGGAGTTCGAGTCTCCCCGACCGCACTCTGAAACCCTCGGTAAACACGAGGGTTTTTTCTTATGCTGACTTCGCCTCATCGGATTCGCTCTGGCCGGGGTCCTTCGATCCCCCACTCGATCCCCCACTTGCAGGTGCGGCATGGGATTTCGCGAGGCCGGGGACCAGCCTGACGATGTTGTTGGCGGCTTTCAGCTTCTCTCCGAGCCCCACGTGGGAGTAGTGCTCGGTCATGGCCGCGGTGACGTGTCCGGTGATGCTGCGGGTGACGATATCGCCTGCTACCTGACGCGCCAGGTTGTTGAAGGTCCTTCGCAAGCCATGCGGCGTGACACGCTTGGATATCTTAGCCCGCCTGAGTGCCCGGTCCATGGGATGGCGGAGGCTGCACCTGGGCAGCAGACCACCTCCCTTGTCGGGAAACACCCAGTCAGATTCACCCACGCCGAACCCCTGCGCCGCCAACGTCGCTCGATGTTCCCGAAGTACCGCGGCAACCTCGGGTACCAATGGGACCGACCGCACCGTTCCCGTCTTCGTGCTGTCCACCACCCCGGACCACTGCGCGCGTTTCACATGTATCACGCCCGCTTCCTCGTCAATGTCTCCCCACCGGAAGGCCGTGCCCTCACCCGAACGTACGCCGGTCATGGCCAGAGTCATGGCAAGCGCGTAGTGCTGGGGCTCATGGTCGCGGAACGCCTTCATCAGGCGCCCGAGCTCCTCTGCGGTCAGGAGATTGGGCTCCTCGTCGGTGAACTTGCGCCTGGGCAAGCGTCGCACCCGCTCTGTCGGATTTCGTGGCAGCTGGTATTCGACCACGGCGTCCGCCATCACCATCCTCAGCATGACCAGCGCACCGTTGGCGGTCGCGCCGGCTAGGCGCTTGGCCAGCGTCGCTTGCCATTCCCTGATGTCCGCATCGGTGAGCTTGTCCATGAAGAAGTCCCCGAGATGGGGCAGGACATATCCACCGAGCAGGTCAGCGTAGGTCCTTGCGGTCGACGCCTTGAGCCCGAGCGCTTTGGACGCGAGCCACGATTGCACGTAGGTCCGCAGCCTCGGAACCTCCTTGGCCACCTGTTCGGCGTTGTGGATTTCCTGCATCCACGTCTGCCGGAGCCGCGCAGCCTCCTCCACCGTTCCCGTGATGATTCGATCTATCTCCTTCATCCGACCCGTTCGTGGGTCCACGGCTCGCAGCCGGATGCGTTTGCGGCCGTCGACCATAATCTCGATACCCGGATATCTCGCTTTCATTCTCTGCTCCCATCCGGGTCAGGGGAGCGCCACGACCGCGGATCATATCGTCAATGTCCGAGAGACGGAAGAGGTAGGTGCGACCACGCTTGCCTGCGGGAACGAGTTGGCCAGACAGGAC
Organism: uncultured delta proteobacterium; assembly: GCA_963849735.1. Classification (GTDB taxonomy): domain Bacteria; phylum Myxococcota_A; class Polyangia; order Fen-1088; family Fen-1088; genus Fen-1118. Next base: position 58,814 of record CAWKJE010000030.1, read on the forward strand.
CAAGTTCCTGATCGCGCTGGGAGACCGATATCTCAGGATCGTCGCGGCTTCCCGGGTCGTCGCGTAGTAGGAGGGGGCGTCAAAGGGACGACAACCATCCTCGGTACGTGGATTGGTGGCGCGGTTCGTCGTCCTTGGCGCTGTGCTCACTATCGCGTGTCCTCCCCTCCGATCGGCTGGGGTCCTTGCTTGAGGCGGCCCCGCCGTCCTTCACTCGTATGTCCGCCCGAACTGCCTGTCGGTTCCGGGCCCCCGGGGCATTTTCCCGTCGCGCTAAGCGGAGCGAGTGAGCACGGTGTTCAGTACGACCGGATCCACTAAGGCGATCCCAACAACATCTGGCCGTCAGATCTCTAGCAAGTCTAAGGCCTTTTTGACTCTGGTCGGGTGGAGAGACCGTGGCTCGGCCATGCCTTGATCATGGCCAAATCGTACAGCACGGGCGACATGGTACAAGGCCTTGCTTCACGGCGTGATGACACAGCGATTATTGAGGGGACGAAGACGGGTTGCTGGCTGCGGCGATGTGGCACTTGTTCGCCGCCATGACTCGACTTACCATGGCACTTGAGGAAGGCCATGTTTGGCAGGACCAAGGCCCGCATATCGGCATATCCAACCCCTTCACCCGCGACGGGGAAGTTTTACGAGGCGCCTGACGGTAGCGGAGAACCAGGATGAGCGCAGGGACAGGTGCCGTCCGGTCCGCTCCTGGAGTGCAGGGAGGACCGCCGGAGTCGCACGAGGTCGGGAGCGGCCCGCATGGGCCGCGCCCGGCCGCACCCGTGCGCGAGGTCCACGACGTCGGCCGCCTGAGCATCGAGTTCGGTGACCAGGCTGCCGCTGCCAAGTTCGTCTTGGCTTTGGTCAGCCTGCTCAGTGGAGTTGCTGACGAGGTGGTCGCGGTCGACGCCACCGGCCAACTCCGAGACGACCTCGACCTCGACAAACTGAAGCGCCGCATCGAGGAGAAGGGCTCGCTTCTTTTCGCGCCCAACTATTGCTTGGAGACCCTAAGACGGCGGCAATGAAAGTGCTGGGCCTCACTTGAGACGCGGAGGGGACGTGCAGAGTACGAGCACTCACAACGATCTTGCCGGAAGGCTTCGAAGGGCGTCCGCGGACCTGTCCGTCGACGCAAAGCGGAAGCCGCATTGCGAGGCCGGCGTCGAATCTTGGTACCCATACTACGCGGGCTTCAGCGAATCCTTCGCCCGCCGTGTTCTCGGTGCTGCCGCGGGATCGTCGACTCTATGCATAATGGACCCGTGGAACGGTTGTGGGACGACGACTCGAGTCGCTCATGACATGGGGCACCACGCCCTGGGCTTCGATCTCAATCCTGTCGCGAACATCGTTGCGAGCGCGAAGATCGCGCATCCGGATGACGTGCTCCATGTTGCAGGATTGGCACGCCGCCTCGCATCGGTCCCGGCCCTGGAGGCTCAGCCTGAGGATCCGCTTCTCGCCTGGCTCGCACCGTCAGTCGTCGGGCAGTATCGTGGCCTTGAGGCCTCCATACTGGCTGAGCTGGGCACCACCTCCGGGGGGGAGACCGCCAAGCCAGTCGATGGTGGGTTGCCACCCCTCGCATCCTTTCTTCTGCTGGCACTCATCCGCACGGCTCGTGAGCTCGCCTCGGTTCAGCAGGGTTCAAATCCCACATGGATTCGGCCCGGGCGCGGGCGCAAATCCGCCGTGCGAACCCTGGGTACGCGCTGGACGGCGCGTCTAGCGGAGATGGCCGATGAATTGGGTAGCGCGAGCCATGAGGGGCGCGCGCGTCCCTGGGCTGGCAGAATCGGCGTGGCTGATTCGCGCTTGCTTCCGGTGGACGATGGCGCGGTGGACCTGGTTCTCACCTCGCCGCCGTACTGCACCCGCATTGACTACGTAGTGAGCGCGTCTTTCGAACTGGCCGCCTTGGGCTTGGCACCAGACTCCGAGCGCTACCACGGCATGCGGCGCGCAACGATGGGAACGCCTCTCGCGCGAAAGGGCGAGCCGCCGGAGATCCCTGCGCAGTGGCCTAGGCCAGTCGCAAGCCTTCTTCGGACGATCCGCGCCCATCCCAGCAAGGCCTCGCGCTCCTACTACTACAAGACCTACTGGCAGTACTTCGACGACGCCTCGATGTCGCTGGGCGAACTCCACCGGACGATGCGGCCGAAAGGGTTGGCGCTGCTCGTGGTCCAGAGCTCGTACTACAAGGATCTGCGCGTCGATCTTCCGGGGCTCTACTTGTCCCTCGCCGAGACCGCGGGCTTCCACGGGAGTCTCTTTGGAGAAACTCACGTCCGCCGAGCTCTGGCGCAGATCAACCCTCGTGTCGCTCAACATCGACAGGATGCCGACTACCGCGAAGCGCTCATTGCATTGGAGAAGGCATGACGATAACCGAGAAAGATCCCGCCGCTCTGATTCAGGCTGTTGATACCGCGGTCACTCGCGTTCGGACGCGTACTCTTGACGTGTCCTTCAACGAGCTCTTCGACATGTACAAGAGCAAGGAGCTGATCATCGCTCCCGACTTCCAGCGCCTTTTCCGGTGGTCGGAGGTCAAGCAGTCTCAGTTCATCGAGTCACTCATTCTCGAGCTTCCTATCCCGCCAATCTACGTCGTCGAGGTGCAGGATGGTGTCTACGAGCTCATCGATGGTCTTCAGCGAATCTCGTCGTACTTCCACTTCCGACGCCTTCACACTCAGAAACAGGACGCTGAGGAGGACGCACTCGTCCTTGAGGGATGCGATGTGCTGCCGGATGTGAACGGCCTGACCTATGACAAGCTTCCTCAGGCGCTTCAGATCAAGCTCAAGCGGCATTTCATTCGCATGGAGGTGCTGCGACGGGAAACTGACCCGCACCTGCGCTACCACATGTTCAAGCGCCTGAACACTGGCGGTGAGCTTCTCAGTCCGCAGGAGCTTCGCAATTGCACCATTCGCCTTCTGGACAACAAGTTCAACGACCTCTTGAAGGAGCTGTCGAAGAACCCGGACTATCTCGCCTGTATGGAGCAGCTCACCGAGGAGAAGCGCGAGCAGATGTACCTGGAGGAGTTCGTTCTTCGGTTCTTCGCACTAAAGAACAACCAGTCGGGGTACGTGAAGGACATCGGGGACTTCCTGACTGAGTACATGGAAGCCGTGTCGGATCCTGACCGCCATGATATGCCGTTCGACTTTGACGCTGAGCGAACGGTTTTTGGAAAGACCTTCAAGATCCTGCACGACGTGTTAGGAACGGGCGCATTCTCGGGTTTCAACGAGAGGGGCACGGCCATGGGCTACTTCTCGGCCCTTCACTTTGAAGCGTTCGCCCTCGGAATTCAGAAGCAGCTTGACCGACTGGCCGCAGACGGAGTTGCTGGCTCCGATAAGGTGAAGCAAGCGTTTATTGCGACCAAGACCGATGCCGAGTTCAAGAAGCTCACGACGGGTGGTGGCAAGAACTACGCGGCCGCGTTCAGGCAGCGAGTGGAATTCATCGAGAAGAGGGTCGCGGCATGCCTCAAGTAGACCTAGCTGCGGTTCGTTCTGAGATTGAGGTCGAGCGGGAGTGGCGTGAGGCCGAGCTACGGTTCCTCAAGAATCGGATTGCCACTATCGATGACGACGTCCACGCCGACATCGCGCGCAAGGCGCTGCTCGTAATGCTGTATTCGCACTTCGAAGGGCTGTCGAAGGCGCTGTTGACGATCTACGTCAATGCGCTGAATATGCTCGGGCTCACGATCGCTGATGCGCATTCGGCCCTTGCCGCGGCAGCTCTTGGCGATCTCTTTCGAGCGCTGCGGGATCCCCAATCGAAGTGCAAGATGTTCGCGCGTCAGCTGCCTGATGACACGAGGCTACATCGCTATGCACGCGACAGGGAGTTCGTAGAGAGGACTGCGGCGTTCGGCGCCCGCCCACTCGTCATTGACGCTGACGCAGTGGTCGATACGGAGTCCAACCTGAAGCCAGTTGTGCTCCGGAAGATCCTATTTCAGCTAGGGTTCGATCCTGGTCTGGTTTCCCCGTGGGAAGGGACCGTCAACCAACTTCTGCAGCGACGAAATGATGTCGCCCACGGGACTGCTCGAGCGGGGATCAAGCTGAAGGATTACGAGGCACTAGAAAAGGCAGTGAAGGAGGTCATCGACAGTCTCGTCGCGTCGGTGTCCGAGTCGCTGCGACTGCGGCAATACCTATCCAACGTGAGCGCTCACGGGCTGACAAATTACACGGTGTCGGCGGGCGCTCCAAACGCGGCGAGTGCGTAGATGGCGGTCCATCAGTGCGGGAAATGTCATGGCTAGATTCTCTGAGCGAGATACACGCATCACCTATGAGGCCGCCGAACGCTTTCGGGACCAGTGCCTTCGGCGCGATGGCTCACTTCTGTTCGAGGGCGCGGCGATCTGGACGGCAGCCAACCTAGACAAGCTGCACGAGGTGTTCGTCGCCGCGCCGGACGACGGCGACCGCTCCTTCATCGACAAGTTCCGTGACCAGGTAAAGCCCAGCGGCCAGCCCGTGACACGGCTCGCCGCTGAGGTTCTATCAGTCTACTTTCTGTTTCCATCGAACGTAGGCGGCAGCCGCAAGTGCGAGCTGGTTGGCGACGTCCTGAGCTGGGCTAGCGACACTCTGGCCACAGATCACCTGGTGGCCCTGGCCTTCGCCAATGGCATCGGCAGCGGCGGTCAGGGCTACAACACGCGCCGGCCCTTCGAGCTGTGGTTCCTGATTGAACTCGCTAGGGCGTGGAAGAAGCTGCCGAAGGACCAACAGGAGATGACCCTCGCCGATCCTTGGAAGTTCGAGGCATTCGTCGATGGGATCGACGGTGCCGACGCACGCCAGCTACGGCACATGCTACTGCACTTGATGTTCCCCGCGGAGTTTGAGCGGATTGCGAGTAGCAACCACAAGCGTCGCATCATAGATGCCTTCAAGGGCCTCGTCTCCGACTCGCCCGACGGCGAGGACCGGCAGCTCTTGGCGATTCGCAAGGAGCTCGAGCGACTCCTCCCGAAGGAGGAACTCGACTTCTATTGGTCGCCTCTCGACGCGGCCTGGTACGACGCGACAGAAGGGTCGGGAGAGTTCGCGCCTTTGGAGGTCATCAAGCACAAGAAGCAGGTTGTTCTTTACGGACCGCCCGGGACGGGCAAGACGTTTCGCGCCAAGAGGCTCGCGGATCGCATCATCCGCTCGGCCGCGCTTTCGAAGTATGGCCCGGCGCGGTACTTCAAGGAGCAGAAGGAGATCAACGAGGCCGCGCGAACCAGAGTGCATCGCCTGCAGCTTCATCCCGCCTACAGCTACGAGGACTTCGTTCGCGGTCTGCACATCACCGAGAAAGGGGGGACCGAGTATCGGCCCGGTTACTTGCCCCAGCTGATCAAGGACATTGAGCGCGAGGACGCAGCCACGCGGCTTCCGCACGTCCTCATCCTCGACGAGATCAACCGCACCGACCTGAGCAGGATGCTCGGCGAGTGCTTCTCGCTCCTCGAGGATCGCAACGAGCCGATCGAGCTCCCTGGCCGAGATGGTGCTGGTGCTGCGATTACCCTTCGGATCCCCTCGGATCTGTACGTCATCGGGACGATGAACCTGATCGACCAGTCGATCGAGCAGATCGACTTCGCCCTCCGTCGGCGGTTCCTCTGGGTGCTCTGTTCTTTCGACTCCGAGGCGTTGCTCGCGGCCATCGAGTCGATGTGGAGCAAGGCAGGCGTCAATCTCGAGTGGGACAGGGTCGCGGGAGAGTTTCGGCGGTTGGCCAGCGCTGCCGCGACGCTGAACAGCGAGATCGCGGCCAGTGCGCTGCTTGGGCCGCAGTACGAGGTGGGTCACACCTATCTCCTGGATGTTGTGGCGTTCCTCAAGGACGACCTCGGTCCGAGGCCGAGGAACCGAAAGACCTTTCTCTGGAGCAAAGACGGCGCTCGGCGGCCGCTCGAGCAGGTGTGGCAGCTGTCCCTACGACCGCTCCTATACGAGTACTTGTCAGGGCTTGAGGCGGCCGCGAGAGAGAGCGAGCTGCAGAAGCTGCAGACGGCCTTCCTGACTGCGCCGGAGTTGGCCGAGTGAACCTGACCGCTCGCGATTGCTCACCTCTCGACCCTCAACCTTCGAGGGAGGCGGAGGACTGGCTCCGTCGTCTGCAGGGGGCCGCGGAAGCGGCCGCGCACGTGGTGGGCCTCGGTAATGATCGGGATGACGACGAGCCGGTGGTTTACTGCGAGCGCGACGGCAGATGGTGGGCTGGGCGGTACGTGGGCTCGATCTCCTTCGACGGTGGAAGGCTCACCATTCTCCCGCGCTTTGGCATCAACACGCTTCGAAGCTGGCTCTTCGAGGTAACGAACATCGCCCTCGTCGAATCACCCGGCGAGCTGCGCGAAGATGACGCCTTCGTCGTGCAGCTGTTGGCCATCGTGTGGGCGCGGTCGTTCGTGGGGGCGGCCCGCCACGGGCTTCCAGCTCTTCGACGCGAGTCCAACTACTCGGGGACGGCCGTGCGCGGTCGGCTCGACGTGGCGGGATCGGTGCGCTTGATGGCGGCCGGAAGTCCCACCATGGCCTCAGTTAGGCGAGAGCGCTCTCTCGACAACGCTGTGTCGCGAGCGATCGTCGCCGCATACGACGTCTTGCGCCGCTGGATGGGGGCCGTAGCCGAAGACAGCTGGCTGCCGGCGCGCGCACGGGAGCTGCTCCCGGCGCTGCAGGTCGTGACGGGCTCCCGCCCCACGGTCCCGGCGCGGCTTGATCTGCAGCGCGTGCGCTACACGCCGATCACCGCTTCGTTCAGACCCGTGGCGGAGCTGTCACGGCAGATTGCAAACCGTCGGGGGATCTCGTCGGATGCGGCTCCCGAGGGCTCTTGCCAAGGAGTCCTTCTCGACGTTGCCGAACTGTGGGAACTCTACGTTCTGGGCGCGCTACGTCGGGTTGCCTCGGACGTCGAGGTGCGACATGGCACCTTCGACTTCAATGTGAACCAGGCCCTGCTCATCAGCACTGTCGACGCCACGGCGCTGGGAACGCTCAAGCCCGATGCCGTGCTCCTACGCCGACGGGCGGTAGTCGGGGTCGTCGACGCCAAGTACAAGCGCCTGTGGCCCACAGCCAGCGCCCCGCAAGGGCCGCAACGCGAGGACCTGTACCAGCTTGCGGCATACCTCACACGGTACGGGCAGGTAGATAAGGGGGCATGGGGAGCGCTGGTCTACCCTCTGGACCAGCACCGGTCCGACACTTCGCCGGTGGAGGAACGCAGCCCGTGGCGCCTTGATGGCGATCGCATGGTGTTCCTCATCACTCTGTCGCACGACATCGGCTCGGCCACCGAGAAGCTGCGGTCTATGCTGCCGTTGACGGCGAAAGCCGCGAGGTTCGCTGCATGAGATCCACTTGGGACGGTGGGCAGCGTGGCTGCTCGAGGCTGTGAATGACCACCGCCAAGCGTGCCGTCGCCCGAGCAGCTCCGAGACGCGCTGCAGCCGCGCGGAGCGCGCCTACCCCAGCGAAGGCTTCGATTCTCGGCGACCACCCCCAGCCTCCGCATCCATTTGGAGAGGTCTGGTTGGCGAAGGACGGGAAGACGCAAAGCAAGGTGCCCCATCGCGCCTTATGCGAAGCCGATGGCAAGCGGTCAGCTGCAGTCGAGTCGGTTCGGAAGATGCTGGTGCAGCATCACGCGAGTCCCGAGGCGTTGAAGAGGACCGAGAAGCAGCGCGAGGCGATCAGGCGTCTAGGCCTTAAGAAGCAGCAGGAAAGGCTGCGCAGATTCCCCTCCAATCCAGCGACGCAGAAGGGAAACCTCGCGGAGATCGTGCTGGCCGAATACGTGGTTGCCGCGAACGATCTCAGCCTCCCGGTATACCGGCTTCGGTACAACCCGAACGTCGATCAATCGATGAAGGGGGATGACGTTCTCGCATTCGACCTCGACTCCGATCCCGTGCGCATTGTTGTCGGAGAGTCGAAGTACAGGGCGACATCAACAGCAGGGGCGGTCGCGGAGATCGTCGACTGCCTTCTGAAGGCGTACAAGGGAGGAGTGCCGGCGTCCCTGCAATTCGTGGCGGACCGACTCTTTGCCGAGGGCCAGGCAGAGCTCGGAGCGCGCGTCCTTGAGTGCGCGCTCCTCCTCGCGCGGGGCAAATTGCGTCTCGACTACGTGGGCCTTCTCCTTGGCGACACCAAAGCTGCGGAGCGGGTGGATTCCTCGACCACGGCCCCGCTCAAGCGCCTCGCGATGATCTCGCTTGGAGTCAACGATCCGGACGGGTTCGTCGCGTCCTGCTTCCAGAAGCTGGAGTGACGCATGACCATCCCGCTTGAGCATGCGCGCTCTCTGATCGCCAACCTGCAGGTTCCACCCTTCGCAACGCTGTTCGCCCAGGCGCATGCGAAGCACGTTCTTCATGAGGTGAGGGAGGTGGCGGCGAACCTCCCCGCCTTCGATCCTGCACTCGAGGAGAAGGTCACCTTCTCCGTTTACGGGCTTCTGGCCGCCGGATGCAGCCTCGTCGAACAAGGCCAACTCCCAGAAGGCTCCGCCGCGCTCGAACGCGCTGCCTCGCTGCTCCACTACGCTCATGGGCCAAGTGCGAATGACTCGCGCGAGAGCGCCTTCCACGTTCTGGTTGCCTCCATGGCCTTCTACGCTGCTGGCCACTACTCGCGCGCGTTCGTCACGATTCGTCCCGTGGAGGAGCAGACGCCCGCGGCACGGGTCATTGCGGCTGTGCTCCGGAAGGATGTGACCTCGCTGATCGGCCGGCTTAACGAGGTGCTGCTGGTCGATACGCCTGAATTCGAGGATCAGACCGAACTTGACGAGGGCGCTATTACCATAGCGATCGCCCGCGCGGCTGCGGTCGCACTTGAGTTCATCTACACCGGCGACGTCGAGGCCCTTCAATACGCTGACGCACAGCTGAGCGACGCCGAGGTTATTGCGGCTTCCGGCAGTCACCCATCGTGGTGGTGGGTTGTGAGGCTGTTCCAGCTCATGCTCAAAGACCTGGGCGACGCATCACCCTGGCGCGTGCTGCCACCATTCTACGGGCCTAACTCAGGAGGTCCCCTGGGGCGGTTCATTCGTCTACATGCATTCGCCAAGCGACCGGTCTTTGAGATTTGGTCTTCGCAGCGCGCCGCGCTACCACTCGCCCTTGACCGGGCCAATCGCGGAGCCGTGGTGAACCTGCGCACGAGCGCGGGGAAGACCAGGGTGGCCGAACTCGCAATTCTGCAAACGCTTCTTGCAGACCCGACCGCCCGCGTCTTCTACCTGGCGCCGTTTCGGTCGCTGGCGCTCGAGGTGCAGCATACGCTCGCGGGCACCTTCGGATGGCTCGGCCACGGGGTCTCACATCTTTACGGCGGCTCGCGTGTCAGTTCCGTTGATACGGAACTCGCTGCTGAGTCCTCGATCACCATTGCGACGCCGGAGAAGGCCCGAGCTCTCTTTCGCGCAGCGCCGGAGCTGTTCGAGAACGTCAATCTCGTGATCGTCGATGAGGGGCACCTGATCGGAGCATCAGAGAGGTACGTCCGGAACGAGGTCTTTGTCGATCACCTTCGATGCTTCGCGCGAGCAACGGGGGCGCGAGTGCTGCTTCTTTCCGCGGTCCTGCCGAATGCCCAGGAACTCGCCGAGTGGGTCACTGGAGATCCAGCGGCGGTCGCGACGTCGCCATGGAAGCCGTCGGCGGAGCGATTCGGATTGCTTCGCTGGAACGGCTCTCGCGTGAGGGTCGACTGGCAAGGCGAGGTCGCTTCCTTCAATCCCTCGTTCGTCGAGGCCAAGCCTCTAGGCTTTGGCCGACGCCGCAACCCATTCCCTAACGACAAAAGCGAGGCTGTCGCGGCAACCGCGGTACGCCTCTGCGCCATCGGCCCCGTGATGATCTTCACTGGACGGGCGGTGTCCGTCCCAACGCTCGCGGAAGCTGTCCTCCTCGCACTTGGCGAGAACCCTGAGGACCACTCCTGGCCGGACCACGAGTGGAGAGTGTTCGAGGCTGTATGCAAGGAGGATCTGGACCCGAGCGCGATCGAACTGCGGGCCGCAAAGGCCGGCGTTATTTGCCACAGCAATCGTCTCACGTCGCAGGTACGGCTCGCTGTGGAACACCTCATGCGATCGAAGCCTCCGAAGGTGATCATCGCCACCACGACGCTGGCGCAGGGCGTGAACGTGGGGGTGTCTTCGGTGATTGTCGCGACTCCATACATCAGCAAGGAGACCATCGACAAGCGGGATTTCTGGAACATCTGCGGACGGGCCGGGCGTGCGTTCGTCGACGGAGAGGGGAAGATTCTCTACGCCATCGACGACACCCGCGAGCGTTGGCAGATCGACAAGGACGAGAGGCTCGCCCGATACTACTTCGATGCGAAGAGGAGTGATCGCGTCGAGAGCGGACTGCTGTTCGTGGTTAAAATTCTCCGGAAGGTAGCCAGTGCGGCTGGGGTTGCCTTCGATCTATTGCTCGAAGTCGCGGCGAACAACGACTTTGCACGTCTAGGCGAGAACGCTGGAGCCTGCGAACAAATATGTGACCTGCTCGACGACGAGTTGCTTGCGCTCCACACAGATCCGATGGCGAATCCGGGGTCGGGGGAGCCATCTGAGTGGGTGGAAAAGGTCTTCCGTGGGTCGCTCGCGGTGCTCCAAACACGGGCAGCTGGCTCGGCGACCACCGCGGATGACGTACTCGCGTTCCTGACGGCACGGGCCGACTCGGCCGTACGCCGAGTATCGCAGCCCTCCCGGACCGCTGTCGTCTCCTCCGGTCTGCCGTTGAGCGTCGCATTGCGTGCGCACGAGAACCTCGGGATGTTCAGCGGTGTCGCTGAAGGTGTTGGCACCGAGGATGCTCGGGTTACAGCAGTCGCGAGCGGGGTACGGGCGATAGAGGAGTGGGCACGGGCCCACGCAGCGCCTGTAACGGGCGAGATGCCCGAGTCTGGGAAGCTCGACGCGATCCGCGAGGGGTGGCTTTCTGGTGTCAGCCTGAACGCGCTCAGCGCCCTGGAACCTGACGCGAGCGGCATCTCTAGAGAGCTCTACGGGTATCAGCTGCCTTGGATCATCCATGCGGCGGCGCAGCAGCTGCGCGCAGCGGAAGAGCCAGAGAAGGCGGACGTGCTTGCGAAGCTGGCGCTGATCGTTGAGATTGGGGTGCCGACGGACCTTGCCGCTCGAATCTTCCTCGCAGGGGTGCGTTCCCGTGCGGCGGCGACCGAGTTGTCGATGCTTGAGGTCGGGTTCGGTGCGAGCATCTCCCAAATAGGGCGTAATCTGCGTGACCCCGTGTTCACTAACCCGCTGCGACCTCTTGTCTCAGCTGCAACCGCAGACTGGTTGGACCTGATGGTCGAGGATGCCGCCGGTCTTCGTCGGCAGGCGGTGCCAGACTTCTCGGCGTTCACGTTGAAGGGTGCTGACGACGTCCACGAGCTGCACGCACGCAGGTTGGGCGATCAGGTGTTCCTGGCGTCCGTCGACGGAGGAAGGCGCATCGCCGTTCGACCAACGGATGCGCTGCCTTTCGACAAGGTGGCCAACGACCCACGTGTCGCCTTTCTCCGGGAGGAGGGTGTCTGGCGAATGGTCGTTCGGGACCCGCGGCTCGAGGGCCTGTACTGATCGCGGGGTGGCCCACCGTGAGCCGGTTCCGCGACAGCATCGCCGCGTCGATCCCTGCGGAGCTGCGCAAGGTCCTCGATGATCTGCTCGCGTTGGGGCCCGCCGGCCCGCCACACGCGTCCCAGGGAGCCCAAAGGCGCGGGCAGCCATGCGCACGAGTGGGCGACCCGATGTGCGCCGGAGGTTGGTCGGTTGCTGGCGGTTGCTGGCGAAGGACGAGGTTTTCGAGCGCAACTCCGCGCGGTTGAGGATGGCGGAACGCAGCGTTCCAAGGAGGGTCACAGATAGGCCGGCCATGGCTGGATCATGCATGAGGTCGGCGGTCATCGCCCGCTCGTCGGCGCCACCTTCGGAAAACGGGCAGCGCGGATGAGGACCTGGTGTAGTGGTCCATCGACATTCGCCAACAGAGAACAGCGACATTTGAGCACCCAGTACAAGGTCAGATCAACTCGCCGAGAACGCCTTTGGTCTTGGATTGGAGGCTTCGGAAATGCCCGAAGCGCGGAAGCGCGCCACTCGATGCTCCTTTCGGACCCCAGGCAGGCATCGCCCCTGCGGGCGAATGCGCCGTTGCCACATCGCTCAGTTTGCCCGCCGGATCTCGACCTGCGCCAAGTGCCGCGTGCCTAGGAATGAGGTGGCCACGAGATCGAGTCGAGCTCCAATCTTGGCTCGGGCTGGCACCCATGGCGCCGCACAGGCGCCCTTGGCCGGATTTCGGCTCGAAGCGCCTGCGACGGCTGACGGGACGGCGTTGATGAAAGACCTCGTCTGGCGTCGCATCCGCGAGAGAGGAGTGCGGACGGAGGTCGTTGTACCAGCTCTCGAAACGCGCCAGTGAAGCGCAGAAGGAAACGTGGCGACAGGGACCATCTCGTGGGCAATGGCTTCTTCCTTGAGGGTTCTGATAATGCGCTCCTCGACGGCGATGCTGCCATGCCGGCCGACAGCACCGAACCGGGACCGAACGTCGTGGTCGTCGCAGCAATCGAGCTACTCCTCGCCGAATTCACTACCCTTGTCGCTAACGGTGTACTTCGGAGGGCGTCCGGCGCGCATGAGGGCCACGGCAAGAGGGATAGCCTTCGTGGCATGCGCGACGGCGTCCAAGATGGAGCGTTTGGCAACGCCGTCGGGCACGTGGTGAGATTCGAGACGGAAACCGGAGAGGCGCACGAGGAGGAAGGCCAAGCGGATGATGGCCGGGAGGAACCTGATCCTGCGCTGGAGCGCGAGGACCTCGGCCTGAAGTTCGAGCTGGTCCAAGGCCAGGACATGGGCAGAGACGACCGGGCGCTGGCCGCGGCGAATCCAGCTTGCGACGGTGGAGCGCGGGACACCGAGGTGATGGAAGAGCATGGTGTCACGTCCTTCGCAGACGATGTCCCGAAGTCGGTGGTCACACGCCTGACGGCAGGGCAAGGTTGGCATGCGTCAAGATCGATCGCGATGGGTTCTTCGGGCAAGACCGCCGAGGGGCAATTACTTCAGCAATTTCGCGGTTGGGCGCAGACTTGCCGTGGCGCCGGAATTGCGCATAGCCAGGGTAGCCGCGGGCCAAACCTACCTGGCAGCTACTCAGAATTCTGATAGGTAGGGGACTGCTGTGCCGTACCGGGACTCCTCACCGCCCGCGGTAGGAAACCGTGGAGAATAGCGCGGTCCGGCAATTGTTCGTGTCGACGAGGTCATGAGGCGCGACGCCGGCCAACAAGCCGTTGCAGCGGATCTGGCAGCCGCAGAGGCATCGGCGTAGAATCGCGGCGCCGGCTTGGCGGCGCCCAGACCGCTGAACGGCAAGGCGTTCGGCGGACACGATGAACCGATGAACAAGACCAAGTGGACTGAAGCAGACTTCGAGACCCTCAGCTGGCATGACAATCACCTCTACGGTCCGTCGATCCGCGAAGGGGTCTACGGCTCCGGCCGGCTCGTTTTCGATCTCGACTACATTTCGGAGTGGCGTTGCGGGGTCGACAAAAGGTGCAGCTTCATGCTGGCTCCTGCGGAACTCACCTTTGACGAGGTCACCGACCTCGAGGTCGGAATCGACTATCGCGGCATCTCGATGGGGCCGCTCTCGATCGGTGAGATACGCCGCGAAGCCATCGAGGAGACGAGCAGGTTTGGGCGATACCGTTGGAGGATCGTCTTCAACTTTCCGAAGAGCGAGATCATCTTCATCGCGGCGGGATTCGTCCAGGAATTGCGCGCGGCGCCGGTCGAGAGTTCACACCAATCCTTGGGTTGGGAGGAGCGGCAGCGCCGCTGTGCCGCCGAACAAGGCGTTGAACCCGACGGGAGCTGCGCGCCCGCGGGTTAACGACATACCGTTCGACAGACGTTGCGTGGAAGCTGAGGAAGTGAGAAAAAATGCCATGGTGACTGAGCAGCCTGACCAAGAGCCGCAACCCTCCGAAGGCACGACTGCTGTCGTTGCTCCGAAGGGCAGGCAGTCTTTGGCGCGGATTCGGCGTGAGCTGAGCGAGGAGGAGCTAAGTTCGCCCGCGGTACAGCGAATGCTCGTGGAAGAACTCGAGCGACTTGAACGGCAGGTAATTGAGCTTTCAGAGTATCGGGAGCGATTCCACTTAATGGACAAGCGGGCATCGATCCTTGAGGAGAAAGCCAAGCATTCGTTGGCTGGTGAGATCATCTTCGGAGCCTGTCTGTCGGTCGGAGCCGCTGCCCTGGGCTATGCGCCAGCATTGTGGACGCATCAACCAAGTGGCTGGATCGCCGTCGCTTTCGGCTCCTTCTTAGTGATCGCCGGCATCGTGTCGCGCGCGGTGCAACGATGAGTCTGAAGATCACTTCGATTGCAGATCGAGGCGTGCCCATGAAGGAACGCATCGTCATGAAGTCTAAGGTCACGACGGATGTCGGCGAGTTTGCGGTGTTTTGTACGACGGCAAACTCCGGTGTGGTAACAACTGGCGTCCTCAATACGTTTTGGTTTCCTGACAAGATTGTCGAGCCCGGGGATCTCGTGATCTTGTATTCGAAGGGTGGCACCCAGAGCGAGAAGCGCCTTCATAGTGGAAGGACAGCGCACTTTTTCTACTGGGGTGCTGGACCAGCTATCTGGAATCAAGATGGGGTGGCTCCAGTCCTTTTGCATATCGACCAATGGAACGCATACCTACCCGACGAAGAGTAGCGCTGTCGAACAAGGCGTTGAACCCGACGGTCGGCCGCGGACGGCCGCCCGCGGGTTAACGCCAAGGCGTTAGACATCTGAACATCCACCAAAGGACACGAAGCATGGGCGACCCGGAGTTTGACGACTACGTGAAGAGTCGAGTTGATGACCAGATTGGCTACTTCGACTCAAGCGCCATCCGGAACCAGTCTGCCTATCGGCGACTCAAGCTCACCTCGATCGCGTGCAACATCCTAACAACGATGACAATCGCGTTGGCGTTTACCGTGCCCGAGGCGTACAAGGTCTGGATGGGCATCCTTGCCCTCGTGCTCTCAACCATTGTTCTCGGCACGTACCAGCTTGAGGAATTCCAGAACTACGGTGCCAAGTGGGAGAAGTTTCGAAGTTTCGCCTCGTCGCCGAGCAGCTGAAGTCCGTAACCGGTTCGTATACGGGGGTGGGGCTCCCGTCCGCCTCTCCCCCAACCACGTGACACCCCGGACATTCCGGATACGGCTGGCAGAGCGCTGGTTCGCTGGCACCGCGATGGCACAGTAGCCGGCCGAAAGGCACGGGTGGAGTTCGTGCCTCAGCTGGCGGCGGATCGCTGCGCGTTCGCCGCAGCCCACTCGCGGGGCGTGAAGAGTCCCGGAGAGGCGGCAACGACGGCCGGCGAGGCGCGCAGTACGCTCAGGACATACTCCTGCAAAGGTGCACGTGCTGCCACTGCTGTCTGCAGGATCGTGCGCATGATGTCGAGCGCAAAGCGCCCTTCCAGGCTCGTTCGAAACAGGGAACTCGCCTCGATTTGCTTTTCCAGTCGGAGCTGTCTCTCGGAATGATTATTGGTAAGTTGGAGGCGAGGGTCGTCGAGGTAGGCGGTGAGCTTGTCGAAGTTTCGTATGATGTAGCGGGCGCCTTCGCCCAGCTTCGTCTCGGGCGACCAGCGGGTGCACATGTCCGCGGCGTACTCCTTGATCGTGTTCCAATGAGCCCGGCTGTCCACCCCGCGTACCGCGCGCACGTTCTGTTCGTTGCGGCCAAACAGGGAGAGACCGTGCTCATCGATGAAAAGGCCTTTGAACATGTGCAAGATGGCCGCGCAGTAGTCAGGATCCTCGTCCTCGTAAAGCGCAAATGGGCGACGGGCGTGGCTCGCGCAGCCTGCGTACCGGATCGCGAAGCGCCGCCGTAGCTCCTCGTCGGCAACCAGGTTCACCGTCGCCAGGTCAGACTGGATTGTCAGGTCTTTGCATTTGGGGCTCCGCTTGCGCAGGAGTATCTCCAGCAGATTGCCGAAGCCGCCACCCATGGTGCTCGACGGCAAGGATCGGGACCCACACCTCAGCCGGGCAGGGGAGGAAGGCGGCGCGCTCGCTCAGGTGGGCGCAGAGGACCACTTCATCCTGGCCTGGGGCCGCGCCAACGCCGCGGTGCAGAGTCGGGGCCGGCAATTGCTGCTGTCGACCTGCCTTAACGTTGCCCTGGTAGGCGTGGTGGGCTTCCTGGCCTGGAGGAACGAGCAAAAGGAGACCTACGTGTTCGTGCGCGATGCCCTGGGCAACGTGGTGCAGGCCGAGGCCAGCACATTCCTGCACGCCGGCGACGCGCGCACGGAGGCCGAGATCAAGGGGTTCGTGCGCAGGTGGGTATTCGACGCCTACACCTGGACGCCCCTCGACGTGGAAGACCGCCTGAAGGCCGCCCTGCGCCTGGTCGAAGCCAGGGCCCAGCCGGTCGTGAAGGCCGGGCTCGGCCTGGCCGAGCGACGGGCTTTGGTGGAACGCGGCGTATCGGGGCGAGTCCACGACGAGCGCGGCAGCGGGAACGAAGCCCAGGTCGTGATCATGCGGAGCAAGCCGCTCGAGGTGATGGTGGGCTTCGACCGCTACCAGATCGACCGGTCAGGAACGACGAGCGAGCTCGGGCACGTATTCCTGCGGGCATACCTGAGGGAGGTGCCACGGTCGCCAGGGAACCCGACGGGGCTCATCATCGTGGATACGGCGATTTCGGAGAGGCTGTAGAGCACGGGACGCAGAAGGTCTGGTCGGCCGGCTCGCGAGGGTGCCTAACGGTTCGATGCGGTCCGCAGCCCATAGCCGGAGTAGTGTTCGCGCGACACCCGACACAGGGATTGATGACGTAGCCATCGCCACACCTGACCGAACATCCAGATGCCTATGGGCGCGCCACACCCCACGCGCCAGGTGGTGCCAAGCAGCCGCGGCAAGCCGGCCCGGGGAAGGTCACCGAAAGAGCGAGGGGCGCGACCAAGCGCAAAAAAATGACATGCCCAAGTCGTAAGTAAAAACAAGAATGTAACCACTACCTCGATTGGCCTCTGGACCGACCCCGCGGGTGCTCTTCCTGCGAAGGCAAAAAGCAGCCAATGCCTGCCATCGCGTTTCGCGGATAAAGAGCGACCTTCACCGCCCTCCGGCAAACGACCTTCTTCCTCCATTCCGTCATAATGAGCCACAACGCCTCCAGCGTGCCGCAGAGACGCGATGGCAGTATCACGAGCGGCCACACTGCGACGTACACCGGAAGCCAGACCGTCAGCACCTTCAAATTCGCGTACCTGCGCGTTACTCGACAGTTACAGGAGATAAGCAGGCCCGCGAGGCTCCAGAATAAGTACTGGAACATGCCGCTCTTCAGAGCTCTGCCAGGAACGAACAGGCCAAGGTACGGCGCCAAGAACAAAAGTATCTGCAAGCACGAGGGGCCTACCAGCGCAATCTCGCGAAGGTAGAACGGAATATTCCGAATCATAACCTTAATCGTTCCTCGGGCCCACCTGCGCCGCTGCCTAATCAATCCAGGTATTGAACCGGCCCGGGATTTCCGGAGGCTTGTTTACGTGAGTCCGGCCACCGCGACCGGGTGCTCGTGACGATAGTACATCTGCTCGAACTCGAACGGGGGCAAATAGCCGAGGGGCTCAAGGAGGCGGCGCCGGTTGAACCAGTCCACCCACTGCAGCGTGGCGTACTCGACAGGGTCGAAGCTGCGCCAGGGACCTCGGCACTCGATCACCTCGGTCTTGAAGAGGCCGATGATGGTCTCGGCCAGGGCGTTGTCGTAGGCGTCGCCGATGGTTCCTACCGATCGCTCGATGCCAGCCTCGGCGAGGCGCTCGGTGTAGCGAATAGATACATACTGCGAGCCATGGTCGCTGTGGTGAACCAGGTCACCCGTGAGCGGCCTGGCGTGCAGCGCCTGCTCCAGGGCGTCGAGCACGAGGTCGGTGCGCATGGAGCGCGCCACCCGCCAACCGACGATGGCCCGGGAGAACACGTCGATGATGAAGGCGACGTAGACGAAGCCCAACCAGGTGGCGACGTACGTGAAGTCCGCGACCCAGAGCTGATTCGGCTTGGTCGCCACGAACTCGCGCTTAACGAGATCCTGTGGGCGCAACGCCGACTCGTCTGCGACGGTGGTGACCTTGTAGGCCCGTCCCCGGACCGCGCCGCGCAGGCCCATCCTGCGCATCAGACGCTCCACCGTGCAGCGGGCCACCTTCACACCCTCCCGCTTCAGCTGCCGCCAGACCTTCTCGGCTCCGTATACGCCAAAGTTCTCCTCGTGCACCAGCCGGATCTTCGACCGCAACTCCTCGTCACGTTTCGCCCGTGCTGAGCGCAGCTCCGGATCCCGTGCCCAGGCTTTGCGAGCATAGTACGTCGCTGGGGCGATCGGCAGAACAGCGCAAATCGGCTCGACCCCATACAACGCTCGGTGCTCGTCGATGAACGACACCATCACTTCGCTCGGCGGTCGAGCTCCGCCTGTGCGAAATACGCGGACGCTTTCCGTAGGATCTCGTTCGCCCGCTTAAGCTCTCGCACCTCCCGCTCCAGATCTTTGAGCCGCTCCCGCTCGCTGGTGGTCAGTCCCGGGCGCTTCCCCGTGTCACGCTCCATGCGCCGAGTCCACAGCCTCAGCGTCTCCGCCTTGCAACCCATCTTGGCTGCGATCGCAACGATCGCGGCCCACTGCGAAGGATACGACGCTTGCTGCTCCAAGACGAGCCGGACCGCTCGTTCTTGCACTTCCACTGGATACTTGGATTTTCTTCCCATGGGCACATCCTCTCAAGAGTTTGTGCCTCCGGGAAATTCGGGCCGGTTCAGTATAGAGTCGGGAACCGAAGTGGTCAACTCCAGAGCGTCGTAGTATCCGACTCGATGGCCGGCCTTCAGCATTTCCACCGTAATCAACAGATCACCACTTTCAAAGTCTGGCTCCATCCCCCTAAGAATCCCCAGTAGCTCCTCCGACCGAAAGATACAACCAGGTCCATTGATAACCCAAAGCCGATAATATCGCGCTGTGAGCAGGTTCCAGCACCACCCCGATACATATTCGGCATACTGGACATTCTGAAGCCATCCCCCGCTCCTCTCAAGAGAAGGCTGCATCCTCAGTGCCATGCCGGCCAAGCCACGCGTCTTCATGTACGCGACCGCACCAGCCAATGCGGCCTCAGTCGATTCGCCTCGGCGCGCCGCCGCAATGACAGAATCAGCATCAAGAAGAATCGTATGCCGAGGAAGCACGTTGTGCTGAGCTAGCAACTCAAGCGCCGCCAAAATGGCGCCCTCCTTCTTTAAGTTATGTCCCACAGTAACATACTGTAATCCCACAAGACTATGCCATCGGGCTAGAATCTCTGATGTTCATGGAGGGTGGCTTTTTTGGCGGTGCCGGCGCCGAAGCGACTGGGAGGTCGAGGTATTTGAAGCAGAGCGTTTGTTGTGCAGGAACGGACCGGGAGGCGCCCCACGAGAGGGCACCTCCTCCGGTGTCGGGCGGTTAGGCGGTCTGGTTTGGCGCCTTGATTGGCGGCTCGTCGGCGTTGTTCACGCTGGGGGTGGGCTCGTCGAGGAGCAAGAGGTCGCGCGCGTGTATCTCCCAGACCGTGTGCCGTTGACTCTCGTTGTTCGTGTACTTGCGTGAGCGCAGGGAGCCCGTGACAAGCACGTGGCAGCCTTCCTGGACGTGCTGGCCGACTACCCCTGCCAGGCGTCCCCAGAAGAGCACCGTGTGCCATTCCGTGCGCTCCTGCCACTCCCCTGAGCTGTCGCGCCAGCGGTCGGTAGTCGCTATGGAGAGCTTCATCGGCCCCTTGTCGCCAATGCGCTTGGGTGCCTTTCCTGCAAAGCCGATCAGTTCTACGAAGTTCTTGGTCATTGTCTGTCCTCCTGTTGGTTTTTCGAATCGCTGCAGCATCCGGGCGGCAAGGCCACGAGCTCTTGCGACGGGCCGTGGCCGGTGAAGACGAGGGGGTGTGGCAAGAACGCGGACCAAGGACCAACGGCGGGGCGGCTGGCCGAGGCTGCCGGCGGTAGATTGGCAGGGCCGAGTGGCTCGTCGTGGGACTCACGTGCGTATATCCGGCCGTGCGAGCTGACGGTTCCGGGGAAAGGTGAGCGCGTGCGAGTTGACGCTCGATGTACTCGCCAGCCAGGTGAAATGGAGCGGCACGCGCGGATCGGCGCGCGGCGAGGCCAGCGGCTCAACGGCGATCAAGGCCGAGGAGGGCGGGAAAGAATTCCACGTCCCGGACGGAACCGACAGGTGACTCGCGCGGATATCAGGGTGAACAGAGGGGCGAGGGCCACCCAGGGGCTGGCCCGAGTCGCTCGGGAAAGGAGATCGCAATGTCCAACCAGCAGGGCCGCCGCAAGCAAGAACAGACCGGGCCGCTCATCTTCGAGAGGGTGCGCAGCCGTGTAACTCGTGAAGTCAGCATGCCGGCAAAGACCGCTCATGACCTGGCTCGCTACATGGAATGGGCGTGCCAGGCAGTCGGTGCCGACCGCGATGAGGCGATGATTTTGATCATGGAGCAGGCCCTCGGGCAATTCTTCCAGCGCGACCGGCTGTTCCAAGAGGTGGTCAAGGCGCGG
Organism: uncultured delta proteobacterium; assembly: GCA_963849735.1. Lineage (GTDB taxonomy): Bacteria > Myxococcota_A > Polyangia > Fen-1088 > Fen-1088 > Fen-1118. The sequence goes on from CAWKJE010000030.1 coordinate 79,544, forward strand.
CCCGAGGCGAACAAGGGAGGGGAAGCGGCGCGGCCAGCGTCGCCGGGGAAGCCAGCATCGTTGTCGCCACCAGCCGGGTCGAGCGCTGCGAGCACGGCGGTGGCGAGCGCGGCGGGCGCGAGCTCGCTGACCGTCTCTGGAAAGGGCGCCCCACCGGCGCAACCACCAACCACACGCAGGGACTAATATAATGAAGCGGGCGCTTGTCGCAGCAGTGATGTTCGCCGTCGGCTGCGCCTGCGCGGGCTTCCACGAGGGCCGGACGGCGCTACGCAAGAACGAGCAGAGGTATCTGATTGCCAGGGAGGGCGCAGCCAAGACGGCTTTCGCACGGTTCTGGGCAATGCCCGGCCGGCCATCAATTGGGCTCGTGCGGTGGGAGGAAGGTTGGGCCTGTCCCGAAGCTCCCGCCGGCCTTCTGCAAGCGATGCGGGATGAGCTGGGCCGGCTCAACCAACGCCCGCGCGCCGGCCAGAACGTCTGGCTGGCGGTGACCGTATACCGCTTCGACCGGGCTGGCATGTGGAGCGGTCCCAATGCGTATTACGAGTTGGTGGCCCGCGACCCATGGGGACACCTGGTGTGGGCCGCCGATGACAAGATCGAAGCGCAAACGAATTTGGCTCGGACCCTCGCCGACACCTCGAGCGCGATCATCGGGCGCGAGGTCTTGCGCAAGGTGCGCCAGCAGCTCGGGCTCTGACTCTTGGCCCCCGCCTTTGGGGCGCGGCCACGGGTGGCGCGGGTTCGGTCGCGGGCCCGGAGCTTTGGTGTTGGTGGTACCGTGATGCTACGGCCGGGAACTGCAAGCCGGTCCCGTGCGCGGCGTCGATCACAAGCGGACCAATGATGGACCAACCATGAACAAGGAATCTGAAGACGAACGCCAGCTCTCGCGCCGGGAGTGGGCCAGGAAGTTGCGGCGGGAGGCCTACCAGCGCGCGAAGCAGCGACGCGCTTCCGATCCAACCTATCTGGCCATGAAGGAGGAAGCCAAGCGCCGCCGACGCGAAGCTTCCCGGATCATGAAGGAGAGAAAGAAGGCTGTGGCCGCCAAGATGAAGCTCGATCGGACGGAGCCCAAGTCAGCCGCGCAGCGAGCACGGGCGACCGCCGACGAGCGGCTGAAGAAGCTGGTGCGGCCGGCCAGCGAGCTCGAGCAAGCAAGCAAAGACCCGCGCCGCTAGCTCAGTTGAACATCCAGGACGGCGATCGCGCCGGCGGACGCGGTCACGAGCTCGCAGCGAGCGCTACGCGACGGCGTCCTTGACCGCCTTGACGGGACGGCCCTTGACCACCTTGCGTGCCGGCTTGGCCTTGAAGATGGTCTCCTCCTTGGTGAACGGGTTGATGCCCTTGCGCGCCTTGGTCGCCGGCTTCTTGACTACGACCATGCGGATCAACCCGGGAACAACGAACACCCCGTTCTTCTTCAGCTCGGCCTGACCGATGGTGGCCACGGCCTCGATGATGCCCTTCACGTCCTTACGCGTGAGCTTGTCACCGAATTGTTCGGCAATCTTCTGAATCAGAATCGGACTTGGAGAGGGGGCCTTTGGACATTGAGATTTCCTTTTCCTTTTTGCACGGGAACCCGGCGGGTTCCCCAGCCTGCCCCACGCGACGGGGCGGGCATTGACGCCGGCATCATGACGATGGAGCAGCGCAGGGTCAAGCGCGCATGCTGGGCGCTGGCGCCTTGGGGGCCAGTGTGACCTGGCCCCATCCCTTCTGCACGGCGCACGTTCCTGCTCGGTAGGCCTAACCCCGGCCGATGCCGAGGATGAGGTCGGCTGCCTTCTCGGCCTGGGCCGCCGCGACCACAATCGCTCGGCGGTCGGTCTTGAGGACTTTCAGCCAGCCGGAGAGGTAGGCAGCTTGATTCTCGATGACGGGGGGCGCAATGCCAGCCTCCGAGCAGAGAAAGGCCGCCCCGAGCTCGGCAACGACCTCCTCGCGCGAATAATCGACAGACCCAAACGGTGCGGGGGCCTCGGTTATGCGGCCGAGCCGCGAGCTGTGTCCAGTGGAGTGGACATTATGCCGATATCGGCATAATGTCCATAATGCCGCCTCACGGATTATGCCGACCATTCTCTGCAACGTGGCCGAAAACGCAGCACTGGCGTAAACGATGATTGTTGCGGAGTCGGCATAATTCGGTTCCCGTCTTCCTGCTGGTGAAATTCAGCAGGAGGCACTCATGGGCAAAATGCGCAGGCGATCTGGTGCGCGGAGACGATTGGCGCTCTCGACGATGAACAAGGAGTACGCGCTCCACCTGGTCCGAGAGCGCGGTTTGTCAGGCGACACGCGGGATCGTTATTGTTGGACCGCGAACCGCTTTCTGGCTGGCGTAGCGGCTGGAGACTCCAACGTAGCGGGGGCCATCCGAGCAGAGGATATCTCGGGATTCGTGCTGCGGGAGGCACGGAAGATGTCAGGGCGCACGATGCAGGCCGAGACGAGCGCGTTGCGATCATTCCTGCGGTTCTTGTTCCTGCGGGGCAAAATTCCTACCGACCTATCCGGTTCCGTGCCGACAGTGGCGGATAGAAGCAGCGGGACACTGCCCAGGTATCTGCCCGCTGACCAGGTAGAGCAGTTGCTAAGGAGCTGTGACCGAGAGAGCGCGATCGGCCGCCGCGATTATGCCGTTCTGCTGTTGCTGGCTCGCCTCGGCCTACGTGGACCAGAAGTTGTCGGGCTTACGCTAGAAGACGTCGACTGGCGGGCGGGCGAGCTCGTCGTACGAGGGAAAGGTCGTGTTGTGCATCGGTTGCCCTTGCCCCACGACGTGGGACGAGCGATCGCAAGCTATCTGCGCCGAGACCGGCAAACGGATGCGCGAAGCATCTTCGTTCGAATGCGGAACCCTAGAGTCGGATTCAAGGACGGCCAAGCCATCAACGCGATCGTTCACCAAGCCCTGAAACGGGCGCGGCTGGAGATGCCAAGAAAAGGAGTCGGCGCGCACGTGCTCAGGCACAGCTTGGCGACCGCCATGCTTCGCCGCGGTGCCACTCTCAATGAGATAGGCCAAGTGTTACGCCATCGCAGCGCAAACACGACCGCGATCTACGCCAAGATGGATATCGAAGGTCTCCGCTCGGTTGCACGCCCATGGCCCATGGAGTCTCGGCCATGAAAACGATGCGAGCGGCGGTCGAGGAATATCTGGAGCTGCGACGAAACTTGGGATTCGATCTCTCGACTCAGGGCCGTCTGCTTCAGAGATTCGCCGACTTCGCCGAATGCAATCGCGCGACCTTCGTGACCACTGATCTGGTGCTCCGGTGGGCAGCCACGTTTCGTGGCGTCCTTCCATCCACCGTCGCCAGCGCAGTGAGCGTTGTGCGCACGTTCGCTGCCTGGCGAGCCGGCTACGACCCGCGCACCCAGCCACCTCCGGGCGGCCTGATAACGGGGCGGTACCAGCGACGTCGGCCTTTCATCCATTCGGACGAGCAGGTCCTGGCGCTGGTATCGACGGCCGCGAGGATGTCGTCTACGAGGGGACTCCGAGGGCCGACATACTCGACATTTTTCGGATTAGTCGCAGCAACTGGGCTTCGAATGAATGAGGCCGTTCGGCTCGATCGGCAGGATGTCAATCTCACCGACGGTGTGCTCACCATCCTTCGTACCAAGTTCGGAAAGACGAGGTTGATACCACTTCACCCGACGACCACAAGGGCCCTCGAACAATACGGCCAACGGCGCGACGAGATTCTGGGCCAACGGGGAGCGCCGGCCTTCTTCGTCTCCGAAGCTGGTCGGCGAATCACGGAGTGGAGCGCTCGCTATCAGTTCGCACAGCTTTCACAGCAACTCGGACATCGTCCATCTAATCGGCATCTCGCGCGCCGCCACCGCTACCGTCACGGTCGTGGACCTCGTCTCCATGATCTGCGCCATCGATTCGCTGCTCTCACCCTGCTCGATTGGTACCGGGCCGGCGTTGACGTGGAGCGCGAGATTCCGAAACTGGTGACCTATCTCGGTCACGTCAATATCGCGCAGACCTACTGGTACATCGAGGCTGTTCCTGAGCTACTGCACCTCGCTACCAATAGGGTGGCCGCCGTTTGGAAGGTGGGGGCTGCCACATGAGTCCCCTAGGCTTTCCAGCCCTGGTCCAGGGATTCTTTGCCGATCGGCTGCTTCGCCAGAAGCAGGCCAGCAGCCATACCATCGCATCCTACCGTGACACATTCCGATTGCTTTTTCGATTCGCGGTGCCGCGTCTGGCGCCATCACCGTCGAAACTCGCTATCGACCAGCTCGATCCAGGGCTCATAGGCGAATTCCTCGACCATCTGGAGCGCGAGCAAGGCAACAGCGCTCGAACCCGCAACGTACGGCTGGCTGCGATCCGCTCGTTCTTCCGATACGTCGCCTTCTGCGAGCCGGCACACGCTTTACTTTGTCAGCAGATCGCGACGCTCCCGGCAAAGCGATATGATCGTCGACCGGTTGCTTTCCTTGATCAGAAGGAGTGTGTCGCTCTGATCGCCGCAGCCGATCCAGGCACGTCGATTGGCCGGCGTGACCGAACTCTGCTCCTCGTCGCCATCCAGACGGGGTTGCGGGTTTCCGAGCTTGTGCATCTACGCCGCGAGGACGTAGTGCTTGGGCCCGGAGCACACGTGCGCTGCCAAGGGAAGGGACGCAAGGAACGCTGCACACCCCTCCGGAAAGATGCAGCTTCGATGCTCGCCGCATGGCTCCGTGAGCGCCCCGGACGTCCCGAAGATCCGGTGTTCACCACTGCCGGAGGTCGGGCTTTGAGCTGCGACGCCATCGAGGCTTTGGTTGCCAAGTATGCAGCTCGCGCAACTCACGGCTGTCCTTCGATCGGGCAGAAGAGGGTGACCCCACATGTCCTTCGACACTCGGCTGCCATGAATCTCCTTCAGAACGGTGTCGACCGTTCGGTCATCGCGCTGTGGCTCGGTCATGAGTCGATCGAAACCACCGAGATGTACTTGCACGCCGACATGCGAATGAAGGAGCAAGCGATGGCACGGACCGGACGTCTCGGGGTCAAGCCGAAGCGGTACCGTCCGAGCGAATCACTGCTGGCCTTCCTTGAGGCCCTCTGATTATGCCGAATCGCAGCGTCGACCGTAGCGGCCAACTAGGGCTCGAAGAGCCCGACTCGGCATAATCCGTGACGCGGCATTATGAACACATTCATGAAACAGTGTGGCATAGTAGCCTTCGGGCGTGAAGAACATGCGCCGCTCCGGCATTTGCACGGTGTCGGTCAGGGGCAAATAGCACGGCCTGAGCCCCTTCGTCTCGATGGTGGGTCCGCGATAGCCGGCCACGATCTGCTCGGCGGTCGCGATGGGATTTGCGCCGGACGCCGCGGGATCGGGTAGCGCCGGCTTCGGATAGTCCAGGCCCTCGGTCTGCTCCGCATTAAAGACAGTGTAGTAGCGGGCAACGAAGTAGCGGGCGGCGAAGCGGCCCCTGGCGCTGTCTTCCTCCTCCTGGTCGGCGGCGTGGTCCTCGTTGGTCTCGCTGCACTCATAGATCTTCCAGAAGAAGCACGGGCTGCCCTTCTCCCCCTTGCGGACCTTGCCACCGCGCTCGCGGACCTGGTGGAAGGTGAGCCAGTAGGGCGAGGCGTAGCCGGTGAGCTGGGAGATCATCGCCAGCAAGAAGCGGTTGATGCCTCGGTACGGCTTGCCGGTAGCAAGGGAGACCGGCTTCGCCGCCGCGCGAACCCAATCGGCCCGCCAGGGCACCGTGCCTTGCTCGAGAAGGGAAATGATCCGATCGGTGACAACCTCGAAGACCGAGGCCCCTCTGCGCTTTGCGCAACTCCCTGCGGAGTCGAGGGGCGGGTCGGGAATGCCCCCCGCGCAGCGGGGGGCAGGGGCCGGAACAGGCCCCGGGGGCACGGAGCCGGCAAGCTGGGCGGAGATGGGAGAAGGCTGAGCAATGTGTTGTGGCTGGCTGAACATGGATGTGACCTCCTGCGTCTGTCTCGGGGCGCCCAAAAGCCGAGACGGTGCCGCTCCGACGGGAAGGGGGGTCCCGCTGCAGGCCGTCCGCGGCCGAAGGGGGGGGTACCCCCTAGGCGCGGCAGAAATGCCGAAGGCATTTCAGGCGAGGCCAAGCCCGAGACAGACGCTGGAGGTCACGTAGTCATTAGCCAGCCACGAACTTGCTCCAGCCTGCGAGCCTCCACGATGAACTGCGCGGTTGCGAGTGCCCATGGGGAAACTGTGGGCTAGAGACGCGTCCTTTGATGCCGCGCCGGCAGTGGTGACCACCGGTCATCGGCGAGGATGACCGCGGTCGGTAGCCGGGAACAGCGACACCACGGGGGGCATCGAGGTGCGAGGTGTGCGGGCCCGGCAGTTGGCTCGCATCACATGAACACGCGCCGACACCGCCCAGCGTGATCATCCGTATGGTCAACAGGTCAACACCCGGTCTTCGCGAGAAGGCAGAGCGATGGTCCCCAGCCAGCGACGCACGGCCCGTGGGCGACGACGACCTGCGCTTCTGAGCGCTTCGCTAATAATAGCCAGCAGGGCATCCAGCCGCTTTGGTCAAAGCCGTGACACAGGCATTCACCACCATGTCGCTCTGAGTCGATAACAGGCAGTTGGTGAGCTCTGGCCCATTGGCAGCCAGGCAGTCGATCATCGCCTTGCAGTTGCTGACGAGCGGGGTAATGTTGTCGTGGCACTCCGAGCAAGCCGGCGCGGATCCCGCCTGGTAGCCGTTGGCAATTATGGTGCTGATGCAGCTTGTGGCAGAGTCGGGCTGGGGAGGGGTGACGGTCACACTGTTCGGCGCTGTGCCGGTCAGTGTGGCGCTGGCACTGACGGTACCATCGGTCAGGCTGAGGGTGGCCGTGGCGGACGAGGAGCCTCCGTCCGCCGTCGCCGGGGTGTAAGTGACCGCGATAGTGCACGTGAGAAGCGGATTCAGAGCCAAACCGGTGCATGTGTCCAAAGTGATGATAAAGGCGAGACCAGATGGAGTGAGGGTCGCGCTGAGCTTGGCGGTTGCGGTTTGGCCGCTGTTCAACGCGGTGAATGTGGTCGTGGGACCGGCCGTGCTGAAGGTGGCCGCGCTAGGTGTGATCGTCAGGACGGCGGGGGACGCAACGGTCCCGTACTTGCCACCGGCTCCGACTCCACCACTCATCCCCATCATTCCACCTGCACCCAAGACCTCGCCAGTTCCACCGGCTCCGATTGCTGCATCAGTCGATAGGCCGGTCGTTCTCGTTCCTCCTGTGGACACACGAGCGTCAGCGCCCGCGATCCCAGCTGTCGATATCGGTGCATCTCCTATCGTAACGCCACCGACGCCCCCGCTGCCACCTGGCCTGACCGCGCCATCGAGGTGGGCTTGTCCCCCAGCACCAGAGCTTCCGCCGTCAACCGCAGGCGCGGCGCCGTCGACTCTGCCTATCGCGGGTGGCCCCGCAAGTTGGCTAGCGTCGTATGAGCATGCGACCGTAGCCCACAGTGCCAGCACATAGATTCGAGCAATGGTCCTCATGGTCAGCACCTCCATCAATACGACAGGACTATGCTGTCCAGGCACAGCTCATCCACGGTGATGGCAGATGAGCCAGCGGTGATCTGCACGCTGATCTGGTCGATGTTGGGCGCGTCGGCGGTGGTGAAGAAGGTACCGCTGCTGTCCCAGCAGGAAGTGTTGAAGGATGTCAGCGCGACCGGCGCAGCCGGTACCGGGAGACTGGCGCAGTAGTTGGAGCCCGCCGGATCGCCGTAACGATGGAGCTCTATGCGCAAGCCGGAAGTGGGCGAGCCGGTGAGGTTGACGGTTATGGCTCGGTAGGCCACGCCGATGGGGCCGCTGCTCGGGCTGACATTGACGCCGATCTGTAGACCCCAGTAGGCGGCGTAGTTGGCGCTCGTGGTCGGGGTCGGGAAGGCCGGCACTGATGCGGTGGCGCAAAGGGCGTTGCTCTTGTCCCAGATGGTCGAGTTATCGCACGGGCTGGCGCCGCTGATGGGCAGATGGCCCGCACCGCAGGTTGGTGAGCTGACCGTGTCGTCCGCGCCCATGGCGACCCAGCCGTATCCGCTGAATACCCCTACACCGATCCCATTGGCAAAGGTCACGGTGGTGCTGGTTCCGGGTGGATCCTCGGGAAGGCTCAGGTCTGGTGCCGTGAGGTATGCATCTGGGAGCGAGTCGGTGCTGCTACTGTCCACAGCTTCGCCTGTACCTGCTGCAGTGCCATCAGCGCGAGCGTCCGACATGCCACCGACACCGATGGTGCCGCCAGTGCTTGAGGCGTCGCTGACCACGCTACTGACACGACCGCCCGAACCGAGTATGGCGGAACCACCAGTGCCGAGAGAGTCGTCAGCTCCCATAGCAAGAACATCCAAGCGGTCGGCCGCATCGTAGAGGAATACCGCCCCTCCCGCAGAGAGCACCCGGGTCGTGCCACCGGCCCCACCACTGGACGTCGGTGCATCGGTCCGGGGCACCCCACCCGCGCCACCTCCGTTACCAGAAGCGTCAGCGTTGCTGGGGTTACCTAACGCGGCGCTGTCTGGCGAGGTCGTCGGTGGTCCGGCCAACTGGCTCGCATCGTAGGAGCAGCCCAAGGCAGCAGCTACACCAAGAACACAGAAGCTGCGAACCCGCATCGTTCAATATCCGACATTAGCCAAGAAGCCTGTGGTGCCGCCGGCCATAGGCCCTACGGTCACCCCATGGCCTTCGACGAAGAAGAGCACGCCCGTGGTGACGGCAGCAGCAGCGCTCAGCCCCCAGAACGCGTTGGCGATGTCCTTGCGGGTGTTCAAGGAGCTGATTTCCTCGGAGCTGCACCCCGTCCAATTTGCTCCCGCGCCTTTGCCACAACTTGTCCGGAGGTCGTTGTACTTCGACTGCATCATCGAACCCGAAATGGCGGCAACCCCGAGGAACGCCACCGTCGAACCCGCTGCCACCCAGGTCCACTTCCTTCCCAGCCACCAGTTGTTATCAGGTGCCGATGTCGGAGGGGCCTTGCTAATTTGCAAATCAATCGCTGGAGGTGGTGATGGTGGAGCCGCAATCTGCGATGACACCGGGCCAGGCGTGAGACTGCGAGGCTGGAGCGCGAGGGTCTGAAGGGTGCCGGCTGCAACTTCGACGGTCTGGACCACCGGCGTTATTGTCGGATGGGTTGCGGTAACCTGGTGGCTGCCGGGGCTCACGGGAATCGAGTCCGCGAGGGGTGCCCTGCCGACGACCTTCCCGTCGACCGTGATCTCGGCTCCGGTGACGTCGCAGTCGATGATGAGCTTGCCTATCTTGGGGGCGAGCTCGTTCACGGACCGCCTCGCCTCGGATATTAGCTCGGGCGATGCATCGACCGCCTCGGCGAGAAACCTCTCGAAGGCAGCGACGGCTTCGGCAGGACGACCGAGCTCCCGATTCGCCTGCCCGATGTTGAAGAACAGCTTTGGGCTCGGAAACACCGAGTAGGCTTGCTCGAACTTTTCCAACGCATCGGCGTAGGCCCCTTGCTGGTAGAGATGCGCGCCCTCCTTCAACACCACTTGCGCCTTCGCCTTCGCCTCTTGGTCCGTGGTCGGCGCGCTGGTCTGCGCTAGGATCGATAGGATAACCAGGGAGACTGCGTTCATAGTCAGAGATCCTCGATGATGGTTCGTTGAGGTTGCGCCCTGCTCTGTTTCGGTTTACCGGACTTGGGACTTGGAGGCTCGAATTCGAACGGGTCCGCGTATGGCGAGGGCTTCCTCTCGACAACGCTCGAAGGTTTCTCGGTGGAAGGTTTTTCGGTGGAGGCGGACTTGCTAGGGCCTTCGGATGTCCCCTTGGGTGCTTTCGCCTTCGGGACATGCGCAGGCTCGGGTTCTTGGACGGGCGCTACAGCCTGTATGGCAGGGGACGGTATGGGCGTAGGCGTAGGCGTAGGTGTAGGCCTAGGTGCGGGCGCGGGTGGAGGCAGTGTGACCACCTCAGTCGGTCTGGGCACCATCACCGGTGCAGGAGTGCCCTGCGTGGAAGTTGGACTCGGTGACACCTGCTGCTTCCGTGGCCAGAGCAGCAGCACGACCGCTACCAATAAGACCATTGCTACGGCAGCGATGGTGTAGGTGACCAGCCTGGGTCGGCGCAGCGCTCCATAATCGTCGAGGTCATCACTTTGCGAAGCGCCGGTGCTGATGGGCTCCTCGGGGAGCGTGCGATTCTGGGGTCGTGGCCTGGGGGACTGACTGTCCCGGCTGCACCGAAGGGGGACGCTCCGAGTATGCTACCGTTCCCCTCATCGGAGTCGTTCGGGGAATCACCATCGGTGGTGGCGTCAGCTCACGAACCTTGCTCGTGGCCGCGGTCTCGAAAGCTCGGGAGAAGTCCTTGATTGATGGAAATCGATCTGCTGGTCGCTTGGCGAGCGCACGACGAAGGACGGGCTCGACATCAGCTGGCAAGCCGGGTGCGCGCCTCGATAGCGGATGCGGGTCCATGTTGATGACCTGGTAGAAGAGAGCCGCCATGTCTTCGGCGATGAACGGGGCATAACCTGACAGCATCTCCCAGGCGATGCAGCCGAGAGCCCACTGGTCAGCCCGATGATCAATCTCCTCGATAAGACCGGTTGCCTGCTCGGGCGACATGTACTCGGGAGTACCCATGACCGCAGTCGCACGGGTGAGCTTGGTTCGCGATGCCTTGATCTTCGAAATGCCGAAGTCCAACACCTTCACGAAGTCGGCTTCCCCCTTGACCTTGAGGAGAAAGACGTTCGCGGGCTTGAGGTCGCGGTGGACGATACCTTCGTCGTGGGCGGCAGCTAGGGCCGAGGCGACCTGTCGGGTAACCTCGACTGCGACGTCAAGGGGTAAGCGCCCTACGCCTCGGATGCGATGGTCGAGGTCTTCCCCGTCCAGATACTCCATCACCAGGTAGGGTTCGCCGGAGTCCGTGGCGCCGAAGTCCATGACGTTGACCAGGTGAGGGTGGCCAAGGCGCGAGGTCACCTCGGCTTCGCGGCGAAAACGTGCCAGGGCTTCCGAATTCGAGGCCAACTCGCGAGACATCACCTTGATGGCGACCCGCTTGTTCAGGCGAAGCTGCAGGGCCTCGTATACAGCTCCCATGCCGCCTTCGCCGATGAGGCGTGTGACCTGATAGGCCCCTCCTAGCACGGCGCCGGCGAGAGTACCCAGCTGGGCATCCTCAGACACGCCAGCCAACTCCAGACGTACGTTCTCCGTCGACCAAGTCAGGCAATAATAGTCTCATGCGGCACCGGTGCGCGCAGCGCGCCATTGGATAATCATAACGCATTTGGCTCGCGGTCGATAGCGTGCGACCGAGGATGCTCCAGGGTGCCGAGACCGGTTCCCAAACGACAGAAATCGCAACCCGCTAGGCCCGAATGACGATGGAGCAGAGCAGGGTCAATCGTGCATGCTGGGCTGGGCGCTGGTGCCCTGGTCGCCAGTGTTGATCTGGCAGACCATGGCCTCAATAGGGCACGTTTGTCTTGGCCTCACTCCCGGCCCGTGCCGACGATGAGGTCGGCTGGCTTCTTGGCCTGGGCGCCCCGACCACGATCGTCTGCCGGCTGCTCCTTAGCGTCTTGCTTGATCGGCCCGGCGATACAAGGGGGCATAGTTTGATGAGTGGAGGCGCAAGGCCCGCAAGCAATGGGCCCAGGTAGTGGGTCAGTTTGAGATGGACGCGATGAGGCACGAATCGGGCCAACGGTCAAGCGGTGCTTGCCGCACTGCGGTTCGTGCTTCTGCGGATCTTGGCGGTTTGATAGGTTCCCTGCGTGGGTACATTCATCGCAATGCTTTCGGCAAGCATCCAGTTCGCGCTTGCCACCTTTGGGGCTTACATGTCCCTTAGACGTCCAACCGCCACTCCGCACTTTAGGTGGTTTGTTGTCTTCATCGTGCTGGGTATATCGGGAATTACGATGACAGCTTTACAAGCCCACCATGCCACGGTAGTTCAGGATGGTCTGAGGGCGAGCATTGAAAATGTTCCGAAGAACACAGCGGCAGAGTTCATAAAATCAGGCGGCAACGTCGCGGCCATAACTAAGCCGAAGCCGTGGTGGCTGACACCCGAACAGATTTCCGTGCTGGCAAGAAGGATGGCACCGTTCGCCGATGGAATAAACAGGACAGGATTGGTCATGTCGAGATACTATGACGCCGAAACCGAACGATTCGCCGCAGGCTTCATCAAGGCATTTCAGGATGCGGGATGGAATGTACCCGGGAAGCTACTGACCAGGCGATCTTACCAGCATTACCATCCTGGAATCGACCTAATGGTGCATTCGCAGGAGCAGATGCCAAAGGGGCTTCACGAGTTAGCGCAAACACTTCAGGAGTTCGAGATAGATTCCACCATCTCGACAAACGTTGAGGTTCCAGAGGACCAATTTGAAATTGTGATCGGTGCTAGACCGAAAGACTAGCCAAGCAGATCCACGATCTCCCCAATCTACCAAGCGTGGTCTGTGACTCCCGCTGCCATCGCCGATGTTACCCGCAGCGTCTGGTGAATGCGCACGAAGTTGTAGTGCATGAAGTGTAGGGCGATGGCGGCGGCGTGGTTACGCAGCTTCTTCGAGAAGGCGTTCGTCAGGCGGGTACCAGAGGCGGAGGTATAAGTTACACCGTCTGGGCCAGTCACCCCGCCACTGGCTCCGATCGTTCCACGAGAGCCCGGCGTTGGCCCCAGGGCCACAGCGCCAGCGGTGTCGTGGATGCCGCCCCTGCCTTCGAGCCCCCCGGTACGAGTTAGGCCGCCTGGGCCGGTCGTCCCGCCGCTGGCTGCGGTTCCGCCGAAGCCCGGCAACCGGCTACTCGCAGCAGGTTCGCTAGATTCGCCGGTGCCGTCCCTGCCGCCGGCGCTCCCTCCTACGGCCTGATCAGTGTCCTCGGCCGTGGACAGGGCTTCTCCCCCGTTGGCGGATGGGTTGAGGGGAGTTCGCATCCCCACATCCGTTTGCAAGCAAGAATAGGATGGACCAATAGCGCTTAGGCAGTGCTCGCAACGAGTGTGGGAATTGGCGATTCGCCGACATATTGAGTGCTCTTGCCTCCGGCCTCGCCCTTATCGAAGAGCGGACCGCCGTCTGCCCGCAAAAAGCGGGTCATTGCCATTCGCGGGCGCCAGACGAGTGCGGACCTCAGCGTCACGTTGCCGCCCACGCCCTCACACGGATCGGCCGTTTCGCTATGCGAGCTCAGATGCTCACGAGCTGCAGGAATGCGCGGACGTCCTCGGGGGTGGCATCGCGCTCGACGGTGACGCGAAGGTGATCGTGTTCATCAAAGTCGACAAGCACGTCAACTGGCGCTCCTTCCTGGTCGAGCACG
>CAWKJE010000031.1:0-147597 GCA_963849735.1 uncultured delta proteobacterium
CACTGCCGCAGCCTTCTTGTCCGACGAGGTCACGCGCAGCGGCGACCAAACCGCCCTGCGCCTCATTCCCATCTCGCTTTCGCTGGTCTACTTCGCCAACGGGTTACCGGGCTCGCGAACCGTACCGCTCATCCCATATGCGAAGCTCGGGCTCGACGGCACCGTGTGGACGGCTAGCAGCACGGGGGAAGGCAACTCGCCGACCGGCTTGTCGTTAGGCTGGCACGCCGCAGCCGGGCTGATGCTCGGGCTCGGCTGGCTTGGCTCAGGCCCCATCAGTTCGGACGCACCCGCTGACCCCTGTGCGCTATTTTTCGAGTGGAGCTACGCCGCCATCAACGGCCTGGGCTTGAGTAACGCGCTTCATGTCGGCGACAACACTTGGTTTGCCGGAATCGCGATCGCCTTCTGAACATAGCAAGACCTGGACTGCCACAGTCCACCAGCGATGCGGTGGCGCGCTGCGCTTCTCCGAAATCCTCCTTGGCGTCCTCAAGGGGCGGATCTTCACCCTCGAGCTGCGTGCCACCGACATGTTTCAAATTGTTTCTCGGGCGAAAGGTCTGCTGCTCGAGTGACGAAGGAAGAAACAACCGATTCGTTCAAGAAAAGGAGGCCCCATATGACCACGGATATCAGCAGCGTTCAGTCCATGTACCTGACCAGTCCGATCACGGCGAGCTCGACGCAGCAATCGTCTGGCCAGTCCGGCAACATCTCCCAAGCCGCCTCGGTTAGCATGTCGGGACCTGGTCAGCTGTGGAGCGAGTTACAGAGCCTCGCCAAGAGCGATCCATCCGAGTTCAAGGCAGTCACGGCCAAAATCGCCAGCCAGCTTACTAGCGCCGAGTCCTCAATGAGCGGACAACAGGCGAGCTTCGTGAGCAACCTCGCTAAGAGCTTTCAGGAGGCCTCGCAAACTGGCAGCATGAGCTCCTTGGAACCGCCCACCAGCCAGGGGCAGAACCCAGGAGGGGGCGGGAGCGCCCAGTCGAGCATCTCTGCCGGGCCGGGCGATGACTCCTTGTTCCAGCAGATCCAGTCGATTATCAGCAATGCGCTGAGCTCGGCGAGCAGCTCAACAACCGGCTCGACATAGCTCTTGGCCGCGTCAAGCCTCGTTCGGAGCGCTACTCTGAGCTGCAGACCGTCGGGGCTGGTGTTGAGGAGTCCTTTCGCCGCCGGCACGCCAACTCGGCACAGGCAGCCGGAAGGTGCCAGGAAGTCGTAACCGCGATGGCGCTCCGCATATCCGATGATCCGTCGAGCGGGCCGTCGGTCCGACAGGGTCGCTCGGCAAACGGTAGGGCGAGTGGCGTGGTAGCTGTAACGAAAACCTCGTGCCGGCTGTCCTGAAGGAGTGCCCAGAGATGATCTGCGCCAGGGCCATGTTCGGCATCGGGCGGAGAAACCGTGGACCATCGCGGTTATGTCCGAAAATGTCGCCCTGGCCCGGCAACTCATTCTCAAAGTGGACGACGCCGACTTTCGCTTTGCGTGCGCCCGCTCGCAGAACATAGAAGGATTTTCAAGCGGAGGAGAGACCTGCGACCTACTCTTGCTCCATTTCGTGGGCCGCTCGAACTTTTCGATAATGCCAGCCCTCCTGGACCGGTACCGAGGCTGCATGGTGCTGCTAGATCGCGCGGCGACTGGAAGAGAACGGGCGTGGTGGATCGAGAATGGTGCTGACGACTGCCTCAGCCATCCTTGGGACAAAGAGGAGTTATTGGCACGCTTGCGCGCTTCGATTCGGAGTCGGCAGGCCAGGAGCAGGCCGTCTCGGATCTTGACGGTTGGTTCGCTCTCAATTGCGCTCCAGGAAAGAACCGCGAGCATCGACGGACGCAGGCTCATGCTGACAAGCAGCGAGTTCGCGCTACTTGTCGTTCTGGCCGAGCGTCCAGGTCAGGTGCTCAGCCGGGAGAAGCTGCTTGATCTGGTCAAGGGCTCTGCCGAGCTCGCGTTCGAACGGGCCATCGACGTGCAGATCTCGCGTCTCCGCGTCAAGCTTCGCGATGACTCAAGAGAACCCAGGATTCTGAAGACCGTACGCGGTGTCGGTTACGTCTTAGTGTCAGCCGAATCGCCCGCATCTTCGCCGTAAGCCGACATCACGCCACCTGAACACGGCCGTGGGGGCGACCCCGGTGTCTCTCGGTGCGGCCCGAGATGCACACGGGCAAATGAGGGCAGCTCAAAAGCGGGCTGTGAGCACCATGCCGCCCGTGCCCGGGGCCGCGATCGGCGCCAGCGCGACGCTCTCTAGCATCTTGCGCCGCCTCGCCTTCGCCTCCCCCCGGTAGGCCAGCACGAGGTAAGAGGCGGTGCCAGCCCCGACCAGCGTCGCGGCTCCGAAACCATCGGTGATGTAGCCATAGTCCCGGCTCCTGGTCCGCGCGTCTTCGATCCGACCCGGCGTGTTGGGAAAGGTGTTGACTTGGTTGTTCAGGTCCCTTTGCGCCGCCAAGGCCAGATAGCCGAATACCGCCGTTCCGGCCGCCAGCGCTCCGGTCACCGACAGCGCGGCGATGTAGGGAGCCGGGCTAGGCGTGCTTGGCGAGCGGCTGCCCGTCTCCGACGCGACCGCGACGGGCCCAAAAGGCGCGGACTTGGCCGAGAGCTGCTCCAGCCGCTCATTGACAGCGAGGTCTATCTTCACGGTTTCCTTCCCGGCCACAGTGACCACGCGAACCGCCTCGGGAGAACCGGGCTTGAAGGCGCTGATACGGCGAGTCCCTCCGTTTACTGCGATCAGCCCCGGCAAGGGCGAGATCCCCACCGCCACATCGTCGACGCGAATCTCCGCCCCCGCCACATTGGTCGAGATCTGCAGCTGGGCGATGCGCTCGCGCAGCTTGGCGAACATCTCGTCTACCTGGATGCGCCGGTCGGCCGGGATTTCGCCGCTGCCCTCGGTCATGTACTCGACCAGCGATTTGTAGGCACCTACGAAGTCGTGCATCGCGTACTGCGACTGCGCGATGTTATAGATAACCCGATACGCCGGACTTATCTGATAAGCCTTGCGAAATTCCGCCAACGCGCCTTCGTAGCTTCCTTCGCGATACAGCTCGACGGCGCGCTGGAAGCGGGCTGCGGCTTTGGCATCCGCGTCCTCGCCGCCTCCCGGCTGCGCCACGGCCGTCCCCGGCGCGAGCCGGGCCAATGCCCATGTCAGTCCCGTCGCCAAGACCAGGGTATAGACCAATGCATATGCTCTCATGGCTTATAAGGGTTCCTTTCGTCTATAGGTTTGGCGCCGCTCCGTTCCCATGGTGTATCGAGGTCCATGCCGGGCTCGATGGCCGACCCGCTTCTACCCGTCGGGGTCTTGGCGCTCTTTAGCGGCTTGGCCTCGACCCGCGCGCGCGGCCTTGGCGACGGGCGCACGACCGGGGCGCGATCTCGGCGCAGGCTGAGGTTGAGAGTGATGTCGCCGGCGAAGCTGACCTGCTGGTTCACGGGGATGTACCCTGGGGCCGAGGCGCTGACGACGTGGATACCGCGATCCTTGGGTACCTGGAGATCCAGGCGGTGGCCGGCGAGCACGTTGCC
This sequence comes from uncultured delta proteobacterium, assembly GCA_963849735.1. GTDB lineage: Bacteria > Myxococcota_A > Polyangia > Fen-1088 > Fen-1088 > Fen-1118. Next base: position 3,559 of record CAWKJE010000031.1, read on the forward strand.
ATCCAGGCTCAGCTCGGCCACGGCGGGTTCCGCGCTGATGAGCAGGTGGATGACCTCGGGCGGTGCGGTCACATGCACGGGCGCGGCCGCCAGGGGAGAAGATGCCGGCGCCGGCCGCCCGGGCGACTCGGCTACTCCGAGGCTTGGGGGGGCCACGGCCGAGCGCCCCTTGCCTTTGCCTCTGAGCGCAGCCCCCACGCCGATGACGACCAGGACCACTCCCAGGACGGCGATAACCGCGAGGGCTAGGGGCACACCCGCGGGCCTCAGACCTCGGCGCCGCGAGGTCACCCTTGTGCGTGGGGCAGCCACCTCGTGCGCTGCTATAGTGGCCGAGTTGGGAACCCTGCGGGTAATGGCCTCGTGATCCGGGCTGATTCTGATGGGAGCGGCGCTCTGGTCGTCCTTGTCCTTGGCCGGGATGCGCTCGCCGATTGCGACCAAGCGAAGCGGTGTAATATTCACCATGGTTCCCGACCCCTTTCTTCGTCTCTCATTCCTGGCTCACCCTATAGCGCCCCCAAGAGTCGCTTTAGCGCGGTTCCGTAGGTCTTGGCGAGGAGCGCCACTCCAGAAATCGCCAGCGGCATGTACAGGACACGGCGGAAGCCCACGTCGGAGGTGCGCCGGTAGATGCCAACCCCGGTCAGGGTGCCGGGCACGACAGCGGGTAAGCCGAGGGCTAAGAGAAGCCAGAACTGCTGGCCCAGATACGCGGGGTGCAGCAGCGCCATCAGGATCAATGCGTAGACTTGTGACATTATGAGATAGGGCTGGAGCACCGCTCGATGCTGCGCCTTGGTGAGGCCACGCAAGCCGATCCACACCACCACAGGTGCCCCGGGAAAGGCCGTAAACCCGCCGACCATGCCGCCCAAGAGCCCCACTGCTCCGCCGATTATCGGGCTGTCCACGCCCCGCAGCCTGAGGGCAGGAGGCTTCAAGAGCGAATAGGCCGCATAGCCCACGAGGAGCACACCGAACATGGCGGTCAGTCGCCCCGCCGGCAGGTGCGCGAGCAGCCAGATACCGATGGGCGCGCCGATCAGGCCACCCAACATGCACGGCCCTGGCCCGGCCCAGAAGGATTTGGCTGACATGGGCATCTCTTCCCGCAGGGTGCCCGCGGAAAGGAATTGATTGCCGGTGGACAGCGCCTGGAACAGAGGCACCTGTAGCGTCGGGGGCAAGAAGACCAGGCTGACGGCGCCGATGGCCGAGAAGCCGAAACCGGAAAAGCCGCTCATGACCCCGGACAAGAATATAATGACCAAGAGACAGCACAGCCTGGACATGCTGAGGCCCGCCGCAACAGTCAGACGGGCCGGAGCCCAGGCCAAGAGTGCTACGCCCAGGACCACTCCCAAACCCAAAGACTGGAGCGCCGTCCAGTCGCTGCGCCGCAGGCGGCCTATCCAGCCGCTTTTCCGGCGCTCGCCGCCCACCGGCAAGATGGGGTATTGGCCCGTCCACGTCAGGCGGCAGCTGATCGCCGCGCTGCTGTTCTCGCCCATGACCAGGGTGGGAATGCCCTGGGGGTTGGTTCTGCCGGCGCGACCGCCATCATTGCCTTGGCTCTTCCGAGGTCCTCGCATTGCTGCTCCTATACCGCCGAGGTCTTCGTCGTCGCTAAGCTTGCGCGGAAGTCATGGTTAGGGTGCCGGGCGTACGCCGATGCTGGGAGAGCGCGCGGGTCTGAAGTTAGGCGTGGGTCTGGTCAGGTGGTTTCACAGAAGCCGTAGTTGCATGAAGGCGCCGTGGGAGGGCAGTCGTTGTTCGACTTGCAGGGGGGGCACGCTGCGTGGCCAGTGGTGAGGCTGTCGAAGAAGCACCCACACTGGAAACCGTAGGTGTTGGGGCCGACCGGGCCCATCTCGCTCTGGCGCTCCACTTTCATTGCGCATTGAGGGACCAAGGAGGCGGCGATCAGAGCCGTGACCAGAGACTGATTGAGATCGGGCACCGAAAATCCGGTCACGAAGGCGGCCGCCGCCGGAGACGGATTGCCGCCGAGATTGGCGGTGTAGAAGTGGACATAACCCCAGAGCTGATAGTGTCCGTCGCGAACGTTGGCCTTGTCGAGAGCGGTGGGGGAGGAGTCCGGCAAGAAACCCGACAGTTGGCCGGTTGACTGGAGGTAAAGCGCACGCAGGTTGTGGCGGTTGGTGTCGGCGTAGTTGATGGAAACGAGACCGATCGCCTGCTCGGGCTCGGTCGTGGTCATGACCGCAGTGGCGGTGTTGGCGGGCGACAAGCGGTCGATGCCCCAAAACCCGGTGCGTGGCACGCTGATGAGCCCGGCCGTGAGAGCCACCGCCGCGGCGCCCGAGTTGCGGATCGAGTAGTATTGGTAGTTGGTCCAGGGGGTTGCGGGTACCCCGCTGATCGGGTTCTGGCCGCCCAGCCCGAAGACGAGGTGGGCCGCCTCCGCGCTGATCGACATCTCCTGCGAGGCGGCGGCCACGATGATTCCGAAGGTGACCACGGGGCCGAGATACTCGGCGACCGCAGAGCCGGGCACGTAGCTCGCGCCGCACTCGGTCGAGAAGAGGTCGGAAACCCCGATGTCCACGGGTTTACCTCCGGGATCGAGCGTGCAGTTGACCTGGGTGCCAGAGTCATCGTAGTAGAAGGCGTAGTTGGCTGCCGTGGTCGGGGTGCCCGGGACGTCATTGATGATGCTCGCCGTCGGATCGAAGACCGAGCTCACGCCGCTGCACGAGCTGCCGTTGAAGAAGACTCCGCGGTAGCCGTTCGCGGCCAGCAAGGGAGTCACCTGCGCGAGCAAGGGAGGGAAGTCGGCCGCCCCGGTCATGTATATCACGTTGGGGCCGGCATCCGCGCAGCGTACCGTAGGTGCCGCGGTCGGGGTCACGCTGGCGGTGGCGGTGCCTTGCTGGGGAGCCACGGGGTCGGGCAGGACCGCCCCCGTGGTACAGATGCCGAGCCTCGTGCAGTTGTCGAAGGCCAGGTACTGGCTTGTGGTGCACGCGTTGAGGTAGTCGAGGTTCGACGTGGGAGCGGAAGCGACGCAGCCCTCGGGACCTAGACCAGAGTTGACACATACCCCTTGGCTGCAGACGGCATACGCCACGCTCGCGCTCTCGAATCTGGCGCAGTCGGAATTGGTGCGGCATTGTACGACATCACGGTCCAATAGCAGTGTGCATGAGTTGGTGAAGGGCAACAACACCACTAGGGTGAGCCTACTCCACCGAGCGATTTGCCTCTCGTCGAGAAACTCGTGGAATGCGGATCGATGCGGTCTTACCATTGCGTCCTCTTGCAGTAAATCGCACGACGCTTGCGACCATTCCCCATCGGCGGGGAGAGCCAAAACCTTAGCGGCAAGCTGTTAGAGCTGCTGTTAGAGCCGCCCGACCGCCTTGTCGGGACGCAACAATGAGTGGCAGGCGGGGTCTCGAAGTTGTTCCAGGTCGTCGTCGTAGGCCATGCCTCGGTCGACCAACATTGCGCCGGCCGGTCGGCGCTGTGGCTCTCCTCCAACTCATGATCCACCACCGCTTTAGCCCGAGGCGTGGAGCCCCGGGAGGCCGCACCGATTTTACCCACCGGTGGTCGGCGCGGGCGCCGGTAATGTCTGAAGCCCAATACGCGAGGACTACGCGCACGGCGCAAATTGCGATCCACAGTAGCACAAGCGCCGGCCGGCCGCCTACCAGTACGAGTAGAAGAAGGTGACGATCACCCGATTATTCGTGGCGACTATGCCGTCACCGTAGGTCTGTCGCTCTTGCGCGAATTCCCCCGCCACGGTGACGGGGCCCACGATATTGATATAGGCGACGGCGTCCCACATTGTATATTGGGTGACGACGCTGGCGGGAGTCAGATTGTAGCTCGCGACATTGGCCGAGCTGGCGCAGCCGTAGTTGGCCGCCATCCACACCCGGCCCGAGGGCGGCACATAGTACTGGCCGCCCACCAGGAAGGTCTTCCACGCGATGGCGTGGAGTACACCCTCGCGATCGTAGGTGACGATGCCGTTGTCGATGTCCTGGGGCCAGGGGTTAGGGGATGGTGTCCCGTTGGGATTGAGCAGGGCGGGAAAGCCTGCCCCGCCCATGATCCCGGGCGCGTACAGATCGGCGATGCCCCGGCCTATGGTGAAGTTCCCGGTGAGGTTCACGCCATTGCCACCTTTGTGTAGGCGGGAAGGGACGATGGGCAAGAAGGCATCGAGGGAAAGGCCACGGCCGTCTATCTGGTTGCGCGTGTCCGGCGTCGCCGTGAACTCCGCGACCTGCAGCCGCCGGTAAGCCCCCGAAATCCCAATGCTGGCTGGCAGCTCGAAGAAGGTGGCTCCGGTGGCTCCAACCGCGGACACCCCTCGCCACCTATTGATCAGCAAACGCGCCCCGCCCTGACCGTCGGGATACTCGCCATCGCGTCCCGGTGGTCGGGCGGCCGCCACGGCGAGCTCGGCGCTGACTTGGAGGGTCTTGAAGGTATGACTGAGACGAAGTTGGGGATCGCGGCCCAGGGGCACCCCTGGAACGGTCTGGACCTGAACTGTGAGCGGTAGGAAAATGGGTGCCCAGCCGAAGAGCTGCCAGTACTCACCCGCCAGGACATCCACATAGCGGGTCTCGATTTTGATGGCCGCGTGTCGGAGCCGCACAATCGGACTGCTGTAGGTTGTCTGCTCGGAAACCCCGTCGGCGCTGGTGCCGTAGTTGAGTGGCAGCTGGCTCCCCGCGAAGTCAGTCTCGATGACAGCCGTCGCCTTCATGCCCGAGAACTCGGGCGCTGCCAACTTGAACCCGAAGCGAGTGTTGCGCGCGTCGAAAATGGTGCGGCCGTTGTTGCCCGCGAATGTCCCCGGTCGGGCTATTAGGTTGTAGCCGGGGCAGGCCGAGGAAAAGCTCTCGGTCGAGTCGTGGATCATGTCGAGCTCTACGAAGCCGTAGAGGGTGGGATTCCATTTGCCCTTCACTGCCGTGGGTCCCGTCTCGAGCGGGGCAAGCCCGATCGGCTCGGTCGAAGCGGGGGGGACGAGCGCCGGCGACCAACCCTGCGCCACCTGCCCACGGGCAGTGGAGATCGTTGCGTTGAGAACGACCAGGCAGAGGAGGAAGCTTCGCCATGCCATGGAACTCTGCCCATCGGCTAATGCGAGCTCGGGCTTTATCTGCGCAGCTTCAGGCGGCGCCCAGGGCCATCGCATCATCCTACATCGCCATGCCGTCGGCTGCGCGGAGTCCCGACGCGAGGAGTATGCCGTCGAGCTTGCGAGGCGATGCTCTGGCCGGAGTGGGATCGGGCCCCTCAGCAGCGGGACTGGCGGGTCGTCGTGCGCTCGGTGCGGTGCCGACGGGGAAGGGTGGCCTCGCGGTTGCCGAAGGCCGGAGGCACGTGATGAGCACCCACCCGCCTCGCAGGGGCACAGTCGTTGCATTCACCAAGGTCGCGGCGTCGGCAGGCCCGTCCAGGAGCAGGAATGAGTAATATGCACGTAGGAAAGGATACGGTTGTAGTGGGCACTGGGGCCTCGGGCGGCGTCGGGCGCGCAACGGCGCGGTTGTTAGCTGGGCGGGGCGCTAAGGTTGCACTGCTCGCCCGCGGAGCTGACGGCCTGGCCGCGGCAACGCGCGAGGTCGAGGAACGCGGCGGCCATGCGTTGGCTATACCTACGGATGTGTCTGACGCCGGACAGGTGAGCGCGGCGGCTGACGCGGTCGAAAGGGAAAGTGTGCCGTTCCAGTGCGCTAGCTTGGCAATGACGAGCTCCGTGGCTCATGGGTTAACCCATCGACTGGGCTCGTGACCGCATTGAAGGCATGCAGATTGCGTGTCTTTCGGGCATCAGGCTTGCACCAAACAAGGCGAAGTTGGCAGGCGAACAGAGCTCTCCAACCTCAACAAGTCAAATAGGTGGACACTGTCATGACCAAACCTAAACTACGCTCTGTTGTTCTCTGGGTTGTTCTCTGGGCCAGTGCATTGCTGTCCGGTAACGCATTGGCTTTGTCGATCAGCCAACATGCGTTGCTGTCTGGTAGCGCATTGGCTTTGTCGATCAACCAACATGTACCGGTTCAGTCGATGCCCGGTTCTGGGACGGGGGCGGGCACGGGGAACGGTTCTGGTCCCGGGACCGGCACGATGCCGCCTCCCGCCCCGGGCGACGATACCCCCAATCCGGGGTCCGTGGCCCGCCAGCCGGGGATGGATGACGAGCTCGTATTCATCGACTAGGCCCAGCTCCGCCAGCGCCAGCGCGACCTTAACGCCGCCCACGAGGAGTCCCCTACCCGGCTCCTGCTTGAGCTGTTGGACCGCCGTCGCGAGATCACCGCGCAGGAGCTGCGCGTTCCAATCGACGTGCTTCAGGGTGGTCGATACGACGTACTTCCTTGCCGCGTCAGTGGTGTGGGCGAAAGGCTCCATCCAATCCGGCCTCGGCAGCGCCGGCGACCGCCACGCTGCCTCCATCATTTGGTAGGTCACACGGCCAAAGATGAGGGCGTCAGCTTGCTTGAGGTTCTCAACCGCGTGCCGGTGCAACTCCTCGTCCGCGATCACTGCACGGTGATCGCAGCAGCCGTCCAATGTGACGTTAATGGAATATCGAAGGGGGCCCATTGCCTCCGAAGGTTACCGCCACGGGGTGGACCCCGGGGTATGATCGCGGATGCCGCGGTGAGGCGCGGATCGGCCCGCCCCGCGACCGGTATTCCACAACCCTACTTACCGAGCTTGCCGTCGATGGAGAGACGCAGCCCGAAGGGCCTCCAAAAGGAAGATTCTACGCGCAGAAACCTCCGCTCGATATCGGTGGGGCCGGGTTCCTGACCGGGCCTGGTGGTGGTTGTGCTTGGCTCGGCCGTGAGGCCGCCATTCGTCTGAGCCTGGGTCCTCCCCTCCCTTGCTGAGAGCAGAAGAGCGATCGTCAGGGCCGAGGCAGAATTCAGCCGCCGGAGACACGGAGCGTGGGATAGGGGGGCAGCAAACATTGGGATTTCTCCTCGGGGACAATCTTGATGACGGTGGACGCGTTTTGGCAAGAGGGCAACGCCCGGTGACCGCCCCAGCAACCACTCCGTCACGAACGCCTTGCCACTGCGGCCACGGCTGGAGACCATCTCGGTCCACTGAGCATGGCCTCGGTGATCGATGGCACCCTGAACGCGATAATTGAGGGGCGGTCGTTCCCGCGCCAGTTCCGGGGGGTTTGGTCGACGGGAACGGAAACGGGTAGGGAGAGGCGAGGGGCCGCATTGCCCAGTTGTGCACCCTGCTCCACGACATTACCCTCCGTCTTCGTTGGCATCGCCATTATCTGCGCTCGTGACGGCACCGTCTGAGTCCGGTGCATCCATCTTAGTCGACGCATCCGAACTGGATAGTGGCACACACAGGGGACAGCTGCACGGATTGCCGGATGGTACCTCGGTATAGCCGTCGATGCACAGGCCACACGGAGGAGGAATGCACGTCACGGTGCTCCCTCCAGAACCAGCGGCACCACCTACACCCCCTTTGCCAGATGAACCGGAGGCTCCACCCCCGCTGGACTGAATGTCGTCACGCGAGCCGGACGAGCCAGAGGTGCCGCCGGAGGAGATGATGCCGCCGGTGGCCCCCTGAAATGGGTCGGCATCCCCCTCCTGGCCGCATGGGCAGCAGTAGTACGACTGGTTCGGTGGTGTCGGAAGCTCGAGCAATCTGCAGCTCAGCGACGAATCGGGAGCCGGGACAGGCCGGGTAAGCTCCCAATCAGGGCCGCCCACGCAACCCAAAGAGTATTCTGCCGAGGAACAGGAGACATTGCTGCCTTGAGCCGGACTGGAAATCGCATAGGCCCAGCAGCTATACGCCGGTTGCTCGGTAACGGTGGGCGTGAAAGCGGCTGGCCAAGTGCACATACCAGACACGCCGCCGGTCTGGCCGCTCCATCCGCCAGAGCCTCCTACACCAAGACTGCTGCCGCCACTCCCACCGTCAGGTTCGCTGGTGCTTATCCCGGGACCGCTCTTGCCACAGGCAACCATAAGCCACGCCACGATGATCGATATGGCAAGCGCAAGCGTTGCATTATTCATCGATATTCCACTCCGGCCGGCAGGAACGCAACCGGCATGCCAGGGCTCCGACCGGGCTACTACACCGGATTCCATGGCCTGCTTTGGTCCACATGGACCGCGATCTCATGAATTTCAGGCTATCAATAAGACCCCGCCGCTAGGCGAAACGGGAATCTAACCCTCCCCGTGGGCCGGTTCTACCGCGCCATCGCCATGGGCAAGCTGGAAACCGCGCCTCCTTGATGCGACGCGCGTCGGCTCGCTGGCGGAGGTAGGCGATGTCGGCGCCGGTCACGACCTGGATCGAATGGTCGAGCTCGGCGGCCAGCCTGGTGCAGCGCGGCTAGCGTGCGCGTCTCGCCAATAGCTGCAGCTCGGTACTACCCCCGCTTCAGGCGCCGAATCCGGACAGAGTCGGTGGGCACGACGGTTCCGGTCGGGACGCGGTTGTTGGGCATCCAGTTGCCCTGTGCTATCAGGCACTGGTCCAGTTGATTGTGGGGACGCGCCCCCTCAGGGGCGTTCATGTCGGTGTCCTGAAGGGCTCGGTGGTGGTCACCCTGGCACGCCGGCCAGCTCTCAGCTTTGGCTCGGATCCACTACCCGGCCCATGAACAAGATGGCGCCGGTCGGCTGGTCGCGCAGGAAATAGAGGAAGGGGCGATCGATGTGGACCTCGAGGCCCGTGGGCGCGGCCGAGCCGGCCATGACCACCGCCGTGGCTGCAGCCGCTTCCGTCCCCTTCTCGGCGACATTGATGAAGGCTTTGTGGATGACCTCGGAGATGTAGAGGTTGTGTGTGCCGTCCATGCCCGAGAAGTCAGCCTGGCCGAAAACGAAGGCGGCGTTCATGCCCAGGCTCTGCAGCAGGGCCACGAGATCCTGGCTGGTCGTGATCTGGAACCGTGGCATGGTGAGGATCACCTGCTGACTGGTCAGACCGGCAACGATCGTATCGAGCTGGGTAGCATCGAAGGAGGCCTCGAACGACGAGAAAGTTCCGCTGTCGGGCACCACTAGGAGCATAGAGAGGCTCTGGTCCTGGTAGGGCAGGGACACCGCCACAAAGCCGGTGCCCTGGAGTGCGGGAGCGTTATACAGATCGACACCCATGAACATGGTCGTGACCGTGCTGCTGTCGAGCCGGGTGAAGCTTTGGTTGCCCGTCTGGGTGGTGTCGAAGGGCTGCAGCCAGGCGGCGTTGAGGTACATGGCATTGGTCAGCACGAGGCGCGTGCTCGCGTCGACAGAACCGGGTAGCAGGAGGTTCTGAATCTTCTGGTCAGTCTGCTCTGCTACCCAGTCGTTGATGGTGGTGCGCGCGGACCCCGAGTTGTTGATGAAGTCGAGGAGGTTGATGCCGGCGCCGTAGTACTCGGCCAGGACGTCGAGATAAGCGCTGGTGAAGGTGTGGGTCTGCTCGGCCCAGGCCGCGTTGACAACGTCGAGACGCATGGGCCCGCCATCGGCGCCCAGCTTGCCCTGCCCGCGCGAGGCCAGCGCCAGATCCCAGGAGTCAAAGGCCGCGTTAAGCTGGTCGGGCGGCAGGGCGAAGTGGAGGGCGGTGGCCATCTCGCTGGCCGTGGTCCCGGCCGCGCCGGCGTAGGTCATGGCGAGGGCGAGGCTGATGCTGGTCGGAGAGAAGACGAGATTACTGGTCGCCTGGGCCGCCATCACATGATAGGCATCTAGGGCAAAGGCCTCGTTGTTTGACGTGAATGTCGTGGCGTCGCCCGCGGCAACCTGCGGATCGGTGACTCGTTGGGCGCTAGACTGGGCCGCAGTAAACTGTTGATCGTCGCTGTTCGAGCCACCTTCCGTAACCTGTTGGTCGTTGTTGTTGGAGCCACACCCATGGAGGGCCAGCAGGAGCAGCGAACAAGCCGACACTCCGACGCAGAGCTTCCGGGTCATGGTGGTCCTCCGTGGGCAACAGGCCCTTCCCGAGAGATGGCTAGTCTGCAAGCATTACGCCAGTCATTGCAACCTGAGCTTGAGTGGCACAGGTGTCTAGTGGCGCTTGAATCGCGCAGTTCTAGGGTAAGCCGCGGTCCGAGCCAACTAGGTAGCTACTCAGAATTCTGATGGGTAGTGGACGGCTGTGCCGCGCCAGCGCTTCTCTCGTCGCGGCAAAGCCCCTGGAGAGCATTGCGCGAGCAGGCAATTGCTCATGTCGACCGCTTTAACTTGGCGCTGGTGGAAGCGGTGCGGTCTTCCCCCCCCAGTTCCGACGATCCCTTGGCCTTCGGCTGGCTCGTGGAAATGGGCGCCACTACAGCCCACCCTCGGGTAGGCCGACTCCGTCCGTCCCAGCCGGTGAGGCCGCCTGGCACGGCTGCATCAGCGATTTTCTTCCGGATGCGGGAGGTAGGCGGCATGGGTGTGGCGAATTCGATTGATGAAGTCGGCCCGGAGCCCGAGGACCTCGTCGTCTCGCTTCTCCCGGGCCGACTTGAGACCGACCTCGGGATGGATAGGTGCCCATCGCTACGACGCCCAGCAGCATCCGTTCAACACCAATGTTGCACGATCGACAGTGTCAGCCGGGCACCCTATTTGCTTATGGCTATCGCTGCAGCAGTCCCGAATCTGGAGGTCTCATGAAGCGCGCATTCCTTGTACCACTGTTTCTCCTCGTCCTCGACCGTGCCGGCGAAGCGCAGTTGGCGTCGACGGCAGGGCAACCCTTCGCCGTCGAGTACTACTACAAGACCAAGTGGGGACACGCCGACGAGTTCCTCGCGCTGTTCAAGAAGAACCACTATCCCGTCTTGAAGAAAGAAGTCGAGATGGGACGCATGCTCAAGGTGTGGATGGACCAGGCCCGCTACCACACCACCGAGGATGGACGCTGGGACTACCGCGTCACCATCGTATTCAAGAACGCAACCGTGGCGACTGAGCCGTTCGACGAGGACGCGCTCAAGAAGAAGCTTTTCCCCGACCAAGCGCCCTATCAAAGGGAGGAGCAGCGTCGATTCGAGATCCTGGATGCCCACTGGGACCTGCCGATCAAGACGGTCGATCTGGAGGAGCCCGTCAACCGAGGCCGGCCGTGAGTCCTCGGGCGTAGGCGTCCATCGCGCCAGTTTGACGGCGGAGCGCTGAAGTCGACCGCGTGGAGCAGACGGATGTCTAGGATAATAGAATTCCCCTTGACCCGTTCCCGTGCCGCTGACAAGCTGGACGCGTGGAAAGGCCATCCGCTGTGGTAGGGGATCCGTGGGCAACGGCGCCCGGCGGCGCCAGCAGGCGCCGCGTCCAGACGATCCGGCTTGACCAGGGAGGCGGACCGTTCCAGCTCGAGCTCGGCGGTCAGCTCGCCTGCCTCGACGTGGCCTTCCAGACCTATGGCACCTTGTCTAGCAACCGGGACAACGCCGTGCTCATCACGCACGCGCTGGCTGCCGATGCCCATGTGACAGGAGACGCGGACCCCGGGGAGCGACCGGGCTGGTGGAACGATGTCGTGGGGTCGGGCAAGCCTATCGACACGCAACGCTTCTTCGTGATCTGCCCGAACATCCTTGGCAGCTGTCACGGAACCACAGGCCCATCGTCGATTGACCCCGGCACGGGCGTACCCTACGGGCCGCGTTTTCCCCGTATCACCGTGGGTGATTGGGCGACCGTGCACGCCGCGCTGCTGGATGCCCTCGGGATCGACAGACTGTACGCGGCGGCAGGCGGATCGATCGGCGGCCAGCAGGCACTGGAGCTGGCCCTTCGTTTTCCCGAGCGGGTTGCTCGGATCGTGGTGTTGGCCGCCGCTGCGCGACTTTCTGCGCAAGGCCTGGCCTTCAACGCCTGCGGCCGGGCCAGCATCGTCGGCGACCGGGATTTCAGGGGTGGCGACTATTACGGTCATGCGCCACCCACGGGAGGGCTCAGCGCCGCGCGGATGATGGCCCACATCACCTATTTGTCCGACGAGGGCATGCGCGGCACCTTCGGTCGGCGGCCTCGCGAGCAGCAGGGCGGCGCTGGGGATGCATTTGGAGCCGAGTTCGCCGTCGAAGACTACATTGCCGACCAGGGGCGTCGCTTCGCGTTGGAGTTCGACGCCAACAGCTACCTGGCGATCACTCGGGCGATGGATTACTACGACGCCGCCGCTTGGGGCGACGGCGATCTCGTCGAGGCATGCCACCGCGTCGGTGCCCGCGTTTTGCTGCTATCCTTCGACAGCGATTGGCTCTATCCGCCCAAGGACTGCCGGGAGCTGGCGATCGCATTGGTCCGGGCGGGCAAGAAGATTCAGCATGCGAATATCCCGTCTCCCCACGGACACGATTCGTTCTTGCTTGGCTCGAGTGCCATGAACAACTTCGTTCGCGCCTTTCTCGATGGTTGACCCGATGGCGCGCCTCGACGATCCACGCATCGATCCCGAGCTGCTCGAGCAACGCGACCTGGACAGGTTGCCACCCGGACTATTCGAGTGGCGGGTGGCCGAGGTGGTGAACCTGGCCAGCCGTCGTGCGGCTCGGGGGGAAGCACAGGCTCGCGCGCTGGCACGCTGGCAAGACGACATCATCGTGAATGAGATCCAGCGCGGGGCAAGCGTGCTGGACCTGGGCTGCGGCGACGGCCAATTGCTCGAGCGCTTGGAAAGCGAGTGCGGCGCTCACGGGCACGGGGTTGAGATCGACCTAGGCGCGCTCCTGAAGGCGGTCCGGCGTGGGGTGTCGGTGTTGCATGCGGATTTGAACGAGGGATTGCGCTGGTTTCCGGACCAGAGCTTCGACTATGTGGTGCTGGAGGAAACCCTGCAAACCGTCCAAAGCCCCAGGGTCGTCCTGTCCGAGTTGCTGCGTGTCGGGCGCCGAGGCATCGTGTCGTTTCCGAACTTCGCAAACTGGCGGGTGATCGTCGATTTTGTCGCGCACGGCCGGATGCCAGTCACCTCCGGCTTGCCTTTCCCTTGGTACGCGTCGGAGAACATTCACCCGTTCACCTTGCAGGACCTGCTCGACTGGGCCGACAGCTCAGGCGTGCAGCTGGTGTCGGGACACAGCCATGCCGACGGCTTGGTGCGCCCGCTGTGGCCCGAGGACAACCTGCACGCGGAAGCGGTGCTCGTTGTCCTGCAGCGCAAGTGAGTCCGCCGGCCATCACGAAGAGGGCTGGCGAAAGTAGGTGGGATGAAGCGCACCATCACGGACAAGTGTGCTGCGCGGAGGACCCGCCAGGGTTCGTTGGCGCATATCCCGTCCAAGCGCTGGCGGTTTGCTCGATTCGGCATCTCTCGCGCCACTTACGCATTATGCCGCGAATTCTGTCTGGATCGTCGTGTCGCACCTGCCTCCTTGCACTCGTGCTCGCAGTTAGTGCAACCGCCTGCTCGAATTCGGTGACCGGAGGAGGCGGAGGAGCAAGCGCCGGAAACACCTCCGCAAGCGGCGGCGTCCAGACCGGAGGAGCCACCTCGACGGGCGAAATGCCAGCGGCAGGTGGCGTACAGACCGGCGGCGCAAGTGCGTCCGGAGGCCCGGGAGGCGCGTCCTCAATGGTGAGCGGTCCCGGTGCAGCGGCGGGAGGTACCGGCGGCGGGATCCGGGACGCAGGCTTCACGTCGTCCGAGGTAGCCGCGCCGGCCCAATGCCCTGCCCCTCCCACCGGCGCCCCGACCGACGCCGTCAGCGCGCTCAACACGGAAAACGCCGTGCGCGTGGCTATGGGCATCCCGTGCGCCAATCTGGTTCTCACCCTCTGCACATCGGCGCAGAACCACTGCAACTACTACACGACCAATCAGGGCAACGCGACCTGCACGGCCTCAAGCGCGCACGATGAAGTCTCCGGCTGTCCGGATTTCACCGGCTCGGATCCCGGAGCCCGCATCGCTGCGGCTGGCTACGAAGGCAATGGCTGGAGCGAGTGCATGGCCTTCCTGGGCAATCCCGCAGACGCGGTCAAGACCTTCATCGATTCGGTCTACCACCGCACGGCGGTGCTTTCGCCGTGGTGGACCGACATGGGCTATGGCGACGACACGGGCTGCGACACCATCGATTTTGGACCGGGAACCGCGGCAGCCGCGAAGACCGTGACCACGGTCTATCCCTACGCCGGCCAGACCGGCGTTCCGCTGTCGTTCAACGGCGCCAACGAAGGCCCGACACCGCCAGCACCCACCACCGGCTGGCCGAGCGGCTACCCGATCACTCTCTATAGCCAGGGCATCACCGCGACAAGCCACCAGATCGTTGTCGACGGAACCACCACGCCGCTTTCGCACACCTGGCTCGACGGAGACGCCACGCTGGGCTCGACCGCGAAGGTGATGTATACCGACGCTCCGTTGACCGCGAACACCACCTACCATGTGACCATCACCGGAACCACCTCCTCGGGCAACGTCCGGTTCGACTGGACCTTCACCACCGGCGCCGCGACGACGACGGGCGGTGGGGGTGGCGGCCGTCGCGGATAATCTTCCCTGCCGTGTCCGCAGACTTTTCGCACTTGAGCGAGGCAGGCGCCCTCATGAGGTCCGATGGGAATCACCGCCATCACCTCGGCGGGTTGCGTAGCATCCGAGCCATGCGAAGCGTGATCACGAAGTTCGCCATCGGCCTGGGATGCCTGGGCCTGGTTTTGCGCCTCGTGCTCGCCTTGGGCTCCATCGGCTGCGACGATGCGTGGTTTTGGGGGATACACGGCCAAACCATCGCCGTGCATGGGATTCGATTCGCCTACGAAGAACCTCATCCCCGGGGCCTGAGATACAACCACCCTCCGCTCATGGGGTACTTGGCGGCCATGGCATTCAAGACGAGCGCGGGAAGCCTCCGCGCATTCAGCCTACGCATGAAGGTGCTAGGATTGCTGGCGGAAGTTCTTTCCGCCGCCCTCGTATACCGGATTTGGTCCCGGCGCCGGAGGCCCCGCTTGGCAGCACTCGCCTTTGCCGCTTACGGCCTGAGCATGCCGCTCATCCTGGTGAGTGGCTATCATTGCAACACCGATTGTGCCGTGGCCGGACTTACCCTGCTGTCGGTTTACTTGCTGCAGACCGCCAGGCGCCCATTCTGGGCAGGTCTTGCACTGGCGGTGGCGCTCAATGTCAAGTTGATGCCACTCGTCCTCATACCAGCTTTGCTTTCGCAATGTCGCTCGCGTCGGGATGTCCTCCACTTTGGAGCTGGCGTAGGGCTGGCTATCGTGCCTTTTGCGCCTTTTCTGATCAACAGCGCGCCCGACATGTACCACAAAATGGTCACATACAACAGCGCGCCCCTGGATTGGGGGATCAATGCCTTCCTCAACAGCATGGGCGATTTGAAGCCATTCAGCATCATCACCGCCAGGCTGAGGGCCCCCTTCCTCTGGTCTAGCCGCTACGTGATCATGGCGGTCATTACATTGCTGAGCGGGATCGCTGCCTTCCGGCGGCGTCCGTTCGGTTATGAGATGGGTGCCCTTGCCTGGGCAGTGTTCCTCATCCTGACGCCGGGCTACGCGGTTCAATACGCCGTGTGCGTCTTGCCCCTGCTCTTCGTGGTGGATATTCGCCGGGCCATAGCTTACTCCCTGTGGTCCGGTCTGTTGCTATTGGTAATCTATACCCCCAACATGCGGCTGTCTTATCCCTTGGTAGCACCTGTGCAGTATTACCCTTTTCCCGCCGTCGCGGCACTGTTCGGCATACTCGCTTGGGGTTCTCTGCTGGGCTTCGCCTTCGACACCGTGCGGACACTCGTGCGCCCACGACGGTCCACCTACCATGCTCACGATACCCAATTCTCCCGTTAGGGACCGCGTTGTATTGCTGGTGGTCGTACTCCGCGAAAACCCGATGCGCCGCCGGAAGCGGGCAGACGAGCAGTGGTGGCCTCGCCGGGCAGTGCGGTGCCGATGGCACCAGTCGTGCTCTGGTGGGAACGGATCAGACAGCAAACAAGACAGGTTCGGCACGTTCCTAGTACTTGTCCGGCCAGCAGGCGCGCCTACCAAGTGCTGCTCGTGCGGCGGCACGGCAAGCCGCAGCTTCGGATCGATGAGGCCAGGAAGTGGTTGGATGCGGCTATGTGGCTTGCGCACAACGCCAAATCAGCTCTAATGCCTGTTTACCCATCGGGGGATTGCTCCTATCATAGAGACCCAACAACGGAGGTAGCGCGATGCGCGAGCACGAGATGAGGAGTCTGGTCTGGCGACTTCTCAAGACCACGATGCTGCCCGCAGCAGTTGGGATAGGCTTGGCCGTAGGGGACTTCGGCTGTATAGGAGCTACCTCGTCCGACTACGGAGCACAATTCCCGCTCGGTGGAAGCAGCGGTGTTCGTGTCACCGCGTCTGGCGGCTCCGTAGGAAGTGGCGGTGCGCCGGGTTCTGGGGGCGTGACAGGCATTCTCGACGCACGGGCATCGATAGACGCGCCAGCCTTCGATATAGGTAACGTCAACCAGCTCGATGGCGAGCTGGACCAGGCCGGTTTCAACCGCCTGGACGGCTCGTCGTCTGAAAGGTAATCAGACGCTGGATCAGGACATGGTTCAGGCCGCCAAGCAGTGGGTCGCGTGTGCCTTTTCGTGACTGTTCTCGCGCTAGGACCCCATGCCCGGCTCGAACATCGGTCGCACTTCGCACTCGCCTTCGAAGCCAGGCCAGTGCTTCCGATGCAGATCCAGGAATTCGCTTGCCACACGGAGGGCATCGGCCTTGGTCTCTGCCTTCAAGATGGCCCAGCCGCCGATGACCTCTTTGCTCTCGGTGAATGGGCCGTCGGTGGCAGTGATCCTGCCGTTGGCCAGCCGCACGCGCATGCCGTCCTTGCTCGGCAATAGGCCGCCCGTGTCGACCAAGGTCCCCTCTTTCCTGGATCTCTCGACCAGCTCACCCATCGCCTCCATGAGCGCGGGCGGTGGTGGTATTTCGCGATATTTCTCGGAATGGCGGATGAAGCTCAGGTATTTCATGGGTCGTCTCCTTGTGGGTTAGATGCCGACTACGGCGATCGGCGGGCAAACATGCTCCACACTCTGTGGTCCCGCAGCGCCAGCCCACCCCAGATGAGCACAGCAAAATAGATCGGAAACAGGGTATGGCTCGGCAGTGGATTGCCGACGTGAACATTGACCTCCACCGCTCCGCCGAGATACCCGGTCAGTAGAATCGCGCCCAAAATCGCCGTGCGCGGAACGCAGTAGACCACGGTGCACGCGAGCAGTACCAACCCGATGGGCTGGATGGCCGCTGCCGGAAAGCCCAGCTGGGTACTGACCTTCACGACCCACGATAGTTGAAGGATTTTCGGAATGGCGTCGAAGAGTAGAAATGCCACCGCCAGGCCGCTGATGACGCGTCCGGTCCAGGTTTTTCCTCTGTCGTTGTGGATGGGCTTCGAATGCGGACGCTCGACCGCCGCAGCGCGCGTCTGCTTGTCTGACTGCTCGAGCTGATTCATGGCGACGAGGCCGCTCGTACGGGCCGTTCGCACTTCCGATGTGGTTTGCATGACGGATCTTCCTTCCTTTCGTCGATACGACGAATGGGACCGCCCGAGTCCGACATCCCCACACGATTTTTTTTCCGACCGCCTTGTCGGCACCGGTCATAGTTGATCGTCGTGTCTTAAAGAGGAGCGTAACCGATGCTGTATGCCGTGCTTTGCTACAATAATGAGGACATCACGGCCTCGTGGACCAAGGAGGAGGACGACATGGTCATGGCTCGTCTGGCGACTGTGACCGACAGGCTCGACAAGGCGGGCAAGCTCGGGCCAGTCGCGCGTCTGATGCCGACCACCGCGGCCACGACGCTTCGCAAGGGTGGCTACGGCAAACGCCTTGAGCCGGGCCCCGAGCCACCCGTGGTCACGGACGGGCCATTTGCCGAGACCAAAGAGCAACTTCTGGGCTTTTACGTCATCCAATGCTCGGACCTGGAGGAAGCTCTTGACGTCGCGCGCGAGCTCGGCCACGCCAATCCTGGCGGAGCGTACGAGATCCGCCCCGTGTCGCTGTTCCTCCCAGGTAGCAAGGTCGCGTGAACGACCTTGGATGGATCGATCTGGCCTTCCGCTCGGCGCGACCGCGCGTTATGGGAGCGCTCAACCGCTACTTTGGCGACCTCGACCTCGCCGAGGAAGCCTTCCAAGAGGCGTGCCTCGCGGCGCTGAGAAAGTGGCCCGGGCAGAGCCCGCCCCACGACCCGCCCGCCTGGTTGATCTTGGTCGGCCGCAACGCCGCCATCGATACGGTGAGGAGGCGAAGCAAGCAAGAGCCCTTGCCACCTGAGGATGACCTGGCCACGCCCGAGGACACCGAAAGCTCACTGGCCCAGCGCCTCAACGATGCTCACTATCGCGACGACATTTTGCGACTGCTCTTCATCTGCTGCCATCCCGACCTGCCTGCGACGCAGCAAATCGCGCTCGCCCTGCGTATCGTCTCGGGCCTGACGGTCAAGGAAATCGCGCGGGCCTTTCTGGTCGGCGAGGCGGCCATGGAGCAGAGGATCACGCGCGCCAAAGCCCGTGTGTCTGACGCCAACGTGCCCTTCGAGACGCCGGACCAGCCCGAGCGCGCGCGTCGCTTGACCGGCGTCGCGGCCGTGATCTACCTGATGTTCAACGAGGGCTATTCGTCCGCGGGTGGCGACGCCCTCATTCGCGCACACCTGTGCGACGAGGCCATCCGCCTCGGCCGACTGCTCTTGCGCCTCTTCCCCGACCAACCCGAGCTCATGGGTCTCGTGGCTCTTATGCTACTCCAGCACGCACGCGCAGCTGCACGCCTCGATGGCGACGGAGCCGTCGTTCTGCTCGAAGACCAAGACCGCGGACTATGGAACCGCAGCCTCATCGACGAGGGACGAGCACTGCTCGACAAGGCCATTCGTCACCGGTCCCGAGGGCCGTATCAGATTCAAGCCGCCATCGCGGCGCTACACTCGGGCGCCAAGCGATACGGCGACACCGACTGGCACCAGAATCGACCTTCTTTACGCCGCTCTCGAAGACATCGAGCCTTCCCCGGTGGTCCGGCTGAATCGCGCGGTCGCCGTGTCCAAGGTGCAAGGCCCCGACGCCGCGCTGGCGATGATCGAACCGCTCGCGAACGAGCTCTCCAACTACTTCTACTTCTTCGGGGTCCAGGGCTCGCTGCTGGAACAACTCGGGCACAAGGAGGAGGCGCGCGTCGCCTTCGACCGCGCCATCGCGCTCGCGCACACGCCGGCAGAGGCAGCCCACATCCGCATGCACCTCGATCGATTGGCCAACCTGTCTCCGAGCAGCGAGCAGGCCCGTACTCCGCGAAAACCCGAAGCCCGACACCGGAAACGAGGAGACGAGCAGTGGTGACCTCGCCGGGCAAATCTGCCTCCGGACTGCGAGCACCGCGCGCCTCTGTCTGCGCCGAGCTCACTATGTCGCCTCTCCGCTGAGCGGATCAAGGAAAGCCGGCAGCCTTCGAAGGGAGCGCTCCCGCGAGCAGCCCCTCAAGTCTCTCCAAGCTCGGCGGTTTCGCGAGATGGTGGTCGAAGCCAGCGTCCTGGGCGCGCTGCAAATCGTCGGAGAGCGCGTAGCCGCTCAGCGCCACGAGGACGATCCCCTTGAAGGAGTCGTCGGCTCGGAACGCTCGCGCCACCTCGAACCCGTTCATGCCGGGCAGGCCAATGTCGCAGAGCACGACCTCCGGCTTGAACTCACGGGCCTTGACCAGCCCCCCGGGACCGTCGTAGGCGACCTCGATGACGTGCTCGCCGAACTTGAGCACCTCACGCAGGCTGTCGGCCGCGTCGATGTTGTCTTCGATTATCAGCACACGTCGGCGCCTCCCTGCGGTCCTGGCTGCCGTGGGGCTGGACTCGTGGGCCGCTGCCACGTCGAGCGGCAACTCGACCACGAATTCCGCACCCTTGCCGGGTCCGTCGCTGTGCGCGCAGATCTCTCCACCATGCATCTCCACCAGACCCTTCACGAGCGCCAGCCCGAGCCCCAAGCCGCCCTTGCTACGGTCGAGCGTCGCCTCGGCCTGGATGAACGGCTGGAACAATCGTCGGAGCATCGCCGGCTCGATGCCCACCCCGGTATCGACGACCCGGAGCGTGGCGCGTCCTCTCGCCGTAGCGGCAGCCGTGCTGACCATGAGCCGACCACCGGCTGGCGTGAACTTCGCCGCGTTCTGGAGGAGATTACCGACCATCTGCGCGAGGCGCGCCGCGTCGCCGTTGATCGGCAGCCGCTCTGCGGCGAAAGTCGCCTCGACAGCGATGCTCTTGCCTTCGAACAATGAACGATAGTCCTCAACAGTTCGACGAACGAGGTCGTTCAGCTCCAGCGGACCCTTCTGGAGTTGGATCTTGTTGCGCGAGATACGCGTGACGTCGAGCAAGTCATCAACGAGGCGCGCTAGCTGGTCGCTCTGTCGGCCGATCACTTCCTGGGCGCGCTTCGCCTGCTCGCCGCCTGGGACCGCGCGCTCGAGCACGTAGAGGCTGTTACGAATGGGGGTGAGCGGATTGCGAAGCTCGTGCGAGAGCACCGCCAGGAATTCGTTCTTGCTTCGGTCGGCGTCCTGAAGCGCCCGCTGCGCCTCCTTCATTTGGTGGATGTCGGTCGTCGTGCCATACCACTTCAGGATACGGCCGCTTTCGTCTCGAATGGGCGTAGCGCGGGCGAGATGCCAGCGGAAGGCGCCGTCCGCGAGCATAAGGCGCTGCTCAACTTCGTAATTCTGGCCGGTACGGACGGCATGGTCCCAGTCGGCAAGCGTCGCTTGCACGTCGTCCGGGTGAATGACAGGACTCCACGTCCAGGTCCCATCATCCCCTCTGGACGCACCGCTCAGGGTTTCGTGTCGGCGGTTAAGGTAGTCAACCGTTCCGTCAGGCTCGGCCGTCCACACCAGCTGAGGCATCGCGTCGGCGAGGTGCCGGAAGCGCGATTCACTCTCGCGCAGCGTCTCTTCGGCACGCTTGCGCTCGCTGATGTCGATATGCACCCAGAGTCGCCCGTGCGATGCCCCGCCCAATTCCAAGGGAACGAAGTTTCTCAGCATCGTCGCCCCTCCCCGCATGGCGACTTCTTCGCCTTTCACCGGTATTCCTCGATCGACAATCTCGTGGATCCGGGCGATAGCCTCGTCAGGATGCGCGTAGCTATCCCTGATTCTTGCAATCATGTCGCCGGCGCTGAGCCCAGCCAAGCCGGCGGGCGCATCGTCGAGACCGAAGCAGTCGCAGAACGCCTGATTGGCGAATTCTACCCGACCCTCGCTCGTCACGAGCAAGACGGCTGAATACATGGTAGAGAGAACCGCGTAGAAGCGTTGCGTCGTGGCTTGCAGCGCAATGTCGGCATTCTTGCGCTCGGTGATGTCCTCGAGCACGCCTATCATCCGCTCGGGCGACCCATCCGGCGCAAGGTCTAAGCGCGCAGCGTACTGGATCCATCGTTGCTGGTGGTCGCAGCGGCGGCGGATGCGGCAGGCCACTCTGAGGAGCGCATCGGGCCGCGCCGCCTCGGCAAGCGCACGGTCGAACATGAGCCGGTCCTCGGGTTCGAGGGCCTCGGCGTAGAATGCATGTCGGCCAATCGGGCCTTCGGCTCGCGTTCGCCCGAAGATCTCGAACATCCGGTCGTCCCATCGCGCGATGTCCGATGGCACATCCCACTCGAACACGCCCAGGTTCGCTGCCGTGGTGGCCAGCCGGAGGCGCTGCTCTCTCTCTCGCAACTGCTCTTCGGCGCGCCGACGCTCGCTGATGTCCTGCACCATCCCCACCGAACGGATGATGCGGCCGCTGGCATCGCGAACATGCTCACACTTCTCATGAACGATGCGGACCTCACCGCTCCCCTTGCGGACGACGCGGTGCTCTATCTCGTAGCTGTCTCTGCCATCGTGTAGAGAGCCGGAATAGGCTGCGTCGACCGCGGCGCGATCCTCCGGGTGTACGGCGTCCAGGAAGGCCTCGTAGGTGGCGCTGAACGCCCGCGGCTCGAGACCGAAAATCCGGTACACCTCGTCCGACCAGGACAGGCGACGCTCGACGAGATCGAGCTCCCAACTGCCGAGATGGGCAATCTGCTGCGCCAGCTTCAGGCGCTCGTCGCTCGCTCGCAGCGCGGCCTCGGCGGCCTTTCGTTCGGTGATATCTCGGGCGCAGGAGAGCACCGTCTCGACGGTGCTGTCGCGAAATTCCGGGATGAGCTGGACGTCGAACCATCGACCTTCCGTGCTCCTGCGGTCGAAGCGGAGCGATTTGCCCGAGTCGAAGACCTCTCTCAGACGCTCTTCGAAGTTTTCGGTCCCGATGTTGCGGCCGAGCTCCTCGACCGTCTTCCCGAGGATCGCCTCCTCTGGAATGCCCAGGAGGCGAGCCGCAAATGGGTTTGCATAGACATACCGCCCGCGCCGGTCGAAGCGCGCGATGCTGTCCTGCGCGTTGCCGGCAAGGGTACGGAAGCGCTCCTCGCTCGCTTTGACTGCCTCCTCCGCCTTCTTGCGGTCGTCGATGTCACGCAGATAGACGTCGAGGCCTCCCGTCCGCGGGAACATGAAGACTTCGTACCAGCGGCCGTTTAGTGGGGACTGCACCTCGTAGTGCTCGCGGCTGCGCTTTTCGACCGCGTCGAGGTAGTGCTGGTGAATCTGCGCGTCCCGTATCGCGGGGAACACGTCCCAGATGACCTTGCCGAGCAGCTCGCTCGCGGGTCGCCCCAGGGGCGCGCGTTCGGCCGCTGGGTTCACGGCGGTGAAGCGCCACTCCGCGTCGAGCGAATAGAATGCGTCCGCGATGCTCTCCAGGATCGCGGTGGTCCTGCCGTGCGCCTCGACCAGCGCCGCTTCGGCACGCTTGCGCGTGGTGATGTCCGCCACGGTGCCGACGAGGCTTGTCGTGCGGCGGGCGGCTCCTTCGCCTTCGCAGGTCGCCAGTCCATGCGCCACGACCCAGCATTCCGTTCCGTCTGGTCGCTTCACCCGGTACTCGGCCGCATACGGCTTGGGGTTGGCTGGGTCGAGCGCCGCTTCGACAGCCGCCAGCACGCGGGGTAAATCCTCCGGGTGGAGGAGCTTCAGGATCTCTTCGTTCGCGCGTTCGTGGCCCGAGACTCCGAAGATCTCCTGGTATCGGTCGTCGTACGCGGCGATCTTCGTCATTGGGTCGTAGTGCCACCAACCCATGCGAGCGGCATCGAGCGCGAGCTGACGCTGCTGAGTGAGGCGATTCAGCTCATCGACCGCCCGCTCGCGTTCGGTGACGTCCATGCCGTAGGCGCGATAGCGCCCACTCTCGGCGAGGTAGAAGACCGCCTGCTGGTAGGTCGTTTCGCCGACCCGAACCAGGCGAGCCTGCACCGGCGCCCCCGGCGTCGCTGTCGAACGCGTCAAGTCTCCCAACCCCGCGAGCCAGGGATGCGCGAGCCCTCGCTCGAATAGATCAGGGAAGAGCTCTCGAGCCGACCGGTTCGCGTAGGTGATCTGCCCGGCAGCGTCAATCTCGGTGATGGGAGTGGGGTTGCGCTCGGGGAACGAAGACGGCCAGGCTTGCTTTGCCTCCGCTTGCCTGCGCTCGGTTATGTCCGCGAGGAAGGAACGGTAGTGAGTGACGCCGCCATTGCGGTCGAGCACTGGCTGGACGGAGAGCTCGATCGGCACCCGCGAGCCGTCCTTGCGGAGGTACTCCTTCTCGTAGCGGACGGTTTCTCCGGTGCGACTTGCTTGCGCCAGGAGCTGTGCTTCCCGCTCGCGCCACTCCGGCGGCGTGAGGTCGGTGGCCCAGGTAAGGCGCCGCTGCTCGAGCTCCTCTCGCGAGTAGCCGGTCAGATCGGCGAACGCGCGGTTGAAGAGCACCAGGCTCCCGTCGGGCGCACCGACGCCGAAGGGGGTTGTGGCGTTCTCGATTACCTCCGCGAGGAAGCGCTCCCGCTCGCTCGTCTGGCGCAGCGCCTCCTCGGCGCGTTTGCGTTCGGTGATGTCGCGGTTCGCCTCGAGGACGCGAGCGACCCCGTCGTCCCCGCGAACCAGCTGGAGGTTGCACGAGACGATGATGGTGCGGCCTTCGTTGGTCCGCTGTTGGATGTCGCCGGCCCAGCAGCCGCCCGCGAGCAGCTCGGCTTCGATCTCCGACCACGGGCGCGGGAATCTGCTCTGAAGGAGCTGCTGCGAGACCTGGCCGAGCGCCTCTTCTCGGCTGAAACCGTAGAGCTCCTGCGCCCCCCGGTTCCACGACTCGATGCCGCCGTCCAGCCGCCAAATGAGAATGGCGTCGTGCGAGAGATGCACGAGCTGACCCTGGCGCCTGACCTCCTCTTCCGCATGCTTGAGCTCGGTGACGTCGACGAAGGTGACCACCACGCCAGCGATGAGGTTATCCACCGTTCGGTAAGGCACGACACGCAGGACGAACCAGGCGCCCTCGGCAGTGCGAACCTGGCGCTCGATCGGCGTCAGGAGGCGTAGGACATCCTGTGCATCGGAGACCAGGTTTTGGCCTGCAAAACGCTGGGCGAAATCGGCGAGCGGCCGCCCGACGTCAACCTCGATGAGGTGGAACAGCATGGTAGCGGCGGGCGTGAACTTCGCCACCCGCAGCGAGCGGTCGAGGAAGATGGTTGCGATCTCCGTGGCCGCGAACAGGTTCTGCAGATCGCTGTTCGCCGCGCCGAGCTCGTCCACCTTCTGCCGCAGCTCTGTGTTGACTGTCTCCAACTCCTCGTTGAGCGACTGCAGCTCCTCCTTGGAGGTCTGCATCTCCTCGTTGGCGGACTGCAGCTCCTCGTTGGTTGAGATGAGCTCCTCGTTCGAGGACTTCAATTCCTCGTTCGCCGACTCCAGCTCCTCGACTGTGGTCTTGAGCTCCGCGCGCGTCGTCCGTAGCTCGTCCTCGAGCTGCTCGACGGCCTGTTGACCGGCGACGACCTCCACATCGCCGGTCGCTTCGTCATGGAGGGCCTCCTGAACGACAACGAGGAAGAGGCCTACCTCCGGGGCGCTTGCGGGCATCGGTCGCACGACCAGGCGCACCTTGCGCGTCGCGTCCTCGACTTCGACAGAGATGTCGGTGCGCACGACCTTGGGCCGCCCCGACTTGGCGATGCGCAGGGCCAGACGCAGCTCATGTCTGAGGCTTCCGCGGAACGACTCGAGCAGGTTCGGCATGGTCATCGCGCCCGCCGAAAGCTGCAGGTAGCGGCTTATCGGCCCGGCGATGAACAAGACGTCGCCACGCTCGTTGATGACCGCCGATGGGCACGTGTAGTCGTCTCGAAGCGCTCGCTCGAACGCGGCGCTAATCTTCTCCCGCGCGCTGGACGCCGCGGGCTCGCGCGCCGTGGGTGCCGTTGCCGATCCGGGGGGCGCCCGCATCGCGCTGCGGCCGGAGAGAGGAAACTCCACCATCGGGCGGGTGATCGTCTCCTTGCGGCGGAAGATGCGATTCCTCTTGTCCGCGGCCTCGAACAGCTCTGGGCTTCCGGCGATCCCTTCGGATGGCCCCAGGAACAGGAAACCGCCGGGTCGAAGCGCATAGTGGAACAGCGGGACGAGCCTGTTTTGCAGCGCGGCGCTCAGGTAGATGAGGACATTCCGACAGGAGATAAGGTCGAGCTGCGAGAAAGGGGGATCCCGAATCAGGCTGTGCTGGGAGAAGATGCACATCTCGCGCAGCTCTTCGACCGCCTGATACGTCTGTCCCTCGCGCACGAAGAAACGGGCCAAACGCTCGGGCAAAACGTGCTCGGCGATGCGCGCGGGATAGCGGCCATGGCGCGCGTCGGCGAGCATCTCGGCCTCGAGGTCGGTCGCGAAGATCTGTACGAAGCGCCGCGTCTCGAGTCGATCGAGGTGCTCGCGGAGCAAGATGGCGATGGAGTACGCCTCTTCTCCCGAGGCACAGCCGGGAACCCAGATACGGATCGGCGTTGCGGCGGCCTTGCCTTGCACGATGCGGGGAATGATCTCCTGAGCCAGAGCCTGAAATGCGTCGGGGTCGCGGAAGAACTGGGTCACGCCGATCAGGAGATCTTTGAGCAGACCTTCCGCCTCTGCGGCATCTTTCTCAAGGAGCTGCAGGTAGTCCTCGACCGAGTCCAGGTGCCGGACCTGGAGACGGCGCCCAATGCGGCGCAACAGCGTCCCATCTTTGTAGCGACTGAAATCGTGGCCGGTGCGTTGATGGATCAGCGAACAGATCTTGCCGAGGTGCGTGGCGAGCTGCTCGTCAAGTTTCACGGCAGCATGGGCACCAGCGAGCTTGGCGAGGTGCTCTGCGTGCTCGGTCAGCTTGGCGGACATTTGCTCTACCGGGACGACGTGATCAACCAGCCCCGCGCCGATCGCGCTCTGGAGCATGCTGTCATGCTTGGCGGTGTCAGGAGGCTGCGCCAGGGTGAGCCCCCCGTGCTCCTTGATCATGCGGAGACCTACGGTGCCGTCGTGACCAGCGCCGGAGAGGAGGACGCCCACCGCGTGGTCGCCTTGGTCCTCGGCGAGCGAGTGGAAGAAGGCGTCGATCGGCGAGACCGGGGTAGTGTCAGTCGCCGCCACCTGGAGGACAGCCTTGGTGAGGGTCAGAAGCGTACCCGGGGAAATGACGTAGACGTGGTCGGGCTCTGCACGGATTCCGTCCGCTGCCTGGACCACCGGCATGGCCGTGTGCCGGCTCAGCAGCTCCGCGAGCATGCTGGTGTGGTGGGGCTTGAGGTGCTGCACAACCACGAAGACGAGCCCGCTCTTGGCGGGGACCTGCTGGAGAAGCTCCTGCAGAGGCTCGAGCCCTCCAGCAGAAGCTCCGATCCCGACGACAACCAGGCTGCTGCTCTGACCGCCGCTCTCACCGAACCGTGGTGGGCGTGCGCGCGGTGTGCTGTCCGCCTCACTTGCCCGTGGAGCCTGCTGCTTCGTATGCTGCCCGGCCCGAGGTTCTGGCTTCTTGCCAGAAGAAGGGACATGCGCCCTTCGTTTCGTTGGCTGCTTCCTGCTCATTTGTCGCCCTCGGTTCTGCCGCGCGTTCGCTGGCCGGGGCGAGCAGGACTCGGGTCTTCTTTGCTCGCCGCGCGAGACCGCTCGGCCACGAGGTGCTCAACATCGCCGCGCCGTAAGAAGCGCACGTCGTTCGTTGTTCGCTGGGCCGGCGAGCGGCCGTCGCGCTCCCGAATCCGCACCATGTCAGGCGAGAGACCGAGCAGGCGAGCGGCCTCTCCATTGGTCATTAGATCGTCTGGCTGCGCCTTCCGGACGATCTGGGCAGTGACTCGGGAGCACGTGGGCAGGGAATCGGAGCGAAGCGACGGGTCCATTTCGGGTGCCGAGCGAAGCGACGGGGGATGTTGGGGTTAGAGAGAGGGCGTCTCCTGGCGGGTAGCATACGCTCTTTTCACGGATCGATGGACCGCGCAGGCCGACGACGTGTGCGTTATGGGTCACCCGGGCGCAGATGATCCTTCAGTGTCCCAATGAGAAAATCATTCAGGACCAAGAGATCGAGCTTGGATAGCCGATCCAGCAGAGAGGCGAAACTGCATTAGCGTGGGCGATGGCCAGCTCATTCACCAAGCGAGGGACGCGCGTGCAAAGTCCGGTCGTGCCATGCGCGCACGCGGACTGGGCCAACGCGGATCCCAGAAAGGTCCCACCGACCCCGGATTTGTCCGCGGGCGGTGGCGACACTGCTGCGGAGTAGCCGTGTCGGAATGCTTGAATCCGATTGGTTATCGCTCTCGCGGATGGCCGGGAGACGGGCGCTGTAGCGTAGTCAGCATGCGCACTATGGCTCCCACACCGCTCTGCTAATCGGCAGACCGCGTCTCGTGCCGAGAAATGGTCATTGCTTTCCCTGGGCGTTACCGTCTGGTGCTGTTTTGAAGAGCGCGAATCCCCTTCCGTAACACCGAGGCCCTCGTCGATACCAAGAAAATAGTGCGCTTCTTTTTCCAGGTCCGCTCTAGGAATTTACGTTACAGAAACTTTCCCCGCGCTCTGGTGGAGCATCAGGCTGCCGCATTCACAATTGCTGCGGAAGTTGCTGCCGCCTTTGATGGTGCTCCTGTCGTTCCGGTGCGCGGGTAGGTCTTCATGACAGAATCTCTGCCCGGTACGCGGCTTCGCTCACTTGGACGTCCACGTCCAGCGATTCGCCCTTGCCGCCGCGGTGGAATCCACGCACGGGACAGGCGTCAAGATAGTCGAGTCCGACCGCCACTCGCACGTGGCGACCGTGAGCACGTGTGCGGTTGGCCACGTCGAACCCCTGCCAACCCAAGCCTTCAATCCAGGCCTCGGCCCAGGCGTGGCTGGCCAGTGCGGTCCGTTGGCCGAGGTTCGCCGCTGCCCTGTTCTTCGGCGCCAGGTAGCCGCTTACGTAGCGGGCGGGAATGTTCAATTTCCGGCAACAGGATATAAATACGTGCGCGTGATCCTGGCACACACCAGCACCTAGGGAAAATGCCTGCGCGGCGGTAGTGCCCGCTTGGGTGACGCCAGGCCGATAGTCCATTTCCTCGCGTACGGCCAACATCAGCGCCTCGACCCCGGCCGTTCGGTCGTTCATGGTTTGGCGGCGAAAGGTTTCAGAAAAATGGTTGAGAGCCCTGTCTTGGGCGGTGAGAGCGGTGAAACGCGTGTAGACATCAGGGCCGAGCGGTCCGATTTCGGGCAGGTCTAACGACGAATCCTCGACCTCGACTTCCCCATAGGCGCGAAGACGGATTTCATGATGGGGCCCATCGATGACCAGCAGGTGCGAGATGTTGCCAAATCCGTCGGAGAAGGGTGATGCCGGCCTTGGGATGTCCAAGCTCCAACTCAGCACTTTCTGCCGAAGCGACGTCTGGGGCCATAGCCGGAGGCACTGGATGGTGTAGTCGGCCGGCGTAGCATAGCGGTATTTGGTTTCGTGAATGATGGACAGGCGCATCCAATCTCCTTTGGATCGCAGTGTCGCCTTGCCAGCGGCGTGCCAACCATATTAACGCACCTGAATGCCTGAAACGCAATCGTCACCCGTCTCCCGCCGCCATTGGTCCCCGGCTTGCATCGCGATGCCGTGGTTTCAGCACCAGCTCGGTCTCACCGGGCCCGCGGTTTCGCGCGGCAGCCAGGCTGCGCAAACTCCCTGAGCGGCCCACCCGTCGGTAGTTAACAGTGAGAAGGCACGAACCTGGCCACAACTTGCCATCACCAGAGAAAACATGACAACAGCCGCGGTCGAAAGCAGAAGCTGCAACACAACCCTCACACTGCGGCGCGTGCCGCGCGCCGGCGCCATCTCTCCGGTGGGCGTAAATCCGTCCGTCAGAGAGAGCCTGGTTAGGACGGCCTTCGACGAAATGTGCGATTCGTGCTCGCCGGAAAGCTCCGCGGCAGATTGGCAGGCGCGCAGCGAGTCCGAGGTCCGGGTCCCCTACCGCGCCATTTCGACCTGGCTTAAATCCACTGCACCCCACATCTTTGCCCAAAAGCGCAAAGATGCGGATCTGCTGTTCAAGCGTATCGGCATCACCTTCAACGTGTACGGTGACAACGCTGGAACGGAACGCCTGATCCCGTTCGATGTCATCCCGCGCGTCATGTCCGCGGAGGAATGGGAAAAGATCGCTGTGGGAGTGAAACAGCGGGTCAAGGCCCTCAACATGTTCCTGCGCGACATCTACCACCGTCGGGACATTGTCCGCGCTGGCGTGGTGCCGGAGTCCCACCTTCTGCGAAACTCCCTCTTCCGTCCCGAAATGCGCGACGTGGACGTGCCTGGCGACGTGTACATCCACATTGCGGGCATCGACCTCGTGCGGGTCAGCGACGACCAATTCTATGTTCTCGAGGACAACCTGCGCACGCCCTCGGGCGTTTCCTACATGTTGCAGAACCGCGCAGCCATGCTACGTCTGTTCCCAAATCTCTTTCGTGAAGTGCGTGTCGCACCCGTGGATCACTACTGCCACGAGCTTCTGCGTAGTCTTCGCTCGCTCGCGCCGCCCTCCGCGGATGGCGACCCGACGGTGGTGGTATTGACCCCCGGACCTCACAATAGCGCCTATTTCGAGCATGCCTTTCTTGCCGAGCAAATGGGTGTGGACCTTGTCGAAGGCCAGGACCTTTTCGTGCGCAATAGCCGGGTGTGGATGCGCACGACACACGGCCCGCGCCAGGTCGACGTGATCTACAGACGCATCGACGACGACAGCCTCGATCCGCTGGCATTCAAGCCTTCGAGTGTGCTCGGTGTTCCTGGCCTTCTCAGCATCTACCGCCATGGCGGCGTGGCGCTGGCCAATGCGGTCGGCACGGGGGTGGCCGACGACAAGTCGACGTATCCCTTCGTCCCGCAGCTTATTCGCTTCTATCTCGGCGAGGAGCCCCTCCTCGCCAATGTCCCCACCTACTGTTGTTCGAAGGCCGACGAGCGCGCCTATGTGTGCGAGCACATCGACGAGCTGGTAGTCAAGCAGACGCAAGGGTCGGGCGGCTACGGCATGCTGATCGGTCCGCGCAGCACCCGGGAAGAACAAGCCCACTTCCGCGCGCTCATCAAACAGAACCCGGACGGCTATATAGCGCAGCCGACGCTGGCCCTTTCGACGTGTCCCACGTTCGTCGAGGAGGGAATCGCGCCTCGCCACATCGATCTGCGCCCCTTCATTGTCTCGGGGCGAGAGAAAAGCGTCGTCGTCCCCGGAGCGCTCACGCGCGTCGCGCTGACCAAGGGTTCTCTTGTCGTGAATTCATCTCAGGGCGGGGGCACCAAGGACACTTGGGTATTGCAGCCATAGCGGACTTTACGAGAGGCTCTCCCATGCTAAGTCGAACAGCAGAGAATCTTTTCTGGACCGGCCGATACGTAGAGCGCGCGGAGAATATCGCACGTATCTTGGAAGCGAGCCGCAGCATTTCCCTACAGGCGGCAGATTCAACGATGGGTCGTGGCAAAGACGAGTGGCAAGCCGTCGTTACCATCTTGGGCGGTCTGCCGAAGGTCGAGGGTGCTGACGATGTGGCCGACCCGGACGCCATCACTCGTCATTTTGCTCTCGAAGACCATCCCGGGAGCATTCTGTTCTGCGTGCGCTGCGCCCGCGAGAATGCTCGTGCTTTGCGTTCCGTGATCTCGAGCGAAATGTGGGAAAGCATCAACGGAACATGGTTGGGGATGCGCGATCTTGATGGCGAGACTTTCGATCAGACCAGGTCTCACGAATTCTGCGAGTGGGTGCGCGAGCGCGCGAACCTTTTCTTAGGCGTCTCGTACAGCACGCCCTTGCATAACGACGCATTCTACTTTCTGCGCTTGGGAACATTTCTGGAGCGGGCCGCTGGGACCGCGCGTGTCCTCGACGTCAAGTACCAGGTGCTAGCCGAGGCGGCGGACGCTGAGCCGGCCAGCATCTATTACGCCTGGGGTGCGGTGCTGAAGCAAGTCAGCGCGCTTCGTGCTTACCACCAGCTCTTCCACGACGTAATCGAGCCCGGACGCGTTGCCGAGCTGCTCACACTGCGCCCGGAGCTGCCGCGAAGCCTGCGCTATTGCACGGATGAGATCGCCGAGGATTTGGACCAGCTGGCCGGAGGGCGGGACCTCGAGGCCCTACGTCTGGCGGGAGAGCTGCGCTCTCGCCTGCGTTTTGCCCGTATGGACCGGATACTGAAGGACGGCCTGCACCAATTCCTTTCAGGGGTGATTGGCCAGATCGCGGATCTCTCGATTCAGATCAACAAAGACTTCCTAATGACGGTGTGAAAAGAATCAGACATGCGAGTTTCACTACGCCACCTTACGCGCTACGCCTACCATCGGCCGGTTTCCATCGCCCCGCACGTGGTGCGCCTACGCCCGGCGCCGCACACCCGCACGGCGATCGAGGGTTATTCCCTGCGCGTCGATCCGAAGCGCCACTTTCTCAATTGGGAACAAGACCCCTTCGGGAATTTCCAGGCGCGGCTGGTCTTTCTCGAACCGGCGTCTTCCTTGGAGGTGGAAGTTGACTTGCTGGCGGATCTGGTTGCCATCGATCCTTTCGATTTCTTCTTGGATAGTGACGCCGAGAAGCTGCCCATTCGTTACCAGGCTGGATTGCGCCGTGACCTTCACCCGTATCTCGAGGTCTTGCCGCTCGAATCGCACCTAGCGGGCCTGGTCGAGACCTGCCGTACCTGCTTCGCGCGGGATGGCCGCCGCACGATGGACGTCCTGGTGGACATAAACCGGCATATCCAGCGCCTACTGCGCTACGACATCCGGATGGAACCCGGTGTGTTCACGCCCGAGAAGACCTTGACCCTCGGCCACGGCTCGTGTCGTGACTTCGCCTGGCTTTCCTGCCAAGTCCTGCGACACCTGGGGTTCGCCGCCCGCTTTGCCTCGGGCTATTCCGTCCAGCTCAAACCGGATGAAAAGCCGGTCGAGGGGCCGGCGGGCGTATCCGAGGACGTGGCCGATTTGCACGCCTGGACCGAGGTGTTCCTGCCCGGGGCCGGTTGGGTCGGTCTCGACGCTACGAGTGGCCTTTTGGCGGGTGAAGGCCATATCCCGCTCGCGTGTACCCCCGATCCCGGCTCCGCTGCTCCGATCGCGGGCTCGTTCGCGTGGGACAAGCGTAGCGACGACGATAGGCTCGACGAGTCGTTTTCGTTTAGCATGTCGGTCACCCGCGTGGCCGAGGCACCACGCAGCACCAAGCCCTACACCGACGGGGCCTGGGCTCGCATAGCAAGCGTGGGGGAGACGATCGACCGCACGCTGGAGTCGGGAGACGTTCGGCTCACGATGGGTGGCGAGCCAACCTTCGTGTCTGCCAAGGATCCCGATGCTCCGGAATGGAATACGGCCGCTCTCGGAGAATCGAAGTTTCGCATGGCCGACGCTCTGGTACGTCGGCTGCGCCATCGCTTCGCGCCTGGCGGCGTGGTTCACCACGGACAAGGCAAGTGGTATCCGGGAGAACCGCTCCCGCGCTGGTCCATCGCTTGCTATTTTCGACATGATGGCGTCCCGATTTGGGAGAATGTCGGCCTTCTCGTGGCAGAAGAGGTGGCGCGCCCCGGGCACGGGGCGGCCGAGGCGGCGACATTCATCCGTGCTTTGGCCGAACGCCTAGGGGTGGGGACGACGCACGTACAGCCGGGCTACGAAGACGTTTGGTACTATCTCTGGCGTGAACGCCGACTGCCCGTGAACGTAGATCCTCTTGATTCGCGGCTCGACGACGAGCTCGAACGAGACCGTTTGGCTCGCGTCTTCAGCGCCTCGCTCGGTTCCGTCGTCGGCTACGCTCTGCCCATCGTCTGCGAGCACGGATCGGGCTGGAAGAGCGGTCCGTGGCATCTGCGGCGCGAGCATCTCTTTCTTCTTCCGGGAGACTCACCGATGGGCTATCGCCTGCCCCTCGATTCTTTGCCTTGGGTGGCACCAGGCGATCGAGTCGAGATCCCCGAGCCCGATCCGCTGGCCGCCCGGCCACCTTTGCCCGGGCGGGTGATCGTGCAAACCACGCCCAAGAAGCTCAACGAAGGAGAGGATACACCACCCTCGAGGGGAACATGGTCGCCTGGCGCGGCGCGCACGGCCCTTTGCGTGGAACCTAGGCGGGGCATACTACATGTCTTCTTGCCGCCGCTGCCTACCGTGGAGGCGTTTGTCGAGCTGGCCAGTGCCGTAGAAGGGGCGGCCGCGGCGCTCTCCCTGCCTGTACGTCTCGAAGGTTATCCTCCCTTGATGGATGCACGTTTGGGCAAGTTCGAGCTGACCCCCGACCCAGGCGTGCTGGAGGTCAACGTTCAGCCATCCTCTTCGTGGCAGGGACTGTGCGACGTCAGCACGGCTCTCTACGAGGAGGCGCGGCAGGTCGGGCTTGCTACGGAAAAGTTCGACCTCGATGGCCGGCACAGTGGCACTGGCGGAGGCAATCACATCACCTTGGGTGGCCGTAGCCCGGCCGACAGCCCATTCTTGCGGCGCCCGGATCTGTTGCGCAGCCTGCTCGCGTACTGGAACAACCACCCCTCGTTGTCCTACCTCTTTTCCGGCCTATTCATCGGTCCCACCAGCCAGGCCCCGCGCGTGGACGAAGCCCGGCACGACGCCTTGGCCGAGCTCGAAATTGCCTTTCTGCAGATTGAAGCAGGCAAGACTTGCGT
This sequence comes from uncultured delta proteobacterium, assembly GCA_963849735.1. Classification (GTDB taxonomy): domain Bacteria; phylum Myxococcota_A; class Polyangia; order Fen-1088; family Fen-1088; genus Fen-1118. Next base: position 37,691 of record CAWKJE010000031.1, read on the forward strand.
CCCCTGGCTGGTCGACCGGCTGTTTCGCCATCTTCTCGTGGACGTGACCGGCAATACCCACCGCGCCGAGTTCTGCATCGACAAGCTGTACAACCCCGAGACGGCGTCGGGCCGGCAGGGCATTCTCGAGCTGCGCAATTTCGAAATGCCGCCTCACGCGCGCATGAGCCTGACCCAGCAGCTTCTCGTCCGGGCCCTGTTGGCCATGCATTGGCACCGTCCCTATAACCATCGGCTCGTACGCTGGGGAACGGCTCTTCACGATCGTTTCCTCCTTCCGCATTTCGTTCGCGAGGACTTCGACGACGTGGTCGCGGATCTCGACCACGCCGGCTTTCCGTTCGAAGCCGACTGGTTCCGGCCGCATTTCGAGTTTCGCTTCCCACTGGTGGGTTCGATTCGGGTTCGCTCGCTCGAGCTCGAATTGCGCCGAGCTCTCGAGCCCTGGCACGTTCTCGGAGAGCAAGGCGTTCAAGGCGCCACGGCCCGCTACGTGGATTCCTCTCTCGAACGCTTACAAGTGCGCGTGCGCAACATGACCGACGGGCGACACCTAGTGCTGTGCAACCGACGCCAACTGCCTCTAACATCGACAGGTGTGCCTGGCGAGTTCGTGGCCGGCGTGCGCTTCAGGGCCTGGCAACCCCACGAGGCCATGCACCCGACCATCGGCGTGCACGCGCCCCTAGTTTTCGACGTCTTCGATACCTGGAGCGAGCGAGCCGTGGGCGGGTGCACCTACCACGTATCGCATCCCGGTGGACGTGCGTTCGACACGCGCCCGCGCAACGCCCTCGAAGCCGAGAGCCGACGGCGGACCAGGTTCATTCCCTTCGGCCATTCGCCCGGGGCGATGGTGTTGGAGGCGGAGCCACCCAACCCACAGTTTCCACTGACGCTGGACTTGCGACGATGAGCCGGGGCCGGGCTCGCGAAAAAAAGAACGCCATCGCTGGAACCTGAGGCCCCATATCGTCATCGTAGGCGCATGAGCACAATACACTTCATTGGCGGCGAAAAGGGTGGCGTAGGAAAATCCGTCGTCGCACGTCTGTGCGCACAGTATCTGATCGATCGAGAGCTGTCATTCCTTGCCCTCGATGCGGATGCTTCGCACGGTGCACTCCTACGTCACTACGCGGACTACACACGGTCGGTCGACCTCGAACGTCCAGAGAGCGCCGACGCGATTCTGACCCTCGCGACCGAGAGCGACCGTCGCATCCTCGTAGATCTGCCAGCGCAAAGCGAGAGACAACTATCAAAATGGATTGCCGAGGCGGGTGTGTTGGATCTGGCACGCGAGTGCAATGTTGGCGTCGTTTTCTGGCATGTCATGGACGACGGTAAGGACTCCGTGCTGACTCTCGATAGGCTCCTCGAGCGCTACGGCACGATGGCTCGAATCTGCATCGTGAAGAACTTGGGACGTGGAAAGGATTTCTCGTTCTTCGATGGCTCCGAGACCTGCGTCAAGGCAAGTAAGCTTGGGGCAGTGGTTATCGAGTTGCCGGAATTGCAGTCGGCAGCTATGCAAAAGATCGATCGAAAGGACGCTAGCTTCTGGGCTGCCGCGAACAATCCTGACTTTGCCAACGGCTTCTTCTCCCGCCTGGATCGCCAGAGAATCAAGGTCTGGCTGCATTGCGCCTATGCGCAGCTCAGGTGGCTAGGCGAGGCGTTCGAACGGACGAGCGGTCGCGAACAGGGGCGCAATCCGCCCAATCGCTTCTCCGATGTCTCCGGCCAGAACGCCGCCGTCGATGACGCTCGCGACCCCTCAGGCACGCCGACCTATTCCTAGGCATCGGCGCCCAGCCCATCGGCCACGTCATCATGCTCGGCGGCCCTCCGGGGCAGGCGCACTAGCATGCCCTGCACGGCGTGCCCCGACCCCCGCAGCGTCGACAAGCCGGAAGCTTTGGCGCTCCCCACGATGTGTTGGCTTTGGCCATCTGGCGGATGAGCGCCTTGGTCTCCGGGGAAACCTCACCTTGCGCCGGAGAGGGTAGACGTGCTTCCAACGCCAGAAACAGCGGAAGCCAGCCCGATGCCCGCGGACGACGGTGTCTGGCTTGACGATGACAAGCACGTCCGCCCAGCGCGACCATAGGCGAGAGAGAACGAGCCAAAAGGCGCGCTCGGCCATGCGCACGCGCGGGCGACCCGATGTGCGCCGGAGGTTGACCAGTTGCTGGCGAAGGCGAAGGCTTTCGAGCCCAACTCCACGCGGGTGCGGAGGACGGAGTGCAGCGTTCCAAGGAGGCTCGTACACAGGCCGGTCATGGCTGGATCATGCATGGGGTCGGCGGTCATAGCCCGCCAATCGTCGCCACCATCGGGAAACCGCCAGCGTGGATGACGACCCCGCGAACCACAGCCACCGCCTTCGACAATCTCGACGGAAAACGCTCCTCTATTCGCCCAAATGGTCGAACGTAGTTGCGTCTGACTGACGGAAACACGCCGCTTCGCACCCGGCATCACGATTGCACCACGTTAGCGATCAGTATTCCCAACGAAGATTCGGAACCATTGAAAGAAACAGGAAGGATACAATGAGGCAAATCGCAATTTACGGTAAAGGTGGCATCGGTAAGTCGACCACGACTCAGAACACGGTCGCAGGGCTCGTCTCCCTTGGCAAGAAGGTTATCATCGTTGGCTGCGACCCCAAAGCCGACTCCACTCGTTTGATGCTGCACTCGAAGGCCCAGACCACAGTCATGGATTTGATTCGCGAGCGCGGCACCGTGGAAGATCTGGAATTGTCCGATGTTCTCAAGCTAGGCTACGGCGGAGTTAAGTGCGTCGAGTCGGGCGGTCCCGAGCCGGGCGTTGGCTGCGCAGGCCGCGGGGTCATCACCGCCATCAACTTTCTCGAGGCCGAAGGCGCCTACACGCCAGATCTGGACTTCGTGTTCTACGACGTGCTTGGCGACGTGGTGTGCGGCGGGTTCGCCATGCCAATTCGGGAGGGGAAAGCCGAGGAAATCTACATCGTTGTTTCAGGCGAGATGATGGCCATGTATGCGGCCAACAACATCTCGAAGGGCATTCTCAAGTACGCCACGTCGGGCAAGGTGCGCCTGGGCGGTCTTATCTGCAATTCGCGCAACACCGACAAGGAAGCCGAGCTCATCGAAGCCTTGGCCAAGCGTCTGGGCACGCAAATGATTCACTTCGTTCCGCGCGACAATCAAGTGCAGCGAGCGGAATTGCGCCGCATGACCGTCATCGAGTACTCGCCGGACCATCCGCAGGCCGAGGAGTACCGCCAATTGGCCAAGAAGATCGCCGAAAACAAGTTGCTGGTCATCCCCAAGCCACTGGCCATGGAAGAGCTGGAAGAGTTGCTAATGGAGTTCGGCATTATCGAAGACGACGTGCCCGGCGTGGGAGTCCCCGCCGCCGCAATCCACGCCTAGTTCGAGTCACCAAGGAGAACCAAATCATGTCCGCCGATGTCAAAAAGAAGGTGGAAGGCATCACGCGCGAGTCGACCCAAGCCATGATCGACCGCACCCTTGAGGTCTATCCAGAGAAGGCTCGCAAGAAGCGGGCGCCTCACCTGGCTCCCAACGATCCAGAGGCCGCATCGGCGTGCGTTAAGTCCAATCGAAAGACCGTGCCCGGCGTGATGAGTGCGCGTGGGTGCGCCTATGCCGGCGCCAAAGGGGTGGTGTGGGGCCCCATCCGCGACATGGTCCACGTTTCGCACGGTCCTGTGGGTTGCGGCTGGTATTCCTGGGGAACGCGCCGCAACCTCATGTCGGGGATCAACGGCGTGTCCAACTTCGCCATGCAGATGACTTCGGACTTCCAAGAGAAGGACATCGTTTACGGGGGCGACAAGAAGCTGGCCCAACTACTCAAGGAAACCAAAGAGCTCTTTCCCCTGGCAAAGGGGATTTCCGTCCTCTCCGAATGTCCGGTCGGGCTCATCGGTGATGACATCAACTCGGTAGCGCGGACGATGTCGAAGGAATTGGACCTTCCCGTTATCCCCTGCAACTGCGAGGGCTTCCGCGGGGTAAGCCAGTCCCTCGGCCACCACATCTCGAACGATACTATCCGCGACTACATCATCGAGACCCGCGAGTTCAGCGAACCGGCCGGGCCGTACGACATCGCGCTCATCGGTGAGTACAACATCGGCGGTGACGCCTGGTCAACGAAGCCACTTCTGGAGGAGTGCGGCTTAAACGTCAAGGCCGTATGGACCGGTGACGGCCAGATCGAGCACATCGCCGCTACCCACCAGGTGAAGCTGAACGTCATCCACTGTTACCGCTCCATGAACTACATGGCCCGCGTGATGGAGGAGAATTACAAAATCCCGTGGCTGGAGCTGAATTTCTTCGGCCCAACTAAGATCAAGTCGAGCCTGCGTAAATTGGCCGAACGCTTCGATGACACCATCAAGGATAAGGTCGAGGCCGTGATTGCCAAGTACGACCCAGAGATGCAGAAAGTGATCGAGGAGTACCGGCCACGCCTCGAAGGCAAGAAGGTCATGCTCTACGTGGGCGGACTTCGACCGCGACACACGGTGAGCGCCTACGAGGATCTGGGTATGCAGGTTGTGGGATCGGGCTACGAATTCGCCCACAGCGACGACTATGAGCGGACTTCTCCCGAGATGCCTGACGCAACCGTGATTTACGACGACGTCAGTGAATACGAACTGGAAGAATTCGTCCACACCCTCAAACCCGACCTGGTGGGCAGCGGCATCAAGGAAAAGTACCTGTTGCAGAAAATGGGAATCCCCTTTCGCCAGATGCACAGCTGGGACTATTCGGGTCCCTATCACGGCTACAAGGGCTTTCCGGTCTTCGCACGGGACATCGATATGGCTGTCAACAGCCCCACCTGGAAACTGGTCAAGGCGCCCTTCTAGCGGAGTTCATCATGTCCAACGATCTAGGATTGCCCGTCAAGCCCGTCACCGAGATATCTGCAGAAGATGAGAAGCGCGTCGCTGCATGGATCAACGGCGAGGACTACAAGCTCAAGAACTTCGCTCGCCAGGCCCTCGTGGTCAACCCAGCCCACGCCTGCCAGCCCCTCGGGGCGTATCTTGCCGCCGCTGGCTTCGAGGGGACCCTGCCCTTTGTCCACGGCGCTCAAGGCTGCACCTCGTACTACCGTTCAACCTTCAACCGTCATTTCCGCGAGCCATCGCCGGCGGTTTCCAGCTCCATGACCGAGGATGGCGCCGTGTTCGGCGGCCAGAACAACCTGCACGAGGGCCTGGAGAACGCCTACACGCTCTACAAGCCAAAGATGATCGCGGTCTTCACCTCGTGCATGCCCGAGGTCATCGGCGACGACCTAAGATCGTTCATCGGTAACGCCCGGCAAAAGGGGTGTATCCCCAAGGACTTTCTCTTGCCCTTTGCCAACACACCCTCGTTCAGCGGATCGCACGTGCATGGCTACGACTCCATGCTCATGAGCCTCTTGCAGACCCTCACAGAGGACAAGGCCGTCGAGGGGCGCTGCACGGGCAAGCTCAACTTCATCGCCGGCTTCGATGCCAACACCGGGAACTACCGCGAGTACAAGCGGATCTTCGAGCTCTTCGAGATCCCGTACACCTTCCTCGCTGATATCTCCGAGACTTTCGACTCTCCTAATGACGGCACTTACCGACCTTATCCCGGCGGAACCTCCTTGCAAGAGGCCGCGGATTCCATCAACGGAAAGGCTACGGTGACCGTGGCGCCCTTTGCCACCTCCAAGACCTTTGTTTGGCTCAAGGAACAATACGCGGGCGAGCATGTTTCCATGCCCATGCCCATGGGCGTCGCCAAGACCGACGACTTCCTCATGAAGCTTTCCTCGCTATTCGGCAAGCCCGTACCGGCCGAGCTCAAGGCCGAGCGCGGCCGCGCGGTGGACGCCATGACCGACGCCCAGCAGTACATGCACGGTAAGAAGTTCGCGGTCTACGGCGATTCCGACTACCTCCTCGGCTATGTCTCGTTCCTGCTCGAGATGGGGGCCACGCCGTACCACATCCTGTGCTCCAAGGGCTCCAAAAAGCTCGAACGCGAGCTGCACGCATTGCTCGATACCTCCCCCTTCGGCAAGACGAGCAAGGTCTACATGAACAAAGATCTGTGGCACCTCCGCTCTCTTGTCATGACCGACAAGGTCGATGGCATCATCGGCGACACCCACGGCAAGCAAATCGCCCGCGACGCCAACATCCCGCTCTTCCGTTTCGGCTTCCCCATCTTCGACCGGGTCAACCTGCACCGTCGGCCCCTCGTCGGCTACCAGGGCGCCATCAACATGCTGACCGAGATCTGCAACAAGTTCATCGATATCAAGGACGAGACCTGTGACGACCGCCACTTCGAAATCATGCGCTGACGGACCGAAGGAGGAGCAAGTGATGAAAGTCGCATTCACCAGCAGCGATGGGGAACGAATCAACCAGCACTTCGGGAGTGCGAGTACGTTCTACCTATGGGAGATAGAGGCGGACAAGGCCGCATGCGTCGGCACGTTGGAGTGGCCGGAGGAGGCCGATGACGGCAAGGCGGGGGAAGACCGAATTACTACACGCGCAACGTCTCTTTCAGGCTGTTCCATCGTCTGTACCCTCCAGATTGGAGGACCGGCGGCAGCCAAGCTCGCCGCCCGTCACATCCATCCCATAAAGACGCAGGCCGAGACCTCGGTATCTGAAATGGTTGGAAAGCTTCAGTATGTGCTGCGAGGTGACCTTCCGCCGTGGCTGGCGAAGACCCTTGGTGCAGCTCCCCGCCTGAAACACATCGAGCAAATCGACGAGGAATAGAAAGGAAGACATCATGTCGTATGTCACGGGACTCACACGCGGCCGGCAAGAATGGACACCAAAGTTCGTGAAGGCCGTGGACGATACCAAGTGCATCGGCTGTGGCCGCTGCATGAAGATATGTGCCCACGGGGTTCTGGCCCCCAAGGAGGTAGACGAGGAGGAATCGGCCAAGATGTTCGCCTCGGTCAAGAACCCGGAAAGCTGTATTGGCTGCGAGGCCTGTGGCCGGACTTGCAACAAGAAGGCGTTCAGCTTCGAACCGATCGTCGCGTGACCTCGATGAACCTTCGTGAGGACATCGCCCAGATCGACGCTGCCGAGGATCTCTTCAGGCTACTCGACGTTGCTTTCGACCCCGCGGTACTGGCTGTACATCGGATTGCCGTGCTCAAACGCTTTGGCCAAGAGGTGGAGCTGCTTGAACGACGCCAACCACCCTTGTCCGAAGATGAAAGGCGCCCGCTCTACGCCGGCGCCTTGCAACGCACACACGCGCTTTACGCGCGTGGAGGCAGTGACAGGGAGCTATCGTTTCGGGCGCGTCCACGTGATGTGGTACCGGTCGACCGGCTGCGGCGCGCAGTTGGCAAGCTGGACGTGACCTGAAAGGAATGCCATGAAGTTCAAGGTGCTGGACGACAGGGAAGGACAAGTCATCCGCACGAGCAAGCAGGGTACCGTGGCCGTGACCTGCGACAAGGCGAGCGCGGCCGGCTCGGTCAGCCAGCGCGCCTGCACTTTCTGTGGCTCGCGCGTGGTCCTGTATCCTATCGCCGATGCCTTGCACTTGGTCCATGGTCCTGTGGGCTGCGCGGCTTACACCTGGGACATCCGCGGCGCGCTGTCTTCTGGTCCGGAGCTGCACCGCATCAGTTGTTCGACGGACCTGCGCGAACGAGAGATCGTCCTCGGCGGCGAAAAGCGATTGGAGCGATCTCTGCGCAGTCTGATTGCGCGCTACTTGCCGCGCGCCGCCTTCGTCTACGCGACCTGCGTGGTCGGTGTGATCGGCGACGACGTTGCGGCCGTGTGCAAGCGGGTCGAAGCGGATGTTGGCATACCCGTCATTGCCGTGCAGTCCGAGGGATTTCGCGGCACCAAACGCGATGGCTACAGCGCGGCCACTCGCGCACTACTGCAGCTCATCGGGACCGGAGACATCGATTCCGTTGGGCCGTTGTCGATCAATCTGATGGGCGACTTCAACGTCGCCGGGGAAAGCTGGATCATCAAGGAATACTTCGGCCGCATGGGCGTGGAGGTTGTGTCGGTGCTGACCGGCGATGGTCGCGTCGACGAGATCCGACGAGCCCACGGAGCGCGCCTGAACGTGGTTCAATGCGCGGGATCGATGACTCCGCTGGCGAAAGCCATGCAGGAGAAGTATGGCATCCCGTTCATTCGCGTGTCGTTCTTCGGTATCGAGGACACGGCGCACGCGCTTTACGAGGTGGCGGAAAGACTGAGCAACGCGGACGTGACGCGGCGGGCGCAAGAAATCGTGCGCGCAGAGCTTGGCAAGGTGCTGCCCGCGCTCAAGGAATTCAAGAGGGATCTGCAGGGCAAGCGCGCCGGCCTATACGTGGGCGGTGCTTTCAAGGCATTTTCCCTGGTACGAGCGCTACGCCAGCTGGGCGTGACCGTGGCGCTGGCGGGTACGCAGACCGGCAGCCGCGAGGAATACGAAGAGCTGCAAGCAGTCTGCGATGAGAACACCGTCATCGTCGACGACACCAACGCGCTTGAGTTGGCCAACTTTCTGGTCGAGCAAGACATCGACGTGTTCATCGGCGGAGTCAAAGAGCGCCCCATAGCCTACAAGCTGGGTCTGGGATTTTGCGATCACAACCACGAGCGTAAGGTCCCGCTGGCCGGCTTTGAAGGCGCGGTAGCCTTCGCGCGAGAGATCCACGCCACGGCAACGAGCCCAATTTGGGCGCTCATGCCGCGCAAGTCGACCAGTGCCAGGGTGGCGAAGGCCAAGGCGGTGACCCCATGAGCTGCGCCACAGAGGACGAGGCATTCCACGCCACTTTGGGCGATGCGACCATCAACCCGTGCACTCTGTGCGCGCCTCTTGGAGCCGCCCTGGCCAGCGTGGGCATACGCGATGCCGTGCCGCTGCTCCACGGTGCCCAAGGTTGCGCGACCTACATTCGCCGCTATCTCATAAGCCACTTCCGCGAGCCCATGGACGTGGCTTCCTCGAGCTTCGGCGAATCGCAGACGGTTTTTGGCGGTGAATCCAATCTGCATCGCGCTCTCGACAATGTGGTCCGGCAGTACCAGCCCAAACTGGTCACCGTGGCCACGACCTGTTTGGCCGAGGTCATCGGAGAGGATGTCGGAAGACTCCTCCGAAACTACAATGAAAAGCGCAGCACACATCTGCCGGTGGTCCCGGCCTCTACCCCCAGTTTCAAAGACGGCCACGTCGAGGGCTATCACGCCATGGTCTGCGCGCTTGTAGAAGCACTGGCCACGCAGCGCGGACCGCAAGCCGGATCCGTGAACATCCTGCCACCCATCCTCTCGCCCGCGGATTTACGCCACCTGCGCGAGATTGCGGACGCCTACGGAGTGAAGCCGACCATCCTTCCGGACTATTCAGAAACGCTCGACGGGGTCATCCTCGATCACTATTGCCCTCTCCCCAACGGCGGCACACGCGTCGAGGAGATCGCCGAGATGCCGAGGGCGCTGGCAACACTGGATCTGACCTTGACGGGGAAGGCCTCGCGCGCAAGCACCCTGCTGGCCGAGCGCGGAGCACCAGCCCGCATTCTTAGGCTGCCCATTGGTATTCGGGCCTGCGATGGTTTTTGCGACACCTTGGGCGAGATCTCTGGCAAGGTTATGGCCGAGTGGCTTGAAAAGGAAAGGGGACGGCTGCTCGATGCGTATGCCGACGGTCACAAGTATGTATTCGGCAAACGGGTAGCGGTGTACGGCGATCCAGAGCTAGTGGCCGGACTCGCGGGATTTCTCGCCGAGATCGGCGCCCGGCCCGTCTTGTGTGCCACCGGGGCACGCAATCGGGCCTTGCGAGACGCGCTGGCGGATTTACCCGCTGGTGCCGTCGAAGAAGTGCTTGAAGATACCGACTTCGGTTCCATCGAAACGGCCTGCGCCCGGCTCAAGCCCGAGTTACTGATTGGAAGTAGTAAGGGCTACCGCGTGGCGCGCACCCTTGCCATCCCCCTGTTGCGTGCCGGATTTCCCATCCACGACCGCCTGGGTGCAGGCCGTCTGCTGCACGTCGGCTATCGGGGCACGATGCAACTCTTCGATAGTGTGGTCAACACGCTGCTCGATGCCAAACAGAGCAGCTCGGCCGTTGGGTTTTCCTACCTGTGAAACAACTGAGTGACCCAATACCTGACCCACTTGCCCGATGTGCGCCAGCGGGCCAGGGCCAGCCTCCTCGGGCTGGCCATCGGCGATGCTCTCGGCGCCACCGTGGAATTCATGACCGCCTCGGAGATCCGGGCGCAACATGGCGTTCACCGCAAGCTTACCGGCGGCGGCTGGCTGCGATTGCGGCCGGGCGAAGTAACTGACGACACTCAGATGTCCATGTGCATCGCGCGCTCGATCGTGGCTGTCGGCTTCTCGGCCGAGGACATTGCCCGACGCTTTGTGGTCTGGTACCAGTCCCGGCCGCCAGACGTCGGCAACACCTGTCGCCGTGGCATCGCGCGCTTCATCACACACGGGACCGTGCACGGTCCGCCCAACGAAGGCGACGCAGGCAACGGGGCGGTGATGCGCATGGCACCCATTGCCCTGGCTGCGCTGGCGGACGCCCGGTTGATGGAGGCGCAGGCCATCGAGCAGGCGCATATCACCCACCATCATCCGCTCTCAGACGCCGCGTGCATCTTGGTTGGTCGCCTGGTCCAGCTAGCCCTCATTGGACACGCTATGCATCGGTTGCGACGACAAGCGGACCTGACGACCGAAGAATTTCCGCAATTTCGCTACGAACCGTACCACGAGCTATCGACCGCCTACGTGGTAGATAGCATGCAGACGGTTCTGCACTTTTTGTTTTCGACCTCCTCCTTTGAGGATTGTTTGATGGCGACTGTCAATCAAGGTGGCGATGCGGACACCAACGGTGCCATAGTGGGTGCCATCGCCGGCGCCTACTATGGTATCAAGGCCATCCCGCGCGAGTGGGTGCGCAAACTCGATCCCAACGTGCGAACGGAAGTCCAGACATTGGCTGATCAGCTCATCGATCACTCGCCGCTCGCCAAGGGGCTGCCGATTTCGCTCGACACCCCATGGAGGTGAAGTCATAAACGATGGAAGAGAACTGGACCCTGACCTGGAATCTGTGCGACCTGCCGGCCTGGTACATTGGCAGCCTGAAGTTTAACGAACAGCCGCAGCGCTTCGAGATCCAGGGCGTAAAGGCAAGCAGTCGACGCCTCTTCGAGCGGCTCGATAGCGTTGAAAATCCCGATGAGCGCACCCGCCTGTTCAATGAGCACATCACCGCAAAGTTTCACCTTTACGAGCTCGATCGCGAACACACGCTCAGTGCAAGGCGCAGCTTGCGCAATACCTACGTGCGCTACTTGCGCGGCTGGGGCGTGGACTCGAACTCCGTCGAAGGAGCCGTGCTCAAGGCCTGGGTCGAGAGCCGCATCGGCCTGCGCCCGACCTTTCACCGCCGGAAGGTTACTGCGAACGACCCCGATGGGCAGCTTGCTTTTGCGACCGACCGCATGAAGGGCCTGGCGGGCAGCAATGCCATCGACTCGCAGCTCGATCTGGTCTACACCTTCTGCCAGTACGAGCTCGGCCGGCGCCATCCCGGCGAGAGCAGTTTCGCTCTCTTCCGTGGAACGCACGACCCCGGCGATTACCAGACTCTTGAAGTCATTTCTCCGCGCGAGCGTATCGTTCGCCTCAACAACCTGAGCTCGTTCACGCCGGATTCAGAACGAGCCTTCGAGTTCGGATCCACAGTGTGGGAGGTGCGCGTGCCAACAGTGAAAGTCTTCTTCTGGAGCCAGTTGTTTCCTCGCGGCATTTTGAAAGGTGAAGACGAGTTTCTCGCCATCGGCGGCGTGTATCGAGTGAAGACAGTGCTATGAGCTGGCCTCGGATTTGCATGGATCTTGGTCGAGGTGACGTGATGCTAGACCTGACCAGAGGGCGAGATTCGGTACTGAAGCTCGAATCCAAACTCGACCTTGCCAACCATCCCTGCTTCAACCCTGAGGTGTACCGAAAAGCGGCGCGAATCCACCTACCGGTAGCGCCGAGGTGCAATTTGCAGTGCAATTACTGCGATCGATCTTTCGATTGCGCCAATGAAACTCGCCCCGGTGTTTCTAGCGTGCTGCTGTCGCCTTTCCAGGCGGTGACATATTTGAAGGCGGTGTACGCGAAGATGCCGCACCTTACGGTAGTGGGCATTGCCGGGCCGGGCGATCCGTTCGCCAATCCGGTGGAAACCATGGAAACCTTGCGCCTGGTGCGCGAAGAGTTCCCCAACATTCTCCTATGTGTTGCCACCAATGGGCTCGGACTTGTCGAACACATCGACGAATTGGTCGAGCTGAAGGTCAGCCACGTGACCGTGACCATCAACACGGTGGACCCAGCCACGGGCGCGAAGATCTACCGCTGGGTGCGCTTTCGGGACCGCGTCTACCGGGGCGTGCAGGGTGCCGAGCTCCTGCTGGCCAGGCAACGCGAGGCAATGGCTCGGCTCAAGCAAACGAAGATTCTCGTGAAGGTCAACACTATCGTTCTTCCTGGCATCAACGACGGCGAGATCGCAACGGTCGCATCCGATGTTCGGGCCGCTGGAGTGGAAATCATGAACACCATGGCCATGGTGCCTGTGAAGGGCACGCCCTTCGAATCGCTCGGCGAGCCCGGGCCGGAGATGATGGCGGGCGCTCGCCTTACCGCGAGCAAGGAGCTTCCGCAGATGTCCCATTGCGCACGCTGCCGGGCCGATGCCTGCGGATTTATCGGCGAGCCGGCCCAGGGCATGCCAGACCCGAAGGCATTTTCTCTCCTAGCCAACAAACCGACGAAGGATCGGCCCTACGTTGCCGTAGCCTCGCGCGAGGGCATGCTGGTCAACCAGCACGTGGGCGAAGCCACCTGCTTCCATATCTTCGCCGAACAAGACTTGGCTTACGTGCCCGTTGCTGTCCGCGACGCACCCGATTCTGGTAGCGGGATCAAACGCTGGCTCGATCTCGCAGATCTACTGCACGACTGCCGAGCCGTGCTAACCACCGGCGTCGGTGCGGCGCCTCGTCGAGTGCTCACCGGGAGCGGGCTTGACGTCATTGAGATGGAGGGCCTCATCGAAGAGGGGCTCTCGGCTGTGTACGGCGGAACGCCCATCCCAGCTTCACTGCGGCGGACATTCAGCGGCTGTGGGCTTGGGTGCAGCGGCGGAGGAGGTGGTTGCGGATGAACGCCCCATCGGCTGGTCGCGACGTCTGGTTGGTGGACACCACACTGCGCGACGGCGAGCAAGCTCCCGGCGTGGTCTTCTCACGGCAGGAAAAGCTGGCGATAGCTCGGGCGTTGGTCGAGGCTGGCGTGCCTGAGCTGGAAGTGGGAACGCCGGCCATGGGCCCCGAGGAGATTGAGGACATCAGGTCGCTACTTGAGCTCGACGGCCGTGTTCGGATGACGGCTTGGTGCCGGGCTCGCCGCGACGACATCGAAGCTGCTGCTAAGTGCGGGCTCTCGGCGGTACACCTGTCCTTTCCCGTGTCGCCCATACTGATGGCCTGTTTTGCCAAGGACGAGCAGGGCGTGCTCAGCGAGCTGAAAACGCTGATTGAGCTCGCGCGTGGGCGCTTTCCCTTTGTGTCCATCGGCGCGCAGGACGCCAGCCGCACGTCGCTTGAATTTCTCGAAAAGTTCGTAATAGCGGCGCGAAGCTGCGGCGCAGATCGGGTGCGACTGGCGGACACCGTGGGCACGCTGACCCCAACCCGAACGCAAGATATGATTGCCAGATCTGTTGCCTGGGCTGGGCCGATGGGCATCGGGTTTCATGCCCACAACGATTTCGGTATGGCGACCGCGAACGCGGTGTCTGCCATCGAGGCGGGCGCAGCCTCCGTGGACGTGACCGTCGCGGGTTTGGGCGAACGGGCCGGCAATGCCGCCCTCGAAGAGGTGGTCATGATTCTCGACAGGCTTTCGCCGCGAAGGAGTGGCGTGGCCACAGCGATGCTCGCGCAACTAGGAAGGTTGGTCATGGCCGCCGCCAAACGCAACATCCCACCTGGTAAACCCATTCTTGGCGCTTCGGCGTTTCGCCACGAGTCCGGCATCCATTGCGCCGGCCTGGAGAAGCATTCCCTGGCCTATCTGCCTTTTGAACCAGCGTCGGTGGGCCGGTTAGGCAACGAATTCGTCCTGGGTAAACACGCCAGCCAAGCGACCTTACGCGCGGCGCTTTCGCTCGCAGGAATCGATCCGAGCAGGGTTGATCTCGAGAGCATGCTCGTGCGTGTTCACCGTTTTGCCCGGCAACACAAGTGTCCCATGAGTACACGACGACTCCTGGATCTTACCAGCTAGCGCACCGAACGGTTTGAAGAATAGCTGAGGCGTGGCGCACACTTACAGTTTGGCAAATTCTCATATTTTGAGAAATCATCTGTATTTCCAGCGCAGCTGTGTGCGCAGACATTCCACACTTTCGCGTCTGGTGCCAAAATTCCGTGCGCGGCAATCACGCTGCCTCTCGCCGGTAGTAGTTCGAAAGCCCGCCGAGGCGTGAGCGACGGTTTCGCGGAAACCACGGGCGCCGCAGGAACAGCGCCATTCCTGCACCGAATCGGATGCCGTTCGGAGCATCATCCATGACCGGCTCCGCCGCCGTCTGTCCGGTCCGAAGCGGATCGGCTGCCCCTACCGGCTCGCCAAGCCTCCGTGGCATCGGGAGGAAGGTCCCTGTCGCAATATTCACAATTCGGCCGAAGTTCCAGCGCTGCCAATTGCTCACCTCGACGGGCACCTCCAGGAACGAACGCACGAAGAACACGGCTGCTCTTATCTCCCGCAAACCTACCGGTCGCAAACTAACTGGGCAAGCGTTTAGTGTTCTCGCAACCGAAACGTCCTCGAAGGTCGGGCAACAACTCCCGGAGGTCTCGGCTCGGAGCTGGGGTGGCGACAATCACTACGCCGTGGTCGAGACACTAGGGCGGCGCGTAGTATGGCGTCTTGCCGGCAGCGTGATCGGTGGCGTCAACGATCTCCACGACCTCGGGCGCAACATTTCGCACCATGATCTCGACGCCCTGGCGCAAGGTCACCTGCGAGGATGCGCATCCTTGGCAGCCTCCGCTCATGGCGATTCGCAGTTTCCCATCTTGGTAATCGACCAGCGAGATCCTACCACCGTGTCCGGCGATGCCACGGTTGACTTCACCGTCGAGCAACTCCTGAATCGCCGCGCGCACCTCGGTGTCGGGGCGTCCCCAGTGTACCTTTGGGGACGTGTTTTCCAGGATCGAGGGTGCGCCAGTGAGTAGCTGGGCGCGGATCCTGGCACCGATGGCGGCTTTCAATTGCGACCATTCGACCTCGGCGAGCTTTCCCACGCTGACGACGTTTTCCGAGATCAGCACATGGGCAACGCCGGCCAGGCCGAATAGCTGTTCGGGAAGGGGCGAGCCGGCGGCGTGCTCCGGACGGTCGAAGAAAAACGGCCCACCCGGGTGAACGCTTTGGCTGACGGTGAACTTGCACATGTTCGGGTCGCTCAGCAGGACCTCCGCGCGAATCGCAATCAGTGGGACCGGGCGGGCTTCAGACATCTTCCGCGCTCTTGCTCGTTCCGCATTCGACCTGCGCGCGCAGACTTTCGAAGGAATAGATCCCGGTGCTGTGCCCGTCATTCCACTTGATGGTGATGCCGTAGCTGCCCACGCTGGTCAGGGTTACGGGGGCGATGTCGGGCCGCACCTTGCTTGGATCCAAGAGGAGCTTGCCGCTCATCTCTTCCACGCACAAGGCGCAGGGGCACCCAAGCCGGAGATCTCGGACGTCGAAATCACCTTTCCGGCCGTCTTCCCACAGCACGGACAAGGTTCTGGGATTCGTTTTCCGCAGGCCAATCGCCGTCGTGCGCGAGCCAGATTTGGCGGTCGCGCCCTCGGCCCACCCGGGGCCTGCGTCGGTGCCGTTCCACTCCCAGGAAAACCGTTTTAAGGCGGTGGTGGTCCTTCCCTGCAGTTGCGCTGCCAAGGTCGTGGCGATGGCCAGGTAGGCCTTTGCGGCGACGGACTCGGGCTTTTCCAGCACGATGGGCAGACCCGCATCGCCGCAGGTGACGACATCGGCGTCGAGGGGAATCGAGCCGAGAAACGCCACGCCAAGCTCCTTGCTCATGCGCTCGCCGCCGCCACGGCGAAAGACGTCGGTGTCTCTTCCGCAGTGCGGACAAGTGAAGGTGCTCATGTTCTCGACGACACCAAGGATGGGCACTTGCACCTTTTCGAACATGCGCAGCCCACGCCGCGCGATCTTGAGGCTCACGTCCTGCGGCGTGGTCACGATGATCGCCCCGGAAAGCGGCACATTCTGCGCGAGGGTGAGCTGCGTGTCGCCGGTTCCGGGCGGCAAATCGATGACCAGATAGTCGAGCGTGCCCCATGCGACACCGCCGATGAACATGTTCAAG
Organism: uncultured delta proteobacterium; assembly: GCA_963849735.1. Classification (GTDB taxonomy): domain Bacteria; phylum Myxococcota_A; class Polyangia; order Fen-1088; family Fen-1088; genus Fen-1118. The sequence goes on from CAWKJE010000031.1 coordinate 54,196, forward strand.
TATTTGTTCACCATGGGCCCGCGCAAGATGGCCGGGTTGTCATCGCCGGTGAGAACGCCCATGGACATGGTCTTGAGGCCATGTCGCTCAGCCGGCAAGATGGTGTGGTCCGCTGTTGTCATGGGTGGTTGGTTGGCGGGCAAGCCGAGCATACCTGGGATGCTCGGACCGAGGATGTCGGCATCGACCAGCCCAACCCGTCCACCAACCTGCTGCAGGGCCAAGGCCAGGTTCACGCTGACCGTGGATTTTCCGACACCGCCCTTGCCGCTGCCCACCGCAACGACATGGGTGATGCCGGGCAACTTGTCCGGGCCGTGCGGGGCGTGGCTTGTCTCCGTGTGGGGATGATGATGGTCGTGCGGCACGTGGGTGAGATGCTCGACGACCATGCCAGGGTTTGCGCCTGATAGCGCCAGGAGTCATGGAGCACCGGATTCCGCCAGAGCAAGTTAGCCCGCCAAGTGCGGATGCTGTGTAGCAGAATCTTGAATATAGAACATCGCGGCGCACGCGCCCCGCGTAGGCGGCCGCGGTTTACGAGATATGGTGAGAGAGAAGTGAAAGCTTGACTGACTGCGGAGCACTGTCCTTCCGCGCCACGAACGGCGAAGGCGGGGCTTGCACTGCTCAACGTCGATTGTCATCAAGGGGACGGCAGCCGGGTCGGGTGCGGGTGCGCTTGCTGTGCGCAACGCCGATTGGCACGGGCGGATACTCCGGCGCTATGCTCTCTTGAATATTGCCTGTATGTAAACTAAGATCAAAAAGATGCTAAGTTTTGGATAGGCTCTCTATCTGAAGCATCGCTAGGAAGGTGCCCAATGATTGTTGACATGGTTTTTGCATTAACAATGCTAACCGCAGGAGGGGCTTCGACCGCCCCGGTTTACGCGGAATCCCCGGCGCTTGAGCTCGCCGGTTGTGGTCAGCTCCGCGCACTCGCGTTCAATGGAGTGAGTCAAGTCGTACGTTGCGAGCCCGAGCACGATGTTCGGCAACCCGCAGCCCGTGCTGACGCAACTTGCGACGAGATTCGCGCGGTAACCCTTAACGGGGTCAGTCAGGTCTCGCGGTGCGAACCAGAACATGGTGCCACTGATGGGCGGACTAGCGCCCGCCGTTTCGGCTTCTTAGGTAGGTAGAACCGGGGTTCGGTAGGCCGCTGCAGAAAAGGGGGACCTCTCCTTCGCCACGTCGCCCGGGTGGAACTCGGCAGAGACGACGTGCACCACTCTGGGACTCGCTTCTTGGGGAACGCAGAAGGGCTACGGCTGCGCGGACGGTCAAGTCGGACGGTTGGACGAGGGCGGGGGGGATGTCGTATCCGACGGGCGGTCGCATTCGAAGGTGCTACGGCGCGCGAGCTGATCACGGCGCATGTTCCAGGTCGTAGCTGGAGTTCTCGCGCGATACGCGAGCGTCGTACCTACGATCACCGTCGAGGCAGGGAGCACGATGAAGGTGTTCGGCCTACGCCCCCCTCCTTGCTCGCCGTGCCGCGACGAATGACCTCACGGCCAAGGCGATAAAGGCCAAGCAGAGGATAGCCATTACGGAGCGGGCGATGGCGGCTGGTGGATGTTTGATGGCTTTACCGGTTGCCATTCTCAGTAATTGTCCGACTCCCGCGACCGATCCGATGAAGCCAATCAGCGCGGTGCCAGCCGCGCCATGCATTGCGTGCATTCGGACTTTGGGATTGCGGGCGAGGATGCCGAAAACGACGAGCACGAGGCCCACTGCGGCCGGAATGAGCGCCGTCGGGTGAACCGCCCCGGTACCGAAGTACCCAGCGATTCCGAGCGCGACCAACGCCAGGCCGAACCCAATCGTCAACCTCGTCATGCATCCGAATCTAGCAGGTCAATCCCAGCTAGCTATTGGATCTCGACGGCGCCCAGATCGTAGGCGCCCCGAGTCTCCACGCCGGCCGCGAAGGGGCGGAAGTAGTGGCGGCAACGCGGTAAGAAAGAGGCCGGGGCGGTCGCACGCCGCGCTCACGGGTCGCCGGACATTCGAGATGGCCCATCATCTCAGGGTACTTCCTGTTCGCCTACTCGCGCTCCGGAATGTGGGCTGGCAAACAGGCTCTCCTGATGCTTTCGTGGAATACGCAGCCGCGAAGGATCGGCGGACCTACCGAGGCCCGGCGATTGTGTTCACAAGGCGTAACGCAGGAATAGGTGGGATTCGTGGCGTCGCACGCTCAACAGATCGAGCGAGCGTCCACCTAGGTCGATGCCTTCGACGAGCGACTTGCGTCCATCTCCCGGCCGCCTGCCGAAGAGCCGCGGCGATGTCGTGAGAAACAGCTCATCGAGCAAGCCCTCCTCGAGGAGCTGACCGACCAGGGATGGGCCCCCTTCGGTGAGAACAACCTGCGCCCCCTCGGAGGAAAGCAGGTCCAGCAGCGCTTTGCCTCCGAAAGGGTGGGCATCCAGCCTGGCGATCCGCGCGCCTTCTGGAAGCTTGCCGCACATGCGCGCGCCGGCTAGAGCCGTCGTGACGATGAGGCAATCGCGGAGCGCGGGTTGCCCGAGATCGATATCGCCCGAGCTGGTGACGACAACTAAGAGCGGATGAGGACGCAGGCCCAACCGCTTGCGCAACTCTGCGAAAAGGTCGCGCGCCGCGGGGAACGCGGTTTCGGGGTGCCACAGGTCGCCTGAGCCCGCGCGAAAGGTGCCGGCCCCGATCAACACGGCGTCGGCGGTAGCGCGCAAAAGTCCCATCACGAACCGATCGGGTTCGCTGGCCCCGCTGACCACGCCCCCCGACTCGCCAGGGCCTGGCAACGCCACCACGCCGTCCACCGCGGAGACGAAGTTGGCGTAGAGCGCGGGCCGCGCCAGGCCGAAGTCGCCACCGTAGCTGGTCGCCAGGGCAGCGGGCAGGTCAAATCGCGGCAGGCCGTCACGCTCGAAGAGTAGCTCGATCGGCTTCATTTCCCCAGCAGTCGGCTGGCCAGCGTTTCAATTGCGTGCGCCAGCTTCACGTCGAGCGCCGTGATGCCAGCGGCGTCGTGGGTCGCCAGGTCGATGCGGACCGTGTTCCAGACGTTGAACCACTCGGGGTGATGGTCCATGCCCTGGGCGACCAGGGCGGCGCCAGACATGAACGCAAAGGCGGCGACGAAGTCGGCGAAGTTGTATTCGCGATGGAGCTTTCCGCCCTTGCTCTGCCAACCGGGCAGCTCGGACAACGCGATCGCAATCTCGGATTCATGCAGTTTGATCGGCGCGGGGTTGGACATGGGTTAACCTCTTCGGTGGATATACCGCAACATTGGCGAATGCGCGACGGCGCGTGCCACCATCACCTCGCCCACCGGACCGTATTGAGGCGCGCGGCCTGAGCGCCACAACGTATCCGCCATGGCGAGGTCGACATGGATGGCCATCCCACTGCCCGCAGCGGGAAACCGCGCCTGCTCTGACGACGATCACACGGCCGACGTGGGCGCGCGTGCGAGCACGCCCTTGGTTTTGCCTACCACCCAGGATCGACCTCTCATCGGCACCTGGATTACAGGTCGGCCAAGGACAGGGACAGTGGGCGTGGCCTGGCAAAGCGGATCGCGGCGCTCCTTGTTTCGGAATCGATCACAGATCGCCACCACAAATTTACAATTCCGATCGAGCACACGAAACCACCCGTAGTTCACGCTTCTCTAGGTCCACGAAAGGAGGTTGAATCGAATGCGAGCGCCAGTCAGGCCGGCCCTCGGTGCGCAGGTTATTGATAGGCCGGGGCCGGCCTGATTCACCCGAATCTGCACTTCCCTGCTGCAAGACAAGGGTTTCGATCGGTCCGCTGAGTGTTGCGCGGCTTATCCGCGGGTGCATCCTTCGATGCCAACAGTACCCGACCGATCAACTTCTTCCACGACAAGAGCGAGTGGGACGGCCACGCCGGACAAGAGTCGCCGGAGTCGAGCGAAGGACCGTGGCGACAACACGCGCACGTGCCTGGAGTTTGCAGCTGGCTCTGGCCACAGGGCTCGGGAATGCAGCTGGGTAACGGAAACACTTCACCAAGAAAGAGTACCCGTCGTGCTGAAGATAGCAGCTTTGCCAATGTCGCTTCTAGGCGGCCGTCAACGATCAGTAAGCCGCGCCCTACGTACTCTGACCGGTCTGATGGCAATCGTAACGGTGACCGCGTTCAACCTGGCGATCGTCGGCCGCGACGACCTCAATAACGTAATCCTGGTATACCTGTTCGCCATCGCGGCGGTCTCGGTCGTTCTGGGCTACCAGCCTGCACTGGTCGCAGCGACGACTAGTGTTGTGGCGTTCGACTACTTCTTCCTCGTGCCGTATCACAGCCTGATGATCGCGAATGGAAGGAATGTCCTTACTTTCGCCGGCATGTTCGTCACTGCGGTCTTCGTCAGCTCGTTGTACGAGCGTTTGAGAGAAAAGGCTAGGATGGCGAGAGAGAACGAACAGCGAGTGGAAACCCTGTACGGCTTGGCGAGGGCACTGGTCGACGCGGCGACCGTCGACGAGGTGTGCGAGCGTGCGGTAACTCAAATCGAGGAAGGCGGGCTCGGGTCCGCCACGATCCGCGTCCAAGTGAAGGACCGCCTTGGCCAAGCGATCTGTTCCCCTGGGGCAGAGGCATCGCAAGGTGACGATTTTGCAATTGCGGAATGGACTGCGGCGCATCTCGAACCCGCGGGTGCGGGTGCGAAGCACTTCCCTACGGCCGAGGCCCGCTACGTTCCTCTGCTTGCCGGCCGGGGATGCGTTGGCGTGTTGGCCCTTCGATTATCAGAGGCTGCGATCGTAACGGGAGCGTCGGACGGAGGTGTTTCGCTGCTCGATTCGATGGCTCGACAGGTCGCGGTGGCCGTCGACCGTGCACTGCTGGCGGAGGAGAAGGAAAGAGCGCTTATTGATGCCGAGATGGAGCGGATTCACAGCGCCGTTCTCAGCTCAATTTCACACGACTTGCGTGCGCCTCTGGGAGTGATTGGGGCAGCGTCCAGCGCGCTCGTCGAGGGAGGACTTCGCCTGCAGGGAACGACGCGCTCTGAAATGGCCCAAATCATTAAAGACGAGGCGATTCGGCTCAATGAGCTGCTGCGAAGCCTTTTCGAGGTAACCCGGCTGCAATCGGGTGGTTTTTCGGTGCGTCGCGAGTGGGAGAGCCTCGAGGAGATCGTGGGCAGCGCATTGCGCAGGGCTGACCAGCATCGCTCACGAAGAACGCTGCGGGCCAACGTACCGAGCGCTCTACCTCTCGTGCATCTAGACGCCGTCCTCATCGAGCAGGTCATGCTGAATCTGCTCGACAATGCCTTCAAGCACTCCAAGAGCCAGCAACCGGTCGAGCTTGACTTCGCCATGCGAGACAGCAACGTAGTTGTCTCTGTCATCGACCACGGCCAGGGCGTGCGCGACGAGGTGCTGAACCGCATCTTCGACAAGTTCTATCGTAGCGACAGAACGAGCGGTGCCGGATTGGGGCTGGGGCTCACGATTGCGCGCGGGATTGTCGAGGCGCATGGGGGGCGCATGTGGGCCTGTCACACGCGGGGCGGCGGCCTTACGGTGCAATTCACCCTGCCGGTCGGCGAACCTGCGCCAGGTGCGCCCTCTGTCGAGCTGGCTGAATTGGCGTCCGCTTGAGGCGTGGGTGAGCAGCGGCCCGTGCATTCTGATAGTGGAGGACGAATTGGGGATGGTGCGGCTGTTCGCGGCCAGCCTCGAGGACGAAGGCTACGGCATCTGCGACGCTGCGACCGGCCGGGGAGGGCTGACCGAAGTTCGCACCGGAAAGCCCGACCTCATCCCGCTGGACCTCGGGTTGCCCGATGTAGATGGGCTCTCACTGGTGCCAGCGAACCGCCAGTGGGTGGAGATGCCGCTGCAGCACGTCCGCACCGATGACGCATTGACCTTGCGACGCATTGACCTCGCGAGTGATGTCTCACTCCGGCCGCACCATTGCCGCACCGGGACGCCACATTTCTTTCACATTTCCTGGCAATGTGATGTGACGATCGGCGCCTTCCTTCGCCCAATCCTGGCCCTTCTGCTGGTGGCTGATGGCGATGGCCCAGGGCATGAATGGCGGTTAGGCGCCGGTCAGGAGCCGTAGTGGCGCCATCGGACGGGGTCGGTCAGGCTGTTCGGAACGGAGGTGCGCCAGTGACGATCAACCGGATGATCCCATTTCTTTGCGTCGAGGCGGTCATGTCGGGATGTGCCTGTGGAACGGCACCCCGGAGCATGAATGATAAGGCGCTTGGGGCGGAGACGCCACCTCGCGCTATTCGCGTCCCTTCGGGGGCCAGCCAGTCGGCGCACTTTCACGCGGTTGGGGCACAGGTGTACACCTGCAGTGCGTCGGCGCATGCAGCGCCGGCGTGGAAATTGAAGTCGCCCGCTGCCGAACTGTTCGATGCCCAGGATAACCAGGTTGGTACCCATGGCGAGGGACCGAGTTGGACGTCGAATGATGGAAGCTCGGTGCGTGGAACGAAGATCGCCGAGGCCGATGCTCCGCGGGCCGATGCCATACCCTGGCTTTTGCTCCAGGCGACCACGCACGGGGGGAATGGCGTTTTTTCGAAGGTGGAATACATTCAACGCGTGAACACGGTCCAAGGAAAGGCGCCTGCCTCCGGCTGCGATCCCGGCAACATCGGCGTGGAGGTTCGCGCCGATTACAGCGCCGACTACTATTTCTACGATGGAGTGAAGTAGGAAGCCGGGTGGAGTGACGCCAAAGGCCCGTCGAGGAACTGGCGCAGGCTAGTGGCCCTGTCGAGCTCGCGGCCCTCGTGGCCTACCAAGACGGCGCCGTGGTCAGCCGCACGCTGGTCAAGAAAAGCGGTGGCAGCGTGACCGTGTTCGCCTTTGACGTGGGGCAAGCCCTGTCAGAGCACACCGCCCCTTTCGATGCCATCGTGCAGGTCCTGGACGGCGATGTTGACATGACCGTTGGCGGCAACCAGGTCCGCACGCACGCCGGACAGACCGTGCTTCTGCCCGCCGGGATCCCGCACGCCCTGAGCGCTAGGACCAAATTCAAAATGGTGCTCATCATGGTGCGCGACTCCGCAGGCACCTGAAGGGGGAAAGTGCGGCACGGCAACGCCATTGACTGCAACCTCCTTCACGGGCTTGCTGCCTGTCTCGAACAGCGCGAGAGCCCGGTCTTCCTCGGCTCGGGACCGCGTGGTGCCGGACCGCTCATCCGGGAGCGCAACGGACTTCCAGGCCACCGCAAGCCGTGGTTCTTGCTGGGGCCTGGTTGCGGATGCGAGGGCTGCGACCGGCGTGGCCATGGGCGCGACGGCATCAAGTCCCCTGGTCAGATCCTCGGATCTTGGGGAGAAGCCTGGAAGAAGGCATGCCGCGCTATGAGGAACACATGAGGCAAACCCTGGAAAATGCCACGGCGGCGCTCCAGCGTGATCCATCGCAGCGCTGTGGAAGCGCGGCGTCGATGATCTCGATTGAGCTGCGCGTCCTGGGGAAGTCGAAGGCGCCCTTGGGGCGATTTCATGGCCGAAGGCGGCGGCTGGGAGGGCGAGCCACCGGCGTAGATATTGCGCGCTTTGCGCGAAGCGTGTGTCGCGGGCGGCAGCAGCGAGCCACCGAAGCTGTGGGGTGGTTCCGGGATACCAGCCGGATGATGCTTGTCCCGAGCAACCTCGTCGGGCACTTTGGTAGCCGATGAAGTCGAAGAAGGGCGATATCGTTAGGTCTGGCGGTCACGGTTACGAGGTCGTTCTCGCAGACGTCGTCCGCCTGATCCAGGCCGGCCGAAGCACAGCCGCGCGTTCCGCGAATGCAGTGATGACGGCCACCTATTTGGGGCATAGGCCGCCGCATCGTCGAGCACGAGCAAGGCGGCGCCCCTCGGGCCGCCTACGGCGAGGAACTGCTCAAGCAGCTCGCCAGCGATCTCACCGCCAGGCTCGGTCGTGGGTTCTCCGAGCGCAACCTCGAGCAGATGAGGCTGTTCTTCCTGACGTGGCCGATTTCGCAGACAACGTCTGCGGAATCCTTGCCCGAGTTCGATATAGCCCTGTCCGCCGCAAGAACGTCCATACAGCCGACGGGAATGGATCGTGTAGCAACGCGACCGTGCAACTCAGCGTGGCAAGCGGACGAGGCGTCTAAGAGGTGTGGGCTGAACTCTACCGAATATGCCTTATAACTAACGATTATCATTTAACTAACAGATCAGAGGTGGCGAAAGTTGCCCCCAGACCTGCCCCCAGGTTATGGCGGATGTGGCCGGAGGGGCGGGCTGCCGTGGACGTTAGGCAGCGGCAACGCTTGGGCCGAGAGCGCGAGATCCCTACCGAGCATGTAGAATGCCGCCAAAGCCCACGGTCCTCCGCTCTGGCCCATACCGGGTATACTTCTTCAGCCATGAGCCGAACGAGCCCCCGCACGTCCATGTGGACCGCGACGACTCATCGGCGAAATTCTGGCTTGTTCCCGTGGCTCTGGTACACAACCTCGGTTTTTCTCGGCACGAGCTTGCCGAGTTGGAGCGGCTGATCATGCAGAACCAACACTTATTGCTCGAGGCGTGGAATGAGTTTTTCGGCACCTAATCCTGGCGAGCGCATCAGGGACGTCCACGTTACCGACGACGCGTTGAGCGTGGATCTCGCTGACGGCCGAACGATAATGGTCCCGTTGGCCTGGTTCCCGCGGCTGTTTCACGCGACAGCGGAGCAACGGAACAATTGGAAGGTTTCTGCTGCCGGGTTTGGCATCCATTGGCCGGATGTCGACGAGGATCTCAGCTCAGCGGGACTGCTCCGTGGCGCTCCTGCCGCGGTGGCTCGAAGAGGTGCGGCCTAGACAAGCAGGTGTGCGCCTGTCGTCCGCCACGTCCCCATCCGGCCGCCCGATGTCGGTAGGTGGGGCGGCACGAGGGATGAGCCTCGTCCGACGCGGCCACGATGATGCGAACGCCCTCGAGTGGAACCGCACTCCCAGTGCGGCGCGGTATTCCTCGCGACGTGTAGTCACCAGGCGGACGGTTTGCAGACGCCAAGAAAAGCCGTGCCTCGGGCCGATCCTGGTCCATTATATCGTTCCACGATATGAGTTCCTCGTTTGACTACCAAGCCCTTGCCGAGTTTCGGTATCAGATCCGTCGCTTTTTGGCCTTCAGCGAGCGCGCAGCGCGGGCCTCCGGTCTCGAATCCCAGCAGCACCAGCTCCTGCTTGCCATTAAGGGCCTTCCCGAGGGACACCGGCCGACGATTGGGACTCTTGCCGAACGACTCCAGGTTCGTCATCACAGCGCGGTGGAACTGGTGAACCGCATGGTCGAGAGGCGGCTCGCGACACGGCGCCGCAGCGACGTTGACGGTCGCGAGGTTCTGATTCAGGTGACTGCGCGAGGAGAACAGTTGCTGCGACGCCTTTCTCTCGCCCACAAGGACGAATTGTGTAGCGTGGGACCGTCGCTCGTGCGAGCACTGAAGTCGATCATCACCGAGCCAATCGCGTCTAGCACACGCGTCCGCGCGGAAAGACTCTAGTGAGCCCTCCGATCCGCGCCAAGAAATTGTCAAGCGACCTTGGCGATTTCACCGCCACGTGGCGTCTCATACCGCTTACCCTCATGGCTATCGCCATCGGCGCACTCGCAGCATTGGTTGCGGCGGCGCTCCTGAAACTGATTGCTCTCTTCACCAACCTGTTCTTCTTTCAACGGTGGGGAACCGCTTTCCTTTCGCCGGCTTCCAACGCACTCGGACCACTGGAGATTCTTGTGCCGGTGGCCGGTGCGCTAATCATCGGCTCCTTGGCTCGCTACGGCTCGGAGCGCATCAGGGGCCACGGGATTCCCGAGGCTCTAGAAGCCATCCTCATCCATGGCAGTCGCGTTCAACCTCGGGTCGCCATCCTAAAGCCCATCTCGGCGGCCATCTCCATCGGGTCCGGTGGGCCATTTGGCGCCGAGGGACCGATCATCATGACCGGTGGAGCCCTTGGCTCGATCGTCGGCCAGATGTTCCACCTCACCAGCGCCGAGCGAAAGACCTTACTCGTCGCGGGTGCCGCTGCGGGAATGTCCGCCACCTTCGCCGCGCCGATTGCGTCCGTGCTTCTCGCAGTTGAACTACTCCTTTTCGAGCTCAAGCCAAGAAGCCTCATCCCGGTGTCGCTCGCCAGCGCAACTGCGATGGCGATGCGCCACGTCCTCCTTGGCCCTGGCCCGATTTTCCCCGTGCCAATCCATGCCCCCTTCACGGGATCCAAAGGCCTCGCCGGCTGCGTCTTGCTTGGGCTGCTCTCAGGGTTGGTGGCTGCTCTCATGACGCTGTCCGTGTACGCGGCGGAGGATCTATTCAAGAGGTTGCCAATCCACTGGATGTGGTGGCCGGCGATCGGTGGTCTTGCAGTTGGGCTCGGTGGCTTCATCTGCCCAGGGGCACTTGGGGTTGGTTACGAAACCATCGACGGCCTTCTCCGCGGTGCGCTGCCGGTCAAAGAGATACTCCTTCTGATAGTGGTGAAGTGGATCATCTGGTCTATCGCCCTCGGTTCGGGAACCTCGGGTGGCGTTTTGGCACCCCTACTCATGATCGGCAGCGCGCTGGGCGGCCTGATGGCCCTCGTTCTGCCTGGGGAAGGCGCTGGCTGCTGGGCGCTCATATCCATGGGCGCCATTCTCGGCGGCATGATGCGCTCGCCACTCACAGGCGTGATCTTTGCCGCCGAGCTGACCGGTGATCACGGGATGTTGCTTCCGCTCCTGGTCGCCTCCTCTGTGGCCCACGGCCTTTCCGTCCTCACCATGAAACGCTCAATCTTGACCGAGAAGGTTGCCCGTCGGGGTTACCACATGACGAGAGAATACTGCGTCGACCCACTCGAGGTTGCCTTTGTTCGCGATGTGATGGACACGTGTGTAATTGGTATACCCGCAGCATTCTCGACGGATGAGGCCGCCACTTTTCTTAATCAGGAGGATGGCGGTAGGAACAGGTTGTACCCTATCGTTGAACCGGACGGCCAACTCGCAGGGGTAGTCACTCGCTGGCGGCTGAAGCATTGGGTCAAAGAGACGGGGACAAGCGAAGGTGTGCATACGGTGAGACAGATTGCGACTTTGACGCCGGTGACGGCCCATCCAGACGAACCCCTGCACATTGCCGTCCACCGAATGTCCGAGACGGGAAGGACGCGCCTGCCGGTGGTGAGTCGTGACAACCATCGGCGAGTCCTGGGGATGATTTCTCTTGCCCACACGCTCGAGGCGAAACGACGGCACGTCGAGGAAGAGTGGCGGCGAGAACGCGTCTTGCCAATCAGTGTTCTCCTACCGGCCTTCCTGCGTCCGCCCTGGCTGCGGCGGGCGACTAGCGAGCGAAATGGCAAACCCATGCCGGCCAACGATGGAGATGGCTCATGAACACCAGTCCCACCCCACCTCAGAAGGCAGTCAATCTAACGCCACTTTCTCCGTGGTGGCGGCAAGGCGCGATTCTGGTCATGGCCTTTGGCTTCACCCTGCTCACCGTGGTCACGGTGAAGACCTACAAAGGGGCGCCGCCCATCCCCGAACGCGTGGTCAATTCCTCGGGGCAGCTTCTGTTAACGGAAGCGGACATCCAGGGCGGCCAGGATGTCTTCTTCAAGTACGCCCTGATGGAACATGGAACGCTCTGGGGACACGGGGCCTATCTCGGACCCGACTACACTGCCGAGTATTTGCACCGACAGTCAGAGGTCGCGCGCGATACGGAGGCGAAGGCTCGATACGGCAAGCCTTGGGCCGACCTTACGGAGGAGCAAGCGCACTCGGTGAGCGAATCGGTCAAACATTCCTTCAAGCAGAACCGCTACGACGAGAAGAGTCATACGCTCATTTTCACGCCAGGCGAGGAGGCGTCATTCCTTGTCCAGCAGGGCGAATGGAAAGGCTATTTTGCCGGCCCGAAGCCAGCACCGGGACTTCCCCTTGGGTTCATTCACGAAGAGAGCGAGCTCCGTTCCCTAAATGCGTATTTTGCCTGGGCGACCTGGGCCAGCGTGGCCCTGCGCCCCGGTACGAAGGATTCGTACACCAACAATTGGCCGTTTGACCCTCGGGCGGGAAACATTCCGACTTCCTCAACCTACCTGTGGAGCGCCTTGAGCCTGGTCTGTCTTTTCGGTGGCCTGGGCTTGGTCCTCTTCGTTTTCGGCAAGTTCGACTACCTGGGCTGGGGTAAGGTTTCCAGTCACGTGCACGTGACTGAAGGACCCATTCACCGATGGAAGATCAGTCCCAGCCAGAGGGTGCTTGGCTTGTACTTTGCCGTCGTTGCCATCCTGTTCCTGGGTCAAGCGGCGATGGGCGGTCTGTTGGCCCACTACCGAGTGGAGCCTGAGGCCTTCTACGGCCTAGACCTTGCCAAGTTCCTGCCTTACAATTTGGCCCGCACCTGGCACTTGCAGCTGGCGATCTTCTGGATCGCCACCTCCTGGGTGGCCGGCGGGCTGTTCTTGGCGCCGCTCGTTGGCGGCGCGGAGCCGAAGGGGCAGAGACTCGGTGTGCTAGTTCTTCTCGGTGTCCTTTCGGTAGTGGTGTTTGGCAGCCTGGTCGGTGAGGCCTTGGGTATCAACAACAAGCTTGGAACGCTGTGGTTTTGGCTGGGCCATCAGGGTAGCGAGTATCTTGATTTGGGCCGCTTCTGGCAGCTGCTCCTGGCCGTGGGGTTGGTGTTCTGGCTATTCTTGATGTTCCGCGCTTTACAACCCGCCATGAAGTCGGGCGAGAAGGGGGAATTGCCTTCCCTCTTCCTCTACGCAGCCGTCGCCATCCCGCTATTCTATCTGCCGGCGCTGTTCTATGGATCCCACACCAACTTCGCAATCATCGACAATTGGCGGTTCTGGATCATCCACCTGTGGGTCGAGGGATTCTTCGAGCTCTTCGCCACTGTCCTGGTCGCCGTCATGTTCGTCCAGATGGGGCTCGTGACCACCAGGACAGCCACGCGACTGGTGTATCTAGACGCGATCTTGTATCTCGCCGGTGGTATCGTAGGCACGGGGCACCACTGGTACTTCACCGGTCAAGGCACGCTTAACATGGGATTGGCCTCATGCTTCAGCGCGCTCGAGGTCATCCCGCTAACCCTATTGACGCTCGATGCGTGGGACTTCGTTCGCCTCAAGGACCAAAACTGTGCGGACTGCCACCAGCCACTGGCTGCCCACCAGAAATGGGCCATATACTTCCTTATCGCGGTAGGCGTTTGGAATTTTGTAGGAGCTGGAGTTTTCGGATTCCTCATCAACCTGCCCATCGTCTCGTATTTTGAGATTGGCACGAGCCTTACCGCCAATCACGGGCACGCGGCGATGTTCGGTGTCTTTGGCATGCTCGCCCTGGGTGTTGTGTTCTTCTGCCTGCGGGCCATTCGTGGCGACGCCACATGGAAGCGGGCCGAGAGGTTCGTACGCATTGGGTTCTGGGGCGTGAACATTGGGCTTGGACTGATGATAGTGCTCGATCTCTTCCCGGGAGGGGTCCTGCAACTCTGGGATGCAATTCAGAACGGTTACTGGCACGCCCGCCGCCTGACCTTTCTGATGAGCGGCCTTTACCACACTCTGGAATGGATTCGAATCGCCGCGGACCTGACGTTCTTGCTCGCAGGTGCTGTGCCGCTCGCGTGGGCCGTGCTCCTGCTCGCGTTCGGGGAAAGAACGCCGCGAGACAGCGGCGACGCGATCCCGTAAGGTACCAAACAAAGTAGGAACGTGGATCCCAGCGACCTTGCGTCGCAATTTCCGCGGTGAGTTTTGTACCAGACGGGGACGCGACCTGCGTCTTGAAAGGTACGGGGATATGTTCCATTCTGCTGGGATGGCAGTTCCGTCGGACCGCATGGTTTTCGCCAATGTGACCATCGCGCGCCCAAGGTGAGTCTGAGACACGTTGAACGAAGCGGCCTCGCGGCACGATGCCATGCAGCGCTGGCGACCCGATTGAGCTGCCCCTAAGACATGCCGACCTATTCTACCGCAGCGGTGCCAAGCCTCTGGGCAACCCCCGGCTTGAGGCATTTGCGGATCCATCTAGTCATCTGGCTTTCTTAGACCGAGCCGCTTCACCAGGCGGTGGAAGTTGCCGCGATCCATGCCGAGCGAGCGCGCCGCCGCGGCCAGGTTGTGCTTCTTCTCCGCCAGCACCCGCTGCACGACCTCGCGTTGGTGCGCGCGTGCGGACTCCTTGAGCGTCGTCTGGCGCACCTGCTCGGAGAACGTCGGGGATTCCGCTCTGGTAGACTCGATTTGACCAATATCCGCTGCGAGATGGTGGGCGGAAAGCACGATGGCCTCGCCCCGGGGTACCACGGCCGTGCGGCGCAGAACCACGCGCGACACGACGTTCTCGAGCTCGCGCACATTGCCAGGCCAGGGATAGCCGACCAGGGCTTCGATGGCGCTGGCGTCGAGGCGCACTGGCCCCACGCCCATCCGCCGGCGTGAGGTATCGCAGAAGTAGCCGGCCAAGAGAGCGATGTCCTCACCGCGCTCGCGCAGGGGTGGCACGGTGAGCGGGTAGACGTTCAGGCGATGGAAGAGGTCCGCGCGGAAATGCCCCGCCGCAACCTCCTTAGCCAGATCGCGGTTGGTGGCCGCCAGCGCGCGCACGTTGACCTTCAGCGTGCGATCGGCGCCCACGCGCTGGATTTCGCCTTCTTGCAGGACGCGCAGAAGCTTAGGTTGCACGGTGAGAGGTAACTCGCCTATCTCGTCGAGAAACAGTGTCCCGCCGTCGGCAACTTCGAACTTGCCCGGGCGATCGCTGGCTGCCCCGGTGAACGCCCCGCGCACGTGACCGAACAACTCAGCTTCGGCCAGGGTTTCGGGCAGTGCCGCGCAGTTGACGTGAATGATGGGTTCGTTCCGTCGCGTGGACGCCGCGTGCACTGCGCGCGCGACCAGCTCTTTGCCGGTTCCAGTTTCGCCGTGAATCAGTACGGAAAAATCCGATCGCGCCACCAGATCGATCTCACGTCGTAGACGCAAAATCGCCGCGCTGGTTCCAATGATTTCGCTTCCCTGCATCATCGCGTCCCGCATGAGATCGCGGGCCACGAGGCCCTGGTGTTCCGCCGCCTGTTCGAGCGCGGCGATGAGCTGCGTGGTGCGCATTTCGGCCGCGGCCAAGGCAGCAACCGCGGTCAGGAAACGCAGGTCAATACCATCGAAGGCGTTGGGGTCGAGAGCGTCAGCGGTGAGTGCACCGACCAGCTCGCCGTGCACCAGCAGGGGGCAGCCGAGGCAGGCGTGGATGATGTGGCGCGCGCCTTCGTCGTGTTTGAGTTGACCATCGAAGGGATCGGGTAGGTTGGTGTCGGATGGGAACAACACTGGCTCGCGCGAGCGGCAAATGATCTCCAAGCGGGGATGCTCGCGCAACGGATAGGGCTTGCCGCTGGCTGAGGGCGAAAGGCCGACCGTGACCACCGGCAGGAGGTGGCCGCCTTCAAGCCGCATCAACGTGGCGGCCTCGTACGGAATGACACGACGCAAGGCTTCGAGCAGGCGGCGATTGCGATCCGCGGCGGATAGTCCAGCCGACAAATCGAGCGAGATATTCACCACGGCGTCGAGCTGATCCATGGATGTAATTGTGACATCTTAGTGGTCAAAGTGACATCTATTTCGACGTTGTCATTGATACGACGTAGAGCGTAACTAGCCGTTTTTAAACGAGATCTTGCCTGGCACCCAGGTTGCTCAGTGTGGCTGCAGACTCAAGGAGGTAGCGATGAACAGCAAGGCAACATTTCGTTGTGCGGGCGACACGGTGACTGACGAAAGCGCTGGCGCCACCTGGGAGGCACAACCGCCGTCTGCCATCATCGATTTCATTCTTCGGCGCTTTCACGAGCCCCTGCGCTGCGACCTGCCTGCCCTGCGCGATTGCGCTCGTGTCGTCGAAGCGGCGGACAAGCGGGATCACCTGTGTCCGACCGGACTGGCGGACCACTTGGAGCGGATTCTCGAGTCGGTCGAAGGCCACCTCGCCAAGGAAGAGAAGATTCTCTTTCCACTCATTCTCGCCGGTCGCGGCGCCATGGCTTTCATGCCCATCAAGGTGATGATGGCCGAGCACGACGACCATCTGGCGAACTTGCAGCGCACGCGTTGGCTCACCCACGACTTCGCCCTGCCCGCCGGGGCCAGTGAAGCCTGGCGGACGCTCTACCTCGACTTGCAACGCCTGGAGGTGGATCTGAACCGGCACATTGACCTCGAGAACAACGTTCTCTTCACGCGCGTGATGGGCGGCGAAGGCGCTACTTCCATCGGTTGACTCATTCCCCGGAGCTCACCATGCAACTTTCTGCCAGTACCAAAATCAACGACCTGCTTGCCGCCTATCCTTTTCTCGAGGACTTTCTGACCGCCTACAATCCGCACTTCAAACTCCTGAAAAACAAGATCGCCCGAATAACGGTCGGCCGACTTTCAACCTTGGGCACGGCCGCACGCATCGCTGGCGCCGATCTCAATGCCCTTCTGCACGACTTGGCCTCCGCCGTCGAAGAGCAAACCGCCATTCATCTGGATGTCGCCGCGGGCGGCGATGGCATCGACCGGGACCAGCGCATCGCTATGCTGGGCCACGTCATCGCCGAGTTGCACGATGGCTGCGATCTGGCGACTGCGCGCCAGCATTTCGCGCAGGCCGTGGGCGAGGCGGACGCGGGCGAGATTGCCGCCATGGAAGAGGAGATGATCCGCGGCGGCCTGCCGGTGAGCGAGGTGCAGCGTCTGTGCGACGTCCACGTGGGTGCCTTCCGGTCCGCACTCGACGACAAGAAGGACCTGGCGCCCCCAGCCGGTCACCCCACGCACACGTACATGGCCGACAACAAGATCATCGTCGCGATCGCGAATGAGCTGACCGAGATTGCGCGCAAGCTCACTGCCGATGCCGACCTGGCCGCCGATCTGTTGCCGGCCGCGGTCACGGCCCTGGCGAAATACGATGCGATCGACAACCACTACAAGCGCAAGGAGAACCAGCTATTCCCGCTGCTCGAGCGGCACGGCGTGACCGGCCCTTCGCAGGTCATGTGGGGAATCCACGACCAGATTCGCACGCAGTGGAAACAAGCGAAGAAGGCCGCGGAAAGCGGGAACATTAGCACCTTGGTTGAGACAACTTCGGCCCTGACTCGCAGCTTGGTGGAGATGGTCTACAAGGAAAATAAGATCCTCTTCCCCTTGGCCTTGGAAAAGCTTACGGAAGCGGACTGGGCCGAGGAGAAGCGCGGCGAGGACGAGCTTGGATACGCGCTGGCCAGGCCCGCCATCGCGCTGCCCTTGGCGGCCGGGCGGCTGTCGCTCTTGCCCGTGCCAGCACCTGCCGCGGCTGGCCTGCTCAACCTAGGCACCGGCGCACTTTCGCTCGAAGTGGTCGACCTGCTGCTCAGACACTTGCCCCTCGATCTCTCGTTCGTCGACGAGAACGACGTGGTTCGCTACTACTCAGAAGGCAAGGATCGCATCTTCCCGCGCACGCCCGCTGCGATTGGGCGCACGGTGCAGAATTGTCACCCGCCGAAGAGCGTGGATACCGTCAACCGCATCCTCGAGTCGTTCCGCGCCGGGAAGCAAGACGTGGCGGCGTTCTGGATCAACATGGGTGGCCGCTTCATTCACATCCGCTACTTCGCCGTGCGCGACGGCGCCGCCAGGTACCGAGGCTGCTTGGAAGTCACACAAGACATCGGCGCCATCCGCGCCCTCGATGGCGAACGCAGGCTGCTCGATTGGAAAGATTGATCGGATCCCAGAAAGGAACCCGCAATGCAAAGCTCGAAGACCAAGGCCATTCTGCTCTTCATGCTCACGCTGACCTTCGGTGTATTGGCGTTTGGCGGCTATCTGGTGCTGACCGTGGTGAGCTTGGTGCCGTCGGGATTCTACCAGTTCTACTTCGCGGTCCGCGACGGTATGTGGTACGCGCGCAGCCCGGAAATCGCCTCGGGCGAGGTGATCCGCACGTTGGCCAAGCTGCGCATCGGTCCGGATCTGATCTTCGCAGGTGGAGCGGCCTTGATGCTGGTCTTTGTGGCTCGCGCGGTGGTCTTGACGCTGCCCGAAGCAGTGGCCGAACCCGTGGAGATGGTCAGGGAGCAGGATCGCGAGTTTCGGGTTCTCGGTCGTGCCTAACCTGCTGGTCCAGATTCACCCGAAGAAGCGGGCCTCGGCGCCGCGGCCTGCCTTTCGCACAGAGCCGCGCTGGGTTCGCCGCCTTGCGCTGCGCTTGGCTTCTGATCCCCACACGCAACGTCTTTGCATACAGCTTTCGTTCGTCGCGCTCTGTCTGTGGATCGGCATCGAGTTCCACCACTTCGTCCGGTGGGGACTTTCCGGCGGCGCCGAGCCCTATGTCGCTCGCCCACCAGGCGTCGAAGGCTTCTTGCCTATCAGCGCCCTCATCGGACTCAAACATTGGCTGGCAACCGGCGCCGTCAACTCCGTGCATCCTGCGGCGCTATTCGTCTTGGTCGCTGTTGTTTTGGTCAGTGTCGCAGTCAAGAAGGCGTTTTGCAGCTTTCTGTGTCCGGTGGGAACGCTCGGCGAATATCTGTGGCGGCTGGGCCGGAGGGTCTACGGCAAGAACGTGCTGCTCCCACGCTGGCTAGATTATCCGCTGCGCTCGATCAAGTACCTTCTGCTGCTGTTCTTTCTTCGGGCGGTCGTGAAGATGGATGTGCCGACCGTAACGGCTTTCGTTCACAGTCCCTACAACAAAGTAGCTGACATCAAGATGTACTTCTTCTTCGCCCACCTTTCGAGGCTGACGCTCAAGATCTTGGTCGTCCTCGTGGTGCTGTCGCTGTTTGTCAAGAATCCTTGGTGCCGCTTCCTGTGTCCCTACGGCGCCTTGCTGGGAGTCGTCGGTTGGCTGAGCCCGCTCAAGGTCACGCGCTCGAAGGCGACGTGCATCGATTGCCAGCTTTGCACGCACTCGTGCCCCTCCGATATTCGCGTGCATACGTCGGAACGGGTATGGAGCGACGAATGCACAAGTTGCCTGGAATGCGTGGCTGTCTGTCCAGTCAAAGACACGTTGGAAGTACGTGCACGTGGTAGAGCGATCTCGACCCGCGCCGTGGCCTTGATTGTGGTCGCCATCTTCGTTGGGGTCACCGGGGCTGCCATGGCAAGCCGACATTGGCGCAACGACATATCACGCGCGGAGTATCTGCAGCGCTTCACTCGTCTAGACTCGCCGCTGTATCAACACGCGCGCGGCCGAGTTCCAGACTATGGCCCGAACGATTGATGAACGCACAACCTAGGGAGAGGTAACGATCCATGGATCTCAAACAAGCCCCGGAACAAACTGGATTACCACCCGCCCAGCCTGTCGAACTAGTGGCCCTTGTGGCCTACCAAGACGGCGCCGTGGTCAGCCGCACGCTGATCAAGAAAAGCGGTGGCAGCGTGACCGTGTTCGCCTTTGACGCAGGGCAAGCCCTGTCAGAGCACACCGCCCCTTTCGATGCCATCGTGCAGGTCCTGGACGGCGACGTCGACATCACCGTTGGCGGCAACCAGGTCTGGACCCACACCGGACAGACAGTACTTCTGCCCGCCGGGATCCCGCACGCCCTGAGCGCCAGGACCAGGTTCAAAATGGCGCTTATCATGGTGCGCGACTCCGCGAGCACCTGAACGGGCGGAGGGTGCGGCACGGCAACGCCCTTGAGTAAAGCCAATCGGTACCCGACGCGCCAAGACTTCCGCGAATGCCTCGGCACACCGTGATGCACCTTGCTGTGAGCGAGGCAGGTGGGACACGCGTTGGCCACCGAGGAATGACCGCACAGCCGGCAGGCGATCAGTCAGGGCTCTTGAATCAACACCAGAGCGGAAGTCGAAGGGAGAGGCATGGAATATTCGGAGGCCTCTCCCAACGGGACGAGCCAAGCCAGTCTCAAACCTTCTCCGCCACCACTAGCCGCTCGTGGCCAAAGTCGACAGCGGGCGCGCTCCCGTCGCTGAACCGATCCGCCAGGTCGCTGACCCCCAGGTCCTGCCGGAGGCGCCAGCCCGACTCTTCGAGCATCCTGGCGGCATCCTCGCGCTCGATCACCCCGATGTGCTGCTCGCCAAGCCGTTGGAAGAGCCATCGGCGCGCGCGCTGGACCGCGTCCACCCGGCGGATCGGCTCGACGTAGGTCATGGCCAGTAGACTGCCGGCCGGGCTCAGGGACGCGATCGTGGCCAGCGTGGCCGCAGTAGACCGGTGCGGCAGATACGGGGTGACTCCCTCCAAGATCCAAAAGCTCGGCTGGGTTTCGACGAACCCGGCAGCGCGTAGGGCGGCGCCCAGGTCATCGCGGGCGAAGTCTACCGGGACGTAGGTGAGCGCACGCGCTGGCGAGCGCAGCCCCCGTGCGCGCTCCTGCTTGAAAGCCTGGGTCGACGGGTGATCGACCTCGAAGACGCGGACGCCAGACAACCCGGGCAGGCGCCAGGCCCGAGCGTCGAGGCCTGCCCCGAGGATGACGAGCTGGCGCACGCCGCCGCTGCGCACCTCGTCCCAGGCGACGTCGATGCCGCGGGAGCGCAGCGCTATGAAGTCAAGGAAGACCCGCCGGCCGCGGAGGAGGTGCTGCCCAATTCCCGGGCGCCGCTTGAGCAGGAGCTCGAGGCCCTTCACTAATCCCGCGGGCCAGGGGGCAGGAGCTGCGCGGCGAACGGATCCGCGAAGTCGCGGACGTGGGTCACGCCGAGCGTGGCCAGCGCCCTCCAGAGTGCGGCCATCGTCGAGGTACTGCTGGGACGGTTCTCACGCATGGTGGCAGAACTTTACCTTAGTTTATTTAGGGGTGTCGCGAGCACCACCAGGCGAGGGTCAGTTCGAGCTCTACGCCGGACGCCGTAGGCTCGCTCATGGTGTAGGCGCGGTGCGCACGGAGACTGATGCAAATCCGGCCTGGGCGCAGATGATACATGAGTCAGTCGGTTCGGGAGCCCGAGGCAGTAGCCCTTCTCCCGTCGGGCTGCTCAGACCCCGGAGGAGGGCAACCGGTGCCGATCTCGCTGGAGTCCCTCAGGGCCTGACCGGCGCCGACATTGCGTACCTCTGCCAGCGTGCTGTCATGTGTTGCGTCAAGGACGCTGCCCGGAGCGACCGACCAAGTCAAGACCGACATCGCCGTAACACGCCACCACTTCGACGCCGCGCTTTCAGTCCTGTCCTGGACCAGTTCCTGCCGGCGAATCGGAGGATGGTGGCGCGGGCCGTCGCACGCGCGCGCATCCGGAGATGGCTCATGTGTGCTCGTTGCCGAGGCGCAAGCTCCGTCGTAGCCTCGAGCGTGATGGCTCAGGAGCAAGAGTTGGCGCAAGCCTTCGACGGTCAAGCGGAGCGCTTCGAGCAGGCCCCGACGCAATCCGATCCGGCTGCCCTGGCACGTCTGGTGGCGTTTGCCGCGCTCGTACCCGCCTCGCGCATACTGGATGCTGGCTGCGGCCCGGGTCTCCTGGCCGAGGCGTTCTTGGCCGCCGGCCACTTGGTTCACGGAGTCGATCTCTCTTCCGAGATGGTTCGGCGCGCGCGTGAGCGCTGTGCCCGCTTCGGCGAGCGCGCCAGCTTCGAACAGGGCTCGCTGTTCGCTCTCGACCCCGCCATCGTGCCGTTCGATGCTGCGGTGTCGCGCTTCGTGATGCATCACGCATCCGACCCGCTCGCGTTCGTGCGCGCGCAAGTGGCGTGTGTGCGGCCCGCGGGCGTCGTGGTCGCGTGCGACCACACCACCGACCCGGACCCGCTCGCGGCAGCGTGGCACCGGGAGATTGAGCGGGCGCGCGATTGCACGCACACGCGCAATCTGACCCCGGGCGACCTGGTCGACGTGCTCGTCAAGGCCGGTCTCGGTGACGTCAGGCTGGCAGAGGAGAGGTTCGAGCTGGACTTCGACGAATGGTTCGATCGCGGGACGCCCATGCTCGGCAAGGACGAGGTGCGCCGCCTGCTTCTCGTCGGCGGAACGGCGCGCGGCTTCGCGCCAGCGCCCCGACCCGACGGTGGGGTAACCCTGTATTGCTATCGCGACATGGCTCGCGGCGTTTTGCCGAGTGGGCCATCGGGGCGAACACCATAGATCCGCAGATCCGCCTGGCAGTGCGAATTGGCAGAATCGGACAAACCTGGCAGCGCAGACGTGGTCGCCATTCCGGTCGACGGCACGCTTGACCTGCACACGTTTGCGCCGCAGGAAGTGAAGGACGCGGTGACCGAATATGTGCGCGAATGCCGGGCGCACGGTGTGCTTCAGCTGCGCATCGTTCACGGGAAGGGAACCGGGGCTCTGCGCCGGCAGGTCCACGCCACGCTTGCGAGATTGCCCGAGGTCGAGAGCTTCGGGCTGGCCGGCGAAGCCGGCGGCGGCTGGGGCGCCACGGTAGTGACCCTGCGCGGCTGAGCCGTCGGGAACATCATCACGATGGTGCTGGCGGCGGGCTCGGCTTGATCCCGCACCGCCATCGTGTCGAGGATTCGTGTGGCCGCGACCTCTGGGTGCAGTTCGGCTTGACTGCCTGGCTCTGGCCGAGGCTCGTACGAGCGGGGAGCTTCGATGCGCTCTTTGCGGACCGGAGCGCGGTCACCACGCGAAGGCCGGCGGGTCCTAGAAGGACGGAACCCTGGTGGGTGCCCTCCGCTCCGTCGACATCGGGGCTGTCAGTCCGGAGAGCGACGAGGGCGCCGAAACCGACGAGAGGGACGCGCCCGCCCTCGAGGTCGGTCTTCCATCCCGGTGTCCATGCGGGCGTGTAGTGCAGCTCGGCGTCTGAGTAGCTCGGGTCGCGCCGGGCGTCGTGGCCGTCGGTGATGTAGTTCAGCGCCTGACGGGGCGAGCCGGTCTTCGCTGAGCTGCGGGTGGCCATACGCAGGTAGTAGGCCAGGGCGCTAGCCTCCGGCTCCGCGAGCAGCTTGGCTGCCGTGGAGCGTTATCACATCGCCGAGCGGCGATGTAGTATGTACATGGAGCGGGACCTTTTTGGGGGTGTTGGCGCCGAAGCGATGGGGAGATTCCGGTATTTGAAGCAGAGCGTTTGTGCTGCAGAGACGGGCCAGAGGCGCTTCTACGAGAGGGCACCTCTGCCTCGTGGCTTGGCTCGTCAACCTCTGCGAGCGTGCGCGCCCAGGCGCTCGTGAGCGATCGGGAGAGGCGACGAGCACGAGCGTGAAGGTTCGGTTTTCTGGATGATTGATTCACGCCGGGGTTGTCGTGTACGCGGGGGGTCCGGTTCCACGGCGGTCAGTTGTGCCGGCGCGAGGGCGAAGACCAGGTGGGCTCACGAGGGCACGTGGAGGACCTCAAGGCGGGGTCTGGAGGACCCGACCAGCTCGAAGGCAGGGCGGGGGCGGCGGGGAGCGTCGGGTTTGGCGGATTGGGCGTGGATGCGCGCACGGCCGGTGCCTCCGCAGGGCGTGCAGGCCGGCCTCTGCTCGACTAGCCGGTGGTCCGCTGACGTGTAGTGGCCGGCCGTCGCTTTGGGCGAGATCCACGACTCGGCCCTGTGAACAGGATGGCAACGCGGTGGTCCAGTAACTCAAGTAGCTCCGCGGTTTAACCCCATCCTCGCCAAATGACCGAAGGGCGAGCGGAGACAGCTGGGCGGTCAGGTCTGCTTGCGCAGCACCAGGTGGGCGGCCGCCCGCTTGCCCGGCTGGTGCTCGATGCATTGGTAGCCGAGCGCGCGCAGATCCATGTCCGCCATCAGGTGCTCGCCGTGGCCGAGCAACACGGGCGAGATGGCCAGGTGGAGCTCGTCGATGAGCCGCGCACGCAGATATTGCCTAATCGTCGCTACGCCACCGCCCAAGCGCACGTCCTTGCCCCCGGCGACTTCGTTGGCCTTGGCCAGCGCGGCCTCGATCCCGTCCGTGATGAAGTGAAACATCGTGCCGCCCTTCATGGCCAGTGGGGGCCGTGGGTGGTGGGTCAGCACGAACACGGGGGTGTGGTAGGGCGGCTCCTCGCCCCACCAGCCTTTCCAAGTTTCGTCGGGCCACGGCCCGCGCACTGGCCCGAACATATTCCGTCCCAGGATCCATGCGCCCACGTTCGCGAAGCCGCGGCTTGCGATGTCGTCCTCCAGGCCAGTTTCTCCCTCCTCCTCGCTGCCGTGCATGCGCTGAAAGGTGCGGGTGGGAAAGAACCAGTCGAAGAGCTCGGGCCCGCGGACGCCGAGCGGGTTCTGCAGATCCTGGCCCGGGCCTGCTCCGAAGCCGTCGATGGAAATGGAAAAGTTGCCAACGATCAATCGCGCCACGTGATGGGCTCCCGGATAGTAGATGCGGCTCACGTGTCCGCGGTGCTCTGTCTAAAACAGTGCATCATGGACTGCCGACGGAGGTGGCCACCGTCACGGCAAAGGGTGTGGCAGGTGGGCATGTGGGCTCGCAGTTGCCCATGTCGAAGTGTGTAGACGCAGCGGGACGCTAGGTAACGGTCCATCTCGCGAGCGGCAGGTTGTGGGCGGTCGCCCAATCGAAAGTCCAGCCAGGGCAGTCATCGAGAAGACAAACCTTGCGTAGGCTCTCGAGGTGAGCGTGCACCTAGCTTGGAGAAAAGTGCGGGAGGCTGGCAGTGCGGAGTCGCGTGACTCGTGAGGTCGGCATGCCAGCCGAGGCTGGGGAGGACCTCTCCCCCTGCCTTAAATAAATGGGAGCATGCCGTGGTCGGTACCCGCCATGACGAGGCGCATGACCATGGTCGTGGAGCCGGGTCCAGATCAAGGCCACCCAGACCGCCGCCATCAACCCCATAGCAGCCGGCTGTTCGCCGCAATAATGCCGATCGGCGACGGAGCGCGCCTCACACGGCTGCGGGGATTGGTCGGGGCGAGAGCGGGGCAGCGCCACTTCGAGGCCCAGCCACACCGGGATCTGATGCGATGGAGCGCGGGAGCAGCGCGCGGACATGAGAAGGGCCTGCCCCGCGCCTTTCGCGATCTGCGCCGCGGCGATCGGTCTCAGGCGGCCCGCGCGTAGTATTCGTGGTGAAGGCCAGCGAGGACAGGTCGAGAGATGATGTCCTCGGGTGTAACACGTCGCATGGGCGGCAACCAACGCGCGCCGAGTGGCGGCTGCATGCAAAGACCGCGATGGGGTCGACCATGATAGTAACGAACGTATTCCCTCAGCACGCGGTCGGCGTGGACATCGTCGATGACAATGATGTGGTCGAGGCAATCGCGGCGTAGTGTTCCGTTCAGGCGCTCGCAAATGGCGTTTGCTTTCGGCGAGCGTGGCGGCGTGATCAGGCAACGGGTCCCGCAGCTCTTCACCCGTCGGCGGAATTTCGCGCCGTAGATCGAATCACGGTCGCGGATCATGAACCGCGGATTCTCGTTGTCGCGATCCGCGACGGCCTCGACAAAGCACTGCCCCGCATACTGCGCGCTGGGAGAAGACGTCACGCCTATGTGGACGATTTCTCGCCGGGCCAAGTCCACGATCACGAAGCAGTACAGGATCTGGAACCGCAGGGTGACGATGGTGAGAAAGTCGCACGCCCAGGTTTGATGGAGATGGTTGCGGATAAAGGTGGGCCAGGACTGCCCACGATTGCGCGGCAGGTGCGGCGGTCGATACTTCGCGACGGTTCGCGGAGACACCTTATAGCCAAGCTTGCAAAGCTCCCCGGCGATTCGGTCCTCGCCCCAGAGCGGATTTTCCTTCCAATACCGCCGTATCATAGTCCGCAGGTCCGCATTGGCTGGCGGTCGACCCACAGGCCGCTTGGACCTTTTCCGCCAGATCAAGCGCCCAAAGGAACGATGCCAGCGGACAACGGTCTCGGGGCGCACGATGGAGATCGCCTGGAGGACCGAGCCGCAGACGCGGGCGGCGAGAGCGAGCACGACCCGATCTCGGGCACGGATGCGGGGCTTTGGCACGGAACGACGCAAGACGATGATCTGCTGGCGCATAACGACATTTTCCGCGAGGAGCGCGGCGCTGGATTGGAAGACCGAACGCAGTGCGCCCAGGACGGTCTTAAGGATTTCGATGAGCATCGCGGCGCGAAGGCTACCAGAAGCGGATCACGCGAGAAATCCCGGTGGAAACTCGACGCTGGTTCGACCTGGTACCGAATTTCTGCGGCGGACAGCCAACGCCGCCTATCTCTGCCAGCGAGCGGCGATGTTTTGACCACGACTCCGATGCGACACCCGAGCCGAGGCACCTGCTGCTCGCTGGCTGACTTTGCTGACCATTCCACTTCGCTGCGTCATTCGCTGATGGCGCTCTGAGGTCAACGGCTTTGTTGTCGCGTTGTGCAGGATCTGCACCCGGACAAAACGCCCTGCAGGGCAAAAAACAGTACGGCAATGCTGGGAAATGAGAGCTTTGAGGCCTCTTGCTAAACATTACGCGTTGGCGGTAGGAAGGCAGATGGGCGAAACGTCTATCACCCCGCCAAATCTGGCTGATCGGAACAGTCTGCTGGCTGCCTCCAACACCTTAGCCCACGTCCAGCATGTGGGCCTCCGAATGGCAATCTGACGTCGAGTGAGGAGAGTCCTACACTGGGGGATATTCAATGCGCGCAACGAAGGCTGTCTACATAGTTCTGGCAATTAGCAGGTGCGCCTGTGTCGGGATCATCGCATGTGGGTGTTCCCCGTCCGAGAGCGGCCCGCCGGTTGGGGGCACTGGACAGGGCGGCATCAGCAACACGCCCGGGATGGGCGGCGGCGGTGGCAACTCAGGTGGCGTGAGCGGCAGCATTTTGACGATCTCGCAGCCACCAAGCTTCGGTGGCCAGGGCGGCACGTCCACGGAGACTACCGTCCCCTGGCCGCCGCCCGGGTTCGTGAACGTTACCGCGGCCTCTATCGGTGACTATGCGACTGCGCAAGACCCGGTGACTAGCCCGGACGGCGGGAGTGGCGGAGGCTCTGGTTCCACCGGACAGGCCAGCTGCACCAACATCCTGTTCGGCGTCGTGCGCGATTTCAAGATGAGCACCCAAGGCGGTACCAACCCTGACTTCGAGCACTCGCCGGCCGATGACAGAGGCATCGTGCTCGACACCCTGGGTTCCGACGGAAAGCCGGTCTATGGTGATCACCCGAACGGGACAGCGACTACGCACGGAGCGGACGACTTCAATCAGTGGTACAACGACGTCGACGGTGTGAACATTCCCTATGTGGTCGCGCTCCAATTCGTGCAAAGCGGTAGCATCTACACCTTCGCCGCCACGATAGGCAACACGGGCGGAGTTCCCGACGTTTCATACTTCCCGCTCGATGGCCTAGGCTTTAATGACACAGCGCTAGGGGCGGATGGAAAAATGCACAACTTCTCCTTCACCACCGAAATCCACACCTCGTTCACGTATAATGGTGGGGAAGTCTTTACCTTCAAGGGCGATGACGACGTCTGGGTCTTCATCAACAACAATCTGGCCATCGACTTGGGCGGCATTCACGCCCAAGAAACCCAATCGGTGAATCTCGACAGCCAGGCTTCCAACCTGGGGATCACCAAAGGCAATTCCTACTCATTGGCAGTGTTCAATGCCGAACGTCACGTTAACCAGTCGAACTTCCGCATCGATACCAGCTTGACCTTCACCAACTGCGGGTTCGTCGAGGGCACCGTCTACTAAACGTCTATTCCGCACGCCCCGTGGTGTCCAGAAATCCGTCGCCAGGATTCTTGCATGAAATCGCGAAGATGGGCAGCTTGGAATGGCAGGCATGAATAGGCAGGATGGCCCCCGATGCTCCCAGCGACGCTTCAGTTCGTCATCGCGATGATCGCCTGCGCGATCAACGAGAGGATGCAACGCAAGCTGGACTACACACTTGAGGAGGTCCGGGTCCTGAAGGAGATTCTCGCGGCGATCACCGGCAGCCGGAGGATCTCGTTCACCGCGGATCAGCGGCGTCGTCTGGCCGTGGCGGGCAGGGTCCTGGTCGAGGACTACACTTCTGTCCTATTCCTCCGTTCTCCTTTGAAGAACCAATGAACGCCGAATTTATCAGCGAGGTGTCCATAGCTACCAATAGGCAGATCTCGCAAGTCGTCGAGCGTTTCTTTGTCCGCTCCCAACGAAATCTTATCGAAGATTGTCCTCAGCTCATCGTAGGTGCCATCACTAATATATAGGCTGACCGTGTTACCTTGTTTCGGAACCCGGGTGGGATGAAGCCAATCGGTGGCCGAGAGATCGATCACGCCGCTTTGCAGGCGGGCATAGATGATTCTGCCTTGCAGTCTTGGCGACAACTGGTCTTTCATGGGAGAGTCGCCAACCATTGTAAGGGTAAGTTCTCCACCCAGACAAGATTGGTAAAAGGACATAGCTTCGGCACAGTTGCCGTCGAACAACAAAAATGGCGTCACCTTGACCATAAGGTCTACTTTCCGGCTCCCCGTCAGGGACACCTATCTGGCTCCTCCGTCCTTGGATGCTGAGATGTTGGTACAGGTTCGCTGATCCCACTGTGACACCCCGCCCCAGCCGTGCCCCTGGCACACGCGTGCATTGCACGCTGCAGGCCGGCTCGGCCTCCGCACCGGGGCCGGTGATGCGGCGCCGTTTCCCCCTAGGCGGAGGGGCGGCGGCCGCACAGCGGCACTCAGACCGCCTGCGGAGCTCTAGAGCGCCCCTCCCCTTGGGGATTCCTTAAAAATGCCGGGTCCGCCGGTCAGCTGGCGGGCGCTCGTGATCAAGGTGAAGTCGTCAGAAGCGCTGGTTGCGACCGTTGACGGGAGCCGGTTTCCACCTATTGACCCAGTCGGGTTGTCGGTAATGGCGGCACGACCCATCAAGCCCTAACTCCAACCGCAAGCTCTACGACAGGCAGGACTCCCAGCACGTGTCGCTGGCCAAGATCGCGGCGTTGATTCGCAACGGCGATGATCTCGAGGTCACCGTATCAGCCGGCGAGACATCACCATAACCCGCGACAACGCAAGGCATCCTCCAAGAGCGAGGCATTGCCGACGGTTGCCAGTCATGCGCTCGGAAGAGAGCCGAGGGCGAAGAGGGGAGAGGTGTCGGCGCCGCGGAGATCCTGATCGACCAGGAGGCTAACTGTGACCCGGAGGTGGTCTGCGTAAGTCTCTGGTCGAAATTTTGGCCTTGCTGGAGAGGGTAGAGTCTTACGAGTGGTGAAGAATCGGCTCTCCTACTGCTGTGGGTGCTACGATACCCCTCGTGAGCGCCGAGAGGGCGGCCGATGAGGACAGGTGTGCCCGCGACATCAAAGCGACGATTCCCTCGGTGGTCGAGCTTCTGACGAGGGTCTACGGCGCTCGGAAGGTGATCTTGTTCGGGTCGCTTGTTCGTGGCGACGCCCGGCCTGACTCTGACATCGATCTTGCCGTGGAGGGTCACCCGCGAACTTGAGACGGTATGCCCTCACCCGGTGCAGCAAGGCCCTATTGGACCAAGGGGTTACAACGTCCAACCGAATCCTGACCCGGTAGCGGACGACAGGGATCAGTAGACCTGCTCAGCTGGCGGAGCACTGCGGATTCTCGAAGTTGCTCCTTGTCTATATGCCGAAGTCGGCATATCATTCCGGTGTGAGGAAAGTGCGACATACTGCCAGACCCGTGTTGCTCGGAACTCGGAGCAAGCCACTGGTCTGGCTGCATGGCGAGCTCAGAACACCGCCCATGTCGCGAGAGGCTCGAGTGGAAGCTGGGTTCCTACTCCGTCGGGTGCAAGAGGGCGAGTCCCTCTCGATGCCCGAGTCCCGTGCGATGCCGAGCATCGGTCAAGGCTGCCACGAGCTTCGCATCACAGACGCCGGGCAGCGAATCGAATGGAGGGTCGGGATCCTCGACGTTTTTGAGAAGAAGACGAAGACAACACCCCAGAATGCGATCACAAACTGCCGGCGGCGTTCCGCCGCTTTCAAGAAAGAAGACACGCCATGAACAAAGCTCAACGAGAACGGTTCCAGCGGGCCGGCTGGAAAGTCGGCACCGTCGGGGAGTTCCTCGAACTCACCACGGCCGAAGAGGCCCTTATCGAGACGAAGCTCCGTCTTGGTGGTCTCGTGCGCGCCTTGCGCGAGCGAAGCCATCTCTCGCAAGCCGATCTTGCCAAGAGGATCGGATCGAGCCAGCCACGTGTGGCCAAGATCGAAAACCACGATCCCGAGGTCTCGCTCGACCTGCAGATGAAGGCGATCTTTGCATCCAGACCGTCGGCCTCCAAGGAACTCGCCGCTCTCATCAAGAAATGGGAAGGCCAAGACACCAAGGCGAAGCGCAAGGTTGCTGCTTGACCCGGCGACGGACGCTAGAACACCGTCTAGCGGTCGATGGTCTGGCCACTTCGAACCATTCCGAAAAACCGCATGATTTCCTCGTGTTGTGGAGCTGAACTCTACCAAATACGCTTTGTAACTAGCAGTAACTATTAGTGTTTAGGCGCTAAGGCCGCGTGAGTTGCCCCCATTGTTGCCCCCATAGCATTTGCGACCAGAATCAATAGCCCGTCGACTTGGTGAGTGGCTCGGTCGCATCGACGGTCAATTCGCCCTGCTTCGTCATCGATGAGCTGAACGTGATTAGCACGACAGGACATGTACTCAGGTCTTGAGGACCCGCTCCATCAAGATGTCTTCGAGACTGCGGCGTCCATCAAGGACAGCGTGGATCTGAATCACCTCATCGAGCCGTCGGTAGACGATTCTCCAGGGCGGCTCCTGCAGCTCACGCCAGCTCCGGTCACCGATGCCGCGCAACTCCGGCGGGGTGCGGCCACGGTTGGGCAAGCCTGTGAGAGACTCGGCGCGTTCCACGATGCGGTCGATGATGGAGGCCGCTCGGAGCGGACTTTCCGCGGTCAAGTAGGCGCCGATTCGTTCAAGGTCGGCCGCGGCCACCTCCGTCCAGACGACCTGCAGGCTGCGCGTCTTCATCGCCTGCTGGCGCGCCCAATCGCCGCAAGCGCTCTCTGTCTGATCTCGTCGCTGGAGTAAGTTCTATCGCCGCGGGCCAATGAATCCTGGCTTTGGGCGAGAAGCTTGAGCATGGCCAAGGTTGCCTGCAGGTCATCGTGGCGTTTGGCGTCAATCAGGACCACCCGGGCCCGGCCGTTTTGCGTGATCAATACCGGCTCGCCACTATGGACCGCTTGGTCGATGACCTCCTTGGTGTGGGTCTTGAGGTCGGTGATGGGGCGAACGCTGGTGGCGCGCATAGGACTTAATATAGCACCTAATTAGGATATTCGGGGAGCTTGGTATCAGGAAGCATTATTCGAGAGTGCGGTTTGTCGATTGCGGTGAACGCGGCGCTATTTCTGTCCAGGTACTCGATCTTGTTCGCCACAACAGCCGCAGCCAAGGGGGCACTGACGCGCTGACCTGTTGAACGAAGCCGCTCCGCGGCGGGGTCTAGGCGCCATGGCCGTGGGCTGCTGCAACGCTTGGCCGTGGGCTCCACAACCTCGAATCTTGCCCAGCATGACTAATCTGTTGAGCTGGGGGCACGATGGCTGACAAAGTGAAGCGTGCGTCGGAGTACAAAAGCGAGCAGGTTGCGCTCGTACGCTCAACCTGTCTGTATGTTGCAAGCTGTACCCCATCCTCTCTAGCGGACGCAGCGCACCGCGTAGCTGTAGCCCATGGCGCTGAGGAATGAGTAGCCGTCGCTGAAGGCGACGCTCCACGCGCTGCCGGACGAGCCAGCGTACAACGAGGACGTCCAGTACCAGTCCGCCGGCGTGTCCGGAAATGCCGTCTGGTTGATGGTGGGTGCAGAAGTCACCGTAAGGTCCACGAGAGATTCCAACTCCTTCAGCGTGGGCAAGCGAAAACCGGATGGACAGTACGTCTGGGCGGCGGTCCAACTCATGTACGACGTGCTCGCCTGTTGCTGCCACACGAGGTTGGTCAGCGTATCGGTGACCAATCCGTTCGAGCCGACAAAGCGTGACGTAGGATAACATCGTGATCCGCGGACGCATCGCACCAATTCGAGGCTCCATGCGACGGAGTAGTACGAGTAGGGCCAGTAAAAGTCGAGCGCCCAAACACCACCAGGCGACAGAGCATACGACGAAGACGTCCAATAATATATGGAATCCACGGTGTTGGGAAACGCGATCGGGTCGATGGCCGGATCGTAATTGGCTAGGTCGACGATGGTTTGCAGCTCATGGGCGGCAGGTACCCGCCAATCGGAGAAGCCACCCAACGAGAGAGTGCCACAGTAGGCCTCGGCCTCGGCTTGAGTGTACGTGGCGCTCGGAGCGCTACGCTGCCAGACTAAGCCGGTTACGGTATCAGTCACCATGTTCCCATCTGCGCTCACTATGAACTCGCCACTATCCGTTCCCTCTCCTGTGGGCAAGGTGCCGTCGCAGCTCTCGTTGGAGCCATTGCAACACGTCGAGCCACTTGGGCAATCATCGTTGGTCGTGCACGAGATGCCGAACACGGGACTGCTTCCGGTAGTGCCAGATGCTCCACCCGTGCCACCCGTCGCCGGAACCATGCCGCCGGTTCCACCAATGCCGCCCATTTCTCCAACCCCGCCCGTGTGCGATGCGCCGCCTGAGTCAATGAGCCCGGCCACGCCACCGGTGCCTTCATTCCCACCAAAGCCCAGCAATCCGACAGTTTCCGCAAATCCCCCGAAGCCAACCGTGCCCGCCGTGACATCTGTCCCGCCGGCATTCCCCCCCACGACCTGGCCAGCAGTACCGTCATCAGACAGGGCTCCCCCGACGCTGGTTAACGAGTGAAGTGGCGTCCGCCCGAGTCCGCATCCCGAGGCAATGATGAGCAGGAGAGGCCAGCAGTCCTGGAGCAGGGTCTCTGGATTGACCATCGAAGTGGGTCTCATCGACGGCGACATCTTGGGACAGGATCGTAACAGGATTCGGCCAGCTGCGTAAGGGCGACCAGACAGCTCAGAAGTTCGGCACCTAGGCGAGGGCAGAGGTCCGGGCGGGCATCCCCGACCCTCGCTTGGCTCCCGGTAGGTAGGCGCGGGTCCGGCGTTGCAACACCTCGATCGAAAACACCGCTCGGCCCCCCATGAAAGGTGCGGCTGCTTGGGCCTCCAGATGGAAGGTTTCTTCCGGCCGATAACCCTACTACCATCGAGTCCATGCTCGCCTCTCCCACAACATCAGGACCGGAATCGACCGACGCGCAGCAGCCGACGCCGTCGGTGCGGAGCGACATTGGTCCCTTGTCGACCGCTCTTCTGTACCTTGCTCTTTGCCTTTTGGCGGCCACCGGATTGGCGATGACCTTCCGCCTCGACGGCGGGGCGATTATGCTCGGGTTGGGCAAGCAGGACTGGGCGCGCATCCACGCCATCGCCGCGCTCAGCGTACTGTCACTGGTCGTCCTTCACCTATGGGTGAACTGGCGTTGGATCCGGTCGGTCTTGAGGTATCTTCGCTGGCCCACGGTGATGGTTGCCCTGCTCGGGCTGGCCATGCTGGCGGTTGCGCTGGTCGCGCCCGTCCACTGAAAGCATCCGCCGTTGCTGCTTTCGGTCCCGTCGCGCCGCTCGGCCCTCCCGATGCGCGTCGGCACTGAGGCCGTCTACACCTTGGTGCAACGAGCCTGTTTTCAAGTTCGACCCGAAGCCGGCGAGACAATCGGGCGCGAGCCCTGGCACACGAGCCCGGGCAGCTAGTGCGCGAAGGTGTCCCTGCGCCCGGCTTCGTCGGGAAGGCACGTCCACATCACCTGATCGAAGCGGCCCGGGCGGCGCAGCGCCGGGTCGACGCGCTCGGGTCGGTTCGTGGTGGCGAGCACGAAGATCCGGCCGCAAGGTATCAAACATTCCCAGGAGATCCCTAAAACGTCCCTGAAAGTAGCGGCAGCAATAACCCGGTTGGGCGCATCGGAGTCTCGGGCATCCCGGCGCGTAGCGATTGTGTGGGCCACGATGAGGAGGTGCTGCCATCATTTGTAGCGGCCACGGGATGGTACCGGGCCAATGCCTCGGTCTCTGCCTCGCTTTGACTGGCCATCTTGACGATGCCGGGAATGGCGACGGCGAGGCCGATAGCCTCGGAAACCAACGCGACGACAAGACCGGGGAGGACCGTGTACCCGCTTGGATTGCAGGCTGTGGGAGCCTCCGGGCAGTTAATAGAGGAGCCCACATTCGATATGATTAGCTCCAAGCCGATGACGCTGCCTACGCCCAAAATGGTGAATCCGGTAATCGTCAGAACTTTGCCGATGTGCTTGCGCCGCATGCGTGCGTCGGCCGCCTTTGCGGCAAAAGGCACCAGGCTCGGGTCCGTGGCTATCCGCTGCGCGACCGTGCTCGTCGACTCGCCGACGAGCGCGGCAAAGGCGTCCACTTGCGCGGGATCCAGCGTCGCACGAGAGCTTGGCGTGTCGGCGCCAGCCAAGGCGGAGAGTCGGGGGATCGTCATGGGATCCACACCTGTTGCAAGAGAGCTTGCCGTGTCGGCGCGAGCCAAGGACGGCAAAGCTGCCGCAAGAAAGAGCGCGGCGACGAAGACGGAGAAAGGTGATCGACGGTGAATCATGGCAGC
This sequence comes from uncultured delta proteobacterium, assembly GCA_963849735.1. Taxonomy (GTDB): domain Bacteria; phylum Myxococcota_A; class Polyangia; order Fen-1088; family Fen-1088; genus Fen-1118. Next base: position 88,748 of record CAWKJE010000031.1, read on the forward strand.
CTCACAGACTGGCTGCAGATGCTGCCTCCCGGCCTGCAAGCCAGCAGCGATGCGCACTCCGCATAGCTCGTGCAAAGCTGTGCTATGGCGACGGGCACCCTGGCGCCAATCCTAATGGCAATGATGACGAGCGACTTACAAGTGAAACGGGCCATTTGCATAGGCTTCCTCCAGCGAAAGTCATTATGGTCGCGCGCCGGATCCGCTCGCATCGAAGTTGCGCCCACTCTGGTCACCAGTGATTCTCGCAGAATATTCGTAAAGGGGGTAGTCGGTTAACCTCATACCGTCCGCAAAGACGGGCGGATTTGCAGGTTCGGGAAGTTCCCCAACTACGAACCTGCTTGACTAGCCACCACCGTTGCGAGACGTGCTACCGCAGCCGTCGCTGCTCCAGGCAGCGGTCTGCAGCGACTGGACGCAAGCAATGCCAAATTGGTCGCCGGCCAGTTCCGGCAATTAGCCTGGCAGTTGCCGTCACACGTGTTGTCCTTGCAGTTCGCCGGAAATGTGGAGTCACGATGCGGCAATGATGTCCTGGGAGTGAGAGGTGACTCTCAAGCTCTACGCGTCATTGGCGTGCACGTACCACTGCGACATGCTGAGCGCTGGCGGTTCAAGTGCAAATGCGTCAACCGGCAAGCAGGAGCTGGGGCTCGGGTGTCGCGACGGTGGCGTGGGCCGCGGTCAGGAGACCCAAGGCGGCGTCGAAGTGATGGCGCAGAGCGCTCTCCCCGCTGGCACAGATGGGCCTCCCGGCAGGGAGTAGATTTGCTTCATCTCGCCGATCGCCCTGTTCTCCCTTGTCCTCGTCGTCGCGGCGCTCTTCAGCTTCGTCAACCACCGCTACATCGGGTTGCCCACGATCATCGGCGTGACGCTCATTGCGCTGGCGATGTCCCTCGTGATCATCATCGCCGGCGCCATTGGGCTGAAGCCACGTTCGAGGTCGAAGGTCGTGGTGTTCATGATCCCTATTTCTTTACCTTGATTAAGTGAGGCCGCCTCAATCACTGATGGCGAGAGAGGAAGAAAGGTCGCGATGGGCGTCGGCTTGGGCACGCAGAGCGTCGGCCTTGGCCTCAAAGACCCCTACCGCGTCTGTCCCGGCCGCGAAGCGCACCGGGGGCACATCGCTCTCAGTCAGCGTCACGATCGCAGCGGCGAGCTTCGCCGGATCGCCGCCCTGTTTGCCGTCCATGCCCGACCAGGCGGCCACGGTCTCTTTCGTGCGCTTGGCATAGTCGTCGATCGAGGACGCGGCATAGGTTGTCGATCCTTGGCTGAGCAGATCGGTGCGGAAGAAGCCCGGCTCGATCAGCATGGTTCGGATGCCGAACGGGGCAACCTCGGGTGCGAGTGATTCCATCCATCCCTCGATACCGAACTTCGCAGCCGCATAGGCGCTGCAGAACATACCGCCCGTGATGCCGGCCGTCGAGGAGATGGTAACCAGCAGGCCCGAGCGCTGCTTACGCATCGCCGGCAGCACGGCCCGCGCTACGTTCATCGGGCCGAATAACAGGGTTTCGATCTGGCTTCGCACCTGGTCGGGCGTCAGCTCCTCAAAGAAGCCGGCGAAGAAGTTTCCAGCGTTATTGACCAGAACATTGAGCCGGCCAAATCGCGCGATCGCAGCGTCAACCGCTGCCTTCGCGTCAGCGGGGCTTGTCACATCGAGCCGGACGGTCAACAGATTGTCATGGGGGCCAACGGCGGCCGCGACCTTCTCGGGGTCGCGGCCGGTCGCAACGACTGCGTGACCGGCGAACAACGCCGCCTTGGCGATCTCGACACCCAGACCGCGCGCCGCGCCCGTGACCAGCCAGACTTGTTCTATTGTCATATCCATCTCCATTCTAATTTGCTGACCAGCCGCGTCGTCAACCAACCGTGGACGGTGCCATCCCACGTGTAAGAGTGCACTCCATCGCACAAATATGGTCCCCTTCCCGTTGGGCGCAACCTTCGCATGCTGAGGCGCTCCGCGAGGGCTTGCGCGGCAGCCGACACAACTGTTGCAGATGCTGTTCGAGCTACGTGGCAGCAGCGCCGGCAAACAGCGCCGCTACGTCCTCGGCCCCGAGCTGCTTGAGGTAGTGGCCGAGCGCTCCGCGGAAGAACTCCGTCCGGCTCTGATTTCATCGCTGCGGCTTAGGCGGCCTCTCAAGGGCGATCGTGGAGACGATCGCACGGCCCAGCGGCTTATCGGCCGCGCCGACCTGATTGCGGCCATCGTCGCAGGGCACGGGCAACGAAATCGAGGAACTCGGCGCTGCCGCCGCACTCGGCAGGATCAACGATCTGCATCTTGCTAGAATCCGTGCCACACGCGGCGCGTGGTAGGCTCCATCGGTGGATACGCTTTCGCTTAGGTTGTTGGAACACGCAAATGCGCTCGCCAAGGAGATCGACGCGAAAGCGGTTGTGATATACGCCGACGCCCTGGAGGGGGACAACGGCGTGTGGGAGGTGCTCTCCACGATCAATTTCCCAACCATCCTGTTTTCACGCTCTCGTGAGGCACCCGCGCCACCCCAAGCGAATGGGCCGACATGGATTCGAGTCGAGGGCGTCCATACGACGCGCACGGGACAGGCACGACTTGCTTTGCTGATTTGTGTCGCTCGCGGCGTGCTTCGGCGTGGAGATCGCGTCGTGTGCCTAACTGGGCCTGATGGGTCTAACCGGATGGACACCGCCATGGTCCTCGATCTCGGCACTGAACCCGAGCTGTTCGCCTCCTTGGGCGGCCTAGACCTCGGAGGCGACTTTTCCGCGGCAGTTTTCGAGCGTGTCTTGTGGATAGCTTCCCGTATCGCAGCCGAAGGGCGCGAAGGCCGACCGATTGGCACTATCTTCGTCGTCGGTGACTCCGGTGAGGTACTGGCCCAGAGCCGTCAGCTAGTCCTGAACCCATTGCAGGGACATCCAGAGTCCGGGCGAAATATCCTTTCCTTGGAGCTAGAGGAGACACTGAAGGAGTTCGCGACCATCGATGGTGCATTCATCGTTCGCGGCGACGGTGTCGTGCTAGCGGCTGGAGTCCAATTGCAAGCGAAGCCGAGTGAGCCACTCGACATACCTGCCGGACTCGGCACGCGCCACGCGGCCGCCGCGGCCATCACGGGCTCAACGAGCGCTGTCGCGTTCGCGATTTCGCAGTCCACAAGAACCGTCACGGTGTTCAAGTCGGGACGTATCCTGACCCAGATTCAGCACTCAGCGGGCCACGGCGAGAAGCGCACCACCTAGCCCGTGGCGAAGACACACCCGGTCATGTCCCATGGTTAGATTCGCTCCTGGCCTGCCGTCTGTATCATCCCGATCGGCGGCGCGTTAGAACGTGCCCCAATACTCACGCGGCGGTGGCGTCCACGAACAGCGCAGCCACGTCCTCGGCTCCCAGCTCCTTGAGGTAGCGGCCGAGCGCGCCACGGAAGAACTCCGTCCGGCTCTTGATGCCGCGCGAGCGCCACGCCTCGTCCAGCTTGTCGACCGTCCCGGTTTCCATGCGCAGGGGCAGGACCTTGAACGTCACGCCCTCGCGGTGCGCGTTCTTGCGCGGGCCGATCGGGATGCGTCCCTTCTGCGCCTCGCGGATCTTCCAGAGTAAGTAGGCCGAATTGTTCGAGCCAGTGGGCCTCCCAACGATCTCCAAGTAGCGGGCCTGCAACTCGGGCACCGTGAGCCTGGTGAGCTTCCCGTCGGCGACAGCGGGCTCCGTCTGCGCGGTGGCCTCGGCATGGGCGTCCGGTGCAGCAGCTTCGGCCCTCGCGCGGGTGTCGCTCGCCTGGAGCGCCTCGACAATGCCGCGGGCCAGGAAGGTCTTGTTGGGGCTGCGGGTGGTTTCGCCGGTCACCTCGGCGAACTTGGCCTGCAGCTCACTCAGCTTCATCTTGGTCAGCTTCGCCATGTCCTTCTTCGTGCTCATATGGTCTCCCTTCGTGTCTGGGCCGGTGCGGCACCTCGCCACGCCGGCGTGTTGGTTTCAGTTCGTCTTGGTAAGCCCGCGGAAGCAGGCCAGGTCGAGTGCCCGCGGGTCGCCGCTGACGAAGCTCCAACGCTGCTCGGCCGCCAGCCAGGGCTGCACTTCGATGCGATCGTCGGCGGTGACGGCACCCGCGCGCGCGAGGTCGTCCTCGTCGCGCAGGTAGCAGTCGTCGCGGTCAGGGTCGTAGTCGGGCGCCGCTGCTCGCTTCATTACCGCCACGATGCGGACCTTGTACCCCTTGAGGTAGGGGTGCTCGGTGCCGTGGTAGGTCGTGATGCTTCCGAGAATCTTCGCCATCGTTGGTCTCCGTCCTGGGGTTTGCTGCGATCGACACCCACATACAGGCGTGGTGTGGCTCGGACATCAAGGCGAATACGACCTGAATTCGACCGTGCAAACGCACATGACAAACCACGCTCGACAACCTTGCCTTGTGCCCGCGCTCACGCCTCAATGTCGATAGGCACGACCATGGGCTTCTACGCCAGCAACATGTGGCGAGGAAAGGTGACCTCGTCGGCACCCACGCGAATCAGGCCTGGTTCCACGCGGGTCAGTTTCTTGAACAGGTTCTCGGGCGCAAACACCTCGCGGCCCTCGGCAGGAAAGGCTTGGGCCAACAGGGGCGCCAGCACGTTCACAAAGGCACGGCTGCGGCCAAGCTGCATCTCGAAGAACAGACTCTTACCTTCGTGAATGATCATGCCACGCGCATTACCCACCGGCTGTCCCCGCCAGGCGGCGGGCAAATTCTGTTCGTACTTGGCGTGCCCGGTCTCGTGGATCACGCTCATCATCGAGCTCGTGCAGTCATCGGCATTGTAGGGTGTGGTGATGCGCACGTCGGAAGGCACGCCTGCACAGAAGGGATGGTGACTGGTATCCAGCCGACCTCGTCCGAAGTCGAAGCCAAGCCGGCGCATGAGCTCGAGCCCCAGCCAACGCTGGCGTTCCTCGGAGAAGGGACCCCGGAGCGGGACGACGTCCTGGGTGAGCTGCTGCTCGACCACCCGAGCAATCAACGGGGTCAAGAAGGCGCGCAACCTAGCAAACAAGGGCCCTGGCGAGTCGGGCGGCGTGGTCAGCGGGGCCAGCGAACCCGATCGGTTCGTGATGGGACTTATGCGCGCTACCGCCGACGCCGTGTTGATCGGCGCCGGCACCTTTCGCGCGGGCCCAGGCGACCTGTGGCACCCCGAAACCGCGTTCCCCGCGGCGCGAGACCTTTTCACGGAGTTGCGCGCGCAGTTGGGCCTGCGTCCTCATCCGCTCTTAGTTGTCGTCACCGCGTCGGGCGATATCGATCTCGCGCAACCCGCGCTCCGCGATTGCCTCATCGTCACGACGGCTCTGGCCGGGGCGCGCATGTGCGGCAAGCTTCCAGAAGGCGCGCGGATCGCCAGCCTGGATGCCCACCCTTTCGGAGGCAAAGCGCTGCTGGACCTGCTTTCCGCCGAGGGGGCGCAGGGTGTTCTCACCGAAGGGGGCCCATCCCTGGTCGGTCAGCTCCTCGAGGAGGGCTTACTCGATGAGCTGTTTCTCACGACATCGCCGCGGCTCTTCGGCAGGCGGCCGGGAGATGGACGCAAGTCGCTCGTCGAAGGCATCGACCTAGGTGGACGCTCGCTCGATCTGTTGAGCGTGCGACGCCACGAATCCCACCTATTCCTCCGCTATGCCTTGTGACTCGAGGATCTCCGGGCGAAGACGCCATTCGGCCGATCGTTCCAGGACATGCTGTTTTGTGATCGCTCGGACTCTCGCGCCTCCGCCAAGGTGGCGTTGACGCGAAACTTGCTCTTCAATGGAAACTCATCTGCTCCCCGGACGGTTATGCGAGCCGCTTCCGGAACCGCGCGACGGAGATCCCGAGGATCCCGATCCCCAGTACAGCAAGGGCGATCATCTGTTGCGCGAGGTCACCGATCCCGGCGCCCTTCAAGAGACACCCGCGCATGATCTCGACGTAGTGGCGCATCGGAATGAGCATCGTGAACGGACGCAGCCACGGCGGCATGCTCGAAATCGGGGACATGAAGCCGGAGAGCAGCATCGCGGGCAGCATGAAGCCGAACGCGCCGAGCATCGCTTGCTGCTGAGAGGCGCTGAACGACGCGATGAAGATGCCGATGCCGAGAGTCGAGAAAAGATAGAGGAACGACCCGAGCGCGATGACCCCGAACGACCCACGGAAGGGCACGTTGAAGATCAGGTTCCCCAGAAGGAGAATGGCGAGGGTGTCGACAAGGCCGAACAAGATGTACGGCAGGCACTTTCCCGCCAAGAACACGGATGGTCGGATCGGCGTAACCAGAACCTGTTCGAGGGTCCCACTCTCGCGCTCGCGAGCCAGACCCATCGCGGTGACCAGCGCGGTGACGTTCAGGAGCAGCGTCGCGAGCACGCCTGGCAGCATGTAGACGGGAGTCTTGAGGCGTTCGTTGTACATCACGCGGAACGCGAGAGAAGCGCCCGCCGCCCGTGGCTGTCCGCTCGGTTCCGTCCCGATCCCCTGCGTGAGCAAGAACTGGCTCGCTGCGTTCGCCGACACCTGGGCTCGCGTCGCATCCGTTCCGTCGACGAGGACCTGCACCTCGGGCGCATCCGACCGCGCAACGCGCAGGGCAAAACCATGCGGGATGATAATCGCTGTGGCAGCGCTCCCATCTTCGAGGTCGGCTTGCGCGGCGCCGGGCTCGCGAACGTCGCCGCTGCGGAGAAACGTTCGGTCGGCGAAGAATACTTGAGCGAGTTCTCGGCTTCGCGGTGTCCCATCCTGATCGCAAATCACCGTAGGGATCCTGTCGACATCCAGGTCGATCGCGTAGCCGAAGACAACGAGCTGCAAGACCGGAGAAATGATGAGCGTGCTCAACATGCGCCGATCGCGCATCGTCTGGCTCAGCTCCTTCTTCATCACGTTGAGCAGTGATTGGAGCAGGACGAGGGCCTTCAAGAGAGCCTCCGCCGGAAGCGCCACACGGCGAGCGCCAGCGTCGCCACGGCGAAGAAGGCGAGCGCAAGTACATCACGCGCGAGAACGTCGAGGCCGTTGCCCTTGAGCAGCACGCCTCGCAGGGCCGTCAGGTAGTAGCGGCCTGGCACAGCCATGGAGATCCCTCGAAGCCACGAGGGCATGTTCTCGATGGGGAACATGAAGCCGCTCAGCATCGCGACCGGCATGTACGAAACGAGCATCGCAAACTGCACGGCCACGAGCTGGGACTTCGCAAGAATGCTCGCGGTGAGCCCGGTGCCGAGCATGGCGAGAAGAAACAGCGTCGATGACACGAACAGCGTCACCGGCGACCCGCGAATCGGGACGTCGAACATGTACGAGCCGAGGGTTAAAACGAGCAGCGTCTGCACAAACCCGAGCCCGGCGTAAGGAATCAGCTTGCCGACGACGATCTCGACGCGGCTTACCGGCGTCGCGAAGAGTTGCTCCATGCTCCCGCGCTCCCACTCGCGCGCGACTGTGAGCGAGGCGAGTAGCGAGGCGACCATGGCGAGAATGAGGACGATGACGCCGGACACCATGTTGTAGGCGGAGCGCATGCCGGGATTGAACCGCGCGCGAACCCGCGGCCCCTCACTCAGCGAAGCCCGCGCCGCGCGCGCGGACGACGTCGCCTGCACGATGCCCGCGGCGTCCCCCATGGCGATCGTCGCGGTGGTCCCGTCGCTGCCGTCCACTAGGAGCTGCGCCGCCGCGGGGAGTCCGCGTGCCAGGTCGCGCCCGTAGCCTCGCGGAATCGCGAGCACCGCCTTCGCGCGCCCGCTGCGGAACGCTACCTCCGCGTCGTCCGCCGACGGCAGATCGTCCACGCGTACGAAGTCACCGGCCGCCACTAGCCCTTCGCTCAGACGACGTGACGCGGGCGTGCGATCCTCGTCGACGATGCTCAGCGGGATGTGGTCCACGTCCTGGGAGATCCCGTAGCCGAAGAGCATGAGCATCACGACGGGCAGGCCGAGCGCCATGTAGACGGAGCGCGCGTCGCGGATGATGTGTAAGACCTCCTTGTGCGCGATGGCCATCGTTCGACGGAAAGCGCGGTTCACGACGCCTTCGCTTCCTCTGGCGCCTTCTTCGGTTTCTCGGCGCCGCCGACGACACATAGGAACACGTCCTCGAGCGTAACCTCGGCGTCGCTCACGTTCGTCACGAGGACGCCGCGGCTCGAGAGCTCACGCTTCAACGTCGCGGCATCAGGACCGCCCTGGGCCACGCGGACGTGAAGCGTAGCACCGAACGGTTCCACGCCGAGCAGAGCGAGGTCGGTCGCGGCCTTCTGTAATTCAGCGGCGTCGGCGCCCAGCAGTTCGTACATGCGCCCGGGGACGAAGGTTCGCTTTAGCGCCTCTGGCGTGTCGAGTGCGGCGAGCTTGCCCGCCACCATCAGCCCGACACGGTCGCAGTACTCCGCTTCGTCCATGTAATGGGTCGTGACGAAGATCGTCGTGCCGTCGTCCGCGAGGCGGCGAATCAAGCGCCAGAAATTACGTCGCGCGCTGGGGTCGACGCCCGCCGTGGGCTCGTCGAGAAAGACGACACGCGGTGCGTGGAGGATCGCACAGGCCAGGGCGAGGCGCTGGCGCAGCCCTGCCGGGAGCGATCCTGTCAGCTCGCCGGATAGGGACCCCAGTGCAAGGGAATGCATGACGGCGTCTCGTCGCTCGCGGAAGGCTCGTCCGAAGAGCTCGTACGCGCCGCCGAAGAACTCGAGGTTCTCCAAGACCGTCAGGTCGAGGTAGAGCGAAAACTTCTGCGACATATACCCGATCGCGTGGCGCACGGCGTTCGCTCGATGAACGACATCGACGCCCGCGACCTCGACGTCGCCGCTCGTGATGGAGAGCAGGCCGCAGAGCATCCGGATCGTCGTCGACTTGCCGGCGCCGTTTGCGCCGAGGTAGCCGAAGATCTCGCCCTTCTTGACCTCGAAGGAGACGTCGCTCACGGCTACGAAGGCGCCGAAGCGCTTCTTGAGGCCCTTGACCCGCACGGAGATCTCGTCGCTCACGAGACGCTCCTATCTTCCGGCCCGGTCTCGGCTCGTTCCCGCACCCGCGTCAGGAACAGTTCCTCAAAAGTCGCAGTCGCCGGCGACGTCTGGGCACCGAGCCCCGACAGGACGGAGAGCACCGGTTGCTCGCATCCGCGTCGAACGACGAGGCGTAGCTCGGCTCCGGCCGGAGTGAAAGCAAGGACGTCTGGCTGCGTCTCGAGAGCGGCGGTTACCTTTGCGCGATCCCCGCGTACGCGAAAAACCAGATCCTGAAGGGCTCCCAGCAGGGTGGTGGGCTGACCTTCCTCAAGCAGCCTTCCCTCGAAAAGCAGCCCCACACGGTGGCAGCGTGCCGCCTCGTCCATGTTTGGTGTTGCGAAGACGATGGCCATCCCCTCGGTGAGGAAGTCGTGCAGGAGGTCCCAGAATTCGCGGCGGCTCACGGGATCGACACCGTTGGTCGGCTCGTCAAGCAGCAGCACCTTGGGCTCGTGAAGAAGGGCGCACGCGAGCGCAAGCTTCTTGTACATGCCGCCCGAGAGGGCCTCGGCGCGCCGGTCCTTGAACTCGGCGAGGCGCGTGATCTCGAGGAGCCGTTCCCGACGTTGCCGGAAGGCGTCCAAGGAGAGGCAGAACATTTCGCGGTAGAAGGCGAGATTCTCGGCGACCGTGAGATCCCCGTACAGGCTGTATTCCTGAGGCATATAGCCGAGCGCCTCGCGAAACGAACCATTCTTACCGAACGGGTCGCGTCCGATCAGGCGAACACTGCCGCCGGATGGATCGAGCACGCCGGCGAGCATACGCAGGGTCGTCGTCTTCCCGGCCGCGTCGGGGCCGACAAGGCCGTAGATCTCGCCGGCCGCCACACGCAACGTTAGACCGTCGACGGCGACGCGCGTCTTGAAGCTGCGCCGCAGGTCCGTCGCCTCGATCCGCACGTCGGCGTCGCTCATTGCCAGCTGCCCTCGATAGAGACGTCAACGGGCATGCCAGAGCGGAGGCGCATGTCCGCGTTCGGGATGCGGACCTCGACGGCGTAGACGAGGCGCTCGCGGTCCTCACGGGTCTGGACGTTGCGTGGGGTGAACTCGGCGCGCGGCGAGACATAGAAGATGGTGCCCTCGAATGTCTGCCCGGGATACGCATCCGCGACGACGCGCGCCTTGCGCCCGGGCGCCGCGGCCGCGAGCTCCGCGTTCGGCAGATAGAAGCGCGTGCGCGCCTCCGTGACATCCGTCAGCGCGAGGACATTGGTGCCTGCCTGTACTGCCTCGCCAGGCTCGAGGTTGCGCGTCACGACCATCGCGTTTCGCGGCGCGAGCAGCTTGCACTCGTTCACAGCGATGTCTGCGCGCGCGACACTCGCCATGGCCTCGGTGACGTGGTCTCGCGCAGCGCCAACTTGCGACCTGGCTCCGGCGCCGGACGCCCGGAGCGCGCCGGCCTGGTTCTTGTTCATCGACTTGACATCGCTTTGCGCCGCGATCTGGCTGAGGAGTGCGAGATCCTTCGAACGGGCCTCATCGAGTGCCGATTGCGAGAGCGTCCCGCTTTTCACCAGCTCCTCGACGCGAGCGAGATCGGCGCGTGCGAGCTTCTCCTGCGCTTTGAGGACATCCACCTGCGACTTGGCCGCGCTGACGTTCTGAAACGCGCCCGACGCATTCTGCGACGCGGAGCTCGCATTCGCCTCCGCAGCCTGGAAATTCTCTTGCGCTGATGAGAGCTGGGCCTTCGCCTGCGTGAGCGCAGCGTTCTGGTCGATGCAATCGAGCTCCACGAGGACATCGCCCGTCTTGACGACGTCGCCTTCGCGCACATTGACCTTCGTGATGCGCGCTGAGATGCGGCTCGTGACGTTGACGTCAACGCCTTCAATGACGCCGCTGCCGCCGGCTGGCCCGTGCTCGGCCGCACGGAGATGCCGAACGCGGAGCACAAGCGCCACGAGCAGGCCCGCGGCAAGGATCCCGATGAGGACCAGGGCGCGCTTCACGATGCCCGCCTCGCGACATCCCGACCGGTCGCGTGCTCGATGCGCACTTGCGCGACGCGCTGGTCAATGCGCGCTGAAATTGCCGCGAGGCGCGCACGAAACAAGTTCGCCTCGGCGTCTGCGAGCTCGACACTGGTTCCCTTACTGAAGAGAAACAGCTCCCGCCGGGAGCGGTAGGCCTCCTCCGCCGAGCGCAGCTGCGCGTCCGTGCTCTCGATGCTCGAGTCGGCCGTGCGCATCGCGAGCACGGCCTGCGTGACCTCCAGAAAGACCGCATCGCGAACCTGCGCGCTCTGAGCTCGCAGCGCGGCCGCGCGGGCTTGCTGCTCGTCGCCGGCCGCCCCGGCGCTGAAGAGATCATTGGGTGCCCAGGTCACGCGAGCGCCGACGTCCCAAAAGCCCTTGAACTGTTGCTCGGGGATGAAGATCCGCGGGCTCGGGTTGGCGTAGACGTAGTCCGCGGATGCCGACACGGACGGCCATTGAGCGGCCCGTGCGCTCGCTGCCTGCCTCTCCTGTGCCGCGGCGCTCAGGAGCAGCGATCGGATCTCGGGCCTGTTCGCTGCGGCCTCCTGCTTCAAGGCAGCCGGGTCATACGCGTCGTGGGCGAGCGCGCTCGTCACGTCCTCGCCGATCGATACCGGCTCGCTCGGCGGGGCGTGCGTCGCGATGCGCAGCTGCTCCTCCGCAACACCGACCACCTCCGTCGCCTGGTCGATAGCGAGCTGGGCGGCGGCGACGCTGGCGCCAGCGGCTTGCACGTCCGCATTCGATCCACGGCCGACACGGAACAAGTTCCGCGCGTCCTGGAGGTGCACCTCGGCGACCGCCATAGCCTCCACGAGCACATTGTGCTGAGCCACGGCCTTGACGTACTGGTAGAAGTCGAGCTTCGCGTCCGAGTAGGCCTGAGCCTCGCTCGCGAGGGCATCGAGCTGGGCTGTGTCGGCACGCCTACTCGCTGCCCCGTGATCCTGCGAGAGACGCAAGACGTAGTCGCTGAGCGGAACGGTTAACGTCGCTTGGGCCAGCCAGTATTCGAGCGGGATCGCGATCGTGAGAGGGATGGACGACAGCGGCGTCGTCGCGCTGATCGGGCCGGGCGGCACGGCACCGGTTGGCTCCACAAGCGTTCCGAGGCTCGGCTGGGTCAGACCCTGATAGCGCGTGTAAGTCCCGAGACCCGACAGCCGCGGGAAGAACGCAACGACCGCGGCGGCCACGTGAGCTTGGGCCGCTCGAAGCGACGCTTGCTTCGCGGCGACGTCCAAGCTGGTCCGGCGGGCGCGCGCGCCGACGGAGTCGGCGGTCCATCCGCCAGATACCGGCACGATGTGGAGAACCCTGTCGGAAAGGAGTGCGCGATCGCCGGCGACCAGGGAGCTTGGCGGTGAAGGGGGTTGCTGTGCGTTCGCTCGAACCAGAGGCCCGGCCATGAGGCATACCACCGAGACGAACAAGACGCGCGACTGGGCGATCCTCCCGCATCCCGTTCCACCCGGGTCGCTGGCATGCTGTGCGTCGTCCCATCCTGGTCCTCTCCTTTGATGCCGCCTCTGCGCAACCGGTCCCGTACGGCAGATGCTAGGTAACGCCGCTGCACCGCGCGCCTTCGCCGGCGCCCATGACGACCACCCATGTCGCCGATTCCACGAAGCAAGTCGCTTGATGCCAAGCTCCCACGGTTCACAACCGAAATGAACCGATGCGCTATAGACACTCATTTCTATTCTCCGATCAGGACGGTCAGAAGGTGTGCGGCGTGTGTCATATGTTCTCCTCGCTTTCCGGCTCGTCTTGATTGGTCTGGTCGCCCTCGGCTCCCGCCGAGTGTCTCGTCAGCTTCTTGAAGGAGGCTTCCAGATCGTTCCACGCGGTCTCCACTCCGGTCTTAAAGATGCCCCACTTCGCGCTCCCCGCTGTCTTGAGCTCGTCGAGCTTCGATTGCGTCAGCCTGTACTTCGACCTCAAATCTTCGACGCTCTGGCGATAGTCGCTCTTCACCTCGGTGCCTGCCGCCTCGACTTTGGCAACGAGCTTGTCGAGCTTCGCTCCCCACTGCTTGAGCTCCGTCTCCATCCTTCCTACATTCGCTTCAACCATCTTCATGATGTTCTCCTTCACAATGTTCTCCCGAATCGAAATAGAAGCCGGGCAGACGTTCGGCTCAAACATCCTTGGCCCTTTCGACCGCACGGGGCAACGCCTATGCTGGCGCGTCCATCGACGCGACCCGGACCAGCTTCTTGTTCACGAACTCCTTAATGCCCATGTCGCCCGGCTCGCGCGGCCAAAGAACTCTTCTCTGAAGGCCGGGTTCTCTGGCTTGATGTTGGTGAGAATCGTGGGCATCGCAGAACCGCAGTCAGCCACGGCTGCCGTCCCATTAATCTCCAAATTGACCTTTGGGCGTCGACCATGACGCAACCATTGGTCCTGTCTTGGCGCCTAGAATCAAGATGCCATCCTTGGCCGACTCGAACAGCCGGCGATAGGGCGTCTCGCAGGCACGGAGCGCCTTCTCCTCCACCTCTCGCTCCGGAAGATGTCAACGGGGACACGCCACGCCTTCCTCGATGCCACCCAGACGTTCTCGATTGCGGTCATAGTTAAGAAGGTTGACATGCATGTAGGCCCAGAAGGAAGCAAAGCTGGTACCAGCAACGCAGGAACGGTGGGCACACAATATTCTGCGAGCTCGGAGTTCAGTGAAGCGACAGGTCAACCCGAAATCGGGCATAAGGATTGGCTCTGTGCATCAGCATGATGGGATCACGCGTAAACAGGGGACCGCGACCCGCGATCCGCGCGTCGCTACATGGATGGCGGGGTGCTGGTCGACGAACCCATTGCCCCGACAGTCTGCCAAGACTGGCACGAAGGCTGCTGTGGGTATTCGCAGACATCCAGGACCGTACCAATCGCGATCAGGCAACAGCCTTGCCTCCCCTATGGTTCCGTGTTGGGGGGAGCTACCTACCCTAGTCGCCGCAGCAAGCTCAGGAGGAAGAATCCTGCCGCGACGAGGACGATCATGGAGCCCGGCGCTCGGTGCAGCGCGAGAGACAGCCACGTGCCGAGTGTCGTCGAAGCAATCGAGACCGCCACGGAAATGACAAGCATGCCTCGTAGGCTGCGGGCGAGTCGTTTGGCGGTGGCGGCCGGAATGATGACGAGCGAGCCGACGAGAAGAACGCCGAGGTAGCGCAGACCGAGGGCAATGGTCAGAGCAAAGACGAGGAGGAAGAAGAGATTCAAGCGACGGACGTTGATGCCGGTCGTGTGCGCGATCTCCGGTGAAACCAGCGCCAAGACGAGTCGATGTCTCTGCCAAACAATGAACGCAACAACACCGAAAGATAGGATGAGCCCTAGCGTCGCCTCGAGTGTGGTCAGGTGACCCACGCCGCCGAAGAGTGCTGCGATGAGCTCGTCTCCGGACGTGATGAGGCTGCCGACGGCGAGTGCCGTCGAAAACACCACACCAATGATCGTCTCTGTGGCAAGCCGCGTCCTGTTTTCGATGCCCCAAACAAGCAGTGTACCCACGAGAAGCGCGGCTACACCACCCAGGATTGGGTGAACTCGCAGTAGAATGGCCAAGCCAATCCCGGGAAGCGCGATATGCGAGATCGCGTCGGCCGCGAGCGTCATCCGGCGCATGACGGCGAAACAGCCGACCAAGCCAGCAGCCGCGCCGGCACCAATAGAGAGCGCGATGGCGTTAGGGTCGAGGGTCATGGTGAACGTGGTAGCCCACCGGTGCGCCATACAGCTCGGCCAGCAGCTCGGGCGTGAGTATGCTTTTCGGAGCGCCGAAACAAGTGTGACCGCGCGACAGACATAGAACGTTGGTGGCATGCTGATAGACCACGCTCAGATCGTGGGAAATAAAGAGGATGGTCAGGCCGCGTTCCTCGCGCAGACGCTCGGTCGTCTCATTGAGCGTGTCCTGTCCCGGTTCGTCCACGCCTGCGGTGGGCTCGTCGAGCAGCAACACCGTCGGGTGTCCGATGAGCGCCGCAGCCACCAGCAAACGCTGGAATTGGCCCCCGGAAAGGGCTCCAATCGGGTTGCCGACAGACTCAACCCTCAGGCCGACGAGTCCCAGGGCGTTCGTGACGTCAACTTGTGACGCGCGAACGACGGCCGCCTTCGCTCGCAGGAAATCTCTTCCTGTAATGGGCAGGTCGCGTTCGATGTCGAGCTTCTGCGGTACATAGCCAAGCTTTATGTTTGCCTCCCATCGGATGGTGCCTGCGTGGGGCAGGGCTCCGATCAGGGCCTTGGCGAGAACACTCTTACCAGCGCCGTTTGGTCCAACAATCGCAAGGACGCTTCCATGGGCGACCTCGAAGGACAACCCTTCTAGGACGTTTATCCGATCGAAACCAACTGAAAGGTTGACGACCTCAAGCGCCGGACAGCCAGCTGCGGCAGAACTGCGCATTCTTCAATGTTCCGTCTGCTACGCCGAGAGCTTCCTTGCAATCAGCGCCGCGTGACTGCCTTGGAATCGCGCCCCCGCAAGCTCGTTCTTGCTTGGCATGCGCTCACCCTTGCCGCCGGCAATCGTTGATGCTCCGTACGGTGACCCACCGGTGATCTCATCGATGCGGGTCTGGCCCTGGAACGCGTAGGGCAATCCGACAATGACCATGCCGTGGTGGAGGAGCGTGGTGTGGAAGCTCAGGATGGTGGATTCCTGTCCGCCGTGCTGGGTCGCGGAGCTTGCGAAGACGCTGCCGACCTTGCCGATAAGCTTGCCCTGGGCCCACAGGCCGCCGGTGGCATCGAGGAACTGTCGCATTTGCGCAGCCATGTTCCCGAAGCGAGTCGGTGTTCCGAAAATGATGGCGCCGGGCTCCACCAGGTCGTCCACGGTCGCGATGGGGACGTGAACGAAAGCCTTCTGTGCCTCCGTCGCCCCCATCATCTGCACGATGTCGGGCGAAAGAGTTTCGGGGACGCGCTTGACCATAACCTCGACATCTGGAATCTCGCCAGCGCCTTCGGCCAGTGCCTGCGCAAGGCGATAGACATGCCCGTAGGTCGAGTAGAACAGTACTAGTAGTTTCATTCGTGGGTTCCCTTCGATGCCGGCGGAACCGCTGGTTCACCAGTCAAGATCTTCTTGCCACTCGGCCAGCGGATCTTGCAGCATTCGGGCCATCAATAAGCCTACGTAGGTACACCTGCTTGCATCACGACGAGCGGGCACCTTCAATCAAGATGAATCGGGGTCCCAATCAAGTTGATGGATAGGAGCTACAGGTGCATCGTATCTGAGGCGAATCAAGGGCTACCATTCTCTGTTCATGCTAGAAGCAAATCACGCGTCAGTTAGCGGTGTGGATTGTGGCGGGATTCATTGATCCTCGGTCTCGTGTGAGATCGCCACCACCGGCCAGATAAGTAGGAATGCGCTCGGGTGCGACTCTTGCCTCAACGTCCAGCGCTCGCCCTGGGCTTCCGCCATGGCGCCAATCTCGCGCGGAAGCCGTAGATGGGGCCCCATCAAACCCGGCATGCTCGTCTCTCCTTCCGAATTGCCCTTGGCTCTGGGAGCTGCCGTTTCTCAGGGAGCGAGCTTGTCGCTGAACCACTGTCGTGTGGTGTCGACGGAGTCCTTCAGCCCAGCGTATGACTCCTTGAAGCCACGCCTCATGTCATTCCAGGTGGACTCCGTGGCGTTCTCTACCTGGTCCAGCCGTTGCTTCGTCTTAGCCCACTTCGCGCGTGCTGCTGCGAGCCTCGCCTTGGCCTCGGCCTTGGCCGCGTCACCGGCACCATCTGCCTTCGCGGCAAGGAGGTTTAGGTCATCCTGGAGCCCGCCCATGTCCTTGTTCATCTTGGCAACGAATTCGGCTCTTCGAGTGTAGGCGTAGTCCTCCATCGCTTGTGCGGCTTCTATGGTTGACGCTTTAGCCTTGCCAAGCTGAAGAACCGCGGCTGAATCTTGTGATGTTTCGCTTGGTGGTTTGTCAGTGGGCGATTTGCAGCCCACGGCTAGCACCGTGGCGAAGAAGAACGGAGCAGCCCATTTCAAGTCTCTCATGTGAATGCCTTTGCTTGGGTTGTCGACGTCAAACTTGGCGGCGGCCCTGGATGATCCGGAGGAGGACGATGACCACGGCGGCCACCTACAGCAGGTTTCGGGCCAGCAACTGGTCGGCAATGATAACGACAGCTTGCACCGCTGATGCGCCATGGTGCGCGCCGGCGGTAGTGGCCAATTCGCTCAAGATGAATGACCTTTCCAGCCAATTCGAAGGAGAGGGCATTCCGTCGCGTGTGGCATCCATCTTGCTCGCTGGTGGCGGCAAGAGGCAGGCTTTGCAACTTGAGGAGTGCTGCGATGACATCCGATGGATCGATAGAAGCCCTAAGAGGAATGATGGAAGCGCGGGTCTACGAGTGGCGTCAGTCTGAAGAGAAGCGGCCATCGCAACCCGGACCTGTCGTTACGATCAGTCGTGAGCCGGGCTGTCGAGGAGAGTCCATCTCCGAAAAGGTAGCCGCCGAACTTGGCCTTCACCTGTACACCTGGGAAATTGTCGAGCAGATAGCCAAGGACGAGCACGTAAGCGTTCAGGTGGTCTCTACGCTCGATGAGAAAGCGCGAACGGAGATCGAGGATTGGCTGACCGGATTTCAAGGGACTAACAACCTCTCTGAATACGCCTATCTAGGGGATCTGAAGAGAATCACCTTTGCGATCGCCGCGCATGGCAGTGCTGTAATTCTGGGCAGAGGCGCCAGCTTTCTTCTTCCCCCTGAGAAACGGATTGCTTTTCTGTTCGTGTCCCCTCTTGAGGTGAGGATACGAAACGTTATGGAAGATCGTGGCCTTTCCGAGAAGCATGCACGAGAGCGCATCGTCAAGGTGGAGGCGGAACATCATCAATTTGCAAAGAAGTACTTCCAGGCCGATATCCTAAATTCTGCTCACTACCACCTGGTCATCAATACGGCCTTCGTAAAACCGGAGACCATTGCCGGAATCATGAAAGAAGTGATCCGCCAGAAATCGTAGGAGCTGAAAGACTGCAGTCGTTCGGCGAAATGCCAATACAGGCATTCGTGGTAGTGGACGCCGCACAGACTCGCGGATGCGGGCTCTGTGGCCCCGGCATTGTGCCCTTCAGCCAGCGATTGCGTACTTCTTGCCGAGCAGTCGGTAGCCCTTGAGCTTGCGGTACGGCGTCGCTGAGCCGATGGGGATCTCATGACATTATCCCTCTGCGAGATCGATTCCAATTGATTGATAAGGTGAGGCTGCGAGCCTTGCATCCCCCGACGAGGTCGGTCGCGGGCGGCCGGATCCTGTAGGGCAGCGGTCAGCTAGCCGCTTCGTCGGCGTGTCTGGGCCCCCCGCCGCTCCCGCAGTCCTTGCCCTCGCAATGCAGCTTCGCGCGGAAGTGTTGCTCTCGTGTGTGACAATTTATGACACCCACGTGCCGCCATCAAGGCGGGCTGCGCCTAGGCATCGCCTAGGCAGGTGTCGTTGGCCAATGAGGCGTCCGCCGGTCCTGGTTTCCGACGGTCACGCCGATGGCGAGTGTGCCTGGCCGTGGCTGCTCGCCATCATGCAGAATCCTGCTATGGCGGCCTTATTCCCCTGCGTCACTAGCGCATTGCGCGTGGCCCTCCGCTCGCGCACGGATCTCGACAGCAGTGCAGCGGTCAGCAAGCCAGCCTTCCAGAATTACCCAATCCCCCATCCAGCCGATTGTCGCGGCGCTCAGTCCTTCGATTTGATGAGCCAACGGCCCTCTGGCGAGTTTTGTTGGCCTGACCTCGCCCTGCACATGAGAAATGCGAGGGGGCTGCACCATTGCTGAGCGTTGGAGTATTATAAACGTGTCGGTTAACCCCTTCGCGAACATCGTCTCTTAGGCATATGCGCGCGCGCGAGCGGTGCCGTCGGCACGGTTGCCATCGCCTTGCACGGAACCCAGGATGGAATCCATGGTGGCTTGATCGGCCGGGGAGAACGGGTAGCTCTCCAAGTCTTGCGCGGCCACCCAGCGAAGGTCGGCCACACGCAAAGGGCGCGGCTGCTGGTCGGGAAGGATCTGTGCATCGTAGAGGACGCGTTCCAGCGAATACCCGACGTAGAAGTGAGTTCTTCGCGCTTTCAACCGGCCGACCGAGATTTCCACGCCAATGCGCTCGCGAATCTCCCGCCGAAGTGCCGCTTCGTCGCTTTCCCCGGTCAAGACCTGAGTGGTCGGAAACTCCCATAGCCCAGCCATGATGCCGGGACCAGAGCTCTGCGTGATGAGGTAGCACCCCCGCCGTTCGACAACGGCAGACACCACCCGGATACATCGGACGGGCTCAGCCATGTGGATTCTCCGTGCATAGAAGAGATCAATGTTGCCAGAGTTTTCCCTGCCTACGGTGACATATGGCATTGGGACGCTCTTTCGGGACCTAGATTGGCCTCGCCGACCGTCAGATGGTGTTTGCGGACCAGGCCGGCCGTTGCGGAAGTCGACGTCCTAATTGCCCAGCGCGGTGCAAGATATGCGAAACCATTTGCGCGGCCAGACGTGATACCTCCATCGGATCGGCGCTGTACTGCTTCGCCTTGTCGAAGACGGCCAATACCAACTCTCCGAGCGGCACGGTCCTGGGAATCGTGATCTTCATGCTTTCTATCCTTTCCTGGCAGGGGCATTCCACCGTCGTAACCGTCGCAACCTACCGGCAACGGGGCCTGGCCCATTCCACGCACTCCTGCAGCAAGTTCCGGGCCATCATTTGGATCGCAATTAATTCGGTGGGTTGCACCGAAGGTGCAAGTTGTCGGTGGTTTGTTCAATCAACGCGACGTACGTTTCCCATCGATTCGAAGGGTTGTGACGGTCGATGCGAGCTGGCGATCTCGATCATAGGAAATTGGTGGAGTTGGACCAGGAAGGCGGCGTGATCCGCTTCGCCGGACAGCGGGCGCCGTTGATCGACGCGGTGGCGATGGGAGTCCTGCGCAAGTACCTCGTCGAGAACTTCGGCGTGACCGCCGCCCGCACCGTGCTAACCCAGTTCGGCTTCGCCCACGGGTGGCGAATGGCCGAGGCCATGCAAGCCGAATTCAAGTGGGACAGCGGCGAGGAATGGCAGCACGCGGGCACGCGCATTTACACCCTCGAAGGTTTCTCTCGGTTGGAGCTGGAAAGCCGGGGCGCCCTCTCCAAGGAGGGCGTGATGCTCAACTCCATCTACGAGGCGGAGCAACACCTTCTGCGCTTTAGTCGACCGGATGTGCCCGCGTGCTGGACCATCTGTGGCCTGACCAGCGGCTATCTCAGCCGGAGCTGAGGCGAACGCTCAGGTTGAGCGACCTGCCCACGCTCCGGTCTTTACCGCCAACGTCGATCGTCGATCGCGGTGACTAGTGGGGACGCAGTTCACGTGCCAAGACTCAGTCGGGAGGCACAGCATCCTCCAGGACAGGCCGATTCGCCCGCCTTTCCGGGCCCGAGCGGCGCTTCCGCCTCGCCGACTGCCCAGATTTGGCGCCCCCATCCCGCCATTCTGATGGACCCGCACCCCGGGCGTGGAACGAGCGCGTCTCTGCAGCCAGACTAAGGACGACGGCGTCAGCATCTCTGGCTTTACACATGGCTGCCACACGTCGCGGCCTGTCGATGTCGGCGCCCGCACGGCCATGTTGCTGGCTCTTTTCTTCGAAGTCCACCAGGTAGGAGATACGGACGAGCAGCCAGGTGAGCCAGGCCACAAATCCCGCCCAAGCGAGTTTGCGGCGAACCATCCTGTCCGCCGCGTCGGAAGCGACCGGTCATCGATCGGTCTCGTCATCATGCCTCGCTGCGTGACGGCAGACTCGCTTCCGAGCCTTAGCGGCTCAAAGGCCGCGGATGACGACCTGGCTAACCACAACCGTAGGCTCTATGGCACCGATCGTGCAGCAGTGTCGCCACGCCGGAAATGAACGAGCCGAAAGGCGGGGAGGGCATGCCCATGCTGCGCAGCTTGAAGGGTCTCGAGGGGTACGCGGTGAGCGCCACCGACGGATACATTGGAAGCGTTGCGAATTTTCTCGTTGACGATGAGCGCTGGGTAATCCGCTATCTGGTCGTGGAGACCGGTGGCTTCTTCAGCGGGCGCCGGGTGCTCATCTCCCCCGTCTCATTCCGTCAAGTGCACTGGAGGTCGACCCTAGGGTTCGACCTGGCGTTGACTATGGACAAGGTCAAGAACAGCCCGAGCATAGACGTAGACAAGCCCGTCTCGCGGCGGCACGAGCTTGACTGGTTCGACTACTACGGATACTCCCACTACTGGGGCCCGGGGTTGCGCACGACCGGCCGGTCGAATGAAGCGCCTGCTGTGCAGTCGGAAGAACAGCCTGGCGACGTTCACTTGCGTAGCGCCAAAGAGATCCGCGGCTACCACATTGAAGGAACTGACGCAGCGATCGGCCACGTCGACGACTTCATCATCGACGATGAGACCTGGGAAGTGCGATACCTAGTGATCGACACTGCCAACTGGTGGCTGGGGAAGCAGGTCCTGGTGGCGCCGCGCTGGGCCAGCCGCATCAGTTGGGCGGAAAAGAAGGTTTTCGTCGACCTGTCTCGACAAGCCATCAGGAATAGCCCCGACTGGAACCCGTCCGCGCCCGTCGACCGGGAGTACGAGGCACGCCTTTATGACCATTACGGGCGCCCGGTGTACTGGAACAGCAGCGACCGAGCGGCACAAACGCCGCCAACGAACCAGCACGCTGGGAGCCACGCGCGATAGATAGCCCGCACTTCGGGCACGGACGGAGGAGGTTGCACTCCGACGACGGCCCTTGGTCAGGGTAGATGATAGGAGCACGCGGCCGGCATCCTGGCTATTTCAGGCGTGGCGGCTGCGTAGGCTGCGGCGGCTCATCTTGGCGGGCCCTTCCGGACTCTTTTGCTTCGTTTCGTCCGCTTCCTTAACCGCGCGAAGTCCACGCGCCCTGAGGCAGGCGCCATGGTCTCACTTCCCCAGATCCTCATCCGAAGCGTATATGGCCAGTGAAGATCAGGATGACGCCGACCGCCAGAATGACTGCAGCGGGCGACCAACTCCAGGCGCCGTAGCGGGATCGCCCCCAACCACCGCCGCCGAGCGCCATTACAAAAACCACAACAAGCAGAACTGTCAAAAGCATGGAACCTCTCCCTTGTTCGTCACTAACCACTTACGTGGTCCTCGTCTTCGCACGAGCGCTCCCGTCTCTGTCTGCCGACAACAATCGTCCAAGTCTCGCCACGCGGATTCCGGAGGCCAGGAGTCTGGGAGGAACTCCTGACCTCCGTCCGCTTTAGGCTAGATATGCGAGGCAAATGTTTAGGCTTGTCGCCGACAAGCCCATAAAGGCGCTGGACACCGGGCTGGGCCAGCCGCTCGACCAGTTCATTTGCCGCGATCCAGGTCATAATGGGCACTCGCCGCTAATGAATACCGCTGTCGCTCATATCTACCATTCCGCCGCCAGGAGCTCCCTCCAGTGTGTTTCCAGTACCGCCATGGGTGTTGCCGGCGCCCCCTGGCTGAGGAACGATCGGACCAGGCGCCGGTGGTATCGGGGCGGGAACGCTGAATGCTTCAGGCGCGGGAAACGGCGCAGGTGCAGCTGGCGGCATGTCGGTCGCACCCACGGTCGTGGCTGTGAGTGCGATGAAGGCGGATCCAACCACCAAGATGGTGCCGATGGAACGAGCGAGTGTTCGCATATGGTCGCAATTCAGCAAGTAGCATGCCTGCAGCATTTCTGGCGCTATCGATGCCCCTGGGTCGTCACGCACCTCCAATTCGATGGTGGCGGCACATCATTTTGGCCGAGGAAGGGGCTCCGTGGAAAATCCCATCGGCTGTCATCGTCACGGCCGATCCGAAGGCGCGGCGCGTCTCGCCAGTCTTCTTCTGGATTTATACCCGGCGGTCCTTCGCTCATAGCATCATAGCATCATAGCATCATAGCAGCCGACCTTGCCAATGTGGCAGGTCGCGGGATCATGCCGACCATCACACCCAACCTGGCGCACGAGCTTTTCTCGAAGCTGGACGGCTGGGCGGTGGACACGAAACGAAACACTCTTTTCCAAGCGAAGACCATAGCATTTGCGACCAGAATCAATAGCCCGTCGACTTGGTGAGTGGCTCGGTCGTATCGACGGTCAATTCGCCCTGCTTCGTCATCGATGAGCTGAACGTGATTAGCACGACAGGACATGTACTCAGGTCTTGAGGACCCGCTCCATCAAGATGTCTTCGAGACTGCGGCGTCCATCAAGGACAGCGTGGATCTGAATCACCTCATCGAGCCGTCGGTAGACGATTCTCCAGGGCGGCTCCTGCAGCTCACGCCAGCTCCGGTCACCGATGCCGCGCAACTCCGGCGGGGTGCGGCCACGGTTGGGCAAGCCTGTGAGAGACTCGGCGCGTTCCACGATGCGGTCGATGATGGAGGCCGCTCGGAGCGGACTTTCCGCGGTCAAGTAGGCGCCGATTCGTTCAAGGTCGGCCGCGGCCACCTCCGTCCAGACGACCTGCAGGCTGCGCGTCCTCATCGCCTGCTGGCGCGCCCAATCGCCGCAAGCGCTCTCTGTCTGATCTCGTCGCTGGAGTAAGTTCTATCGCCCCGGGCCAATGAATCCTGGCTTTGGGCGAGAAGCTTGAGCATGGCCAAGGTTGCCTGCACGTCATCGTGGCGTTTGGCGTCAATCAGGACCACCCGGGCCCGGCCGTTTTGCGTGATCAATACCGGCTCGCCACTATGGACCGCTTGGTCGATGACCTCCTTGGTGTGGGTCTTGAGGTCGGTGATGGGGCGAACGCTGGTGGCGCGCATAGGACTTAATATAGCATCTAATTAGGATATTCGGGGAGCTTGGTATCAGGAAGCATTATTCGAGAGTGCGGTTTGTCGATTTGGCCCGCCATCGCCGCCAAGCACTACACGCTCTCGGTCTTTCGTGCTCTCGAGACGGGCGCCGTCGTCGCCAAGTCCGAGTACAACCTGGACTCGGCCATCATCGACGGATACGGTCGCATCGCCGCCAGCGCGGTCACGCCCGGTGGCTCTCCCACCGCCCTGGTCGCGGACGTTCCACTCCGCGACGGAGTGCCGCCGGCAGCCCGGCTCGGGGATTGGGTCGGCTGGCTCTGCCTGGCCGGGATCGCCGTCCGGCAGCTCTGGAGATCGCGGGCAGGCAACGCGGGGATTCGCCAGAGGCCGTCTTTGGCCACACTGAAGGCGGACTGAGCGATGGGCGGCAAGGGTCACGCCGACCCTTGGGCTTTTCTTGTCGGA
Organism: uncultured delta proteobacterium; assembly: GCA_963849735.1. Lineage (GTDB taxonomy): Bacteria > Myxococcota_A > Polyangia > Fen-1088 > Fen-1088 > Fen-1118. The sequence continues at coordinate 113,074 of CAWKJE010000031.1, forward strand.
GGGCTTCGGTTCAGATCTCCTTGCGGTCAGATGCTCAAAAAAGGATTTTTGCCGCTTGCCATCGGTGGATTCTGGAAAGAATCTGTCAGCTTCGCCGAGCCGCCCCCTATAGGTGACTCTTCGAGCCACGACCTGACCATCAACACGGCCGAGCTGACCGTCGAAGCCGCCACCGAGGTTATCGTGGCGACAGTTCAGCGGAAGCTGGGGCGCAAATCAAAGGAAAGGGCAAGAAGTAGCTCCACGACGGTAGGACTTAGTACGCGCCGACTTGGACGCGCGCCGGAACCGAGACAGGGATAGAATCTTCGGTAGGCCGCTGGAGTCCCCACGGTTTCCCGTCGGACCGCATCGGCGGCACCGGCATACAAACCGTAGTGACGGATCTTGTGGAAGCCCTCGGGCAGGACATGTTGGACCAAACGGCGGAGGAATTTCACCGGTGCCAGGGTCGCGGTCTCGCCGTCCTTGGTGCGAAAGGTGACGGCATCGTCGCGGACGTCGACGAGCCGGCTGAGTCTTTGAAGGTTGCGAAGGGGCCCTTCGCGTGGAGATCCCGCAGTGCTGCCATCATCTTGCCTTGCAGAAGCTGGCCCATGACTTTGACAGCGAAGAGGTACTTGTTGCTTGGTACCCAGTGCGAGACATCTTCTCTCGATTTCAGCCTCCTCGGGCGACTTGTCGCAAGTTTTCTGAGGGGGCTTCTTCCTTTCCCCTCAGAAATCATGCTCAAGACCTAGACGATTTCCATCGATCTTCGTGACGACACTGACGCCGCAATCGATCGACGACCGAGCGCTCCGAAAGCGGCTGCCAGGAGTGGTCGGGGCGAAGCCCGGGCAGTTGAGGCCCAGCCAGGTTCGGATCTGGTGCGCTGAGGCGCGGGAGCACACCGTGGGAACTCATACTCCCTTCACTGGGCCTGCCGCCGTTCCATCTCGGAACGGAGGCGCTCCTCCTGGTCACGAAGCTCGGGCGTGAATTCCTTGCCGAAATCCTCGGCCTCTAAGATGGGGCGAATCTCGATGTCCGACTCTTCGCCGGGCATGGGATCCGGACAGCGCTTGACCCAGTCCAGCGCCTCGTCCATCGATTGGACATGCCAGATCCAGAAGCCGGCGACCAGTTCCTTGGTCTCGGCGAAGGGGCCATCCACGACGGCTTTCCTCCCTGCCGAGAAGTGGACGCGCTTACCCTTGCTGCTCGGGTGCAAGCCATCGCCTGCTAACATGATGCCGGCCTTTACGAGCTGCTCGTTGAACTGTCCCATCTCTGCCAGGAGCTTCTCGGTCGGTAGCGTGCCGGCCTCGGAATTCTTCGTTGCCTTGACTATTACCATCACTCGCATGTGTGCCTTCCTTTCGTTTGTCGTGGCTGTTGTTGGTTTGGGGTTTTCGTGATCGCTTAGCATCCCGTGCCAGGCTCGAAGATCGGTCGCACTTCGCACTCGCATTCGAAGCCAGGCAAGTATTTTCGATGCTGATCTAGAAATACGGTTGTCATACGCAGAGCGTCGACCTTGGTCTCTGCCCTCAAAGTGGCCCAGCCGCCGATGACCTCTTTACTCGGTGAATGGGCGGTCGGTGGCGGGCGCCGGCGACGGCGGCATTTCGCGATATTTCTCGGAGTGGCGAATGCAGCCCAGGTGTTTCATGGGGCGTCTCCTTGTGGGTTAGATGCCTACTACGGCGATCTGCGGGCAAGCACGCTCCACACTCTGCGGTGCCGCAGCGCCAGCCCACCCCAGATGAGCACAGCGAAATAGATCGGGAACAGGGTATGGCTCGGCAGTGGATTGCCGGCCTGAACGTTGGCCTCCACCGCTCCGCCGAGGTACCCAGTCAGGAGGACCGCGCCAATAATCGCGGTGCGCGGAATGCAGTAGACCACCGTGCAGGGAGCAGTACCAACCCGATGGGCTGGATAGCCGCTGACGGAAAGCCCATCTGCATACTGGCTCTTACGACCCACGATAGTTGAAGGATTTTCGGGATGGCGTCGAAGAGTAGAAATGCCACCGCCAGGCCGCTGACGACGCGTCCGGTCCAGGTTTGTCCTCTGTCTTTGTGGATCGGCTTCGGATGTGGACGCTCTCCTGCTGCATCGCGCGTCTGCGTGCCTGACGGCTCGAACTGATTCACGGCGCCGAGGCCGCGCGTTTCGGCCGTTCGCAATTCCAAAGTGTTTTGCATGACGATCTTCCTTCCTTTCGTCGGTACGACGAATGGGACCGGCCGAGTCCGACATCCAGACACAATTTTGTGCGCGCCTCGTCTCGCTTCTCCCGGGCCGACTTCAGAGCGACCTCGGGATAGGTGCCCATCGATAGGCGCTTCTCCCGGCCAAGGAAGCGATACTTCCATCGCCACCACTTTCCGCCTGCTGGAGCAACCTCGAGGTAAAGGCCGCCACCGTCGAAGACCCGGTAGCTGGCGTCGCGCGGCTTGAGACCGTCGATCCGCTTGTTGGTGAGCATCTAGGGGCACCTCCCTGGCAATTCGCAAACCTGCCCCTGAAGTTGCCCCCTGCTTGGCTCGGCAGTCAAGCTTGGCTCTCCTCGGACAATGTCCTGGCCTAAGTCGCTGTATTCCTTAGGATTGGTGGAGTTCCTCGGACGTCATCGGAATCGTATTTGGTGGAGCTGAACGGGATAGAACCGTCGGCCTCTAGAGTGCGATTCCCGCGGACAAATCCCATTTCCATAGCAAAAACAATAAGTTAGTCCATGACTTGGGGAGCTAAAACAGTTACCACGTCGCTTGTATCTCTTCGATTTTATACAGCAGCCTCTGGTAACTTTGATGGTTCTCGTGATGAAAAATGGAATGCGGGATACACGTTCATGTGGGGAGACAAGTGCTGGTCTCCCAACGGCGCCGTCCTGGTGAAGGATGCCCACAGTTATGGCGCTATGAGACTTGAGTGAATGATGGCGCTTGACTCTGATGTCAAGTGGCCATATTTAGTCATGCATGGGATCGCGGCGTGCACACGACCGTTTGGCGAGCCAGGTGTCCTCTGCTCTCTCCGGGCTCCTGGGTGCCAATCTCGCCGATATCGAGGTGCATCTCGATGAAGATAGCGGCGCCGATTCTGATCGTGACCGCAGGACCGACCTTCCTTGTCGAGGCCAAGTGGTCTACGAGCGCGGGAGCGGTGGCCGCCGCGGTGAAGAAGGCGCAAGAGCGCGCCGTCCACATTCGGCGGCGCGTAGTACCGCTTGTGGCCGTCCCCTTCATGGGCGAGGTAGGTCGCAAAGCATGCGAGGAGGCCGGTGTGGGTTGGCTCGACCTTTCCGGGAATGCCCACATCGTCGCCCCGGGGATCCGGGTCATCGTCGAGGGAAAGCCAAACCGCTTCAAGACCGTGGGACGACCTCGTAGCCTGTTCGCGCCGAAGAGCGCTCGCATCGTCAGGTGGCTCCTAATTCACGCCGGGGAACCTCTCACCCAACGCGAGATTACCCGCGCCACTGGCCTTGACGAGGGCATGGTTAGCCGTCTCGTTGCGCGCCTAATCGCCGATGACTACGCAGTTCGGGACGAAGCTGGTGCCGTGTGCGCCAGATCCCCCGCGCTTCTCTTGGATGCCTGGCGCGAGGCCTACCAGTTCTCTGGGCACACTTTGCACCAGGGCCATGTCGCAGCCCGGTCGGGAGACGCGCTCCTGCGCTTCGTGGTCGACACCCTGTCCGATCTGGCGGTTGAGCATGCCGCAACGGGGCTCGCCGCTGCGTGGGCCCTGACCCGCTTCGCCTCGTTTCGGATCGCGACCGTGTACCTGCCGACGGATCCACCACCCAATATGGTTGAGCGGCTCGGCTTTCGCGAAGACCCGCGCGGAGCGAACCTTTGGCTGGTTGTGCCAAATGATGCGGGTGTGTTTCAAGGTGCCGTCGAGAAGGACGGCATTCGATGCGTCCATCCCGTTCAAGTGTACATCGACCTCAAGGCACACCCCGAACGGTCTGACGAGGCTGCAGACCGGCTGCGGACTAATCTGTTGAGCTGGGAGCACGATGGCTGACAAACTGAAGCGAGCGTCGGAGTACAAGAGCGAGCAGGTTGCGCTCGTGCGCTCGACCTGTCTGTATGTTGCAACCAAGCTTGGAGATTTGATGGAGGACCTCGTGGTCGTGGGCGGACTAGTCCCGTCGCTGCTCATCGATCAGAGCGCTCTACCCGAAGAGGCGTCGGCACACGTGGGCACGGCCGACCTCGATGTCGGGCTCAAGCTGGCGCTCCTTGACGAAGGTCGCTACCGCACACTTACCGGGCGGCTGCGAGACGCCAGGTTCCTGCCCGACCAAACCGATGACGGACGACTGACGCGGCAACGCTGGCGCACCACTGGCGTTGGCCCGGTCACGGTCGACTTCCTTATCCCGCCATCACGCCCGAACGACCAGGGCGGCAAGCTTCGCGATATCGAGAAGGACTTTGCGGCAATCATCGCACCTGGTTTGAACCTCGCGTTTCAGGATCGAAGACGGGTCCGGATCGAGGGGAAGACCGTCTTCGGCGAGAGGGCGGCCCGCGAGATATGGGTTTGCGGACCTGGAGCTTTCGTCGTTCTCAAAGCTCTAGCCTTCCTTGGCCGGGGCGAGAACAAAGATGCTTACGACATCTACTACCTGATCCGCAACTTCGGTGCCGGTATCGAGGACGTGGCCACATGCCTGCAACCATTGCTTGTCGATGCTGAGGCCAAGAAGGCCATCGAGGTGCTCCGCGATGACTTCCTCGATTACGATGGCATCGGCCCACGTCGAGTCGCCGAGTTCCTCCGAGGCGCCCCCGATTACGAAGTCCAGGCAGACGTAGTCGGCTTTGTGCGTGCGCTACTGGACCGCTGTCGTTAGTCAACTGGTCTCCGGGTCTGCTGCGAAGATATCTGCGACCCTGACTACGACTGAGTCGAGTGCGACGCATAAAGACCAGCTATGTGCGCAGACATTCCGCATTTTCGTGTACGCAACATCGGCGCGCCTAATATCATTGGCCTTTTGGCTGGCCTGCTGAGTCAGGGCGGGTGATGCTTTGGTGATGCTAGACACCCCCACGACCACGCCCTGGACACGCTGCGCATATGACCATCGCCTTCGCGCCCAGATGGTCAGATCAGGCACCAGCCTGCCCAAGGACATCAGGATCCCGCGCTCGACCGTTTCCACTGTAACCGCTCACGCTATTTGTCGTAGGTCTGCTCACGGTACGTGACGCTCCGATTTGTAGGCGCCGTTACGCTGGGACTTCGCACCTGTAAAGGCCCTTCGGCCGCTTCGCGGTGCGCTTCGCGCAGCCTTGAGGGGCACTTCGCCCCAGCGTGGGGGTGCAGGCCACGGCGGCAGGTCGATCACCTGGCTCGAGTACGAGGCGGCCGAGGGCGCAGGACGGCCGCAGCTGATGTTCCAGATCGATCCGGCAGTCCCACGGGACCAAGTAGACTCTGACCCAGGGGACGAGTGGTGGAAAAAGCAAGGAGAACTCGAGGAATTACGTCGGGTCTCCCGTTCGGACCAGATGTCGGCATGTTTCGCGAGGAGACCCTGCAAGGCGCTGTGCTGGACTCGCTCAGCAAGCACCTCGCGCGCCTCCGTCCGTATGCCGAGCCTCCAGGGGGGGATCCGGCGCTAGCCGTCAGGGACGGCCTTCTGGCCGCCGTGGTCGGGCTCTATCGGGACGCCATGCTGGCCGAGTACGGCAGCATCGAGCTTGGCGGATTTGCGACCAGGCTGCGCGTGCCCACCGCGATCGACGATCCCTGCGTACCGTTGCACATAATGGTCGACTGGCGGGCGTGTGGGGATACGTTTTTTCCAGATGCCGGCGCTGCCGAGCAGGCTCTCGACGCTTGCGGCTCGGGTGAGATCCTGCTGGCCGACGAGTTCCGGTGCGCGCAGCGGTTGCACTGACAGGGCTGGTGATGCTCGGCGAACCTGGCTGTGGCAAGACCACCAATCTGAAAGCGACTCCTGATCACGTGCTGGCGGTGCTCGCCCGCCATGCTGGGGCTTTCCGCGGACAGGTTCCGGTGTTTCTGCCGCCGCGCGGTTTGGGCCGTCTGTCCGAACTCATCGACCGCAAGGTGAATCCCGAACTGCTGGCGCCGGTGGGGGCCGGGTTCGGGAAGCGCTTGCTCGAGCGCGGGCGTGCGCTACTGCCGTGCTTGACGAGGTCGCCGGGCCGGCGAGGGAGGTCGTCCGCTGGGTCGAGAAGGTCGCTGTCTCGAACGCTAGCTGCGTGCCGGTGGTCACCTGCCGCGTCCCAGCTACGGCCGCCAGGCGCGCGGGTCGAGGTCAGGAGGAAGTGCGCCTGGGCGAGAAGCTTCTTGAGGTGCACGTGCGGCCGCTTGGCCGCGGGCAAACCGAGCGCTTTGTGCGCAACTAGTACCGGATCGTGGAAACCGGCCTTGAGAGCCACACCTTTCAAGGTGATCTCGCGGGCGCATGCGCAGATGTGTGTGGGATGTAGGCGGAGCCGCCCCAAGAGTGGAAGAGTGGACGGCCGGTGCTGCCTTGAGAGCCCAAGGCCGAGGCGGTGATGCGCGGCCGGGCGGAAGCCTTGCTCGCCCAGCTCGGCAAGGGCGACTTCCGGGCGGCGCGGGTGGCGGAGATGGTGAGCAATTCGCCGCGGCCTGCCAACCTGTGTCTGGTGCACCGGGACCGGGTAGCGCTGCCACGCGGCCTGGTGCGGTTGCACCAGGAGTGCGTGGAGGTTCTGCTCGATGGTTGGGGGTGCGGGGGACAGAGCGTTAACGTGACGGGGGAGCAAGGCAGGCGGGTGCTGCAGCCCGCTGCCCCGTGGCTGCACGAGGGAAGGCCGAACCCGGGCAACAGCGGCCGAGCTTGCGCTAGCGCTGGAGCCGGCGCTGCGGGCCGTGCGTTGGGGAGGTGGCAGCGTGGCAGCGGATGCTGTCCGGATGCTTGACATGTGCGTTATACGGTGCTTTCTTACTCAGGCTTCGCGGACGTTCGCGAATCGGGTTTCGCCAGGCGCAGCCTTCAGAGATGCAGAGAGGATACGATGCTCTATTCGATCGTCGAGAACGCGAGTTTTGAGAAGTGCATCGTCGCAGTTAGAAATTCCTATTGGCCCCAAGGGAAACTGATCGGCGAGGCCAGGCGGTGTTTGCCCTCATGGGGGGACCCGCCTGATGACGCCGAGATCATCCGACAAACCGCCGAAGGTGTCGAGAAGACAGTTGCCACCATTTCTTCTCAGCACCACTACAAGGTCGTCGACAAGAATTCACTTCTTTATGTTCCTTACCTCCAGCACTACCATCGGCTCTTCTCCCTGCGTAGGTGGAACGCTCCGTATCGCGATCCAAAGAGCAACGCCAGCAATCTCTTCCGCCTCCACCCGCCCCCTAGCAAGAGGCCCAGCTCGGGCGAGGAGCAGAACGACGGGCGTAACCACGAGCAGAACTGGTCCGCCAACGATGGAAACTACAACCACTTTGTCAACGTCGTAGCCGCCGCCGCTCGCTTCGCGCAGCACTTCAGCATTGCAAGGAATGTGGAGCGCCTCTTTGGCGAGCACACGAAGGTCTTCGCCGGAGCAGAGGGGATCTTCGGTACCGACCGTCCTTTCGATATGCTGGCGTACGTGCCCGCGAAGCGTCTGCGAACGTTCAAGTTGATGCTGGCGGCCTACTACCACGACATTGGGAAGGCCATCGTCGATCACCGGCATGCAATGGAGGGTGGACTCCTCCTATCGTCGCACACCAGCCGAGCATGGATCGCCCTTAACACGATAGCTGCCGCGCATCAGATCCCAGGTTGCCGTTTCGACCGCGACGATCTCGCCAACGTCGCCGATTTTGTGCGCTATCACGATGCGTTTGGAACACTGTCCACGGGGGAGACCGGATACGTGCGGCTCTGCGACATCATCGGCAGCGCCACGCGGGCCGGATTGCGACATGACAACGAGAGGAACCAGGCGGCTTGGAGTTGGCGCATGCTCTTCGATTTATGGGTGCTCAACTGCGCCGACATCATGGTGTCGATCAGCGACAAGTTCAGCGGTCAGGACGATCTGTTGGATGCTGACGTCGCCCAGGTACGCATAGAGAAATTCCTTTACGGAGGGCTTGGGGCCAGCGGCGGTACGAAAGCCAAGGGAGCGCCGTTGGTCCACGACCTCATCCTGGCTTACAAGCTGCTAAGGCAGCAGACGAACCGTCGACACTCATCCGGCTGCGCTGAGGTGCAGGCTGGTGCTCTCGAAGCATCGCGTACACACGGCATCGAGCGTCTCCGCCGACTTATCGTCAACACGATTCCCACTTCTCTGGGCGTCGCGAAGACGACAGATGAGCAAAACTTGGCCGAAATCTTTCAGATGCTTCGCGCCGAACTGATGGACTTGTCTGAAGAAACCCAGGCGAGCGTCATTACGAGGTCCCTCCAAACGATTGCATCGATCGACGAGTTCGTCGAACGGCTTGCATGGGTCGGCCAACTGGACTATGCACTTGGCTTCTTCAAGCCCATCGCGGAAGTCGCATCCCGCGAGGTCGCCAGGGAACTGGCCCACCAAGTGCGGCCTGCGATGCGAAGGAAGCCGGCGAAGCCTCCGCGATACGTAGTGAACAAGAGCAAGACAGCGGGGAAGGCTCGGACTGGCTGGATACGTGACTCGGACGACGACCCTACCGACAACAACTGCCAATTGTTCTTCGCGATGCAGGCCCGTCACTTTTTCGACAACTATGTGGCAGTCGTGACCGGGCTTATCGGACATGTCCTATTTCGCGAGCGCACTGGTGATCGCGTGTTCAATGTCGAGTTTAGCGACGCGAAGGAGCGCCTTACCCACAGCGGCGTAGAGCGTGTCCGCGAGATCGCCGATTTCGAAGGCCCGAACCGCCACCGACAGGCAATCCACTCGATCTTGAAGAGTGTGTTTCTCTACTAGGCCGAGAGTGTTGCGTCGACTCTAGTTCCCGCGGGTCAAATTTTGCCATGAAGTAGGCGCAAGGCTCGGAGCCCGAGGGCGGTGTCGAAGTCGCGGCGCGCAATAGCCGCTTGGCTGGAGCAGTGAGCACTGGTGTTCCCCCACTTGCGAATGTTGCCGGACAGCACAGCGCTGGGGTGGTCCTTCGCCGGCGCGCGCAGCAACGGTGATGATGCTGCTGTCCGCCTCCATCGGCGCCGACGTGTGCCTGGTCGCTTTCAGTGGGGCTAGTCTTGGGCGTCACTGGCGCTCTGGTTTCTCATCCGGCGGGACTTGCGCCGGGGGCATGGCCATCACTGGGCAGCGGGACAGCCATGGATATGCCTTGTGCGCACACCCATGTCTTGTTATCCTGGTGCCCTCTAGCAAATCGGGGGCCGGAGGCTTCGAGGCTTCTTTTGCTGGATCGTGACGGACTCGGGAGTGCGTGCACCTTGGACACCCTCAGCAAGCGCGGAATCGCGGAACTAGTCGAACGGTCGCATCGAGATGGCCTGGTCCTGGTCGTTGGCTCAGGTATCAACGCCGGCGCGGTTCCGCAATGGAGCCAGCTCCTCCAGGACCTGCTCGCGCGCACCCTGAAGGACGCCAGTGTCGAAGACGACCGGGTTGCCGCCCACGAACATGAGCTTGCCCGGTGGTGCCGTGCCAACCTCGACGCCGGCGGCCTCGCGACCCTCGCCAAAGCCATCCTCGGTCCGGCCCGCTACCGAGCCGAGATCCAGGACAAGATCTATCCGGGAGCGGGTCATATCCAAACGGACCTCGAGAAGTACTGCCAGGCGTCGAGGCCGCGTGACGATCATCCGGAGTTTGCCTACTTGCGCGCCATCGCCGGGCTGGCCTCCCTTCCCGCAGTCAGAGCGGTGGCCACGTTCAACTTCGACACCCTGCTGGAAGTCGCGGTCAGAGCCCAACAAAAACGTGCGCCGGTAGCCCACTTCGGCAAAGTCAGATCCGCCTTTGCCGAGCAATCGCCCGCAAAACCGCCCCTGCCGGTGTACCACGTCCACGGTTTGCTGTTCGCCTCCGACAGCGTCATGCATAGCCCTGATGAATCGGTCGTCTTAGCCTACGATGAGTACTTCAAGACCAACGCAGATCCCCTGGCCTGGGAAACCTCGACTATAATCCACCTCCTGCGCAACTACTGCACGCTTTGGCTAGGAGTCTCGCTCCGTGATTGGAACATGCTTCGACTGCTCGACGCAGGCTGCGTCGGCCAAGCCGACATTCAAGCCTACTGCCTGCAGTGTCTGGAGGAGATTCGGCTGGAATCGACCCTCGTTCTTCCGGTAGAGCCGAAGAACAAGCAATCCGAGGTTGACGAAAAAATGGCCTACGGTGACGACGCCAAACGGCTCTGGAATAGGCACCTTGCGCTTCGCGAAGACTCAGCCGAGGTGCAAAGCACGGCGATGCGCCTCCAAGCCACGTTGTTGAGAGCAGTGGGCGTCCATCTCCTTATTGGAAATGCCCGATTCTCTGACCTCCCACACGTCCTCGACGAGCAGATCACTGCGCCACTCAGGGCTCTCTCGACGGAAAGCACTCAAGACGAAAAGGCCTAGCACATGGAGCATATCGCAATTGAAGACCCCGTCCTGAAGCGGCTCTTGAGAGAGGGTCTCGTTCTGCCTCACGACGCACAATATGGGCTGGTGATCCTCTTGCGCGGCAAGGCCGGCACAGGCAAGTCCACGCTCGCGCTCCAACTCCTGGATGAGATGCACAAGATCGAGGGATGCAAGCGGATCTACTGCACCTTGGAGCAGTCACAAGCGGACCTGAAGGCGCGGCTGGCTCTGATGTGGGCGACGCGCGCGCTCGGAGTGGCCTGGACCCCGGACAGCCTGGAGCCCGAGTTCCACATCAACCCGACGGAGCTAGCGAAGCAGCTTCAGACCCGCCTGACTGTATCTGAGGTTGACACTATAACCGGTCAGATCAAGGACGTTCTTGGCGGGAAGTTGCAATTCGACAAGCAAAGCGACGCACCGAACACGGGTGACGAGATGATCAAGGGACTGACGAACGAGATCGTTACCGTGATGGCGCAGTCGGGAGATGTCCCTGGTCGCATGGAAATCTACGACACGCAGTCGTTCAGCCAGCGTAGCGCTGAGGGCCCGTTCGGTGGGGTGCACCGACGCTGCGTGGCGGCCCTGGACATGCTCACCAGCCTCACGGAGAGGCTCCCCGACCGGAAGAAGAAGCCGACCGCTGCGGACCGTGCGAAGCTACCCATCGTGGTGCTGGACGGGATGAGTCTCCTCTCGGAATGGGAGCGCGAGACCGTTACCCTGCACGGGATCATAGACAAGATGCGCCAGAGCTTCCAGCTCTCGATCCTGGTCTACGAACCGAACCCGAGGGAGACGACCTATCTGGATCACCACGCCGACATGGTGATCGAGCTGGCTGAGAAGCCGAGTAATCAGCACGATGCGTACCTGATCCACGAGCTATGTATCCAGAAGGCCCGCTATCAGGAAGCGGCCCTCGGCCGACACCAGTTCAAGATCCGTGGTTCGGGTATCGCCGTGTTTCCGTCGCTTCACTTCCAGGTCCAGCACCGCAACTACATGGACCTTGAGCTAAAACGTTCCGCCGGAAACCTACCGCCTGCCAAGGCAGGCGCGAATGAGGATGTGCCTCCAAGCCTGGAGGCAGGCTCGATCATCGACATGATCTGCGGTCCGGGAAATGGGGAATCGGTGGTCCTGCTGGGACCGCGCAATGCCTTCAAGACGGCGCTGTGCCTGGACTTTCTGTGCTGCGGCACTTGGGGCTGCCCTCGCAGGCTATCGACCCAGACCAGTCCAGGGCTCCTAATCTCTCTCATCGACAATGCCCCCGACATTCAGACCGGATTGTCCTGTCCGTGGTTCGAGAGAAGCGCGAAATGCCCGTGGGGAGATGCCTGTAAGAGTCAGACAGAAGCTCGCGTTTCCCATGCGAAACCATTCTGCCAGCGACCCGGTTGCATTACCCCGGCGGAGTTCTTCCACTACGTGCGGGCTCGTATCGACTCGATGCAGTTGAGCGGGGTAGAGAGGCACCGTCGCGTGGTGTTCTGGGATCTTACGCAGATGGACTACCGCTTCCCGCTGTTCCGCGACGACCGGATGCTATTGCCGGCCATGATGGACATGTTCAAGACCTACGGCATCCGTTCGTTGTTCATGGGCGCGGGTAATGCCGCGAACACCAAGTCTGCATCCGCTATGGCCGACCACGTTCTCTTCTGCTGGCGCTCGAAGGGAGGCAGCGGAAGCAAGCCTTCCCTCATGCTCTACGTGGACCGGGCGTCAGCCGCGTCGCGGCGAACAGGCAAGGCCCTCTTTAGCATCCCCGTCGTTTTAGAACGACTGGTCTGGAATCCAAGCCTGCTCGACAAGGATGATGGCGAGGGAGGCTTCAAGGTCGACCTGGCGGCTCTCTCTTCCCGTCACGACGACGACACGGAGATCAAGCGCATCACCGAGATGCAAGGCGTGGCCTGATCCACGCTCCTCGGCCGTCCTCGAGGTCTAGGCGGGAGGTGAAGTCGGGCCTCGGGTATCGAAGCGGCGAAGCGGCAAGCTGAAGATAGCCGGTGGTGTCCCGACCGGCCACGGCGGTAGGGCAAGTTGGCGAGGGTTATGGCATGCGAGAGCGACGTCGCCTCTCTTTCTCGCTTGCTGTCCCGAAATCCATCGCCGCGGGTCAAGCCGCCTCCCGGTGATAGAAGTTGAGAAGGCCGCCGAGGCGCAAGCGACAGGCGACCTTGCCATCTGCCCCGTTGTCATTCGTCGGACCGACGTTCCTGATGAGTTGGCCACCGATGCCCTGGTGAAAACGCTCGGTGTGATAGTGCTCGACGAACTCCTTGATCAAGTACCGCAGATGTCGCTCGCCGAAAATCACGAAGTGGTTCAGACATTCGAATTTTATTGTCTTAACAAATCGCTCCGCGTGCGGATTGCAATTAGGGCTCTGCGCTGGGATTTTCCTGCTCTTCACTCCCCCAGCTTTGAGAACGGCGCTGAATGCCTTCGAGAACAGCGGGTCCCGATCGTGGATCAGGTACTTTGCTCCTCGCAGAAATCCATCCACAGGATCTGTCAAATTGCGAGCCACCTGCTTCATCCACTCTTCGCCCGGGTCGACGGCTATCCCGGCAATCTCGACAGCGCGGCTCTTGATCTCGATGACGAAGAACACCATGTAGCGGACCGTCCCCGTGATCCCCAAGGCTTCCACGCTGAAGAAGTCGCACGCGCAAAGCGTGTCCCAGTGGCTCGTCATGAACCGTTTCCACGTGCGCTTCTTCTCGCGCTCCGGTGCCGGTTCGATCCCTTCTTCCAGCAAAATGTTGGCCACCGTCGTTCGTCCGATCTCGATCTTCAATCCGGTCCGAAGGGCATCGCGGATTTTCGTGTAGCCCCAGCCGAGGTTCGCCAGCCCATCTCGACCACCAGCTTTCGAATGTCCTTCTTCTTGCGCGGTCGACCCACCTTGCTTTCCGAGCTATCGTACTTGCGCGCCGCCAGCTGCCGAAGCCAGCCCAAGATCGTTCCGGGCTTCACGATCTGGCAACACTTCTTCCGCTCTTCCGGGCTCAGGGCCTTGCCCGCCACGGCCAGCCGACGCCGCTGATCCGCCGTGAACGAGATCCGACCGTTGTCAGTGAGCGCCACGAGGATCTCCTTGAGAACCCGGACCTCCTCCTGCGTGTAGTCCAGCTTCCGCTGCATCCGGTCGTTGATCGCACACGCGATCATCGCGATGAGAAATTGGAGCGTCGCCGGCAGCATTCGTCACCAGGTTGCTCGTTCAGGTACCACGATTCAAGCTGTGTATCTCCGCGAATTCGTGCCAGAATTTCAGCGACGACTTTCCGGACACCAAGAGCTTGCAAAGCTCCCCGGCGATTCGGTCCTCACCCCAGAGCGGATTTTCCTTCCAATACCGGCGCATCATAGTGCGCAGGTCCGAATTGGCTGGCGGTCGACCTACAGGCCGCTCGGACCTTTTTCGCCAGATCAAGCGCCCAAAGGAACGATGCCAGCGGACAACGGTCTCGGGGCGCACGATGGTGATCGCCTGGAGCACGGAGCCGCAGCCGCGCGGCCAGCCGATCGAGATCGGGCTTTTGCGCGGCGAAGGCCTGGGGGATTGGCCGTGGGTTGCGGGCGGCCTCGCTCTCGAGCAGGTTGCCGACCCGGCCGATGCGGACTGCGGCGGCATACTCCTCTTTGCTGAGACTCGTCGGGTTGCCATTGCTGTGGTGAAGGACCTGGGTGACGAGCTCGTCATCCTTCCCGACCCAGGCGCTGACAATCGCGAGGGTCTTGGCCTCGCTGGCCAGGCTGGCCAGCGCCTGGTAGCCGCGGCGATAGACCGCGGTGGCGGCATTCCGGTCGGGCAGCCGGATCCTCGCCTGCGCGGCGTCGAGCCGCTCACGCTGGGCCTGTTGGGCGGGACGCTTGAGCTCGCGGCTCTCCTGCTTGAGCTGGGCGATCGGCTTCTTGATGAACTCCTGGCGCCAGCGGTCGTAAGCTTTCCGAATCTCTGCCCGCGCGGCTCGGCGGAGCCTGGCCCGGTGGGCGAACCGAGCACAGCGAGTGATGGCCACCTGGATGAGGTGTGCCTCGCGGGGCATGGCCACCCGAACCAGCCAGAACACCGGGCGCAGCCCTAGCCCGACCCGGGCGAAACGGCTCTCCTTGGCGGCGAAGTCGCGTTCGGCCACCGTCTTGATCCGCCGGGCGAGCGCCAGCTTGTCCCCGAGCTTCCAGAGGTGGATGAGTCCGCTGGTGACGAGGTAGATGTACTGGACGTCCATCCTCTGGGGGTTGACGTATGCGCGCAGGATGCTGGCCAGCCCGGGCAAGGCGGGCTGGGCGGCGCGGCGCCGGGCAGCCGCACGAAGAAGCTGCAGGGTCTCGGGGGTGGGCTTGTTGGCCTGAGCCCGCGTGAAGATGTCGCTGACCTCCTGTCTGGAGTAGCCGAGGCGCTCGATGCGGTGGCGGAGGTCGGCGTACCGGTGCACCTGCTCCCAGAATTGGGTGGGACGAACATCCGGGCGCTTGCCCTGGCTGTTCTTGGTCTTGGCCTGCTCGTTGCCCTTGGTCTGATCCCTGTCTCTGGTCTGCTCTCTAGCGCCCTGCTTTCTATTCGGGGCCTGCCCCTTATTGCCGTCCTTGCTCTTGTCCTTGTCTTTGCTTTCCTCCTTGGCCAGCCGGTCGCGGAGGTCGAGGCGCAGGCGCTGGAGCTCGGGCGTGAGAACGCCGTGGTGAGCCGCGAAGTGAACCCGGAAGGCGGAGGTGATGGCGCCCTCGGGTGAGAGGTACCCGATGGTCTTGAGGGTGTGCACGCGTGCCTCGTAACGGGCGAGGAAGCGAGCCTGCTCCGGGAAGGCCTCCTTGAAGGCAGCGGCGTCCCAGGTGCTGGTGCCGCGCGCGCCCGATGCGATCTCGAAGATCCGATCGTCCATGACGCTCCAGCGGAAGCGACGCGATCTCGTCTGACCCGAGGGCGAGGTCTCGGCGAAGGTCGGGCACAGCTCCTTCTCCAGCAGGCGGCGGCTGTCGCGATTGAGCGGCTCGAGGCGCGTGCCGTCGGGCAGGACCAGAGTCACCGCGCCGCGGGGCGTCTTCTGCTCGATGCCCAGGCGAAGCCGCTCGCGGAATTCCTTCGCGATCCCTTCGTGCCAGCCCGCCTTCAACTCCTCCAGCCGGGCCCGCCCTGTGTTGCCGCCGGCCGCGCTGCTGAGCGAAACCATCTTGCCCGTTGCCACCTTACGCGCGAATTTCCCGACCAAGACGTGGGCGTGGTAGTGGATCTCGCCGGTCTGGTTGCGGGTGTGGATGGCGGCGACGGCAGAGTAGCGGAAGCCCGCGAATGCCCGCGCGAGGGCCTGGTCGATGGCGGCGTTGATCGCTGCCTTGGCCTCCTCGCGGTGGCCCTCGGCGTAGAGGCTCACCTCCTTGGGCAGGGTCAGGGTGATCGACTTGTAGCCGGTTGTTCCCCGTATATCGTGGTAGGGCAGGCAGGACTGCTCGAAGCCGTCGCAGAGCTTCTTCTCGTCGAGCGCACCGGCGAGTTCGCCGAAGCCGACCAGGGGGACGCGGCCGCCCTCGAGGTTGGTCTTCCATCCCGGATCCATGCGCGCGATGTAGTGCAGCTCGGTGTCCGAGTAGGTCGAGTCGCGCCGGGCATCATGGCCGTCGGTGATGTAGTTGAGGGCCTGACGGGGCGAGCCGGTCTTCGCTGAGCCGCGCGTGGCCATGCGCAGGTAGTAGGCCAGGGCGCTAGCCTCCGGCTCCGCGAGCAGCTGTGCTGCCGTGGAGCGTCACTACATCGCCGAAGGGCGATGTAGTATGTCCATGGAGCGGGGCCTTTTTGGGGGTGTTGGCGCCGAAGCAACTGGCAGAGTCCGGTATTTGAAGCGGAGCGTTGGTTGCGCAGGAACGGACCGAGAGGCGCCCCACGAGGGGGCGCCTCATCCGTGGACAGAGTGTCTGTGCTGCGCGAGCGGAGTGGAGGCGCCCCCAAATAGGGCACCTCCGCTGGATTGCGGTCAGCCTATCCCGGCTGCCCTTGGAGCCAGGGCTAGGGTCGTCGGGCTGGCGCTTGGCTTCGGGGCCGGGGTTGGCTTGGGCTCCGGGGTCGGCTCGCCGCTGTCCTCCACCACCCTGTTCTTGCTGTCGAGCAATACCAGCTCGCGCGCGTGGATCTCCCAGACCGTGCAGCGTTGACCCTCGTCGTTCTCGTACTGGCGCGACTTGAGCGAGCCGGTGACGAGTACGCGCGAGCCCTTGTGGATGTGCTTCGCGGCAATCTCCGCCAGCCGGCCCCAGAAGAGCACCGTGTGCCATTCGGTGCGTTCCTGGCGCTCGCCCGAGGAATCTTTCCACCGTTCGGTGGTCGGGAGCCAGAGCTTCACCGGAGCGTGGTCGCCGTTGCCAATGCGCTTGGGGCCCTGTCCTGCGAAGCCGATCAGTTCTACGTAGTTTCTGGTCATCGTCTTGTCTCCTGTTGGTTTTTCGAATCGGGGCGTCCGAGTTGCGGTGACGCCACGAGCTTCCAATTCCGGTCCGATCGGCACTGGCTACCGGTGCCGAGGATGATGAGCGGGAGTGCCGGGAATGCCGAAAGGACTGGTGGGTAGGTTGGCCGGGCGAGTTTGTTGCCGCGGGGAGGTCGGGCAGGGCAGGCCGCGTCTTGGGACCCCCATGCGTGTATCCAGCCGAGCGAGATGTCGGTCCCGCCCCAAGGTGCATGCGCCGTTGTCTGAGCTGTAGTCTCTTGGGGCAGGAAACGGGGCGGCAGCCCTGCGCGGCTGCATGGTCGCCGAGCAGCCGCGACGAGAGATAAGGACCCCAGCCAACCCTAGCCCCCTCGAATCGGGATAAATCAGTCACGGAAGGTTATCGAGTCCACCGGCTGCTCCATTCCGCGAGCTGCAGTTGATCGGGCTCAGGGGATTATTTTCGAGAATCCGCGGAACCGAGGCAGGGCTGGCCCCGATGAACGGGGTGGATCGGCGCCTTGTCGTTGCCGTCCGCCACCAGCTGAGCCGAAAGGGAGAATGCCATGTCGAACAATCAGGGCCGTAACAAGCAAGAGCAGACCGTGCCGCTCATCTTCCAAAGAGTGCGGAGTCGCGTGACTCGTGAGGTCAGCATGCCGGCCAAGACCGGGGATGACCTCGCCTCCTACATTAAATGGGCGTGCGAGGCGGTCGGCGCCGACCCGGACGAGGCGATGACCCTCGTGATGGAGCAGGCCCTGGGGCAGTTTTTCGCGCGCGACCGTCTGTTCCAGGAGGCGCTTCGCGCGGGGGAAGATAGCGAGCGGAGCAAAGAAACAGCGCGTCCTCCGGCGGGGGCGAAGCCGGCGGCAGCTGCGGCGCCGGGGGGTGGCAGAAGTGGTCCGAGCTCACCTGCGAGCGGTTCGGGCAGCGCGAGCCCGCCTAGCGCACCTGGAAAGGGTGCGCCACCGGTGCAACCCGCAACGACTCGCCCGCCAGTCACGCAATGAGGCGCACGCTTCTGGTCGGGTGGCTGCCCGCGACAGCGGGCTGCGCCACACCTACCGGCTTGCACGAGGGCCGGACAGCGCTACGCAAGAGCGAGCAGGGGTACCTGATGGCGAGGCATGGATCACCCAGGGGACCGTTCGAGCGATTCTGGGCGGTGCACCGCCGGGTAGCCATCGGGCTGGTGCAGTGGGAGGAAGGAGAGAGCTGGGCGTGTCGGCAGGCTCCCCCTGATCTGCTGCAGTCGATGCGCGACGAGCTGGGTCGTCTCAACCAGCGCTACCGCGCCGGTGAGAGCATCGCGCTGGCGGTGACGGTGTACCGGTTCGATCAAGCCGGTTGGTGGAGCGGGCCCACCGCTCATTACGAGCTGGTGGCTCGCGACCAGCACGGCGAGGTGGTGTGGGCGGCAGCCGACAAGATCGAAGCCACGGAGGAGCTGGCCCGCACCCTGGCCGATACCCCGAGCGCAATCATAGGGCGCGAGGTCTTGCGGAAGGTTCGCCAGCAGCTCGGGATCTGATGAGTGATGGCCGCGAGGGACGAGGCCAATCACCGGCTATTCGTTGGGCTCCGGCAGCGCCTTCGGGTCTCGCCTGGCGAAGAGCTCGGCGTAGCCGAAGGTCGCGCGCCCAGTGATCCTGAGGGTAGTCGCAGCCTTGGGTGCGCCTTGGCCTTTGAGGGAGAAGAATCCGAACAGGGCGTGTCCACGGTTTTCGACGCGCACCCCGGCCGGCAGGCGGATCTCGACGTAACCCATGAACGCGCGGACGTCGATCTCGGTGAGACCCGGGGCGAAGGTTGCGTGGGTGAGATCGAGCTCGACGTAGCCGAGCCGAGCGCGTAGCCGCAGGTGGCGCGGAACCACGCCGGTCATCCGTTGCTCCTGTCCGGAGAACAGCGCGGTGATGCGCTCGCCCGGTTGGTCAGCGGGCGCGAGCGCCGTCACCTCGGCTGCGGTGGCCGGCAGGTCGGCGACGACCGCTTCGAGCTCGGCCGCCGTGGTCGCCGCGTACACCCGCGCGAGCCGCGTCTCGAGCTCTTCGGTGCCGATGTGGTCCTCGGCAAAATGCTGACTGAGCGCATGCGCGACGCGTTCCCGTGCAGCCGGCTCGATGGCCACCCTCGAGAGCCGCTCATCGCGAGCGTTCATGTCGCAAGCATACCACCCGAATCGCTCGCACCGGCGCCCCACGAGCCGGCGTTCGGTCAGGGCGTGGACTTCTGCCTTCCGCCTGGCCCAAGGGCGTCGCCCATCAGCATCTGCGGGTCAAATGGCTTCGGCTTCTTGGTGATAGTCGGCTTGGCGCCCTTGCCGAGGGCGGTGAGCTCCATCGTTATGCCGGGGAGCTGCTGCCCGCCAGCCCGCATCCAGGACGTCGTGAACTTGACCAGGCCGGACGGCGGCACGTCTTCGCTTACCCAGACGTCGGCGGTCCCCTGCTCGTTCTTGGTGCGGTAGTGCGACGTCCTAAACGAGCCAGCCGCGACCTTTAGGGTCTCCTTACCGACCAGGGTATGGGGATCCGGCTTGGTGAAGGTGAACTTCTGGGGCATGTTGTCGGGAGCCAGCATGGGATCCCGATCGCCCATCTGCATGACCACCTGCTTGATCGGTTTGGCGGCGCTGGTCGGATCGGGATCTACCACGATCTTCATGGTCATCTTGCCGCGCATCATGGCTGCCTTGCCGACCTCAATCAAGGTCTCCATCGAGACCGAGGAGGCGTCGCGGGCCACCATGGCCAGCTTCGTGTTCGTGGTCGTCTGACCCAACGTCGTCGTGTAGGCGGCCCAGCTTCCAACCTCGACCTTCTTCAAATCGACCACCATCGGCGTGGGTGGCTGCGGCCCAATCTGGGCCGAGGCGAGGCCGGGAGTGAGCGCGGCCGCGGCTAGCAAAGCGAGCAGGATCTTCTTGAGCATGGTGGACATGGTAGCCGATTGCCCTGCGGACCAACGGGTCGGTGAGATGGTTCGGTCGGCCGGCGAACTCGGCCGAGTCAGCCAGGAGCCGCAAGCAGTGGTGGGACCAGGCCCTACGCGACGGCGTCCTTGACCGCCTTGACGGGACGGCCCTTGACCACCTTGCGCGCCGGCTTGGCCTTGAAGATGGTCTCCTCCTTGGTGAACGGGTTGATGCCCTTGCGCGCCTTGGTCGCCGGCTTCTTGACCACGACCATGCGGATCAACCCAGGAACGACGAACACCCCGTTCTTCTTCAGCTCGGCCTGACCGATGGTGGCCACGGCCTCGATGATGCCCTTCACGTCCTTACGTGTGAGCTTGTCATCGAATTGTTCGGCTATCTTCTGAATCAGATCGGACTTGGAGAGGGGGCCTTTGGACATTGAGATTTCCTTTTCCTTTTGCACGGGAACCCTGGGCGGATTCCCCAACCTTTCCCACACGACGGGGCAGGCTTTGACGCCGGCATCATGACGATGGAGCAGCGCAGGGTCAAGCGCGCATGCTGGGCGCTGGCGCCCTGGGGGCCAGTGTGGCCTGGCCCCCTCCCTTCCGCATGGCGCACGTTATTGCTCGGTTGGCCTCACCCCTGGCCAATGCCGAGGATGAGGTCGGCTGCCTTCTCGGCCTGGGCCGCCGCGACCACGATCGCTCGGCGGTTACTCTTTAGCGCCTTGATCCAGCCCGCGAGGTAGGAAGCTTGGTTCTCGATGACGGGAGGCGCAATGCCCGCCTCCGAGCAGAGAAAGGCCGCCCCGAGCTCGGCAACGACCTCCTCGCGCGAATAATCGGCAGACCCAAACGGTGCTGGGGCCTCGGTTATGCGGCCTAGCCGCGAGCTATGGCCAGTCGAATGGACACATTCATGGAACAGTGTGGCATAATAGCCTTCGGGCGTGAAGAACATGTGCCGCTCCGGCATCTCGATGGTGTCGGTCAGGGGCAGATAGCACGGCCTGAGCCCCTTCGTCTCGATGGTGGGTCCGCGATAGCCGGCCACGATCTGCTCGGCAGCCGCGATGGGATTCGCGCCGGAGGCCGCGGGATCGGGTAGCGCCGGCTTCGGATAGTCGAGGCCCTCGGTCTGCTCCGCATTAAAGACAGTGTAGTAGCGGGCAACGAAGTAGCGGGCGGCGAAGCGACCCCTGGCGCTGTCTTCCTCCTCCTGGTCGGCGGCGTGGTCCTCGTTGGTCTCGCTGCACTCATAGATCTTCCAGAAGAAGCACGGGCTGCCCTTCTCCCCCTTGCGGACCTTGCCACCGCGCTCGCGTACCTGGTGGAAGGTGAGCCAGTAGGGCGAGGCGTAGCCGGTGAGCTGGGAGATCATCGCGAGCAAGAAGCGGTTGATGCCTCGGTACGGCTTGCCGGTAGCAAGGGAGACCGGCTTCGTCGCCGCGCGAACCCAGTCGGCCCGCCAGGGCACCGTGCCTTGCTCGAGAAGGGAAATGATCCGATCGGTGACAACCTCGAAGACCGAGGCCCCTCTGCGCTTTGCGCAACTCCCTGCGGAGTCGAGGGGCGGGTCGGGAATGCCCCCCGCGCAGCGGGGGGCAGGGGCCGGAACAGGCCCCGGGGTCACGGAGCCGGCAAGCTGGGCGGAGATGGGAGAAGGCTGAGCAATGTGTTGTGGCTGGCTGAACATGGGTGTGACCTCCTGCGTCTGTCTCGGGGCGCCCAAAAGCCGAGACGGTGCCGCTCCGACGGGAAGGGGGGTCCCGCTGCAGGCCGTCCGCGGCCGAAGGGGGGGGTACCCCCTAGGCGCGGCAGAAATGCCGAAGGCATTTCAGGCGAGGCCAAGCCCGAGACAGACGCTGGAGGTCACGTAGTCACTAGCCAGCCAGGAACTTGCTCCAGCCTGCGAGCCTCCCCGATCAACTGCGCGGTTGCCAGTTGCCCACGGGAAACCGCGGGCTCGAGACGTCTTTCACCGCCGCGCGGCAGTGATGTTTCCCGGCGCACGGGCAGCCTGGCTCAGCAAACTGGCAGGCTGGAGAAGCTGACCAACCTGATGCCAAGTTTGGCGATACGTGTGCGATTCTCGGCGCTGGTCAGGGCTGCGAGCTCCTCGGTACGCACGCCAGCGCGCGAAGGTGAAGCCTTGTGCAGATCGTCGTCCGGCAGGCCGGGATGGCACATGAACTCGGTCGTCCCCGCGGGCAGCGCCTCGATGGCGGTGGCGAGCGCTGCCGCCATCGGAGGCTTGTCGAAGACGTCGACGAAGTGTTGCGGACAGCGTACGCCAGCTTCGGCAAAGGCACCCGCCAGCGCATCCGCCGCGGGGTCGCCGATGGGATAGGGATTGCGGACCGGCACGCCATAAGCACGCGCCAGGTCGAACAGGACAGCCAGGGCATTAGCATGGCGATAGGCTGCGTGGTGGTGGCTGTCGAGGTGGGTGAGCGGGAGCCCGGTCGCCAGCAAGGCATCGATCTGGGCTTGCCATTCGGCCCGCAACTCCGTAACGGCGACCTCGGCCAGCGCGCACGCAAGCTGGCCGGGCGCCCAGAACCGGGGCAGTCGGAAAGGACGTCCCTCGGTCACGCTGAGATGGACGCCCACCCCGAGCGTCGGGGCTTCGCTGCGCAGGCGCGTGAGCTCGCTCGCGGCGGCGGGCATTGTCGTCATCACGCTGGTGCTACTGACGATGCCACGGCGATGCGCCAGCCGAATACCCGCGCTCACTCCCGCTGAGTAACCGTAGTCGTCAGCGTTGATGATCAGAAGCTTCTCGGATGCAGCGTCGCTCACGGCAGCAGTAAGATAGCAGGAGTCGGGCAAGCACTTTGGCCGCCCGTGGGCTCGCGGCCAAGATGATATGGGTGTCGAGACGATGCCACTGCGGAGACGGCACGGGCGCCTCGCCTGGTCAGAAACATGGAGTGGGGCAGACCACCGGCGCTGCGCCCAGCCGGGCCTTTGCCTGGTTTGCTTACGCACCTGATGTGACTTCTAATGGAGGCAACATGACCAAGCGGGCTCGAGCAGTGGTGGTTGCGAAATGCCTGGCCTTCCTTGTCGGAGGGTGCGGAGGCACCCTTGGAGCCTCCAAGGCGACCAAGACAAACGCCTTCGAGGCCTCCACGGTGGCGGGCGCGGTGCAGGCGAGCAATGCGTTCGGGTTTGAGCTCTACGGTCGCGCCCGAGCGGACCAGGACAACTTCGTGTGCTCACCAGCCGGGGCGGCAATTGCGCTAACCATGGCCGCCGCCGGGGCTCGCGGTGCGACGCAGGCCGAGATGTTGCGCACGCTTCACATCGATCCTGCTCAGCTTGGCCAGACCTATGCTTCGTTCGCGGCGATTCTGGCCGCCCTGAACGCGCGCAACGGCCAAGACGGTCTGGTGCTGACCGTGGCGGACCGGGCATGGGCGCAAAAGGGTCTCGGATTCCGGCGCGAGTACCTCTCTCTCCTGGGCGAAACCTTTCACGCTCCCGTGGCCCAGGTGGACTTTATCCATGCATCCGACGCAGCGCTAGAGGCAATCAATCGATGGGCGGCCGACGAGACGCACGGCCGCATTCCGCGCATTCTTGAGGCACTGAGCGAGGAGACCCTGCTGGTGCTGGCCAACGCTGTCTACCTCAAAGGCGGGTGGCAAAGGCCTTTCCAGGCGAATGACACCCGCGACGGCGGGTTTGCCACGGCGAAAGGGCAAGTCTCCACTAAGATGATGAGGCAGGTGACTGAATTCCGGTATGCGGAGGTGGACGGCGCGAAACTGGTCGAGCTGGCCTATCGGGGTGGCGTGTCCATGATAGTGGTGCTGCCCGAACATGACGATGGGCTATCGCAGATCGAGGAGCGCCTGGCCGGCTCGTATGCGGACTGGATCGGCAAGCTCGCCGGCCGGCTCGTCGATCTAGAGCTGCCGCGCTTCACTTCGACAACCACGCTGGACCTGGTGAGTTTGCTCCAAGCGATGGGGATGCGGCTCGCCTTTTACCGCGGAAGTGCGGATTTCTCCGGCATGGTGACCAACCCGGGCGCATCTCTCTTCATTGGGGACGCTGTCCAGAAGGCGTGGATCGAGACGAACGAGATAGGGACCGAAGCTGCAGCCGTGACAGCGGTCACCGGGGACGACCTGTCCGATTATGAAGAACCTGAGCCCAAGCCGGTCATCTTCCACGCGAACCATCCCTTCCTGTACGTGATCCGCGATATGGCCAGCGGCGCCATCCTGTTCGTTGGCAGGGTGGTGCAGCCTGACTAGACCGCGGGACGGGGGAGCATCGCCGTGGCCGCCCGGCGGCCTTCCTCGGCTACGAGAGGCATCGGGTATGCTACGCACATCCGATGCAGAGCGTGGGCGACACCTTGGGAGGGGCATTCTTGTTGACCTGGAAGCTGACGGTGATGCGCAGGCGGTCGCTCTCGTCCCAGTCGACGATGACGTCGAGGGGGTAGCCGTCGTCGGTGAGGACGGCATATTGGGCCTGCTCGTAGTCGCCATGGGCGGAGGGGGTGTCACGGATATGGTCGAGGGGATAAGCTTGGAAATCCTCGTCGTGGGCGAGCAGCAGTTCTGGGCCAGTATCGTCGGGCGAAGCTGGGCGGGAATCGCTCCGCCCAAGGGTCCACAGCGTGACGTCGCCGGCGAACTTCACGTAGCGGCCGTCGGAGAGCAGGAGGGATAGCGAAGCGTCAGCGCCGACGCGAAGACTAAGGGGAGCGTCGGGAGAGAAGGAATTGGCGAAGAGGGCTGCTTCTTCTGGCTCGGTGAAACCAGGGTGTCGTGTCTCGATCTCGACGGCGGGATCGGGGCCTTGCCAGCGGATCAGGGCGGTGTATGAGGTTTCAGATGGGTTGAGCAACATTGGGGTTCTCCTATGTCAAATCAAGTCGATGTGACCTGGCCGGCTCTGCGGGCGGCCGCGGTCCAGTTCCAAACGGTGGAGGGGGGGATACCGAGATCACGGGCGACCTGCTTGGCGTTGGTCGATGGGTCGAGGGCCTTGCGCAGAACCTGGGCCTTGAAGCGTTTGGAGAAGCGCCGCTTGGTGTGCCGAGGTACTACCGGCCAGACCGCGGCACGGTCGTTGAGGGCGCGGCGAAGGAGTGCGATGGCTTTGGCCAGGCGAACCGAGGCACAGGTCTTCGAGATGCCAAGCCGCCGCCCTACCTCGGCGAGATCCTGCTCGTCCAGGCAGTGCAGCTTGATGATGTCTCGGAATTCTTTAGGCAAGCGCTCGACAGCGGCGAGGACCTGGGACGTTAGGACCGTCCTGTCGAGTGGATCCGGCAGATCGCGGTAGGGATCGGACCAATCGGCGCATGCGGTGGAGCTCTCGACATCGATGGCCGATGCTTGGATCTTCCACCAGCGCAGGTGCTGGTCGAGCGCATCGGCGCAGGCCCCCCGGATGCGCAGGAAGGAATAGGTCGAGAAGGTGGCTCCGCTGGCCGGGGAGAAGCGGTAGCTGGCTCTCACCAGTGCCTCGTAGGCGGCGGAGGTGAGATCGTCTCTGAGCCAGCCAGGCGGGGCAGCGTCAGCGGCGGCGTTATGGACCGAGAAGAGCCTGTCGAGGATTAGGCGATGGCGATCGGCCAAGGACAGGGTGGACATGTCGGAGATCCTTTCTTGCCAGGGATGGCCATGGGGATCCCGTTGAGCAACTGCCGTGCCGGGGAGATAAGGCCGAGGATGCGAGAAAACGCGGAGAGAGGGCGAAGGGTGAGGTGTAAGGGGAGTGTTCAGCGGGTGTAAGGGAGGTGTTCAGCGATGGCTGCGTTGATCAGAGATGGCAGGAACAGAGAGGCCCACTTCATCTCCGATCCGAGGGCAGCGGCGCGCGCGCAGCCGACCGCTAACAAGCGCGCCTCCCCAAGAGGCGCGCGCGGTCGGCGAAGCCGACGTCAACGAGACGGCCCCACCTCGCCGCTGCCCGAGCGCGCTGCCCCGAGCGTCAATTCAAGTCAACCCACAGATTGGGGTTGGATAGCCGGATTTGGTTCGGTCTCCGGTGCCCAGGTCAGCCTCTGCTGGGTCCACAGGGTGGCCTCATCATCTTGGCCATCGACTGGCCCCTTGACCCGGGCAAAACCAGGATTCTGATCACCCGCGACCCTGGCGCCCCCTGGCGATGGGATGGCCCCATGTCTTTGGCGAAAATGCCAATCCCTCGCGTCGTGGGGGCCTGGCAGGGCCAACGTCTAAATCATGAGTGAGCTTGGGGAAATGGCAGTTCCTGTGCCGGTTTTGGCACAGCTGGGCGTTCGTAGCTAGGTCGCCTGGGCTCCAACGCGGGCTAATCCCAGAGGAAAAGCCTTCCGGAAATGGCCGAGATCATGATGTGTCACCCGTCGGTGTAAGATGATGCGATGGCCCTTGGTCGACCGCTTATCGCTTCATCTTCCGTCAAGGATGCGATGCTTGTTGGTATCGTTGTAGTCTTCTGTCTGCAATTTGCAGTCTATTGTGCGAGTTTCTTTCCTTGCTTCCACGTCTCTACCCAGGTCGGGTTCTTGACGATGTCGGCGAGCCTCTTGCCCTTTGTTCTTGCGCATCAGGCGATTAAGTACAATCCGCTCGTTCGCACAAAGTCGGAACGCTCCGGACGAGAGCTATTCTTCCTTGTTACGTTGCGCCAACGTGAAATGTGGTTGATTCTGCCCCGATGGTTCCGTTGTTGCGTGGCGCTAGTGGGAATATTCGTTGTCACAATGTTTGTGGTCAGTTTTGTTGAAATTGACCATTACGGAAACCCCGAATTCAGAGGTGGAACGTATTGGGCGGGGAATTACAAAACAGGTATGCCCTACCGAAGGATTTCGGCAGATGAGTATTGGCGCCTGGATGGGCATCGATCTCGATGGATATCTGGTGTGGGCATTCTGATTTCTGGCGTTTCAACTATCGCTTTTGTATGGGATCGACGCCGCAGGAAAGGCTTTTCCGCCTAGGAGGAGGCCGCCACTTTCCACTCGCTTTCACAGCGGGGCGGTGGACAGCTGGTCAAGCAGCTGGTGGAGGTTGAGTAGGGCAATACGCCTGCGGGATCGCGGATCATTCCCTATCAGTTACCGAGCACGATGTTGTCCAGGCACAGCTCATCCACGGTGATGGCCGATGGGCCGGAGGTGACCTGCACGCTGATCTGGTCGATGTTGGGTGTGTCGGCGGTGGTGAGGAAGGTACCGCTGTTGTCCCAGCATGACGTGTTGAAGGAGGTCAGTGGGACCGGCGCAGTCGGTACCGGGAGACTGGCGCAGTAGTTGGAGCCTGCTGGATCGCCGTAGCGATGGAGCTCGATGCGCAAGCCGGAAGTGGGCGAGCCGGTGAGGTTGACGGTTATGGTTTGGTAGGCCACGCCGATGGGGCCGCTGGTGGGGCTGACATTGACGCCGATCTGTAGACCCCAGTAGGCGGCATAGACGGCGCTCGTGGTCGGAGTCGGTAGGGCCGGCACTAATCCGGTGGCGCAGAGGGCGTTGCTCTCGTCCCAGATAGTCGAGGCATCGCACGGGCTGGCGCCGCTGATGGGCAGATGGCCTGAACCGCAGGTTGGTGAGCTGACGGTGTCAGCCGTGCCCAGGTCGACCCAGCCGTATCCGTTGACTGCCCCTACACCGAGCCCGTTGGCAAAGGTCACGGTGTCGCCAAGATAGCCATACACCATAACCTGGGCCGTCGTGAAATTCCCGAACGCGTTGGTCACGGTCAATGTGTAGGTGGTGTTTGTGTTGATTGGTCCCGTGCTTGTAGCAATGCCACTAGTCACGTTCCCGATGCCGTGGTCCACCGTTCCGGTCCCGCCAGAAAACACTGCCGTCAATGTCGTAACCCCACCTGGGCTGACGTGGGATGGGCTGGCGAGAAAGCTGGTGATCAATGGTGGAGCCACCACGGTGGCGCTTACCGTGATCACAATCGGCGTCAGAGCACCGGGCGTAGCCCATATGGAGACGGAGCTCGTGAAAGGGCCGAGTGTGGTTGGCGTTGCGGCGATGGCTAGTGTGCAGGAAGCGCCAGGGGCTAGTGCACGAGTGCAGCCGGAAGTGCTAGCACCGGCGCCCGCGACAACGGCCAAAGCACCCGATGCTGCGTCCCCTACATTAGTAACGACGACAATCGCGGTGCCGGTCGTTCCAAGTTCGATGGATTCCTCGACGCCAGCATCCTCTCCAGCCGGGAGACCACCGTCTAGATCTAGAGGGCCCGTGCCTGTAGTCACCAAGTCCACGCTTATCTTGTCCACGGTCAGGATGGCGGTCGAAATTGGAAGGTCCACTTGTGCATACGGCAGTGCGTCTAGACCGGCCGACGCCACATCTGGCGGTATCGCCAAGGAACTGTCTACAACAGGACCGTCGTAAGGGCTGTCAAGGGGGCCATCAGTTCCGGCGGGACCGCGGACAACCGAAGTATCGCCCGTGCCGACAGCATCGCCCATACCGCCGCCGTCCACCGAAGGCGTTGCGCACGCGCACGCCCCGAGCGTGCCGGCCGAGGTGCAAACCTGTGCGCCCTGCTGACCCGTCGGGCACGCGCACGATAGGCTGGCTCCCTCGATGCACTTGGTCGCAGCGTTCCCACCGCTACCGCAAGCGCCTAGAAATGCCAAAGGAAGACCCACAATGAAGATATGCGAGCGGGTGCCCATGCGCATCATGATCGACCCGTTCTTGGTCTTTCGCAACCACGAGACCCGTTCGGTCGTGGCCGGTACGAGACACCTTGGCGCCAAATCTGGAGATAGCCAGACCAGCAGCGCCAGAATCTCAGGCGCGTCTCCGGCTGCCGGAGACGCGCCTGAGTGTGAGGAAGAGATTACTCGGGCCGGGAGAACTCACCGTTGCCGCTAGGTTTTACGAACCATTGTCCCCTAGTCCGGGGTGGTTCGTGGGACAGCTCCCGGCATCCGGCCGCTCGCATAATGCGGATTCATCGGCCTAGAGTTTGCCCGCACGGAGCTTGACCGAGCCGAGAGGGACGCGCATTCGGTGGGCTAATAGCCTGAGATCGCCATTGCACTGGTCGAGGGAATTAAGGAATTGCGCGTCGGAGAGCCGGGTGAGGAGTCCGACGGTTGGATCGTCGCGGAGATGTTGGTAGAGGGTGGTGCGCGAGATGCCAAGGTCGCGGGCGGCTTGGGCACGGTTGAAACCGCGCCGGGCCAATGCTTCCATGACCGCTTCATGGGATGGGCCCTCGGTGGTCGGGAATGGTTGTGTTCCGTGCGGTCCCGAGCCCGCCCCCAGGGTGTCGGGGCCGGCCAGGGCGGTAGCGAGATGCGCCGGGAGCTGGGCGGAGTCGGCGTCGCGGTTGGCGAGCGCCAACTCGGTGGCCACATTGCGGAGCTGGCGAACATTGCCTGGCCAGGGGGCCATGGCCATGGTGGTGACGACCAGGGCAGACAGCCATGGCCTCTTCTGGGTGCAGGGGGTATCGAGCTTGTCTAGATCCCCTGTGCGACGAAGCTCCTCCTGGAGAAAGCGAAGGAGAAGGACGCCGATATCTTCACGGCGGGCCCGCAGCGGAGGGAGGTGGATGGTGGCCTGGGAGAGGCGATGGAAAAGGGGCTGGGAGAATCCACCCCCGGGGGCGACCTGGTCGATGGTGGTGGAATCGGTGGCGGCCAAGAGCCGGACGTCGACCCGTCTGGACACTCTGCCCCCGAGCCTGCGCACCTCGCCAGTCTCGAGCACGCGCAGCAGGGTCGCCTGAACCTCGGGAGACGCGAGGCCTATCTCGTCGAGGAAGAGACTGCCGCCGTCGGCTTCCTCGAAGTAGCCGGCCCGATTGCTGGTCGCGCCGGTGAAGGCGCCGCGCTCGTGGCCGAAGAGCTCGGAAGCGGCAAGCTGGCTGGGCAAGGCGGCGAGGTTGACCGCCACGAATGGTCGTGATGCCCTTGGGCCGGCCTCAACGAGTGCGCGGGCGGTCAGCTCCTTGCCGGTACCCGTCTCACCCCGGATGAGGACCGGCAGCTCGCCCTTGGCGAAGGAGAGAATCCTATGGCGCACCAAGTTTATAGCATCGCTGTTGCCGAGCAACCCCAGGTCGGGGGGTGAATCTGACGGGGTGGCGAAATGGAGGCAGAGGGCGATGCGCCTGCCGAGAGTGATTATGACCCCGGAGTTGATAGCCGCCGCGGGTAGCGCGATAGGCGCGGTGAGCGGCTGGCCATCGAGCAAGACCTGGACTTCAGGCAGGAGCGGGGAAATCTTGATGCCGGAGCCGGCGATGGCCAGGGCAAGGGTGGGCTTTCTACTGAGGAACGTGTCGCCGAGGGGTACCGGGCTGCGGGTGGAGCAGGCGAATTCCGGCTCGAGGCGGGACAGCGGGATGGGTGCTGAACCGGCGAGGATGCACCTCGCACCAACGTGCGAGGGATTCGGGTGCCAGAGGATGGTAAGCGCCGGTCGGATCGGGCTGGTCACCGAAAGCGTCGACGGGTTGATGCCCACCACGGTCGAGTCGTCGAGGCTCTGCGAGTCATCGGTCATGCCGGAAATCTGGGCCTGTCGCGCCGAGCTGCAAGATCTAATGATATGGCCCACCGGGTGGACGCCGGTGTCCAGGAGCTGCCGGGGATTTGTCTCGCCTACCGGAAAGGAAGCCGTCAGACACAGCGTCCGGTTGAGGGGTGTTATCCAGGATCACGGATGCGTGCCGTTCGGACGGTGGTGTCGATGCAGGTGTGGGGTCGCCATCCCTGCGAAGAAAAGCCCCGGGGATGACGTGAGGCTGGGATTCGGCCCAGGGACGATCGCTAGCGTTTGGGTTCGTACCGCATCGCCACGGCCCCAGAGCTGAGCTCCAGCCGGCTCACGAGGGTCAGGTCGATATGCTTCGATAGCCCCGCGAACAATGTGGGTCCATGGCCCGCCAGCCGGGGATGGATGACGAGCTCGTATTCATCGATTAAGCCCAGCTCCGCCAGGGCCAGCGCGACCTTGACGCCGCCCACGAGGAGTCCCCTGCCCGGCTCCCGCTTGAGTTGTTGGACCGCCGTCGCGAGATCACCGCGCAGGAGCTGCGCGTTCCAATCGACGTGGTCTAGCGTGGTCGATACGACGTACTTCCTTGCCGCGTCGATGGTGCGGGCGAAAGGCTCCATCCAATCCGGCGTCGGGTGCGCCGGCGACCGCCACGCCGCCTCCATCATTTGGTAGGTCACGCGGCCAAAGATAAGGGCATCAGCTCGCTCGAGGTTCTCAACCGCGTGCCGGTGCAAGTCCTCGTCCGCGATCATTGCACGGTGATCGCAACAGCCGTCCAATGTGACGTTGATGGAGTACCGGAGGGGACGCATTGCCTCCGAAGACTACCGCCATGGGGTGGAGGAACAACGATGCCTTCACGATCGTCGCGCTGGTGGGCGAGCCGGCGTCACCGCTGTCTTCCTATGTCGCGACCGTGACGCGCGCCGGAGCGAGCGCCAGCTGATCGTCGCTCGTGGCACTGAAGGCACCCGCGAGC
Organism: uncultured delta proteobacterium; assembly: GCA_963849735.1. Taxonomy (GTDB): domain Bacteria; phylum Myxococcota_A; class Polyangia; order Fen-1088; family Fen-1088; genus Fen-1118. The sequence continues at coordinate 144,459 of CAWKJE010000031.1, forward strand.
CAGGCGCGCGTCACGGCAGCATCACAAATGCGCCGCGACTCCGTCGCGCAGTGGGCGCGCGGGCGAGCGCAAGCGAGCTGGCGCGCCAGACGGCGGCGAGCAACACCATCACCGGGCTGGGCACCTGCAAGATCAAGGAGCGGAGGCGTAAGGCCGCAGCACCCCCGAGGGAGCGGGCCGCGCGTGCGGTCGCAGGGTAAAGAAGTGCTCTGGTCTGGCAGAAGGCGGGGCGACGGCACGGGCGGCCCGCGGGGCCGAGGCACTGATTCTGCTACTCATGTCAAGCGGCTCTTGCCGGGTGGCCACTTCGTTGGCTGCCCCGCTGCACGGAGCGGCCTGGTCGAGGAGCGTCCTTGTTGGAGCGCTTGATGGCGAGCTGCGCGAGTGGCTACGGTCCCGAGTGGCCGACCGACCCCAGCAACCACTCTGTCGCGAACGCCTTGCCACTGTGGTCACGGCAGGAGACGGTCTCGGTCCAGCTGGCCAAAGAGAATGGCATCCGGTTGCTGGGGGTTCTGAACCGCGTGACGGTGCAACTCTTCGTCCGCGATCATTGCACGATGATTGCAGCACCCGTCCAATGCGACGCTTATGTAATACCGGAGGGGCGATGCCTTCGGATCGTCACGCTGGTGGGCGAGCTGGCCTCGCTGCTGATCCGGATGGAGCGACCGTGACGCGCGCCGGAGCGAGCGCAAGTTGACCGTCGCTCGTGGCACCGAAGGCACTCGCGAGCCAGGCGCGCGTCACGGCAGCATCACCCGATGCGCCGCGACTCCGTGCGCAGTGGGCGCGCGGGCGAGCGCAAGCGAGCTGGCGCGCCAGACGGTGGCGAGGAACACCATCACCGGGCTGGGCGCCTGCAAGATGAAGGAGCGGAGCCGTAAGGCCGCAGCACCCCGATGGAGCGGGCCGCGCGTGCGGTCGCAGGGTAAAGAAGTGGTCTGGCCTCGGCCGAAGGCGGAGCGACGGCACGCGCGGCCCGCGGGGCCGAGGCGCCGATGCCGCGACTCATGTCCAGCAGCTCTAGTCAGGTGGCCACCGTTATTGGCTGCCCCGCTGTATGAAGCGACCTGGTGGAGGATCGTCCTTGTTGGAGCGCTTGATGGCGTGCTGCGCGAGTGGCTACGGGCCCGAGTGAGCGATCGAGCTATGCCAGCCGGCGGGGCGAGGATCCTGGGTGTCAGCTCCAGCGGAAGCTGGGTCAGCGGCGTGGACTCGCTGAACACCTCCTTTCCACCTGGTGAACACTCCCCTTACACCTCCATTACTGCCATCCCCTCGTCTTTCCGGCATTTTGGCCCTTCTTCGAGCGGGCACAACGGTTGCTCAACGGGATCGCGCGCCAGCTCTGGCGACGAAGGATCCCGAACGTGTCTGCCACCCTTTCGGCTAATCGCTACCGGCTAGTTCTTCCCCGCCGTCTTGACGCGTATACCCAGGGGACCGTGCGACAGTATCCGGAAGGAGCATTGGCCGCAGGGCGGGATCGGGAGAGCGAGGCTGGCTGGGGCTTCGATAGGGAAGCCGGCCGGGTAGGTGAGCCCGGGCGCTTGGGCGCGACGCTTAGCGCGCACGACCGCGCGGGTCTCGGAGAGGAAGATCGAGCGGACCTGGTCGGAGGGACAGGGTGCTCGCGTGGACGCGGGCAAACCGTCTTCTGGTCCATCTTGTGCGGGCGGTGGGCGAGGGGTCGTGTGCGTCCCGCTCCCGGTGCTTCAAGGAGGGTCTTGCCGGCTCGCGGTAGCGGTGCGGCTCCGGGGGCAGAAGACCTCGCCCTCGCTCTCGCCGCCGTGGCCGCTGCAGCGGCAAAGGGCCCCGGCGCCCTGGCTGGGGTGGTGAAAGCTCTTGCATCGGGCGTGGGAGAGCGGGACGCTCAAGGTCCAGCGCTCCCTGAAAACCCCATAGTTATCGATGACGATGCAAGCGGCGTGGTGCTCAACCCGAAAGGTGAACACATGCCGAGATACTTTGGCCCTTATCGCCACGGCGATAAGTGGCGGATCCTGATACGTGTGCCTGGGCAGAAGCAGCAGGTGCATGACACGTACGAAACGGAAGAAGAGGGCAAGCGGGCGCTCCGCCGGCTCCGGACGGAAGCCCGGAAGTATGACGGGCCGACCGTCTCGAGAGCCCTCGAGCTGTATGCCCAGCAGCTCAGAGCCAACGGACTCAAGGAACACTCCGTCGACACGACCATCTATCGACTGACGAAGGTGTTCGCGCCGGTGGCAGATCAGCCGCTGGCGGTTCTCACGTCGGCACGGGCCAAGGAGCTCTTCGCAACGCTGACCGACTGGTCGGTAGACACGAGGCGTAACACCTTGGCCGAAGCGAAGACGTTCTGCGGCCGGGCGAAGTCGAACGGCTGGACCGAGCTCGAGCCCATGAAGGATCTTCAGGGCGAAGGCAAACGTAAGCGGGGAAAAGCGAAGCTCACCAAGGACGAAGCTCGCAGGTACCTGGACAAGTGCCGCGAGCTGGCCGGAGAGCGAAAGCAAGCGGAAGCTGCTATTGCCGCAACGATCCCGCTGTTACTCGGGTACCGGGCCTCCGAGGTGGTGGATAGGGAGGTTAGGGATCTCGATGATGGCGGCACCGTGCTACGGATCCCGGCGGCGAAGAGTCAGGCCGGGATCCGATCGCAGAAGCTGCCGGAATGGTTCCGGCCGCTGATAGCGAGCCGGACGGCGGGCAAAGGCCCGACGGACCGGATCTTCGAGCACGATCGAAGTTGGCTGCTCAAGCAGGTGAAGCGGATATGCAAGCTGGCTGGCGTCCCGGTGGTCTCCGCGCATGGCCTCCGCGGCACGCACGCGGACCTGTCCCTGCATGCCCACGTGACAGCGCTCGCTGTTTCGCAGGCGCTAGGACACACCAGCACCGACGTGACCTTCGGCCATTATGCCGACCGAGGGATCGTCGATGAGCATGAGCAGGCGCTAGTTTTTTCCGTGCTGGCGCCTACGGTTCCTGCCGCAGAAAGAGAGTTACCAAAATCGGGCTCTTCTCGGGGTTCTGGGGCAGGAGCGGGCAGTTACCACGGAATTACCACGGCGGTTTTGCCGCCCGGTGACACTGCATCTAGACAAGAAAAAAGCCCTTGAAAACAAGGGCTTTCGAGATTTTCTAGTGGAGC
>CAWKJE010000032.1:0-83731 GCA_963849735.1 uncultured delta proteobacterium
CACCACCGATCACGGCTGCCGTCTCACCCAGCAGCTTGCGCACGGGCTCCATAGCCAGCTTGTCCAGGTCTCGTGCGGCACGCGCGGCCGTGCTATCGTTCCCGCCGTACTTGAACCGGACGTCACGAGCGAGTCGATCGATGGGCTCTGCCTCACCGAGATCCGCCCATGCCGGCTGACCCACCGGTCGCAACACATATGCTACATAGCGCGGCTTTCCCCAGCGCGATGAAGGTCTCCCCCGAGCATCGAAGGGGGTGAAGGCAAAGTACTCCACTAGCGCGGCGTTGGACGGCAGGGCCGCCTGGACAGCCTCCAACGTGACCGGGACCTGTTTCAGGCCGAGCGCGGCATAGCGGGAGGCAAGCGCTTCCTCGATCTGCCGTCCGGCCTCGCGTAGCTCGGCCATGCCACGCAGGTGTGCCTGCACTTTCTCGCCCTTGGCCGGCCCGCGCAGAGTGCGCATTGCCAGCTCTCCGCGCACGCGGGCCAGCTCCTCGATTTGCGCTAGAAAAATGGCCGACGATGATCGCCTGAGCTCCGGCTGTGAGGACGAAGGCGAAGTCGCGCCGTGAGAGAAGATGGTCCTGTCCTTGGTGCATCCTGCCCTGCGCCATAGATGCATCTCTAACACCATGCAGTCCCAAGTACAAGCAGTCACTACGCAACACATCTTGCTTGGGGGATGCCGATCGGCGCGGGTTCACGTCCCGTCAAGTGGTGTGTGAAGGTCAGTCGAGTTCTTGGTCGGCTTTCTCCGTTCCTATTTCTTGATCCAAAAAGTCAGAAGTTGGGGGTTGTGGGAATGTGGGCAAACCGTCCGCGGTTTGTCCAAGGCGATGTGGGCAGGCCGTCCGCGGGCTGTCCACATCGACGGCATTTCCACAGCCCTCTCATGCTGCGGAGTCCAGCGCTGGCACGTCTTGCCCCAAGGCGACCTTCAGCAATTCCATCGACTCGAGGCTGAAGTAGCGCTTGTTTACCGCCCACTCATCGTTTTGCTCGACGAGCAGCATCGTCACCAGGCGCAAGGCTGATCTCGGGTTGGGAAAGATGCCCACGACGTCGGTGCGCCTACGAATCTCCTTGTTCTGGCGCTCCAAGGGATTCGTCGAATGGATCTGGCGCCAGTGCTTCTCGGGAAAACTCATGTACGCCAGCACGTCGTTCTCGGCCTCCGCCACGACGGCAGCCGCCGCCGGATATTTACCACGCAGGATTTCCACGGCTTTGTGTAGGGCCGCCTTCGCGGCTTCTGCGACCCCTGTGCGAAAATGCTCTGCAGCGCCGCCGCTGCGAAGCCCTGCGCGGCCTTAGGCACCCGGCAAAGTACGTTGCGCATGAAATGCACCGTGCACCGCTGCCAGGCCACGCCGTTCAGTACGCCGCGAATCCCCTTGCGCAGCCCCGTGTGCGCGTCCGAGATCACTAACTGCACTCCGCGCAGGCCACGCGCCACTAGAGCACCGAACAGTTTGAAACCATAATAAAATCGCGGCATTGCAGCACACCGGGCGCCGGGGCGTAGCAGTAGTCGGCAGAGAGACTGACCTGCGCTTGATTGGGACGGACTGGGTCACGCCCCAGGAAACCTCAAGAAATTGGCGCTGAAGGTCACATCGTGGTGTTCATGGACTCCGCCGGCACACCTCGTGGCCGGCGGAGGAGCCCATGACATTCGACCGCTGGACACCGCGACAAGACACCACCAAGCAGGAAGATCGGCTTCTGAATAGGCTGCGCCGCACGCGGAAGCTCTTCGCCTTCCTACGCGATCAGCGGCTGGCATTGTTCGATGAGGCATTTCAAGCCGAGTTGGAGTCGATGTACCGGGACACTGGTGCGGGCCGGGAGCCCGTGCCGCCAGCGCTTCTCGCCATGATCGTGTTGTTGCAAAGCTACCACGGCATATCCGACGCCGAGGCGATCGAGTTGACCGTGGTGGACCTGCGCTGGCAGATGGTGCTGGGTAGGCTTGGCGCTACGGAGCCTGCTTGCGCTCAAGGCACGCTGGCGGGCTTTCGTGAGCGGCTAATTCGCACCGACATGGATCGACGGCTGCTGGAGCGAACCGTAGAGCTGGCCCGACAGAGCAAGGCCTTCGACTGGAAGAAGCTGCCGAAGGATCTGCGCATCGCTATCGACTCGAGCCCACTGGAGGGTGCTGGCCGAGTGGAGGACACGGTCAACCTCTTGGGCCACGCCGCCCGGAAAGTCGTTGAATGTGCTGCCGACCTGCTGGGCTGGAAGGCCGAACGGGTGGCGAGTGAGGCAGGCATCCCGGCTCTGCTGGCAACCAGCGTGAAACGAGGGCTCGATATCGAGTGGAGCGACCCCAGTGCCAAGGCGGGTGCTCTCAACACGCTCGTGCAGCAGCTGGATTCTCTGGATGCTTGGCTAAAGCGCAAACTGCCCGAGGAACTGGGCAAGCCCCCACTTAAAGAGTACCTGGACACGCTGGCCCAGATTCGCAACCAAGACCTCGAACCAGATCCCGAGGGAGGTGGCGATGGTAGTACGCGCATCCGTGAGGGTGTGGCCGGTGACCGCCGGATTTCCATAGAGGACGCCGACATGCGCCATGGACGGAAGAGTAAGAGCAAGCGATTCAACGGTTACAAGCGACACATCGCCACGGACCTCGATACCAACCTGATCCTCGCTTGCGCGGTAACGCCGGCCAATCGGCCCGAGGAGGAAGCAGCACGCTGTCTGAAGGACGACATCGAACAGCAAAGGCGACGGATCATGGAGATGAACATCGATCGTGGCTACATAGCGAGCCCGGTCGTCGGCAACGTCCTTGATGATGGCGGCGAGGTCATCTGCAAGCCATGGGTTCCCCGCAACGGAGGGCTCTTCACCAAGGGTGACTTTGAAATCAATATGCGCGACCGGACCATCACCTGCCCAGCCGGTGAGGTCGAACCGATCGACCTCGGCGCGGACGTGGAATTCGATCCGTCTGTCTGCGGGCGATGCAAATTGCGTCAGCACTGCACCACCGCGGGGCTCGGCAACGGACGCACGGTTACTATCGCCGACGATGAATTGTTACAGCACAGGTTGCGCAAACTCATGTCCAGCCCCAAAGGCCGGGAGCGCTTACGCAAGCGCGTTGCGGTCGAGCACAGCCTGGCTCATTTGAGCCGCCGACAGGGCCGACGCGCACGCTACCGTGGCACCCGCAAGAACCTGTTCGATGTCAGGCGGGCCGCCGCTGTGCAGAACCTCGAGATAATGGACTTCCGCAGGGCCGCGTGATCATTGGCCTTTCAAACTGTTCGGTGCTCTAGGCCGCCTAGAAAGGCCCGCCAGGCGTCCTCCATTTCGCCATCGGCTACCTCCACGCCTACTACCTCTCGTTCACCAAATTCACTCACGGCGTACGCCACCAGTGTCGCCTTGCTCACCACGTGTTTGCCATCGCGCACCTTGAGATACACCGCGTCCAGCCACAGGTACGGATACGCCCGGTCCAGCGGGCGATTACGAAACGCCGCCACGTCCTCGTCGAGCGTCGCGCACACACGCGAAACCTCGCTCTTCGACATGCCCTGTGCCCCCATGGCTTTCACCAACTCGTCCACTTTCCGTGTCGATACCCCGCGCACGTACGCCTCGCTCACCACGCTGACGAAGGCTTGTTCCCACCGACGCCGTGGCTCTAGAAAGCTCGGCAAATAGCTACCTTCCCGCAGCTTCGGGATCCTCAGGTCAACCGTCCCGAGCCGGGTCTCTAGGACACGGTCGCGATAGCCGTTACGCTGGTTACTCCGCTCCTCGCTTCGCTCCCCGTAGTCCGCACCGCACAGGCCATTCGCCTCGCCGTCCATCATCGTCTCCAGCGCCCTCGCTAGCGTCTGCAGCAGAGCACTGCCGTGGCCGCTCTGGATCGCGTTGCTTGCTGTGGTCATTGCGTCTATCTTCGTCTTGGTCATCGGGTCTCTCCTCATCGGTCGTCTTGCAACCTTCGGTGTAGGAGAACTCGATGGCCTTCGTCAACCCGGCCACCGTTATTGCCGGAGCTGTGGATTCACACCATCTGCTGGGACCTTATCCGGCGCGGCCCCGGCAGTGCTACTGTCGACGATCGCCCGACGGCCCTTGCCGCTGAGTGGCAAAGCGTTGACAGACACAATTTAGGTGTCTGAATACTCGAATGGAACCGCCCCGAATGGCAGTTCTTCTTGACACGCGCGAGATCCGTCTTTAGAGTCCCTTGCGCGCGTGCACATGCCAATTCGGAGCCTAGCTCTCGTTCCAATCCTGCTGTCTGTTGGCGCGTGCGTCGGTGTAGCGCCGCCAGCCGAACAGCGACAAGGTGGCGCCTTGTCAAGGGAGGAGCCTCCTCCCACGCAGAAAGCCCTCCAGCCAAACACGGGAATCCAGAACCCTTCCACTGGGAATCCGACTCAGGAGCCCAGAATCGCCCAATCCGAGCGTGCACAACCGAGGGACCAGGAGAGCAAATCTCGGCGGCGAAAGATCGAGGATGTCTATACGACCCCCACAGGGTGGGCATTACAGGATGGTGCTGGGTTCAGCAAGCAAGGTACGGTGGCGGACCTCTTTCCCGGTGGTCTTTCAACACAACTTGGTCTCTTGACAGCGGATTCCAGCGCGAGGGTTCGCGGAGTAATCTCCGCCGCTGGCAAGCTAACTATAGAAACGCCTGTCCAAGGTAGAATTGGTGACTGCATCTTCGAGATAGAGGCAGGAGCAGAATTGGCCAGTTCGGGGAACGGCGCGACCATTATGGAGGCGGAGGCAGTGATGAGTTCCGCCCAACCCAAGGAGATCTGTCGGAACGTGCACCTGCCCAAAAGCGAAACCGACGCCGACAGATCCGTCCAAGTTGAAACGCGTGGTGTCTTTCTCAGGGAGAAGGATGGCTCGTTTCTCATGAAGAGCGGAAGAGTCTCCGTTCGGCGTGGCATCCTGCGCGTGGTCGGAGAAGGTGCAATTTACGAGCCCGGCAGCCGAACAGGACGACGCTAGAAGTTGCCCATGGTCACTGATTTCGAAGCGCCCCGTCCACATGGACCGTGATGTGCGGCGCATTGCAGGGGGTAACGCCATGACTTTGAACCACGCATTAGCAACGGCGCAAGCAATGCTACTGATTGCGGGTGGCTCTGCGCTGTCATCCTGCATCACTGGATATCCGATCGGGGGGCCTCCCACTGTTACCCACGGCCCGGCACCACAACAGGCGAAAGTGGCCCGGCATGTGGGCCCGACACTGAACGGACAGACTTGTAACCCCGGAGAAGCGATATTGCTCTATACTGGGGTGGTCAAGGAACTCCCTGGGCGCGCTTGTATTCATCCAATCGGACAGTTCCAAAGGCAGTGTCCCGAGCCAGGAAATACCATGGGCGTGAAGTGCCCTGATGGAACGTGCGCGCTATGCATCGATGCTCCAAAGAACGCGGCTACGTGTCCGGGAAACATGGGCCTGGCGGTGTATTTCGGTGCGGTTGATGTGTTTCCTGGCTTCTGCGCCTCGAATATAGGTAGCGAGACGTTCTGCCCACCACAGGACAAGCACGTTCACCTGCAGTGTGCCCCTGGTGCCGCGTGCGGAGCGTGCGTGGGATCTCCAGGACAAGCACAGCCTACCAGTCCACCAGCGTCTGGGACACCTCGCGCTGGCAGGACGGTCGTGGCAACCGGGGAGAACGCCCCTGGCGGAAGGACCACATCAAGCCCGACAACTGCCGCTAGGGTGACCACCGTAAATGAGCCATTACGTACCCCAATTGCTGGGACAGTCGGCGACCTAATCGAAGTGGTCGTTATTGCCGCTGGCACTACACAGGCTCGGCAGACTTTCGTTCGAGGGGGGAGTATCCGCAATGGCCAGTTAGAGTGGACGACCGAATCTCTAGCTGCTGACGAAGCCAATCCGCCTGGTGAGGCATTCGGAATTGTCCAATACAGGATTTCGAACAGAGATACCCATCCGGTTTCCATCAAATACACAGACTTCCATCTGATGGTAGATGGGGAAGGCAAGGCCATCACTGGCGAAGGGCTCATCGATTCTGGACCGGTCTTTGGTTTTGGAATTGGCTACAAACTTGGGGCAGGTGAATCAAGGACAGATCGGATTATTACTGTCTTGCCTAAGGATCGTCCTGACCAAGCCACCCTGCAATATCGGGAGCTTCCCGCGATTAGCGTTCGCTTTGGCAAAAAGGTACCGGCCACGGAGCTGCGTAGATCCGGTGTTTCGCGGAATTCCAGATAGACTAACCGCTCGCAACCCTCACGGAGAATTGGCATGATTAGAAGATACCTGGCAATCGCCAAGAATATCGTGAGGCACACGAGAGCAATGAGCTCGAGGAGAAGATTGGGCTCTGATGGCGCTGTTTCCAAGACTACCATTGATGGTCCCCAAAATTGGGTCCACTTCACCCATTTACCCTGGAGCGAGCACAAATGAGCAAGACGCCTTTCCCATCCGCGCCAATTTTCATGCTTCTATCTTCTTTCATCGTCGTGGGGTGCGCGATTCTCCAGCCACGAATCGTGCGAAGTGGCGAGTTCGTCGTCCAGGGACGCATTCTGCACAAGAAGGATCGCACACCGGTGGCGAAGGTGGAAGTTTGCGCCCAATTTCGCGAAGGCGGCTACTGGAAGACCCAATTTCGTTTCGACAAAAGGATCGGAAAATGGGGCAAGGCAAACAGCGGAGAGACAGACGAAACCGGAGCATTTCGTTTCAAAGCAGACAAAGCGCTGTTCTCCGAGCCCAACATTGAGTTCAAGCTCGGCATAAGGTCGCGCACCGGCGATGAATGGTACGCTGGCGGTGCCAACGGATGGGATGCGGTCTTTCTTGTGAAGGAGACGGACACACTGGTCACCCTGCCGGACGTCCTGATCGAGCAGAAAGCATCGCCGCAGCCGCAATTCCGCTAGTCAATTTCCCGAGTCCCAGGGGACTGTCGGACCAATTGTCGAGGGGAAATCAGCGCGTCAACCCGACAATCATGGAATACACAGAGCAGACGTCGTAATAACCGTCGGCAGCGGAGACTGTGTGCACATTCTCCGATTGACTTGCAAAGACCGCGCCTTGCGTGCCCGATCACAGCTCCACCTCCAGCGAGAACCTCGCCGAGCTTCGCCGCACCGGGATCGGGATGGTTCCGGCGCCTCAGCGCGCCGCACGTGGCTTCTCCTTGTGCCCGGCGAGGGGTCCTTGGCCGAGCGTAATATCTGTTTGCTTCGCATCAAGTGGAACAATGAATAGCGCGAAGAATCCCTCGGTCTTCCTCGGCGCCAATGACCTGTCCTCCAGCATATCGCAAAGAAGTTGCTGACCGTCTCCCAGATTCAGCATGATGCATGCTGCCAGCATTTCATAATCCGCCTGCCCATCGAACAGCTTCACGGACCTGAGGATGTCCCTGTATGGGATGGGGGAACCGGTCCGGTTCGTGATCCTAACGTTCGCCTGCACAAATCCATGTGTGTCGAGCTCGTCGCTTGGTATTCTAAACTCTTTGCCAAAGTGAGTGCTCCCAGCGTCTAGTTTCTTCTGGGCAAGCCTGACTGTCCTTCCTTGTACTAGCGTCAGTCTATCGCTCTCGGCGCTGCTCGTCCCGGTGTCATGCCCAGGGGGAGTGGTAGAGGCGTTGCTCTCGGCACTAGGCTCGGGGAGATAGCGTATGGGCGCCATTTCGATGCTGGCCCTTTTCTGATTTTGGCACCCATCTCTGTCGCCAGCTCTGCAGGCCCTCTCCAGATAGACAATGGCCAGGTCGCGATTCGCGGTGACGCCACGGCCAGAGTAGAGCGAAACACCGAAGTTATTGCACCCGGCCGCTAACCCGCCTTCGCACGCATTTCTGAACAGGGCTGTCGCCCGGGTCTGATCTTGCGGAACGCCCCGGCCGTCCCGATAGAGCACACCAAGGTTGTTGCATCCAGGGGCACTGCGGGGACGGCCTCTGCATGCTTGCTGGAACAGAGTTGCCGCCCTGCCGACATCCTGTGGAACACCGAAACCGGTTGCGTAGCATGCCCCAAGGTTACTACAGCCGACCTGGTCACCCATCCGGCAGGATTCCCCGTAAAGGGAGGCTGCCCGCACCCGGTCGACGGGTACGCCCTCTCCCGCCGCATACCGTGTCCCAAGTGCATTCGCTTGTGCCGCGCTCAGCCCCGAGCGTCCCCCCTCCCGATTGTTCGCAATCGGGGCGCGTTCGCCGGTCTGGCCTATGGGAACGCAACCTATCGTACCTAGGGTACTGATTAGTGCCAGTAGCTTGCTTCTTGATTTCATGGGCCTCCCTTTGTTGGCAGGGGATCGGTGACCGAGCGCGCCGCAAATGGCTGTCCGGATTGGTCGACTGGTCGACACGACGGCTGGGCGGCGGCTCGGTGTCAGCCGCATTTCCTCGCCCGAGGGAGGGGCGATCAAGAAGCGTTGCCGAGACACCGCTCGCCGCCCGCCTTTACGCCGTCCACGGGAACTCGACCCACCTCGGTTAGAGTACCTGATGTGCTCGAGAACGTAGCCAGTGAGACCGGCGTCCACGACCATGATGGCGAGCCTGTCCACCCTAACAAATCCGACGGCGGCCTCGCTTGGCGTGGCATCCGCTTTCATCACGCCCTCAGCGTGTGGTCTCCGCCTCCGGAGATCCCGCGACGGCAGTCTGCAAGTCAGACTTTCGGTTGAACCATCCACCCAATTCCGCCAACCGGCGAATCCGTGGCAAGTCGGCAACGGTGATAGCTATGCTCCCCCCAGGCAAGCTTCCCTCAGCGTTCGGGCCTCTGACCGACTCCCCGACTGCCGGAAAAGCCGGCCCCGACGTCGTCGAAGCCATCCCGGCTGTCGAGTGCACCCTCACTGCGAATCTGGGCGGCGGGACATGATCGAGCGCCTCCCCGCCTCCTGCGGTCGAGCCGAAGGGCGTTCCCTGCCGGATCATCACCTCACCACGCCGGAAACATGTCTCGCCTTGAACACCTCCGGACTTCCCAATCCAAACGACGCCAATGAACAGACCAGCCGCCACGGCTGCACAGCCAAGACAGACAAACGATCTCCGCATCACGATCCACACTCGCTGGAACAGTGCGTGCCCGTGCAGCTCACATAGAGCGCCATAGATGCCAGGCCGGCGGAGTAAGTGCCTTCGCAGCTCGTCACGCATGACGCATTCCCGCTGCTGCAGTTCGCCATGCACGTGGCAAGGCTCGAGCAGGAGGAGTCGTCAATGCAAGTCGTCATCTCGGAGCAACAACAACTTGCTATGCACGTCCCGCACGCATCCGTTGCGCCACTAGAGCAGGCCGCCTCTACGGGACCACAATATTTGCTTCCACCTCCTGCGCAGCCCGAACCTCCTGCCAAGGCTCCCAAGAGGGTCCATAGTGCAGTTGTAGCGGCCAACTTCGCGTAACCAATCAGGCTTCCTCTCATCTCGAATCTCCTCTCATCTTCTGGTACTCGGCTGCCTTACGGCTTACAAACAAGTAACGACCGCACCAACCGCATGACTGCGTCACTCTAGCCGCCACCCTTGGGGTGGGTTGGCCAGCGGCGGCTCGCATGGGCGCGGAGCGGCGCCGCGACAAGATGTCGGTTGTATCCTGGTGGCGCCCGCCCCCTCGACCTGAACAAAGTGCTGCTGCCCGCGCGCAATGCAAGATCGGCTCGGTTATTGGCACTGCACGAAGCTGCACGAATTGCCGGCGACATTGTCCTGATAGACGCAGGTCGACTTTGAACCAACGCAGGTTGCGCATTCAGGTGGGATGCAAACCCAGCGTCCGCCGACAGGACTGCAAACGAGCCCAGATTCACAATTGTCGTTGTTCCAACAATCATCGTTGCACGAACTCTCGGGGCTGGAAGCGCAACCGGCGCTAGCTGATACTAACAAAAGAGTTGGAAGCCCCAGGGCTCTTAATAGTGAACCGATTCGGAATATTCGCATGACACTGTATCTCCTTCTTTTGAAGTTAGTTACCGCGTGGTCGAATCTTCAGACGACCGGAGAGGGTGCTATTGCCCCTAATACTTCGCGGGCAGATTTCCAGAATATACTCTGTTCAACTGTGCTGCGCATTCTGAGTTTCGCCGCCCATACTGGTAGATGGAGGCATGAGGGACTCCTAGTTCTCAGGGCTGCGTGGATGCCACATCGGGAAGAGCGGGTGCCTCCGTGTTACGGCATGAATGTTGCCCCGAACTCTATTCCGAATAGCTGGGGTGAGATATTGAGGTCAAACTCGGTGCCATTTGTCAAGAGCATCTCCGCGTAGACTGTGGAGAATTCGAAGGCCAAAGCGACAAAGAAGCCCATGTTCTCGGTGCGGTACATCACACCTGGACCGAACTTGAACAAGTAGCCAGGGGCGAAGGATCCATAGTGACCGCTTCCCGTCGACCCGTTGCTATAGTACAAAGTCACGTTGGTGATGTCGCTGGGCAACAATCCCACCGCGAAGGAGACGGCGAGGCGCAAGTAGATCTCGAAGTTGTTCTCAGGGATGCTAAGCCTGAGCGCTGGCCCCAACGTGAGCATCTTGATATCATGTCGAGAGACATCATCTTTCGGGTTTAGAACAAGAAAGTCGAAGTCGCCACCGACGGCCAGATATCTATTGATTCGGTGGTCGCCGAAGGCGCCGACGCCGAAGGAGAACTTGAAGTTTTGAGAGCCTTGTCTGTCTGTGGCGTCGTTCTGGAACTCCTCGAGATTGTACGACCCCGAGAGAAAGGGGGTAACCCTAAGACCCCAGATATTTTCATGGTCGCGCATAGGAGACGAAGAGGACCAGGGCTGTGCTGGTGGTTGCGCCGAGGATTGAGCGAGCGCGGGGGTTGTCTGACGAGGATTGGGCGCTTGAGGTGGCTGAGGCGGATAGTAGCTAGGCGGCGGGGCTGGCTGCGCTCCGGGGGCCGGCAGTGGATGGTCGGGCCCCGCGGCCTGCGGAGCTTTTGTTGCCGGGGATGGATAGAACCCTATAGCTGGTTGGGCCTGCTGGTCCTTCCCCGGCTGTGTTTCCCCGGCAGGAGATGGAAGGTTGATGTTGTACCCGGGTGCTGGCTGTAGCTGGACAGTCGGAGTAGATTGAGCATGAGCGACTGATGCCACACACATTGCAAGGGCGAAGGAGAGAGCAATCCGGAACATGTGAACCTCCCAAAGTGATTCGGCTGCTATAGGGGGTCGGACGATATCGTGTATTACTTGAAGTTGCAAGTGGTCTTCCCGGGGCATTTGGGACGGGTTTGGCTCTCCCATCGAAGCGACAAGACTGGTATGTGTAGGTCTTCTCACCGGGCAGTTTCAGGGTCACTGGGACATTCCAGTCTTGCGTGCGCAATTCGCCGGCTATCTTGAGCGCGAAGACCGTCTGCTCAGCGACCCACGGAAGCGCAATGTCGACCGGTGCTGGCAGGTCAATCTGGACAACCGAACTCGACGGTGCGCCTTCGGCGCGTTCGTAGTTCCCGATCTCGGCGGCGTCCTCCAGGTGGGAGTCGTCGGCGACGGCGACGCGTGCCCAGTGGATGAAGTCCAAGTTGAGTAGGCCACGGTCGCAGAGAGGGTCATATGATGAACGAGAATGTCGGCGTTCATGCGTTTGTCCCACGCGCTGTCTGACGCAGAGAGCGTGAATCTGCCCGTAGCCGAGACATCGGTGTCACCCGGGTTTGCCGGAGCGGCCGCAGGTCGAGACCGCTCTCGGTGGTCTGGACATCCGATAGGTCGGCATCGAGAGGGCGCGCAGGCGCTAGCGGGCGCAGGCAGGGCGGCAAGGGTGGAGAGGACTCGCAGCGTAGTCGTCAGCGTCGTTTCCTCACCAGACGTACACGAGTAGGCCGCCGACGGTCCCACTGCTCTCGCCACTGGGTCCGACGCCACGACCACCGTGGTCGTGCGGGTGGCGCCGGCGCCAGCAATCGAGGCATCGGGGTTGTGAACCTGGCCGCGCAGCACCGTGGCTCCGCCGTGAAGGAAGAATTCCACGTGCCGGAATCCGAAATCGAGGCTTAGGTGCGCGTTCAGGTACTCGTGCCCAACCCGGTCGAGGGTAGGGCTGCCCGCCAAACTGCTGCCCATGAACTTTTTTGCCAGGGCATTCGCATCGCCATCCTGATGCCTGCCGTATTTGGGGGTGGCCGAAGGGCCGGAGCGAAATGGCAGCAAGGTCACGCCTCCTCGCCAGCCGTGACTGATGCTATTCGTTCCACCGCCAGCCGTAAGCCGCACCCAGCTCCACGGCCGATGAGCCCATCTGGCACACCGACATCAGCCATGGGACCAGGGACCGGCACGCGCTTGGCTGGAGCACGCACCGCGCGCGCAGCCACGATTGGCAAGTCTTCGGTATGCTCGGATAGGCCCGTCTCCGAAGCGGAGTGCGCCACGAGGTTGGGCGAGATCTTCCGATTCTCAGCACCCGGGGTGTTTGGGGGCTGTGAAATCCCGTCGGGCAACAGCTCCGCCTGCAATCCACCATTCTGTGGCGGGGCGGCATCCTCGACATTGGCAGTCCCGCCATCGCCAGGTGCCAGATTAGGCAGATGTCCGATTCCCATATCGGAGTCGACCAAACCGGCCGAGTCGCACCTACCCGCATCAGAAGCGTCCTGGTCTGAAGCGTCCGCGCGGTCGTTGGCCAAGGCAGGTTGTCCTACTGCTGAGGCTCCGAGGATGATCACCAAGCAAGCAATCTCTTGCCCCACGTTCTGCATGTCGCCACTCTGCCGTTGCAAATCCCGTGCCCAATTACCAGGGCAAGCCGCACAAGCCTCTGGGGTGGACCGGTTACCGTCGAAAGCTGTCTGAATCCCGGGTCTCTTGCATTTTTCAGCAGCTGAAAGGACGCGGAGAAATGCCTCTCATAAGCCGCCGTACTTTCTCACGGCCTTCTCACCCACTGTTGGCAATGCCGAGGTGGACGTCCACCTGGACATGTTTCCATGACCACGCCAGTAGAACGGCGCTTTGTCCGGCCTGCTCGACCCCAGAAATCTCACTTTCGGATGTAGACCAGATCCCGGTCTAACTTGGCCCGTCAAAACTGCGGTCGTCAAGTCGCCAAGCCCTGAGTCACCCGTCCGAGGCGCGGCACCCAGTGACACTGAGAGTCACGGCGTAATCGGGGGCGATCTATGCGTGATCACGGAGGAAACATCACTTTCTGCGGCGCGGCTCGGGCGGCAGGGTATGGACTTCCGGAGCCTCCTGTCGTTAAATGCCGCCTGATGGCGACGCGTTCGGCCCAGACCACCATGCCGTCGCAGAGCACGACTTCGGAGTCATCGAGCCGAACTGTTCTGGCCATCCGGTGGGGATTTCCGGACTTGCGCGGGACGATCTCGCTGCTGACCGACGAGCATGTTCTGCTTGGCCGGGACGACGATTGCCAGGTGAAGCTGCCGGGCAAGGAGACATCGCGGCACCACGCCGAAGTTATCCGAAGAGACCCAGTGTTCATCCTCAAAGATCTGGACAGCCGAAACGGTGTCTTCCTGAATGGCTTGCAGATTCGAGAAGCCCCTCTGTCTCCTGGCCAGGTTCTGCGCCTGGGTGAATGGATTGGGATAGTGGTCAACGTCTCGCCCGATCTTCCTGAACCCAACCCCGTCTTCGATGTGCTCGTTACAAACCTCGCAGGCGGCCCGGTTCTGCGACCGATTGTCGAACAGGCCAAGCTGGCGGCCCCGGGCTCGTTGCCCACGGTCGTGCTTGGTGAAACCGGAACTGGCAAGGAGGGATTGTCGCGGGCCATCCACGAGTGGAGCGGGCGCAAAGGCCATTTCGTTGCCGTGAATTGCGCCACTCTCGTGCCGACCCTAGCCGAGGCTGAGCTGTTTGGGTACCGCAAGGGTGCATTCACGGGAGCCAATCGCCCAAGTCTTGGCCACTTCCGCGCGGCTCAGGGCGGAACCTTGCTGCTCGACGAGGTTGCCGATCTCCCCGAGGTAGTGCAGGCCAAGCTTCTCCGCGCCCTCGAGCAGCGGGAGATCCTGCCTCTGGGTGAGTCCGTCCCTGTCCCCGTCGATGTCCGCGTCCTGGCCGCCACGCAAATCCCACTAGGCCAGCTGGTTGCCGAGCGACGCTTCCGTGCTGACCTCTGCGCTCGTCTGGATGGACTGACGATTCGCTTGCCGCCGCTGCGCGACCGCAAGCAAGAGATCCCGTATCTCTTCTCCCACCTCTTGCGCATGCACTCCGGTGGCCAGCCGCCTGAGATCGAACAGCGCCTCGTCGAGCAGCTTTGCCTGTACGATTGGCCCTTTAACGTGCGCGAGCTGGACCTCTTGGTGCGTCGCCTACTGGTCATGCACGGCCACGACCCAATTCTGCGCCGTTCTGCTCTGCCCGAACACATTCTCACCCGTCCCACGCCCACCCGCGGGACATCTTCCGCGTCCCATGCGCGGACATCAACAGGCGAATCGTTGCCGAGCCTGCCGGCCCCGAATACCCCCGAAGCCCATCGCGCCCGCCGCGACCGTGAACTCGCTCATTTGACGGAGGCTCTGCGCACCCACAATGGTAACGTGGCTCGGGCCGCCGCGGCGGTGGGCATCTCCCGCCAGAGGGCCTACCGGCTCATGGAAGCTGGCGTCGTCATTGACGCAGGTCCGAGCGATGTCGACGACACGTCGCAAGGCCAAGGGAAGGCACAGTGACCCAACCCTACGCCGCGCTCGGCACCCGCGTCGGCAGAATTGAGGGCGGCAAGTACCGTCTGGTGCGCCTGCTCGGGGCGGGCGGGATGGGCGACGTCTACGAGGCGCAGCACTCGGTCGTGGGGCGCCGATTCGCCATCAAGTTCCTGCACCCAAACCTTGCCGGCAATATCGAGATGGTGGCTCGATTCCAGCGTGAGGCGCAGGCAGCCGGCAGCTTGGAAAACGAGAACGTCGCGGCAGTGGTGGATGCTGGGACGGCCGACGACGGGGCGCCTTACCTGGTCATGGAGTACCTGGAGGGGGAGGTTCTAGCTCAGCTCCTCCTGCGCACGGGCCCGCTGTCGGTGCCGCGCGCCACGTACATCATCATCCAGGCCTGCCGAGGGCTGGCAGCCGCGCACGAGCGCAACATCGTTCATCGCGACCTCAAGCCCGAGAACCTGTTCATTTGCAAGCGCGGCGACGGCACCGACCTCGTCAAGGTGCTGGATTTCGGCATCGCCAAATTACACGCCGGGGCCCCTGGCACAGGACTGACCCGCACCGGGGCGACCATGGGCACTCCCTTCTACATGTCCCTGGAGCAAGCCCGTGGTGCCAAGGAGGTCGACCATCGCACGGACGTCTATGCGCTCGGGGTTATCCTATATGAGATTCTAACTGGCGCAAAACCCCACCCGGGCGACTCCTACAACGAAATACTCTACCACGTGATTTCCAACGAGCCAACGCCGCTCGAATCGTTCCGCGGCGGCCTTCCCGCTGGTCTCCCTGCAGTCGTGAACAAGGCCATGGCGCGCGAGGCCAGCGATCGGCACACATCGGTCGCCGCATTCGCCGAGGCACTTGTACCCTTCGCGGGCCAAGTCGTCGCCCCGATGCGATCTCGGGTGGGGATGCCCTCCTCGCCAGCCGACACTCTCCCAACACCCGGTTCTCTCCCGGGGATAGTTGTGCCTCGCACTGTTCTACCCCACAAACCCGAAACGGGCACTGGTCAAGTTCCGCACAGCCACTCCCGTCTGTTCTTCCTTAGCGTCGTCGTTGTCGCAGCTGTGGTCCTATTGACAGCAGCCACTGTGCTCCTCCCTTTCGGCCGCCAACAAAAATCCCGGGCCTCATTCGCGGCACCAGCGACGCTGTCGGCACGGCCGCCCCCGGGCACGTCACCATCGCCGACAGTATCCCCTCCGGTAACCGAAAGGAGCGACAGCTTGCCTATGCCCTCGCCCGAAATCGTGGAGGTCGAGGACGGCCCGCCGGGGCTTCAAGTGACCGTAGACGGAAAACCCGAGCAACTTCCCCTCCCGCTTCCCTATGGCCCAGAAATTCATACCCTACTCTTTCGTGCCCCAGGCTACTCCCCGAGGGAGGTACGCATTGATGGACTGCGCCAGCGTCGCTCGCTTATGCTCACAATGAAGAAACTCAATGCAGCCCCCCTTGAGGCTATCCGCCAGAAAGCGCCAGCCAGTTCTCACCGGCGCGGCGCAATATCATCCGCTCCAACAACACCCACACCACCTGTCTCGGCCGCACCGGTGCAAGCCGCCAAACCGCCCTTGCAGAACAAGGCGCTGATCCTGGATTTCTGAGATGCCGAATCCACTTCGCCCCGCAATCCTCCTAATTGTCCTGCTTGTCTCTGGCACCATGGCCACCCTTCCGTTTGCAGTCGCGCAGAGCCAGGATGCGCGTTGGGCTGCTCGCGCCTTGACACAAAAGGGCGCGCAGTACTACGAAAAGGGCGATTTCCCGGCTGCGCTCGAGAAGTTCAGACAGGCGTATGGTCAATACCCAAATCCCAAGCTCTGGTTCAACATTGGCCAAGCGCTCCGCGCCCTGTCGCAAAACACGGATGCCTTAGCTGCGTTCCAGCGATTCCTTGCTGAAGCCAAAGACGCCAGTCCCGAATACCAAGCTCAGGCTACTGCACAGGAAGGGGAGTTGGTCGGCAAGCTGACACGGGTTGCGATCGACTGCAATCGGCCCGGCGCTTTGGTGACCATCGACGGCGAGAACCGCAGCACCATTACCCCTGGAAAGCCGATCATTGTCGAACCCGGCATGCACCAGTTAACCCTCGTCTGGGAGAGCGAGCTCAAGGCGACTTCCTTCGACGCAATCGCTGGCCAGAGTATATCACTAACGGTAAATTTTCAGGGGACGAAGCTGCCGCACGACGCAGCGGGAATGCCGTCGTCTTCCACGCCGGGCTCCCTGGCCCAGACTCCGACCACCCAAGCTACCGCCAATGCGTCTCTAATCAGCGGCCACGGGTGGTATTGGATCGCTAGCGGCGCTGTTGGACTAGCGTCGATTGGCACTGCTGTCTTCTTCTCCATACGAACGAGCACCATGTCTGACAGGGTTTCTGATGCTTCCACCTGGAATTCGTCGGACTATTCGGCTGGCCAGCAGGCCCAGAGGCTACAGTGGGTCTTCTACGGTGTCGGGGCCGCCGCCACCGCCACAGGACTGGTCCTTTATCGACTATCGCCTAAGTCAATAGTTGTCGCCCCAACTGCTGCGTCGGGCAGTCTGGGCGTTTCTGCCCTGGGAATCTTCTAATGTGCGCCTCGCTATCGTCTCGGGGCGAATTGGCAATTATTGCCACCATTTTCTTCGTCTCCTGCTCCTTCTCTCCACATCCTCAAGATGGCGTCGTTCCTTGCTCCGTCGGTTGCCCCTCTGGCTACATATGTGCCTCGGACGATACCTGCTGGGGAGAAGACAGTCAGTTTCCGCGCAGCGATGCTGCCGCGTCTGTCGACGCGAGTCCGCCGACCGGTCCCATGGTTGTTGGGCGCGGTTCGCATACGGCGACGTTGCTTCAAACAGGCAAGGTCCTTATCGCCGGGGGAACGAGCACCCCTGGCAGCATTTCTGATGCCGAGCTGTATGATCCAGTTACCGAAACGTTCGCGCGGACCGGGTCCTTGGCGACTGCAAGGGCATTGCACACAGCAACGGCGTTGCAAGATGGCCGAGTTCTCCTTGTGGGTGGCCGAGGAAACGGCTCCGAATACCAACTTTCAAGCGCCGAGTTGTACGACCCAAACACGGGTGCCTTTGCGGCCACAGGATCTATGGCGATTGCCCGCTCGGCGCACACAGCAACACTGCTGCCGAGCGGCAAGGTTCTGATTGCGGGGGGCTTTGCCAGCGGAGAACAGCTCCAAAGCGCGGAGCTCTACGATCCCCTCAGCAACACCTTTGCCTCTGCCGGAACGTTGGATAGCCCGAGAGACTACCACACGGCCACCTTGCTTCAGAATGGCAAGGTTTTGATCGCGGGAGGGGACTATTTGGACTGCCCCTTCTCCTACCCCAACCCTCCGCCGTGCGAGATGGTCTTCTTTGGTCAGGCAGAGCTATACTATCCTGCTGCGGGAATCTTCACCGTCCCAACTTGCTCAAGCACAGAAGGAACAGAACTGACGGCTACGCTTCTTGGGAACGGTAGGGTTCTTGTTGCTGGAGGAGAGACATACACCATCAGTGATCCTATCACAACCACAATCCTTTCAAGTGCCGAGTTGTATGATCCCGTTGCTGGTTCATTCACAGCCGCAAGCTCGCTAATAGTTCCAAGGGTGCGACACACAGCGACACTGCTCCAGGACGCCACGGTTCTTTTCGCAGGAGGGAGTGGCAGCACCCCTGCGTCCGCGGAGTTGTATGAGCCGGATGCGGATGAATTTGTGCCGACTGGGTTTCTCAATGTGTTGAGAGAGTCGCATACGGCAACGCTTCTGCCCAATGGCCAGGTCCTTATCGCTGGCGGCTTCGGCGAGACCGGTAACCAGCCCCCTCTGGCAAGTGCCGAGATTTACGACCCGCTTTCCCGAACTTTTGCTGACGTTGGGACAGCCTCATCTGGACGGTTCGATGCGGGCAGCGGTGATGCGAGTGTGGGTGCCTTGCTGGAGCACGTCGATTCAGGCGATAGTGACGGGGCAGTGGATGCTCCATCCTTTGGGAGAGTAAGCGCGAGCAACACAGATGGGGGTGTGGATATTCAGGACATTCCCTACATTCGGCTGGTCGACTCGTCTGGCGGTGATGGCGGTGCGCGTCCAAGTAGCGTCGGCGGGGAAGTTGACGGGGCGTAGCGATCACCTCTTTGCGACCGAGGAGGATCAGATGGAATCTGTCTCCGAACTGCCCTCCGCAAAAGAGGCGCCGTGGCGGTCTTTGCCATGGCGCGCCAGCTGGCCGAACTCGTGTGTGTGCCTTAGGCAAACCTGCGTGAAACCGTCGCGCTCTAAGGGATAGGTTCCGATGTTCGCCGTAAAGATTCGGCTGACCGCTGACTATGAAGCGGCGGTCGAGTCAAGCGCAAACCTTTCGGTCGCGGTAGGGACGGCCCTTGCCCTCACGGACTTGGGCCGCCCCCCGCACAGATCCCAGCGTGCAGGATTGCCGCACTGGGCTCTTGCCTCGGGTGCTGACGTCGAAGCGGCTGTCGGGCCAGGGATGGACGATGCGGGCCGTCGGGAGCCAGCGGGCGATTAGTCGCCCCATCCGGGTCCAGGTCATGGGGACCTCCCGGTTCTCGCGCGAGGAGGTTCCGCACGTGCTTCGGGCCTGCGACCGCGCAGGGCCGCCCGAGGACTCGCGATATCGTCCTCGGGTCGTGTTGCCTTCCGCCTCGGTTAACGGCGTCGGCTCCCCGGACTTCCTGTTTTCGCGGCTCAATACCGAGCCCATGCGTGCCCCTGTCAACGCTTCGTCGCCGACCTCACGATCGTCGGCGCATGACTCGGGGTCAGCCGCGTCCCCGGTGTCCCTGGTTCCCGTGCCTATGGCTGGCTATACAAGGCGCCAGCTAGCCCGCAACCTGACCCGGCCGGCACAGTACGGCGGACTTTACCGACAGCCGCACAGGCCGACGCTGACGGAGCGCGGGGCTGCGATTGCGCCCACGCGCCGGCCGAACCCGGAGCCGGAGCTAGTCCGCGTTGGCTTGTACGCCGTCCAAGAACCATCGCGTTCGACCTTCACCAGATAGATCAGATCGACCAAGGCGTTAGCACTGCGCGATCTGTGCACAAAGAGCTTGCCTCGGGCGCTTGGATTTTCGGTGACGATCCAACCGCCTTCGACCCCTCGCAAGAAGTCTCGCATCTCGGAGTTCGCCGGAGTTTCGGCGATGGGGTACGGCGCCGTCGTGCTCGGTGGCTTTCCCTGTCCGCTCGTCTTGGCCAGCTTCACCATCAAGTCCCCGGCAGTAAGGCGGAGGGATCCAGAGGACACCGCCCCGGTCGATGGGACGCTATAGGCTTCGCCACGGATCAGGACAAACTGAGCGCCTCTCTTCTCAAACGTAGCGCCATCCTTGCCAGCCGCGACGTAGCCTGTGGACTCACTGCCTTCTGCATCCGACCACTCCGCGTTTGCGATGCCCATTGTGCGCATGATCATTGCGCCTTCGGGGGCACGATTTGGCCCAGAATACACGCTGGAGTTTGCAGTAAATGTCGACCACGATACCCGAACGTTAGGCGCCACTTGGACAAGGGACGCGCAGAAAAACCAAACATTGCCGTCGATGGCCTCGGACGGACCGGTAACTCGCACGAGTAGCCTCGCAGGCGACCGTGCTCTGCTGATTTGTATCTCGGTCTTCTGGACGTCCGCTGGTAGGCCCGGAACAGTGAAGGTGGTGATGGGTTCCCCAGAGGGTGTCGTCTCCGCTATGGTGGTTGATGGCGCGGCCTCTTCACGAGTTGGTCGCGCTTCCCGAGACGCTGTTGCCAGCGGCTGATGTGCCAGCCCCGACTGAGGTTCCGTCTGCACAGCGTGGGGGTATTCAAGAATGGTCCATTCCCCAGAAGCTGCAGAGTACCTAACCACGCGTCCGCACCCCATCGCACTCGCCGAATAGCATTTCTGGTCGTCGCACCGTGTGAATATTTCTGTCTGCGGGCACGAAAGTGCCCGTTCCGCTAACGGCGCGACTTGTCGCCGAAGATACTCATCGTTGCTAACAACGCATCCGCCAAGAAGCCCTACGAGAAGGCAGCCGCGCAGCACCATCTTCGTCGCACGATCATTCATGGCCAACGTCTAGGCCGCCTTTCTGAGCGCGTCAAGATGAAACGGCCAATGTCCTTCCGGAGACTAGGGCGGACCCCATTCTCACCGTCCCGATCCTGGCCGGATTGGTCTGGCCATCTTCCGGATGAGGCCGACGGTGAGGCGCTGAACGCTCTTGACGCGGTCCATGGTGGATGAGAAGTTCAGCACATGCGCTTAGGTCAGATCCTATTCCGCCCGTCCGAACGGCGAGTGTCGAGTTCAAGGGCCTGCTCCTCCGTTCTTTGCTTGTTTGCCATCTCTGCCACGGAAGCATGTGTGGGTTTGCCTTCTCCGGAAACGCGGCCCCCCCATGTCACAGCGGCACAAGCGTACGAACTTGGCCGCAAGTATTTCTTTGGGAATGGGGTTCCCCGAGATCTGGTCCGAGCGGCGAAGCTACACCAGGAAGGCTGCGACGGTGGGAACGCAAACGCCTGCAACTTTCTCGGCCACATGTACCTGAAAGGCCAGGGGGTTCCTCAAAATGCAGGCCGAGCCGCTGCGCTCTTTGGGAAAGCTTGCGACAGCGGCGTTGAAGCGGCATGCCGGAACGTCGAGGCGGCGGCCCCAAAATCCAGCAGCCAACCACAGGTCGAATCGCGCCAAGAGGAACCAATACGCTATTTGCCAGAGTCTGGCGCCCCCGCCGAAACGGGCGAGACCGCAAGCCAGACCGGTAACGCAGTTGGACGCGGCCCCGCAAGGGACAGAAGAAAGGGGGGCACGCGCGTGTGGCTGTTGCGCATCGACGCACCATCGGAATCGTGGCCAAGTGCGGACCTGGACGAGTCAGGCCGATGGATCCTCCGAGATTTGGAACCGGGCAGGTACTGCGCTCTGGTCCTCGATTCGCCTCCTCGCGGTCCCGCCTTTGCCTTCTCGAAAGAGGCGGAAGAGAAGCTGTGCAAGAGGATTAGCGCGGGCCAAACGACGAATTTCTAGCACTCCGAGGATCAATGGCCGGGGCGCCTCTTGCTGTTGCGGGAATACTCAAGAAAGGTCCAGCTCCGAAACGGGCTGCCGATAGCCGGCCGCGCGCAGCGCCTTGTCTGGTGCATGTTCTGAACAGGCCACGAAATCCGAGTTGACGGTCCGGTATACAGAAGGGTCACCCAGATGAAGCACATCAGTATCTTCCTCATCGTCGCGAGTGTGTTCACGATCGCCTGCGAGAAGAATAATCCTACGGGCCCTGTTTCCGTGAAGACAGTCAAGCCCGTCAAGCCCGTAGAGAAGGGTACCGTTATCGCCAAACTTCAGCTCAGGGAGGGCCTCAAATTTGAGGTCTCCGGAGGGATCGACGTGGACTCCATTCTCACGGAGGAGCTTGGCACCGAGAAACAGGACATCCCGATGAAGGAGACCCTGGATTTCAAGGCGACTGTGGAGATTCTGGCCGTCAGCGCCGGCACAGCCAGCAAGGTTAAGGTCACCTTCGGTGAGGTCAGGCTAACCGGGGACGGCGTGCCGACCGAGTTCCCGCTCGCACTGCAAAACGCCGAAGGGAAAAGCGCTATAGAAGGCCAGACCTACGTGGTCGACATGAAAGAGAAACCTCTTGTCTTGGACGTGAAGGGCAGGAAGCATAGTGAGGCCAAGGACGTCGAAAAAATACTCAACGACGTGTTCAGTTCAATTTGGTTCGTCGATGCTATGCCGATCGAGGTGATGGTCGGCGACAAAGTGAAAAGTCTCTCCGAGGCATTCCAGAAGCACATCGAGCAACAGTGTCGCGAAAAGGATGGCCAGAAGAAGGAGGCTATTCCTGTTGGCCCGAAGGTAACGGTGCAGGATGCTATCGTGAGGAAGATCGAGAACGGCGTAGTCACGTTCGATCTCGCTGCTGTGGCCGAGGGGGAGAGGGCGATTGGCAAGGGCGAGGAGAACCTAAACCCCTGGGGAAAGATCGAGATGGGCGGGCTTTGGACCAAGGGCAAGATCGCACTGACGCATCCTGTCGCATCAATGGTGATGACTTCAAAGCGCGACATCAGGGGTGTGCTCAAGGTCAAGACTGATGGCATGCCGGCGGCTCTGGAAGAGACAGACAGGCTCGTCGCCAAGTCCAAGGACAACCCAAATGAGAAGGGGTGGTCCGTGGCTGCTGAATCTTCTCGGTCTCTGCGACTCGTCGCTAAGTCCAAGGGAGACCCAAAGGGAAAGAGGTCCGTTGAGAGGACAGCCACCGAGGAAAGGACCATATCCTGGATTTCCGTGCCAGCTGCCATCGCCATGCCGGTCCCTTCGGCTGCTGACGACAAGAATGGCCCGAAGAAATGAAGCTCACCCTGGCCAGCCGGATGGGGAGGAGGAATCGTACTCTGCATCGAAGGGCGAGTGAACCTCGGCTTGAAGTTGGGCGCCATCCATGGCGAGGACGTCGGCGGAGACGACCGGCCGCAGGCCGCGCCGAATCCAGCTGACCGCAGTAGAGCGTGGAACTCCCAGGTGTCGAAACAGGCCCGGGTCGCTCTCCTCGCAGACGAGGTCGCGCATCCGGTGGTCGTAGGCACGGCGGCAGGCAGCGGCAGGCATGGCACATGGTGACCTCAGCCTGGCCATCAGGCAACCATCGGCGATGTGGAATCCTTCGCGATTTCGCGAGTGTTGCACTTGCACGTGGAGCAGTCTGGAATGTTCCGGTTCGGGTACTCGACGGTGCCGTAGAAGTCATCGGCCGCGCCGACTTGCTGGCGCGGAGATTCCGGCGGACTCCTGTCCGCCGAAACCTCGTCCGGCCGGCAAGAGGAGGACCACTTCCACGCTCGCGGCGAAGATCCGATGGGGCGCTGGGTGCCACAAATCTCGGCTGCGACCGGCCCGAGCCACAGCGAAATGGCAAGGGGAACGTGGCCGCACCTGGCCCGCCGCGCAGACGGCGGGCGATGCTGACCTCGGTGATGGGCAGAGCTGGGCTCAGGCACCTTCGCTGGCACAGACTGCGCCGGCGGCAACCATCGTGCGCCAGCCGGGACCTGCATCCGAAGCCCGCGATGGGGGCGGCCATAGAAATCGCCAGGAGGCACGATGCCAGCGCACCACGGTCTCCGGGCCTACGATGGCCACGGCGTCCAGCAACACGGAAAAAATCTTGGTGATGGTGGCGATGGTGAAGCGGTCGCGGGGTTTGAGGTGAGGACGCGGCGCGCTTCGCTTGAGAACAGTGACTTGTTGCCGCAATAAGGCGTTCTCGGCGACCAGCTTGGCGCGGCCGCGGGCCAGGTCGTGCAGCACGGCAAGACCGCCCTTGACGAATTCACGAAACATGGCCGAACCGTAGCGCGCAGTCCCGGAAATGCCTATCCCGTCACACCGTAACGAATTATTTCGGCACAAAGGCTTGCTGCACTGCCGCACAGACCCGGGTAGCTCGCTACGACGTTTTGCGGTATCCTCTTGCGCTACAACGGCCTTGATAACGAAAGAGGAGACGTCGCCGATGAAATATTCGCTTGCTGCCAGAATACGGCTGGGGCTAGTCGCGTCGTTCGTCGCCGGCTGCGGATCCGAGGGAAGCGCTTCGCGGGGCGAGGAAACGAGGCATTGCTATCCCAACCAAACCTAGAATTCCGGATTGGTTTGCCTGTCCGACTTGTCCGGGAATCTCGGTGGTGCGCTGGCCTCCGGAAGCCAAGGAGCTCGAGCGAGCGGCGGCCTCGAGACTTGTTCACCGACAGCGGACGCAGGAGCAGGCCGCGCCGACGGTCAGAGTGGGATGAACTCAACCGGCGGCGATTCGACCACCGCGATAGACGCGCCCATGACCGGCGTGGGCGGTGCAGTTCCGCTGAAGGAAGCTATTTCGTCAGCGGCGACTGGCATGGCTTCGCGTGGACGACTGCGTCCCCGACCTGCTCGCCGTGCAGCAACGGAAGTACGCCGAGCGCTTACCCGAGCTGCCAGTGTTCTAGTTTTTCGAATTGCGGCGTTTGCATTCCGCTCAAGACCTGCGTCGCGGGTACCTGCAGATAGGTTCGACTGGTCGGGTGCAGATTGAAAAGGAGACAGCACATGAAACTTGCCCTTCTTCATGAGATCATGCTGGGACTGTTCGCTACCGCGGTCGCGGGTTGCGGCTCCGGAGACGGCCCGTCACAGGGAGGGGCGACGGGGCCTTGCTATCCCAACCACACCTGCAATTCGGGCTTGGTTTGTCTGTCCAATAGGTGCGTGAGCCTCGGCGACGGCTCCGAGCCTGGTCCGGTCGATTCCGGGAGCCACGAAGTAGGCCCTATCGGTGGTCTTGACTTGGGTCCGGCGGCCGATGCCCCGATCACAACCGGTGGGACCGGCGGCGCGCTAGACGCTGAGCAGGAGAATCCATCGCCGGATGCCCGCGACGCCAATGGGACGCTCGACGTCGGAGGATTCGCGGATGGCATCAGCTCAATTGACCTCGCCGGAGCGGGGGGAAAGGGAGGAATCGTCATCGACGCCGCTGACGCGATCGGAATCGGCAGCTCCGGAGGCGTCGCAAGTACCGGCGGGACTCCAAGCTCCGGTGGTCTCACAGGTACCGGCGGCAGCAGCAGCACGACTGCCGCGGACGGCTCTACCGGAGGCGCCACCTCCAACGGCGGAGCCAGTGGCACCGGAGGATCGACCACAACCGTTTGCGTTTTCGGGACCAGCGCTGACATTGAGTCGTGCCTCTTGCCTCCGGCGGGCCAGACGATAACCAGCTGCAATTCCTACAAGGCGTCCGCCACTGCCACCCTGGCCAGTAATTGTCCCCTAAACCCGTGGGGCCAGTGCGCATGGTTGGGAGATGCATCCATGGGACAAGTCCAGCTCTATGGAGCAGCGATGGATCTCTGTGGGAACGGTAAGGTTACTCTCATTAGCAACGAGCCCGGGCCCGGTATCGTGCTGTTTTCCGATGGCAAAGCCGTAGGAGCAATGACTGGCGGAGGATTCGTGGCTTCCGGTTCTTTGGATACGATCACCAGCCCCAGTACAGGCGATGCCGGCGCACCCGCCTGGTCAGCGACCGACGAGCTGTGCCTCTCCGGCACGCTTCCGGCCCTGCCAGATTTACCCACCTCGACTGACTACGGGGCCAACTGGATGATCTTGGGTGTCGTCGCTAGTGCACAAGGCCCTGGCATCGGCATTGGGCAAGCCTTCAGCAATCTAACGGTCTGGATGACCGGGTCGAGCAGTGGCCTAGAGCTGACCGCACACCTCAAGGGTGACGACACAGCGACCACCTATTGCTCTACGTTCACGCCCGGATACCCGGTGACGCTCACTCAGTTCGTGACCGATTGCTACAACGTCACTCCGATCGGTACAAAACTGACCGCGGCCGATATTCCCAACATCGACCAGATCACGGTCCACATCTCGCCGAGCTCGTTCGGTCCCGTCTCGGTTACCAATCTCTGTCTCACCAGGATGCAGTTCCAGTAGATGCAGAGTTCCCGATAGGTGCCCATCAGCGAAGGTGTGCCTTCGGTAAGCGCGCTCAGGCGCCGGGCCAACGCCGGGGCGGCGTTCAGCGCCGCCGGATGGGGGCCCTTGTGACCAGACGCGTCTAACCTGCGTCCGCCCAACTCAGGCCTGACCGCCGAAATAATTCGGTACGATGTGACGGGATAGGCATTTCCGAGCCTGCGCGCTATGGTTTTCGGCCATGCTTCGTGAATTCGTCAAGGGCGGTCTTGCCGTACTGCGTGACCTGGCCAGCGGGCGTGCCAAGCTGGTCGCCGAGAACGCCCTATTGCGGCAACAAGTCATCGTTCTCAAGCGAAGCGCGCCGCGTCCTCACCTCAAATCCCGCGACCGCTTCACCATCGCCACCATCACCAAGATCTTTCCCGTGTTGTTGGACGCCGTGGCCATCGTACGCCCGGAGACCGTGGTGCGCTGGCATCGTGCCTTCTGGCGATTGCTATGGCGTCGGCGCTCTCAACGGCCTGTCGGGCGGCCTCCCATCGATGCCGACACTCGAGCCCTGATCATCCGGATGTGGAAGGAAAATCCGCTCAGGGGTGAGGATGTCATCGCAGCCGAGCTCGCCAAGCTCGGATACCATGTGTCAGCCAGAACCGTGGCCAAGTACCGGCCGGCGTATCTGCCGCGAGGGCAAGGCCAGAGATGGCTCACATTCGTCCGGAATCATCTCGGCCAGACATGGGCCTGCGATTGGTTCACCATCGTCAGCTTGAAGTTCCACCTACTCTACGCCTTCGTCATCTTGGACTTGAAACGAAGGGAAATCGTCCACATCGGAGTCACGTCCCACCCGAGCGCGCAGTACGCGGCGCAGTCGTTCGTCGAGGCCGTCTCCGACAGAGACGACCAAGCTCCCCGTTTCCTCATCCGTGACCGCGACTCGATCTATGGGGTGGAATTCGGCCGCAGGGTGAAACGCTGTGGTACGAGGTGTCTCCTAACACCGCGCCGAGTACTGTGGGCCGCAGAAACTCCGTCCAAGGACTGACGTTCGCGTGGCGAAGGGATGTCCGCGGCTGTCGATGATGCTCATCAGCGGCAGGTGGGACGCTGCAATGAGCGAGGTCGGCTGCCGGTGGCCCACCCAGGCTACTCATGGACAGCGCGTCCGTACATTAGAGAGCATGCGGGAAGAGCGCCGTATCATCCGAGGAGAGTGCAGGTTGCGGCAACCAACCCCAACCGCCATTGTCCCAGCGTGCTCGTCCGCGTCAAGGGTTCGCGCTCTCGCAAGCTCGCGCGCCGGCGCAACGCCGCCCTTGACACGGCCTGCGCGCGCTAGGGGGCCGGCTGATATGGGGTTGATGGCGGCGGTCTGGGTAGCCTGGATCTGGACCCGGCTCCACGACCATGGCCATACCCCTCGTCACGGTGGGTGCCGACCACGGCGTGCTCCCATTTAATGTAGGCGGATAGGTCCCTCCCCAGCCTAAGCTGGCATGCCGACCTCACGAGTCACGCGACTCCGCACTGCCAGTCTCCCCCACTCTTCTCCAAGCCAGGCGCGTGCTCACGTCGAGAGCTTGCGCAAGGTTTGCCTTCTCGATGATCGCCCTGGCTGGACTTTCAATTGGGCGGCCGCCCACAACCTGGCGGCTTGCGAGATGGACCGTCGACTCACCTCTCTCTGCGTCTAGGCACTTCGACATGGGCAATTGCGAGCCCACCTGCCCGCCTACCACACCCTTGCCGTGACAGTGGCCACCTCCGTTGGTAGTCCATGATGCACTATTTCAGATAGAGCACCGCGGACATGCGAGCCGCATCTACTAACCGGGAACCCATCACATGGCTCGATTGATTGTTGGCAACTTCTCAATTTCCATCGACGGCTTCGGAGCAGGTCCGGGCCAGGATCTGCAAAACCCGCTCGGCGTCCGCGGGCCCGAGCTCTTCGACTGGTTCTTTCCCACCCGCACCTTTCAGCGCATGCACGGCAGCGAGGAGGAGGGGGAAACCGGCCTGGAGGACGACATCGCAAGCCGCGGCTTCGCGAACGTGAGCGCATGGATCCTGGGACGGAATATGTTTGGGCCGGTGCGCGGACCGTGGCCCGACGAAACTTGGAGAGGCTGGTGGGGCGAGGAGCCGCCCTACCACACCCCCGTGTTCGTGCTGACCCACCACCCACGTTCCCCGCTGGCCATGAAGGGCGGCACGATGTTTCACTTCATCACGGACGGGATCGAGGCCGCGCTGGCCAAGGCCAACGAAGTCGCCGGAGGCAAGGACGTGCGCTTGGGCGGTGGCGTAGCAACGATTAGGCAATATCTGCGAGCGCGGCTCATCGACGAGCTCCACCTGGCCATCTCGCCCGTCTTGCTCGGCCGCGGCGAGCACCTGACGACGGACATCGATCTGCGTGCGCTCGGCTACCAATGCGTCGAGCACCAGCCGGGCAAGCGGGCCGCCGCCCACGTGGTGCTGCGCAAGCAGACCTGACCGCCCAGCGGGCCAGCTCGCCCTTCGATCAATTGGCGACGATGGGGCTAAAACGGGGAGCTCTGGACCACCGCGCTGCCATCCTGTTCACGGGGCCGAGTCGTGAATCCCACCCAATGCGAGGGCCGGCCGCAACGTCAGAGGCCCACCGGCTAGTCGGCAGAGACCGGCCAGCACGCCATGCGGAGGCTGCAGAACAAACGCTCTGCTTCAAATACCGGGATCTCCCAGTTGCTCAGGCGCCAACACCCTCCAAAAGGCCACCCTCCATGGACATCAGACCTTTGCCCCCGCGACGCGGGGCCAAAGGTCTGTACACCCCGCGGCGGCACAGCCGCACGCCGGGTCTCGGGGCTACCGCCATGACGAGCTACGCGCCTACCGCAGCGCGGCCAACAGCGAGCGGGGCCTGTTCCCGTGACCTACTACGTGCGCGCGACCACGCGCGGCTCGCCCAACACCGGATCACCACGCCAAGCCATGAACTACATCACCTACCGCCATGATGCCCGGCGCGATTCGAGCTACTCCGACGCCGAGCTGCACTACATCGCGCGCATGGACACGGGCTGGAAGACCGACCTCGAAGGTGGGCGCGTACCCTTGGTTGGCTTCGGCCAGCTCGCTAACGAGTTGGATCAGGAGAAGCTGGCCCAGCGCTTGGAGGACTCGTGTCTGCCCTATCACAGCCTCTGTCCCCTACCCATCAGAATTCTGAGTAGCCACCTAGTTGGCTCGGGCCGCGGCTACCCTGTAGCTGCGCAATTCCAGCGCCACGGCGCACCTGTGCCACCCAGGCTCAGGTTGCAATGACTGGCGTAATGCTTGCAGACTAGCCATCTCTCGGGAAGGGCCTGTTGCCCACGGAGGACCACCATGACCCGGAAGCTCCGCGTCGGAATGTCGGTTTGTTCGCTGCTCCTGCTGGCCCTCCATGGGTGTGGCTCCAACAACAACGACCAACAGGTTACGGAAGGTGGCTCGAACAACGACGGTCAGCACTTTACCGCGGCCCAGTCGAGCGCCCAACGAGTCACCGATCCGCAGGTTGCCGCGGGCGACGCCACGACATTCACGTCAAACAACGAGGCCTTTGCCCTAGATGCCTATCATGTGATGGCGGCCCAGGCGACCAGTAATCTCGTCTTCTCTCCGACCAGCATCAGCCTCGCCCTCGCCATGACCTACGCTGGCGCAGCTGGCACCACGGCCAGCGAGATGGCCACTGCGCTCCACTTCACCCTGCCGCCCGACCAGCTGGACGCAGCCTTTGACTCCTGGGATCTGGCTCTGGCCTCGCGCGGGCAGGGCATGCTGGGTGCCAGTGGCGGGCCCATGCGTCTCGACGTTGTCAATGCAGCGTGGGCCGAGCAGACCTACACATTCACCAGCGCTTATCTCGACAGCCTGGCCGAGTACTACGGCGCTGGCATCAACCTCCTCGACTTCATCAACAGCCCAGGGTCCGCGCGCACCACCATCAACAACTGGGTAGCAGAGCAGACCGACCAGAAGATCCAGAACCTACTGCCACCCGGTTCGGTCGACGCGAGCACGCGCCTCGTACTGACCAACGCCATGTACCTCAACGCCGCATGGCTGCAGCCCTTCGACACCGCCAAGACGGGCAGCCAAAGCTTTACCCGGCTCGACAACAGCACGGTCACGACCATGTTCATGGGTGTCGATCTGTATAACGTTCCCGCCCTACAGGGTACCGGCTTCGCAGCAGTGTCCCTACCCTACCAGGACCAAAACCTCTCTATGCTCCTCGTGGTGCCAGACCGCGGAACTTTCTCGTCGTTCGAGGCCTCCTTCGATGCTACCCAACTCGATGCGATTGTTGCCGGTTTGACCGGCCAGCAAGTGATCCTCAGCATGCCACGGTTCCAGATCACGACTGGCCAGGATCTCGTGGTCCTGCTGCAGAGCCTAGGCATGTACGCCGCCTTCGTTTCAGGCCAGGCGGACTTCTCGGGCATGGACGGTACACACAACCTATACATCTCCGATGTCCTCCACAAAGCCTTCATCAATGTCGCCGAGAATGGGACGGAAGCGGCGGCGGCCACCGCGGTGATCGGGAACGCTGCCGCAATCATGCTCACGAGCCTCAACCTCTACATCGACCGCCCCTTCCTCTACTTCCTGCGCGACCAGCCCACCGGTGCCATCCTGTTCATGGGCCGGGTCTTGGATCCCAGCCAAAGCTGAGAGCTGGCCGCCCCGCCAGGGTGACCACCACCTAGCCCTTCAGGGCATCGGCATGCGCGCCCCCGCGGGGGCGCGCGTCGTGTATGTGACGACGTCCGCTCCACCAAAGCCCAGTGTTCCGGGCGCCACACCACCCGGGCCCTCTATTCAGACGGCCTGAGTTTCCGCCCGCCCCAGGTACCCGCATCGAGCACCAATTCCTCGTTCCCCGAACCCGCAATCGTTCGTTCGAGCCCCTGAGATGACGTCTGGCTACATAATCTCTCGGCCCGCTCTGCGGTTCACGAGACCACGCAGCTTCCGTAGCTCGTCCGGCGTCGGTTTCCATGTATTCAGCTGCTCAAGGCGTCGCTTCGCGAACCTGTGCTCCGCACCAACCGTACCCGGTGGTGGCTTGAAGAGCTGAAGCCACCCGAACGTAGCCTCGGGGATGGCGGCCATGATCTGGCGGAAGTGCCCTCGGTGGAGCCTGCCATCCTTGAGAGCGCGGTATTGAAGGAAGCCGACCCGCAGGACATCCACGGCACGGCGATTCTCCAGGTTCACGATCACCTCCGCATAGCGCACAAAGCCTTCCGCGTCAGCCGGGAGCCGACCCGCAGCGGACAGAAACTCGTCCATTGCGCGTTGCGCGACGTAGCACAGCTCACCTGGTTGTGACCGCAGAAAGGACCAGACGCTCACGCCCATGGAAGCCAAGATCGCGCATCTTGCCGAGCTTGGCCACTGCCTTGGTCGCATCAGCGCCCATGGTGGCAGCGGAGCGAATATCGGGAGCGTCGCGAGAGGCTCGGTCGGTCTGGCTTCGAGTTCCGTGTCCGCCCATCGCGCGCAGTCCTCCCAATAAGCGTCGACCTGCTGTCGAAACTGCTGACCTCTTTCGACCTGCCATCGCACCGTCTGCCCTTGCTCGGCCTTGAGCCAGCGCGACTCTGTCTTGGACGTGCGCCCCAGCGGGCCGCACCAGTTGTCTACAACCGTGGCCCTCTGCTAATATTCCGGCCAAATGGCTGCTAACAAAGACAAGCGATCCGCGCCGGACGACGGCGGGCGCCCTCGCACCACCTCAGCCATCCGCCAGACCCCGTTGTCCCCGGGAGACGACGTCGGAGCGGCCGAGATGGGACGTCGCGTGGGAGTCAATCTACGCGAGAGGCGCACGGCCCGCCACATGTCGCTCGATCAACTCGCGGTGGCATCGGGGGTAAGCCGGGCGGC
Source organism: uncultured delta proteobacterium (assembly GCA_963849735.1). Classification (GTDB taxonomy): domain Bacteria; phylum Myxococcota_A; class Polyangia; order Fen-1088; family Fen-1088; genus Fen-1118. Next base: position 32,105 of record CAWKJE010000032.1, read on the forward strand.
ACTGTCGCAGATCGAGACTCGGAAGAGCAACCCTTCGCTAGGCGTGATGTGGAAGATCGCAGTTGGACTGGGCATTCCGTTCTCCGAGTTGCTGGGTGGAAACACCCACTGCGCGGAGGTTATCCGTCAAGGCGAATCACAAGTTCTGCGCTCCGCCGATGGACGCATGGAAAGCCGACCGCTGACGCCCGCCGGTTCGTGCCCTTGGGTCGAGGCGTACGAGTTGCGACTAGCCGCTCGCGGCAATCACTCTTCCGATCCGCACGCAGCGGGAACGCGCGAGGTGCTCGTTGCCCTCAATGGCCAGCTGCGCGTGCACGTCGGCGGCGCTGTCCACGCCTTGGACGCAGGAGATTCGGTCTCATTCGTGGCGGACCAGCCGCACTCCTATGAGAACCCGGGCAGCTCGGAGGTCAGCTGTCACGACATAATCATATACTCTCACTGACCTTCCGGTCTTCCTGACCGCCGTTCCGCCTCCAAACCACAGAGGGGCAGGCAGCCTTCCTCTTCGCACCAGGTGCGCTGTCTGCGCCGCAATTCGCCTCGACCGCAACACGATGTCTGCTATCCTGGACACCATGTCTTCCTTCGAGTATGTCATCGGGTCAGACGCGGTTTTGCGCGGCCCGCCCGTGATCGACGCGCGGGCGCCACGTTTCAACCAGGCCATCATCGGCGGCGTAACGCTGGCGGCCTACCTATTTCATTGGTGGCCTCTGCTATCGCTGGCGGCGATGCAGCTCGCGCTGACCCTGACTTTTGGCCCGCGGCTGTGCCTGGCCTGCTCATTCTACTTCAGGCTGGTGCGGCCCCGGCTCGGCCCAGGGCCGCTCAAGGACGCCCGGCCGACTCGATTTGCCAATCTAGTGGGTCTGGTCTTTCTATCGGCTGCTTTGGCCGCGCACCTTGCCGGCTTGCCGCGCCTGGGGTGGACGTTGGGTTTGCTGGTCGCCGGTCTCGCGTTCTTGGCCGCGGCCACCGGCCTGTGCGTAGGATGCGAGATGTATCGCCTGCTGGCTCGCCTGCGTGGTATCGGACCGCGGAGCGTGAGGCACATCGATCTTAGGGAAATCGGAGCATCGCCGCAGGACGGCCTAATCGTGCAGTTCACCCATCCCCGTTGCTCTGACTGTCGTTCGTTGGAAGAACGCCTGTCGGCGCAAGGGGTGCCGCTCACGCTGGTGGACGTGACCAAGCATCCCGATCTGGCGCGCAAGTATGGCGTCAGCCTGGTTCCTATGGCCTTCAGGGTCGACTCCGACGGTCGCGTATTGGCCCGCGTAACGACGGTATCTCCACTGACGACCCGGAGCCACACGCTAGGAGTGGAGCGTCCGCTCCACTCGAGGCGTCTCTAGTGCTTCTCGATCATCGTTCGATAGATCTCGCAGTTCTTCTCGATGTCGGGTCCGTTGCGGACCAAATCAGCACCGACCAGGAACATCACTTCGCGCCCATAGAATTCCAGCAACTCGGGCAGACGCTGCAGCTTCATGCCGCCTCCCGGAGCGGGGAATATTCTTTTCAAGTTCCCCAGGGCGTCCTGGCAGCCATCCGTGATTTCGCGACATTCATCCAGCGAGAAACCGAATCTTCCGCCAAAATGCGGAAAGATGGTGGCGTCAGCGCCCGCCAGGCGCATGAACTGGCCGAACAGTGCATAGGGAGATATGCCACTGTCTGGACTGGTCACGAAACTTCCCAGGAATGCCGGGTGCGCGAGAATCGGCAGTCCGAGTGAGTCATCGTCGGCCAAGGCCCGCATCGCGTCTAGGCCCGTCAGCCCGGGACAAATCAACAAGGCACCCGCGCCAACTCGCTTGGCAAAATGCGCCCGTTCGTGGACTTCTCCCGCCGGCGCTGTTACGTTCGGGGCGTAGATAATCCTGCGTCCCGTCGGGGCGGCTTTGCGCACGGCATCCGCACAGCGCTCAGCACGTTCGACAAAGCTGGCGAATGGCTGATTGGCCAAGCCGTGGTCGTCCTTGATCACGTCGACGCCACCCGAGGCGAAGCAACCCGCCAAAGCAGCCAGCTCCTCGGCGGATAGACCCATGGGTTTCAACGCGGTCGATAGTAAGGGTCGACACGGCTGCCCCAGCAACGCCCGGAGACCGTCACCCCCGAAGCGTGGTCCCTTGAACCTTTCCCATAGCGTGCCGCGGTCTTCCAAGCGAGAGAGCCGGAAGCCCTTCTTGAGGCTGATATTGCCGAAAAGGACGTTGCACAACTGGGTGAGCTCGCCGCCAGTGGTGTCGCTGAGGAAGGAAATCCGCGCCTCCCAGGCTGGCATACCAGGCGCGGATAACTCGTGCAGAGATTCCAGGCGACCCACCACCTGCTCGGGAATGAACCCCTTGGGAAGTATGTCAGCGGGGCACTCGACGGTTTGCTCAAGGCAAAGGTCAGCGGCTTTGGCGCGGGCCTCGGTCTCGTCACCCGTGAGGCGGTAGCGAACGAAGATCCGATCAGAGGTCACTTGCACTGGGGACATCAAGGTGCCTCGGCTATCCCGGTGTGTAGGCCTGCGCTCGTCCTTCGCAAGTGCTTGGCGGCGCTTCTCACCGCTGGCTCGAGAAAATGTGCGTGGTCGAAGAACGTTTTCAAGTGCTCACCAACGAGTCTTGCTTCAGCCCTAGCACATGCCCGACTACTTGTCCCGCCACATGGACATGGTCCTACGTCAAAGCGAAGATATCGGGAACGGTCGCCATGCCGCGTGGCACTACGGCGAGAGAGGAATATCCTCGTGGCGTCTGAGCTCGATAGATTTGCCCACGACGGTCGTCCGGACAACGACTCATACGGACGGTTGATGCGAAAAGAGGGCGTGACATTGCCGCTAGGGGCAAATGAGCAGCCAGCATCTTCCCGCGGGGTCTGGGCTGAACGCAGCGGAAGATAGGGCTCGCATCCGACCATTGCCGGAGTACCATCCACTCGATGATTGTGGGGATTCCCAGAGAGCCTGGATGACATCATGCCGCCCAATGCCACAACGCTATTCAGCGACCGCCATACGATCCTAGATCAGCTTGCGAAGGCCGACTTGGTCGTAGGCGCGGTCTTGATTCGTGATGCACGCACGCCTCGCCTGGTCAGGCGAGAGGATCTCAAGCTCATGAAGCCCGGCGCGGTGGTCGTCGACGTTGCCGTGGACCAGGGAGGCTGCTTCGCAACGACGCATGCGATTACCCACGCTGAGCTGACCTACCTCGTAGATAGGACCAGCACGTACGCGCTGTGCAACGCCACCTTGCCGCATGGGTTACAGCTGGCGAACCACGGTCTCGGGGAGGCGCCCGAGCACAACCCAGAACTCCTGAGCGCTATCAACATCCATCGCGGAGAAGTGACAAATCTCGCGGTCGCCGATACCTTCGGTCTTCCCCACCAGCCCTTTCTGCCGAGGGAAGCACATGGGAGCAACTAGCCGATGAGCGCGGCGATCCACGTGTCCGGAGCCAGCAGCGTCGCGCGTACCCGCGCGCACTCCATCGCCGCCGGCATCAGACGGCGCGTCCTCGAGCACACCCTGAAAAATGACGGTGGGTACCTGAGCCAGGCGTGCTCTGCCGCCGAGATCCTTGGCGTGCTGTACGGCGGGGCGATGAACCTCGGTCCGGTCAGGGAACCCCTGCTGCCCCGGCCTTTCGCCGGGGTGCCGTCAGCGACCAACCGCGACTATAGCTACGGTTTTCACTTCAACGGGCCACACGGGCGCATCTACGACCGTTTCATTCTGTCTCCAACCCACTACTCGCTCCCGCTCTACGCGGCCCTGGTCGAGGCCGGTCGCATGGCTGCGGTGGGGCTAGATGCCTTCAACCGCGACGGCTCGTCGGTCGAGATGATCGGGGCTGAACATTCACCGGGGATGGAGCTCATGACAGGTTCGCTCGGCCAGGGCTTGAGCCAGGGTATCGGCATGGCGCTTGCGCGGCGTATGAAGGGTGAACCGGGGCGAATCTGGATCTTCATGTCAGACGGCGAGTTCCAGATTGGCATGGTCTGGGAGGCCTTTCAGTTCATGAGCCACCACAAGGTCGACAACATCAAGATCCTCGTGGACATGAACGGCCAGCAGTGTGATGGCGCGGTTCTCTCGGTGATGCGGCTCGGCGGATTGGCCGAGAAACTGACCACCTTCGGCGCCGCGGTTCGGTCAGTCGACGGCCATGACATCGAGGCCCTGTCCTCGGCATGTGCGACGCCCCATAAGGACCAGCCGCTGGTGGTCCTCGCGGCCACCAACCCGTGTCACGAGATCTCGGAGTTGCGGCTCAACGGCGGCAAGTTGCACTACATCAGGATCAAGAACGAGGTCGAGGCGGCGCGCTACCGGGCCATTCTCGCCGGCATGGAAGCGGACAGGGCGTGACATGGAAATTGTCGTCCAACCCCACGCGAAAAGCCTAAAGGCGCTTGGAGAGCGGCGGGCGGATGTGCTCGTCTTGAGCGCTGACCTCACCAGCTCTTGCGAGGCCGATTACTTCAAGGGAACCTTCCCGGAACGATTCATTTCTTGCGGCATCGCCGAGCAGAACATGCTGTCCATCGCAGGAGGGCTAGCTCGGGAGGGTTTCATCCCGCTCGTGCACACCTTCGCGGTGTTTATCTATCGCCGGGCGCTTGACCAGATTGCGATGTCAGTCGCCTACCCCAACCTCCCGGTCAAGATGCTCGGATTCTTGCCCGGCGTGACCACACCTGGTGGCGCCACCCATCAGGCCATCGACGATGTCGCCGTCATGCGCGCGCTCCCCAACATGACCGTGCTCGAGGTCGGCGACGCCACCGAGGTGGAGAGTGTGCTCGACCTGGCCTGTGAGATGCCGGGGCCGGTCTACGTCCGGATGCTGCGCGGCGAAGTTCCACGCCTCTTCGACCGAGCGGAGCCCATGCGACTAGACACCCCGCGTGTCCTCGCGAGCGGTTCCGACCTGCTGGTGGTTTCGGCTGGCATTTGCACCGAGGAGGCCATGCGGGCAGTTTCTGTGCTCACCGAGCACGGGGTCTCGGTGGCTCATGTCCACGTCTCAACCTACAAGCCCTTTGCCAGTCCCGTGCTTCCGATACTGCTCGCGCAACCCAAGCACGGCATCATCTCCGTCGAGAACCATACCACTGTGGGCGGCCTCGGAACGGTCCTGTCGGAAATGATGGTGCGGAACCGCATCGCTCGCCCTCTCGTGACCTTGGGTCTCGCAGACACCTTTGCCCACGGCGCCTCCCGTCGTTTCCTGATGAGAGAGCATGGGCTGGACGCAAAGGCCATCACCGCGGCTGCCGAACAGTTGATCGGAACCCAGCTTGGCTTGGTGGACTCGGATTTTTCTACCGTTCGGATCGAGGCGGTTCACTCCAACGCCAGAGCAGAGGCCATGTGACCTTCCGCACAATCGGCCCGTCGGCATCCACCTCGGGACGTCTCATGGTTCGTGACATCGGCATCCGACAACACCCAACGCCTTCCTCCCGTGAGGTCGATGCCGACGGGCCTGGCCATCCTGCCCCATCATCATGCTTCCATGCGTGATGGATGACTTGTGTCTCACCTTATCATCCCACGGCATTCCGAGCTCCCGCGATGGACTTCTGCACGGCACGGGTCACTTCGCTCTTCGAAGACCTTGCTCCGGCGACGAACGCGCTCTCCCTTGCCGGAGCCCTTTTCCTTCTGCCGCGCAGAGCTAACAGCCAAGGCGCCGCAAAGAGAACGAACAAGAGCTGAACATCGAGAACCCTGCTCAAGAGCCCACCGACTAAGGCTCCGAGGCAGCCACCCGACATCTGCGTCAAAGTGGCCACCCCACTCACGTGTCCACGATCGCAGCCACTTGACGAGATAATCGTCACGTTGACCAGGTTGTTGAATCCAAGACCCAGGGAGAACAACGCGGTCCACAGCACGAAGAACACGGGACGACCGGCAAGGCCGAGCCCCACCATGGCCACCGCGGTGCCACCGTAGACCACGCGCTCGATGATGCCCCGGCTCCGATCCGTCCTCGCCAGCACCCAGCCAGCCCCCAGCAGCACGAAAACGTAGACCACGCCGTTGAGGACGAGGAGATGAACCGCCCTATCCCGCGCCCACCCGTGGCCCCGTATCAAAATGACCAGCATAAACGTGCTGAAGAATGCCGAGCAATAGCCGCTAACCCCTTCCATCAAGCACGCCTGTCGGACTTGTCGGTTTTGCCAGATCGCCGAGAGCCAGTTTCCCGAGCCCTGCCTTGGGCCTCGCGCGCCGCCGCGTCGGCTGGGCGGCAGGGCAAGCACGCCCAAGCTCGCCATGCCAGCAAAGAGGCCAGCCGACACATAGAAGGTCGACTTGATGCCAACTCCTTTGGCGAGCAGATGCCCCACCCACGGGCCAATCGCCATAGTCCCGAGCGCCAGGGTTCCCTTGTACCACCCAGCCCAGCCATTCCCCATGACGCCGAGCTGGCCAAGAAAGATGGAGCTCATTGCAACGATACGGTAGGAAATGCAGAAACCGGTGAACAGCATGAACGGCAGCAGCGCAAACCAAACGCCAAGCCGAGGAATAAGGAGGTAGCAGGCGGCCACGACGATGCTCGCCTGCCCATACAGCGACCGCGGGTTGCCTCGACTAACCATGATCCCGGCCGGGATTGTTCCCATTGCCAAACCAAGAGTCTCCACAGCGCCAATCAACCCGAGCTGCCAGTTCGTCGCTTGCAGCGAAAGTCCAAGCAGCGTGATCAGGATCCTATTGATGCCGATGGTGCTTCCCGAGACGATGGAAAGCGCGACAAATTTGATAAGAAAGCCCCGCAACGCTGGCGCCTGCTACGGTGTAACCACACTGGCGCGAGCGATGTTCTTCCCAAGCCCTCCCCGGATGCTCTTGTGCCCCACTACACTCGGCCGGGACTTCCGCCTCTCCCTAAGAACCTCGACGAACGCCTCGAGCCGGGTCTTGAGCTGTCCGTGATCGCTCTGCGAATAATCGCTCGACACATCCAGCACCGGAAAGCCCTGCGCCTGAAAGCCCTCGATGAAATCCCTCTTGGTCAATCCGTAGCAAGAGCAGAACTTAAGGTAGACGTACAGCACACCATCAACGTCGTATTCACGCGCCAGTCGACTGGAGAACTCGACCGCGTCGGACATGGGCCTGCGATTAGAACAGGGTGCCTGGTCCAGGTAGCCCTCGGCGAGGGCCTGGTATGGGTCCCCCGTTTCGGCTATGGCATGGTAAACTGGGCGCAGTCCCGCGCAATGGTCCTCCACCACTACTGCGCCGCCTAGCTCTCCCTCGACGAGATCAAGAAGTCGTCGATCGCCGTCTGCCATGATGCTCCCGGACACCATGAGACGTAGCTTGGGCTCGCCATCCCCGGCCGGGGCCAGGCGCGAGCGTTCGTACACCTCGGAGTATGCCCCGATGAGCTTCTCCGGCGGCAAGTAATATAGCCCCCTGACCAGATCCAAGAATTCCCGTCCGCTCAGCGCGGGCCACTCCCGCTTGCGGAGCTCCGAGATTTGCCGCAGCAGCTTTCTCGCTTGATTGTAGAGGGCGATCTGCCCGCTAACCTCGTCGTCCCTAATAGCCCTTCCCGTCAAAGCCTCCAAGTCGCGCTTGAAATCAACGATCTCGTCGCGAAAGTACCGTCGCGACGCCGGTTCGGCTCTATTCTTGGGCACGTTGATGAGCTTGATGGGGACGAATTGTTCTATGATCTCGCTCGCCCGTTTCATGTTTCCGCACGCGTGAGGGCTGTACACCTTGTCGAGGGTGCGAAAGAGCGGATGCTGCGCAACAAAGCCGCCAACGCAGCTCTTGGTGTGGTCGCACAGCACGCTCTGGGTGTGGAGCTCACCCGCGCCGACCATCATGGGATCCCCGGCCTTCATCAATCGCACGTAGCCGACTCCGGCGGCATTCAGCAGCTCCATGGGAGTATAGGCGCAAAGGAAGCCTACCTTCTTGGTCGCCTTGCTCTCGATGAACGCCTGCTCTTCCTTTTCGATCAGGTCGTAGGCCTGTTGGAGATATGCTGCCTTCGTCGTGGTCTCGCGCCGTGCCGCCTTTGCTGTTTCTTCCAGCTCCTTGGCGGCGTACACGGCCGCCCCCACCGCACCGGCAAAGATCATGTCGATGCCTGGTCTGGTCACGAACTTAGTCTGCAGCAGATCCTCCAGCGTCCTCCACATCCCCCGGTTGTTGGACACCCCACCCGTGAAGACTAGCGCCGGCTCGAGCCCGATACGGCCGAGCAGGTTGGTCACGCGCCGCGCGGCGGACAGGTGTACCCCGGCGGCGATGTTGGCACGCGAGTCAGCGTCGTTGGAGCGCTCTCCTCGTGCGCGCAGGGAGATCATCTCTGATTCGGCGAAGACCACACACTGGCTGCTGACCAGAGCGGGAGCTTTGGCTTGCAATGCTACCGTGCCGAGACTTTGCAGCTTAATGCCGAGCAACGCCGCGGCCTTCTCCAGAAAACGGCCGGTTCCCGCCGCGCACTTGTCGTTCATGACAAATTCGACGACCTTGCCGGTTTCTCGATCGATCTTGATGGCCTTGGAATCCTGGCCACCGATGTCGAGCACAGTCCTAGCCTCGGGTATGAGCGCGTGTGCCCCCATGGCATGGCAACTGATTTCCGTGACTACGCTGTACGGCAGGTCACTGAATTCCAGGGAGATCCGGCCGTAGCCGGTTCCCACAACGTGGGCCACAGCCTTGCGCTTTAACTTGGCCTGGCGGAGCAATTTCCGCACCAGAGCGTCGGCCGTCTCCTGCATGTAAAGCCCCGTCGGCACCAGCGCGGTGTATAGATTGTCCCCGGCCAGCAGCACCCCCTTCGACGCCCGGGAGCCCAGGTCCAGTCCGAGCACCGGCCGCGACGCACGCAACGGCCGCTCCAGAGCGCCAATGACACCAGCAACGCTCATTGCGGTGCACTCTCCCTCCTTGCATGCCCCTCCGCCACCGGCGGGTCGTCCGCTAACATCTCGATAAACGCCTTCACGCGCATCTTTACCTCCTCGGTAATGGGGTCGGCATGGGCAGTCCCCTCTACTGCCAGGACGGGAATGCCCTTCTTGGTGAAGAAGTCCTGTTCCATCTGTCGCGTCAGACTGGTGTAGGGGCAGCCGGTGGTTCCAGAGACTATCACTCCCTTGGCCTTGGTTCGCCGCACCTCGCTCTCGATGCGGAGCTTGCGCGCGCCGGCCACTGCCCCCGCCTGGTCTGAGCTCTCGCCCTTGAGCTGCATGTCCAGCAGATACTCGGCCAGGGCCCGCACCGGGCTAGCGTCCTCACGATAGAGTGTCGTGATCGCCATCAGCGATCCGACGATGGCTCCGCCCGACTGGTCGATCGTCTTGGTCACGTCCATGTTGAACATGTTCCCCGCCAACACGAGCGGGACATACGGTCCTGTCGGCCGCTTCCCGGCCCAGTCCAGCTCGACCAGAAGCGAATCCAACAGCTTGATGAACTTGGCACGGTTCTCCTCGAAGTTGGTCACCGCGTGGTAGTCCCCCGAGGCCAATAGCAACTGGCTCACCCTGGTCATCGAGAAGTACAGTGGATTGGCCAGGCGTAAGTCCAGCACCTTGATGATCCGCCGGGTGATGCTGTTCTTGACCCGAATCAGATCGCCCAGCTTTTCTTCATCAACATCGTGTCCGCACAGCCATCGCGCTGCCCGCCTGACTTCGCTTTCATAGAACGCGATGTATTCAGGCCGGCGCGCCGGATCCATCTTGAAAGCCGTAAGTGGCTGCACCACGTGAACGTCGTAGCCTTCGGCCCTGGCCAGCTCCGCGATGGTCACGCTCGCTTCACACGCACCGCCAAATTGCAGGACTTTGCGAACCGCGGTCCCACCGGGCTGACGGATGCGCATGCCGAGACCGCCGATCTGGGACTTGATGACCGTGCAGAACTCGCTGGGGATGCGGAAATGGCTTTCTGCTAGTGACACCGCCTCGTGGCTTCTTCCACGCATGCGAGACATATCATTGGCGCAAATTCCACCGCAGGCACGGACCAGCGGCGCCCACCAGGGATTCATTCCTGTCACCACCGGAATGCCGGCCCGCGCTGCGGCCTCGACTTCGTCCCACTGGTAGCTCGCCGCCAACTGATCGAGCTGGGCCTCAGCGCGCTGCACCATCGGAGCGCTAGGCAGCGTGGCTAGCTGCATCTCATCCTCTCGAAGGCAAGACTCATGGTCCGACCCCTGCGAGGAGCTCGGGAGCGCGGCAGCGACTTTTCTTGTCGAGAAGCACTTCGATGAAGGCTTCGATCCGCGTACGGATTTGGCCTTCACTCGAGTGCGAATAGTCGCTCGACAGTTCTAGGACGGGCAGGTTGGCCCTTTGGAAAGCCGTAAGGTACTCCTTCATACCCACACTGTGGGTCGGACAGAATTTCAGGTACGTGTACAGAACCCCGTCCGCGCCGTACTCCAACGCCAGGTTGGCGGCAAAGCGGGCCGCGTCGGACAACGGCTTCATGCGAGCGCAGGGGGCCTGGTCGAGATACCCAGCCACCAAGGCGTTCATGGGATCACCCTCCTCGGATAGCTCGTGGCAGAACGGACGCAGCCCCGTGCACACGTCTTCCGCTACAACCAAGCCGCCGTATTCTCCTTCCAGGATGTCGTGGACTCTCCGATCTCCGTCGGCCAGCACGCTGCCAGAAATCATGAAACGGAGAGGCTCCTCGCCGTCGTGGTCACCTATTCCCGCGGTCAGCGCGCCGTAGAGCCGTTCGTAAGCCGCCAAGGCGGTATCGGCGTCGACATAGTAATAGGCCTTGGCGATCTCCAGGAAGTCTTTACCCGTGATAGGAGGCCGGCTCAGCTTCCTAAGCTCCGAAATCTTCCGCAATTGCCGGCGCAGCTTGTTGTACTTCGCGATTTGGGCATGAATATCTCCATCCGAGATCACCCTTCCCGTCTTGCCCTCCAGATCCCGCTTCATGTCCAGCAGTTCCAGGCGGAAGAAATCGCGCGAGGAGCCTTCGGTGCGAATCTTGGGCAGGTTGAGTAATTTCACGGGAACGAACCGGTCGAGCACCTCGGAGACGCGCTTCACGGTATTGCAGGTGTAGAAGTTGTAGACCCCGTCGACGGAATGGTAGAGGGGATCCCCTGACGAAAAGAAGCCCAAACAGCTCTTGGTAAAGTCGCAGTAGATGCTTTGCGTATAGCGCTCGCCACGTGCCACAGTCTCCGGGTCACCGGCGCGGAAGAGCCGTATGTGCCGGGCTCCCGACGCCGCGAGCAGCTCAAGGGGGGTGTAGTTGCACTGGTATGCAAAGCGCTTCTTGCCATCTTCGCGAGCGATATACTCCTCCTGGCTGCGCAAGATGAGGGCGCGGAGCTCTTCCAGCACGGCATCCGACGCGCCAGCGCGGGCCCCCGTCAGTCCATCGGTCGCGACGCTATCCCTCTCTCCCGCACAGCGCACCGAAGCGCTGCTGGCCGCGCTCATTCCAGCGTAGATAGACGCCCCTAGGGCGCCTGCGAACGCCAGGTCGATCTTAGGGGCGGTGAACCGATGTCCTAAGAGCTCTTCAAGAACCTTGCGCATCCCCGGGTTGTTCGACACCCCGCCGGTGAATACCAGATCCCTCTCGATACCGATTCGCCCTAGTAGATTCTGCACCCGCCGCGCGGCTGACACGTGAACACCGGCCGCGATATCGGCCAGCGACTTGCTGTTCTTTATGCCGTCGGCCAGTCCCTCGGCCTTTGCCCGAAGGGTGATGATCTCGGTTTCGGCAAAGACCACGCATTGGCTGCTTACGGTGCTGGGCTTTTCCGATGCGTAGACGAGTTGGCCGAAATCTTCCAGCTCGACTCCCAGGGTCTGGGCGGACTTTTCTAGAAAGCGCCCCGTTCCCGCGGCGCACTTGTCGTTCATTACGAACTCGAGCACCTTGCCGCTGGCCGGGTCGACTTTGATGGCCTTCGAGTCCTGGCCACCGATGTCAATGATCGTGCGTGTACCAGGAACCGCGACGTGCGCGCCCATGGCATGGCACTTGATCTCCGTGATGACCTCGAAGGGAATGTCCTTGAATTCGAGAGCCACCCGACCATAACCAGTTCCGACCAAGCGGCCAACCTGCCTCCGCTCGAGACCAGCCAAACGCAACAGCTCAGCAAGAATCTCGTCAGCCGTTTCCTGGGTATAGAGCCCCGTCGGCACGACAACCGTAACGACCTCTTCACCCTTGATGAGCACGCCCTTCGAGGCTCGGGAGCCAATGTCAAGACCGACGACCGGAATATCGAGCATCCTTGAGAAAGGCTCTCGTCCGAGCACCTCCGTGACCTTCATGGATCCTAGGCTCCCTGAGCGATCTGGGCGCTTCGTTCCTGGACGGCTTGCCAGTCATCGCGTTGGGCGTTGGCTGTCGCACCCCCCAGGTTTGCGGCGTTACCTACGCCAGTCTTCTCGTAGCGGGAGGCAAAGACCCCGGCGCCGAGCGCACCCGCGAAGATCAAATCAAGCGGCGCCCGCGTGAACCTATGACCGAGGATCTCTTCGAGCACCTGCCACATGCCGATGTTGTTCGAGACCCCGCCGGTGAAGACCAGATCCGGCTCGATACCCACACGATTGAGAAGGTTGTGAACCCTGCGGGCCGTCGCGCGGTGAATGCCGGCGGCGATGTTGGCTCGAGCGGCAGCATCCCTCACCCGCTCGCCCCTTGCGCGCAGGGAAATGACCTCGGACTCAGCGAAGACGACGCATTGGCTTGAAATCGGCGCCGGCGCCTTGGCCTCTAGAGCCACTTCACCCAATTGGCCAAGCTGTAGTCCCAGCAGAACCGCGGACTTTTCCAGAAAGCGCCCCGTGCCGGCCGCGCACTTGTCGTTCATCACGAACTCGATAACCTTTCCGCTCCTCGGATCCACCTTGATGGCCTTCGAGTCCTGGCCACCAATATCGATGATAGTCCTCGTCTTGGGTAACACCACGTGGGCACCCATCGCATGGCAAGTAATCTCCGTGACGACTTGATACGGGATGTCCGAGAACGCCAGGGTGATTCGCCCATATCCAGTGCCTACGATATAGGCCAGCTGGCTTCGCTCGATCCCAGCCTGACGCAGAAGCCTGCTGATGAGCTCTTCCGCCGTCTTCTGCATCGAGACGCCCGTTGGAATCAGCGCGGTCTCAAGGGTGTACCCGCGCAGGAGCACGCCCTTCGACGCGCGCGAGCCAATATCAAGTCCGACCACGGGCGCGCCCGAGCCGTGATTCCAGGGGTGATCAGAGATAATGCTTCTTATGTCCACGAGCTACCTTTCACGCAAGGGTCTTCAATTGATCATTTCCATGAACGTGCGAACGCGCATGATCTGCTCCTCCGATGGCCGTTCTTTGTGTACGTTGGTTTCTAAGCCGATGAATGCGACTCCGAGGTTCTTGAAGTGCGTGCGCTCCATTTGCTGGACGATGGAGGCATACGGGCATCCCGTCACCGCTGTGGAGATTACCCCCTTGGCGCCGGTCTCACGAACGAGCGCCTCGATACGATACCGGCGAAAGGTCGCGGAGGAGCCCGCGCCTTCGCCCAATTCACCCCGGGCCTGTGCGTCGAGAAGGTAGTGCGCGAGCGATTCCAGCGGCGGCAGGTCCTCGCGATAGTCGACCGTCCCCACGAGAATCCAGCCGAGAATAGCGCCCTTCGACTCTTCGATGACGTGAAGTATGCTCGGGCTCACCGCACCGCCGGCGAGCACAAGTGGAATGTAGCGGTCCGCCGGTGGCAGCCTTGCCATCGCAAGCTCACCCTCAAGCTCGCCGATGAGCAGGTCGAGGACGCGCAAATACTCCCCGGGGTTGCCGTAGCAGTGAGACGAGCCGTTGAGAAGCTGAACGGTCGGGACCGCCGTCAGATAGAGCGGGTTGGTCTTGCGCAGCTCGAGTATGCGACGCAACTTGGAGAGCAGGACATTTTTCTTGCGCAGCTCCTCACCCAGGCGGTCCTGATCAACGCCCTTGCCCGTCAACCACCTGGCAACCCGCTCGAATTCATGGACCAGGATATGGATGGTCTCCGGACGCTTGTCCGACTGGTGGAAGGCGTGAACGCCCTCGATGCAGTGGACGTCGTAGCCTTCGCGCTTCATCATTTCGACGGCCAGACCCATGGGTTCGCACCCGCCGCCGAAGTGGATGATCCGGCGAATGTTCCTGCTGGTACGCAGGTGCAATCGACCCGCGACCACTTTGATCATCGAACAGAACTCGGAGGGAATCTGAAGCTCGCGCTCGCCCGCCGCCTCGGCCTCACGACTTCCCTCCCGCCACAGCTCGGACATGGCAATGGGAACGGTATCGCACGCATAGATGAGCGGCGCCTCCCAGGTAGAGCCGCCCCAGACGGCGTTCATGCCAGCGGCAGCGCGGCGGTCGATTTGGTCAAATGCGAAGGAAGCCGCCAGCTCGCGTAGCGCCTGAATTCCAGGCGAGGGCGACGCTCCTGCTAGCTTTCGCCCGTCTCGGCCATTCTCGGAAATGCGCGGCTCGGTAGTGGTTGGCATCGGTGGCTCGCTGTAGGGTATTCAGCCTGCACGTTGCGTGCCGGAGCAGGTCCCTGCGCCACCAGCCGATTTCTGACTATCTCCCTCCGTTTTGGGGCCAGCCTGCTGCCCAGGCAACATGTGGTTGGCAGTTGCTGCTTCCCAGGCAACTGTCAGCTGAACATTTCGATGAAGGCCCGGATCCTGGTCAGCAACTGCCCGGTGGGCGGCCCCACCTGGAAAGAGCCTTCCAAGGAAATGCCAGGAACCCCAAGTTTCTGGAAGTAATCGCGCTGGATCTCCTTGTGGACGCCGCCGAAGGAGCACCCGACGTAGCTGTAGAACAGGATGCCCTTGGCGCCAAAGATTTCCATATTCTCTTCGATGTTCTTGAGCCGCCGGATAGGTGAGCCACCCATGCGCGCGGAGATGATGTAGTTCGCGTAAGCCTGCAACGGCGGGAGATCTTCCCGGTAGTCCTTGGTGTGCTCGTCGGGAATGTGCCACTGGGTGACAGCCCCGCCGGCGTCGTCGATAGCTTTGTAGACACCAAATTCCTGTCCCCGGCCGCCTACCCAGGCCAGCCGAACGATTCTTCCGGTGGGCGAGGGAATTTCGGGCGAGGTTTCGAGCTCGGCGATCAATCCGTTCAGAACGTCTTCGTACGCGGCAGGTTTCCCGAAGTAGTGGGCCGTGCCCAGGATCAAGTACATGGTGGCCAGGCTGCGCAGGTAGAAGGGGTTGTTCAAGCGCAGGGTGAGTATCTTCCGTACCTTGGCGAACAGCCGATTGACGCGTCGGATTTCAACAGCGAGCTTGTCCTCCTCAACGGGATGCCCCTGCAGCCACACCGAAAGGCCCCTCAGATCCCGCTCCAGGTATTCCTCCATGAGGCGAACCCGCTCAGGATCGTCGTGCGCGTTGGGCCGGTTGATGGCCTCGACGCGGTAGATATCAAAGCCCTCATCCTTCAAGAGCTCCCAGCCGATGTTCAGCGGCTCACACACCGCGTTGTATACCCCCATACGTTTAACGGTTCGCCCAAGACGGAGATAAAACTCGCCCAGCACTCCGCCCACCATGGGGCAGGATTCCTTGGGAAGGTGGAAGTAGTCCTCGGCGGCCGTCACAGCCTCGCTCGAGCCCAGCCGACCCATTTCGTTGATGGAGATGGGGATCGTGTCGCAAGCGTAGTAGAGAGGCGACCACACACCGCCGCTCATCCAGGCGGCTGGTTTGCCCGCCCGCCACGCATCCTCCGCGTCCGGGATGTAGCCAACGACCAGGTCGAAGAGTCTTTGCACCGACGGCGAATAGTGATGGTCGATCTTGGTTTGCCGGATGTACGCGAGCTGGCTCTCCAGGGCCTCGGTCGTTCGGGCCAGGCTAGCATCCTGCGAATTCCGTGCGCGAATCAGAGTGGTCAGAGGGGTTGGGCGCGCATCGGGAGCGGCGGCGCTTGATAGCATGTCAGTTTCCTGTTCCTTTCCGCGAGTACCTCGACAAAGGCGTCAAGACGGGTCTTGATCTGGCCAAGATCTCCCAAGGAATAGTCGCTGGCGAGCTCGAGGACTGGCAGGCCGAGCGCCTGAAAACTGGTAATAAACTTGTTCTTGGCCAGTCCGTAGCAAGGACAGAACTTGAGGTACGTGAAAATTACTGCGTCGACCTTGTACTCCCTGGCCAACCAGGTAGCGTGCTCGACGCGCCGGTTAAGCGGCACTTGCCGGGCGCAAGGGGCCTGGTCCAGGTATGCGTTGGCCACCGCCTGCCAAGGATCGATACTCTCGTCGGTATCATGATGGAATGCGCTGTAGCCCGTGCAGTGGTCCTCCACGACAACCCGTGCGCCGATGTCATCCTCGAGAATATCCAGGATGCGCCGGTCACCGTCGGCGACAATGCCCCCACACATCATGATGCGCAGGGGCTTCTGGCCGATGGCCCGGCGCGCTGCGAGACCTTCGTACGTTTCGCTGAGGAGAGGCCACAACTCTTCCGGCGGTAGGAAGTGGAAAGACTTGGTGACGTCGAGAAAGTCCTTTCCACTCAGCGGTGGAATCTCGCGCTTGCGTAGCGCCGATATGTCGCGGACGACCTTGCGAATCCGATTGTAGAGGTGAATATTGCGTTGCAGCGCCGTTTCGGTGATCGCGGAGCCCGCGAGCTTTTCCAGATCCTTCTTGAAATGAAGAATCTCCGCGCGGAAGAACGCGCGTGCGTCGGCGTTGTCGCCGTTGCGGGGAACGATGTAGCCGCGCGATGGCTTGTAGAAGTTGTCGATGGCCTGCGACGTCGCTCGCATGGAGTCGCAGGTGTAGAATGTGTAGACTTGGTCGAGACTGGCAACCAGCGGGTCATTGGTTGCAAAGTGTCCGAGCACACTCTTGGTAAGGTCGCAAAAGACGCTCTTGGTAATGATTTCGCCTTGCGACACCACGTCGGGAGTCCCGCATTTCAAGATCCTGGTAAAGGCAATGCCTGAGGCGTTGAGCAACTCGACGGGCGTGTAGTTGCACAGATAGCCGGCCTTCTTGCGAGTCTCGTCTCGGCCGCCTTGCACGAACGCTTGCTCCGCCAAGGTTGTCTGCGCGCGCAGAAGCTCCAGTTCGTCGACCGCCGAGTCGAGCTTCCGGAACGCGACTTCCTCCTCGGCGCGAACAAATTGGCGAGCGTAAACCGCTGCCCCCAAGGCGCCTGCGAAAATGGTATCCAGCTTGGCCAGGCTAATGGGCGCTCCAATTAGATCCTCTAGCGCCTTGCGGATCCCCGGATTATTCGAGACGCCACCCGTGAACAGCAGATCCATTTCTAGAGGAATCTTGGACACCAAGGTGCGGACACGGCGGGCGGAGGCGTAGTGTAACCCCGCCGCGATATCGGCCCTCGCGATACCACGAGCGCGCAGACTTATGATTTCCGATTCGGCAAAGACCGTGCACTGGCTCGAGATGTCCGGTCTTGTCTCAGCAGCGAGCGAATTCGACCCCATTTCGGCCAGCGTGAAATCCAGAAGCTGCGCAGCCTTCTCCAGAAAGCGGCCAGTTCCAGCCGCGCACTTGTCGTTCATGATGAAGCGTACGACATGGCCCGTCACCGGATCAACCTGGATTGCCTTGGAATCCTGACCGCCGATGTCGATGATGGTCCGCGTATTCGCGTTCAGCACATGGGCGCCCATGGCGTGGCAGGAGATCTCGGTCACGATGCGACTGCCAATATCTTCGAATTTCAGCGCGACGCGGCCATAGCCCGTACCCACCACGTAGCGAATCTCGGATCTGTCGATCCCGGACGATGCCAACAAATCCACGAGCAACTCGTCCGCGCTGTCCTGCATTCTCACGCCCGTCGCAACACGCGCGACATGGATCTCGTCACCGCAGAGCAGGGCGGCCTTTGCGGCGCGCGAGCCGATATCGATGCCAAGCACCGTCTCGCCCGAAAGTGAGTCCAGCAGCAATGGCAGGACTTTCGCATCGATGACTTCGGACAGCTTCATGCCGCCACTCCGGTCCCCGCGACAACCCGCTGCGCGAGGGCGGCGGCGCCCAGTGCACCGGCGTAGACCAGGTCGAACCTGCCGGAGCTGATGGCATGGCCGATTACCTCCTCCAAGGCGTGCTTCATTCCCAGGTTTTTGGCAACGCCACCGGTGAATACCAGCTTAGGTGCCAAGCCAACCCGATTCACCAGATTACGCACCCTCCTGGCCGAGGCGAAGTGAATGCCTGCGGCGATGTCCGCTATCGAGGTACCCATGGCCTTCAGGGAAATGACCTCGGATTCGCCAAAGACCACGCACTGGCTGGAAATCTCGACCCGCTTCTCGGAGCCGAGCGCACGGACGCCCAAATCTTCCACGGCAATGCCGAGAAGCTCGGCCACCCTTTCCAAGAAGCGTCCCGTCCCAGCCGCGCACTTGTCGTTCATCACGAACTCCAGCACGCGACCATTCGAGGGATCGATGCGAATGGCCTTGGAATCCTGGCCGCCGATATCGATGATCGTTCGCGTGTCCGGGTCGAGCACATGGGCGCCCATGGCGTGGCACGAGATCTCCGTGATGGAGCTCGAATCAAAAGCCGTGAAAGCCAAGGTGATGCGACCGTAGCCGGTGGACACCGCGTGGTCGATTTGCGCAACCGGAAGTCCACTCAGCCGGTGCAGCTTCTTCACGAGCCTATCCGCGGTTTCCTGCTGATCGACCTCGCTGGCGGTGATGGCGGTATAGACCACGCCATCCGCGATCAAGACAGCCTTTGCCTGCCGGGATCCGATATCGATTCCCAGCGTATTGCTCTGCGCCAAGTCGGCGACGTAGCGACGATCGAGAACATCCTGGACCCTGATCCCGTTCCTCTTGAGGTTTGCAGTCTCCGCGATAGCTTCCATAGCGGCTCTATTCTGAGACGGTGAGAACCGACAACCGAGTGATCCCTGCTCGGTCGGCTGAGCTCATGGTCTTGGCCACCAAGCCATAGTTGATATCCTTGTCGGCGTTCAAATGAACGATAAGATCCGGGTAGGCGGTCTTCAGCGTTCGCAGCTCCGCCTCGACCGTGACCAGATCAATCTCTCGCTTGTCGATGTACACCTTACCGTCCGCGGCGATACTGAGGTTGATCGATTTCTTGGGCTCTTGGTTGTTCCCGGACGTCTTGGCGGTTTGAGGGAGATTAACCCGAATCGTATTCGCGAGTAGCGGCGCTGTTACCAGGAAGACCACCAGCAGAACCAGCATGACGTCCACCAGGGGCGTCACATTGATCTCGCTCATCACTTCTTCGCTCTCGCCTTGAGGTGCGAACCCCATCAGACGCTTGCCTCACGACGGCCTTCAAAACCGGACGATCTCTCGACCCGTAGTTCCGCCGGACGCACGCCGCGGTTGACCGCACCGATAAGCCCCGACCCGAACTGTTCAAGATCCGCAACCTGCACCTTCAATCGGCGGACGAAATAGTTGTAGGCGAGCACCGCCGGAACCGCCACCGCGATGCCGATGCCTGTCGCGACCAGCGCCTCGCCGATGGGCTTGGCCACCACCTCCAGGCTCGCCGATCCCGCGCTGCCGATGGCTCTCAATGCGTGAATGATGCCGAACACGGTGCCGAACAGCCCCACGAAGGGCGAGGTACTGCCGATGCTAGCCAGTACGGCAAGACCGGCTTCGGACGCGCGGCGCTCCTTGGCGATCTGAATCTGAAGCGCGCGCTCTGCAGCTTCTCCAGGTGCCTCGCCCGCGTCTCCGTGCCCGCCGCTGTCGGCCAAGGCGCCCAGTGCGGCCTGAACCAGTCGCCATGCTGGCCCTTCATGCCCCTTGAGCGCGCGTAGAGTCGCCAATTTCACCGGTGCGCCCACGACCTGAAGAAAGCGAAGATCCTGCGCCCTGATGGCCCAGCGCTGACGCGCCTTGACCAGGACCAAGACCCAGGTCAGCACCGAGGCAAACAGCAAGATGCCAAAGGTTCCCTGAACGATGATCTTCGTAATCGAGTCGGACATGAACGACTAGCTCCCTCTATTGCAGATGAAAAACGATGGGCACGGTCACCCATCCCACGATGGTCTCGGCCCCTAGGTGCGCGGGCACGAAGGACCAGTTGCGGACAGCCTCGATGGCCACTGTATCCAGCAGGTCATGACCGCTCGACTTCTGGACCGATATCGTGGCCGGGCGGCCACCCGGAGACACGCGCACGCGGAGCAAAACTTCACCTTCCCATCCGTGCCGCTGCGCCAGTTCTGGGTACGCGGGTCGCGGGTTCTTGAGATAGTTGGCCCCTTCGTGCGCAGCCACCTCGGGCTGCGGCGCCACACGCGCCGGCGCGGGCGGCGGCGCGGGCGCGGCGGCGACCGTCCCGGTGCCTTTCCCGCCAGCCATGGCCAAGGCCGGGTCATCACCCACCGGTAGCTCCGGCAATTCATTCACCGGCGATGGTTTCGACGACTGGGCGACCGGTTCGAGCTTGGCCACCACGCGGGGAGCGGGTCTGCGCGCCTCGGTCTTGCGCGGGAGCGGCTGGGGTGGCTCGAACTTGGGCGGATCTAGCCGCACTACGGGAGGCGGCAGGGGAGGCCTGAGGATCTCGATCATGACCTGCTGCTCGCGCGGCACAGGAGCCGACCGTCCTTTGCGCGCCACCTGCGCCACCAGCAAAACGTGCAGAACCAGCGACAGCAACACCAGACCGCCGACCTCCCACCGGCTTAGCCCAGGCGGGTCCAATCCCAGCGTTAAGCCGAGGCTGGCCTCGCACTCGGCCCATCCGAGGCCCCCACCCTCGACCACCCCGGGTGGGTCAGACACCCGCTCACTGACCGCTCCAAGCTGCATACCGGCTCCCTCCTTTCAGCCCTGGAAGCGACTGGCCAATGGGGTCAGAAGCAGATTTCCATATGGAACCGACATTTGCCTTGACCGCCTGATTAAGCACGCCGCGTGCCATATCTGGGAGGTGCACAACCTGACCATTTCTGCTCTAGGCGTACCGAGGCTGCTTCCTCGGCAGCAGCCAAGCAGCAGATCTGCATCCGGGAATGCACCCAGCGAACCTACGCCCGCTCTGTTGAGCGCGCCGCGGCAAGCGCCGCGTCCGCCAGCTCGCGCGGAACCAGCCCCATCCGCCATTGCTGTTCAAGCACCCCCGGCCCATAGCCGCGCGACCCGCCCAGCGCCTGAGCGTTTAACTGGAACCGGGCCCCTTCCTCGATAAGCACTATTCGCCGCGACACCTTCAAGATGCCGTCGCCCCAGAAGGTGCTGCCGCCATTGGCCTCGACCACGGCCTCGATGTGCGGATTCTCCTCCAACTTCTCGACGATGAAGTCCTGTTCGGGTTGGCGGCGATCGATGTAGACAGGGAACTCCGTGGCCACCGTCTCGCGGGTGATAGGCACGTAGTGGATGCTGAGCGGTTTGTGCGCGCTGGCCCAAGAGCCAAGCGCATTGGTATGCGCATGAATCACCGTGGCAACACGCGAGTGACGCTGGAAGATCTTGGTGTAACGGCCAGGGCCACCGGCATTACCCAGATACGAGGTTCCATCGAACCCGCCAACCGCGACCTTGATTTCGCCATCGTCCCAGAGGCTGGGATACGAGGCAGACACCCAAAGCTCCTCACCTGGAACGCGCTGATAGGCTTGATAGGTCTGACTCGCGGACAGGGTCCTGGTCTCCCAGAGAATGCGCGAAGCCTTGGCGGTATCGTGTTTGACCTGCTCCACGAAGGACAGAACGGACGGGCTCAAACGACTATCGGATTTGGACATGCTCTTTCTCCTTTCCAAAGGTCACACAATCGGGGCAGCCACCCCGGGCAGCTCGGCCCGGCGGTTGGTTGGCACATCGGTGTCGGCGTCGGTGTCGGCCAACTCTCGCAGTGCCTGTTGCAACGGATGCGGCTCGATCCAGGCGCGCACGTCGAATTCGCGTGGAATGAACTTCCATTCGGCGAGGAACCCGGTGAAATCGGCAAGCGCCGTGATCGACGATTCCGCCAAATCCGTGCGCAGATGACGATTGACGTCCTTACCATATGCGCGCACCACCGCCGCCTCGGACGACCGCGTCTCCTTCGCCACGTACGCGATCGCCGCGGCCCCATTTTCCTCGGCCCAGCGGCCCGCGCGCAACACTTGCTTCAAGAGCCGCACCACCAGGGAATAGTCGCGCTCGATCAGCCCCGCGTCCACGGTGAGCGTGCGCGGCGATCCGTTGTTGACCCGCACGGTTGGGTCGCCATGGGCGCCCACGTCGTAGACGATGCAGGCACCAATGGCATCGGCCAGCTCGAGTCCGCGCGACCCCTTGTGAAAGATAACATCCACGTCCCCGGAGGCGAGCGCCCGGGCCTCCACGCTATCGGCCAATGGCTCGTCGCCCCAGCTCTGGCGCCCCGAGCCGGCATCCGTGCGCGGCAGCTCGACCAATTCCACGTCCTTTTCGGACAGCCCCTGCAGCCTCAACGCCGCCAGGTAGGCGCGAATGGTCGTTGCCTTCCAAAAATCGATCGCATCGCTGGGCCGGGTAGCAACGCCCAGGCGTTTGCCTTTCAGATCCGAGACCGTGCGAATCTTGGTCTCCGACGAGGTCAGAATAACCTGTGCCTCGTCGGTCCAGGTCAGCCCGACCACGCGCGTATCCCGTCCCGAAGACCGCGCCCAAATGGCGGGAATGTTCCCTCCCTGACGGAAGGAATTATCCAGCCTGTGGTCAAAGTGCGACGCCCGCAGGCTCGGATCCGCCTCGTCTTGCAGGGTGCGGACCTTGATGCCGTCCCCACGGAATTCGTCATCTATCCAACCAAGCCGCGCCGCAATTCCCAGCGGGGTGGGAACGGGGCAGCGCGTATACCAAAGCGTATCAGTGTGGCTCATGGGTATCTCCTCGAGTTATTGCGGACCGGTTGGGTCCGCTTTGGGTGCAACCAACGTGCCGTCCCTGACCGAGTGGTCCCGGTCTCGCCGCCACGATCTAGGCTGCACCGGGCGCAGCAGTACTGCTGCTGCCGTGGTGCTCTTCGGGCACCACGCCTCAGGTGACGCGAACGTCTATTGGTCGAGAGGCGATCGCTTCCATCCCTGCAGGCGCATCCTGGCGCAGAACGTCGCCCAATTGTCCACGCTCGTATTCGTGGTACAGGTCGGCATACCAGCCACGAGACTGGGTCAATTCAGAGTGCGTCCCAAGCTCCACCAGGCGGCCATCGCGAATCACCGCGATCCGATCGACGTCGCGAATGGTCGATAATCGGTGGGCAATAATGATGGCGGTTCTCCCTGCGCACAACCGACGCAAGGCATTCTGAATGCGGCGCTCGGTCTGAACGTCGATCGCTGACGTCGCCTCGTCCAGGACCAGGACCGCGGGATCGGCCAGATAGGCCCGCACCAAGCACACAAGTTGTCGCTGACCGTGGCTCAGATGGGCGCCGAGCAGCCCAACCTCGGTCCCATAGCCATGTGGCAGACGACGGATGACTTCATCGGCGCCTAGATCGCAGGCGGCGCGAATGAGGTCGTCCTTGCTTGCGCCAGGCCGCGCCAATCTCAGGTTGTCCAGGATCGAGCCGGAAAACAGTACGTTGTCTTGCAACACCACACCGACGTGCAGGCGCAGACTTCGTTGCGTGACCGAGCAAATATCGCGGCCATCTATGAGCACGGCCCCTTGCTGCGGCTGGTAGAATCGGGTCAGGAGCTGAACCAGGGTGCTCTTGCCATGGCCGGTCTGGCCGACGACGGCGATGACTTGGCCGGCTGGGACACGCAAGGAGAAGTCGTGAATGACCGGCCCGCGCTTGACCGGATCGTAACTGAAGGTCACGTTCTCGAACGCGACGTCCCCCCGCACATCGACGAGCTCGGCCGCATCGGGCGAATCGAGAATCTCTGGTTGGGTGTCGAGGAGCAGGAACACCCGCTGCGCCGACGCGGCCCCGGTCGAGTAGCGATCGAAAAGATCTCCCAGCTCTTGCAAAGGTCCCAGAAACAAGAAGACGTAGAAGAGGCTTTCCGCCACCTGGCCAAGCGTCAGGTGTGACAGCGCCATCTCCCGCCCACCCACGAGCAACATCATCGCCATGCCAACCGCAGAGAGCAGACCGGTCAGCGGCAAAAACCATCCTGTGCGCGCATTGCCTCGCACCAAGGTGTGGTTGAAGTCGTAGACCAGTTGCCGGTAGCGCTGGCGGTTGGGCTCCTCCTGCACGGTCTGCTTGATGATGCGAACCGCGGCCACGCTCTCGACCAAATGGGCGGTGAACCGGCCCCGGCGCTCAGCGATGCGACCATAGTTGCGGCAAGCTATCCGCTGGAAGAGAAAGACCGCGGGCGCCAGCACCGGGATAATCCACACCAAGGCAAGGAATAGCCGAGGTGACAAACGAAAGAGCAGGGTACCTGAGACCAGGCAACGCAGGAGCGCCGAGAGCAGCTCGGGCGGCCCTTGAATGAGCAATGGCTCCAAGCTGTCCACATCCCGGTCGACGCGCGAAACTATGCGTCCCGCCTTGGCGCGGTCGAAATAGCGCACGCTCAGCCCCTGCACATGAGCGAAGATTCGTGCCCTCAGCTCCGAGACCACGCGCAGCGCGGCCGTCCCCGCCAGGTACTGCGAAACCGCAGCCAGGACGAACCTGGCAACCCAGCACAGGGTGAGCCCTGCCCCCATGGTCAAGACCACGCGCGGAGACCAGACCAACCCCGTCGGCCCGCGCACGAGGCCGTGATCGATGACCTGGCGGACAAACCAAGGCCGCAAGAACACAACCGCCACCAACAGCACTTCGGCGCCAACGACCACCGCTAGTCGCTTGCGTACGGGAGTCAGCAACGGCCAAAGTCGACTCCACATGCTCCGGTTGATGAGCATGCCGGCCAACTCCTCCTCGATCTCAAGATCGGCGCGGTTGTCCCGGTCGCTGGCCGCGCTTTCCCGCACCCTATGGTCAGGCTGCCGGCGTGCCATTGGCGATCCCCAAGAGCTCTCTATACGCGGCATAGTCGCGCGCCATGGTCTCGT
This sequence comes from uncultured delta proteobacterium, assembly GCA_963849735.1. GTDB lineage: Bacteria > Myxococcota_A > Polyangia > Fen-1088 > Fen-1088 > Fen-1118. Next base: position 57,167 of record CAWKJE010000032.1, read on the forward strand.
GCGTGCCCGTAGCGACGATTCGCCCACCGACCAGAAGCGCCACACGGTCGGCGAGCATGACCGTGGAAAGTTTGCTTGCGACCAACAGCAGAGTGAGCGGTGGTCGGCCTTCCGAGCCGATGTCCCGCAGCCTATCGAGGATCGCACGCTCCGTGATGGCGTCGAGCGCGCTGGTTGCGTCGTCGAGCGCCAGCAGCGCGGGCCGACCCACGAAGGCGCGAGCCAGGGTCAAACGCTGGCGCTGGCCCCCGGACAAGGTTGCGCCACGATCACCGATCACGGTGCCAAGCCCCTCAGGCAAGCCTGCCACGATCTCTTCGGCACAAGCCAGCCGCAAGGCTCGTTGCACATCAGCCTCTGAGGCATCGCGCGCACCCAGGCGCAGATTGGCGGACACGGTGTCCGAGAACAGAAAGACGTCCTGCGGCACCACGTGAACCCGACGGCGTAGCTTCGTCAGGTCCAGCGCCTTCACGTCGCGCCAACCGCCTTCGTCCGACCCAACCAAAACCTGCCCCGCATCGGGGTCCACCAAGCGCGGCAAGAGGCCGGCCAGCGTGCTCTTGCCCGAACCGGTACCGCCTACCAAGGCCAAAATCTCTCCCGGGGCAATCGACAGGCTGCAATCGTGGAGGACGTCGGTTTCAGCCCCCGGTGCGCGGACGCGGACGCCTCGAAGCTTCACACCCAGCGGGCCTTCTGGAACATGCTCAACGCCACCCTCGATCTTGGGTTCGGCGTCGATAACATCCATGATTCTGGCGGCCGACGAACGCGCGTCGGCGAAGACCTGCATCACGCGGCCGATCGTCTCCACACGAAAGATCACCGTATTCATTAGCAGCAGTGACGCCACCAAGCTCCCTATATCCAGTCGTCCGGCCTGAACCAGCCGCGCACCGACCACCAGCACCCAGACCTGTCCAAGCGCCACAACGACCTGAGGCAGGGGAATGCGCGTACTGGCGTAGCCCAGCGCATAGCGCGCCTGCTCGGCAAATGCTCGAACCGCGGTCGTGAAGCGGGCGATGCGTTCGCCTTCTAGCCCAAAGGCCTTGATGACCCGCACGCCATAGACACCTTCCGTGAGATCCTGGTTCACGGCATCGAACGCGGCCCCGACCGTGCGATCGAGACGCACCAGCTCTTCCGTATGACTCAGAAGCCAGCCGAGCCCCAGCGCTATGGCCAGAGCCGGACCGAGCGCCAGAAGCGGCGCGTACCACGCGATGAGCGCAATGGCACCCAAGACCACGAGGCTGGTCTCGACCAGGTTGCGCCACACGCTGATGAGCGCATCACGCACCTTGTCAGCATCGCGCGTTGTGCGCGTCACCATCTCGCCCACCCCGTGGCGCGTGTGGTACGAAAGGTCTAGGCGCTGAACCTGGACGAGGATAGATACGCGCAGGCGCGAAAGGAGCTCCTGCCCGACCACCAAGGCAAGGACGCCAGCCCCGTACTGGAGCAGTCCGCGCACCGCGGCAACCGCAACCAAGATGCCCAGCCAACGAAGTCCGACGGTGAGATCCAGGCTGCCATCCGCCAGTCGAAGCGCAGCCCGCCCTCTCTCGAGGTCGTGAATGGCGCGACCCACGAGGTGCTGCTGCGCCGCCGCGCCGATGTTCACAACGATAAACAGTGCTAGACAGACGCTAAACGCTACCGGAATCTGGCGATAGATGGCCAGGCAGCGGATGAGCGCGTGGCGTGACAGCCAGCTGCCCGATTTCCGTCCCGGAATGTCAGGAGCGCGCCAAGCAGCGGGCACCGCTGCGCCGGTCTCGCATCCAATCATCGCATCCGCCTCGCACGCAATCTCGCACCGGGATCAGGAGGCGGGCGTACGCACGCCCTGACGGCCACTGAATCGAGTCTCGACTCCCATCTCGGCCAGCAGGGAACGCCGCTGGTCCAAGAAGCAAACGTCATCTCGGTCTCTTGGTGCGACATGGTCGAGACGCACGTTCACGACGAATCGGCCGTGGCGCAGAATCATAATCCGGTCGGCCAGACGGATCGCCTCATCCACGTCGTGAGTGACCAGCACCACCGCCGGCCGATGCACGGTGCACAAGTCGGCGACGAGATCCTGCATTTGCAGCCGGGTGAGCGCGTCCAGCGCCCCGAACGGTTCGTCTAGCAGTAGGAGCTGGGGCTCGCGCACCAGGGCCCGCGCCAGAGCCACGCGCTGGGCTTCACCCCCCGAGAGCGTGGCCGGCCAGGCCCGCGCGAGGGACGACAACCCAACCTCGCCCAAAGCCCGCTCCGCAGCGGCTCGAGTTTCCTCCGAGCTTGGCTGCCCAATCGCGACATTGGCGTCTACCCGCAGAGAGGGAACCAGGCGCGGCTCTTGGTACACCGTCGTGCGAAGCTTGGGTACCAGCACCACGCTCTCGTCTTCGTCAGGCAGCTCGAGCCCGGCCAAGATGCGCAGGAGGGTGGTCTTCCCTGTTCCACTTGCGCCCAGCAGCGCCACGAACTCGCCGCGCGCCACATCGAGATCGACGCCATCCAACACGACCTTGGAGCCGAAGGTCTTCCGCAAGCGACGCACGTGAACCGCCGGCACCGAATCCCTAGCGCCCGTGCCTTCGCGAGGGCCAGTGCTATCGGCCCCTTCGACCGAGGTCATCGGATACTGGAGTGGCGTCGCCATGGCATGGTGAGACGTTCGAGCAGGCGAATGAGCGTGTCGAAAATGAGTCCCAGCGTCGCGTAGAGCAGGATGCACAGGACCATGTAGTCCTGACGGAAGTACTGCTTCGCCAGCAATACCAGATAGCCGATACCTCGGGTCGTGCCGACCTGCTCGGCGGCAATGAGGCCGACTACACTGATGGCCAGGCAGATGCGCAACGCCATCAACAGACTAGGCAGGGTACTGGGCAGAATGACCTGCAAGAGCAAGCGCCAGCCGCGCAAACCGAAGCCACGCGCCGACTCGACCATCTTGCGATCCACATTGCGGACTCCGAGATAGGAATAGGCGTACATGGGGAAGGCCGAGGAACAGGCTATGAGCACTACCTTGAAGGTTTCGTCGATGCCGAACCACGAGATCAAGAGGGGTACCAGCGCCAAGAATGGCACCGCGCGCATCATCTGCATGGTCGGATCGACGATCTCCTCGCCAATCGCCGTCAGCCCAGATGAAATACCCAAAAGAAGGCCAACCGACACGCCAATGCCAACCCCTGCCCCGGCCCGGCCAAGTGAGGCCAGCAAGAACAACTTGAGCTCGCCCGTTTCGGCGAGCTCGACCAGCGCCCGCACCACGTCCCGAGGAGAGGCCAATACCGTCGGTGAGATGAGGCCGGCGGCCGAGCCGCACCACCAGGCCAGCAGCAGCACCAATGGAATGGTCGCGCGAACCACCAGCGACACCGAGCGCGACCGTGCGCGCGCACCCAGGTATTGGGGCCGCTCCAGCTCTGCCATCTCCGCTGGCACGAGCCGCACAGGCGTCAACCTCGCGCTGCCCCTGCGCAGCCGCTCCACCGCTTGGTCGCTCATGGGGTCCACCAGGACGCTCATGGCGCAATCCCCCTTCTCCGAGCAGCAACGTCAATGTCGAAGACAATTTCGTCTGCGCTGATGGCGCGGTCGATGGATTTGTTGGCCAAGAATAGATTAGCCACGTTCGACACGCGCACACGGTCCGAGGCAGTCGGTACACGCAGCTTGGGCGACACCCTCGTGCTCTCAATGGCGAGACGCAACTCGTCACCCGAAATTGCCGTCGGACCCTTGTCAGTGAAGACGTTTTGGAATCGCTCCGGGTCCTTGTGCGCGAGATCCACCAAATCGTTCACCACCTTCACGAACAACTGAAAGGCGGCTGGATTCCTTTCCAAGACCTCGACGCTGGCGGCGTAGACGTTGACATCGTCCGAGCCAACGTCGGCCTCGTGCGCCAGGACCCGCGCCCCATTGCGCACAGCCGTGTTGAAGAACACACCGAAGGTCGACCAGGCGTCAATCTTGCCCGTGGCGAATGCCGCGGCGGCGTCGGGCGGTTGAATAAAGACCCGGTTCACGCTTGCGATGGAGATCCCTTCCTGGGTTAGCGCCTTAAGCAAGATGTAGTCGCCGTGGGCAGCCAGATTCACCGCCACCCGCTTGCCGACGAGCTCGTTCAGTCTCTTGATGGGACTGTCCCGGGGCACGATGATTCCAGCTTGTAGCTGGGCCGAGGGATCTGCGATGGCGAAGACCTTGAACCTGAGATTGTGCGCCAGTGCGCCCACGATCGGGCTAATGGCGCCTCCCGAAGCGTTGATGGCACCCGTGTTCATCGCCTCGAAATTGGCACTGAACGCCCCAAAAGCAGGAACCCATTCGATCTTGGCGTTCACCTTGGCCAGCTCGCGTTCGAGAATCCCCTCGCGCCTGGCATAGGCCAGAACGCCGCCGGCGCTGCCCGAACCTCCATTGCCAGGATCCGAAAATCGGATCACCACGGGCTCGTACGTCAACGCGGAGGACGGCTGGATCGCGTGCGATTGTGCTCTGCCCTTGCATGCCGCGACCACAACGCTGAGAGCGAGGACTCCCCAGCGCGCAAGAATCTGCTGCCCGCCGGTCGTCACCGCCTGCCCCGACGGCGAATTGCCCACAGCGCGACCAAGCCGAGCAAGGGAATCAATGCCGCTCCCCGAGCAGGTCGAGCGCCGCCGAGGCTGCACCCCGACGTATTCTCGAGCAAGTTACGTTCCCCTCCATCGAGCAGATAGGCCGGCGGTGGCGCCGCGTCGCCAGCGCCTCCGTCAGCGAGGCGAGACCCACCACCTTCCCCCGCCACCAGGTCGAGCGCCACAGAGCCGTCAACCACCGCCACCGGCGCATCGGCCACGACCGAGGCATCGTGCGCCACGAACGCGTCTGCAGAAGCCACCACTTCAGCTCCCCACGGGGCATCAGCCGTCAAGGGGAGATCTGATACCGCTGGAGCATCGACCTCCACCCCCAATTCGGGTGATTCCGCCGAGTCAATCGCTCCCGAATCGATGCCGCCCACGATCCCACCGTCAGGCGGATTGCTCTCCCCACTCGCGGCTGACACGAAAGACGAAGAAGCGACCACGAGAGGCAAAGCGAGTGTGAATAGAGCGGGTCGAAAGAGCATTTGGGAACAACCTCCTATCGAGTGGTCGTGGCGCTTGCAACTGCCGTGCCCCGCATTGGGCCTTGCGCAAAGCCTCAGACTCGACGGCTATGTTGCCCGTGCAGCAGCGGCGGCGCACCGCTGATGCCCACGCAGCAGCAGTCGGGGCTGAGCTCGGCTCCCCGGGGCGTGGCAGCGACTCGAGTATCATCATTCAGCCCACGGCACGCAGACCCAGTGACTGGCGCCCTTTGATCAGGGGCAAGACTTCCTCGCCAACACGATACGCTTCCTCCAGGTGGGGCGTGCTGGCCAAGATGAACGCATCGGTCCCCAGCTCGACCAACTGGTCCAGGCGCTCCGCCACCTGCTCGTAGCTGCCCACGATGCCCTGGGTTTGGCCGCCACGGAGCAGGGCAAACCCTGACCAGACGTTAGGCTCGACGATGAGATCCCTGTAGCTGGCTATAGTCTCGGGCCGATTGGAGGCTTGCCGCCGAGCCCCGACAGATTCGCTTCCGGCCTCGGGGCCCCCGCTGAATCGCGCCACCGTCTCCTGGTCGAGGCTGTCGAAGCCGCGACGTATCTCATCCCAGGCCTCTTCTTCTGTCGGCCGGGCCACGATGTCGACTCGCACGGCACACTTAATTGGCCTGCCCAAGGCGGTCGTCTTCTCGCGTACCCGGGCGAACTTGTCCCGCAACTGCGCAAAGGGTTCCAGCCACGTCAGGTAGAAATCGGCATGCTTCGAAGCCGATGCCAGCGCCGCGTCCGACGAGCCAGAGAAGTAGATTTCCGGGAAGTCCTCCTTGGACAGAGGATCCGGCAGGCCGGCCTCCTCGACTTGGTAGAACTTGCCCTGGTACGAAAATGGCCCGCCTCGCCAAACTCCGCGCACCACATCCAGGAACTCGGTCGTCCGCGTGTAACGATCGTCGTGAGCAACCGAATCGCCCCACCAGAGCTGCTGCGGGCCGCCGCCGCCCGTGATCACATTGTAGAGCGCGCGCCCTCCCGTGGCCCGCTGCAAACTGGCCGTCATGCGCGCGGCCACGATCGGGTTTAGGAATCCGGGCTGAAACGGAATCATGAAGCGAAACGTGCACGTCTCGCGCGCCAGCACCGATGAGATCGCCCAAGGTTCGTCCGTCATGGGGAACGACGGGATCAGGCCCCCTTGAAATCCCGCAATCTCAGCCGCGTGGGCGACCTCGGCCAGGTAGTCGATGTAGCTGTACCCGGCAGGTACTTCGTCCCGCCCCTGCCCCTCGTATCCTGGAAACAAGTCCCACCGATTAGGTGTGCGGCTCCGATGCGAAGCTGGTTCGCCGTGGGTGGGAATTCGCCAGAATATGTCAATGCTCATGATCTCCCTCCGAGCTCGATGGACGATGTGGTAGATGCCGGCCGATGCCGCTGGCGCAAGAGAGGTAGGACATGGGCGCCAATGCGATAGGCCTCCTCCAGGTGCGGGATCGCGCCCAACACAAAGTTGCTGATGCCTGCCTCTTGGTATTCCGACAGCTTCTCCGCAACCCGCCCGTAGCTGCCGATGAGCGCCGCCTCCGCACCAGTGCGCGTGCTCAACGGTCCGTTCCATAAGCCCGGACCCTCTATCGTCGCCGTTGCCGAAGACCCCACGATCTGGCCACGCAAGCGACGGGCATCGAGGAGCGCTTCACCGTCCGTCTCCCGTGCCAGCAGATCCAAACGCAATCCGTACCGCAGACTCCGCTTTAGCGAACCTGCGAGCCGCTCCAAGGCCGCGATCGTCTGTCTGAGCTCGACGAGCGGCCGCGGGGGCAAGACATGGACGTCGGCATACTGCGCGGCCAGCTCAAGGGCGGCCCGGCTGGTGCCGGACAAGTACACCTGGGGCACGGGCTGATGGTCGAGCCCATCCTTGAAGCCCCCGTTTTGGACTGCGAAAAACCGACCCTGGAAGGAGAATGGCGCCTCGCTTAGCACGCCGCGAGCCACTTGCAGAAACTCGCCGATGCGGGGCAACACGCCCTCGTCGGGAACCGGATCCGCGTTCTTCTGCCGTTGCTTCGAGGCAGCACCTGCCTGCAGATGCCAGGCAAGCCGTCCCCTAGAATACCGCTGAAGAGTCGCGGCGTTCTTGGCAGCGTAGACCGATGAACCCCACGAAGCCTCGAACTCGGTCACGAGCTTCAGCCGCCGCGTGCCACGCACCAGATAGCCCGCGATGATCCAGGACTCGTCACCTTCTGGATCGTGCTGAATTTGGACGCCATCAAATCCCGAGAGCTCCGCAGCACGTGCGATCTGGTGGAGGTGATCAAAGTAGTTGAATCGCACGCCGCGCGGATCGCTGAGCCCCGGACCAAGCGGTGAAGGCTCGGGGGTAGACCGCTCACCGCGGCGCCGTACGGCCGCATCGCCGTAGCGACCATCTCCGCGGGCCGGTAGTTGCCAAATGAATTCCGCAGACATGTCCCATGCCTTCAGCAGAAACCGTGCCATTCAAGTGCTGCGCATTTCCGCCCGTGCGAGCCCAGGAGAAGCACCGTTCTTCGGGCGAAGCCGCCCCTCCATCACATCACCTGCGCTCATCCAGAACCACCGGTTGCTGATGACCTGTTGCCTGTGCAACAGCCGCGCGCCGCCGGCCCACCCGACACGCCGAGATTGTCGGCAACGCCTGTCGGCATGCCGTGTGCATGGTCGGCCACGAGACCGCCAACATGGCGCATTGAAAAATGGAGGAGACGAAGTGATTCCAGCCAAGCCCCCGGCCCATCATCGACAGGCAAGCCCAGCACAGCGCCAGGGGTTCCAAAGGCGCGGCTGTCTGTATGTCGGCGGCGCCCTGGCAGCCCTGGTAGCGTTCGCTCAAACCGCAGCCTATGCTCAAGCTGCGGAGCAGGCGTTTCCAGGCTCCCTTCCCTCCCCTGACGCCGGTAGTGCCGACGCGCTCTCCCCGTCCACTCCACCGCGGGCGCCGGATGGCCCCGCAGCTCCTTCGTCGGCCGCTACTCCTGACCCCCTCGCAACTGCTTCCTTGCCCGACAAGTCTCTTCCCGCTCCAGATGCTGAAGCTGAGGGTCCGTCTGCCCCTCAAAACTCTTCCAAGCTCAAGGAGGTTGTCGTAACGGCACAGAGGCGGGAGGAAAGCGCGCAGCAAGTACCGATCGCGGTCTCCGTTCTCTCCGGGGAGAGCCTCGAAGACACCGGCGTCGGGCGGTCAGCGGGGCAGGTTCTCGACTACGTCCCCAACGCATCAGCCGCCACCCAGCTACATTCCCGTCCCCGATGGTGGATTCGCGGGGTCGGCACAGGTCAGCAGGCGCTCGACTTCGCCAACCCAGTTGGCTTTTACCTTGATGACGTATACATCAGCAACGCCAGTGCAACCGGATTTCCATTGTTCGACCTTGACCGAGTAGAAGTCCTGCGCGGTCCCCAAGGCACGCTCTGGGGCAAGAACACGACGGGCGGAGCCGTCGACGTCATCAGCCGACAACCGACCTTCGGCCCGAACGAAGGGGACTCCAAGTTCGACTACGGCACCTTCAACGACAAATTGCTGGAGGCCGCCCAAAATGGTGTCATATGGTCCAATCGTCTCGCCGCACGAGCGTCCTTTCATTATGAGAGCCGAGACGGAAGATTTGATGACCAGTACGACGGCGGAAACACCGGAGCATTTCAAGACGTTGCCGCACGACTGCAATTGCTCGGCAAGATTGCCGACGATCTGACCATTCTCGGCAACGTCCACGTGCGCCAGTACGGCTCGAGCGGGGATGTAGCTACCGTTGTCGGCACTGGGCCCGGCGGGGCCTACCTCAGTGGGTACGTCCCCAGCACGGGCATCAACGACGTGAACGCCAACGCTCCGAACAATAGCAACATAGGCCAGACTGGGGCAAATTTGACCCTGAAATGGCAGCTTGGCACCGTTGCCATGACGGCGATCTCAGGCTACGAGGAGTATCATGAGCTCACCCTTGCCGATGGCGACAATACCCCACTCGAGGTTAGTCGCACCTATCTTGCCGCGGTATCCCGTCAATACTCTGAGGAAATTCGCCTGGCCTCTCCGCGTTCCGATCGCTGGAACTGGGTCGCCGGCCTCTTCGCCTTCCACGAGGATATCAAGGAGAACTCCGCAAGTGCTCGACTCCCTGGAGTCGACACCCTGGTGGGACCACCGAATTATGCTCTGACGGCCTTCGACCACAAGAATAGCAGCTTCGCCCCGTTCGCCAGTACCACCTTCAACTTCACAGATGCCCTAAGCCTGAAAGGTGGTGTCCGTTGGACGGTGGAAGAGCGCGACCTCGCGATCGATCGGGTCGCCAACGGACCAGGCAACCTCGGGTTCTCGGACATTTCCAATTGGTGGAATCCCGCCTCGGTAAGCTCTCCCCTGATACAGATCTTCCAGGCCAACCCCAGCCACACATGGACCAACTTCACCTACGATCTGACGCCCGCCTTTGCAATCACGCCTGAAGCCAGCGTCTACTTCCGGTTCGCCCATGGTGTAAAGTCCGGGGGATTCAATACTGCGGCAACGACGCTTTCCGCCCTCAACGTTGTCCAGCCTGAGCAGCTCAATGACTACGAGATAGGCACCAAAACGAGCTGGTTCGGCAAGCGATTGATCGCAAACGCCGACGGCTTCTATTACGACTATCGAGACATCCAGGTCAACGTCGTCGGCCCCCTTCCACCCACCAACACTGCGGTCTCGTACATCCAGAACGCGCAGGCAGCACGCGTCTTCGGCGGAGAATTCGAGTTGGAGGCCTTGCCGGTCCGCTACCTGCACCTCGCCGGTGACCTTGGGCTTCTGAACGCGAAGTTCACCGACTTCAAGGCCCTGTACGGTGGCGAGAACTACACGGGGAACCATCTCGTTCGCTCCCCAACGGTGTCGTCGCTCCTGCGGGCAGATGTTACCCTGCCGCTGCAAATCCCTTTCAGGCTCTCTTTGGGCGGCGATTGGCACTTCACCAGCCGGCAATTCTTTTACACCACGGGCCAGACCGATCCCCTGCTGCAGCAGAATGCCTACTCGTTGATCAACGGCCGCATCACACTGCAAAGCCGAGACGAGAAGGTCAGTTTGGTTCTTTACGCCAACAATCTCCTAGATGTCCGCTACAAGAACCACGCCTTGCCCGGAGCAGCGGGCGCTACGGGAGACACCGTCTACTGGGCCGACCCTCGCACCGTCGGCGCATCCCTGATCTGCAGATGGTGGTAGCTCCATGCCTTTTCTCGCTAGAGGCTGCAAGGGCCTTCCACCCATAGCCTAGACTTCACGCTCATGGCAGGCCGGCGCGCTGTGAAAGAGCACAAGATGGACTGGTTGCCCTACGCCATTGCTTCCGCGGTGTTCGCGGCCGCCACCGCCACCCTGTGCAAATTGGGCGTCACGAGTGTCCCTTCCAACCTCGCCACGGCCATACGTACTACTGTGATCTTGCTCTTCGCGTGGATGGTCGTCCTGGTCCATGGTGAATACAGGGCTCTAGCTCGCCTGGAATCGAGAGCCACGTTCTTCTTGGTTCTTTCTGGTCTGACTACCGGATTTTCGTGGCTCACGTACTTTCGAGCCCTTCAGCTCGCGCCCGTCACCCGGGTTGCGCCTATCGACAAGCTGAGCCTACCCTTGGCCATGGTCCTGGCCATGCTCCTGCTGCGCGAGCCTCTTTCGCCGTATTCCGCCATTGGGGTGGTCCTGATGACGGCAGGCGCCATCCTGACCCTTCAGTGACCTGTCTCGACGCATACGCACAGGGCAATTCCATTCGAGGCAAAACGTAATGAACAGTCCAGCCTCCGCTCAGAATCTCGGTTCGCGTCCCCGCGCTGGCCTTGGCAATGTTCACGCAGGCACCGGGTCGCGCGCTCTCGCGCTTTTCGAGCGGATTTCACAAAAGATGCACGCCCTGCCGGCCATCGAGACCACGAGCACGAGTCCCGCTGGCCAGCCGGTTCTAGGATACATCTTTGGCTGGAGCCCTCTGATGCGGGCCTGCGACATCCCCGGGGGTAAGGGATTATTCGGGCTGAATAGAGACAGCCACAACGCCGTCGGGGTCGCGGAAGACTACTTCCAGATCCCACCCGAGGCCTGCACGTTCATGAAGCTGAAGCTGGGCGCCCACCACATGGAGGACCAGCGGCTTGGCGGCAAGAAAATGGGCCGCATCGTCCACTTTGGGGGTGATTGCGAGCCAGAGGTCATGGCCCAGGAGCTTCTCCGCAGCGATGGATACGAGGTCTTCATAGTCGAGCCATTGACGGTGTTCAAGATGGACCCCGCCCGCCGCAGCGAATACGTCAGTTTCTATGCCAACGAGGCGCAGAGGCTCGCCTTGTGGCTGACGGGCAAGCCCGCGGATGAGAGTCGCGTGCGCGAGGAGATCATTGCTCGCAACGCCATCATTCGCAAGATTCAGGAGATGATGAGGCTTCGACTTCACAATCCCTTCTACGTGTCACTGGTTCAGGTAAATCTCATCGGACAGCTCTCGAACAGCAAGAGGTACGAAGGGGCCTTTATCGATGCACTGGACCTGCTCATCGAGGAGCTCAAGGAGGTCGCCAAGGGTCCGAGGCCTTTCCACATTCCCTTGGTCTTGGTCGGTGTCATGCACTGCGAGGACCTCTATGCGGCCATCGATGAGACCATCGGCGCCGTGGTCTGCGGCTCGATTCCACAGCTCTATCGCGAGGATTTGCCACCGCTGGAGGCTCTGGGTGACTACCTCTTGGAGATGCAGCTAAGGGGCGACATGCACGACAAGTGCGGCGGCGTGGTTAGCCTGCGGCGGTTTCGTATCGAACGCGAGCTCAAGGAATTCGGCGCCCGTGGCGTCATCATCGGCGGCACCACCAACTGCCCGTACCTGGCCATCGCGCGCGAGATGGAATACGAGTACTTCGCCAAGAAGGGCGTGCCGGTGCTGGTTCTGGACGGGACCGCCCACAACGATCCCGCCACCGAGGAGCAGAAGATGCGCCTTAGGGCCTTTCTTGAGATGATGCTCTGAGAGCCGCCTTTCCCGCCGGTCCGGCTACGGGGGCCCCAAGCCCGCGCTGAACGGGTTGAGCTCGGCCTCGGCCGGAGCCGGCTGGTCCCTATCTCGCCCTCTGCGCGCGGCTTCGGACCTCACTCTAGGCCAACGCCTCGTGCAGCCAGCTCGGCACGGAGAATGTGCCGGCCCCCCAAGGCCGCCACGGTCGCGATGCTTTCGGCGGACTTTTCCGTCCAGGCTTTCTGGGTCGAGCTCCTGGTTTGGCGCTGAAACTCGGTCACTTTCCGGTCGTAGTCTTCAAGACTTCCGAGATGGGCTTCCAATGAGCGGTAGACATCCCTGTGCAGCACAACCTCCTGCGGCAGGCGGGGCTTGATGGCGGTTGGAATGTCTGGATCGGGCCAGCCCACACACAGGCCGAATATGGCAACGACATTTGGTGGCAGGGACAGGATATCGGCGACCCGGTTCGGTTGATTGCGAATCGCTCCGATATATACGGTCCCGAGCCCGAGCGACTCAGCCGCGAGCACCGCGTTCTGGGCCGCCAGCGCGGTATCGACCACCGCGCTGAGAAAGGTTTCTAGAAATGGGATGCCATCCTTGCTCGTCTGGCGCCGGTCAGCAATTTCGGAGATGCGATGAAGATCCGCCAGCCAGACCAGGAACAAGGGACTCCGCTCGACATGGGATTGACCTCCGGTAACACTGGCCAGCTGCCGCCTACGCTCCGGATCGGAAACCGTCACGACGCTCCACAACTGGAGATTGGAGGAATTGGCGGCTGATTGCGCGGCAGCGACCAGAAATTCCAGGGTCTGCTCTGATACGGGTCTGGGCGAATACCGACGCACAGACCGATGAGCGAGGATGTGCTCCAGCGTAGTGTTGATACCGAAGGGCTCAGGCGTCCTAGCGGATCCGTACCTCTGCGCCAGCAGGTGTCTGACAGCGTCGTGGGCGGCCAGCTCTCGAGGATGATAGCTGTATGGGGTGTGGGCCGAGGGAGGTGTGCTCATGGCTGCGGCCGGCATCTGCAAGAAGGACGCCCTACCCCAGGTGCCCCTGGACGAGGCGAACGGAGGATGCTCTTTCAGCGGTTTGGCCACGCCCGGATCTTCGGATCCATACCCCTTTGCTTCTCCATCAACAATCGCTGCCCATTTCGTGCTGCGCCGGCAGCACGTCATCTCCCAGCGCGACGTGGACCTGGTGAACTGCTGCGCTCGCAGCGTCGGTCCCCACACGTGCTGCCCTGGGACATGTCAGCGGCCAGGTTCGTCGGTCTCGAGCCGCCTTTCAGACGGCACCAAGGTTGCATTGGAGGGCCATCATGGTTCATCCACCGGTGTATCGGCCAAAGGAAGGGGCATTCTGCTTCGTTCTCGTTCAGACACGATGCCACCATCAACCTAAGGACACACCAATGGGTCGGGAGCGGTGGGTGAACCGGTTTCTCTGCCGCGGAAGCGTCCGTTGACAGCCCGGGGGATGGTCGGTGCGCGTACGGGCGTGCGTGAGCGCTAGGAGGCGGAGTACGCGCACCGACCCCGAGGTGGCCAGCGCTGCTGCTGCCTCGGGGCTAGCGAGGCTCGAGGCGGCGACAGTATTGCGCAGTAATCAGACAGCTTTCACCACCAAGCGTCGGGGTGATGTTTCCGATGACGCGTCGTCCTCGGCGACGCGCTCCAGCCGTCCCTCGGCGAGCAGCTGATTCACGTGCTTGGCGATCAGACCTTCGTGGTAACCGAGCAAGAAGGCCAGGGTGGTTGTGTCGAAGGCACTTTGGGCAAGACGGGCGAGGATGGCGCGCCGAACCAGACCATCGTCCGCTCGGCGGGCTTCGCCGGGCTGCCGGCGCGCCACCTCGAAAACCGTTAACGGCTCGAGCTGGCTATGGATGCGAGCAAGCAGCTCATCGGACGCCTGACATACCCAGGGCAGGACACCGGGGCGATCGAGGCGATTGAGTTGAATGGCATCCGGACTGATCCGCAAGGCAGCTGCGCGGAGCGCGCCCACTTCGCGCTCGCCATCGTTGACTCCGGGGACGACGAAAACTTCGAGCACGAAAGTACCGCGGTATGCCTTTCGCATGGCCGCCAGCCCTTCAACGACATCGTCGATAAGGATGCTGGGCTCGGGCCGGTTGATGGCCTGGAAGGAGTTTGCAGTTGCTCCGTCGAGGGATGGGACCAGCAGATCGGCCTCCATGACTGCAGCCCTCACCTCGGGCCGTCGGAACAGCGTGCCATTGGTCAGCACCGCGACCTTGTATCTGCCATGCCGGTGCTTGAGGTGAGCGATGATACTGCCCAGATCGGCGTGCAAGGTAGGCTCGCCGGATCCGGCAAATGTGACGAAGTCAATAGCCGGGCTGCGGCCAAGGTAGTCATCCAGCTCGGCCAGAACGTCACCGGTTGGGACGAAGGCGGCCGTGCTCGCCGTGAGGTGCGTGGTAGCACCGCATTCGCAATAGACACAATCGAGCGAGCAGGTCTTGTAAGGCAGAAGATCCACCCCCAGAGATCGACCAAGGCGACGCGAGAAGACCGGACCAAAGAGGTACTTGCAACCGAGCGCGCCGACGGATTGTTGTGTCATGTCGGAGCTCTAACTGGTCTCCGAGGGGGCATTGGCCACCGAGATTACACCGCGTCTCTTGTCCTTGCGGCCAGCAATGAGCCCCGACATTGCAAGACGGGCGCGCAGGACATTACGGCTGATGCCAAGAAGGTTGGCCGTCTGAACCTGGTTCTCGTGGCAGAAGCGATACGCTTGCGTCACGACCACCGCAAGGATTTTCTCGTAGAGCTCTGGGCCTCCCCGTTCGAAGAGGGGGACGAGCGCTCGTTCGAAGCTCCCCAGATTGGTCGGCGTAAGGGACGCCTGCTCACCGGGTACGCGGACTTGGTTGGTGTGCAGGGAAAGATCGACTGGCTGGATGAGGCCCTGGTGGCTGGTCAGGACGGCGCGATGAAGGACGTTCTCCAGCTCGCGTACGTTGCCGGGCCAGCTGTGGTCGAGAAGCTTCTGCACAGCCTCCGCGCTGAGGGTGGGATCGTCGATACCGCAGCGCTGGCCGTGAACTCGCAGAAAGTGCTCGGTCAGGGGAAGGATGTCGCCGGGACGATCGCGTAAGGGCGGTACGGTGAGCGAGGCAACGTTGAGCCGGAAGAAGAGATCCTCCCGAAATCGCCCGGCGCGCACCGCTGCGCCGAGATCGACGTTCGTGGCAGCCACCAGTCTGACGTCGATGGGAATCGCAGTGCGCGACCCCAGACGAACGACTTCTCGCTCCTGCAGAACGCGCAGGAGCTTGACCTGAAGGGGCAGCGACAAGTCTCCGATCTCGTCGAGAAACAGGGTGCCTCCCCCCGCGGTCTCGAACCAACCGCTCTTGGTGGAGGACGCGCCGGTGAAGGCTCCCCGCTCGTAGCCGAACAGCTCTGCGTCAACCAGGTTCTCGGAGAACGCGCCGCAGTTGACAGCGACGAACGGACCGGAGGCGCGACGACTCAGCTCGTGGACGTAGCGGGAGACAATCTCCTTGCCGGTACCGGTCTCGCCCACGACCAGGACCGTCGCTTCACTGGGCGCGATCTGACGAATCTGGCGCAGCAGCTCCCGCGAGCAGGGGTCTTCGAACACCAACGCTCTGGCGCGTACGGTGAGGGAGTGGGCTCGAAGATTCGGGAGTGTGATGACCATCGTCCTCTGTGCTCTCTGCGGGACATCTGTCTATCATAGCGGAGACGCGGGGCCAATCGGCAACACGGCCAAACCACGGCTAGAGGCTCCCATCCCGGTTGGTGGCGCTCATGCGAGCCCATCCGTCGACCCGCTCTCTAGCCGTCGAATCGCAGCCGCCAACAAATCGATTTCCTCATGCGTGTTGTACAGGGCAAGCGAGGGACGCACGGTGGTTTCGAGGCCGTAGCGCCGCAGCGCCGGCTGGGCGCAATGGTGACCGGCTCGTACCGCGATGCCTTCTCGATCGAGCGCGGCGCCCACGTCTTGGGAGCTAAATCCATCAAGAACGAAGGACAGCACTCCTGCCTTCTCCCGGGCTGTTCCGATGAGGCGAAGGCCAGGGATCGCGGCCAGTGCCGCGGTGGCGTGCTCGAGGAGATCGGTCTCATGGCGAGTGACGTTTTCTATACCGATGCGCTCCACGTAGTCGATGGCTGCCCCCAGTCCCACCGCATCAGCGATGTTGCCGGTGCCGGCCTCGAACCGAGCAGGGGCGGCGTGATAGATGGTCCTTTCGAAGGTGACGTCGGCGATCATGTTGCCGCCCCCCTGCCACGGACGCATCGTGCTCAGCAGGTCGGATTTTCCGAACAGGACGCCGATCCCCGTCGGCCCGAAGACCTTGTGCCCGGAAAAGACGTAGAAGTCGGCATCGAGCGCCTGTACATCTACGCGCAGGTGGGATACCGCCTGCGCTCCGTCGACCAGAACCCGCGCGCCGTGGCGATGGGCAGCCTCGACCAGCTCACGCACCGGTGTGACGGTGCCGAGAGCATTCGAGACGTGGGCGAATGCCACGAGGCGCGTGCGTGGGCCGAGCAGGCGTTCGTACTCTTCGAGTATGATTTGGCCGCGATCGTCGATGGGCGCCACCCGCAACACCGCCCCTTGCTCGGCCGCGAGCTGCTGCCAAGGAACGATATTGGAGTGATGCTCCAGCCAGGTGACCAGAATCTCGTCACCGGAGCGCACGTTTTGCCTGCCCCAAGCTTGCGCGACCAGGTTGATCCCCTCGGTGGCGCCCCGCACGAGCACGATCTCGTTGGCCGACGGTGCGTTTAGGAATCGCCGCACCTTTTCGCGGGCCGCCTCATATGCATCCGTCGCACGAGCCGCCAGCACGTGGGCCGCGCGGTGGATGTTGGAGTTCTCGTGCTCGTAGAAGTTCTTGATGCGATCGATGACGGACTGGGGCTTCTGTGTGGTCGCTGCGTTGTCGAGCCAGACCAACGGCTTGGCGTGAGCTCGTTCGCGCAGGATGGGAAAGTCCATCCGGACGGAGGCGACATCGAATCCTCCGGGTTGGGTGGCCAGGTGCGGAATCAGCTCGGGACGGATTCTGATACCCCGAGGACACCGTTGCCGGCCCCGGAGGAGGTGCGGCAGGCGAAGCTCGGGCCGGTGGCGCTGGCGGCCCGACACTCGCTGGTGCCGTCGGCATCAGCGGGATGTCCAGCGCCGCGGGTGAGAACGATGCCGCCGAGAACAACTCGTTGGCCAAGCGAGCGACGAGTTGCTCATCGATGGGAGCAGCCAGGGGTGAGCTAGCTACCGTGATTTGGTCGAGGGTGCTCATCGCGCACGCACATATTCATGATAGGCATCGACATCCACGTTCTCGAGGGACGCGATGGCGTCCTCGGTTAGCACGGCCGCCGAGCAATACAGCGATACGAGGTAAGAAGCGATCGCGGTTCGGTCTATGCCCATGAAGCGAACCGAAAGGCCGGGGCCCTGTTCCCCCTGCAATCCGGGCTGGAACAATCCGACCACGCCCTGCTTGGCTTCGCCGGTGCGCAGGAGAAGAACGCTGGTCTTCTGCGCCCCGACTTTGCCGCTCAACGGAATCTTGTCGGAGGGAATGATGGGAATGCCACGCCAGGTGAGGAAGGGGCTGCCGAACAACGTGACGGTGGCTGGCGGAACCCCGCGCAACGTGGCCTCACGGCCAATCGCGGCAATGGCGCGCGGGTGGGTGAGGAAGAAGCCAGGCTCCTTCCATACGCGCGAGATCAGCTCGTCAAGGTCGTCGGGGGTTGGCGGTCCCGAGCGGGTCGGAATGCGCTGCAAGGCGTCGACGTTCTTGAGCAAGCCGTAGTCTCCGTTGTTGAGCAGCTCGTACTCCTGTCGTTCCTTGAGTGCCTCGATGACTAGGCGAAGCTGCTCCTTGAGCTGGTCGTGCGGGCTGCTATATAGGTCCGTGATGCGGGTGTGCACGCCGAGCACGGTCTTGATCGAGCTAAGGTTGTACTCGCGCGGCTTTTCCACGTAGTCCACGAAGGTCGAGGGCAGCTCTTGGTCAGTCTTTTGTCCGCAAACCGCGACGTCGGCCGTGTCGCCAGGTTTGGCGCGGTTGACGCGATAGGTGCCCGCCTCCACCGGAACCCAGGACAACAGCCTAGGCAGCCAGCGCGGGGTGATGATGGTGGTCTGAACTACGGTCTTGGTGGTATTGGCGAGTTGGCGAGCGGCAACGTCGCCGAGCACTTTGCGGCCTTGGGTTTCTTCGGTCATGGTGGGCTCCGTGGCAGTTGAAGAGAATGAGGAGAGTCGGTGACTGGGGAAGGGGACGAAGGTTTAGGCTATCGGAGGCTAGTAACGCGGTAGCGATGGATCGACCTTCTCGGCCCAGGCGTGGACACCACCGGCCAGAACTTGCAAGTGGTTGAAGCCGGCCCGCTTTAGCTGCCGGTAAGCCTGAACACTGCGAGTGCCGTGGTGGCAGGAGAGCGTGTAGGTGCGCGACGAGTCCAGCTCATGGATGCGAGCATGGATCTCGCTCAACGGAAAAGCGACGGCCCCTGGAATCCGGACGATGGCATGCTCATGCGCTTCGCGCACGTCGAGCAGATGGAACTCCTCGCCCGCCTTGCGGCGCCGATCGAGCTCCTCCACGCCAAGCGCGGGGACGCCACTGGCATCGACCTCTGCTTCTTCCCCCCTTATGCCGCAGAATGCCTCATAGTCGATCGGCGCCGTAATGGTCGGGGAGGTTCCGCACACCGCACAGGCAGCTTCCTTCCGGACCGGCAGCTCGCGAAATTCGAAGCCCAGGGCATCGAACATGACCAACCGTCCAATCAGTGGCTCACCCACGCCGAGAATGAGCTTGAGCACCTCGAGCGCTTGCAGCGACCCAACGATGCCAGGCAGGACGCCCAGCACCCCACCCTCCGCGCACGAGGGCACCAGGCCGGGCGGTGGCGGCTCGGGAAAGAGGCACCGATAGCACGGCCCTCGCTTGGCGTCGAAAACGCTGACCTGGCCGTCGAAACGGAAGATACTGGCGTAGACGTTCGGTTTACCGGTGAGCACGCAGGCGTCGTTGACCAGGTATCGCGTGGGGAAATTGTCGGTCCCGTCCGCGATAATGTCGTACTGAGCGAAGAGGTCCATCACATTCCAGCTTGAGAGATGAGCCGGGTGGGTGACGACCTCGATCGTGGGATTGAGCTGGCGCAGACGCTCTCTCGCGGCGTCAAGCTTTGGCCGACCAACGTCGGCGGTCGAGTAAAGGATTTGCCGCTGGATGTTAGTGAGATCCACGACGTCGAAGTCGACGATGCCCAGAGTGCCCACGCCCGCGGCGGCGAGGTAGAGCGACAGTGGCGAGCCCAAACCGCCCGCGCCGATGCACAGCACGCGGGCCTTCTTCAAGCGCTTCTGCCCCTCGAGAGTGACCTCGGGCATAATGAGGTGACGGCTGTAACGCAGGATCTCGTCGCGCGAGAGATCGGGCTCGGGCGCACCGCCGGCTATGGCGGGAACCAGAGTCAAAACATCACCATCGCGCACCGGAACCGGCTGGCCAGCGCTGCTCAGGCTGCGAACATTCTCATCGCCCAAGAAGACATTAACGAAGCTGCGCACCCGGCCGTTGTCGTCGAATAGCTGCCGTCGCAAGTCCGGGCCCTTGTCGGCCAACGCCGACAAGACAGCCTCGACAGTGTCGCCGGTCACTTCGACGCTCTTCGCACCACCCACGTAACGACGCAATGGGGTTGGAATCAGAATGGTCACGGACATCAAATAACCTCCGAAGGCAATGGGGACGAATCGGTGACCTTTTCGATGCGAACAGGCTGAAACGCGCCGCCTCCCTCTTCCAGGGCAAACGCGCTCATATCGGTGGCTCGGCCCTGGGCCACGGCACAAATTGCATACAAATAGCCGACCCAGGCGTGAAGGCGGTCGTACTCGGATGGCTGGGCCGGGTGGTCCGGATGGCTGTGGAAGTAGCCAATCACGTCTTGACCGCGTAGACGCGCATCGCGCTCGGCGGCCACCTGGAATTCAGGTGGAACGAGGTAACGCCTGCGCTGATCATCACCGTGCCGGTTTGGCGCAGGTCGGATCGCGAGCACGGTCCAGGACTCGCTCTCGCCGTCGCCACGGCCGAGTATGGCGCCGCATGCCTCGAGCGGGTAGGCACGCTCGCACTGCGTGCGAATCTCAGCCTCGACGTCGGCAGACAGGCGCACGATCGCGCCGCTCATGAAGGCCGCTCCGCCCACTGAGGATCTCCCAGCGCCTTCATGACGTTGTCAGGCAGGATGGCGACGACCACGCCTGAGGTCAGGTCGCGCGCCACCCGGAGCGCTGCCGCCACGGCTGCGCCGCCGCTCGTGCCGGCCGGTAATCCCTCTTCGCGCGCCATCCGCCGCGCCATCCGATGGGCATCTTCCGTCGAGACCTCAACCTGGCGGTCCACGAGCGACGCATCGAAGAGCGGCGGGACGTCACTGGTAGCGTAGTGCTTGGTGCCTTCTATGCCGTGATACGCGGCATCGGGCTGAACCGCAATGCGCTGAATGGTGGCGTTCAGCTCAGTAAGCCTGCGGCTGGTGCCCGTGAAGGTTCCGCTGGTCCCCATGCAGGCCACGAAATGGGTAATCTGTCCGTCAGTCTGCCGCCATATCTCGAGCGCGGTGCCATGATAGTGGGCCTGCCAGTTCATGGGGTTGCTGTACTGATCGAGATAGACGTATTCGTCGGGACGCTCGGCCGCCATGCGCTTGGCAACCCTACGGGCGCCATCATCCCCCTCCAGTGGGTCGGTAAGAATGAGGTTCGCGCCGAGAAGCCGGAGCAGGCGCTGGCGTGCCGCATTTGCGTTGGCCGGCATGCACAGCGTTACCCGATGGCCACGGCTGGCGCCGAGCTGGGCCAGGGCGATGCCGGTGTTCCCGCTGGTCGAATCCAGCAGACCACGCCTGCCATCGAGGAGTCCGCGCCGCTCGGCATCGCGAATCATCCAGAACGCCGGGCGGTCCTTGACCGACCCAGCTGGGTTAAGCCACTCGCACTTGCCGTAGATGGCTGCTCCAGTAACCCCGACGGGGATCCGCTGCAGCCGGACCAGGGGTGTGTTTCCGACCGTGACGGCACCCTCGTCGGTGCCATCACGGATGAATCTGTCTACTGCCGCATCTGCAGTCATCTCGTCAGCCCACGCTTTCTGCGAGCTCATGACTCGTTCATGAGTACCCAAGGACCGGTTCCAGGCGTCTCGTCGACAACAGTTCTAGTCGAGCCCGGAACTCGTGTCAACTATAAAAGACAGATGTCTCGTCGTGAGGCTATCGGCGGAGGGGAGGCGAATGCGCCGAGAGCATTGGGCCCCGCGGATCGCCCCTGTACGACGGGCGAAATCGCCGCGCAGACGGCGGCGCCCGCCTTAACCTCGGCCGCCCCGCTGAAGGTGTCCTCGGAAGGCGGTGGCGTCAGGTAGCACCAGGAGTAACGGGGACCATCCCCGATGCGCGGACTCACTTGCGTTGCAGGACAACGACGACCGCCTCCGCGTGCAGGTTGTCCTCCGGCCGCAGAGGGCGCACCGAGCCATCGGCATGGCTGTGTCCCGACACCAGCTGCATACCTGAGCTGTCGGCCCAGTCGAGCAGGTCCTGCAAGGTGAACGGGTGAATGTTCTCCGACGCGTACCACGGGAATGGCAATCCGGAGGTGACCGGCATCCGGCCGTGCGCGACAAAATCGACGATCACCCGCCAGTTTGCGAAGTTCGGAAACGACACGATGCCTCGGCGCCCTACACGCAGCAACTCGGACAGGACCACCCTGGGGCTTTGGACAGTTTGCAGGGTTTCCTCTAGGACCACATAGTCGAAGCTCTGGTCCGGAAACCAGCGCAAGCCCTCGTTCAAATCCGCGTGCAACACCGACACCCCACGCCGGACCGCCTTCAGGAGCGCGCCTAGGTCGATCTCCACCCCGTGCCCGTGAGCGCCGCACTCGCTTTGCAAGCGCTCGAGCAATTGGCCGTCGCCGCAGCCCAGGTCCAACACGCTTGCCCCGCGCGGGATCTCATTCACGATGATGTCGTCCTGCCAGCGTGCCGGCGCGCGAGCCGGTACTTCACCCCGAGCCGCACGACGGCTGGCCAAGTTCACTACCTCGGCCACCCGCCACTCGAATAGTCCGGGTGGCAACCTGTCCACGTCGCGCTGCTCGAGCAGCTCGGGATCGATGCGCGGATCGTCGAGACGCGGCATCGGGTCAACCATCGAGAAAGGCGCGGACGAAGTTGTTCATGGCACTCGAGCCGAGCAAGAACGAATCGTGTCCGTGGGGAGATGGGATATTCGCATGCTGAATCTCCTTGCCCGCCCGGACGAATGCGATCGCGAGCTCCCGGCAATCCTTCGGCGGATAGAGCCAATCGCTGTCGAAGGATAGCAGCAGAACGCGGGCACCCACGCGGCGGCATGCCTCGACGAGATCGCCGTCGCCCCAAGCAGCGGCGTCGTAGTAATCCATCGCCCGAGTGATCGCGAGGTAGCTGTTGGCGTCGAACTCCAGCGCGAAGCGACGCCCCTGGTCGGCAAGGTAGTCTTCGACGGCGAACTCTGCTCCAAACGCATCCCCGGCGCCGCCCTGCTGCTCGCGAGGCCGCCGACCGAAGGTGCCGCGCATACTCTCGTCGGACAAATAGGTGATGTGGGCCATCATCCGCGCGGCGCTGAGCCCTCCCGTGGGCGGCGCGTGACCGTAGTAGTCGCCACCCCTGAAGTGCGGGTCGCCGACGATGCTGGCCCGGCCGCAGGCGTTGAAGGCCAGTCCTTGCGCAGAAAGTCGAGCGGCGGCGGCCAAGACCGCGATCCGAGCAACCCGGTCGGGAAAGCGAAGGGCCAGCTCCAGCGCCTGCTGGCCGCCGATCGATCCGCCTGCCGCCGCGTAGAGTCTGTCGATCCCAAGGGCGTCCAGCAGCGCGGCGTGCACGGTCGCCCAATCACCCACGGTGATACGGGGAAAACGCGGCCCGTAGGGTACGCCCGTCCCGGGATCAATCGACGATGGGCCTGTGGTTCCGTGACAGCTGCCAAGGATGTTCGGGCAGATCACGAAGAAGCGTTGCGTGTCGATAGGCTTGCCCGACCCCACGACATCGTTCCACCAGCCCGGTCGCTCCCAGGGGTCCGCGTCTCCTGTCACATGGGCATCGGCAGCCAGCGCGTGCGTGATGAGCACAGCGTTGTCCCGGTTGCTAGACAAGGTGCCATAGGTCTGGAAGGCCACGTCGAGGCAGGCGAGCTGACCGCCGAACTCGAGCCGGAACGGTCCGCCTCCCTGGTCAAGCCGAAGGGTCTTGACTCGGCGCCTGCTAGCGCCGCCGGGAGCACTGGGCGCCGTTGCCCAGAGATCCCCTACCACAGCGGATGGCCTTTCCACGCGTCCAGCTTGTCAGCGGCACGGGATCGGGTCAAGAATAATTCTATTATTCTAGACACCAGTCTGCTCCACGTGGTCGACTTCAGCGCCCCGCCGTCAAGCTTGCCCGATGGACGCCTAGGCCCGAGGACTCACGGCCGGCCTCGGTTGACGGACTCCTCCAGATCGACCGTCTTGATCGGCAGATCCCAGTGGGCATCCAGGATCTCGAATCGACGCTGCTCGTCCCTCTGATAGGGCGCTTGGTCGGGGAAAAGCTTCTGCTTGAGCGCGTCCTCGTCGAACGGCTCAGTCGCCACGGTCGCGTTCTTGAATACGATGGTGACGCGGTAGTCCCAGCGGCCATCCTCGGTGGTGTGGTAGCGGGCCTGGTCCATCCACACCTTGAGCATGCGTCCCATCTCGACTTCTTTCTTCAAGACGGGATAGTGGTTCTTCTTGAACAGCGCGAGGAACTCGTCGGCGTGTCCCCACTTGGTCTTGTAGTAGTACTCGACGGCGAACGGTTGCCCTGTCGTCGACGCCAACGGCGCTTCGCCGGCACGGTCGAGGACGAGGAGAAAAAGTGGTACGAGGAATGCGCGCTTCATGAGACCTCCAGATTCAGGACTGTCCATCACGGCCGAGGCGTCTTAGACCGACCCATCCCCGTCGCGCCTGTCCCGATTGAGGGTCTCGAGGAGCCCTTCCGCGGCCCGGGCGATGATTTTCGCTTGCTTGGCGGGCTTGATGTCCTCGAGTCCGAAGGGGTTGCCTTCCAGCTTGTAGAACTGGTCAACGGGGATCACTTCCAGATCCACCTTGGGAAGAAGGTCGTGCAGCAGTCTCGAACCGCATTGAATTGAGCAGCCTTCCAGCACGGTTGCACGAGCAAGGCGACGAACCAAGATTCGTCGGCCGGGATTCTTTGTGGACGCGTCGTCGAGTTCAAGTCGAACCAAGCGATCAGGAGGAGACCGACGACAAACCTCCGCCGCCACGAGCTTCGCAATATCACTACGGACGCAGGCGCTTTCGCACGTGAAGAGCGCGGCTGGCCTGTCGGCGGATGCCGCGCTGCTGTCTACGGAGGCGTGCCCTGCAGACCTCTTGGGCACCTTGATGATCTCAATCCCCAAGTCGCTGCGCGGTCGTACGAGAGGTCGGCGAGGTGGGCGTCGGGGCATCGGCGTAGTTGGGGCACTTTGTGTGCCCGTACGACGGCGGTTCTACTCCTCTTCGCTCCCACTGCAAGTTCGGTGGCGGATTTGTCGACTGTCCCATTTCGCCCTATGGCGACGTAGCCACGATCAGTTGCGACGCCTTGTAGCAAGACGCAACGGCACCCAACGCCCCTGACAACTACGCCGAGCCGACGTCTCAGGGGTGTCGTCCTTGCTCTGGCGGAATCAGGGTCGTCCATGTCTTATCGCGCTATCATGCCAGCAGGTGTGGCTCGAATGCCGCTCTGAGTTCAAGCATGACGGTACGCGCTGATGGTGACCGTCCTGCCGCTGGCGCACGAGGTGATTAGCGCCAGTGCGGATGGACTGGTTGAAGGGATGGCTTGCGGCCGGCTGGAAATGGCCTGTGCGGTGAACATTACTTCTGCTCTCGTCTACGCGCGGACCTGATCCTCACCTCGAGAGTGCGGCGCGTCCGCTCGATCTGATCGGCCAGCACGCGCTCCTCGGGCAGCGCGGTCCTGTACTCGGCCGCCAGCACCTTGTTCGGCAGCCCCTCGAGCGCGTACTTCGCGACAGCGCTGTCCTTCTCTGCGCAGAGGATGAGACCGACCGGTGGGTTCTCACCGGGAAGCGTCCAGTGCTCGCGCGCGTAGTTGAGGTAGAGGTGCATCTGCCCGGCGTCGGCGTGGGTAAACCTGCCGAGCTTCAGGTCGATGATGACCAGGCACCGGAGCTGGCGGTGGAAGAACAGAAGATCTACCCGGTACCACTCGTCGCCCACCCGCAGACGCCGCTGCCGTCCGACGAACGTAAAGTCGCCGCCGAGCTCGAGGAGGAAGCTCTCGAGCTTCGCGATGAGCGCGGCCTCAAGCTCTGTCTCGCTGTACTCGTCTTTCAGGTCGAGGAACTCGAGCAGGTACGGATCCTTGAGCGCCTCCTCCGGCGTGACGGAGTCGTCGGGCGTCGCCGCTTGCCCCTTGTGGAGCATAGCGGCCTTGTTCCGCGACAGGGCCGTGCGCTCGTAGAACTGGCTGCCAATCTGACGATTGAGTTGCCGCACTGTCCAGCCGCCGCGCAGGGCCTCGACTTCGTAGAAGCGGCGAGCTTCCGGATTGGCCACGCCTAGCAGGCGAACGTAATGCGACCATGGCAGAGGGAACGCCGGCAGCGGGGCAGGTGAAAGGGCAGACGACGAAATCGCAGACGTCGCCTGCGAAATGCGGTGGGCTCTATCGAACTCGGGCAAGGATTCCGCAGACGTTGTCTGCGAAATCGGCCACGTCAGGAAGAACAGCCTCATCTGCTCGAGGTTGCGCTCGGAGAACCCACGACCGAGCCGGGCGGTGAGATCGCTGGCGAGTCGCTTGAGCAGTTCCTCGCCGTAGGCGGCCCGATGGGCACCGCCTTGCTCGTGCTCTACTATGCGACGCCCTATACCCCAGTAGGTGGCCGTCATGACCGCATTCACGGAGCGCGCGGCTGTGCTTCGCCCGGCCTGGATCAGGCGGACTACGTCTGAGAGCACGGCCTCGTAACCGTGACCGCCCGACCGAACGATGTCGCCCTTCTTCGACTTCATCGGCCACCAGAGTGCCCGGCGAGGTTGCGCGGGACAAGCATCATCCGCTGGTGTCCAGAAACCACCTCATAGCTTCGGTGGCTCGCTGCTGCCGCGCGATATGCGCTTCGCGCAAGGCGCGCAAAATCTATCGATGTGCTGCGCTTCCTAGTCGTGAGCACGCTGGGGGCAACAATGGGGGCAACTCACGCAACCCAATCGCCATAACCATAGTTATTCCATCATGTTATGAGGCGCATTTGGTAGAGTTCA
>CAWKJE010000033.1:0-91822 GCA_963849735.1 uncultured delta proteobacterium
GTTACGACTCATGGACTCCGGCGGACCTTCAACAACGAAGTGCGCCGAGAGGCCGGTGAAATCGTGGCTCGCTCCATCACGGGGCACGTGACGCAGGCGATGACCGAGCACTACTCACACGTCGACACGAAGGAAAAACTTGCAGCGGTCAGCGGTATCGCACGACGGATCACGGGCCTGAACGGGGAGTTTGGCGGGGGAAACAGTGCGACAAACCGCCTGGCACCAAACTCGATTGGGCCTAAGTCCCTGAATTAGTTGAGTGCGGTCGGGGAGACTCGAACTCCCACAGCCGTAAAGCCACCAGAACCTGAATCTGTGAACAGTTTGAACATAGCTTAGTAATATCCGCTAGTTACAAGTGACATGGAGCACAAAACTGGTACCACGCCACCCGGAACACCTCGACTTCATTGAGCTTTCTTTGGTACCAATCCCCCTACCCTACCCCCAGGTTATTCCACCGCCGAACTTTCGGCCCCGGCATGCAAGCCATCCTGGGCGGGCCACACCCTTGGCACGCATGGCGTAAGCCCGGCTCATCTTGCAGAGCGGTAGCTAACTGGTGTGGTTCAAGAAGCGAAGGCGACGGGTAAGGAAAAGCGACCGAAGCAGCTTTGCCTAGCCCCAACCCCCTGGTTTTCCAGCACCGAAATCCCTATCCCCGAGCGCACGACGCTGACAGGTGGGGAGGCGGACGAGATCGTGCGACCACTGCTCCCGCCCCACGAAGAAGATAAGCCCCCAGCGAGGCGCTGAAAGGGTTGCGTGATCCGCTAGAATGTTGCATCGGAAAGGGATTCGATTTTGACCATGCCTACCAAGTCGGCCAGCCTCAAGCAGCTCCGCAACGTTCTGCGTGCCATGGCTCGACGTCGCCGTGCTTTCTGGTTGCTCCTGGTGGCCTGGGGCCGGCAGACTTGCCACCCGCTCCGTCCTAAGCGCTATTTGTCGATGTCCTTCAGTTCTATCACCATTGTCATTTTGTCAGCGTCAACCCTGTTGCTCGAGGTTCTCGCGTGCGGATGTGGCAGGACAGACATGTTGACCCTCGGCGATGGAGCGGGCGGCACGGCTGGCGGTAGAGGAACCCTGGGCAACGGAGGTACAGTAGGCACGCCTGGTGCGGTCGAGTCCGGAAGCGACTCCACTCGCTTTGGCGTCAGCTCCGATGGACTCATCGTGACAGACACAAACACGGGGTTGGCGTGGGAGCGGGATATGTCCGGGGCGCGACCGGGATGTGATGGAAATGCCGAGGGAGTGGGTACTTGCACGTGGGCCGAGGCCAAGGCGTACTGCGCCGGGCTTTCCTTGGACGGTTCTGGTTGGCGCTTGCCCACGCTCACGGAGCTGGAATCTATCGTGGATGCGGCGGTGCCGTTTCCAGGCCCGACAATCGACCAAACTGCCTTCCTAGGCACGCCATCAGGTGGTTTCTGGACATCGTCCCCAGGCTCTGGTGTCCCTCCTAGCCACTGGGTCTCGATCGTCACCTTCGATTCAGGCGATTCCTTTGTGACCCCGGAGACCGACTACGAATGGACGCGCTGCGTCCGCTAAGGGCGGATGGGTTAATGTAGCTGACCTAGGGCCGAACTCGACAACACCACCGGCGATAGCCCATCGGAGGCGATAGGGAGGCCCGCGAATGCGCCGAGGTCGGCCCCCGTGTTCCGCCGGTTACTGCTGGGCTTGCCGGTGACATCGTCACTGGACAATGTCGATTGCCGCTATCGGGGGAAGGCTGTGCCGCAGCGGACCATGCGTAGAATGAGCCTTGCGACGACTCGCATCTCGATGGGCGGAGTACGAGAGCCGCGCCACCCAGGTCAGGCTATTGGTATACGGCCTTCGCGTTGTTGGAAGCACAGGTTCCCCCGTCCGATTCGCCGCTGCCAAAATTGCGCACGATGGTTTGGACGTGATACGAGCCCGCTTGCATCGAGCCACGCCGTTCCTGGTAGACGAAAAATTCGCCCGTGGTTCCGGCCAGAGCGGCGAGTGCTTGACGCGGAATTGTCCCCTGGCCCATGGTCGCATCGAACGAGCATGAGACGGAAACGTATGTGGCGGGATTTCCACGTCCTCCAAGCAAGGTCACGCCAACGAATGCGTTGGATTCGCCTCTCGTCCAGGAGATCTGAAGGTCATCCGAGGTTGGAATGAGGTAGCTCCCGTAGATGACGCCGCCGTCAGGGCCCGCTGGCGCCGTCATCGCCACACAACCAGGGGCAACAATGTTCTGTTGAAACGGGGGAACATCAGCACCCGGGGCCGAAAATGTCAGGATGTCTCCATCCATAAAGACAGGCGCTTCCGAGGGAGGATAAGTCCCGTTTGGATTTGGAGTGATGGCTAAATCATCGAAGACGGTTCCAGAGATCGTGATAGTGCCGGCCCTTGGAACGGGCTCGCAAGATGGAGGCGGCGGGTCGCACCCATACATCGCGTTCGCCGAGACTACTGCGCACGCGCCCACCGTGATTGCTTCGCAGGCCGGATAGAAAGCTAGCGTTGCGCCGTCAAGGTTGTGCCAGGACTGAAATGTGTAGGCACTTTGCCCCGCGCGGTAGAAGAACGCCTGCGCCGTGCCCATGTCGCTGTAGGTTATGTCCTGAGCGGCGGAGATGATCACGCTACCCCCGTTCTCGGTCGCGATGACCGCGGCGCTTGCGTCTCCCTCCGCGGCATAGCAGGCGGTGATCGAGTCGTTTGCGGGCATAGACGCATTGTCCTGCCCATTATCCGCGGGCGCATCCTGCGGACCTGCGTCCAGAGAAGTCTGGGGTGCCTTGGTGCCACCACACGCCCAGAAGACGAGCGCCGTCGCGACGATCCTCGTCCGAGCATTCACTCTACAGCACATGATGTGTCCACCATGTGGACGATGATCGCCCCGTTCGGGCTCTGCCGCAACCAGCCGGGTGACGGCGTCGGCGCTCCCTGGAGAGACAATCTCACAGGAGTGGGAGGAGGATGGTGCGTCTGTACAAGGTGGATCGCAAATTCAGGTGTGTCGGTCGGCGCGGCGAGCAGGGCGGCAATGCTGCTGCCACGTGCGCGGAGAAGATGTGCGACCAGGGAAGGCAACATCCCCCTGGCATGTATGACTCAGATTCGCAGGGGTGGCCTCATTCTGTGGGTCGATAGCTAACTGGACTCAGGCGTCGTTTTCACAGCGGCGGCGGGAAGAGTGGGAGAACTTCAGTTCACCGGCGAGCACTCGCCCAGGTGTAAACCAACCTGTTCCGAGCTTGCCAAATCGGCACTCAGCCCACGGTTGAACGCTTCCTTGGTGCCCGACGACAAAGGCGCGGCGTCTCTCTCGTGAGGTTGGCGGACGAGCCTCCTCACCGAGGCGTAGGCTGGGCTAGTGCCGCAGGCGGAGGGCCGGGCGTTTCAGCTGGTGCAGGCAGGGCACCATGAGCTCCTGCGGTGGCGGTACGAGAGGGGCGGGGTGGCGTGGTGGAGACGGGCTGGCTGTAGACGACACAGCTTGCCTGTACCGTTGGCTCCCGCCGGCGTTCGTAGGCGACGTAGGCGACGGAGGTCACCAGGATAGCGTCGCACCCCCTGGCCGCAGCCTCGGCGCGCAGGCTAGCAATCAGCGAAGCAGTGTCGAAGGCGCCGCCGATGCCCGGGGAGATCTGGTAAAGGCCGATGTCCGTGTGCGGGACGGACGGCGGCGTAACAGCCAGGACCTGGACGTCCTCGATCCTGTGGGAGGCAAGCTGATGCGGGGCCGGCTGCAGCGGCGTGTAGTAAATTTGTGGGCCGCAGCCTCCCAGGAGTGTGCCCAGGACGATTGTCATCGCTCCTGCTCCTGTGCTCGGGGCGCTCGCACTACGGTGGGCAGTGAACTGAAGTGGCTCGCCAGGCATCGGTGGGGTGAGATTCAGTCGGAGCTGGCGGACGATCCGAAAGAAAGGGGCACCAAGGGAGTGAAGTGCCATGGCCCGTATTCGAACACGATTTGGCCGGGCAGTCCAGGCCCTCCCCTTTCCCGTGGCGATTGGCTGTCTCGCCAAGAGGCCAGCGTTTGGGGAAGGGTGCCGTGGGGCCCCTTATCGCTGTGGGGACCCCGAGAGCCGAACGGGCGAAGGGCTGCTTGACGAGCCGCACCCCGGCGAAGCAGTATTCATGGCACATCGCTGGGTCACCACGAGTGGCATCGCTATCAGCGTGACTGGCGCACGTGAAGACAATCTCGGTGCCGTATGAGGCACCCGGGGGTACTCATCCACGCACGACGACCGGTCACTTGTTGTGACCACTGGGCACGCCGCCATCTCCGCGGTGGCCATCAGAATTCTGAGATCGAGGCTAGACTGGAGTCGGCAGGGCAAGGAGATTTGGCGTAAGCTGCCAGCCGGGTGCCTGGCATGCTTGTTGCGGCTAGTCAGGCCGGAGAGCACTTTCGATGGATAATGCGCTGCGGCTCCTTATCGTATCAACCTTGCTCGCGTTGCTTGCCGTCGGCTGTGACCGCACGGGGCTGGATACCATCGGACCTGAGGGTGGGAGTGGTGGAGGGAGCAGCGGTGTAGGAGGTTCTGGCGGAGAAGGGAGCGTCCAATATGGTGGCGTCTCCGGCAGCGGTGGCTCGCAGGCCGGCGGGACGATCGGCAGTGGCGGAATCATCTCCACTGGTGGCATATCCGGATCTAACGGCGGTGGTACGGCCTCCTATGGCGGTGTCTCGGGCGGGTCCGGCAGCGGTGGTGTCCGTTCCCTTGGCGGCGTCTCCGGTTCGTCTGGCAGGGGCGGTGTCGGTGGTACCTTCGGCTCCGTTGGAAGCAGCGTGACATGCATTCCGCCACCTTGTCCTCCTGCATGCACCCCTGGCTTGCTCAAGGTGCCGTCCAATGACTGCGACTGCAGTGGGCCGTGTGGCTGCCCGTGCGGTTGCTGGACCTGCGTGCCCATCTCCACATCTGGTACGGGTGGGACGATCTCGTTCGGTGGTGCGTCCGGCTCGTCCGGCACCGGTGGAACCATCTCCCATGGCGGCACTACTGGCCCGTCCGGCAGCGGTGGTGTTGTTTCCTCTGGTGGCAGCTCCGGCAGTTGCTCTGGGCAGGCACCAGTCAATCATCGCCCAAGTTCGGTGCAGTGCCCATCGCAGCGGGGTCCGGGACCGCAGGTATGTGACGGAGTGACCTGTACGATAAGCCAGCCCTACCCATCCCCCTACGCTTCGACGTGCTCCTCCGATTCCCAGTGCACAGCCGGAGTCAACGGTCGCTGCTTCCCTTGGGAAGGCCTGGTCTCGGCCGGAGGATGTTCGTATGACGAGTGCTCCAGCGACTCAAGTTGTGGAGCGAAGACGCCGTGCGCTTGCCGCAGCTCATCTACGGACAACAGCGCGAACATTTGCGACACCGGAGGTAACTGCGCGGTGGACTCGGATTGTGGCCCATGCGGATATTGCTCCCCCTCGGGCGAGGCTACTTCAAATCCCGATGTCGAGGCTGAAGGCATAGGCGCGCAAGAGGCCTACTATTGCCATACGCCAGGGGACCTATGCGTCAACGATTCAGACTGCCCTGGGCCCGACGCGGGGATAGACACCACTGGCTGTCCGACATACACATCTTGTGCCTACATCGCGCAGAGCAACCGTTGGGAGTGCACCCAGGGCTATGTGTGCCCTCCGTGATGGGGGGCCGAACCATCTTCGTGCAATCTTCGCACCGCCCACGGCTGGATCATCCGAAACGGGCCGCCCGCATAGCAGCATGACACGGATATCGCCCTGGCTGGAACACTCTCGGTGCCGCTGGTTACCCTGCTGATGAAGACGGAGGTGACGACGGGCTAGTGGGACTGACCAACTTCGATTTTGTTGCCGATCGCGGCCATCCCCCATAGCATGCGCCGGACACAACCCCAGGAGAACGCATGTCCGATCTGAACATCACCGCCATCATCGATACCTTCGTCAGCCAAATCACCGCCGCCGTGGAATCGGCAGCAGCCCAGCGTCTCCAAGCTGCCATCGCAGGTGCCTTCGGTACGCCCCAAAAGCGTGGACCTGGTAGGCCGGCCAAGCAGGTTGTGGCACCTGTGGCACCCGTGGCGGCACCAAAGGCGGCAGCAAAGAAGGTGCGGAGGGTGACGCCTAAGGTCATACGGGCACGGAAGATTCAGGGGCAGTACCTGGGTGCGCTGCGAGCGCTGTCTGCCGCGGACAAGGCGAAGGTCCAATCGGTCGCCAAGGAGAAGGGCGTGGCTGCGGCGGTGAAGATGGCAAAGGGGATGAAGAGGGGGAAGTAGGCGGTATCGTTCAGCCCATCCAAAATATCAACGCTCGCCACAAAGCTTCCATTGTGACGGAGGTGGCAATCCCGTTCGCGACCACGCCGTCTGCTGATTCAAAGATTGGCCAATGCAATTCGTAGCTGGCGGACCGGACATTCCTGAACCTCTACTGCAGGCGCACGAGGAGGGGCGCGTGGTGTTCTTCTGCGGAGCTGGCATCTCCTATCCGGCGGGACTTCCAGGGTTCAAGGGATTGGTAGACAAAATCTACGACCTCGTCGGCACCAGTCACACTGATATCGAGCGGGTGGCCTATGACCGGGGCCAGTTCGACGCCACATTAGATCTGCTGGAGCGCCGCCTACCCGGTCAGCGGTTGGCGGTGCGCAATGAACTCGCGGAAGCGCTGCGGCCGAAGAGCCGGAGGAGAGGCGCTACCGAGACCCACGCGTCTCTGCTGCAACTGGCGCGCGGACGCGATGGGGCGGTGCGCCTGGTGACCACCAATTTCGACCGCATCTTTGCGAAGCTAACGGCCAAGGGAAAGCCCACTGTGCCAGCCTACGAGGCGCCATTCTTGCCGATTCCGAGAGACAGCCGCTGGAATGGTCTAGTCTATTTGCACGGTCTTTTGCCGAAGGACCCCGACCCTCGCGTGCTGAACCAACTTGTTCTCACGAGCGGCGATTTCGGACTGGCCTATCTGACCGACCGCTGGGCGGCCCGCTTTGTGAGCGAGCTGTTTCGTAACTACATAGTCTGCTTCGTCGGCTATAGCATCGATGATCCAGTTCTGCGTTACATGATGGACGCATTGGCCGCAGACCGGATGTTGGGAGGAAAAACACCTGAGGCTTACGCCTTCGGCGCATGCGCACCGGGAGACGAGAAGAGCAACACCATCGAGTGGGACGCCAAGGGCGTTCGGCCCATCCTTTACGATGACCGTAACAACCACTCGGCTCTGCACCTTACCTTGAAGGCTTGGGCCGAAACCTACCGCGACGGCCTTCTTGGCAAGGAGCGCATCGTGGTCGACTGCGCAATCGCACGACCTTCCGCTAGTACCCAGCAGGACGATTTCGTCGGCCGCATGCTCTGGGCGCTTTCGGACGAGTCGGGCTTGCCGGCGAAACGATTTGCTGAATTCGATCCTGCACCGTCGCTGGAGTGGTTGGAGCCGCTATCCGCGGACCGATACAGCTTCAGGGACCTGGCCCGCTTCAAGGTCGTTCCCCAGGGCGACATTGATGGGAAGCTTGCCTTCAGCCTGGTCCACCGACCTGCGCCATATGCCCTGGCGCCGCCAATTATGCTGGCCTCCCATGGCGCCCACGAGACCAGATGGGACGACGTCATGCTTTATGTGGGCCGATGGCTGGTCAGGCACCTCGACGACCCGGCGCTTATCCTATGGTTGGCCAAGAGGGGCGGCCGTTTGCACCATCAACTAGCTTCGCTGATCGAACACCAGCTTGAAGAATTTGCCCGCTACGAGCGCGAAGGCCAACAGGCTGAGCTGGCAAGCATCCGGGTTCGATCACCGAACGCGATTCCCCGTGAGTCGCTGCGCCAAGTGTGGCGCCTGCTGCTATCGGGCCGAGTAAAGTCCCCACGACAAACGGCGGATCTCCATCGCTGGCAGGCTCGACTCAAGCACGAGGGGCTTTCCTCCACGCTCCGCTTCGAGTTGCGCGAGCTATTGGCCCCCAAAGTGGTGTTGAAGGAGCCCTTCCGCTGGCCGAAGGATGACCCGGAGACCAAGACGCCGGCGCGTTTGAAGCAGCTTGTGGGCTGGGAATTGGCGTTGACCACTGACTATGTCCGTCTATCTATGCGCAATGTGGAAGTCGACGCAGATTGGCACCGTGCACTTCCGGAGCTATTCGATGACCTTCAGCAACTGCTGCGCGATGCGCTGGACTTGCGGCGAGAACTTGGCGAGGGAGACGACCGTGGCGACGGATCGCTTTGGGAGCTCCCGTCCATTAGCGCCCACTCACAGAACCAAGATTTCCACGAATGGGTGGTCTTGATCCAGCTCGTTCGCGATGCCTGGCTGGCCATCCGCGAGCGCGATCCAACTCGCGCCACACAACTCGCTCGGGCGTGGTTTGGCACGAGGTATCCGACTTTCAAGCGTCTGGCCTTGTTCGCGGCCAGCCAGGACGGCTGTCTCGCGGCAGAGGAATGGGTGGACTGGTTGCTGGCCGACAATGCATGGTGGTTGTGGTCGCTTGACGTTAGACGCGAAATGCTACGACTCCTGGTGCTCCAAGGGACTCGCATCTCCCCGGAACTGCGAGTTCGTCTAGAGGCAGCGATTCTGGCTGGCGCACCGCGTTCGATGTTCCGCAATGACTTTGACGCAAGAGACTGGCAAGCACTTGTAGACCACTCGGTCTGGCTGCGTCTGGCCAAGCTGCAATCTTCAGGTGTACTTGGTGAGTCTGCCGCCGAGAGATTGGCTGCGTTGGCCACCGCAAATAAGTGGCGTCTTGCAGAAGACGAGAGAGATGAGTTCCCCGTTTGGTGGAGCAGGACTCGTGCTCGCAACCTTGATGAAAACTACCAAGGGGAGGTTGCCCCGCGCACTCGGGCTGAACTGGTTGTTTGGCTAAGACGACCGCCGCCCCAGCATTCCCTTAACGATGACAGGTGGCGTGAGACCTGCCGGACCCGCTTCTTTCATTGTGCCCTTGCACTTTGCGATCTTGCCGGCGCATCGCAATGGCCCGAGAACCGTTGGGGCGAAGCCTTGCAGGCATGGAGTCAGGAAGGTCTGGTGTTGCGCTCGTGGCACTTCCTCGCCCAGCTGGTTCGCAGCATGCCTGACGAAGTCCTGCAGAAAACCGTCTACGACATCGCTTGGTGGTTGGAGGTTGTCTCAAGATTGTTGGACCGCAACGAGGACATCCTTCTGGATTTATGTCACCGCGTCTTGGCGTGCGAATACAAGGATCGGGATGACACCGGCAACCCGGTGGACCGGGCCATCAACCACCCGGTTGGCCACGCTACTCAGGCCTTGCTGAACTTGTGGTTCAAGGGGAAGCCAAAGGATAACGAGAACCTGCCGGCCGACCTGAAGCCTCTCTTCACCCAACTTTGCAACACGAATGTGGCGAAGTTTCGCCATGGCCGCGTGCTGTTAGCATCCAATTTAATCGCACTATTCCGTGTCGACCAGCCCTGGACGGAAGAGAACTTGTTGCCTCTCTTTGATTGGGCGACGGATTCTGCGGCGGCGCGCGTAGTTTGGGAAGGATTTTTGTGGTCCCCGCGCTTGTACCGGCCTCTCTTGATCGCATTCAAGACCCAATTGCTCGATACCGTCAAACACTACCAGAAACTGGGTCAGCATGCCGACCAGTTTGCGGCGCTTCTGACCTACGCGGCTCTGAACATGGGGGACATCTGCACGAAGCCGGAATTCCGGGAGGCATGGGCAGCATTGCCCCAGCGTGGCCTGGATGCGTCGGCGCAAGCACTCGTCCATGCCCTAGAGGGTGCAGACGAACAACGCGAGGACTACTGGAGTAATCGCATCCAACCATTCTGGCAGCACATCTGGCCCAAGTCTCGGCAGTTGCGTTCAAAGAGCATTGCGGAGAGTCTGGCTCGTGTCAGCATCGCGGCCCGAAGCGCATTCCCCAAGGCTCTGGCTGGCGTTGGCGCATGGCTGATGCCGACTGAACACCCGGACACGATCGTCCACCTGCTGCGCGAGTCGAAATTGGCCGAGCGATTTCCGGAGGATGCGCTACGCCTATTGGATGTCCTTATCAAGGACCAGGCGTGGCCACCCTCCGAGCTCAACGAGTGCTTGACCACCATTTTTCAGAAAGCACCCAGGTTGTCTCGGGATCGGCGGTATATGCGTCTGCAAGATTATCTTCGCCGGCATGGAACTTGAAGATTGGCTGACTCGTGCCTGCCCAAGGACTAAACGCTGGTACCCGAACGGGGACCGCGGAGGCTCGGATGCTAGCCGGTGTAGGTGTTGCACCTGTTCAGCAGATTGAGCATCTTGCGGTCCTGGCCTTCGGGTATGCTGC
This sequence comes from uncultured delta proteobacterium, assembly GCA_963849735.1. Taxonomy (GTDB): domain Bacteria; phylum Myxococcota_A; class Polyangia; order Fen-1088; family Fen-1088; genus Fen-1118. Next base: position 10,323 of record CAWKJE010000033.1, read on the forward strand.
CCCAGCGCACGTGCCGACCCCATCGGCAAATGTGCCCGCGCTCAACGAGAGGAAATCAAGATGCCCAAAGGCCCCCTGTCCAAGTCCGACCTAATCCGGAAAATTGCCGACCAGTTCGACGGCAAGCTCACCCGCAAGGACGTGAAAGGTGTCATCGAATCCGTGGCCAGCATCGGGCATGCAGAGTTGAAGAAGAACGGCGTGTTCGTCGTTCCCGGCCTGATACGCATGGTCGTCGTCAAGAAGCCCGCCACCAAGGCGCGCAAAGGCATCAACCCCTTCACCAAGGAGCCCACCGTTTTCAAGGCCAAGCCAGCTCGCAAGGTCATCAAGGGCCGCCCGGTCAAAGCAGCCAAGGACGCCATCGCGTAGCGATAGGCTCCCGGGAGACCTACAGCAGGCTGGGACCGCCCCTACCACCCCCCAGCCCTATTTCGCCGCCGAGATTTGGGAACCCGAATGCATAGCATATCGTAGGCATCGGTGTTTCACGGATGGCCAAGCTGGTCTAAGCTGCCTCGTGCAAGAATGACCACACCGGTGCTGTATCGAGGCGACTCTCTCGTGGCGCGACGGCTCGATCCAAATGCACCCCATCGAGGTCGGACATTCGTTCAACACGCGCTTAGCGATGGCCTGGCGGCGAGGTTTGCTGACTTCGGCAAGCTCAACGACCTGGCCAGGCATGAACAGGTTGACCTCCTGCTTGCTCACGTTGGGTACGATCGGGGCGAGCCAGAAGCGGACCTTGCGTACCATAGTCCGATGATTTCGTTTTCGACCAACGAGATGACAGCGATGGGATTCGCAAACCGTCCCGGGAAAACTCTCTGCGCCTGCTCGCCGGCTCAGGCGACCCATTTCATTTGGAAATTCACTCCTGCGCTGGTCCCGAAGCTGGGATTCAAGGGGACCATCCTTCCCGGTGTCTACGAGTACCGCTATCGCGAGAACCACGAGAACGTTCTCGCGATCCTGGAAGAGCATCTCCACGATGGACTCCGTTCCTGGGCAGACGGCGGAGCTTTCCCCGTCAAACAGATTGCCGCAGAGATGGTTGTCCGATCAGCGAACAACGATATGCATGCCGCTCTGGTGTTCGATGTGGCAACAGTAGCCAGTTCCAGGCTGGTTGATGGGAAGGACGCTCGGCTCGTGGAGAATGCGAGAGTACGCGGTCAACGGGACAACGAATGGTTGGTGCTTCCCTGTGATCTCATGCCTGACGGATTGCAACCAGTTTCGCGCCTGCGAATGAACGAGGACCTATTTCTTCACGCCTCACTCTGCTCTCCCGGAGAGCCGAAGCTCTGAAGGCTGATGCCCTGCGTACGGCCACCTGCTCGCCGGCCAGGAGACGAGAACCGGCAACAACTTCGTCCGGCCACCCGTGGGCATCTCGTTGAGACCCGAAACGACCTGTGGCAAAGGACCTTGCTCTTGTGATCCCCCCGCCTTGCGTTAGGCTCCGCTCATGCCGACTCCTGAGATTAACTTGCGTGCGCTGGTTCAGCGCTTGTCGGCCCCCCTCCCGGTCCGGGATCCACCCAAGGGTGGGCGTACGACCTGAAGCCGAGTGCCTGTCGGTCCCCGGTACCGCCATCACCACGGCCGGCACGGTCACGCTGCCCACCACGGCCGAGTAGCCGCGGCTACCGGCCACCTACGGTATCCCGTGCCACCTACGGGGTGGTCAGAAGGTACCATGGTCTTGCCTCCTGGCGCAGGTGGCGCAGTCGGAAGCAGCATTGCCGATGGCTCAGGCCGGACCGTGGCAGCGCCTGATGGCAGTAGGTGCCGACTCCGGCTGCATCACGCCAACCGCAGGCGCCAGCCGCTCATGGTTGTACTCGCATGGTACCTTCGTTCCCCAACCAAGAGGTCAAGGTGACACCCGGGCAGGAGAGCCAGACCGCTATAATGGTTTGCGCGACACGAGCGGCTGCGCATGGCAGAACCGCGGTAGCGGCATTCACCGACCCGATCGCACTCGCTCTGCTTCCAGAGAACGCTCGACTGCGCGTCGAACGCTTCCGCTCGGGAATGCCGCCGACAAACCTGCGTGAACGTGTTCGGTTTGCGTTCCTCGAGAAGCGGTCGAAGATGATGGTGGCCCGCACCGTTGCCATCGATAAGGCGATACGAGAGGCTCGGTCTTTGCAGGTTGTCATCCTTGGCGCTGGTCTTGATGGGCGGGCGTGGCGAATGCCAGAGCTGGCCGACGCGACCGTGTTCGAGGTAGACAATCCCGATTCCCAACGCGAGAAGCGGGCGCGGGTCGCATCGCTGAAGCAAGCCGCTCGTGACGTTCGTTTCGTGCCCGTCGATTTCACTCGCGACCGCCTTGAGGACGCGCTTGCATGTGCCGGTCACGATTCGGCTCGCCCAACGACCTGGGTGTGGGAAGGGGTCGTCATGTATCTCGAGCGTGCCGACATCGAGGCAACGCTGCGAGTTGTCGAGGCGCGTTCGGCACCGAGGAGTCGCCTTGTTGTCTTGTATCACTCCCCCTCCGTCATCCGGAAGATGGCTGGGGTCTACCTGCGCCGGATTGGCGAGCCGGTCCGCTCTGCCTTCACCGCAAACGAGATGCGCGCGTTGCTCGCAGGGTTCGGTTTCACCGTGGTGGAGGATGACGACTTGGCGACAATCGCCACCAGAATGTCAGACGAGCTCACGGGAGCAGAGCAGTTCGTGAAGGCCTTGCGAATCGCGACTGCGGACAGGCGGTGATAGAGCAGTGGTCCTAGCGCCGTGAGCTGGACGCTGCGTCCAAAGGGCATTCGGTACTTGCTGACGTCCCAGCCGTTTCTGGCCGTGGAAGCCGCCGCGCTCAAGGGGTGTTTCTATTCGCGGCCGGCATGTGGATGGCGAGGTGCTCCTCGCTCCTAGCGTAAATCTGCTCGTCCGACCTGACGAAGATCATCCGGTTGTACTCTTCCACCTCGCCCTCGGTCAGGGTTCTCTTCTCTCTGACCGCCTTCGTGTGATCGAAGTCCAACAGCAGTGCTCGTGTTGGTGTTACCGGGTAGTAGTATTCGAGTTCGGTCGGTGGCGGCCCGGCCTCGCCCCCCGTCCCGCGAGTGTTCACTATTGGTTGGTCCCCCGTCACGAGTTCCGTACCAACCGGGGAGTCCAAGAACACGAGCCGCAGCTTTCGCCGTCCGGCGTACAGGCTTGCCCCAAGGTTCGTGGAAAATATGGTGCGCAGCAGTCCCAAGGTTGCCTTGACCTGGAAAACGGGTGTGGTCCGTTGAACTCTCTCGGCAATTCGTCTCGCCACCCCAGGCGTCCGCAGCGATTGCGCCGCAATGAACCGGGCAAAGTCGATAAACTGCCCATCGTTATCGAGCACGCTGGCATCTCCGTCACGCAGCGCCGCGAGCAACGGAACCGCCTTCTCCTCAATGGATTCGTGAATGTCCTCCTCCATGTTGTTAATGGCAATGTCCAGGCATTCCTCCAATTCGCGGTCGCTGCGACCGTTCGCTTCCCAGGCCCGCTTGATTTCAAAGATTTGCTGGAAATGTGGAATCCATCCCCTCGCCAAAATGCGGAGTGGTTCGGTCATTTGCGAAATGAGCATCTCGACAAGCTGTAGGTCCTCCGAGGACATTTCCTTCAAACGGTAAAAGTCGCGGCGATGTCCGACATTGCCAGTGTTTGCCCGAAAGACAGACTCGCCCCGACGACACCACACCTGCCCGCCGACAGCCCAAGCCTTGAGGTAGTGTTCCCATACGTAGTGTTGCTTTCTCTTCTTCAAGCGGCCGCCTTCGCCTCCGACCCGCTAGTTCTGGTTCAAGCCGAACTCGCGCGTGGCGAGCCTATCTTTCCAGTTCGATTCGAGACGAATGACGTCCTCCGCCGGAGAGTCGGGTGCAACACGCTGGAGAATGGCGAAGCTGAAGTTCCGTGGGTCACGTCCCCTGAGGTCGACGTTACCGCCGTGGCCGGTTCGGGCGTAGGCTTGCCAGCGCGCCAAGACGTTCTCGCGCCCATATGCGCTCCCCACGTATGACTTGCCGCTGGCGCGATCAAGAACCAAGTAGACGCCTCGCCACTGCCCCATCGCTGCTTGCCAAGCTCGCGGCAGAGACTGCAGCTCCGCCCAGGTCAGCACAATCTCGTTCCACGTCGGCATTTGCTTGACCAAGATGCTCTCCGCGTGAACGGCGTCTACCGGCATCCGGTTTCGGGCTGCCCAGCGCCACCACGAACGTTCGGGAGGAGGCCAGTTGACGACAAGCCGGCCTTTCCAAACTGCGATGTGCTCGGTGCAGACAAGATTAAACAGCTTCAGCCGCCGCACCGCCTGGGGGCCTCGGTCGCCGAGCTGGACGAGCCTCCTGCTGGTTTCGAGCGCCGCCCATCTCTTGCCTGTCATGTTGCGCCACCCATCGACACGGTAGACGCCGACGAAGAGCGCCTTGCCTGGCTCATGGCCGATGAACGACGCCAGGTAAGCAGCTCGTCCAAGCGCACGTTCGACAGTTTCATGATGTTGGCATTGGTACGCGTTGTAAAGGTCTGGCTCTTCGGCCGCGAACCAAGGCAGCGCCTTGCGCAGCTCTGGCTCGGTCGGCCGATGGCGCATCACGATTCCCATCTTCGGGTCCAAGCCCTCTTTTTCCAGCAGGTCATTCAGCTCAATCATGAACCCAGACCTCCAGGTCCATGGTAACGCACCCCATGATCTGCGTCGACTAGTGGTGATATCATGCGGATGCGATGTACTCCCCCACGCACGGCCACCCGGAGATGAAACATGGCGAAGGGTAGCGACAGGGCCCCGACGCCAAAATCTAAATCGAACGGCACCGTCGCCAACGGCTCGGCAGCGAACCTAGGTTTCGAGACCAAGTTATGGCTGGCCGCCGACAAGCTCCGCAACAACATGGACGCGGCGGAATACAAGCACGTCGTTCTTGGGCTCATCTTCCTCAAGTACATCTCGGATACCTTCGACGAGCACCACGCCAAGCTGGTCGCGGGCAAGGGCGACTACGCGGGTGCCAACCCCGAGGACAAGGACGAGTACAAGGCCGAGAACGTGTTCTGGGTGCCCAAGGAGGGCCGCTGGGCACACCTGCAGGCCAGCGCCAAGCAGCCGACCATCGGCAAGGTCGTGGACGACGCCATGGTGGCCATCGAGCGTGACAACCCGCGTCTCAAGGGTGTCCTGCCTAAGGAGTACGCCCGCCCTGCGCTGGATAAGCACCGCCTGGGCGAGCTTATCGACCTCATCGGCACCATCGGCCTAGGCGACCGTGAAAACCGCGCCAAGGACATTCTGGGCCGCGTGTACGAGTACTTCCTCACCCAGTTCGCCAGCGCCGAGGGCAAGAACGGCGGCCAGTTCTACACGCCATCCTGCGTCGTGCGCTGCCTGGTTGCCATGCTCGCGCCCTACAAGGGCCGCATCTACGACCCCTGCTGCGGCTCAGGCGGCATGTTCGTGCAGTCGGAAAAGTTCGTGGAAGCGCACGGCGGCAAGCTGGGCGACATCAGCATCTACGGCCAGGAGAGCAACGCCACCACCCGTCGTTTGGCCGTGATGAACCTGGCCCTTCGCGGCATCGAAGCCGACTTCGGACCTGAGCACGCCGACACCTTTCGCCGTGATCTGCACCCAGATCTACGCGCCGACTACGTATTGGCAAATCCCCCCTTCAACGACTCGGACTGGTTCCGCAAGGACGATGATGTCCGCTGGCAGTACGGCATCCCGCCCAAGGGCAACGCCAACTTCGCCTGGGTCTCGCATTTCATCCATCACCTCGCACCCAACGGCATGGCTGGCTTCGTCCTCGCCAACGGCAGCATGTCGTCCAACCAGTCCGGCGAGGGCGAGATCCGCAAAGCCATCATCGAAGCCGACCTGGTGGACTGCATGGTCGCCATGCCCGGCCAGCTCTTCTACAGCACGCAGATTCCCGTCTGCCTGTGGTTCCTGGCCAAGAACAAGAATGACGGCAAGCGTCGCGACCGACGTAAACAAACCCTGTTCCTCGACGCCCGCAAGCTCGGCACCCTCATCGACCGCGTTCATCGTGAGTTGACCGACGCCGATCTGGACAAAATCGCCGGCACCTACCACGCATGGCGCGGGGATAAAGGCGCGGGCAAGTACAAGGACATCCCTGGGTTCTGCAAGTCTGCCACCACCGCTGAAATTGCCACCCATGGCCACGTGCTCACCCCTGGCCGCTATGTCGGTGCCGAGGAGGTCGAGGACGACGGCGAGCCCTTCGGCAAGAAGATGGCGCGCCTCGTGGCGGAGCTGAACGGGCAGTTCGTCGAGGGGGCCAAGCTGGAGAAGGCCATCAAGGCGAACCTGAAGGGGCTGGGATATGGGGGGTGAGTGGAAACTCACTTCGCTTCGCGAGGCTGGCGTGTCGCTGATCGACTGCGACCACCGCACTCCGCCAGCTTCCGAATCTGGCTACCCCTACATTGCGATTCCGCAGCTCAAGGAAGGCCGGCTTAACCTTGCTGACGTCCGCCACATTTCATCCGAGCACTTCGTCGATTGGACCCGCAAGGCCAAGCCCCAGCACCACGACGTGATTCTTTCCCGGCGCTGCAATCCGGGGGAAACAGCCTACGTCCCTGCGGGTCTTGCATGTGCCCTTGGTCAGAACCTTGTCCTCCTCCGCTCGGACGGAGCTAAGGTCTGGCCGCCATTTCTTCGATGGCTCGTTCGTGGACCGGTCTGGTGGGAGCAGGTCGGCACGTTCATCAATGTGGGCGCGGTTTTCGACAGTCTGAAGTGTGCGGACATCCCCAACTTCAAGGTGCCACTCCCACCCCTCGCCGAGCAAAAGGCCATCGCGGCGATCCTCGGGGCGCTAGACGACAAGATAGAGTTGAACCGGCGGATGAACGCGACGCTGGAGGCGATGGCACGGGCGCTGTTCCAGAGCTGGTTCGTGGATTTCGACCCCGTTCGCGCCAAGCTCGACGGTCGCAAACCCGATGGCCTCGACACGGCCACCGCAGCGCTGTTTCCATCTGCCTTCCAGGACTCCGCCCTTGGCCCTATTCCACAGGGATGGAAGGTGGCCGCCCTACGTGAGATTGCCGAGGTGTCTTCGGGCGGCACGCCATCCAAAGCCACGCACGCCTATTGGCACGGAACCATCCCCTGGATCTCCCCCAAGGTCATGACGGGGATACACGTGAATGATTCCGACGACCGCGTCTCGGAAGACGCAGTTGGCAATGGAACGCGGCTAGTCCCCAAAGGAGCTGTCCTTGTCATGGTTCGAGGCATGGGGCTGCATCAAGGTGTCCGGATTTCGGAGGCTCAGCGCGACGTCACCTTCAACCAGGACGTGAAGGCCGTCGTCGCGAAGACTGTTCCCGGCACGTTCTTGCTGTATGGGCTCCTCCATGCAGCCCCGATGCTGCTGTCGAAGGTGCATGCGTCTGGGCATGGCACCGGCGTCCTATCGACGGAATTTCTCGACCAGCTATCGTTCACCGTTCCGCCGTACGACCGCATTGCCGCGCTGGTACAGCCTCTGGTCACCTTGAATTCCAAGCTAGCCACCAATGATGGCGAGGCTCGCACGCTGGCAACGCTGCGTGACAGCCTGCTTCCTGTCCTTCTCTCGGGCAAGCTGTCCGTTAGAAGCTCCGCCCGCGCATAGGGGGCCAAGAATGAAGATTACCAGCATTTCCAGGCTCAAAGCGTACGGCATCTTTCGGGACTTCACCTGGCCGAAGGACCTCCAAACATTTGCAAGGTTCAACCTTGTGTACGGGTGGAACGGGACAGGCAAGACGACCCTTGCCGGGCTGTTTCGCAATCTACAGGACAAGACCGCCATTACCACCGGGGAGGTGGTCCTCGGGGTCGATGATGAGCAGGTCAAGGGCTCTGAGATCCCCGGGTCAGCTATCCCGGCCGTACGGGTCTTCAACCGCGACTCCATCGCAGCTACGGTTGCGGCCTTCGGCGAGGAGATTGCTCCGATTTATTTTTTCGGCCAGGACAGTGTTGAGAAACAGCGACGGGTCGAGGAACTAAAGAAGGACTGTGGTGTTGCTGATGCCGGAGCCGCGACGGCCAAGGCGACCCAGGTGGCTGCCGTGAAGGCCCTCGACGATTTCTGCATCGCAAAGGCGAAGGTCATCAAGGAGGTCTTGATCTGCTCGCGCTCCACGGCCTACAACAACTACGACAAGCGGCGCTTTCGGCAGACGGTCGAGAATCTAAACCCAACCTCTCAGCAAGCGGCGTTGCTCCGGGACGACCAGAAGGCCAAGTTCCGCAGTCAGAAGGATGCTCAACCCAAGCCGGTCCAGTCCACCGTTGCGTGCGAGATCCCTAATTTTGCACAACTGGTCGCCCGCACCAATGCGCTCTTGAATCGCTCTGTCGTGTCCAAGGTGATTCCTGCCCTTGCTAGCGATCGCGATGTTGGCACATGGGTTCACCAGGGCCTTGCGCTCCACACAGGCGACCGAAGTATCGGCGAGTGCCGTTTTTGCGGCCAGAAGCTGCCACGTGAACGGGTGCTTGCCCTGGAGGCCCATTTCAATGATGCATTTGCTCGGTTCCAGGCCGAGATAGACAGCCTGGCGACGACGGTCGAAGATGACAGAAAGCGCTTGGCGGAAGTTGCGCTGCCAGATTCCTCTAGGCTGTATGACCATCTGATGACCGACTGGGAGGTGGCACAGATAACGACACGTGGACTGCTTGAACCTGCGATTGCCTATCTGGGCGTGCTACATGCGCATCTAGTGGCAAAGAGAGGTGCCCCATTCACGCCGGCATCACTCAATGCGCCCGTTACCCCTAACCGTGATGTCATCGTGGGAGCCATTGCGGCGGTCAATGGTGTTATCGAGAGGCACAACGCAACGACATCGCGTTTTGAGAACGAGGTCGAGTCTGCATGCCAGACGCTCGAGCGTTGCTACGTGGCCGAGGCATTCGATGACTTCACCCGACTTCGAAACGCAATCGGAGAAGCCGAGGCTGCGGCAACCGTCGCAACGATCGCCGCTCAGGGACTGCGCGACAGCATTGCCAAGATCGAGCGCGAGATCGTCGAGCACCTCCGGCCGGCCGAAGAACTTAATGCAGAGCTGCAGGCGTATCTCGGTCGTGACGAACTTCGTTTCGAGGTGAAGGAAGCCGGGTACATGATGACGAGGAATGGCCTGCCCGCGAGCGGCCTCAGCGAAGGAGAAAAGACCGCGGTCGCCTTCCTCTACTTCCTCAAGTCGCTCCAGGACAAGTCCTTTGACCTCGCCAACGGCGTGGTCGTGATCGACGACCCGGTGTCGAGCCTCGATGCGAATGCTCTGTTCTCGGCGTTTAGCTACATGAAAGAGCGGACGAAGGCGGCCGGCCAGCTCTTTGTCCTAACGCACAATTTCTGTTTTTTCCGTCAGGTTAGGAACTGGTACCACTACGTCAATCGCCACCAGAAGGGCCCGAAGGACGAGCGCCCGCCTGCAAGGTTCTTCCTTCTCAGTGCCATCGGCAACCATGACAGCGACCGTGAGGCGATGCTGGGGCCGATAGACAGAATGCTGGAAGAGTTCGATTCTGAGTACCATTACCTGTTCAAGCTTGTATCCAAGGAGGCCTGTCGCAGGAAGGAGAGCATTCCCATGGATACCCGGTACTCGATGCCGAACCTTGCTCGTCGGCTTCTTGAGGCGTTTCTTGCTTTCAGGTATCCTGACTGCAGCGGAGAAAACCTTCTCTTCGCCGCCCTGGAGCGCGTCAACGTCGATTCCGCGAAGAAGAACCGGATCTTGCGCCTGGTCAACACGCACTCGCACTCCGGAGGGATTAGCGACACCAACGACGATCCCTGGGCTCTGTTGGAAACTGGGGTCGTTCTCCAAGATGTCCTCGATTTGATCCGCCACGAAGACCCTGCTCACTTCGAAGGGATGGTGAGGCGCATAGACTCGGCATCGTGAGGAGGGAAAACCAAGAGCCTCTTGTTCCCTGGTCGTCCCTGCGGCATTCGACGCTGTCAGTGTGGGAACATCCGACGGATCAGGGCGCAGTGAGCCCAGCTGGGAGAGTCGCCCGCACGCCTGAGGAAAGGGGAAAAGGGAGCCCGGCCGGAAATCGAGTTACAATGCCGCAGGACGATCCGGCATGCATGGTCGTTCTATGAGCATGACCCTCAACGAATCCACCGTAGAAGACGCCGCCCTGACTTGGTTCGATGAGTTGGGCTATGCGGTCGCACACGGACCGCACCTTGCGCCGGGTGAGCCCGCCGCCGAGCGTGATGGATTCGGCGACGTTGTCCTCATGGGGCGGCTGCGCGACGCGGTCCAGCGCCTCAACCCGGAGGTTCCCGATGAGACTCGGGAGGAGGCCCTGCGGAAGGTGTTGCGGGTGACGACACCCTCGCTCACGCGGACCAACCACGCCTTCCACAAGATGCTCCGCGATGGCGTAGAGGTGGAATGCGCAAGGCCCGACGGTACCATCGCAGGCGACCGTGTGAGGCTGGTGGATTTCGAGGCCGAGGGAATGAACGACTGGCTCGCGGTGAACCAGTTCACGGTCATAGAGGGCCAGAACAACCGGAGACCGGACATCGTGATCTTCGTCAATGGTCTGCCGCTTGGAGTCATCGAGCTGAAGAACGCGGCCGACGAGGAAGCGACCATCTGGACTGCCTATGAACAGCTTTGCACCTACAAGGCCGAGATTCCCTCGCTGCTGCACTACAACGCCGTGATGGTGGTCAGCGACGGCCTGGAGGCGCGCATCGGCTCGCTCACCGCCAACCAAGAATGGTTCAAGGTCTGGCGGACCATCGACGGCGAGAGCGATGTGCCCAAGACTGCCTTGGAGCTGGAGGTGATGATACGCGGTGTGTTCGAGCGACGGCGTCTTCTCGACATGCTCCAGCATTTCATCATCTTCGAGGAAGACCCCGATAGCGGTGCTCTCCACAAGATCATCGCGGGCTACCACCAGTTCCACGCGGTGAACATGGCGGTGCAAGAAACCATCCGCGCCAGCGGCATGGCCGAGCGAAACAGGATGCGTGACGCCCCAGGGGTGTCCTGGGCGGGACGGATGCTTGATGGCAAGCCTGGTGACCGTCGCGTAGGTGTGGTCTGGCATACCCAGGGCAGCGGCAAGAGCTTCTCCATGCTCTTCTACGCCGCCCGGGTGATTCGTCACCCTGTTATGGAGAACCCGACGCTGGTGGTGCTGACCGACCGCAACGACCTCGACGACCAGCTCTTTGGCCAGTTCCAGCGCTGCCACGACATCCTGGGTCAGACGCCCGTGCAGGCCGAGAGCCGGGAGCGCCTCCGTGAGCTGCTTGCAGTGGCCTCCGGTGGAGTGGTCTTCACCACCATCCAGAAGTTCTTGCCCGAGAAGGGCGAGAAGATGCCCAGGGTGAGCAACCGGCGAAACATCATCGTCATCGCCGACGAGGCCCACCGCAGCCAGTACGACCTCATCGACGGTCTGGCCCGGCACATGCGCGATGCATTGCCCGAGGCGTCCTTTATCGGTTTCACCGGCACACCCATCGAGAAGACCGACGCCAATACGCGGGTAATCTTTGGCGACTACATCAGCATCTACGACATCCAGCGTGCCGTTGCCGACAAGGCCACGGTGCCGATTTACTACGAGAGCCGCATAGCCAAGCTGGCCTTGAACGCGACCAAGCTGCCCAAGCTCGACCAGGACTTCGACGAAATCACCGAGGGGGAGGAGCAGTCGCACCGCGAGAAGCTGAAGACCAAGTGGGCCGCCCTGGAAGCTCTGGTTGGCGACCCGAAGCGCTTGAAGATGGTCGCCGCCGACCTTGTAGCCCACTTCGAGAAACGTCAGGAGGCCATGGAAGGCAAGGCCATGGTCGTGTGCATGAGCCGCCGCATCTGCGTGGCTCTGTACGAGGCGCTCATCAAGCTGCGCCCAGATTGGGTTGGTTCGGATGATGCCGAGGCCGAGAAGGGCAAGACCTGCGTGATCAAGGTGGTCATGACGGGCGGTGCCGATGACGGGCCGGAATGGCAGCAGCACATCCGCAACAAGGAGCGTCGACGCAAGCTGGCCGTCCGCTTCAAGGACAGCCGTGATCCCTTCCGCATCGTCATCGTGCGCGACATGTGGCTGACCGGGTTTGATGCTCCGTGCCTGCACACCATGTACGCCGACAAGCCCATGCGGGGGCACGGCCTCATGCAGGCCATCGCTCGGGTGAACCGCGTCTTCCGTGACAAGCCCGGCGGGCTGGTGGTGGACTACCTGGGCCTTGCCGACCAGCTCAAGCGGGCGCTGGCTACCTACACCGAGAGCGGTGGCAAGGGCGAGGCGGCACACGATCCGAAGCAGGCCATCGCCGTCATGCTGGAGAAGCACGGCGTCGCCAGCGACATGCTCCACGGACTCAACTGGCAGAAATGGACCACCGGCAAGCCCGCCGAAAAGCTCGCCCTCATTCCCGCAGGCCAGGAGCTAATCCTCGGGCAGGAAGATGGCAAGCGGCGTTTTGTCCAGGTGGTGACCGAGCTATCCCGCGCCTTTGCCCTATGCGCTGCCAGCGACGAGGCGACCGAGATACGCGACGACGTTTCCTACTTCCAGGCCATCCAGTCCGCCCTGAACAAGAAGAGCGGGAGCAGTACCAAGACGCCTGAGCAAATCGACGCTGCCATTCGCCAGCTCGTGTCCATGGCCATCACCACCGATGGCAAGGTCATCGACGTGTTCACGGCTGCAGGCCTAAAGCGGCCGGACATCGGCATCCTGGACGACCGATTCCTCGCTGAGGTGCGCGGGCTCAAGTACAAGAATGTCGCCGCCGAGCTGCTCGAGAAACTGCTGAAGGACGAAATCAAGGTCCGCGCCAAGCGCAACCTGGTGCAGTCGGAGCTGTTTTCCGAAAAGCTCAAGAAGGCGCTCAACGCCTACCACAACCGCGCCATCGCCACCCAGGAGGTCATCGAGGAGCTCATCAAGCTCGCGAAGGACTTGGATGCTGCCGGCAAGCGCGTATCCGATGCACGGAGGGCGTCTTTCGTTCGGGTGAACGGATGAGGCATCTTCAGGTGCATGGCAAGAGCAGCGACGTGGCGCGACCGAGTAAGAGAATGGCGAGAGAGCGGATTGGAGGCGAAGGAATTTGCAGAGGCGCGGGGTTTGTCCGTACATCAGCTGTGGAATTGGGCAGCGAAGTTCCGCAACGAGGATCGCGCCAAGGCAGCAGACGCCGCGCCGGCGATTGCTACATCGACAGCACCTGGATCCGAGGCCACGAAGGCCGACGGCGTTAGACTGGCGCGGGTGGTCCGTCTGCCTACACACGGCGCGGCTGGCCAATCACGCTGCATGTCGATCGAATTTTCGGAGGCTCGCATCGTAGTGCCGGAGGGATGCGACCGCGCAACGTTTGCGCTCGTGCTTGATGCTATCGAACGTCGCAAGGCGGGGCCAGGCGAGCGATGATTCCCCACGGTGTCGAAATTTTCGTCGGACTGGAGCCGATCGATCTGCGGTGGTCGTTTGATAGGCTGGCCGGAATCGTGACAGAGCGTATTGGGCATGACGTTCGCAGCGGGGCATTGTTCGTCTTCTTTGGCAAACGACACGACGCCATCAAAGTGATTTTTTCTGACGGGTCAGGGTTATGCCTCTTCTACAAGCGTCTCGACGCCAGAGTGTTCCGAGTGCCAGAGATGCCACCTGGGGAGAGCGCGGCGGTCGAAATCGACGAGGCTGCACTCGACGATTTGCTCGATGGGATTGATGTGGAGCCGAGAACACGGACGCGCACTCCGTCTCCACGCACACCGACGGTACACTGACGAACTTTCTTCTGCGTTTTCGAAATAGGGGATCGACAAGGACAGAATTAACCGATACATAGACACCATCAGTGATGGACACGGTGGACCCAGCAACCACGATGAGCGAGAGCTTGCTTGCTCGTGTTGTCGCGCTGGAGTCGGCACTCGCAACAGAGCGAACGGCGCATGCCGAAAGCCGCGCTCTCGTCGAACAATTGACCGAGGAGCGTGACCATCTGCGCGCATCGCACGACAGGCTTCGTCAGGAGCTTGAGCTTCTCCGACGGCGCATCTTCATCGCCAAGGCCGAGCGAGTGGACAGCAAGCAGCTCGAATTGGAGTTCGCGGCAAAGCTATCCGCACTCGATGCCTTGTCAGGACGTCTTGCCGAGCAGCCTATGCCCAGCGAGCCAGGGTCCGGCACGAGCAGCGACGGTACCAGCAAGCCCTGCGACACGCCGGCTGCCAGGCAGAAGCCCAAAGGGCGGCGCGACTTGCGCGCTCTCGACATTCCTGAAGTGCGCGTCGAGATCAAGGACCCGGTTTTCGAAGAGCTGGTGCTCGCGGGGAAGGCCGAGGGGATCGGGTTTGACGAGAGCTACAAGTTGGCCTGGCAGCGCGGTGGTCATCGCCGTCTGGTGATTGCCAGAGTGAAGTACCGCACGGTCAGTGCCGAGAAGGAATCCAAGGTCGCGACCGCGCCCATGCCCGAGGAGACCTTTCCCCGCTCCCTGGCCGCGCCGTCTATGCTGGCGCACATCATCGCCGAGAAGCATCTGCAGGGCCTGCCGCTTTACCGGCTCGAGGACCGCTATAGCCGCGAAGGCGCGTCTATCGATCGAGGCACCATGTGCCGCTGGTTGGAGAATGCCGGTGCCACCGCGGGCGCGACAGTTATCGAAGCCGCGAAGAAGGACGCTTTTGCAAACGCCTTCTGCCTCGCTACTGATGCCACCGGCGTCGCAGTCCAACCGATTCCCACCGGCGACAAGAAGCGTCAGCCGTGCAGGCGCGCCCATTTCTTCGTGCAAATCGCCGACCGCGACCACGTCTTCTTCGAGTTCACCCCGCGTGAAACCAGCGCTACCGTAGCACAGATGTTCAAGGGCTTTGGTGGATACGTCCAAGCCGATGCCAAGAGCGTCTACGACATCTTGTTTCGCCCGCCCGACGGTAAGGCCGCCGAGGAAGATCGGCGCTTGGAAGTCGGTTGCTGGGTTCACGGCCGGAGAGGGCTGTGGGAAGCTGCCATCGTACTGAAGAGCGAAGTTGCTCGCGAGGGGCTCTATCGCATCAAGCGCATGTACGATGCCGACCGAAGTTTTAGGGGCAAACCGCCCGACGAAATCAAGCGGCTGCGCAACACCCACGTCCGGCCCCTGGTCGAGGCATTTTTCGCCTGGGCTGCCGTTGAGTACGAGAAGGTGCGTGCCGTTCGGGGTCCCTTGCGTAGCGCCTTCGGCTACCTCATCCGGCACAAGGACGCCCTCATGCGTTTCCTCGACGACGGACGACTGCGAATGGACAACAACCATTCCGAGGGTCAGCTCAGAAAAATTGCGACGGGCCGTCAGGCATGGTTGTTCGTGGGCAGCGATGACCACGGGACCAGCGCCGGCCACCTGTTCTCGCTCATCGCCTCGGCACGCCTGCATGACCTCGATCCCGAGGAATACCTGCGCGACCTCTTTCGGGTGCTCGGCCAATGGCCCCGCGATCGCTACCTCGAGCTTGCCCCGAAGTATTGGGCTAAGACCCGTGCTCGCCTCGACCCTGGCCAGCTTGCCAACGAACTCGGTCCGCTCAGCATTCCGCCTGCCTCGCCGGAGCAGGCGCCATCGGGTTGAACGACCTTTCGTTTCCACGTAGCCAGATTGCCCTCATCGTCGGCGCTGCGAAAGACGTCCTCTGTGCAGCGGATACGCAAGCGCGGCGAGAAGCTTGGCCTGACCGATGACGAAGTGGCGTTCTACGACGCCCTCGCCGCCAACGAGAGCGCCGTGCAGGTCATGGGCGACGCCAAGCTCAAGGTCATCGCCACCGAGCTCATCTCCAAAGTCCGCACGAGCGTGACTATCGACTGGACCCTGCGCGAAAGCGCGCGGGCAAAGATCAGGGTCATCGTGAAGCGCATCCTGAATAAGTTTGGCTACCCGCCGGACCTGCAGGAAGAAGCCGTCAAGACGGTGCTCATGCAGGCCGAGCTGCTGTGCGCGGATTGGGCGGTGGCGTAGAACCGTTCTCCATCACGTGCTCGGTGCCGGTGTCGCCGGTTCCTGACCGGCCCAACGTAACCGCCTACGGTTCGCCAGCTCTCTGAGGGCTGCTTCAAAGTCCGTCGTCGGTTCACGGTACGCCAGGTCAAACAGCATCGGGCTGTATAAGGTCCCGGTGGCGGCCACCTGGCTGCCAGCTCTCTTGAGCCGCTCAGAGATCGTCTGGTGGACAACCTGCTGTAGGGCGTCTTCGTGTTTCCTGCTAAGTGTACCCCCAAACGCGACGATGAAAGCGTACACTTGTTTTCCGTATTCAAGGGCCTCAGCTTCCGTTGGGAACCTTCCCTTGTGGACGACAGCATTGCGGAGTTCTGTCATCTTCTTTGCGAGGTCAGGAGCCTCTCCCTCCTCCAGAAGGCACAGGAACACGAAGGCCCCAACTTGACGCTCAGACTGAGCGGCAACTAGCTTCCATGCTGCATCGAACTTGGCACCGCCGGCCCCACGAGCCTCGCAGACGACGCGCACGAAGAATTCCAGAAACCGTTCGTATGCTGCGGCGAATGTGGACACGGCTTCCCGGTAGTAGCCGTCAAGCAGAGCCATAGCTCCCATCTCCAAGAGGACCTCGAATTTCTGCTGCTGGAGCGCAAACACTTCCTCATGGCCCTTGGTGCAGCGCGTGCGAATAAGAAAGTCCTCGGTCAACTCGACGTAGAGAGCTTCAGGCGGGTCGAGCGAGTCTCGGTCCATCGCACACTTGACACATGTGGTTAGAAGCCTCATCCCTTTTCTCCTTGTGAAATGCGAGTCGAATCTTCCATCACTGACTGTCAGATCCACTCTACCCTTCGTGAGGGCGGCCTTCCGCTCCAAGACAACATCCGATTCGTGGTCGTGCCAAAGGAGGTCCCGAGGAAACCCGCAAATGGCCAAGCAATCATCGTCTTCAACCACGACGTCATGACCGGGGGAATGAGCAAGGCTAGGCGATTCATATCTGTCTCCCTTTCGCGAGGTGCGCGGGAACGCCTGCAGGCCGCGTGAAAGGGGACCATGAGCGCACCCGGTACGCAAGCGTTTTGGAGCAGGACCGTGTTCTAGCGGAAGAAGACACGACGGATTACGCCACAACTCGTCCAAGAAATCCTGCGTCAATGACGGCGGGTGACCATCTCCGCTGCGGCTAGGCGGTATAACTCAGCGAGGAGGGCTGGTTGGTTGCGCACCGCCCTCCTGGACGCGCAGGCGTGGCCGGGGTAACAGAGGTCTAGATATCCAGCCCACCCCCAAATTTTCCAGCCGCCGACATACCTGACCCCTGGTGCACAGACCACCGTGGGCATGAGGATCATAGGGGACCCGGTCTCCGTAGCTAACTGGCCATGGGTGGAAAGACGTCTCGTGCCCCTTTTCGCTCGCGGTCGTGAAGACCAGAACGCCTTTTTGCGTGTCGTCAACGGGCTCCAAGGGTCTCATTTCCGCCTGAATTACCGTGTCCCACGAGCCCACCCGGTGGCGCGCGTTTGAGAACATCGCCAACATAACACACTTGTGGCATCGGGCACGTCCAGTCTAGGCTGAGTCGACGTGGACGAACGACGGATCCGTATCGCCGGATGATGCTGCCATCATCGATGCGGACACGCCGTGGTTTGAGCCACTCTCGCCTCGGGCGTCACCAACTCCCGGTCCTGCTATTCCTGCGGCTGGGTCCAAGGCCTCTTGGTTCGATAACGCTCTCACTATTCAACCGTGATCACAATCTTGGCTGCCTCCCCTGCCTTGTTCGTGAGGATTCGGACCATGCCGGCTTGGCCGGCGGACAGCTCCGGGTTACTTGCGAAACCATCGTCGATCTTCGTCCCGTCCTTAGAAAGAACGGCATATTGGATGTTCCGCACGGGCGTTCGACCGTCATAGGTAACCCGCACCTCCCAGCCGCTTTCCAGGAAACCGCGGCTGTGCCAGTTCTCGAACCGCAAAGATTTTGCCGCTGGCCCGGCGACCTCGAACTGCGGGTTGGAATAGCATGAGCGAGGGACTATCCAATAGAGCAGAGCGAGGAACAGCGTAAGGCCGATCAGCGCACGCGGCCAGGCGAAAGCCGATCCAGCGGCGCGTAACGATGTCTTGTGTCTGCAGCTGCCACATGTCATCTCCGTCCACTCCGCGACTACGGGAATGGCGACGCGGCACCCCTCACACCGGGCAAACTGTATATTGGCGTGGCACTCCGAACACTGATGAGAGGTCGTGCCTACGAATACCTCTTGCACCTCCTGAGAAACATCGCATTTCGGGCACTTGAACGTGAGCATGACTTGGCCATCCTTTCGAACGCCGGCTCAGCTCAGTTCGTCGTCGCTGAACGCTGACCAGTTGAATTTGTAATTCAGAGGGGGCAACTCGCCAAAGACACGGAAGTAGTTTCTGAGAAGCCAGCCTTCCCATTCGTACGCCTCCTTCTTACTCCCGACCTTGGACCAAGCTACGAGCAGGTCATCGGGGTCGAGATCAAGTCGACGGATCAGTCGCAAAGTTCCCAGTCGCCACCCTGCCATGTGTCCCTGTAGGCCGCGGTTAGCGCAACAGTCGCGCAACTGACCGATACGGGTGCGAAGACAGATGGCCTCACCTATGTCGAGAATGCCCCACGGATCATCGGCAAGCAAACGACCGATGGGACCAGCCGAGGTTCCTCCTTGCCGCTTTGGTCGAGCGAGGAGATACACGCCCGGTTCTTCCGGGCTGTCTTTAACGGTATTTTCGGTCAAACGGTGCCATTTACTACCGAACCTGCCGTGGCTCTTGAAGTTCCAGTTTTTCCATTGCCTAAGGTTGGCCAGCATGCTCATCGCTCTCCCGGAATGTGTTCGTCACCCAGCGGGGCTCTGCCCCGGCATGATGTGCCAACTCCGGCTGAATGGCAACCCGACGGACCACCCGAACCACCCGACGGACGATCCGCAGGTCCGTCGAAGCCAATAGGTTTTACTGGAACGCAGGATCGCACAGATGACCTGGCGGCGGTACGGGGAGTCTGGGTATTTCCCGGCCGAGTCGGACTAAGGCGCAGCAGCGAGACCACGATTCCCGCACGGTCCCACCGGAGCCAGGTCGTGCGGACAGGCGGTGTGGGCTGACGGCAGTTATTCTCCTACACGCGCTTGGCGCACATCTTCAGTCCAGGGAGCGCGGCACCTATGGCTTCTACCAATGATGCGAGGCGGTGCAAGATGGAGCCTGGCTGGCAGGAGTCGAGGGTCTCGCCCAACCCGGAAACCTCCTCAGCGGTCTTCCGCCTCCTCAAATCCACGTTCTACGCGCGCCGATGGCGAAGCCGATGACGTTGATGAGGAGATGCGCTAGCACGACCATCACGAAGGCCACGGCAAGCTCCGTGGGTGGCATGACCCAAATCGGAGCCAACGCCAGCCACACCACGGGTACGAAGTCACCCTGGTCGTAGATGGCGAGGAGCGCTGAGCAGCGCGATGGCGCTTGCTCTCCCGGAGCGATGCCCAATCGCCGCTTGAGGAAGCTGTTGGGCAGTTCGCCGACCCACCCCGGCGAGGCCGAGGATGCCACCGAGCCACCAGGGACTCGTACTTTGCACCGCCCCCGGCAGCCGGGACCAGTAGGCGTTGACATGCGAGAGTCCCCAGGTCGCGAGCACCACGCCCAGCGTCATCACCACGGCTCCACGCCAGGTCTTGTTGTCACCCAAGAGCCGTATGCCGTTCAGGGTGCGGCCTCCATCGATAGGCCTCTTGAGCACCCGCAGCAGATCGAAGCGCAACACCGGCGCGTGCAGCAGCGCCGAGCCGAGGAATGGGAGGAAGAAGAGCAGGGTAAGCATGGGGTGGTGAGAAGCCCGACGATACTACCCCCGATTGCAGAGAACACATCGCTTTGGCCACCACGGGCACTCACCTGGCCGGTGTGCAGCGCCGCGGCTCTCACCAACCCATGGTCTTGCTATTCCTGCGGCCGGCTCGAACGCCTGTTGGTTAGCCACCGACGCCGCGATTGGGCCTCTCCTCCGGAATGGTGCGAGCAATCGTTTCAGAATCGTCTCTCGCTCGAAGGTGCAGCAGGCTCCGGGTCGCTGTTTCAAGAGCGAGATCTTCTCGCAGCGACGTCCGTAGTTCTACCAACAGAGGCTGCCAATCGACTCCTTGGTGCTCCGCAAAGTCCCTCACCAACCGCTGAGCAAGGTCGATTTGTTTGGGCGTCCCAAGAAGCTGAATCGATTCCAGCGCTCGCTCAACCTCGAGAGCCGCATCGCCTACGAGGGGTCGATGAGCCGAGTTGGCAAGCGCTCGGTAGGCGTCAAGCATCATCGTAAGACGGAGATCGCGGCGCTTGTTTCGCTGATCCCGCTCGGAGGTGAGTTGATGGCTCTTGTGCCAGCCGAAGACGACGACAGCTGCACCGATAAGGGTTGCAACCGCAGGGACGATAATCTTGAGCCATTCCATATGTCGACCTCCAGAGACTAGCTATCCGTGTGACTAACGAGTGCGCGTTCAGGAGCGGCGCGGCAGCGCTGTCTCCTGCAATGCATGGTCGGCCGGCATCACCGTCACTCCCGGGGTGCTACGACCACGTGCACGTGCGGAGAACTCAGATTGCTACCCAAGTCGTTCTCCAGCTCAGCCGGGTTTCCGATGCGATGTTCCGGGTCGTAAACAAAGCAGACCAGCGTGGCACAATCCGGATGAGCCTTATAGCGTTGAATATCGCTGATCAGCTGCTCCCCGACCTCCTTCGCCCCGAGGTCGTCCCGTGTCATCTTGACCTCGAGGACAAGCTTGTCCCGCTTCAAGAGGAAGTCCATGCGAGAGCTCTTGCCCGCATAGCTTGGCGTGTATTCCTCGGGTCGAACGTCATCGAACTCCAAGCGGAGCAAGGCATGCATGAGGTCCTGCACGTCATACTCGTCGCTGATCGCGAACGGGGCACGCTGATTATGTCGCTTCTGGAGTTGTCGCGCGAAGACGGGAAAGCGGCGGCATATCCTGACAAGTCGATCGCTCGGGTTCTGCAGACCCGCAGGGCTCTCAGCCGGAAGGGATGGGCGCGGGCAGAGGTCGACCTGGCTGTCGATGGAGCGAAGACGCGCAACCTTGTCCTGGACCTTCGAGATGCATGAACGGACCCTGGCGCACGGGTCGGACATGAGGTTTATTATTCCGCCGCTGACGCCTTGCCGCTTGTACTGATCGAGGAAGCGCGTACCGTCGAAGATGGTGGTCAACAGCGTCTTGTTGTACTCGTCCCACGTGTTCAGCTGCCTAACGTATTCGTCGTCCGGGAGGGGCCTACCGCCGGACTGCCAAGTCTCCACGAGCGACTCCCCCTGGGCAATTCGCTCAGCTACTTTCGCTCGGGCTTCCTCCGGAGAAAGGCGAAGACATGGAACTCCGGGTTCCGCGGGTGGAGCAGCGGGTCGCTTTTGTGCCATTGTAAAGGGATAGTACCTTGACCCACCGATCATTGTCAGCATGCCGCCGGGAACGCTGGCCATCTAGCTGCTCGTAGCGCTGCAGAGCGAACTATTTCCGAGCTACCCTCGCGGCCCGATGGGCAGCCGGGAAGCATCAGCGGTTGCGCGCCGATGCAAAGCGGCCCAGGAGGACAGGCGACCCTCGGGCCGTTAAATCGAGCGTCCTCACCTGCGCCTCGCCGGTCGAGGGGCTGCGAACGCCGCAGGGGTTGGGCGCACGTGCACAGGTGTAGAGCACGGCGGTGCTCACGTCGCCCTGGCCGAGGACCTCTTGGCTGGTGAAGGCCATCTTCCAATCGGTGGGTGTCAAGCGAACGTGTGGATGCTGGCGCGGCATGGTTGTCGCATGCAGCCATAGTAGCCGCTCTTTCCGCGAGCACCGCCTTAGAAATCCGAGACTCGTTGTCGGGTGGTTCGTGGAAGGTCCCGAGATCGCTGAGACTTGGCCGCCCCGCGGCGTTGAAGAAGCGTGGCCTGATAGTTGCTGGAGCCTCCAAGGCAGCCGCACGTTGCTGCTACCATCGAGGTGCCCATGAAGGAAGTTCGAGAACGTATCCCCAGGCTCCGCATCCTGGTCCTGCCGCTCTTGGTGGTATGTTCGTGCAACGGAAACGGGATACAGATCCTGACTGGTCACGATGCTGGGAGCACTGGCGGGAGTGGCGGTGTCATCGCCACCGGTGGCAGCGGCCAGAATGCGGGAGGCGGAGGTTCAAGCGGAGCTACCGGCATGGGTGGAATGGTCGGTAGCAGTGGAGGGATGGGCGGAACCGGGAACACCGGCGGCGCTTCGGGCAGCCAAGGTACGAGCAACAACCACGCCCTTGGCGCCAACCAGTGTCGGGGAGACAAAGACTGCGATGTTCAGCAGGACGAAACCTGTGTCCCGCCGGGAGGTCAGGGACCGTGTGGCATTTGTGAGGAGGTTGCATCACCGTGCACATCAGACAGCGAGTGCCAGGGTGACGGGGCGGCTTCGATCTGCGAGGTGCCCGTGGGGTGCATCTGCCCGCCCGGCACCAAGACCTGCGTTCCAGGGTGCGCGGATTCTTCGGACTGCAGCATCGGCGAAGCATGCGTCGGCCTCCATTGCGTCCCGGCAACGTGCCAGACCGATGCAGATTGCCCGACTGACTTTGGCTGCAGCGTGACTGGGATGCGCGGGACCTGTGGCCGCAAAGCCTGCACCACGGATAGCGATTGCAGCGGCTACTGCGTGACCGGGTCGTGCTACTCCGCGCCCGGGACTTGTTATGGAGCTGTCGCATGAGTATGGCTTGCTGACACCGCGCTGGTCCTCAACACCTCCCCAACGATTTTTCCCACCGAACCCTCAGGGACGACATGGGGGACCCTTCCAGCACGTCGCCCGGGCCCAACTCGGGGGTCGTCGTGCCCGCCGAGTCTCGCACGATGCTCGGCGCTGGTGAGCTATCCCACGTGCCTTACCGGCCACGACCGGATGGGTCTCGTGGTTGCGGAAAGCCACGAAAGGGTCGATCATGATGCGCATGGGCACTCGCTCGCATATCTTCGTTGTGTGTCTTCCTTTGGCAATTCTAGGTGCTTGCGGCAGCAGTGGAAACGGGGCGACCAAGTGCATCGAGGGAGCCAGCGCATCGTGCGCATGCCCGACCGGTCAGCAGGGCGCACAGGTCTGCACATCTGCCGGAACGTTCGGGGCGTGCGCGTGCCTGGGCTTTCAGATTGATGCTGGGGGAACAGGAGGCTTCTCGGGAATGGTGGACGCGCCATCCCTGAGCGCACCGGAGCTTGGTGCCGATACACCAGGAAACAGTGCAATGGACACTGGTACAGGAACGGGCGCGGTAGGTACTGCCGGCGTGGATGCAGTCCCTGCAATGGAAGGTGGCGGTGGTAGCGACTCCTCAAGCACTAATGCTTCCGGCGACGGGGCGGTGGTCGCGTGCGCTGATGCTGACTGCGTCTGCCCAACGCTGAATGTCGCTGTCGTCGGAACTCCGGGTGACTGGCTTGATAGCAATGACACGGCCTTTCAGAATTGGCTCAGCGCTAGTACCGGGAAGGTGGACAACTACACCAAGAGATCGTCGTTCACCTTCACCGCGGATTTCCTGGGCCAATACAACCTCATCATTCTGGCCGGCCTGGGCGACGACTCCAACGTCGGTCCCTGGTGGACCTTCAGCACGGACGAGGTGGCAGCGTTTCAAGACTGGATCGAGAACAAGGGCGGCGGCGTCATCTCGCTGAGCGGCTATTCCGGCGACAGCAACGAGATAACCTCCAAGAATGCCCTGCTGGCCTTTTCCGGCATCGCCTACCAGGCGGAGGAGCCTGCGACTCCATGCGCTATCTCAATGTGTGACTACCAATGTGGTAACCCCTCTGGCCAGATTACCGACTTCAACCGCACCGACCCTGTGATTGCGAGTCTTAGCCTCGGCGTCACCATGATCGGCATCGATGGCGGACGTCCCATTACCGCCCCCAGCAACGCCCACGTCGTCGCTATGTCCACGAATATGCCGGCCGGCTCCATGCCGAACAATTCGCCCCTGGCCAACTGGCTGGTGGGCGAGATCGCCGGAACCGGGCGGGTGCTCGCGTATGCTGACGAATGCATTACCTACACCAGCCAATGGAGTGGACAGGATAGTCAGTATGCCAACGAGCCTTCGTGCCAGGGCCAAACTCCCGCGGACCTCTATCAAACCGCCCAGTTCTGGTACAACATGATCCGCTGGGCACAGCCGGCCACCACCTGTTTCGCGACCACGGCACAAGGTATGAGCGGAACCAGCGCCAGCGCCAGCGCCAGCTCCAGCGCCATGGGCGCGTTGACGGTCTACACCTTTGGCACCGGGCCCGAGCCCTGTTCTCCCCCCAAGGATGTCTCCGGCGGACAAAGCGGCGACTTAGGAATGGGCCCGACATGTCTGCGAACTGCGGACGACTTTACCGCCTGGAATTGCACCGACATGGATGACCGCACCGTCAAGATCAACAACGTGGTCACGAAATGCGGCGCCAGCCCACCGGCCAAGCTTGGCAGCTTCTATTACTTTGACGTGAGCGCCGGAGCTACTGCGTGGGCCAGCTTCAGTTGGTTCTGCACCGAGCCAAACTCAAACTGCTACTCACATCCCATTCCAAGCTGCGGATCGTATCCAGCTTGGGTTGCTGGTGGCTCTGCGGCTCCCTGCTCGACCACGGGAGCCGGCGCCCTGGACGCAGGAGCTTCCAACGAAGTCGACGCATTCTGAAACGGTGCGAGCTGTCGAACGTGTCGTTGCAATCCGGCAATCCCGGCCCTCGGGACCGTGGAGAAGCGAGGCACTATGTCGGCGACTCGAAAAGGGACTTGGTCGATCATCTTCGGGCCACACGCTATCGGTTACGAGCTAAATGCGTTATGATCATCCCATGCCGCGTTGCGCGTGCCGACGGCGCATGAGACTATTATTGCCTGACTTGGTCGATGCAGGGCGTATGTCTGGAGTCGGCTGGCGTGTCTGAGAATGCCCAGCCAGGCGCTCTCAGCGGCGCGGTGTTAGGAGGAGCCTATCAGGTCACACGCCTTATCGGCGAAGGTGGCATGGGAGCTGTATACGAGGCCCTCCAGCTCCGCCTGAACAAGCGGGTCGCCATCAAGGTGATGTCTCGCGAGTTGGCCTCGAATTCGGAAGCCCTGACACGTTTTCGCCGGGAAGCCGAGGTGACCTCGCACCTTGGCCACCCTCACCTGGTCAACGTCATGGACTTCGGCGCCACGGACTCCGGCGAACCCTACCTGGTCATGGAGTACCTGGACGGGGAAGACCTCGACCATCGCATCCGAAGCGTTGGGCGCTTACCCCTAGAGGTCGCAGTCGAGGTTACCCGACAGGTCGCCTCGGCTCTGGCTGCCGCCCACGACGAAGGTATCGTCCACCGCGACCTCAAACCAGCTAACGTCTTTCTCCTCAAGGTCAAGGGTGAAGCTGACTTCGTGAAGGTGCTCGACTTCGGGATCTCCAAGATCAAGGCGTCGAGGACGAAGCTCACCCGTGCCACCGCGGTGATGGGTACTCCCGAGTACATGTCGCCCGAGCAGGCAACCGGTCTCATCGAGGAGATTGACCACCGGGCTGACCAGTGGGCGCTTGGTTGCATCACCTGGGAGATGCTCTCAGGTCATGCCCCGTTCATCGCGGAAGACATGGCGGCGCTCTTCTACCAGGTCATCAACATGGACCCGCATCCGCTGTCGAGGCGCGCACCTGGCTTGCCAGCTGATGTCGAGCCCGTCCTTCGTCGTGCGCTTGCCAAGCGACCAGCAGATCGATTTCCATCAATCAAGGACTTCTCCCGAGCTTTCGAGACCGCGGCCACGAGCAAGGTTCGTGAGCTGACACCACCACCGATGGTGATTCGCCGAACGACCCCGATGAAGGGAACGGTAGCATACTCGGAGCGTCCCCCTTCGGTGAGGCCGGGACAGTCAGTCCCCCAGGCGATGCCCCCAGCTCGCACGACAACGCTTCCCGAGGAGCCCCTCAGCACTGGCGCCGCGCAGGGTGATGATCTCGATGATGATGAGGCGCCGAGGCGGCCCAGGCTGGCCTACTACAGCATCGCTGCCGCAGCGATGGTCTTGTTGGTGGCGGTCGTGCTGCTGCTCTGGCCTCGAAAGCAGCAGGTGTCAGCGAGTCATCCCTCCACGCAGGGTACTCTGGCCCCAGCGGTGGTGCCGAGACCCCCGGAGGTGGTCACACTGCCTACATCGACACCTACGCCTGCGCCTCCACCCACACTCGCGCCCACACCGTCCCCTGCGATCCAGGCTGCAGCACCCATCCAACAGCTCGAGCCTTCGCATGCCCCGAAGGCGAAGGCGCCCAAGGGGACATCCGACAGCCCCAGCAAGTCAGCCTCCGCCGACAAACCTGCGGGCGTCGTCGGCAGGAAGCCCTCGCCATACGCCGACCCGTTCGAATTCGAGCCTCCAAGTCCCAAACCAGCTAAACCGAAACAGAGCAGGGCGCAACCTCAACGAACCATCATCGAGGATCTCTGACGATGAACGCCGTCTCCCTGGTTATCTTATCGATCCTAGCGCAAACCAGTGCACCGACTCCAGAGCAAGAGGCGAAGGCGAAGGCGCAAGTGGTGTTGAAGGAAGGTGCGCAGCTTTACCAGCATGGGGCCTACGCCGATGCGTTGGAAAAGTTCGAGCAAGCCTACTCGGTGTTTCCGAGCCCAAAGCTGTTCTTCAACATCGGCCAAGCGAATCGAGAACTCGGTCGTCCGGCCGAAGCCGTCGTCGCCTTCGAGAGGTTCATCGCCGAGGTGGTCGATGCGTCGCCCGAGCTGCTTTCTGAGGCAAAGCGGTCTGTGAACGAGCTCGCCCCCAAGATAGGCAAGCTGATCATCGACTGCGATGTCACCGGAGCCGAGATCACGGTGGATGGGAAGGTCGTCGGGAGGGCACCCCTCGCCGACTCGATTCCCGTGAGCCCCGGGAGTCACCAGGTTACCGCAACCAATCCGACAATAATGCCAGTGGTCCAGACCGTGGTCGTTGCCGCCGGGACCATTCAGACCCTCACGCTCCAACCTCGCAGTCTCGCGCCTAGCCCGGCGCCGTCGCGGATGGCGGCCTCGCCCTCACCAGCTCCAGCAGTTGATTTACAAGCTAGGAAGGCCCCTGCGGAATCGCCAATCACCGACGGCTGGTGGCTTGGGCGGAAATGGACATGGGTAGGGGCAGGTTCGACGGTCGTGTTCCTCGGGGTTGCCGCCATCTCGGGCTCGATGATGCAGTCGAAGTACAACGACCTCCGGACAAGTTGTGGCAAAGGCGCGGGAGCAAATTGGACGGGGTGCAGCTCTGACGAAATCAGCTCATTGAACACCCGCAAGGACATCGCCAACGCGTTCTGGGGGCTCAGCGCTGCTGCTGCCGTCACCACGGGCGTGCTGTTCTTCGTGGAAGGCCATGGGGTGACCGTGGCACCCCTGGCCGGCAGAACGACCGGCTTTCTCGCGAACGTGAGGTACTGACCATGCGGATGATAGCGAGAATCTTCATCCTGGGGCTCATCACCGCTGTTGCCTGTTCATACGACGCCAGCCAGTTGGCCGGACCGCCCGCAAGCGGCCTCGACGGCTCTTGGGTTCCGGGAGATGGCGGTCAAAGCGGAATTGGTGGTGAAGGTGGACTTCCTGTGGTCGATGGTGCGATTGTCATGAGGGATGGTAGCGGAGGCGCTGGAGCGACGGGTATGGGTGGCACAACTAGCGCAGTCGATGCGCCAAGGACGGGCGAGACGACGAGCACGGGCGACGCGACCGGCACGGACGGAACAGTGGCAGCCGGAGACGCGTCTGGCGCACCTTACAACCCACAATCCTGCGGCGACGGGGTTGTCAACTTGGGAAAGCAATGCGACACTGGCAATAACGCGCCCAACAAGCCGGACGACGGGTGCTCTCCCACCTGTCAGATCGAGCCGGGCTGGAGCTGCACGGGCCAACCCAGCGTTTGCACCAAGGCAGTGTGTGGCAACGGTATCGTGGAGGAAGGCGAATCGTGCGACTGCGGAACCGATCCCAAGAATCTGCCGAGCGGCTGCGAGGGAGTGAACGGCCTGTTCTACGGCGATGGTAAGGGGTGCTCGAAAACCTGTACCAAGGAGCCGAGCTGCCTGGATAGCAGCGGGAAGACTCAGGCGTGCTCGACCACCTGCGGCGACGGCAACATCGACCCAGGCGAGCAGTGTGACGACGGAAATCAGGTCGGCGGTGACGGTTGCTCCTCGACATGCCAGATCGAGGCCGGATGGACCTGCACGGTGCAAACCAAGCAGGATTCGAGCACCTGCCAGTCAGGGTCAGGGCAGTGCCTCGAGCTGCCCGTCATCTACCGCGACTTTCAGTCGGAGAACATCGCTAACGGCGGTCATCCGGACTTCCCGTTCTACGGCACCCGGTACAATGGGTCGAAGGCCCCAACCACCATCTGTGTTCCCAACTCCGGCGGCCCGAGCAAAGGCAATGACTCGACGGCGCGTTGCTGGGGCATCGCGGCAGGCAATCTGCTCAACGGTAAACCGCAACCCGGGCCAACCACCACCTGCGCCTGCCAGTTCAGCGACTGGAATATCGGCAACAGCAGCCACATAACCGGAGGGTACACCCAGGCCAACAACGACAGTCCGCTGTCTGACGGCAACGGCGGCTATCAGGGCATGACGGCGGGCGCGAGCGTGAGCACCATCAGTACGATGGGGGCCTATGCCGGCACCATCACCGGTTACACTGCGAGCAGCCCCGGCGGCCCGATATTCAAGGGTACGGTGCCTGCGTACAAGAACGCGGCGAGCTTCAACCAATGGTTCAACGACGATCCCACCGTGAACCAGAAGTTCGTAACCGTATTGGAGCTTCAATCGATTGGCACCAACGTCTACCAGTTTGCCAGCACATCACACCTGGCCCAGGGGGGCTTCTTCCCCTTGAACACTCTCAACAAGAGCCAGGACATCCAGTGCATGCTCTGGCCGTACTGGGATCGCTACAACGGAACACCCATCTGGACCACCTGTCAGGGCGACCAGTATCTGTACCCGCCTCGCGTGGTTCAAAGCGATTGCCCGAACCAGAATCCGCTCAGTAACGGGTGCTGGGTCGACAACGTGACAGGCGCGATGAATGACAACTACTTCACCTACGAAGCTCACTACTACTTCATCTATAACGGGACCACGGGCCTTAGCCTGCAGTTCTACGGGGACGACGACCTCTTCGCCTTCATCAACGGGGTATTGGTCCTCGACCTCGGGATGACGCACCAGCAGCTACCGGGAAGCGTGACTGTTACCGGAAGCCCGGGCGATGCCCAGGTCACCGAGGGTGGATGTCTTGACGCGGCAGGGAATATCACCGGGGTGACGGTGGGCTCGAACGCGTGCTCACCCACCAACTCGACGCCTCCCACGGCAACGACCCCTGATGATTTTCGGGTCCATCCCGTCAGTCTTGGGTTGGTCACCGGAAGTACCTACGAGATCGCCATCTTTGGGGCTAATCGGGAGGCCGGTGAATCGGAGCTTGAGATTACCCTAAACGGCTACACGACCCAGAAATCGATCTGCACTCCGAACTGAATCCCATGAAGGAGATCCTCCGCGAGACTCTCTGGTTGCCCGCAAATTGGCCGGTAGTGGTAGGGACCCGCGACCCAACTCAAGGGCCAAGAATAGCAACCTCGCGGGCGTGCTCTTCTTTGTCGAAGGTCGCTGTGTCGCACTGCTCGGCTGGCCGTGATCGCCTCCGGCGACACCGCCACTTCTTCGTTGGCGCGCGCCATGCGAGCGACAGGGGCGTTCCGGCCTTACCCATGTCAAACCGTCAACCGCGACGCAACGGAGAGCCGAGGAGCTAGACGGCGCAATCGTGTCTCTCCACGTGCTCTCCCCATCCACCCCTCCAACGACTTTCCGCCCTCGGCCATGGGTTTCCTAGGGTCTGCGGGTCCCAACCTTTGGCCGCTCTGGGCCCGCCTGCCTCGTCCGGGGCTTGCGTGACAAGCTTCAGGCCGAGGTCGAGCCTGCTCCCGAGGCGGGCCGTCGCGGGCACGGGCGTGGCCTCACGCATGTCGACGCGCCAAATTATGGACAGCACGTCCATGAATCTATGCGTCAGCGGGCGCGGGTTACCGTGGCAAGAACAGGTCCAATCATAGCGGCTTCAATGTCTCTGTGTGTCAGACAGCCAGGCCACCCCAGAAAATTTCTAGCCGCTGACATACCCACCCCCCGGCACGCTCGACACCGGTTCATAGCCACCGGCGGTTTCTGCAGGGATATAGCTAACTCGGCTAGCGGGACCGAGGGTGCTACGACGACTTGACCTTCTTCTCGTCGCCCATGCTCCGCCGCTTCGGTCGCCCAGGCCCAGCTTGTTGCGTGCGCGGGTTGCGAAACAGCTCTGTCACGGGGACACCGAATACGCTGGCGACCTTGACCAGGGACCTGATGGTCAGGTTCTCCCCGCCGCTCTCGATGCGCTGGAGGTACTTGAGCGTGAAGCCAAGGCGCTCTGCCTGCTGCTCCTGGGTGAGCCTGGCCTTGGCACGTAGCTCTGCCACCCGTCGTCCGACGTTCTTGACCGTGTCGTCGATGTCGTGAGAGCGCACACATCGGACGCTGCGACCAGAGACTCTTGCTTAACACCCACTCTTATGTTGGCATTTAGATCGGCCGAGGATCTGAGGCGGCCACCCGAACCCAATAACCTGGAGGACCACCATGGGTAGACAGCAGCTGGGTCACGGCACGAAAGTTCTGGCGAAGGCCGAGGAGCTCGTAGAACGCTTCAAGCAGGAACTTAACCTCGGATCGAAGCGGGGGTTCAGCTTTCTCCTTGTGGGACGAACTGGTGTCGGCAAATCGAGCACGGTCAACTCGCTGATGGGCCAGGATGTAGCGCCGACGGACGCATATCAGCCAATGACTTCCACGGTCCAGCCCTATCCCCACACGATCAACGGCGTCAAGTTCACGCTGGTGGATACGCCAGGGCTCTGCGACGAACTAGAAGAACAAGGCAAGGACAAGGAGTACCTGGACCTTATCCAGGCCTCGGTGAATGCCATCGATTCCTTGTGGTACGTCACCCGTCTCGATGATGCCAGGGTCAGCTCCGACGAAAAGCGCGGTATCAAGATCCTATCCGAGGCCCTCGGAGAAGGAATCTGGAAGCATGCTGTTCTTATCTTCACTTTCGCAGGTAAGGTCGAACCTGAGCGCTACCACGAGGCGCTCCGTCGGCGTTCGGAGCTTCTAAGGCAAGAGATTGCTAAATATGCGCCAAAGGAGGCGACGAGCATCCCGTCCGTCGCTGTTGACAATACTACCGATACGACCCCGGACGGCGAGGAGTGGCTGGGAGAACTATACACGAAGGTCTTTTCTCGGATCTCCAAAGCAGGAGCCGCGCCATTCTTCCTCGCACTTGCGAAAGACCTCATGCCCGTTCGTGGCAAAACACCGCTGCTTGCTCCTTCGTCTGCGAGCAGCGATGGGGGAGGAAGGCAACAAGCCACTCCTGAGCCACGAATCAAGTTGAACCGGGAGCAGGAAGATGAGGTGAAGCGGACTATCGACGCGAAGATCATTCCAGGGCTGGCGGCGACTGGAGCCACCATCGGAGCGTACTTCGGACCTGTCGGTGCGGCGATAGGGGGTGCCGTTGGTGCGGCGCTTGGCCTTGTGGCGTGGCTTTGGGACTAGCTACGCGCCGCGGGATGAAACGATTCCTTCTCTTGGGGAGAACCGGGGTTGGGAAGTCCAGTCTGGTCAATTCGACATTTGGCGGCAATCCAGCCAAGACTGATGCCTACGACGCCTGCACCAAGATTGTCGAGTATTTCGCGCAGGGTACGTCATGGGGCAACATCACACTGATTGATACTCCAGGCATGGCCGAATCGGACCGCAATCGGGCATACCTTAGAATGATAAAACGCCAGGTCGATCTCGCATCGGTGGACGCCGCCATTTATGTGACCCGTCTCAACGAGACCAGGTTCTATCCGTCAGAGAAGGAGACCATTGCCAAAATCTGCAATGTCCTTGGTACTGACGTCTGGGTGCGATCAATACTGGTTATGACCTTCGCTGCTAGCGTGGACAATGCGGAGAGGCCCAAGAGGGTCGACCGCCGATGGTCGGACGTGCACGACTACGTAAAGCAGCAACTCCCCTACGGTTGGTGTGGCTTCGACAAGGTTCTCGTCGTTGACAACGTCGTCACTGGTTGGCAACCTGGTCTCGAGTCCATTGCCAAGGTGCTTTCAGCGCGTGTCGGGCAGAGACGGTAGCTACTAGCCGGTTCAGGCTGCGCCCACCTCCCGCAATTTGCTGCGCACCGCAAAACCCACCCTAAAGTGGGTATAAGGATCTAGCAGGGAAATCTTTGCGGGTGGCCCTGTCCCGTCGCTGGCCACCCGTTCTTGACGGGATACGTGTGCCTCGACGGTCCACATCCCGCGAGAAAGGCATTGCTATGTCCATTTCCCGACCATTACGAACGCACACGCATCGACGGCAAAGAACATCCCGCCGATGCGGTCATCGACAAGTTGCCCGCCGTTGTTCGTGCCCGGCGCCGCGTGCTGGGGCTGTTCGAAAAGATGCTCCCATCGACCAAGGACCAGAGGGCTCTCCGGGCCTACGCGGATGCTCATGGCCAGTACCAAACGTTGCGGGAGGGTTTGTTCTACGATGCCGGCTACGAGCATGGGTTGATTCGTGCCCGTCAAGACCATCTGGGGAGGAGGACAGGTAAAGATTCAGCGGCTCATGATCTCCTGAGGGAAATCAGCCAGCTCGTCTTGTCCGCCGGGTTACCTCAGAACCGCGTGGTGATGCTGTTGCTCGAAGCTGCGTGGGCGCTGGTTCCCGGCATCTCCCAGCGGGAAAGCAAGCTCTCCCGACACCATCGATGAGATTGCTCGTATAGCGCGACTGCGAGAATCGGTTAAGCGCGAGACTGGCCGCCATGCCTAGATCCCGCATCCCCAGATGGAAGTGGTTATGCCCGTGGTGCAGGAGCAGGTCTGGGGGCCGCCAGGGTAGTACGGGTCCTGGGTGGGCACGTAGACTACACAACCGAGTGGGTAGCGGAGGGACTTGTCTACTCCGCCGCCATGCCAGTCGAAGATGGAGATGTCCGGAGCAGCGCAACCGCCGTCGTCTCCGGGTGGCAGGGGTGCACAGTTAATGCACGGTTCACATGGCAATGGGAGGCTGTAGCTACAGCTGTTCGCGCCGGCATCGAATGCTTCGTTGATGCAATTGCCGCCTATGGCGTTGTTAGCGCTGCCCCCAACGCCGCCTGAACCTGTCTCACTAAAGCCGCCCGCTGCTCTGGCATCGCCAGGCGAAACGCCACTGCGCAAGCTGGTTTGCTCGCAGGAGAGCACGGCAAGAAGTCCGAGTACGGTCACTGCACGCATGAAGGAATCCCCGTGTTCGAAAGAGCCTGCAAGCAGCGGTCCGGGGCGAAGGCCGAGAAGCGCCGGTCCTTGTACCACGATCCTGTCGGCATCGACAACTATGTTGGCGGGTAAACCAATCCAGAGGCAGCTCCAGGTCCAAGGGGACTTGGCTGCAAGAACGCTGGGAGGCGCTGAGCCTCCCTTGCTGGAGACCTGGGATGTGGTGGTGGGCCTTTCTCTCCGCCGGCTGTAAGCGAGCCCCTGCACACGCAAGAGGGCTCCCAGGCTCGCCACTGGGATAGGCGAGTCACCGCCACCAAACGCGATGGTCATGACCTGCCCGACGTGTGCCTCGTTTTCACGAAAACCCAATCGAAAGGAAATCCATGCAGAACCAACTCGATCTCATCCGACGTAACACGAACCATGGTGGTCAGCCCCTCGGAGATCTGCTCTGGTGGGAGCTTGCCAGCGCTTCTGTCTCCCGCCCCGATTTGACCAAGCTCTGGGTCCAGGGCGGCTTGCCAATAGAGCTTCTCCCCGACGAGCCGACCGCCGAGAAGGCCTTCAAGACGGCCGCACGTGAAACGCAGGTTGGCCATCCCGACCGGCTGCTCCGCCTCGCCATGGAGAACGAGCAAGAAACGGTCTTTGGCATCGTCCACGAGCAACGTGATGGCAGCGGTGGCTTGCAATACCACCAGGAGGCCCGCATCACGCTCGATCACAGCAGCGACAGCGTCCAATCCGACCAGCCCGGTGACATCATGGTCCAGAAGCTGATGGCTCGCTTCGAAGAGCTGAAGACGCTGCACACGACCGACGACATCCGCCGGACCATCACCAAGACGCTCGACTCGTTTGCAGCCGTGACGTTACGACAAATGGGTGGCGTGTACTGGGTACCTGCTCCGTATGCGTCTTCTCTCCGCCGCTTGCAGACCGTCATAGAGCAGCTGGGCAAATCCAAGATGCATCTCGTTCCGATCACAGCCACCAAAGAAGGCCAGGCAGCGCTGGCACAGGCGGCCAAGGCCAACATCGAGGAGGAGCTGGCGGCATTGCAGACAGAGATGCAGCAGTTCTTGCAGACGCCACCCGACCGGGCGTCAACGCTCATGCGCAGGCTTGAGCACTTCGATGACCTGCGCCGCAGGGCGAGCCTGTACCAGACGGTCTTGCAAGCTCAGGTCGAGGGCCTGGCGGAGAACCTGACAGCAATGGAGCAGCAGGTGCGCAGCCTGCTCGACGAGAAAAGGGCCAAGGCGGCCTAGGAAACACACACAGCAACCCTGATGGGGCAGTCCTGGCAACGGGGCTGCCCCTTCGCATTTCCAAGGAGATCTACATGAACCAGAACATCACGACCCTACGCAACGAACTGAACAGCATCTTCATTGAACGCGGCACCGTCATCGATGGCTGCCTGGCTTCTGTCCTGGCTGGCGAGCACGTCCTGCTCCTTGGCCCACCCGGCACCGGGAAGAGTGCATTGGCCCGTGCCATCGCACAGGCATTCGGTGCCAGGTACTTCGAGACCTTGCTCAACCGATTCACCGTTCCCGAAGAGCTCTTCGGGCCGGTGAGCTTGAAAGCCCTGGAGCAGGACCAGTTTGTCCGCCTGACCGCAGGCAAGTTGCCCGAGGTCGAGGTGGCATTTGTAGACGAAATCTTCAAGGCCAGCTCGGCGATCTTGAACACGCTGCTGACCATCGCCAACGAGCGCGTGTTTCACAACGGTGGCGTGCCCGTCGCCTGTCCCCTGGTGACGTTGTTCGCCGCATCGAACGAGCTGCCCGAAGGCCAGGAACTCGAGGCTTTGTTCGACCGGTTCATGGTCCGTTTCAGCCTCGGCTACATGGTCCGTGAGGCATCGTTCAGGACCGTCGTGACCGGTGATGAACCTGCCATCACGACCAGGCTCGACATGGCTGCGCTCGGTCAAGCCCAGTGGGCATCCCAGCAAGTCAAGGTCCCCGACGCCACCTACGACGCCACGATCGCCATTCGTGACGCCTGCAGGACCGATGGCATCATTGCCAGTGACCGCCGCTGGAAGAAGCTCATCAAGCTCATCAAGGCCACGGCGTATCTCGCAGGTGAGAAGACAGCAGCGCCCGAGGACCTGCACATCCTGGCCGACGCGCTCTGGCGTGACCCAAAGGACCGTCCCAAGGTCGCACGCATCGTCGGCCGCATTGCCGACCCGACCAGTGCCCAGGCACAGGAGATTCTCGATGCTGCCCGGGAGCTGACGGGCAAGGTCGCAGGGCTCAAGAGCGGGGATAGGAAAATCTATCTCACCGAGGCCGCCAATGCGCTCGGGCAGTTCCAGGCCCAGAACCAAAAACTCGCCACCTTGGCCAAGAGTGCTGGTCGCAGGGCCAAGACGGTCATTGCCGACGTCAGCGCAGAGATCACCGCTCTGCATGGCGAGCTGGCCAGGACCGTCAGCGCAGGGCTGGGCCTTGGGGGCACGCGATGAAGCGGATCATCTATGACATTGGTCGCTGGGCCTGCTTTCTCCACCGTGAAGCCCGTGGTCTAGAGATGGCCTCACCCAAGGACGCTCCTATCCAGCGTTTCGAGGACGAGCTGTTCGAGAAGCTCTACGCAGGTGAGGCCGAGGCGCTGCCCGAGAAGCATCGAGACGCCAGGTGGGCTACCTGGGCGAGCGCCATCCACGACGCCTGCGAGAAGCTCCCAGCATTCAACCGGCTGGCCGATGAGACCCGTGGGGATGCCGATGCTGCTGCCCTGGGCGTAGAGGAGCTGCTCAAGGAACTCCAGCCCATCATCGACGAGCAGAACGCAAACCAGCCACCGGAGGAGAACATCCGCAAGCTGGTCCGTGAGGGCGCAGAGGCTGCATCGGCGGCGCTCGAAGAATATCGGGATGCGGTCGAAGGTCTCGGGCAGGTCATGTTCGGCGGCGGCAAGGGCAATCACGAGAGGCAGGCGTTGGATGACAAGAAGGTGGGTCTTGCCCGGCGCTTGCGTGGCGACCACAGGCTCAAGCGCATTGCCCAGCTGGCAGGTCGGTTCACCCGCATCGGCCAGCAGAAGCGCAGGTCCAAGGTCAAACACGGGGCGGAGGAGATATGCGACGTCGAGCTGGGGAATGACATTGGTCGGCTCTTGCCCGTCGAGCTGGTAAAGCTGCGGCACCCACGTCTACACGCACTGGCTCTGCGCGATCTGCTCGAACGCAAGGCCATGCAGTACGCGGTCACCGGGAAAGAAAAACTGGGCAAGGGTCCCCTGGTGCTCTTGCTCGACCGCTCGTGGTCGATGGAAGGTCCAGCGGACACCTGGTCCGTCGCAGTGGCCCTGGCATTGCTCGGGCTTGCCCAGGTCGAGCGTCGGACATTCGCCCTCGTGGCATTCACCGACCAGGTTATCTATGAAGCCGTCATCAAGCCAGGCGAGAGGCTCGACGAAGAGGCCTTGAACCTGACGTGCAACGGTGGAACGAGCATCGATGCGGCGGTATCGAGGGGCCTGGACATCATCGAGCGCAATTTAGGAGCGCTGAACGAGGCAGACCTGGTGCTGGTAACAGATGGGTGTTCCGATTCCGACCGAGCACCTGAGCTGCGAAGGAGGGCAAAATCGCTGGGCGTAACGGTGCTGGGCATAGGCATAGGTGTGGCCAAGGAGCAGCTCGAACCATGGGCCGATGCGATCGAGACCATCACCAGCCTCGAGAGCCTCGGTGAACAAGTAGCGGATGCCCTGTTCTCAGGCACCGCGTGAACCCAAAGCAAGAACGGAGACTCACATGACCAAGAAGAAACTGGTCCAAATCCTGCTCGGCACCGGCAAGGCGCTGATCATCGTAGCCCACGTCATCGCCCGGACCATGGTCCGCCGATTGCCGTTGAAGTAGCACGCATCACAACCAAGAAGCCCCCCTCGGTCGCCATGGCCTTGGGGGGCTTCGCCGTTTTCGAGAACAACCAACGAAGGAGACAGCCATGAAGAAAGAGACCATAGAAATCCTGACCCGACCGTTCGACAAGAGCCTCATCAAGCACCGTCAGGGCCACGACGGCAAGCAGCTCGACTACGTGCCGGTCCAGCACTACGTGGACAGATTGAACGAAGGCTTCGAGCATGACTGGTCGTTCGAGCTGACCAGCCGTGAGATCATCGGCGAGCAAATCGTCGTCGAGGTCAAAATCACCGCTGCTGGCCTGACCAAGACCGGCCTCGGTGGTGCGGCCATTACACGTAGCGATGACAAGAAGACCATTATCGCTCTGGCCGATGACATCAAGACGGCTGAAGCCGATGCCCTGAAACGTGCGTGCCGATTGCTCGGGGTGGGTGCCGAGCTGTACGCCAGCGAACAGGACGACGCCGGAGTCATCAGCAGTCCCCCGCCCGCCTTTGCGACTCAGCATCATGTTGGTCCCCATTCGCTACCGCCGAGCCCAATGCCACCACGGGAGCGGTTGACATCGGCCCAGCTGAATGCAATCAAGACAATCGCACGCAAGCAAGGGCTGGACCCCGCCGATGTCCGACGTGACATCAAGGCCAGGTACGGTATCGAGGTCGAGTATCTCACAAAGCGTCAAGCCAGCGAGGTCATCTCAGCCCTCGACGCCAACAGGTCCAGCCACGGTAGCAACGGCCAGCACGCACAGGCAGGGTGACGCCATGACCACCACGCTCACGCAGATGCGTGATGGCCTGCACGTATCGGTCTCGCAGATCAAGTGCTACCTGCGATGCCCACGCCAGTACCAGATGCGCTACGTCCTCGGTGCCGAGCCCGAGTTCACACCAGCCAACTTGGTCCTGGGCAGTGCCGTCCACGAAGGCCTGGCGGCGTTCTACAGGTCGGTCATGAATACGTCGGAGTCACCCGAGTTCGATACGTGCATGGCCGCCTTCCACGCTACGTTGGTAGGCTTTCGCAAGAGCAGCCTGCCCATCAAAGACGGTGACGACATCGAGACCCAGGGCGGGGCGTTGCTCAAGGTCTTCTACGAGAGCACGTACCAGCACCCGCCCAGGGTGGTCGGTGTTGAGGTGCCATTCACCATCGACCTGGCCGACCCGGTAACCGGTGAGATACTTGAAGAACGTTTGGTGGGTGCCCTCGACCTGGTCGTCGAGCAGGACAAGAAGAACATCGTCGTCGAGCACAAGACGGCGGCCAGGAAATGGCCCGAGGACCAAATCAAGCACGACATCCAGCTGTCGGCCTACAAGCTGGTGGCGAGGGCACTGGGCCTTGGCGACGTGCGGCTAAGGCTGCAGGTCATGACCAAGACCAAGAAGCCAGCGATGATCGTGGAGAACACGGACCGCACAGACCGGGACGAGCGGAAGTTTCTGGAAACCGTGGTTGGGGTGTTACGAGCCATCGATGCCCAGGCCTTCTTCCCGGTCCGCAACGGGATGTGCGGTGGGTGTACGTTCCAGAGGCGGTGTGAGAGTAGCTGATCTGGTGATGGGGAAGGCCGCGTCACCGGGGATTCAAGCTGGGAACAACCTGGCTTGAATTTTAGCCCCAGAATTTTTCCACGGCCGATACATAGCTGGCCCTCGGCATGTGGACGACCGTGGG
Organism: uncultured delta proteobacterium; assembly: GCA_963849735.1. Classification (GTDB taxonomy): domain Bacteria; phylum Myxococcota_A; class Polyangia; order Fen-1088; family Fen-1088; genus Fen-1118. The sequence goes on from CAWKJE010000033.1 coordinate 49,406, forward strand.
TACGGCGAGCAAAGGGGACCCAGTTTCTGTAGCTTACTGGATGTAAGGTATGTCTGGCGCGGGCCGCCCATCGCGCGCCAACGATCGAGAGAGCTACCCGACGGACGTCTGGCTCATTGCTGGCTGCTTCGCCCTCGGGCACCAGGTCACCCGTAGGACGAGGGATCGCTCACGACCCTGAAGAATTGCCCGTCAACCATCATTGAGGAGAATCATCTCGGGGACCTTGGGCGCCTCATCGTCAGGGGCAAGCGGTCTCAGGTCCGGGTCCTCCTTTTCGAAACAAGCGCTCTCGAATTCGGGTGGTTAAGACATTCCAATCCTGATTGAAGAAGGGCAGGCGCCGTCGCTTTCTCGGCAACGCGTGTTCATAAATGATCTGGTCAAGCCGACGATATCGGTCCGCATGCTCTCGCCGACGCAGCAGTTCCACTACAGACTTTCCGTCCGCTGTGCGAGCCATAAGATCCTCGAATTCATCAATGCGTGCCAGCGTGATAGGTCCAATCATCGAACCTTGGAGCAGACCCTCTGTCACACATTGAGCCTCAAGCCATTTGTAAAGAGCATCTGATTCTCCGAGGCCATCGTACGTCACGATGACAGGAAGGATCCGTGCTCGAGCCATAATCCCTTGCGATTCGAATCTTCCCTCCTGAATCATCCGGATCCTCGCATCAATCTGGCGGATAGCACCACCGCGATAGTCGTCACCTTTCTCCTCGAAGAAATAGCTTTTGTACCAATGCATCGTTTTCGACACGGAGATAGCCTCTCTAGCTGCCCCGGCTTCCATAACTCTGCTCTTTACCGAAAACAGCACGACTGCACGACCCTCTGTGAGAACCACGTCCTCAACCTCGTCCGCGCCTCCTGGCACTTTGGGCATGTGAAATTTCGCACGGCATGTTGGTGAACGTTCTGCCTCTGTCGCCAGTCGGCGACACCAGCTTTCCAGCTGACCACCAAATGCCCTGAACCAAGAATTCGGAGATCGCTTTGGGCACAAGCCCTTAGCAGAGCGCAATAGCTGCGCCCAAGGGGCGAAGCGCACCTGGTGGAGGACTGCCCATGGGGATGCGGCCACGAATCGGTTTGACCCCATCCTAACGAACGGATGATAGAGCAGCGCCGTTGGGGCGTGCGGCAAGCCATCTATAGTTCGTTGCCGCGCCTCCTTGGACAACGTGGCCCGGTCGGCGGACAGGGTCTCCATGAGACACTGAAACCGCATCGGGTCGACGCTCGTCTCTTTGAGAAACAAGGACATGTCTATTTCCGGCTCTGGCCACCTGCTGTTCTTATCACCCCACATCCGGGACAGCATGAATAGCGTGCCGAGCACACTGTCAAAGAACTCGTCATAGTCACCCCCAAAAGCGTTCTTTTTGAGGGATTCCCACGCTGCCGTTGCCGACAGTTCGCCATGCGTAGGTTGGTTCGCAAACAAGCGCGCTGTACGAACCAGAGTTCGCACCGGGTCCGCCTCGTTGTTGAACCTAAGAGCGGTGCTCAATTCAGCAATGAGGGCATGCTCTTCGGAACACGACTCCTCCTCCGCTTGCTGCCACCTGCCAAGGAACGCCCCGCTACACGCAAGCCAAAGAGACATTTCCGGTGGGAGAGGCTGATTGTTGCTATCTCCGCCCTCCATCAATACTAGGTGCTGAAGGAAGGAAATCGCTTGCTCGTGGGCGAGAATCATGTCGTTTCGTCGTTCGCTTACCGCCTTGCGCGCCGCGGAAATGATGGGCCCAGCACTTAGGTCCCCTGTCAGCTGCAATAACGGATCTACGGTCAACAGGCGGATCTCCTCTGAATCGAAGCCGTGGTGCGCGACCTTGGCGGCAAGATGAGCCAGTTGGGTATAGCTTTTTTCCCACGAGCAGGTGCGAACTCGACCTATCAGGAATTCGGGGGGCACCTTTGCCCCGAAGAGGCTGAGCGGATCTTCCCATGCCCCAGCGTATGCCAGACTTGAATGAGTCCTCACCCGTCTTAAAGTTGATCCTGTCATTTTTGCCCTCGAGAGCTCATCCTAGTGGTCGTCCATACCCATTCCGGCTGTCCCTGCGGGAAACGACGACCATCCTCTCGAACGCCGCCAATGCCCCGAAGAGTGAACCGCACGCGAACGCCTGATTCCTCATCGGGGTCACGTGCCTCTGGATGGGATAGCGCCGTCGAGCTTGAGCGCAGTGATGCGGCCTCCCCGGCCCACGGTCTGGATGCGGGTGTTCGGTTTCCGTGGGCGCAGTGGTATCCCCAGGAGGACCGTCGCCCTTAGCGTGATTTCATCCGAAGTACTGGGACGTTGCGGTGTCGCGCGGGGCCGCTTGGACATGCTACCCAAGGTAAATTTGCTCATTGTGCCACCTCAGAAACTCCGGCGCGGGTCGATACTTGTCGATCTCAGGTAGCACCTTGAGCGGCCTACCATCCAACGCGTAGTACTCCTTGCCGTTCTGGAACTCTTCTCGGATGCGCTTGCTGATGATCACATGGTGGTCGGGAGTAACGGTGAAATAGCCCTGGTCGAAGAGGATGTGGAGGTCCGAGCGGAGGAGAAGCCCGTTCTGGATGCGGTGGGGGCCCTTCTCAGCGTACGGCTTGATGTGCGCTGCCTCAAGCACTGGCAGGGTCTTCTCCCCAGTCAGGGCGCATCGTCGTTGGTAGGTCTCGGTCACCAGCACGCGGAATGCCCCTTGGCCAAGCCGAGGCCTGACCATCAGCGGGTTACCGTAGCGCGCTTCATCGTCAAAGGTTGAGTCGCCGATCGGCACGCCGGGCGCTGCCAAACGGAGGCGCAGGAGCTCAACGAGCTGCCTACCCTCGGTGGTTTCGGACTCGTAGGATTTTCCGACGACGATGTTCTTCCTGAAGGTTTCTGGGGCGGCAATCCAGTCATCCTGCTCGAGGAAAAAGGGTTGCGTGAGGATGATGCAGCCGATAACGGGATCGTGGCCTGCCCCGTCTCGCCGATACTTGCGGATGCGTGCCTGGAACTCGGCCAGGTCCCTTACGCCGTTGTTCAGGCCGAAGGCTTTCCATGCCAGCGATGCCGGCAGGAACGATTGGCGCACGAAGTATCCACCGCCGACGACGTAGTTGTCAGGGTGGTGGAGCTTAAACAGGAACAATCCCTCTTCGGACAACACCTTGAAGTTCGTGGCACCGCCTGGCTGCCAGAAGTTGACCTCCTCGGGAGCCTGGGCCTTCAGCTGGTCGAACCAGTCGCGGTCGGTGATGCCGATCCAAATCTTCATGCTTGGCCTTCCTACCTCACCGCCATGAGCAGGACCTTGTCTCGATGCCAGTCCAAGAAACTCTTCTGGCCCGAGGTGAAGTCGCCGACGTTCACGGACCTCTCGGTTTCCACGCCCATCTTCTGCAGCGACGGCTTGTGGGCCACGGGGCTAATGATTAGCCTGCCTGAATCTTCGAAGCCGATGAACCCCCTGTCGAACAGATGGTCGATGCTGGCCGTTAGCAACAACCCGTTTTCTCCGTCGAGCCGCTCCTCGTTGCTCGAATCCCGCCAGGGCTTGCAGTGGCTGGCCACGAGGTGGGTCAGCCTGTCTACCCCGGTGATGCGGCACCGTCGCTCATGCTGTAACACACGCCGCTTGAACTCACCTTGGCCGCGCCGTGACCGCACGATGGCTTCGCGCTCGGTTTCGGGGATGGAGGCGTCCTCTGCGACGGCTTGCTCCAGCCTATGCTCCCAGTAGTCCAGGTCGTCCCCGGTGGGGTGGAGGGGTGCCTGGTCATCTGCTGGCACGCTCACGGTCGCAGGCTGGTGAAGCACGGGCTCCGCCTCTGCACCGATGAGGCCAGCCAGGACCTCCGCGAACTGCTGCGGAATCTCGGTCAGGTAGACGCTCTGGAGGCCGTCACCGTTGGCCCGCAAGGGCGAGTACTTGGTGGGCAACAGCGAAGCCAGGATGCCCATGTGGTCCTTCGGGCGGACCTGGTGCCGGAGCTGGACGAAATTGACCCTGACCTTCCAGCCGATGTTCTCCCAGTTCATTCCGGCGGTGCCAAACTCGATGGGCTTGGGGCTTTCCCAGCAGTAGGACTGCGCGACGCCGATGGCGAATATCTTGGTATCGACGAACGAGAAGACGATGTCGCCGATGGCAACCTCACGCATGAACTCATAGAAGTGGTTACGCGCGCCGTTGGCGTTGCGCTTGGGCGACCATAGGTACCCCCCCGCAATCTCATGGCGGTACGTCTGGTTCTGGTTGACCCACCAGTAGCGCAAGGGCCTGGAGAGATAGTATCACGTTGTCGTCAGTGCGTCAGTGCGGCTTCCATTTGCCTGCCACGTGCGCGAAGTGCGGCTCCACCTTAGGCTCGTCCATCACGGCGACGGAATTCGCCAAGATCCAGCTGCGACCGTCTTGCTTACCTGGCGAGCAATGGCGTCTTCATTGGCACGTGCTCATTCCACAACGGTTGACTCGTGGTCGCAGGTGCATGTGGGAGGACTCCCACCTCCGCAGCACATGTCGGAGACGCTGAACGTCGGCGGATAGGTCGCAATAACGCAAATGCTTGTAACGATCAGCCAACCTGAGAAAATGCAGACTAGTCGCCCAGCCCGCGCATCACCACACGGAGCCCCGCATTGCAAGGATTCTCCACTTACCTAAGAGGGCCCAATAATGGGACGTCGCCTTACATCATCTGAGCGCCGCAAACGCGACGCCGAGAAGCTGGCTGCACATCGTCGGGGACAGCGGCGCCACGCGCATGCACTTCGCAAGGAAGAAGAACTCCAAGAGCGACGCCTTGACCGCAAACTTGAACGACGATGGCGTAAGGAGGACGCTGAGGAGGCCCAGGAGGCCGCCGATCAAGAGTTTGCAGCGTGGCAAGCCGTTGAGGAGCAAATGCGAACTTTGGCTGCGCCCACCTCCGAACTCAGCGCAGCCGAACAGAGGTTGCGCGACCTACTGGCGCCACAGGTCTTCGTCGGCGCGACTTTTGATGAGCACCCGTATAATTTCGAGCATCCCAGTGGTCCGAACGCAGGGCTTGTCAACGAGATTCGTTTGAGCACGACTCACCAGTTCGACAAGGAAGCTCCTCAGATCAAGGATGTGTTCGGCATCTTCTTTGTTGTTGGAATCCTCGTCGGATTGGGCGGAATAGTTGCTCTCCTGAGCGGAAGCGTTGGTGGCTTGGTCACTGGAGCGCTGGTGATGTTCGCTACTTGGGGACTTGGATTCGTAATCGACAAAGTCCGAGAAATAGCCAATAGAGAAGAGCGAGCATCGCTCTGGCAGGGTCTTGCAACAATGGCGAGCGCTCGGGCCCTTGCGGACTATGAACGTGCTGAAGGGTTCCGACGGGCGAAATTTGAGGCGGAGCAGGAAGAACTAAAGAGGAATTTCAACGAGTCGGAGGCGGTCAGGGTTGCACGGCTCTCCCGCGTGCTTGAGCGAGACCAGAGCGCGATGCAAGAGGTGCTGGATGCTGTCCTTCTACCCCTAGACGACTTGCCTTTTGAGTGCGCAGCGACAGCAAAGATCCGCACTGCGGAGATAGTCGATCTTGCGTTCATCATGCCCACTCGCAGTGAACTCCCTTCACAGAGGGCACGAAGAACACAGGCAGGCGTGAGCTATGCGCAGAAAGGCGAAGCAGTACTCGTCAAAGAGTATCGTCGGACACTTCCGGCCCTTGCGCTTCGTCATGCGAGCGAAATTATGGCCATTCTACCATCAGTCGACGACGTCAAAGTGGATGCCTACGACGTTCGAGCAGACCCGCGCGATGGTTCATCCTTTCGAGCATGCATCCTTTCGATGTCTGCGAAGAGAAGTGACTTGGAGAGCGTGGATCTGGCTGAGGCAGATCCCGATGTCCTGGTCAAAGATCGACTTGAGGGTAGCTACCGATGGAGCAAGGAGGATTTCTTGGAGCAGCAGCCGCGCTCTCGAGTTGATCCCAAGGAAATTCATAACTTGTCCCTGGGGGATCTTGAATCGGACGAGAAGGATGACGTCGTCGAGGCACCTATAGCTGAACCAGAAGGCGAATCGCTAAACCTTGCCGCATTGATGTTGCTAACCCCAGTCGATGTCGGACCGATAGAACCCAAGCTTAGAAGCCGCCTTGAACGAGAATTTCACCACTGGAGCAAGCTGTCACGCTTCCTGACAGACATTGGCCTCTCGCATGAGGAGTCTGACGAGAAAGCGAGGCTCGAGCTGAAGGGCAATTTGGAGCCGATCGAACACAAAAGGCTATTCACCCTTCGTCAAAGATCCTCGCGCCTTTCATTCCGTTTTAGCGAATTGGACACTGACAAGCAGGAGCACATCCGCGAATTGTGGATAGCTCAACATTTCCAGAGCTGAACCGCTCGCCGGACCAGCTACCACAAGAGACTCAAGTGGCAAGTTGGGCTAAGAGGATAGTCCTTCCCACCAGCAGCGAGAAGAGCATTTGGCGAGATGGATACCTGTTCGGCTTGGGCCTACTGGTGCTGCCCTTCGTATTCTTTCCAATCCTTGGGTTTGGCAGCGCCACGTACTCCCCTGCCCAGGGGACCGGATTGGTGTCTCGCCCGCAGGGCGGTACCAAGTGAGGGTGGATGGATTTTGCGAACCGACTGCGTTCCGGTAGGATGAGGGGGGAATTCCAGGAGAGGACGATGGCCACTGACCCGATCAACCTGTACATACATGGCGTTCAGGCGCTGACGCTCTTCCTTCTCGTTGCACCTGGATGTGGGCGAACCGCCCTCGACGTGGCCGGCGTGGGAGGGACGGATGTCACGGGTGGCTTTGGCGGCAGCGCCCAAGCTGGGGGATTCCCTGGCTCCGGCGGCACTCTGGCTGGTTCAGCGGGTGTGCGCAGTGCCGGTGGGGTTGCAGGCAGTGGCGGCATCGTAGGCACCGGTAACACGGTGGACCGAGGTGGAACGTCTGGGTCTGGCGGAGTTGAAAGCAGAGGCGGGCTGACTGGCTCAGGCGGTGTAACCGGAGCTGGCGGTGCGTCCTCGAGCAGTGGTGCGGCGTGCGGCTCCGATGTCACGCCATGTGCGGGCGACGTGAGCGGAACATGGACGGTGGTATCAGGGTGCCTGCAGGTGTCCGGGCAAATGGACGTGACCCTATTGGGTCTAGGTTGCTCTACTGCTGATGTCACGGGTACCCTCCACGTGACGGGAACCTGGACTGCCAACTCGGACGGCGCGTTTGTCGACGACACGACCACGACGGGTAACGAGGTGCTCACTCTGCCCGCTGCTTGCCTGTTCATCTCGAGCACTGCCGTGGCGTGCCCCAAGCTCAATTTGTTAATGGCGGTCTACTACAGCGAGGCGTCTTGTACTGACGCTGCGGGTGGAGGCTGCACGTGTGCGGGCACGGTGAACCAGCAGGGAGAGATGGGCGTTGTGACTCCATCCTCGCTTACAAGGGGCGACTACAGGGCATCGAATGGCACCCTCATGCTCGAGGATGGTACGACCTACTCGTACTGCGTCTCGAATGACAATCTTACGGTGACCCCGCAGCGCACTAGCCCTCCCACGACCGGCGAGATTTCGCTTCGGAAAGCCAACACAATCGGTAGCGGTGGAACTCGCACAGGCGGAGTCCAGGGTAGCGGAGGTGTCGTAGCCACCGGTGGCATGATGGGCGGAGGTGGACAAGCGAGCGGCCAGAACGATTGCGAGAAGGCGGGCGGCACCTGCGACCAGGTATCACCAGGAGTTTGCTCGGATGGCTGGGTTCCCGACACTGGGTCGTATTCCTGCGGTTCGAGTATGATGGTTTGCTGTCTTCCGGTCAGCCATTCGCCCTGCGAAACGGCAGGCGGCACGTGCGCTTACGACGTTTGCCCCAGCGGCACGGTTGATGTTGCAACGCTGCCCAGCCAATGTACCACATCACTGGGATCGCCGACGTGCTGCATGCCATCTGCGGATGCTGCCGTGTCTAACCTCGATGGCGGGAGAAGCGTAAGCTAGGCTGTCAGGCTCTTTGCGTCGAACGCAGCTCAAGTGGATCCCGAGGTGACCAACTACTACAGGCTGACAGTCGATGGAGAGGACACATCACGCAGGCGCTGTCCTGAACCGCTGAGGGACTGCCGAGGATCGTGTACAATGTGCAATCAATCAGGGGGCAACTCGCCTCAGACTGTGAAGGGTTGAAGCCATGGCAAACATGAAGTTCAGACACCCGGCAGAGAAATTGTCGCAGGCACGCCGAGCATTGATGCTGCCGCATTCCCAAGGGGAAGCGCAGAGCATCGCAGACGCGTTCAGCGTCTGCTCACTCGGCCTTAATCGGCTCAGCCCTACCGATCTCGACGATGACGCCCGAAGATGGTTCAGCAAGATCAAGGAGCTGATGGACACTTCTGGAGTTCAAGATCCCGCAGGTCGCGGAACGTTTGCCGTCAAGGCCGAGGGTTTCAGCCTTGACCAGAAGCTCGAATTGGCGGACGCGGTCGATCAGTTGGCTGATTGGTTCGAGAACGCCTTTTGGGAACGGACGTGATAGCGGCCTTGGTCGTGCTGGCTGCCCATAACCGATACTGCGCTCGTGGCAACGCCGACGACCTCGGGTCTTCCGGGTTTGTCGAGGCGCGGTGCGCGAGGGGAAGGCTCCGCTTTGATGTTGATGGCCGCGAAGCCGCCTAATGCCATTGGTGGCTGGGAATTTCGCTGCAGGGACATCGTAGTATCCTCGAGGTGCCCACTCCTGCTGGCTGGCGAACGGCAAGAAGTTGGACGGTCTGGAAATGGAGTTGTGCCAAAATTTGGACTCTGAACTCGAGCGGATGCTCGTCGTAGAAGAGAACGTTCTCTCTGGTATTGGTCGCCGCCTTGGCGACGTCGAAGCCTTTCAAGGGGAACTTGACCGAGCCACCAAAGGAAAACCCTTCGCCATCCGGAATGCCGTCGTCTGGACGATGGTAATCGATTGGCGAGACGCTCTCGTCACTCACTTTGCTTCGTGGATCAGGGGTATGTACGAAAATGGTGGTTTCCTCCGACAGATTCAGGCTCACCATCTCAGGGCACTTCGGAGGAAATGGCGAACAGGTGAGGAGACACGACCCAGGGAGTGGCTTCACCAACTACTCGCGAAGAATCACTTTGCCTCATTCGAGCGGCTCTTCCCCGATGTCAAGACCGCGTTTCCAAAGCCCAACGACGTTGAGTTGGTCAGGAGCCGCTTTGTCGAGGCTTTCAAGTCCGTCGTCGGGGACCGCGACAGCAATCGGGCGCATCCCTACGAGGAGGAGCACGCCAAGAATGCGAAGATGCTTGATTTGAGGGAACTTCGGCAATTTGTATCGCAGGCCGAAGCATTCCTGGGCGATTTTCGGCTGGTAAGTTTCCACTCTTCCTTCGGGTATCCAAAGCCGAATCGTACAGATTCCCAGGGGGTCATGAGTGAGCTTGTCGACCTAATCCTGTTGGGCACTGAACGGCGCAGAGGAGCTGTTCTCTGCGGACGCTCCCGAGATGAGTACTACCACCACCGCCACGCCAAACATGATCTCCTGACGAGGGAACCGAAACCACTATTCAACGGAAATTGGTGAAGGGTGAAGCCACCTAGCGGCGCGTTGCGCCGGGCGCCACCCAGGGAAAGAAACGTGGGGGATTTTCTCCGTACCGTGGTCGGCGTGTTGCGAGCCATGGATGCTCAGTGCCTCTACCGGCAGGGAACGTGCAAGTGGATGGGCTGCGTTCCCGCCGGCCCATCAGCGCTTGATGAACCGAGATTCTGCGGAAAAACAATGGTAAGTGGAAAACCTACAGCCTGGTGGCAGGTATGCCATCCGGTCCATGTTCCGTCGCGTGAAGCGCTCGGGATAGCACGCCAATATGGATGATTCCCGATGCACTGTCGGGTCGCCGGTTGACACACGAAGGGCTTCAGCGATGGCCATTGGAATCTGATTCCTCCCGCCGGTAGGTAGTCGCAGCGATGTGGACGGAAATGTAACCAAGACACCGCAGGTCGCCGGGGAAGGAGAGACGAACACCCTCTGTATGCGACAGATTTTTTCTTACTGGTCAGGCAGTTTGGACGTACGATAACGCCTGGTCGTGTCGTTCAGCGACCGAAGGAGTCAGACGTAATGACATCGGACGGTTACCGTGAGAAGCGGTTCCTCGACAGTGCGAAGGTAGCTCCCAGCACCTCGCCAACACGAGTTTCTAATGCAACCGTCGCCGCCAGCGCGCAGTACATCTGTGAATGTTAATGGATGATAGGGGCACTATGCGGACCGTAGAAATGCTCCTTGCTGTCATGGCGATCGCTGGCGAGGTCGGATGTGCCACCGTGTCGCCGATGCCGACCACCACGATATCTCGAAATATTGCAAGGACCAGGACGGTAACCAGCCAAAAACACGGTGACCATGTCCTGGTTTCAGCCTCAATCGCCCAAGGCGACATTCTGTCCGCGAGGGTAATGGCGGAATCACTATGCAGGAGGACTACAATAGACGATGTCTCCTACACACAGCACACCTCCAGACAAACGCAAGGGGTGAGTTCCGACATTTTAGCCGGCATTGCGGGCGTCGTTGGCTCATCGATTGGTTTGATAGTGTCGTCCCAACTTTCCAGCAAATCATATGTCGACTCTAATGGTGAAACGACCTCTGATCGTGACACCGGCCTCGCAGCTAGTGCTGTGCTTGGTGCGATCGGCCTTTCCTTCGTGGGCCATGGCCTCTTCGTAGCTAACCAGGGGGCAACCCACGACGAGTTCGTGCGCTCAGGCTCGGAAGCCCGCCCAAGCACTTCTCCGTGGGTACCGTGCGGGGCTAAGGAACCGGGCTCCGCCGACATCATTGTTGACACTGGCGAGAAGAGAATGCCTCTGCCGACCCGCGTTACTGGCTCTGCCTTCAAGGTTCAGCTTAGGACCTACGCGGACGTTATTTGCACTGACGAGGGGCTCCTTAACACCGGGCCCGGAACGCTGCGAATTCTATATGTGCCAAGATCCGAGCAAGAGGATCCGTTCGGAAGTTCCGTGGAGCGTGCCAAGAGCGACCTCTTCCTTGCTGACTTCAACGCACGGGCATGCACGCGAATTTATCTGTCAGGTCGGCGAACTGCGGAAGCTGCAGCTCTGCTCGAAAATGCGGAAACCGTGGCGGATTTTGAACGGGCAGCGACACTCGTCCAATCGGCCTATCAGCTAGCGCAGGAGGTCGCGACGGACGAAGCTGAACGGACGCCGCTGTTGTCCGGGATCGCCACTATCCGCCAGTCACTATCGGGACGGGTCGCAGGCAGGGTTTCTGCTGCGACGGCAACTGCTCTAACGACCTTGCGGGCCAATGGGCCGGTCGATGCCGAGCCTGTCATAACTGCTCTGAATCTCATCGGAATATCGGATGACGGCGCTTCAGCGTGGAACCAAATATACGGAGTCATCGTCCAGCAATCAGTTGGTAAAGGAGCGCAAGGGGAAATGACAATCGAGGCCCTTCTCCAAAAGGAGCCCTCGACGCGAAACTGCATGCGCGAGAATGTGTGTCCGTCTTGGCTTAGCTCCGAGCACGTCAAGGACGTCCTTCGATCCGTGACAAAAGATGCCGCATCGGATGTCGAGAGGACCACCGGAAAACTACGGGATCTTTGCGCAACATTGACGAAACGGACTACTTCGCGCGCCGTAATGGCTTACGACGCTGCGGTCACTGCGGCGTCAAGCATGAACGATTTTTGCACGGAGTCTGAGCCGATGCGGCTCAAGCCAGTGGTAGACAGTTGCAGTCGACTCAGGGAGGCGCTCGCTTGTGAAAAGGGGCTCGATGGTGAACGGTCGAGTCATGTAGAAGCGATTCGCGCTTCACTCCGCAGGGATGCTGAAACCAAGGCCAACAAGAAGGCAGCAGCTGATTGGCGTTCTCATTTCTCGGCGTGCCGAACGCTCGGCACTGCCGCGCGGCAAGTTCAGGCCGCAGAAGACAGGGGCGCGTGTGGAGCTGACTGTCAGACTGTGGTCGTGCGGATGCAGAAGGAGCTTGAACGCCTCCATAGCTTCCACGGCGAAGCTATTTCGGATGACGACGCCTTAGTCTCTAAGCTACGGGCTGAATGTCAAGCATCCGACTGTGAAGTCTGCCCCTAAGGAGAGCTCATGGATCGCATCACGGGATTCGAGAGAAGATTTGTTTTCCGAGTGGCTCGAGGTTACTTCTTCGCGATGGCGATTCTCGCCGTTGCGACGTTTGTCGGCGGTGGCGTGCTCGCGGTCCAGTCTCTGACGAGGAGGGACGTGCCAGCGCCGGCGGCACTGCGTCCACCAACGCCGCATTCTGCGATTTCGTACGCCCAGGTGTCAGAGCATATTCGAAAGACGGAAGAGGAGCGGCAGCGTCGCAGCGGCGGAACTCTGGAGCAGGCGGCGAACCGCTCGTCAAGTTCAGCCGAGCGTGTGGAACGGACGGACCCGACCGCAGCCCGACTTGACGAAATTGGCAAGAGGCTGCGCGCACTCTTCCCGGACTCGAGTTATGCCTGGGCCGATGAAGTCGAAAACGTGTGTGTGGAGCCAACAGCTTTTGGATGTTTGCGACGGGAAAATCGAATCAAGCGAAGGGGCATAGTAGGCACGATCAACTCAGTCATGCGCGGAATCGATAGCGACGACGAGCGCATGCGTATTCTCGAATTGTTGATTGGGGTTCTCGAGCAGACCCCCGTGCTGAAACGGGGCGATATGATAATACCGACGATCCAGCTGGAGATTAGCCTCTCCGCAGATGATGCGGCTGCCAAGGAATCCTACGAGGGAAAAGTCACCGACCAGAGGGCGCAGTATGCGCGCGAGGTCGAAGAGAATGAAGCGAAACGACAAAGATGGTGGAGATGGGGCCTCACTGGATTGGGCACTGGCTTTGGTCTTCTCATCGTCGTGAGTGTTTTTCTTGCCCTTCTTTCGATGGAGCGTCACACGCGCGCGTTGGAACGACTGGCTACCAACTCGAATGCCAGCTAGGAAGTTGTCTCAGTTCAAGTAGGGCAGCGTGGCGGGGTCGCGACTCCAATGCAGGGTTTCACGTGTCGAGGGCGTCTTGACGGAAAATGGGAGTACCCCGAGAGGTGGCTGTCTTGGGAGACGAGCGGATAACGATGGAAAGGATCACACGATGCCCAGAGCCGGAGCATGGATTGCCCTCTTAGCAGTCGGCCAGCTTGCGGGCTGCTCGTCGACACTGACCCAGATTTCGCCCACCCAGCCTTCCGGGGAGCCCAGCGGGAGACTTGGACCCTTTCTTAACTCGCCATTCGTCCTCACGGTCGTAGGTGGCCTTGCGGTCGCTGGCATCACATCCGGGTACAGCTACCTCAAAGCAAGCCACGACGAGAAGTTGGCCAAAGACAACTGTAAGAGAGCAGCAAATTGCTGTACTCTCGTCGGTCACGAACGACCTGCCGAGCTATGTCTCGACAATCGGATCCCTACGGAACTTCAGAGAGTGGCTTGAGGCCCATGATAAGAACAGCACAGAAGTAGACAAACGCGGTCGGTCTCGCGATGAGATTGAGAAGCTCTACGAAGATCTCTTCAAGTCGTATCTTAAAGCAAGGAATGAGGTGTCCATCCTAGCGCAGGTAAGCTCATACTACGAGAGTCAGGAAGTGTGCAGTCGCTTGAATGATGAGGCCCGGGCCATTGATAAAATAAACGCTGCGAGAGGCTATGACCAACGCGAAGAAGCCATGAAGGCCGAGGGTCCAGTGTTCGAATCCCTGTTGAGCGCCATGTCCACGGAGATCAGGCAGCGACGCCGGAACGAGAAGTTTAAGGAGCGACAATCGGATTGGTGCCTATCCCAAGTTGCCAAGGCTCCATCCAAAGATTGAGTTGAGCAGCGTTCACCGGCGCGTGCCCGGTTGAGCACAAATTCCTGTTGTGACCTACTTTCCGCACATCTCGGATATGATTTGGACTGAGGTTCCTTCGCCTGGTAAGGCCCGATCTTTGCTTGCGGAGAAGTAGGCAGTGGGCGGCTGGCCGAGGAGGTGTGTCCGTCCGCCGGTCGGGCGTTGGTCTGGGCCCCATCCACCATCCAGCCTGGTGAAGACTCGGTCGGACGGGCAAGCAAATTGACTTCGAGCACGACCTGACTAAGGCGATCGTAGTGGCGCTGGACACGCCAGCACGCCAAGGCTGTGCTGCCGGCCTGCTGCGACGAGAGCGGGTTGTCGATGCCGGCGTACGCCTGGGAGCCACGTGGATAGCTTCCGCCGTTCTTGGCTTCCGCCCCTCATAGGCCTCATAGCTACCGACCCTGAATGCCCCAAACCCACGTAGCTCGATTCGTTCTCCCCGGCGAAGACCCTGCTCCACCCTGGCGAAAGCGGCCTCGACGATGAGTTCGGCCTGCTACAGGGTCAGCTTTTTGTCTTGAGCCAGGCACATGACCAGGTCGAATTTCGTCACGCCGGGTGAGTCTCTTACCGCTCGCAGTTGTGACGAGCCGTTCCTCGGCGTGGGCGTCGAGAAACGGGGAGTTCTTTAACAGATAGCGATAGACAGGAACACGACCTCGAGAGATCATTGGTGTCCAAGAATACGTGTTGCCGCATCGCCCCGCCGAACTGTCCGCACGTTCGGACAGTTCACCTGACACCCGAACGGGAGACAAATAGATGACCAAGAAAACATCCGCAGATAGCACGGGCGTGGTGGCCCTCAAAGGGGAACTCGTTGACAAGAAGTTGGTCGAGGAGGCGGTTGAGTGGATAAAGCAGACTGCTGTCGAGCCGGCCAAGAAGGCGATGGTCGAGGTCGGGGAGTATATTCTCAAGAAATTCTTTCAGGACGACGTGGAGCTTGCCAAGTCGAAGAACCCCTTCAAGAACGCATCTTTTCGCGCTCTTGCCGACAGATGCGGAACACCACATTTTCCGCTCTCCAAGACCTGGCTGAACAACGCTGTCGGGGTGGCCATGATGAGCCGACAACTGCCGCAACCCACCGCAGCGTTCAAACAGCTCCCATCCTCGGCACAAGAGAGACTTCTCTCCCTAAAAGATCCTGACCGCGTTGAGAAGGTGGCCAAGAAGGCCATCGAAAGCGGCTTCACCATCGTCGAGCTTCGAACTGCGGTGCGCCAAGAGCGTGCAAAAATGCCCAAGGATGAGTCCCGAGGGCGACCGCCCACGCCGGTCATCACGAAGGCATTGGATCGTTCGCTCAAGCAGTTCACATTCGAGGGCGGTAAGCGGTCGTTCACGAGAGCCGATCTCGATGCCCTTGGCGAGGACCAGAAGAGGGACGCCTTGAAGTCTGCCGAGAAGCTTGCTGAGAAGCTCAAGGCGCTAATCGACAAGCTCAAGAATGCTTGATGTTCCCCCGAAAAGTCCATATACGACGTGTTGGACTGTCCGTAGAAACCCCGTGCTCGGGGGATGACGAACGTTCGCTCTCCCGGCGGGAGAAGACGACCGTTCCGCTCCCAGGCAACGACATGATGCTCCACGTTCCTACCGCTGCTGTCTGGGCAACGGCGGCCAAGCGGACTTCTCTGAAGCTCCCGATAAACGGTGGCGTCGCTATACCAGCCTACGATTCTCTGCCGCCCCTCCTTGGGGTGCGGCGAAACCCAAACGACGAGCGAAATCTACGGGAGCGGCATCGACGGACTCATTCACGTTCACCACCTATCGCCGCTCGCGACAGTTCGGCGGGCACAAAGTGTAGATCCCGTCAAAGACCTTCGGCCGGTTTGCCCGAACTGCCATGCCGTCATTCATCATAGCAACCGAGCCCTCACCATCGAGTCGGATGCTCGTCAAGGAGGCAAGACGTGCGGCCCGCTAGAGCCAGGAGCATGCCATGGTAGCGGAACCTTCGAAGGCGCGCGCCAGGCACCTTTTTGAACGGCGGGGCTACGAGGTCGAGGAAATTCCTCTCGGCGCCGAGAAGAGCGCAGAGCTCCGGGTCCGCCGGCGGGCGGAAGCGCTCGGTGGATTGACCGACCTTCTTGGCATACTCACGGGCCTTGCGTAGGACGCTGTCAACATCGCGTACCGCCCACGCCGCCTTTCCGGGCGGGAAATCCTTGTGGTCCGTCGAGCGCTGCCCTGGACCCTTGCGTGGGTGCGCCTTGATCAGCTCGGCCCCGAGGTACATGCGCATGGTCTTGCGATCGGCACGCGCTTCGAGGATCTTGCCGATGTGGCGTGTGGGCACCGAGTACAGGGCCTTGAGCACCTCACATGATGATCGGGATGCACCTAGGGTGAGCACCAGTGGGGCACGTCGAACTCGCCCTCGGGCCCGGTTGCATGTGGGGCCGCTCCTCGGTCTCGTACACCTCGCGAGGCACGCGCCTCGTTGTCCCGTGCACGCGCGCGCCAGCGACTTCACGGCACCAAGTCTCCGCGTGCCGAAGGATCTCCACCAAGGCGCTGCCGAACGATTCGCCGGGAAACCAACGCTCGCGTACGTAGGGTACCTGATTTTCCACGCGGGGCTTGTCCTCGGGATGCTGGCGGTTGGACGCACCTTTAGCGCAGCTGCCACACCGTCTGCCGCGGCTACCTTCTTCACGCGGACTCGTTTGGTAACGGGTAGCCCCACAGTAGGCCGATACATTTGCCCTGGAGTCGTCTTACCGCGTCGTCGGAAACGACGTCATGAGTTACCATCCCCCGAAATTTTCACTGGCCGAACTTGATGGATTGAAGACGCGATCCAAACCGTCCACGCTTGTGCTGGCCAACGATGCTGATTCCCTGCAACTCCAAGATTAGGTTCGAGCTGCGAGCACCGCTTTCATGATCATAGCCATCTTCTTGCGGGCAGAAATCGTGGCAGGATGGTCGTTGCCGAGCAACCGCCGTCGAATTGTGAACACCGCGTTCTCGTGAGTCCAGGCTTCTTTGTGGTCACCCTGCGCGCACAGTATCCCGGCCAAATGGTCGCGAGCCTCAAGCGTAGCGACATGCTCGTCGCCGAGCAACCGCTGCAACGTGACGAACACCGTTTCTGCATGGGGCTGTGCACTCGCGAAGTCGTGCTGCGCATGGAGCGTGACAGCCAGGCTCAACCGGGCTTTGAGCGTGGCGAGATGCTCGTCGCCTAGGATTCGCCGTAGCACGACGAAAACCGCCATTTGATGGGCCCGTGCGCATGTGAGATCTCCCTGTGCGAACGAGGTTATGGCCATCTCGCCCCGGATTGCGAGCGTGGCCGGATGTTCGTCGCCGAGCAGCCGTTGTCGGGCCACCAGCACTGCCTCTTGGTGTGCTCGTGCGCCAATGAGGTCCCCTTGCGCATGGAGAGTCTGGGCCAGGTTGCGCCGAGTCATGAGGGTGTCTGGATGTTCGCTGCCGAGCAATCGTTGCTGCGCTGCCAAGACCGCTTCTTGGTATTCCCGTGCCCTCGCGATGTTACCCTGTGCGTAGAGCGTACTAGCCAGATTGTTGCGGGCCGTGAGAGTATCTGGATGCTCATCGCCAAGCACCCGCTGCATTGCCGCGAGCACCAGCTCCTGGTCTGCTCGTGCGCCCACAAAGTCCCCCTGCGCCTGCAACGTGCCGGCGAGGTTAAGCCTGGTGGTCAACGTGTTGGGATGCTCGCCGCCAAGCACGCGGATTTGCACTGCCAGCACCTCCTCTTGGTGCGTCCTTGCGCTTCTAACGTCACCCTGCGCGAGCAGCGTACCAGCCAGGTTGTTTCGGGCTCTGAGCGTGTCTGGATGCTCTCCGCCAAGGCTTTCCTGCATCGCAGCCAACACCGCCTCCTGGTGTGCACGCGCGCCCACTAGGTCGCCCTGCTTGAACAGCGTTTGTGCCAAGCTCAGTTGGTCCGTGAGCGTGTCTCGATGCCTGTCACCGAACAGTCGCTGACGAGATCCAAGCACATCCTCAAGGTGGGCTCGCGCGCCCGCAAAATCTCCTTTTGCGAACAACGTAATGGCTAGGTTGCTCCGGATCACTAGCGTGTCTGGATGCTCGTCACCAAGGACCCGTCGACTGGACGCGAGCGCTTCTTCTTGGTGCGCCAGCGCGGCAGAGAGGTCCCCTTGGTCTCTGAGCGTGCAGGCGAGATTGCCCCTGGCCCTAAGCGTGGCGGGATGCTCGTCACCAAACAACCGCCGCCGCGCCACCAGGACCGCCTCAAATTGTGCCCGTGCGCCCTTTGGGTCTCCCTCCTTAGACAGCGTCGCGGCCAAGTTGTGACGGGCCGTGATCGTGTCTGGATGCGCGTCGCCGAGCACCCGCTGCATGGCCGTCACCACGTCCTCTTGTTGTAACTGTGCGCCGGCGAGGTCCCCCTGTTCTGAAAGCGAATGGGCCAGGCAAAGCCTGGCCTTGAGCGTGTCATGATGGTCGTCGCCGAGCACCCGCCGACTCGTTGCCAAGACCATCTCTTGGTGCGCCTGTGCGCTCACGAAATCGCCCTGGCAGGAAAGGGTCCCGGCCAGGTGGCCTCGGGCTTTGAGCGTATTGGGATGTTCATCGCCGAGTAACCGCTGCATGCGCGCTAGCACCACCTCTTGGTGCTTCCTGGCGCCCTGAAAGTCCCCTAGCTGCGATAGTGTCATTGCGAGGTTGCCACGTGCTGCGAGCGTGGTGAAATGTTCATCTCCGAGCACCTGGCGTGTAGCCAGCAACACCTCTTCTTGGTTCTTCCTAGCGGCCGTAAGGTCCCCCTGCTCTCTCAGCGTGACCGCCAGGTTGCCTCGGGCCGTAAGCGTGTCGGGATGCTGGTCGCCGAGCAGTCGCTGGCGCGCCTCTAGCACGGCCTCACAGGACAGACGCGCGGAAAGGAAAGAGCCACGCTCGTTGTCATAAACGCAGACCCAGGTAAGGAGGGTGGCTTCGTCTGGTGTGCTAGGCGAGGCAGCAAGATGGCGAGCGTGGGACACGTGGGGTTGCAAGCGCGGATGGGTCCGAACATCAGTCGCGACAGGCAAGAGTTGGTTGAGCGCCGAGACAGCGAGGACTCGTAGCTCATCTCGCCGCCTGAGGCTATTGTCGTAGAATTCCAGAGTACGCCTGACCAGCGTATGGACGAGGTAGCCAGAACCGGTATCTCCCCCGCCAGAATCGCGCTCGGCAAGACTGTGTACCAAGACGGGCTTGACCAGGGTCACCGCGCCCCACGGCGAGGCGCCGGGAAAGACCTTGTCGACCAGGTCATCGGGGATGAGGTCATCGGCGAGTACAGAGGCTAGGCGCAGAAAGTCCCGGCCGGGCTCGTCGAGTAAGTCGAAGCTGCGCAGGAGAGTTGCGGCAATGCTGGCCTCGTGTCCATTCGGTAAGTCAGAGCCGATCTCAGCGGCAGCGGCGAGAGCGTCCTGGCCGGGCGCGCGGACCTTGCCTAGAAAGCCGGTGAAGCTCTCACGGCCGGATAGCGCCGCAAGGGCACCACCGGCCACGTCGACCGCAAGGGCGTGATGACCTAGCTCCCTGACGAGTTCGCGAGCGGCGGCCTCCTCTTGCTCGCTTTCAGGCTTTCTGTGGACGTTGAGGAGCTCGTAGGACTCCCCGGGTTCGAGCACGCCCAAGTCGACGACTCCACCCGTCGAGGAATGCTCACGGCTACGCGTTGTGATGAGGGTCTTGCCGAAGCCGTTGGGCGCGAACCAGGCACGGCGCTCATTCTCAGACAGACCGACCGGCAAATCGTCGACCAGCCACAGATAGGGGATAGCTGCCGCACGCAGACGGTTCTCGAAGGCACCGGCTACTTCGGCGGCCTTGAGTCCGGTCGTCCGGATGCCTGTGGCTGCGGCGAAGTCGGTGATCTGGTCGTCGAGGTTGCTCGTGGCCTTGAGAACAAAGATGCCACCCGGAAAGGCGGCACCAAAGCGCAATGCGTACTCCTCGGCCAGCAGCGACTTGCCAATCCCCCCCATACCGCGCACCTGGGCGTGGCCGGGAGCCGCCTGCCCGGTGATCACCGCCGCATCGTTAGCGTGCAGCTTCGAATGCAGGTCCCAAAAGTGCGCAACGCGCCCAACGAATCGATTCGATCCTAGCCCCTTGCTGCCGTACCAAGTCGGCGAAGCCAACGGCCGCACATCAGAGAGAACCCCGGGCAAGGCCTTCGCGGCGACCTCCACACCTTCCGCAATGTCGGCAAAGGCTGCATCGTCCGTATCCCTCGGTAGACTTCGGAAGAGGGCATCGCGAAGTTCAACGGGATGGATGTGGTGGGTATGATCTTCGAGGTTGATCACGAATACCCGACGTCGGGGGTCCCCTTCGTGCTGGGCGGAGATGAATGCGGCAGTGAGTTCCCACTGGCAAGCTCGGCGCGTGGGGTATCGGTCAGAGTACAACGCTACCAGCGCCTTGGAGTTCGCAAGACCATCCGCAATTCCACGCGTGATGCTCGCAAAGTTGGCGATTTCCGTCTCGTCGAACCAAACGCGCAACCCTTGTGTGCGGAAGGCCCTGACCAGCGGCTTCACCCGTGCTCCGTCGGCGCGGGCGTAGCTCACAAACACGTCGTAGGTGGCCGCCATATCGATCCAGTTGAATGTCCGCATTTTCACCGAGGCGGCAAAGAAAGCAAGCGCATAGGTTTTCGAAAGCTGTGGCCCTTACTGGTGCTGCTCTAGGGCACCGAACAGTTTGAATGATCAATAATCTCGGCTAGTTGCATGATCACGGAACGGAGAATCAAAGATGCCGGGACTGCCGGTCCGACTTTCTCGTGGTCGCCGTCGTGGAACTTATGAGAGTCTCTCTGCTTTCAAACTGTTCGCTGCTTTATCACCCGGAATGAACATGTCGCAGTTCGCGGCGCCAGACAGGCCGCGCGCTCCTCGAAGTCATGTGTGAAACGCGGGCCAGGATATCCATCCCCAAAATTCTTAACTGGGGCACTATGGAGGTGCTCACAGGGGCTCTCCGGTGAAACCAGAGCGCTGGATGTGCTTACCTTTTGCCACCGCCGGCCTTTGGGGTATCTACTGCCGATAGTTCACGTGAAGACGTCATTGGAATCCACCCCCGCCGTGCCATCAAGCAGATGTAGGCATTGCCACTGAATAGAGTCGTTGCCTAATCTCCAGCTGACTCACCGGGCAAGGAAGGGTTAACAAAGGGGCGGACTGTTCTTGCGGACCGCTGCCGAGGCGGAACCCATAGTGTGATGGGGTAACGTTACCGCAATCCTGAGCCGGGTCAGGCAGTGGAGAAAGGTGGCCACGAACAGCTGCCCCTGTAACAGAGACTATATGGTCAACACCACGACAGTTGCAAGAATAATCGACAGTCCAATTAGCCACCACCTCATCCTTCCGCCGTGCTTGGACCGGATGGATTGAAGCTCAACATTGGCAGCCTGTCCCTCGGGAGTGACACTCCTGTACTGGCCAGCCATGCTGAATGGTCTGCCATAGAATTTGACCCTGTCATGGCCCCGGGGCGGGAGTTGCCTCAGGGCCGCCATCGGTGCGTCAGTCTTGCGAAGGGCACGGTTAACCTTCCTGACGCACTGGTGTCTGACGCGATCAAGCAGGCGGAGCTGGCCCTCCTCATGTGGATAGGTATCAAGTAGCCGGAATCCTGATGCCACGCAATTTGGCGACAGCTCACCAGGCTGGCTGTCAGGTCGTCTGTGACCGACTAGTCGGTAGACCAGGGAGGCCTCGAATCTCTGCCGTATCTGCGCTCTGGAGAGCTTGATCTGACCCCTCCCCGCCGAGAGCACGCGGTTAATGACAAGGTTGGCTTCCTGGCGCATAACATCGATTTGCTTACGTACAGATGAAGGGCGCATCCGTATGCGACCGTTGAAGTGTGCTTGGTAGCCAGCAAAGGTTAGCCAGGGCACGCCACCCGGTTGATCTGACCACTGGTATGGGCCCCGTGACTTTTTCTGCCAAAACTCGCGACCGTAGGGGAGATCTGGCTTTGTATCATGGACCAGCAGCCTCTCTTTCGCAGCGACATTCCGGTAGGCATCCATGCCGAATTGGCAGTCGCCCTTGGACTTACAAACCAAGATCATGTCATCCACGTAGCGACGGTAGACATAGGTCCTCTTTCCCATGGCCCGGACCACGGCTTGGTCAGCGCGGTGGAGCACCAGGTTGGCGACCAGGTTGGACAAGGCAGCCCCCTGAATGACCCCTATCCCAGCAGCAGATGGATCCGGGTAGAGACCATCAAGACCATGATCTTCACCGGGCCACTCGAATGTTGCGTCCGGGTGATGTGCCTGCAGCCTCGGAAGCTCTCCCTGAAGAACATTCCTGGAAAATGAGTAACACTCGAGGAAGGCTTGGAAGATCCTGATGGCTCTTGGGTCCACCACCACTCCGCGTCTCTTTGCCGCCACCACCGCACGGTCCATTGCTGTGCGTGCGACATCATGACCAATGGTGTCGAAGAACTTTCTAAGATCGTACTCGCCCACCCAGATCTCGTGATCGCGATGGGCCTTCAAGAAGTCCATGACTGCACGAAACCCATCATGATGGGTCGGCACTGCCTGACCAGGCCTCTTGCACCGAAAGGCCAGAGAATTTGGGAGAAAGTCCAGGTCGAAGCAGTCTCTGAAATACCTGGCTACCCCTCCGTCCACGACGGAATCATCCATGGCCAGTTGTGCGATTGCCCGGTAGACGGAGCGGTCCTTGTCCCTTAGAATCGGCACTATCTCTGGTGCCCCGAACACGTACGGCTCATTTCCCAGAGCCTTCGCCCGTACCCTGGCCATGAACTCCTGCAAGTTGAGCGTGTGATACGCCTTGGCCGTGTCTGGCAGGCTCAGGCCCTTCATGGTAGCCGCAAACACGGATAGGTCAGTTATCTGCTGAGCGGTCAAGCCCTGACGCATCTTAGGATGTATCCAATCCTTGCGTGGTGGCTGGAGCTGCTGTAGAGCCAATGCCCGTCCTCGAATCCCGTGGTGATGGTACGTCGGGCAGATTGCATCGAGGCGCAGCTTGTCGCGTTCAGCTGCAGCTGTCTGGGCGCGGAGATGAGAGAGCTTGCGAACAATGGCCTCGTCAGTAAAGTATTGATCAAGCATGATAGGTGGACCGGCAAGTGGTGTTAAGTCTGCGTCGTTATCTCGACGTATGGCTGGGATTGTCAGTCAATTGATCCAGCCGTAATGGGTGCCCATAGTACCTAGTTGACTATTGCACCCGACACTTGCCGGTCCGCATAGATACTTTCACTTACAATAAAGATTTGCAAGAAATGAAATCGCTGCGGGGCCTGGCGCTTCAGTCAGCAAGCAAAGGAAGGTGCAATGGCTGGATAATTGAATAGCGACTGAGAGGAGGCAGGTTCTTTCAGTCATTCCGCCTGGCTGAAGCAACCCTTCTAATCCACAGAAGTCATGTAGAACTCATGTTGCACGCTGGGCAGCGTTAGAAAAGGTACAGTCTTTTTGTATAAGCTGGCCCGGCATGTGGCCTTTGGGTTTATAGGCACGGCCCGTTTCTATGGGGGCCATAGCTAACTGGGCTTTTGGCCTTCTCCGTGGCCGCCTGGCGTGCGCTCTAGGGGGCTTTCTCTTCCCTGACCACCCCGGACCCCTTGGAGGCTGCTACGAGAGCCCTGCGGTGAGCCCTGAGGGCCACGCCTTTCAAGGTGATTTCTTCGAGGAATTTGCGGAGTCAAGGATTCTCGCGGTGGACACATGACTGCGGGCTACGTGTGCTGCGACGTAGCCCTTCTTTACAGCCTTCTTCGGTCCACGCGGATGCTTGCGGTACTTGGCCACCGTCACATTGGCCGCTATCTCCAGCAGGAGTTGGGCGACCTGCTTGGGGGAGGTTGACTGGCACCCATTCCATTCTTCCTCCGGCACGGCGATGACCATTCCTTCGTATGTCGTCTTGATCTCGTTGACGACGTAATAGAGCGAGATCTGTTCACTTTTCCCGGGTTGGATGTCGTGAGCAGTTTCGATCGCGCTTTGGATAATGCTCAAGACATTGTAGGCGAGTACCGCCACCGAGAACGCGAATAGCGCGGCCCGGGGATACCCCAGGGTGCGTATCTCGCTCTCCAGGACCGATTCCAGCCACTGGAACATGTTCTCGATTTTCCATCTATGTCGATACGCCTCCGCCACCACTTCGGCCCCGAGCCTCTTGGGCAGGTTCGTCAGGATCCGGATGACCGTCTCGCCGTCTTCCGTCGGGGTCTTCAATCGCACCTCGATGCGGCGCAAAGCCATGGTCGTGCCGTCCTCGAGAGCGATCTCCACCGCCTGCTCGTAGATGTCCCCGGAGTCACTCTGCCCTTTCCTATGCGCCGAGCCGAGCTCGGTCGGGTTCGGTGAAGCGGCGTGTTCCCGAATGACAAAGGCGCCGCCGGCCCGGTCGATGTCGGCCATGATGGCCCTGGTCGAGAAATTCCTGTCCGCTATCCAGAGCTGACCTTTCTTCACGGTACCCATGACCGCGGGAACGAGGGTCCGTTCCTGGGCGTGGCCGTCTTCGCACGGCACCAAGTCAACCACCAGGCGAGTGTCCGGATCGTAGACCACCAGGGTGTGGCCAGGTAGTGCGGCTCCCCGAAGACCGCGCAACGCCGCCAAGCGCTTCTCGCTGGCCGGATGGTGATTGCCGTCGATGATCCGGACTTGGTAACCAGGCACCAGTCCCACCTGCCGACTCCTGACCTCTGTGGCGATGGGCTCCAGACGCTCGCTGCTACAGGCTACCAGCGCCCGCGAAAGACCTGGTTCGATGCCGTTGATCTTGGCGTAGAGCGCTGCCAGAGACACGCCGAGGTCTTTCTTGGCCTGGGCAGCGGCGTGGACCGATGGCTGCAGCCCGAGGGATACCAGCGACATCAGCTCCACCGTAGTCGAGAACAACAGATCCCGCTTGTACTGGCGCTCGCGAAACTCCTCGAACAAGTCGTCGAGCCACTCCGAGCTCAGAGCATGCTCCAGGCTCACCCGCGTCATCAAGGTGACAGGACTTCGCTCCGCGAACCGCGCCAACATGGATTTCAGCATCATGATGGCGCATCAGCGCCCGGGCAGTGCCGGCCGTCCACTTTTCCACTTTTCGGGCGGCTCCGCCTATACCGCACCTACATTGGCGTATGCGCCCGCGAGATCACCTTGAAAGGTGTGGCCCTGAGGGCTGGACGTCCTACTTCTTGCCGCCACTTGGCCTTGGAGATGGCTGTCTGCTCCCAGTAGAGCAGGTGGAGGCAGCTCTTGCACCCGAGCTTGCCCTGGAGGATGTACAGGAAGCGGCGAGAGATACCACATGGGCAAAGTAGTCTACGGCGGCCATGGGCATCTTTGACGACCGTGACCTCCAGAGCCAAGGGTTCACCAGCTATGCTGGCCGTGATGGCCATGGCGCCAATCTTGTCCTTGGACAGGCCGTCTACGACGTCCATTGCCCAAAGACGGGGCACTGCTTCTACAACTTTGCCGCAGCCGCCTAAGACATTCATTTTGGCGTTACGCTCAGGACGTTTACGGTTGGCCTTACAGGAGGGCTGGCCAGTCGGTGCAGGAGCTCTATGGATTTTCTAAGTTCTGACTGGCGCCGCAGGTGTCGGGAGGCAAAGCGGTCGAGCAGGTCCATGATGGCCTCGGTTGAAGCTTGTGATGATGGCTTCTCGGCCAGCAGCATGGCTTTCAATTGATCTACCTCTGTCCCCATCCGTTGCACCGCGCTGTTCTCTTCCAGCGCCACCTTGGCGAGCAGAGCAGTCACGTCACTGGGCAGGACCTCGCCCACGCCCAGGGCGGCCTGTTGTAGGCGCATCAGTGGTGACAGTGATCCTGGAGAGAAATCAGGCTCTAGCTGTTCCGCGTCTATGGCGGAAGCCTTCGGTAGCTTCTTGGGCACCACAACCGTGCTCTTCTTTGCCATGGCCATAGAAGGTACCACAGACTGGCGCTTGGGGGCCAGTCTGGAGTCCCACCCTTATCGGACCGGCGTTATGTCCACCTCGTCCTCAACATTTGATTGGCGCTGACATTCGGGTTAGTAATAATGGTCCTGTCAATGGCGGCTGGCACGTAACCGTTCACCGGGTGGCCAGTGACGGGAGAAGCGATGGCGCGGGAGCGCGCATGAGGGCGGCCTGGCAGGCCTCGGTGAGATACGAGAGGACGTGACGTCGTTGCTTCCGGAGCGTTTGCACAACTGTCTGTATCCGCACGGCGAACTGGGTTCCACGTTCGCTTTTGGATCCGAAGCTCATCTTTCTCCACAGGACGAAGGAGCGTAGCGCCTGTTCAGCCGCATTGTTCGTCGGATTTACTCCCTCCTCGTCGACGAAGGTCCACAGCGCCAGGCGGTGAGCAAGGATATCGGCGCACGAGCCGCTCACACCGCGCATACCGAGCTGCACACCACGTTCCAGGTGCCCCTCGATGATCGGGCGTAGCTTGGCCATGAACTTACGGAATTTGCGGCGCGACATGGTGCCGTCGCGGACCTCGTGCCAGGCATGCATCATGGTGCGCGACAAGAGCACCAGATTCGCGCCCAGCTCACCGGCAGCATCAGAACGTTCTGCAAAGCTCACGAACTTCCTGATGAGGTGCGCCCAGCAAATCTGCCTGTCCTTCATAGCCCAAAAGCCGAACTGGCTGCCGCGGTCGCTGATGAAGATGCCTTTGATGGTGTGGAACAAAGCACGCAATGCGGTGGTGCTGCCGTTGGTAGTGATTCCGAAGAAGGTTACGAGCGGCACTGCGATTGTCCACAGCGTGCGCTTCTGGTCCGCCTGCTGGTAGCCAGTCGCGTCCACGTGCTTGATCCCTTGCTCGCTGACGTAGGCGCGCGCCTCCTCCACCGGCTCCGCCACCGCCTCGCTCACCATCTCCTCGGTCTCGCTGAGCGCACCCAGCGAGATGTCCACGCCCAGAAGGTCGCCCAATAGCCGGGCCGCATCTCGGCGGCTAACGTTGGTGTCCCCGGTGAGCAGGGCGATGGTTGCTGCCAGCCGTGGTCCGCACATCCCGCGCGGAACACCAGGCGGCAGCGTTCCGCAGGTTACCTTGCCGCAGCCACAAGTAACGCTGTGCAGGCGAAACTCGCTGACATGCGGCTCGATATGTGGAATCTCCACGACCTGATGGCGCAACGGGTTGGGGTCCGGCCGTCTTGGGAGCTCCCTGCCGCAGCCATGGCGGCGGCAGCGGTCGGGAAAGCAGTCGTGCACCTCGTCAACTCGCTCCGGCGGCAGGAGTTGCCGTCGCCAACCTTTGTGACCCGGCTGTGCACCACGTCGCCGGCCAGAGCGTGGCTTTCCTGGTCTGGCCTCCCGGTCTGCCGGAGAGTCCAACGAAGGCGGACGGCTGGAGTTCGACGAATTCTGGTGGAGCAGACGCTCAAGTTCCTCGATCCGAGCCTGCAGCTGCGCGACCGAGGCTCGCGCAGCGGCGCTTTCCGCCGTCAGTTCTGCGATCCGTCGGTTGCACTCTGTGTGCACATCCTCCACAAATCACGACGAGATGTTCCTGTCCAATTTTTCACCATTGGCCACCCCGTGAACGCTTACGCTGGCACTGGCATCTGTGTATAGGCCTTGGCCAATGTGGCTGGCGTGACTGTGCTGTCGCCCTTGGCGTGACGGAATATGGAGAATGAAGATGAGTGACGAAGTGAGGTTTATGTTTCGTAGGATCAAGATTGGCGAGCTGCGTTTAGATCCGATCCGTGGAAAGGAGGTGCAGGATGATGCCCTTGTGAAGACGCTCGATGAGAGCTTCGCGAGTGTGAGTATGTTGCAGCCTCCAGTAGTCAGGAAGGTGCCAAAGGGAAAGGGAAGGGGCTACTGGGTGATATGTGGTGGTCGGCGGTTTCGTGCAGCAAAGAAGGACGGATCGCGTAGGTCCATCGTGTGTCGTGTGGTGGTGTGCGATGATGAGATGGCTCGGGAGATGTTCCTGCGGGAGAATATCGAGCGATCTCACCTGTCCGTCGAGGAACGAATGGCCCGGCGGGACGAGCTGACCCAGGCCATCGCGAGCCGTGAACGGGCCGATAGGGTCGCCCCAGGAAGAGCCTTTCATCTCAAGAACGCGGCCAAGGCCGCAGGGGTGTGTACCCGGACCATCGAGCGAGATGATCGATTTCGTGACCAGCTGATTCCCGAGGCCCTGACAGCTCTCCACCGAAGGCGAATCGGCGTAAGGCAAGCCGAGGAGCTGTGTGGCATGGGTGAAGTACGGCAGGCTGCTGAACTGCCTGAGCTTGTGCGCAGCAAGGCTGAGGGCAAGGTGCGAGGGGCCCCCACGAACTCGGGCCCCGTTGAGGAGCGGAGGCCAGTCACAGCTGACACAGCCCAGGAGCGCGTGGTCGGGTTTGTCTCCGCCCTCCAAGAGATGGTCGTACGCGACCTCCACCCCCTTCTGGCATGGCCCGACCTTAAGGATACGCTGGTAGATGTGGAACCGACGGTGGCCGAAAAGCTGTCCAACGTGCTTCGGTGGCTGTGTACACTCGTTGATCGTCTACCCGCCGATATGGTCGCGCATTACAGGGTTCTCTCCGGGGTGTCGGGGGCTGCGTCGATTCGGCCGAGCACCCCTCCGTTAGCCGAAGGTGGCCACGCTCCTGTGAAGAAGTCTCCCGAGTCACCCACCCAGAAAGGTGAGGACACACGGGGGCGCGCGACAGAGAGGACGCGACTCCTGATCCCAGGGCTGAGGAGGAACAAGGGTCCCGTAGCTCCTTCCAACTGAAGCCTCTCCCGCAACATTGTGGGAGTGTCATTAACGCAGCACAGCCGACATGTGTCGGACGCACCGTGCTGTAACCTTGGAGGCGTTGATCAAAATCCAGTACAAGATCAGGAGCCAGGTACAGTAACAGGGAGCAATTAACGCGCTACAGCCGACACGTGTCGGACGCATGGCGGCAGCTGATTGACGTGTGCATGGGAGGCGCTGGGTTATTGGACAACATGTCCAAGAATTGCCTCGTGAACCCCTATGATCTGGAAGTGGCATGTATGAGGCCGATATGTCCTTCATGAGGTAGTGGGAGACATAGGATTCGCCACCTTTGCCACGTAGGAGGCGGATCAATGTAAATCCAAGCTCCAGGAAATGCTCGTTCGAGGTGCCCTGCTTCTTGGGACCCCGAGGCGCGGGCGGGAGAAGCCTGGGCCAAACCTGGCCTGTCAGTGGATTTCGCACCATGACCGGACGACCTGGCCTCCCACCTCGAGTCGGGGTGGTACCAGCTGGGACAGGTTTGGATAGTAAATCGAGCAGTTTTCGGAGATCACCAGTCGTGAAAGGACCAGCAGCCAGTCCCTCCCACCTCGCGTACTTGTACGCCTTCGAAACAACCTCCGGCAGCTCCTCGATCACCTCGTCCACGTGGTCCTTGATGTTGCGGGAAACATGGGGACGGTTGTTGACCCAGTAAGTTAGAACTTCCACGGCCTTTGCTTCGCTGTGACCGACCGTGGCAAAGTAAACGGCAATGGTAGGTGTGACCTTGCTGCGTGTGCCATAGCAGGTGATGCCACGCACATAGAGGCGTTTGATGTGCTCGGGCGCGTGCAGGAAGTGGAAACCGTATGGATCGGCCTTGAGGGTGCGCTTGAGCTCGGCCTCCGATATGGGCGTCTCATGCTTGTCATGCTCATCGCGCAGGAGCTGGGCGGCCATATCGGTTCGAGACTCGACGTTGATGGGTCGATGCTCTTTCCTAAGCCGTTCCTCAACCTCCCGGCGCTCATCTTGGAACAGCCCGGCGGCGGAAACCTTGTTGTTGGTTGCGTGCTGGAACAGCTCAGCCAGCATGTCGGGAACAGAGCTGGCTTCATCAAAGCGGGGCACCAGGGGAAAGCTGCCGAGGCCGAAGGGTAGGCGTAATCCCTGGTCCGGCACCTCCACACGCTCATACTTGGATTTTCCAACCCTAACGACCCCGAGACCATGGTGATGAAGGAAGAGCCGGGTTAGGGCTACGAGTTCCTTGTAGGGGACGGTCTCGTCGAGGAACAAGTGCAGATGTGCGCCGCCGGAGAGCGAAGACCTTACTAGAAATCCCCTGGGGAACAGGCTGCCCACCTCTGTGATGGTTTCCTCGAAGTGGGCTCGCTGGAAGTCGTTGTGGTTGTCGATATCCAGGCTCAACACGGCTTGTTTGGAAGGCTTGAACGAGGCCAGCGTAACTTCACCGGTCAAATGCATGGCGATCAGGTTGTCGTTGGCTCGTCTGCCACCAGTGGTCTTCCAGCGGCCCTTGAACCGAGGAGGTTTCCCGCTACGGTTGCGGCTATTAAAATTGCGTGTCCGGAACCCCTCCGAGTCGCGTAAGAAGATGTCACTGATTCCGAGCAATACGTCGCCCTGCATCTCCCGGGTGATGCCGATGGCCTCTAGCCGCTCTGCTATCTTCTCGTGGACAGTCTGACTGGTAGGTGGAAGAGATCGTGGCCGGGAAAAACCAAGGAAGATCTTCAGGAATTCATGGAAGGCTCGTTCCGGGTCGATGATAGCTGCCGCCTTGTCCCTGGCGGCTGCGACGGCCTCGGCCACCGCCTTCAGATCTCGAAGGAAATCCTCCGGCGGCAGGAGAGGAGACTGGATGACCAGGGCATCCTCGACGCTGCGCACGAAGAAAACCGGGATGCTGGCATCATCGCCTAGGGTGAACCTGGCTCCCGACTCGATGTAGCCGAGTTCGCTCCCGTCGCCGCGGAGCAGGGGGCCCCAGAGACCTGGGCCAACCAGGACCAGAGCGCGCGCGCCCGTGGCCTTGATCTCTGCGGCGAGCCACTGGCGACACGCAAGGACGGACTCCTTCGATGCCCGGCCATCGCCTGGGCATCTCACGGCACAGGTCTTGCGCGCGGTCTTTAAGGGATACCCCGCGTGGCGGAAGAGAAAGTCCAACCAGCTATACTGGCGGCCGGCTGGGTGAAGAACCTGGCCGAGGGCCTCGTCGTCGTAGGTGGCGGCGGGAGCAGCAACAAGGATCTTCGCGCTCGGGGGACCATGCCCTACGGCACGCCATTCAGCCTGCCGCGGGCAGTTTTCGCAGTTGTTAATCTCGGAATCGAGAACCAGTTGACGGTAGCTCATTGGGCCATCTCCGACGACAGCGGTCACGGGAACGATGAAATCGGGTTCGAGTGGACTGCGATATCGAGCGGTTGCTCAAAGCGTGCCCAGCGCTCGGTGCAAATCTGGGTGACCTCGCCGTGGCGATAGCGTAGGGCGCGGAGATGAGCGAGCATCTGCTGCTTGTCCAGCCAAACGGTGGTCATGGCGATGTGCTGGCCTTCGCCAGAGCGCTTGGTGCGTGCGCACGTAGTACGCCCACACGGGGTCGTATCCGTCGAGGCCAGCCTTGATGGCCAGGCGGTTGCTTCACGTTGCACGCTGTAGTCGCGGTGATGGTCATCAGCTGCTGCTGCGGTGGCAAGAAGATCGAACAGCGGTGATGATAACGTGATCGACCGAGAATTCCAGGCCGCATCGCTCATGGCAAGAGACCGGAGAGGCGTAGAACGCAGCGGAAGCATCGCCTGCTGCGCTCCTAGAATGCCGACAGGATCCCCCGGACGCTGCTGGCGATGTCGGTTGCAGACGTCTATGCCCACCGATTCGATCGTGGCTTTGTCAGCACATCAAGATCCTCGCGAACGAGGTTGTCCGAATTTGCGAGCATCTGCTCAACCACCCTAAGCTCAAGATCTGGTATCCACTGTTCGTCGGGCAGGTTTAGCAGATACCGCGTAGCGCCGTGTGCGTCGTGCGTGTGGTTCCCATAAATCGAAAGCACGCCTAGCTTGACCAACGGTTCCAGTATTAGCGCCCGCTCGCCGGTGCCGGGAGCTTCTCTCGCATTGCCCTTTGACTGGGGGAACCAATCACTTGGAATATCGACTATCCCGTCGGGCCAAGCTCTCGCCTGCGCCTGCAGCCACCGTAGCAGAGCCAAACAGACCAGCCTCCGGCATACCACGTCACTCGATGGTGTTTGATCGCCAGGACTCGGACAAACCTGCAGAACCACCTTGACCATCACCCCGGTGACGAACGCAGGAGTGAGGCTACTGTTCCTGACCTTCCGGTAGAGGCTCTCGATCTCGGTCCGCTCAGTCATTGGAACTGAAACGCCAGCATCGGAGAGGTTGGGTTCCACCTTACGCCGCTGGTCTCGGATCTTTGGGCGGCCGTCCTCCAGAAGCGGCTGCAAGGACGTGAGGTAAATGTTCCGGCCTACCTTAGCGAGTCCGGCTTTCAGTCCACGGCTCCACTGCTCCGTGGCAGCCTTCAGGTTGCCTATCCCCTTGGACTCAGTCCTCGGCCCAGGTAAGTCAGGCAGTCGGGACAGTTTCGGGAATGGGTTTTCATCGAAGTAGTTCTCACCCATCGACCTGCGGAATTCTATTCCAGATGGCAGCCTCTCCACGGATTGAGTCCGCTTCATAGCATTCCTAGCGATCGCTATGACTTCGCCGCTTTTCGGGATATCCACTTTGAGCGCGCGAAGCCCTGGGATGATGGTCGCCAATTGCTTCTGGTCTGAAGGCAGCCTGTAGCGTACAAGTTGCCTCATTCGCTGTTGACGGTCACTGCGAAGCCGCCGGAGCAGGACGCACTCTGTCGGACGCGGTAGGGTCAACGCAAGTTCATCAGCGATCGCTCTGACAGCAAGGGCAACGATTGCGTCATCACTGTGGCGCTTCTTCCCCTTAGGGGAAAAGGTTTCAGTAAGGCAGATAAATGCAAGCTTCCGGCCTAGTCGATCCCGGTCGATGTGCCCGAGTGGCTGAAGGCCGTCGAGGATGGAAGGGATAGGGCTATTTCGGTGGAGTTGGGCGAACCAGTAAATGCCGCGAGGGATATCGTAGAAGCTGAACTTTGTCATCACGTCGGCGCGGAACTTCTTGTAGAGCTCCTTCACCTTGCTCGAGGCAAACCGTCGCTCCCTTTCCAGATCGACGAACCGGCATAGTCGCTCAGCACCCTGGAAGATGGTCTTCCACGTGGTCAGCCATTCCCTGTCCCGGCCGTTGCGGCGCATCTCCGATCTGCATGCCCGCCACAAAGTCAAGCTCGAATTGCCCCGGTTTGCAGCAGGCATACGTGGGGGCTTTGTCCGGCCGCCTGCTCTAGAAAGCCTGGTCATGACTCCCGCAGATCCTACTGCAAAACGCATCGACGTCGTCAGCCTTCGGGTCGAATTGACTCGACGCCAGATGAAGCAGGCCGACCTGGCACAAGCGCTTCGAGTAGCGCCGACAACGCTGTCGTCATGGCTTGCCGGGCGACATCCTGCGCCGTCAAACCTGTCGTTTCAGATCGAGACGGCGCTTGGCCTAGCGCCCGGTGCACTCGACCTAGACGCACCTGAACCCGGAACGAAACAAAGGAAACAAAACACCAATAGGAGCTCCGAATGAAAACACCATCCAAACAGTTCGCAGCGCAACGTGCAAACACGAGGGCATCCATTCGACTGGGTAAGGTGAGCGGAACGCCACCAGCTAGACGAACACATGACGTAAGGGGTGCGAATCCGACGAGCTGCGCCTCATCGCATTATCGGACATCGTGTCCAGGAAATCCTGCGTTACAGGGGCTGAACCTGGGGCTGTTGACGGGAGCCGCCGATGCAGTATGAGCATCGACGTATTCCTCTTAGCCAGCTAGTTGCCGATCCCTGCCACCTCAAGCGCCTAGCGACCGAGACGCACGTACAAGGACTGGTACGGAGCATTACGGCTCTGGGGCTGCTTTTGCATCCCCCGATTGTCCGTCGCCTGCCAGGGAAAGGGCATCTGTTCGGCGTTATCGCGGGCGAGGCAAGAATCGAGGCTCTCAGAAAAAGTGGCGCAATGACCGTCGAATGCAAGCTGCTAAAGGAGTGCACCGACGAGATGGCAGAGGAGATCTCGATTCGCGAAAACGTCGACCGCCACCTGAGCCAAGAGGACGAAGAGCGTAGCCGCGCTGCGCTCGCAAAATTCCTCACAGACAAGGAAGAAGCGGCACTCGTTAGCGCGCCGGGGGACGGAGGGAAAAAGCCTCCTGGCCGTCCCCGCAGTCTAGTGAGCAAGGCGATCCAGAAGGCCGCAAAGTTGAAAGGGGTGAGTGAGAAGACCATCAAGCGCAGCATGAAACCGCCAATGCTGCCAGCAACCGAAGCCACGGTTGCGGATGCCGATGGCGAGTCGATTGCCTGGGAACCACTGCCCACGCACGAGGGCAAGGCGGGGCAGGCGGAGCGCGGAATGGTCGAAGAGCTTGCCAGGTTCGTGGCCGCCCTGGACCGATTCCGCGAAAAGCACCTCGTTCCGCTATTGATGCATATTCCGGAGGCATCTGGGCAGGGATTCCGATTTAACGTGGGCGCGCATTCCGGCGTAACGTGGGCGCACATTCCGGGCACTTGGGCAGCCAGGACAAGACCGGTTTTGACGCGAAGAAAGCGACGGGGAGATAGGGGACGACAGCGAGCGATGCCAGGGGGCATCGTCGCGGAATGGAACGTCACCCTATGCGTAGCATCCAAGAAGTTCTCCGACTGCATTTCGACAGCCACCTGACCCAGCGACAGATATCCGCCTCCACCGGAATGTCCAAGGGGACCGTGGGTGGCTATATAAAACGAGCCGTCGCCAGCGGGCTGACCTGGGAGGAAGCGCGTGGGATGGAAGACCATGCGGTGGAAGCACGGCTTTTCCGGAGGGTGGGCCAGTGCGAGCCCCCCTCTCGCGTGCCCATCGATTTTCCATGGGTGCACCAGGAATTGCGGAAAAGCGGTGTCACGCTGACGCTGCTCTGGAATGAATACGTGGAGGCTTCCCACCAAGGCCCCACGATGGGAATGGCGCCCTACGGATACAGCCAATTTTGCGATCTATTCGCGCGGTACCAGGGGCAGGTAGACCTGACCATGCGGCAGGAGCACCGAGCCGGCGAGAAGGTGTTCATCGATTATTCGGGGAAGAAGCCGCGCTTCCACGACATGGCCACCGGGGAAGTCATCGAGGTGGACCTATTCGTCGGGGTGCTCGGGGCTTCGAATTTCACGTTCGCGGAGGCCACGCGCACGCAGACCAAGCCAGACTTTTGCGCCTCGACCGTGCGCATGTTCGAGTACTTCGGGGCGACACCCATCGTGGTGGTACCGGACCAGCTGCGCAGCGCGGTGAAGGGGCCCGATCGTTACGACCCCGAGATCAATCCCACCTACGCCGATTTGGCGAGGCACTACCAAGTGGCCATCGTGCCCGCGCGGGCGCGCGAGCCGCGCGACAAGGCGAAGGTGGAAGGCGGCGTGCGGATTGCCCAACGATGGATCTTGGCGTGCCTGCGAAACCGCGCGTTTTTCGGTCTGGAGGAACTAAACGCGGCGATAGGGGAGTTGCTCGTCAAATTGAACAATCGCCCCTTTCAGAAGCTGGAAGGATGCCGACGATCCGCCTTTGAAAGCATCGACCGTCCGGCGATGAAAGCACTACCAGCCACGCGGTGGCAATACGTGGAGCACAAGCAAGCTCGCGTGAATATCGATTACCACGTGGAATTGGACGGTCGCTTGTACAGCGCCCCGTACACCTTGGTGCGCGAGTTGTTGGACCTGCGCTTCACGGCCTCGGTGGTCGAGCTATTCCATCGCGGGAAACGGGTGGCAACGCACGCGCGGCTGTGGTCGCCGAAGGGGTCGGCAAGCACGCAACAGGAACACCGGCCGAAGCATCACCGGGATTATGGCGAATGGTCGCCTTCACGATTGATCGCGTGGGCCACCACCAAGGGCACGGACGTGGGCGCGCTGGTCGAGCACATCCTGCAAAACCGCCCTTATCCCGAACATGCCTACCGATCGTGCATGGCCATCATCCGCGACGCCAAGGCGTACTCGCCAGAGCGCTACAACGCCGCCTGCCGCCGGGCCGTGCAAATCGGCTCGCCCACGCGCTTTAGCCTGCGCTCGATTTTGAAGAAGGGCTTGGACCACGCGGCCTTGCCCGACGATGTCTACTCACCCCCTGGCCCGTTACACGACAACGTGCGCGGCGCCGAGTACTACGACCGAAAGGAAACCGAGGAACATGACCGACGAAGAGACGATCGAGAAACTGATGCAAATGAAGCTGACCGCCATGGCCCTGTCTTTCAGGAAGATCCTGGCTCATGCACCGGGGGATCAACTCACCTTGTCTGAACAAATGGCGATGATGGTGGATGATGAATGGACCATGCGGGAAAACCGACGCCTTGCCCGCCTGACTCGCTCCGCACACCTGAGCATCGTCGACGCATGCTTGGAAAACGTGTGGTGCGATCCAGCCCGGGGACTTGAGAAATCCCAGGTGCGCGACCTCGGCACTGCCAAGTGGCTTCGCAATAAGCAAAACGTGATCATCGTGGGTAAGACCGGGGTCGGCAAGACCTTTCTGGGATCCGCGCTGGCCCAGTCTGCGTGCGCGCATGGCATGACCGC
The DNA here is from genome assembly GCA_963849735.1 of uncultured delta proteobacterium. GTDB lineage: Bacteria > Myxococcota_A > Polyangia > Fen-1088 > Fen-1088 > Fen-1118. The sequence continues at coordinate 85,814 of CAWKJE010000033.1, forward strand.
ACTTTGCACGCGCGTCCCACGCTTGCTGAATGAACTGGCCATCGCTCACGCTGATGGCAGCTTCGCTTCCCTGCTGGCTCGGCTATCCAAGCTCGATCTCTTGGTCCTGGATGATTTTCTCATCGGGCCACTGAAGGACCAGGAGCGCAGGGATTTGGTGGAGATCCTGGAGGATCGCTATGGCCATTCCTGAACGGTGATCACGACCCAAATTCCCACGAAGCATTGGCACGAAAACCTGGCCGACCCCACCATCGCGGATGCCATCTGCGACCGGGTGACCCATAACGCACACGTTGTCGGTCTGCGCGGTCCATCAATCCGTGAAAAGAAGGGTATGCTACCCGCCCAAGAAACGACCTCACCCTAACCCCAACATCCCCTCTCTCCGTCGCTTCGCTCCGTGTGCCCGAAATGAACCCGTCGCTTCGCTCCGATTCCCTGCCCAAGTGCTCCGGAATCACTGCCCAGATCCTCCGGAATGCGCAGCGTGGCTGGCGATTAGATGCGATGGCGCCGAAATTCTGCCGGAGGTGCCTGCTTTCCGTTGCCATCAGGGACATTATAAGTAAACTCGCACCGATCATGTCTCACACCCACCGATGCTGGTCGTTTGCCGCTATTGTCCTTGTCGTGTCTCTTCTTGTACCTGCCGTCACCAGGGCGCAGGCGGATACTGCCGCGGGCGAGGGGAGAGCCGTGCTCGAGCAGTCGGCCCCGGTGGCGGCAAGCCAGGCATCGAGCCCTGAGGTCACCACTGGTGCGCTGGCTGCGTCGCCGGGAAAACCGTCTGAAGTTAGTGCCGTCCCCGCGCCGAGCGACAAGCCGGCCGGCCTCGAGTTCAACTTCTTCGCTGCGGAGCCTGGTGCCACACCGAACGCGGATTCCGTGGCGCAGGGCGCCGCCATCGACAAGCTCGCGCAAACGCGCCGACATCGACTCACGGTTCACCAGACCCTCGGACTCGTGACGTGGGCACTCATGGGCGCCAGTTGCGTAGTGGGCCAGCTCAACTACCATGACCTTTATGGTGGTGGCAGTGGCAGGGGCGCCTATCGACTCCCCCATCAATTGCTGGTCTATCCCACGGCCATCATGTTTGCCATTACGGGCACCTACGCGCTCCTAGCGCCTACGCCCTACAAGAACCACTCGAGTTCGACGCCGCGCTGGTCCATCGGATCGCCGCCGTCGGCGCGACCGCCGGCATGATTGCTCAGGTGGCGCTCGGCTTTAAACGGCCCGTCGGCCGACGCAGGCGATCCCCAGACCCTCAAGCAAATGGCCCAGGTTCACGCTGTCGTGGGCTGCGGCCACCTTTGGCTTCATGACCGCCGCCGGCGCCGCCTGGGTTTTCTGAGCATACAGGAGGAATCGAGCTCAGAAAGAGTGAACTATGTTCAAAGCCATCCGGACTTCACGCCAGCCCGTTGTACTGGGGTATCTGCTGGTCATGTTCGTTTCGGTCCTATCTGCTTGTGCAAAACCTGATATCACCACCGTACCCGCGCATCCCTCGTACGAGCTGGACGTAAAGCCATTGCTGGCAGATCACTGCCTGCTCTGCCACAGTCATCCGGCTACTCCTGGCCCAGGCCGACCAGCTTTCGCCTCGACGTTTACGCCACCTCCGGTCACATCGCGGGGGCCCGGGATGAGGCTCCCCAACTTCATTAACTCCGCCCAAAGAAAAGCAACACGCCGCCCGCCGCACTTTACGTGAAGGCGTCGGCGCCAATGGGGAAAAACTACTGCAGAACTGGCAGATCGACGGCTATCCAGACTATCCGACCGGAAGCGGCTTGGATGGTGGCCCCGGTTCGACACCTTGGCTGATTCGCCAGCGATCGAGGGCGCTCTGGATCGGGTCCTGGCCAGCGGCGGGCGACCATGAAACACCGGCCACTAAGGATCATCTTAGTGTGATACGTGTGCCTCGCGGACCATCTGTTCCTGGCCGCGTCTCGGGCACAGTACGGATCTCTCGGAGGGCCTCGCGCGACGGTACGGGGCTGATCCAGCCTACCACCGAAAGGAGCTGGTAGTTGATGTTCTCAAAGCGTCTGTTCGCCCTCTGGTGTCTTGTCTTGGCCAGCGCGATCGTTCCCTTACCTGCGCGGGCGCAATCCACGGAACTCGCCGCACCGGAGCAGTAGAATGAGGACTGGTCCACAAATTCCACAAGTTCACCGGCCGCAGCAAGGCCTGGTCGTGCGCGGGGCCATGGAGCAGCGGGCGGGCTCGAGGCGATGGCGCGCGCGCGAGTCGGCACGTTCGATAGCGACAACACGAATCGCGACGAACATATGATGGAGACGGTCGAAGGCACCAGTACCCGTGGGTCACCGTGCGGGTCGCAGGCGATGGGATACAAGCTGCCAACCTTCCCAAGCACGGCGAAGCTCGTGGTGCAGGGTGCGGTGGAGCTCCACGGGGTGACGGTCAATCACCCCATCGAGCTGGGCGTGGAAACTCAGGACGGCGTGCACTTCCGAGTGCACTTTGAATTTGTCTGGAGCCTGACCGCGCACAAGATCGAGCGTCCGAGCTTGCTTTTCATGCCGGTTGTCGACGACACCATTACCATCGTGGGATCGGCTGAAATCACGGCGAAGAGATAGGAATCTGGGCGAACCATTCGAGCTGTGTCGGCCTGGCGCGTGGGCCCTTACGACCGATTGAGCGGTTTGCCGTTGGCCGCCGTGCAGTCCAGCGGAACGTTTTTGGTCCATTGGTGGGCCTAAGGCGGTTCATCCTAATTACCTAGTCAGCTCGCGGGGTTCAACTCACAATCCCAGGGTCCCGGAGATGTCTATGCACGCAATAGAGCGACCGCGCTCCACGTTATATGCAGTACTCGTTCCCGTGCGCGGCCTAAGCAGTTGAAATGCGGGGGTGGCGTCGCCGCCCGGCCCAACAGCACCACAGCGCACACAGTCCAAATCCCGTAGGCGGCGTAGCCTGGCTTGCGAGCAGCGGACGGCCGCTAGAGCACGAACAGTTTGAAGGCCGATAAATACGCGGCCCTGAGGAAGTCCATTATCTCGAGGTTGTCTGTCGGCCGCTATGTTCGCTGCGGCGAGGTTCTGGCCGCGGAAGACGGCGGCGTGGCCCGACGAGCGGGCGTGGAGCCGGTCTGTCGAGGCGCTTCACCTGCACGCCTGAGGCGAGGCGGAAGAGCAGCAGGAGCGAGGGACCGAGGGCCGCGTCGGCCGTCCCGGAGCGCACCGCGATGGACAATTTGCGCAGGTTGAACGAAGCCGCTGCGCGGCAGGGTGCGGAGCCCCAGAGCGCGGCACCGCCCGGGAGCCGCGGTCGTGTGGTATCGACGGCTAGATCGAGCCTCGCGCCTTTAGGAAAGCGGTAGCTCCGGCTGGTGATGCCGCGCCGGTGGCGGAGTCTCACGCGTGGTGCGCTGTGGTGGAGCGACTCTCAGAGACGCAGACCTGCTGCGCCGAGGTTGGATTAGGCGTCTCCTTGTGGCTCCGGAGGCCGGTGGACGGCAGCCGGAGCACAAGGAGACCAAATGACAAGCACGGAAGCATACACGAAGTTGGGACAGGACATGCAACTGGCGAACTACCGGCCGTCAACGATGAAGGCGTACCAGCGATGCGTGGAACGCCTCCTCGCGCATTTCGGCGGCCAGCGACCAAGTCTAGGGGAAGAGTTCATCCTGGGACCTTTCCTTCACCTCATCAACGAGAAGAAGGCGGGGGCGGAGAAATGCAAAGCATGCACTCGGCAGCGCCTCCGGCTCCTTTCTTCGAAGACCATGCTCGGGCGCCCGGAGGAGGTGGTGCGAATGCCGTCGCCAGAGGGGTCGCGGGCGGCTCCCGGACATCTTGAGCGGCAGGAGGTGGAGAAGTTGCTGCTCACTAGGATAATCCACCGAAGTATCGTGCCGTCGTTGTGGCGACGTATGCGGCGGGACTGCGAATCGGGGAAGGGTGCTCGCTGCAAACGAGCGATATCGACAGCGAGCGGATTTTCATCCACATCCGCAATGGCAAGCGAGGCCGCGACCGGTACGTGATGCTCGCGCAGCAGCTACTGGTGCTTCTGCGGGAGTACTGGGAGCTGACCCGTCCCACCGGCCCATCTGTTTCCCGGGCAGGAAGCGGGAGCGTCAGTCAGCCCCACGGCGGTGCGGTGCGCTTTGCGGGTGGCCGTAGAGAAGACTCGTTTGACCAAACGCGTGACGCCACATACACTGCGTCACGCTTTTGCCATCCACCTTCTGGAGACCGGAACCGACATCCGCACGATCCAGGGTTTGCTCGGGCATAGCTCAATCCGAAGCACGACGATCTACACGCGGGTGAGCGCGCGGCACATCGGTCGCGTCATCAGCCCGCTGGATCGCCTGGGCACCAAAGAGGGCGCAGTCCTCGGGTAGCGCCCAATGCAGGGCCATACGGCCGCCTCTCCCCTTGAGGGGCAGAGGCGGCCGCGCCTTGAGGTCGCGGACGTCTATCACGCCCACGGCGATAGCTACAGGCAGAGTCACGTGGTGGCGCCGCCGGAACGTGCGGTGATGCGCGCGCTAGAGCTTTGTCGTACCGAGGCCCTCGGTGGGCACCTCGACAAGTGTGACCGCTGCGGCTACGTCGACCAAGCGTACAATTCGTGCCGTAATCGCCACTGTCCGAAATGCCAGGCCTTCGGCAGGCCAAGTGGTGGCCGAGCGGATGGCACGCATCCTGCCCACGACTATTTTCACGTGGTGTTCACCTTGCCGGCCGAGCTCCGGCCACTGGCCATGCGGAACAAGGCGGTGATCTACGACCTCATCTTCGAGGCCGGGGCGCGCACGCTGCTCGACCTTGGCCAGGATCCCAAACGCCTTGGTGGGCAACTCGGCATTACCGCCGTGCTACACACGTGGACGCGCGATCTCCAGCTTCATCCGCACCTTCATTGCATCGTTACCGGGGGTGGGCTCACTCAGGACGGGCAGCGATGGCTCTCGACCAAACAAGACGACTACCTCTTCCCAGTCAAGGTCATGGGCCGTCTCTGTCGCGGGAAATTCATCGCCGGCTTGCAGCGTGCCTTCGACAAGGGTCGCCTCAACCTCGGCGGTAGCTGCGCCCACCTTGAAGACCCTGCGGAGTGGGCCTCTTTCAGGACGTGCTTGTACGCGAAGGACTGGGTGGTCTACACCAAGTCCCCCTTCGGCGGCCCGCGCCATGTCTACAGTACCTAGGCCGCTACACGCATCGCGTGGCCATCTCCAATCAGCGCCTCATCACCATTGACGGACGAGCACGGCGTCCGCTTTGCCACCAAGGACGGCCGCTCCACCACTCTGGCCCACCAAGAATTCATCCGCCGCTTCCTGCTTCACGTCCTGCCCCTCGGGGGCTTCATCAAAATCCGCCACTTCGGCATCATGGCTTCTGGCAACGTCAATTGACGGCTCACCGCCGCTCGCCGTCTCCTTCAGCCAAACCGCGTTTCTCCCGGCTTCGCCATAGTCGCAATCCTCCTGCTCTCCCTGCAGGCTGACCCGTCAGCGGCCCACCTTCTCGCCCGCGGAGCAACTCGCCACTCCACCCGCCGACCGCGATGAGGCCGACGACCTCAACCGTGCCTTCCGCACGTGTCCTTCCTGCGGCCAAGGACTCCTCCGCGCCTACCCCCTGCCTTCGACACTTGTCCCCAACCCTCCCCCGCACCCATCGACACATCATGACCACCGCTGCCGCACGCGCACTGGCTCACTCCGAACGCCCGCGCGGCGCTGTGAACACGTCTGCCCAAACGCCGAAACAACAACCGAACCCGCGGTACAGAGCCCCTTGGCCCCCGTCGCCAACTCCTTCTCGTCCCACGTCATCGGCCCCATCGCCCTTCTCCATCCAGAGTCGAACGCCCTTTTTACCCATAGGGCACCGCCGCTCCTTGCACAACGCGGCTTCGTTCAACCCGCCGTTTAGCGCAGGCGCTCCACGGTCAACTCGTTGCCACCGGTCTACCCTCCGCGCCCGCGCCAAACGCCTATTA
>CAWKJE010000034.1:0-197580 GCA_963849735.1 uncultured delta proteobacterium
CTGCCGAACGGTACCCGTAGGCGTGTCGCAGCGGGGACATCGTGGTGCCCACCCCGTCCAGCGGTGCCCGCTGGGTCTGGCGAATGCGGCCAATCGCGGCCTCGGCATAGGCCGGATGACGCTCGATGCCGATAAAGCGTCGGCGCAGCCGCTTTGCCACCACCGGCGGTCGTGCCGGTGCCCACAAAAGGGTCGAGCACGATATCGTCCGGCGTTGGTGGTGGCCAGCAGCACGCGATGCAGCAGAGCCTCGGGCTTCTGCGTCGGGTGCAGTTTCAGGCCGTGCTGGTTGCGCAGCCGCTCGGTCCCGGTGCAGAGCGGATGAACCAGTCGCTGCGCATCTGGATGTCGTCGTTCAGCGCCTTCATCGCCTGGTAGTTGAAGCGGTGGCGGGAGTCGCGCTGCCGGGCGGCCCAGATCAGGGTTTCGTGCGCGTTGGTGAAGCGCCGGCCGCGGAAATTCGGCATCGGGTTGGCCTTGCGCCAGACCACGTCGTTCAGCACCCAGAACCCCAGATCCTGCAGGATGGCGCCGATGCGGAAGATGTTGTGGTAGGCGCCGATCACCCACAGCGTGCCGTCCTTGCGCAGCAGCCGGCGGCATTCGCGTCAGCCATTCGCGGGTGAAGGCGTCATAGGCGGGGAAATCGATGAAGCGGTCCCAGTCCTCGTCCACGCCATCGACCAGGCTGTCGTCGGGCCGGCGCAGCTCGCCGCGGAGTTGCAGGTTGTAGGGCGGGTCGGCGAAGACGCAATGCACCGAGGCCGGCGGCAGCATGCGCATCAGCGGCACGCAGTCGCCCAGCAGGACCTGATCCAGCGGCAGTTCGCGGACGATTTCCACGCGGCTCCGGGGGTGGGGTGGTCGAGGCGATCGTTGCCGCCGGGTCGAGCCCGGTTGCAGGCCCATGGTGACGGGCCGGCCGGAGCCGCGTCAATCCGGAACGCGCGGCCAGCCAGGCAATCGGGTGAAGGAGCAGGTGACAAACCGATAAAGTGCTAAATCTCTGACAACCCTCGGTTCGCTTGTCCGGGGGCATGGAAGATCCACCGGCCAATCGTGCCGCCTCTGACGAAACGGTGGTTTTTCTGAGCTATTTCAAAACCTGAAGGGTCCCTGCCTTCCATACGGCCTGCCATCGTGGAGGACCGGGGATCGGCTAATTTTCTTCATATCCAAGAATATTTGGCTCGTGCCCGTCATTCTGGAATATTTTACTTAACGTCATGTTCGCTATATGTTCTAATACGCCATGTCCGCAGCACTGGCAACCTCCGAGCTAAGCCTCCCCGATCCTCCCCAGGATCGGCTGGCCCCAGTGCAGCCGCTCCCAGCCGCTTCGGCAGTGTGCTCGGCCTCATCCGCATGCTGATCGACTACGGCAAGGGACTGGCCGGCACCGTGCAACAGCCGGCCGCCGCCACCGACATCGATCTGCAAGTGAGCTTCGGCACCCGCAACATCGCACTGATGCTGGCGCGCATCACTCGCGGCCTGATGCTGCTCACGGCGCTGGAGACCAGGCTCATCGGCCTGCTCGGGCGCAGGCAACGCGTGCGGCGGGAGGCTCCGGCCCCGTCGGCGCCGCCCGGGAAGCGCCGCCGCGCAAGCCGCGTGCCGGGCAGCCCGCGGGCGCGGCCCGCGCCTGGAGGATCCCGAGTCGCTTCTGGTGCGGATGCCCACGGAGGAGGAAATCACCGCGTTCGTCCGCCGCCGGCCGATCGGTACGGTGATCGCCGATCTGTAGCGACCTTGGGATCACGATGGTCCATCCGCAGTGGGATGAGCTGAAAGATGCCGTCGTATCGCACGGCGGCAGCTTCATCCGTTTCATCCGGGAATTGTTCGGCCGGTGCAGCCTGCCGAATCATTTCCCGCCGGATATGCCGATCCCTCCGTCGGTGCTGCAGGCATGGGCGTGGGAGACTTGCTTTCGGCACCGGGCCGCCCTGAGCCGGGGGCGGTGGGACTGGGAGGATCGCGCACGGGGCCGGCAACGGCTGGCCCCGGCGTTCGGATTCGTGGTGGGCGGTGCAGCGGTTGCGTGCGGCAAAACCCTCCCGGCAGGTCCACGGCGGAGCAGGCGGCGGAGCAGCTGGCGGGCAGAGGCGGGCAAAGCGGCGGTCGTTCGGTCAGGCGATGCCCTGGCGTAGCCGGCCGGCGCAATCACCGTGGGAACCACCTGGGCAGAGCCGCGACGATCGCAGGGGATTGCGTTGCCGGCCCGCTCTACGCGATGACACACAGCGGCCAGCGCCTCCAACCCGGCCGAAACTACTCCGACGGTAGGGTCCGCCACGCATGCAGCGAGCGACAGTCAGCCAATGCGCCGTGCTGGTCGGCGGCCTCGGCACCCGGCTGGGCAGCCTCACCGCCAACACGCCGAAGCCGCTGTTGCCCTGCGGTGACCGGCCCTTCCTGGCCTGGCTGCTCCGCGAATTGGTGCGCTTCGGCGTCACCGACTTCCTGCTGCTCACCGGCCATCTGTCCGACCAGGTCGCCGCCGCCGTGCCGGCGATCCAGGCCAGCCTTGCCCCGAGAAGCCCGCATCACGATCTCGCAGGAGCCGTTCCGCGCCGGCACCGGCGGCGCCGTCTTCCACGCCCGCGACCGCCTGCACGACCGCTTCCTGCTCGTGCAACGGCGACTCCTTGCTCGACTGCAACCTGGCCAACCTGCTTGCGGCCGCCGCCGCGGACGACGCCGGCGTCACCGGCCGGATGCTGCTGCGCGAGCTGCCGGACGCATCGCGCTTCGGCGTGGTCCAACTGGAAGCCGACCGCATCACCGGCTTCCGCGACCGCCCCGCCCCCGGCGCGACGCATCCCGGCCAGCCCGGCGCCCCCGGCACGATCAACGCCGGCATCTATCTGTTCAACCGCCGCCTGCTTGACGCCCTGTCCGCCGATTGCTCGCTGGAAACCGACATCATGCCGCGCCTGGCCGCCACGGGCGCACTGCGCGGCACCGTCGCCGACGGCTACTTCCGCGACATCGGCGTGCCGGAGGATTTCGCCCGCGCCCAGACCGAAATCCCCGCCCTGCTGCGCCGCCGCGCCTTGTTCCTGGACCGCGACGGCGTGCTGAACGTCGATCACGGCCATGTCGGCTCGCGCGACCGCTTCGAATGGACGCCGGGAGCGCTCGACACGATCCGCCACGCGACCCAATCCGGCTGGCACGTCTTCGTGGTCACCAACCAGTCCGGCGTCGCCCGAGGCTACTACGACGAACAAGCGGTCCGCGATCTGCTGGACTGGATGTCCGACGAGGCCCGCCGCGCCGGCGGTACCATCGACGACACGCGCTATTGTCCGTTCCACGAGGCAGCCACCGTCGAGGCCTACCGCCGCGCGCACCCCTGGCGCAAACCGGAACCCGGCATGCTGCTGGACCTGATCCGCGCCTGGGAACTCGACCCGGCGCGTTGTGTCATGATCGGCGACCAACCCACCGACATGGCAGCCGCCGCCGCTGCCGGAATCCCGGGCCACATGTTCCCGGGTGGCAATCTGTTGGATTTCGTGCGGCCGATCCTGGCAGGCTAGAGCGTCTTCACCGTGAGTGGAAACGCGCAGATAAACCAGTCATTGCGAGGCGCGGTGCGCCGAAGCAATCCCCTGCGTGACGAGCCGAGGTACGCTCGTCAGGCAGGAGATTGCTTCGGCGCTCCGCGCCTCGCAAGAAAGGGCCCGTCATGGCCGGGCCTGTCCCGGCCATCTACGCACGGACGCAGCGGCGGCGACCCGATCAGCCTCGCGTAGATGGCCGGGACAAGCCCGGCCATGACGAGATAGGCGTGCCGCCCCTCACTTTCATCAAGTCGCGGGTCGGCCGCCGGCCGGTGGCCAAATCGCAATGACTGGGTCGGGACGATTCCGGTCAGGGTGGAAATGCTCTATCACGCTGCGCCCGTCATCGGGCCCCCGGCAGCAAACCGCTCGATCGTGGCGGGTCCGCCCACGCCGTGATAACGTGCCTGCCATGGACACAGCGGCACGCGACACGACGTTCCTCGACGCCGAGGCATTTCTGCGGACCGACCAACGCGCATTCGGCAACGCCTGGCGCTACGAGCTGGTGCGCGGCCGCATCGTCGCGCACGCCGCCCCCAGCCCCGAACACGCCGTCATCCTCAGCAATCTGGGCGCCGAAATCTACACCCGCCTGCGCGGCCACGCCACGTGCCGGTCCGAAATCGGCAGTGGCGCCGCTCCGCAATATGAGCAGCGCGACACGGCCCGCATCCCGGACGCCACCATCCGCTGCGGCAAACTGCCTCGGGTGCTGTTCGAAGTGATCTCGCCGTCGGAACTCCGCCACAAGCGCGACTGGGACCAGAAGCGATCCGACCTGCAGGCGGTCGAAGGCGTGCAGGAGATCATCGAGATCTTCCAGGACGAGATGCTGGTGCACGCCTATCGCCGCCAAGGCGCTGTCTGGACGTTCGAGTCGATCGCCGGAATGGAAGCCACGGTCCCCCTGCCCAGTGTCGGCATCGCGATCCCCCTTGCCGCCTTGTACGAGCGGGCCGTGCCCGAGGAAGCCTGAACCAAGCAGCGATTGCCCCCGCGCCTCGCACCAGCATGTCATGGCAGGGCTCGACCCGGCCATCTCATCTACCCCCGACCAACCGGGCCGCGGCGCCCGCATCGCCCGGTCATCCTGCGCAGATGGCTGGGCCGAGCCCGGCCATGACGGAGAATGACCGCTTTCGCAGCGTCCTTCCTTCCGGTCCGCCCCGATCCGCTCTACCCTGCGGCCACCACGAAGAGGTGCCCCATGAACGACCTCGCCATGCCTGCCGACACGCTGCTGGCCACCGACCAGCAGCTACCTGATCCATCCGCTGCACCACCCCAACGACCACGCCCAGCCGCGCATCTTCACCGAAGGCCGCGGCGCCATGCTGTACACCAACGACGGCAAGGAATGGATCGACGGCCTGTCCTGCCTGTGGAACGTCAATATCGGCCACGGCCGCAAGGAACTCGCCGACGCGGCACAGAAGCAGATGGCGAAGCTGGCCTACGCCTCGGCCTATGCCGGCTTCTCCAACGAGCCGGCGATCCGGCTGGCGGAGAAGATCGTCTCGCACGCCTACAGCAACAGCGCGGCGGTCTATTTCACCACCGGCGGCGCCGAATCCAACGAGAGCGCCTTCAAGTTCGCCCGCTACCACTGGAAGCGGATGGGCAAGCCGAACAAGGTGAAGATCATCTCGCGGCGTCTACGGCTATCACGGCGTCACCTTCGCCGCGATGAGCGCCACCAGCCTGCCCGGCTACCAGAAGATGTTCGGCCCGATGGTGCCGAACTTCCTCCAGGTCGCGCCGCCCTACCCGTATCGCTGGCCCGGCAACGGCGATGCCGGCATCGGCGCGGCGGACGCGGTGGAGGAAGCCATCCTGGCCAACGGCGCCGACACCGTCGCCGCCGATGATCGCCGAGCCGGTGATGGGCGCCGGCGGCGTGATCGTGCCGCCCGCCGACCTATTTCCCCCGGCTGCGCGAGATCTGCGACCGCCACGACGTGCTGCTGATCGCCGACGAGGTCATCACCGGCTTCGGCCGCACCGGCCAGTGGTTCGCGCTCGGCCATTGGGGCATCGAGCCCGACCTGGTGTCGTTCGCCAAGGGCGTCACGCAGCGGCTATCTGCCGCTCGGCGGCGTCATCGTCTCGAAGCGCGTGCACAAGGTGATCGAGGAGGCGCCGCCGGACGAAAAGTTCATGCACGCCGCGACCTATTCCGGCCACCCGACCTGCTGCGCCGTCGGCCTGGCGAACATCGACATCATGGAAAAGGAGGGCCTGCCCGAACGCGCCGCCGTCATGGGCAAGCGCCTGCAGGACGGCTTGCAGACCCTGCGCAGCCTGCCGGCCGTGGGCGACGTGCGCGGCCTGGGCATGCTGGCGGCGATCGAACTGGTCGAGGACCAGGGCAGCCGCAAGCCGGCGCCGCGGCCTCGGCGCCCGCGTGGTGGCCGAGTGCGGCAAGCGCGGCCTGATCACCCGCCAGCGCGCCGCCAGCGCCGGCCCGCCGGCCAGCGGCGACTACCCTGTGCCTGGCACCGCCGCTGATGACGCCGGAGGCGACGCTGGACCGCATCGTGCAGATCGTCGGCGAGTTGATCGCGCGCCCCGCGCTTGCGCGCTGACCTCTCCCGCGTAGCGGGAGGAGGTCGAGGTGCGAAGCGCCGAGGGTGAGGGTGATCGGGTCGGCACACTCCACCCTCGCCCGCAGACGCCGCGTGTCGCGTCCCCTCCTCGCCGTGCCTCCCATCTCTTGCTCGATCGCGAAGAGCAATAACGCGACTCGTCGCGTACGATCGGTCGGAACCGCTCCTGATCTGCGCCCGGTGAGCCCCGCCTTCCCCTGTCATTATCAGACCGGGGTTCCCGCTCCATGTCCTGCTGCTTTGATCGCTCTCACAGTAATACCTGTTCAAGTCGTACCGGCCGGAAAGCCCGTACATCCACGCCAACATCGAACTGACGACGTAGTGGCTTCAACTTGCCATGACTGTGACCGTGCAGATTCACCGATCCCTTACCCATGTCTCGCCAGGTTCGAAACGGATAGTGGCACAGCACGAGCAATGTACCGTTGACGATGACCTCGGCATATTGCTGGACACTTTCCCAGCCAACGCAGCTCGTGACGGTGGTATCGTCGTTATTGCCGACGATGAGATGCTTGCGGCCGTGCAGTGCCGCCATCAGACAGCCAACGCGCTCTGAAGATTGTCGCACGGCGAAGTCGCCCAGATGCCAGACCTCATCGTCAGGTTCGACCACCGAGTTCCAACGGTCGATCATCTCGCGATCCATCTCGCCCACCGCTGCGAACGGGCGCCCGTAAAAGCTCCGGGCGCCGGCATGGCCAAAGTGGTGGTCGCTGGTAAAATAGACCGGCATTGGGCGCCCTCCGGCTGGGAGAATGAATGTCGCCAGTCACCGGGCTATGATGTCGGCGCTCGACCATAGCCCCGAATGGAACCCCTGACGCCATTGGCTTCGTCGGCGCGCCGTGGCCGAATGGTTGCCGGGCTCATCGCTCGCTCCAACCAGCGTCTCGCTCCAGTCAGCGTGCCGCTTCCATCAGAGCCCTTGGGCATTTGCGAAATGTGCTGCGATTTGCCATGATCGGGTGTGGTTCGGCCAGAAGCAATTTGCATCTCAGGGCCGTGAACGGCAGTGGATGCGGCCGACCCCTTTCCAGGGAGGCTTGAGATGCCAATCGTGCGCAACATCGATGTCACAATGCAGTCGGAGATCAGCTTCGACGACGCGTGCCGTGCCGCCGTAGCGGAAGCTGCGAAGACCTTGCGTGGGATTATGTCGTTCCGCGTCGCTGAAACCGAATGCGTGGTTGAGCACGATAAGATCATCGCCTACCGGGTCACGGGCAAAATTGTCTTCACCGTCGAGCGATGATCCGGCAGATGCGACCTTGCATCGACGCCAAATCCCCATCGAGGCGACGAGGTGTCATCCTCCGGCAACAATGTTTGCGAGTTTCCATAACCGATCCTTCCGCCCCATGCCGGAACGGACCATGTACAAGCTCGCGGGCAGATCGCGGCGCGGAAGGCGGAGCTGGTTCGGCTTCGAAACCTGTCGCGCGGCGATCTGACCAATCTCAGCATCGTCACGATATCGAACTCACCTACACATTCGCGCCTTGCAGCGGACCGAGGCTGAGCTTCAATCGTCTCCTCTGTGAGCGCCCGACTGCGACCTTGGGGGTGCCGCATCGTGCAGATCGTCGGCGAGTCGATCGCGGCCGCGCGCAACTGAAGCCGCGGCGCCCACCGGATCATGCGGGGGGCGCCGCCCCTGCCACCTGCCGCTGCAGGTCGGTGCCGTCGCGTAGTTCCGTGACCACCTGAGGGCACCGCAAACACGCTGCCCGGCCTTCCTGGCGGAACCAGCGGCAGCTCGGCCGGATCACGCAATGCGGCAGCCCGCTTACGACCGGGTCGAGCATGCTGATGACACGCGCCGCGAGCTTGCAGTCGGACCCGTCGAAATGCACGCATCCGCTGCCCATGCAGGGGGACGCGATGCGCAACACCTCGGACGGTCGCGCCGGCTGCGTAGCGGCAACAATATCGGGCGTGATCGGCTGCGCCTCGGTCAGGTAGCCGACGCGCATGCCGGCCTCCGGCGTGTCGATCATGACGCCAAAGACCTTCGCATCCTCGAAGTCTGGTTGCGCGCTCGGGCACAGGATCGGCTTATCCGGCACTGGTTGTTCCATCGCTTGCTCCTCCGGCTGTGAGACGGTGCCGGCGGCAACGCGTGGAGTTGCCGCCGGCAGGGCCTGCATCGACTGCGACGACTACTGGGCGACCCGGATGCCGCCCGCGATGATCGGCGGATGCACGACCACGACCACGCAGCCGCAGCCGCCGGCGGTCTCCGCCGCGATCTCCTTGAGTTGGTCTGGCGTCAGCGTAATCGGCTCCGGCAGGCCGCTGACGTCCTCGCGCCGCATTGTCCGCTTCATGTTGATCTCCCTTGTTGCAGCGAGGAAGAATTCCTTCGCCACAACTTACGTTACTGCGACAGGTGTATCGCTTGCTGTGGGATATCTCACTTGCGAGACAGTATTTCGTTGTGAATTTGAATCCGGCTGTTCAAGCTCGCGCAGCCGGCCGTTCATAATTGTGATGCGGCGCGCGGCGGAGGCGATCGTCTCCGGCCGGTGCGCGATGATGATGCGCGTCAGCCCGAGCCCGCGGATCGCCGCGTTCACTCTTGCCTCGACCTCGGTGTCGAGATGCGAGGTGCCCTCGTCCATGAACAGCAATCGGGGGCGCCGATAAAGCGCGCGAGCGAGCAGGATGCGCTGGCGCTGGCCGCCTGACAGCGAGGAGCCCATGTCGCCGATCAGGCTGTCATAGGACATCGGCATGCGCATGATGTCGTCGTGCACGCAGGCGATCTCGGCACAGTGCTGCATATGCGCATGGTCGAATGCCTGGTCGAAAAAGCAGATGTTGTCGGCGATCGACCCGGACAGCAGTTGGTCGTCCTGCATCACCACGCCGACATGGTCGCGGAACGCGCGCGCGCCGAATGTGCCGAGCGGCAGGCCGTCGATCAGCACCTCGCCGTCGGTCGGATCGAGCAATCCGAGCATGACCTTCATCAGCGTCGTCTTGCCGCCGCCGGACGGACCGATGATCGCCAGGTAGTCGCCGGGCTCGACGACGAAGTTGACATGCTCGAACACGAAACTCTCGCTCGGTCCATAGCGGAATGACAGGTTGCGCACCTCGATGCGGCCGGATGGCGGCGTGCGGTAACTGGTGCGGTCCTGACCCGGTTCCGGCTCGGCCTGGGTGATGTCGGCGAGCCGCTCCAGATGCAGGTCCAGCATACGGAACTCGATTGCCTTCTCGATCAGGCGCACCGCCTTGTCCACGAACTGCTGCTTGTACGCGACGAAGGCGAACAGCATCCCGATCGTCATGCGTCCATCCAGGACGGCCAGCGCACCGAGATAGATCACGCCCAGGTTTTCGCAGCCGAACACTACGTCGTTGAGCGCCTTGAATCCCCCCTTCAGTCGTTCGACGCCCGCATTGGTCGCCATCACCTCGGCATAGCGGTTCGACCACAGCGCCTTCCGGCTGCTCTCGCGGTTGAAGACCTTGATGCTTTGAATGGCGCGGGCAGTCTCGATGAACATGGAATTCTCCCGCGCGCGGGCATGCACCAGATCGAGCGAGCGTTGCCGGAACATCCGATAGAACGTGATGCGCAGCAGCGCATAAATGCACAATGCCCCGAGCACCACCAGCCCGAGCCGGGCGCTGTCCAGGAACACCATGCCGGCGGTCAGCACGGCCATCGCACCGTCAACCAGCGCCGAGATCAGGCCTTCCGCCAGCAGGTTGCGGATCGGCTCGATGGAGCCGAAGCGGGACACCAGGTCGCCCACGTGGCGCCGTTCGAAGAACGTCAGCGGCAGGCGCAGTAGATGCGCGAACAGCCCGCTGCCGATATCGAAGGCCAGTCTGCTCTGCAGATAGACCAGGATGCGGGCGCGCAGCAGACCGGCTGCGGCGTTGAACAGCATGGCGAGCCCGAACCCGAAGGCAAGCACCGTCAGCAGGCCGCGATCGTCGTTCACAACGCCTTCGTCCACCGCAAGCTGCATGTAGAACGGGCCGGCCAGCACAAAGGCCTGCAGGATCAGCGACAGCACCAGCGTCTGCGCCAGCGGAGACCCAAGGCCGCGCGTGGAGCCGATCAGATCGGCAAGTCGCTGCTTGACGATCTGGCCACCCGGTTGGAACCCGGCAGCAGGCGTGACCTCGAGCGCCACGCCGGTGAAATGGTCCGACACTTCGCTCGGCAGCAATCGCCGCTCGCCGAGTGCCGGATCCTGAATGATGATCCGCCCGTTGCGTGCGACCCGCTTGAGCACTACGAAATGGCTCATGTCCCAATGCAGGATCGCCGGCAGCCGCAGTCGTGCAAGACTGACGGGTTCGAGGCGGAGTGGCCGGCCGGCAAGTCCCATGCGTTCTGCTGCGTCGATGACGCCGACCAGCGTCATGCCCTTCAGCGAAACCGGATAGCGCCGGCGCAGGCTGGCAAGATCGGACCGTTGACCATGATAGGCCGCTATCATTGCCAGGCAGGCGAGCCCGCACTCGGCCGCTTCCGACTGGCGAATGTCGGGAATTTTCCGTGCCAGGATCGACTGCCCGATCATGTTGACCGTCCGCGCAGGCTGCGCAACGGGTCCAGAAGCCAATCCAGCAACGACCGCCGTCGAGTACGATGTCGGCCTTCAACGTCATGTCGGTGCCGAGCGGAAACTCCCGTCCGAATGCCGCGATGTTTTGGCGGTCGAGCGTCACGGTGACGCGATAGGACGGATCGCCGATCGTGACCGGCCCGACGATCTCGGCCGGCCGCAGCAGCGTGCGCGATACGTTGCGTATCTTCCCGCCGTGCAGTCCGAAGCGCTGGTAAGGAAACGCCTCGTAGGCGAGCCGCACCGTTTGGCCGGGCGCCACGAAGCCGACCGCACGCGCGGGAACCAGTAGCTCCGCCTCCAGCACGCTGTCCGCCGGCACGATCGCCAGTTGCGGGATCGTCGGGTCGGCAACCAGTCCAACCCGCGCCTGCAACGCCGAAACGCGACCCGCGACCGGAGCACGCAGTTCGTAAGCGCGGCGACCCGAAATCTCCGCCAACCTTCCGTCGAGATCGGCGATGGCGCCACGCAGCACCGACAATCGGGCGGCCAGTTGGCCGGGCAATTGGTCCAGCGCGTGGCCTTGCTGGACAACGTCGCTTTGCTTCTCTGCAATCTGCCCCGCGAGCGCTGCCTCGTTCTGCTGCTGGGCGAAGTAGTTGTCCTGGCGTCGTTTGAATTCGACGACGGAAATGTAGCCCTTGGCGACGAGGTCATGCACCTCGGTGACTTGCTCTTGGGCCACCTGCGTCCGCAGGCGTTGTTCCGCAAGCTGCGCCTGCAACGCCGTCGTCTCGCTGTTCAGTCCGCTCACCGCATCGTGCAGGCGCGCTTGCTCCTGCGCTGTCCTCGCCTGTTCCAGATCGATTTGCTCGTGCAGCGCGGCGCGCTGTCGCGTCAAAGCCTGCAGCACTGCGGCGTCAACGTCGCTCCCATGGCTGTCGGTCTGGCCGACCTTGACGGTCAGCAGCGGCGCACCCGCTTGGACGATTTGCCCCTCGGTCACATCGACCGCCGTGACCAGGCCAGCGTGGGGAGGATAGATCTTCGATACGCCGACGGTCGGCACCAGGAAGCCGGAAACTGTTTCCTTGCGGGCATAGTCGCCGGTCGCCAGGAACGCGACCGCGGCGCACACCATTGCCGCCAGCAGCCAGGTGAGTGGCGCCGCTGTTGGTGAAACCGGCATTGCCTCAACCGATCGCAGCGGATCTCGTTGATACGCCACCGCTTCGGGCCGGAACAGACGAACCGCGGTCATGCAAATGTTCCGTCGAGGTGATGGCGCAACGTAATCGTGCGATCTGCCGAGGCCCTATGATGTTGGTCACAGATCGGTCCGGATGTTCGCAAACCGGCCGCGTGCGGGATCGGCACCCTGGGATGGCTTCGGCGCAGCGCGCCTGGAGCAATTTCACTGTGAGTGGAACCTGTCATTGCGAGGCGCGGAGCGCCTCGCAATGACAGGTTGTTGCGGCGAATTCCACGCATGGTGAAAACGCTCTAACAAAAACAGACGGGAGTCTCCTGTCGCTGGCAACGACGGACGGAACGCCGGGCACGCCACGTTACGGCGCGTGCCCGGCAGTCCAACAGTGGCAGCAAACCCGCCGATGCAATCGGATCAAGACGAGTTCGCCCGAACGGATCAGACCAGCTTTGCGGATCGCCTCAAACCTGCATTGGCTGGGGCAATCCCTCGCAACCTCACATGCGCCTGTCAGGGTCCACGACGGGTGGCAACGGCTGAGGATTGAGGCCGCCGGCGACCATTGTCAGTTCTGCCGCGGTCAGTTCGACAGGCGCCGACATATCGTCTGTCGCCGGCGCGGTTGATGGACGAGTTTCCATAGTTATCATCCTTTGGAGTGTGACTTACGGTCCAGATGGACCGCAACGCGGCACCCTAGAGATGGTGTCCCCTGTAGAGTGTGGGGGACCTCACATGCGCCGGCATCATATTTGTAAGGAGAGTCAAACCGCGCTGCACCACAAGGCAGACGGTGCTCGGCTGCAATCGTTTTCAGCCGTGTCGCCGGCAATTGTTGCTCGCAAATAAAGAGCAGACGGGCAAGAAATCGGCGGGTGCTCGCTGCGGCCGCGGAACCGACCTGTCATTGCAGGGCGCGCAGCGCCGAAGCAATCTCCTGCCTGGTGAACCGCCGGCAGCTCATCACGCAGGAGATTGCTTCGGCGCTCCGCGCCTCGCAATGACACCGGTACGCAGCGATTCCGGCGGGAGTGGAAATGCTCTAAATCAGCGCAACCTTTCCCTCGCCGCTTCGTTCCGGTCCCTTCGCCACCGTAACCGAGGCCACACCGCATGGCTCGCACCACCAGCAAGGCAAGACAGTCCACGCCCGCGCGACACCTCCATCACGACCTACCGCGCCAAGCGCGACTTCACAGTCACCGCCGAACCCGCCCCCGGCAAGACCGCCGCCTCCAAGGACGCGCCGATCTTCGTCGTGCAGAAGCACCAGGCGCATCGCGCCGGCCTGCACTACGACTTCCGCCTGGAGCACAACGGCGTGCTGTGGAGCTGGGCGGTGCGCAAGGGGCCGTCGCTCGATCCCTCGATCAAGCACATCGCGGCGCATGTCGAGGACCACCCGATCGACTATGCCGATTTCCAGGGCACCATCCCGGACGGCCAGTACGGCGCCGGCACGGTGGAGACCTGGGACCGCGGCACCTGGGAGCCGGTGAACGACCCCGAGCCAGGCATGCAGAAGGGCGAGCTGACCTTCGTCCTGCATGGCAAGCGGCTGAACGGCCGCTTCCACCTGGTGCGCCTGAAGCCGAAGCCCGGCTCGCCGCAGCAAGGCCGACAACTGGCTGTTGTTCAAAGGCCACGACGACTACGAACGCGCCGGCGCCGAAGCCGACGCGATCGAGCAAGCCACGCCCGCGCCCAAGCCGGCGCAAGGCCGACACCGCCAAACTGGCCAAATACGGCAAAGTGAAGCCATCCACCGCCGCCGCCAATGACCCCCCCGCGCCAGGCGCGAAACGCGGCAAACTGCCCGACCAGCCAGTCGCCGCAGCTCTGCCGCCATCGCCGACGAGCCGCCGCAGGGCGACGACTGGGTCAGCGAGATCAAGTTCGACGGCTACCGTCTGCTGGCCTGGATCGACCACGGCAAGGTCCGGCTTGCTCACCCGCAACGGCAACGACTGGACCGACCGGCTGCCCGCCGTCGCCAAGGCGGTCGGCCAAACTGAACGTCGACACGGCGCTGCTGGACGGCGAACTGGTGGCGCTCGACAAGGACGGCATATCCAGCTTCCCCGCCCTCCAGGCCGCGCTGTCCGCCGGCAGGGACGCCACCCTGTATCTTCTATCTGTTCGATCTGCTGCACCTGGACGGCTGGGACCTGCGCGACTGCGCGCTGCTCGACCGCAAGCGCGTGCTGCAAGGCCTGGACGCCTGGCAGGGCATGCTGCGCTACAGCGATCACCACGACGGCGACGCCGCCGCCATGCGCCGGCGAGGCCTGCCAGATGAAGCTGGAGGGCATCATCTGCAAGCAGGCCGACGCCCCCTACCGCGCCGGCCGCGGCCATGGCTGGCTGAAGGTGAAATGCCAGGGGCGCGAGGAATTCATCGTGCTCGGCTGGACCCCGCCACGCGGCAGCCGCACCGGGCTCGGCGCGCTGCATCTCGGCTATTACGACCCGGACCACCGCCTGCACTACGCCGGCGGCGTCGGCACCGGGTTCTCCGACGCCGAACTGGCGACCCTGCGCGACCGGCTGGACGCGCTGGCCGCCGACCCACCGCGCGGACTGCTGGTGGCCGGCGATCCGCTCGACAACACCATCCACTGGGTGCGGCCGGAGCTGGTGGCGGAAATCCAGTTCGTGTCCTGGTCCGGCAGCGGGCGGGTGCGCCACGCGGTGTATCTCGGGCTGCGCGAGGACAAGTCGGCCGAGCGAGGTGGTGCGCGACGTGGCCAACCCCGAGGCGGAACACAAGCCGGTGACCCCGAAGCAGCCGCCCGGGCCGAAAGGCGGCCCGATCATCGCCGTGCCGCCCGAACGCGGCGGCGATCACGCGGCGACACCGCCGGCGCCGCCAATCGCTCGGCCCCCGCCATGACGGCCGAACGCGCTGCGTCGCCGAAGCGCGGGCCCAAGGTCGCGGTGCCGCCCAGGCAGGCCCCGAAATACGCCGCCGCGGCGAAGACCAGCACCGCCATCGTCACCGCGCGCAAACCGAAGGCCCGCGCCGCCAGCATCGAGGGCGTCAACCTCACCCACCCCGACCGCGAACTCTGGCCCGGCATCACCAAGCAGCGATCTGGCGGAATACTGGCAGGCGGTGGCGGATCATGCCCTGCCCGGCCTGGCGCACCGCCCGCTGGCGATCGTGCGCTGCCCGGAGGGCATCGGCGGGAGAGCATTTCTTCCAGAAGCACGGCCACGGCACGCTGCCGGACGGCATCCGCTCCGGCGAGGCGGACGGCGCGCCCTATCTGGCGATCGACGACGTGCACGGCCTGGTCGCCATGGCGCAGATCTCGGCGATCGAGCTGCATGCCTGGGGCGCCACCGAGGCCGACCCGCTGCACCCCGACTTCATGGTGTTCGACCTCGATCCCGGCGAGGGCGTCGCTTTCCCCGAAATCGTGCGCGCCGCGCAGGACGTGCGGGACCAGCTGCAGGCAGCTCAAGCTGGAGTCGTTCTGCCGCACCACCGGCGGCAAGGGGCTGCACGTGGTGGTGCCGATCGTGCCGGAGGCCGGCTGGGACCAGGTCAAGCCGTTCGCCCGCGCCTTCGCCGAGATGCTCAGCGAGGCGCAGCCGGACCGCTTCCTGACCACCGTGAAGAAGGCTGATCGCCGCGGCCGCATCCTGATCGACTGGCTGCGCAACGGGCTGGGGCGACGGCGGTGGCGTCCTTCTGCCCGCGCGCCCGGCCCGGCGGCAGGCGTCGCAACCCCTCTGGCCTGGGAGGAGGTAACACAAAAGCTCGATCCGTCCGCTTTCACCTTGCGAACCGTGCCCGACCGGCTGGCGCGGCAGCGGACCGACCCCTGGCAGGATTTTGCCGCGCTGCATCAGCATTTGCCGGACCTGTCGGCCAGGCCGTCCGGAGAAAAGGCGCAACGGCCGGCGACCAAAGCCAAGCAGGCTGGCAAGACGGTGATCGTTTCTGCCACGCAAGCCGAAACGGCGCGCGCAAGTGTGAGGTTGATTTTCTCTGCGCCGGCCTAATGTGGGGGATGCGGCGGGACGGATTTGCCGTTCCGCTGCGTGACGTTTCCCCCCAAACTTGGCGGCGCCTTCGGGCGCCGCCTTTTTCTTTGGGCAAACCTCTCCCGCGCGCGCCGCTTCGCGGGAGAGGTTTGCGCGGGCTCTCACCATCCTGTCAGCACCCCCCGGCTCAACCCGCCCCCGCGCCATCTGGTTCAGGAGGCGACCGGCGCGAAGGAGCAGGGACATGGCTGAGGACAGGTTCGGGGCAGGTTCGGGGGCACGCACAGCAGGCACGCCGGCTCGCGGAGCAGGCGCTGCAAGCCGAGCGCGGCGGCGACCAGGACACCGCCGATCGGCTGTTCGCCGAGGCCGATCGTGCCGATCCCCACGCCGTCGAAGACATGCTGCAGGAAAGCATCGTCGATCGGACGACCCGCCAAGGTCACGCGCCGGATGCCGCCGTGGCGCAGCGCCAGGAAGCCGCCCCGCCAGAGCGTTCGACATCATGCTGACAGTGAACGACACGCCGCACCGCCTGACGGTCGATGCCCGCACCACGCTGCTGGATGCGTTGCGCGACCGGCTGCACCTGACCGGCACGAAGCGCGGCTGCGACCTCGGCCAATGCGGCGCCTGCACGGTGCTGCTGGATGGGCGGCGCATCAACGCCTGCCTGATGCTGGCCGTGATGGCGCGCGGCCACGCCATCGCCACCATCGAGGGCCTGTCGCCCGACGGCCTGCTGCATCCGCTGCAACAGGCCTTCATCGAACGCGACGCCTTCCAGTGCGGCTATTGCACGCCGGGGCAGATCATGTCGGCGGTGGGGCTGATCGCCGAAGGTCGCGCCACGTCCGATGCGATGATCCGCGAGCATATGAGCGGCAATATCTGCCGTTGCGGTGCCTACACCAACATCGTCGATGCCGTGCGCGACGCGGCACAACTGGACTTGTCGCGCGACACCGCGCGCCAGGACCCGTCGCGCGACACCGCGCGCCAGGACCCGTCGCGCGACACCGCGCGCCAGGACCCGTCATGCGACATGGCGTGCTCGGTTTGGTCGCGCGATAGCGCGCGGCCGGACGCTGCGCACGCCACCGTGCGGCAGGAGGTTTAGATGCACGCGTTCAGCTACGCCGAGGCGAACAGCCTGCAATCGGCGCTCGATCTCGCCGCCGCGAAGGGAGCGATGCTGATCGCCGGCGGCACCGACATGCTGCAACTGCTGCAGGAAGACGTGCTGGCGCCGCCGACACTGGTTGGCATCGGCGGATTGCCGCTGGCGGGGATCGCGGTGGACGCGAACGGCGCGCGGATCGGCGCCATGACGCGTCTCGCCGCAGTCGCCGACGACGAGCGTATCCAGCGAGACTACCCATTGCTCGCGCAGGCGCTGGCGGAGACCGCCTCGCCCCAGGTGCGCAACATGGCGACCGTTGGCGGTAACCTGCTGCAACGGACCCGCTGTCTGTATTTCCGCGACAGCACCGCGCCGTGCAACAAGCGCGCGGCGGGCTCGGGCTGCGCGGCGCAGCACGGACAGAATCGGATCAACGCGATTTTCGGCGGCAGTTCGGACTGCATCGCCGCCTACCCGGGCGACATGGCCGTGGCGCTGGTGGCGCTGGATGCCTCGATCGAGTTGCGCGGACGGCAGGGCGTACGGCACATCAAGCTCGCCGATCTGCATGTGCCGCCAGGCGACACGCCCGCCGTGGAAACCACGCTGCAGCCGGGCGAGATCATCACCAGCATTCAAATTCCCCGCAACGCATTCGCCGCGGGTTCGCATTACCTGAAAGTGCGTGACCGCGCGAGTTTCGAATGGGCGCTGGTTTCCGTCGGCGTCGCGTTGCAGCACGAGGGCGGCACGATACGCGTCGCGCGCATCGTCGCCGGCGGTGTCGGCACGATCCCATGGCGGTTGCCGCGTGTCGAAGCGGTGCTGACCGGCCAGCAACTTGACGCCACGCGCGCCAGGGCTGCCGGCGCGGCGGCGATCGAAGGCGCCGATCCGCGCCCCGGCAATACGTACAAGGTGCGGCTGCTGCAAAACGCCATCGAACGCGCGGTGCTGACCGCGGGAGGTCTGCTGTGAACGCCTTGACCGGACGCCCGATCAGCCGCGTGGACGGTCCCGAGAAGGTCACCGGCCAGGCGGTCTATGCAGCCGAGTTCCGCCTGAAGAACCTGGCCTATGCGGCCCTGGTCACCAGCACGCAAGGCCATGGCTGGATCTCCGCCATCGACACGTCGCACGCCTCGCGCATGCCCGGCGTGCTCGCGGTGATCACGCATGAGAACGCGATGCGGCTGCCCTACAAGGCCGTTGGAAGAACACCCGGTGGTCGATCCGCAAAGCGGCGAGCGCCTGCATGTGCTGCAAGGCAACGAGGTGCTGTTCGTCGGCCAGCCGATCGCCGTCGTGGTGGCGGAGACGCAAGAACAAGCGCGCGGCGCGGCGGGGCTGGTCACCGCGACCTATGCGCCCGGCCCGACGCATTTCACGCTGGATTGCGAAGCGCGCCGAGCCACCGGATGATCCGGTGGAAGCCTCCGGCCGACCCGGCGAGACGCATCGCGGCGACGCCGAAGCCGCGTTCGCCGCCGCGCCGGTGCAGCTCGATGCGCATTACAGCCACGAGCGCGAGCATCACAACGCGATGGAGCCGCACGCCACCATCGCCGCGTGGGATGGCGACAGGCTGACGCTGTACGACAAGTCGCAATGGGTGGACAACGTGCGGTCCGAGATCGCGCATGTGTTCGGCATGGAGGAGGCAAAGATCCGCGTGATCTCGCCTTTCGTGGGCGGTGCGTTCGGTTCGGCCTTGCGCACCTGGCCGCATGTGACGATCGCCGCGCTGGCGGCGAAGCATGTCGGGCGGCCGGTCAGACTGGAACTCACCAGGCGGCAACTGTACTTTTCCATCGGCTTCCGCCCCTGCACGGAACAGCACGTAAGGCTCGGGGCGACCGCGGACGGCAAGCTGACGGCGATCATCCAGGAGGCGGTGGGCCAGACCTCGGTCTATGAACAATACGCCGAGGTGACACTGGAGCCGCCGCGCAAGCTCTACTCCTGCCCCAACGTGATGACGCGCTATCGCCTGGTGCCGATGCATACCAACTCGCCGTGCCCGATGCGCGCACCGGGCACCGCGACCGGCGTCATGGCGCACGAGATCGCGATAGACGAGATGGCGGACGCGCTGGATATCGATCCCGTCGAGTTCCGGCTGCGCAACTACGCAGAGCATGACGAGGACAAGAACCTGCCGTGGTCCAGCAAGGAATTGCGCACCTGCTATCGGATGGCGGCGGAGAAATTCGGCTGGTCGCAGCGCTCGGCAAAACCGGGCGGGATGCGGCATGGCCAGACGATGGTCGGCTGGGGCATGGCGACGGCATTCTATCCGGCCAATCGCGCTGCGGCCTCGGCGCAGGCAGTGCTGTATGCCAACGGCAGCGCGGTGGTGCGCACGGCGACCAGCGATATGGGGCCGGGCACCTACACGGCGATGACGCAGCTTGCGGCAGATACGCTGGGCGTGCCGCTGGACAATGTCGATTTCGAACTCGGCGACACCGATATGCCGAAAGCCCCGGTGCATGGCGGATCGACCACGCTGGCCAGTGTCGGCAACGCCGTGGTCGCGGCATGCCAGGCATTGCGCAAGAAGTTGTCCGGCCTCGCCGGGCCCGAGGGTGTGCCGGACAGTTTGCCGGGTTTGTCGCGCTGCTGGCGCGGCATGGGCTGCACAGCGTGCAGGCCGAGGCCGAATCGAAACCCGGTGACGAGACCAGGCGATTTCGGCACTGCGGCATTCGGCGCGGTGTTCGCCGAGGTGCGCGTCGATCCGTTGCTCGGCACAGTTCGGGTGCCACGGCTCGTGGGTGCCTACGACATCGGCCGGGTGATCAATCCGAAGATCGCCCGCAGCCAGTGCATCGGCGGGATGGTCGGCGGCCTGGGCATGGCGCTGCTGGAGCAAGCGGATTGGGATCGATCGCGTGCTGGGGTCGGGCTTGACCGAGAGCTCGCGCTCGGGCGGGGCGAAGCGAGCGAAGAGCTCGTCCCAGGAATGGCCCCCGAGCACAGAAGCGGCGCGCAGAGCACCACCCAGCGCCGACGAGTTGGCCACCGCGAGCGGGGTGATGGTGGCCTGGAAGACGTCGGCGAGGACGCGCAAAAGACCCGGGTTGCGCGAGGCACCGCCGGTCACCAGCACGGTCTTCATGGTCTCGCCGATCCAGGCCGAATGCAGGCGCATGCTCAAGGCCTGCGTCTCGACCACGGCCCGGGCGGCCGCGGCCGCGTCCTTGCCAGCGATGAAGCTTTCGCTCCCGAACCAGCGGGGCGATGGCCTCGGCACCCGCGGCGTGATCTCGGGCACGAAGAAGGGCAAGAGGAGATTGCCGCCGTTGCCGGGCTTGCTCTCGGAGACAATCGCGCGGGCGAAGTCGTCCCACGACAGGCCGAACTTGCGGGCAATCTCTTCCCGGGCCAGCGAGCCGTTGGCAAAGCAGGCCAGCGACATGAAGCCGCCGGCCGGGTTGCCGAAGACGCTGCCATAGCCCTTGGGATCGGGACGGGGCGAGGACATGGCGGCAAACACGGTGTCGCTCGTGCCCAGGCTGATCACCGCGCTGCCCGGACGGCTCGCGCCCATGCCCACCAGGCTGCTGGGATTGTCGCCGGTGAAGGCCACGACCCGGGTGCCCGGGGCAAAGCCGAATTTCTTCACGAAGTAGCCGGCCACCTCCCCCACCACCGCGGTGCTGGCAACGGCCGGTTTCAGCTTACGGGCCAGGCCGGGGGCGGTGGCATCGAGCAAAGTGGAGCTCCACTGGCCCGAAGCGAGATCGAGCAGGTTCATTCCGGCCCCGTCGCCGGTGTCGATGCTGGCGCTCTTGGCCACGAGCAACGAAGCGATAAAGGAGCTGACCAGCTGGATCTCGGCCGTACGCTGCCACTCGGCCGGCGCGGTCTTGTAGAAGCGCCGGATCTGGGGACCGGTGAAACGTGGCGTGGCCCGCGATCCGGAGATGGCCGCCACCTGGTCGTCGCCACCCGCGGCGCGCGCGATCTCGGCGCATTCCGCGCCGGTGGAGCTGTCCATCCAGATCGGCGCCGTAGCGCGCGACAGCAGCGGGCGCACTTGGTCACGCAGCGGCACGGAAGGCGACCAGTCCCCCACCCCATCGAGCGAGGTCGACAGGTACACCGACCCGTGTTGCTGTCCAGCGCCACTGATGCCACGCACCTGGGCGAGGTCGGCCCCCGCGGCGCGTAGCTCCCCGAGCAGCATTTCCAGGGCATCCACCCACATCAGGGGGTCGGCGTGTATGACGCTCGGATCGGGACCGGGCAAAAAGCCCTTGGGCGAGCGGTACTGCGGCAAGCGCTCGCCGAAGCTCACGCTCTTCTGCAGGAGCACCTTGCCCCCGGTTTCGATGAGCAGCGCCGAGAGGCTCTGGGTGCTCGAATCAAGCCCAAGGTATTGCGCCATGCCGGCGCAATCTAGCGCAAGGTCATGGGTGGGGAAAGATCCATCGGGCGAAATTAACCAGCAAGCACCTAGGCACCCGGGCCCAAACCGCTTATCCTGCGCCGGCAGCTTTACCCGGGCTGGCGGATACCGAGAAGCCGGCGCGGCGTGGGGCTCACCCTTCTTGAAGGAGCAGGAAATCCGCGATGAAGAATCCCTTTGGCCACTTCGATGACAGCAAGCGGGAATACGTCATCGTTCGGCCTGATACCCCGCTACCCTGGCTCAACTACCTCGGGCAGGACCAATTCTTCGGTCTGTGCACCAATACCGGCGGCGGCTACACCTTTTGGAAAGATGCCAAGCTGCGCCGCCTAACCCGCTATCGCTACAACAATGTCCCCTATGACCTGGGCGGCCGCTACCTCTACGTGAACGACGGCGGCTCGGTTTGGAACCCCGGTTGGAAACCGGTCAAGGCCAAGCTCGACAGCTACGAGTGCCGCCACGGCCTGGGGTACACCCGCATCATCGGGCAAAAGGACGGGCTGGAGGTCGAGATGCTGGCCTTCGTGCCGCCGGGCGAAAATCTGGAGCTCTGGAACGTCACCGTGCGCAACAAGGCGCGGGTGAAGAAGCAGCCTAAGATCTTCAGCTTCCAGGAATTCTGCCTGTTCGAAGCGGCCAACGACATGAACAACCTGCAACGCACCTACTCGATCGGCGAGGTCGAGATCGAGGGCGGAGCCATCTATCACAAGACCGAGTACCGCGAGCGCCGCAACCATTACACCCTCTTCGCGTGCACGCGTCAGGTGGACGGCTACGACACCAGCCGCGATGCCTTCGTCGGCATCCACGAAGGGCTCCACGACCCCCGGGTCCCCTTCGCCGGCGCCTGTACCAACAGCAAGGCCTTCGGCTGGAACCCGGTGGGTGCCCATCAGATCAACCTGAGCCTTGCCCCCGGGCAAGAGGAGACCTTCGCGTTCATCCTGGCTTATGTCGAGCAGGGCGGGCCCAAGTTCGAGGCGCCCGGAGTCATCAACAAGGACCTGGGCCGAGCGCTGGTGGCCAAGTACAGTGCGGCCGGCGCTGTGCCGCAGGCATTCGCCCGGCTGGGCCAGGTCTGGGAGGGCTTGCTCGCGAGCTTCCAGGTCGAGAGCCCCAATCCCCATGCCAACCGCATGCTCAACGTGTGGAACCAGTACCAATGTATGGCCACTTTCAACATGAGCCGCTCGGCCAGCATGTACGAAACCGGCATCGGGCGCGGCATGGGCTTCCGCGACAGCAATCAGGATTTGCTCGGCTTCGTGCACATGATCCCGTCCCGCGCCCGCGAGCGCATCCTCGACATCGCGGCCACCCAGCTCTCCGACGGAACCTGCTATCACCAGTATCAGCCCTTGACCAAGAAGGGCAACGCCGAGATCGGCGGCGATTTCTACGACGACCACCTGTGGCTCATCCTGTCGACCTGCGCGTACATCAAGGAGAGCGGCGATCTCGGCATCCTGGAGGCGGCGTGCGGCTACGCCGACCAGCCGAACAGCCAGGCGACCCTCCTTCACCACCTGGAGACCAGCATCGCCTACACCATGAAGAAGCGTGGCCCGCACGGTCTACCCCTCATCGGCCATGCAGACTGGAATGACTGCCTCAACCTCAACTGCTTCTCCACCGAGCCCAACGAAAGCTTCCAGTGCGCGGGCGACGTCAAGGGCAGCCGCGCCGAAAGCGTGATGATCGCCGGCCTCTTCCTCTACGCCAGCCGCGAGCTGGCCGCGCTCTACGATTTCATGGGCCGGGGGGCGGACGCCCAGCGCATGCGCGCCGCCTACGCCGACATGCTCGACGTGGTCGAGACCCAGGCCTGGGACGGGGAATGGTACCGCCGCGCCTACGCGGCCGACGGCAGCCCGGTGGGCAGCAAGGAGTGCGCGGAAGGCAAGATCTTCATCGAGAGCCAGGGCTGGTGCGTGCTGGGCGGAGCCGGCCAGAAAAATGGCCGAGCCCGACAGGCGCTCGAGAGCGTGCACCACCATCTCTTCACCAAGAACGGGGTGGTGCTGCAGCAGCCGCCCTACTCGACCTACCACGTCGAGCTGGGTGAGGTGTCGTCGTATCCGCCCGGAGTCAAGGAGAACGCTGGCATCTTCTGCCACAACAACACCTGGATCAACCTGGGCTGGTGCCTGCTCGGCGAAGGCGAGCGCGCGCTCGAGTACTACCTGTCGATCTGCCCCTCGGCCAAGGAAGAGCAAATCGAGATCTACCGGAGCGAGCCCTACGTCTACGCGCAGATGATCGCGGGCAAGGATGCGGTTTGCTTCGGCGAGGCCAAGAACAGCTGGCTCACCGGCACCGCAGCCTGGACCTTCGTGAGCGTCGCCGAAGGCATCTTCGGCATCAAGGCCGACTTCCAGGGTCTCAAGGTCGATCCCTGCATCCCCAAGTCGTGGCCAGGCTTCTCGGCCCAGCGCCGCTTCCGCGGCGTCGAATACCAGATCGAGGTCAAAAATCCTAACCACCTGTGCAAAGGCGTGCGGGCGCTGACCGTCGATGGCAAGAAGATCCCAGGCAACGTCATCCCCCTGTTCCCGGGCGCCAAGGTAGTCAAAGTCGAGATCACCCTCGAGCAGCCAACCCCGTAGCCGGTAGACGCGGCCGATAGCGCTAGCCGTGGCCGTGGCCGTCGCGGGGCGGCGCTGGCCGTAAACGAAAACGTAACCGTAGCCGTGGCCGGCACGCTGCCTGGCAGAGCCGAGCCAATGGTATATTCCGTCCCATGCGGTCCGCCCTGTCGCACCTCCCTCGCCTTTTCGCGCTGTTCTTGCCCACGCTAACCGCGATCGCCTCGCCTGCC
This sequence comes from uncultured delta proteobacterium, assembly GCA_963849735.1. Classification (GTDB taxonomy): domain Bacteria; phylum Myxococcota_A; class Polyangia; order Fen-1088; family Fen-1088; genus Fen-1118. Next base: position 24,290 of record CAWKJE010000034.1, read on the forward strand.
TGGGCCGCGGTCGGCGACGACGCCAGCGCGGTCGCCGCCGATCAGGCGCGGCTCAAGGCTACCCTGCACGTCGTCGCCATGAAAGGATACGCGGTGCACGAGCTCACCACCCCCGCCGGGGCGCTCATGCGCGAGTTCGTGGCCACCACCGGCAAGATCTTCGCCCTGTCCTGGTCGGGGGGCTTCCGCCCCGACCTGCGCGAGGTCATGGGCAGCCACTACCAGCAGTACCTCGAGGCGCGGCGCAGCCAGCCGAGGGCGCACGGGCCGGTACGGGTCGAGCTGCCGGGCATGATCGTCGTCATGGGCGGATACCTGCGCACCTTCTGGGGCCATGTGACGCTGACTGACCTGGCCCCTCCGGGTTGGAACGATGAAGCGCTGAAGGGTGCGCCGTGAGGGCGCGGGCGCGCGCGTTCCCCGCCGTGGCCTCGTTGGCCGGCCTGGGGCTGTGGGCGAGCTGCGGCTCCAACGGTGGCAACGACAACTCCGGGGGGGCCTGTGTATCGCCCGCCCTGGCCGCGCCCGCGGCCAACACGGTGGCGCTGGTGGTGGATTCCGGATCGCCGCAGCTTTCGTCGCCCTACACCAACGGACTCTTTACCAGCGTGACCCTGTGCATGCCCGGGACCACGACCTGCCAGACCATCGACCACTTCCTGGTCGATACGGGCTCCGTCGGGGTCCGCGTCCTCGAGTCAGTGCTCGCCTTGCCTCTCCCCCTGCTGAGCCCGACCGACGGCACGGCGCTGGCCGAGTGCTCGCCCTTCGTGGACGGGTCGGCGTGGGGGCCGGTGAGGCTGGCCGACGTGCAACTGAGCCAAGAGGTGGCGAGCAGCATCCCCATCCAGACCATCGGCGAGAGCGCCTTAGCCAGACCAGCGGCCTGTTCCGCCGTGGCCGTCGACGACCTCAACAGCCTGGGCTCGAATGGCATCCTGGGCGTCGGGGTCTTCCCCGAAGACTGCGGCGCGGCTTGCACCAGCCTGGCCAACCTCAGCCCGGGCTCGATGCCCTACTTCTCCTGCAGCACGACCAGCGGCGACTGCACCCCAGCCGCCACCCCCCTGACGCAGCAGGTGGCCCATCCCGTCGCGAGCTTCCCGACCGACAACAACGGTGTGATTATTCAACTGCCTTGCGTACCCGCGCAGGGCTCGCCGTTGGTGCATGGAGTCATGATCTTTGGCATCGGCACCGAGGCGAACAACGGCCTGGGCTCCGCGCAGCCCCTGCCCCTCGACCTCGACGGCTTCGTGACCACGGATTATCCGGAGGGAGGCAGCCCCTACACGAGCTACCTCGACAGTGGCTCGAACGCCCTCTTCTTCCTCAACTCCGCGACCACCGGCATTAGCCCGTGCCCCAGCAAGGGCCTGAGCCAGTTCTACTGCCCGTCCTCTACCATCAGCCGCACGGCGGAGATCCTGAGCAGCGCCGGCGCGGGCGTGCCCATCATGTTCAGCGTGACCAACGCCGCGATCTTGCCCGCGTCCTCGAACGCATTCAGCAATCTCGCCGGCCCAATGCAAGGATTCCCCTCCAATCCCCAAGTTCCCGGGTTCGACTGGGGTCTGCCCTTCTTCTTCGGCCGCAGCGTCTACACCGGCATCTCGGATCAGAGCGGAGCAGGCGCGTACTTCGCGTTCTGATCCACGACTGGCCGGCTGGCCCCGGCCCGCTCAGCGCGCGGGGGGCGGGGGTGGGGGAGGCGGGGGCGGCGGTGGTGGTGGAGGAGGAGGGGGTGGTGGGGGCGGCGGCGGCGGGGGCGGCGGCGGCAAGCTCACCGGCGTTGCCAGCGCTGGCGGCTTGGCTGCCCCCGGCCGCGCAAGCGAAGCCGGATGACCGGCGCCCGGGGGCGCGGGTGCGGCTCCGGGCAACTGCGCCGGCCTGTCCGACTGCCCGGACAGCCGGGGCAGCGGGGACCCCGCGGCCGCGGGACCAGGTTGCGCAGGCGGCGAAGCCACCCACAGCACCACGCCTATCAGGGCCAGCCCGAGCGCAACGCCTCCGATCATCGTCAGCGCGGCGGATCGAGACCGGACGAGCCGCCGAAGCGCCGCCGTCAAGAGCAAGCCGCCCAGGCCAGCGACCGCCATTATGATGCCAGCTGTCTGCATGTCGACGCCCGATCATAACATGCAGGTAAGCTGGGCGTATCGCCCGGGTATCGCCCAGCGAGCCCGCGGGCAAAATGTCGGTCCGCCGGCCATTGCCCCTTGGTCGGAGCGATTACCTGGGGCCAGGATCACGATGGCCACCATGAGCGCAACGCCAAAAAAAATCGCCGGGATCGACCGGGATCGCCCGCAATCGCCCGGATCGACCGGGATCGCCAATGACAGTCGGTGATCAAGTGGAGCTGGCCATGAGCAGCTCCCCGTCCTACCAGCCCGAGCCCTGGGAGGTTCAGATCGCGGCGGTGAGCGACACCGGAACGGAGTGCCAGCATAACGAAGATCATTGCGGCAAGTGGCTCAAGGACAAGACGGCGGCTCTGGCGGCGGTGGCCGACGGCACGGCCGTCCTGGAAGGCGGCGAGCTCGCCAGTCAACGCGCCATCCTCGCCCTCTTCCGCTCGTTCCGCGAGCAGGCGGCGGGCATGACCCAGACCCAGCGACTGGTGCGGGCCGCCCGCCACGCCTGCTTCGAAGTCTACGATCTGGCCGTGGTGGTCCCCCAGCTGCGCGGCGTCAGCACCACCCTGACGGCAGTGGCGGTGAGCAACGCCGAGCTCACCGCCGCCCACGTGGGCAATGGGCGCGTCTACCTGATTCGCGGCCAGCTCATCACTCAGCTCAGCAAGGACCACACCCTGGCTGCCGAGGCGGAGGCGCCGAGCGAAGGCACCTCGTGCGGGCTCGGTGAAGGGCTCACCCGTAGTCTGGGGCGAGAGCTCCTGGTCCCCATCGACCTGTTCGAGATGGATCTCGCGCAAGGCGACGTAGTGGTGCTATGCACCGACGGGCTATACCGAGTGCTCGAAGACCGACAGATTGCCGATCTGGCGGGCCAGCACGATGCCGCCACCGCTTGCCGCGCCCTCATCAATCAGGCCAACGCCTTCGGTACCCCCGACAATCTCAGCGTGGCCGTGGTGCGCGTGCTGGGAGAGACGCCGGGGCGGCGCTGAGCCTTTGGGGGGTGGTCGGCGCGGGCGCCGGTGACATCGGAATCCCGAAACCCGAAGCTCGAGGCGTGCTATGCCGGTTCCGCCAGGGCCGCCTTGACCCGCGCCAGCTCGTCGGCGTGCTCGGGCGAGGCGGCCATGCCGCGGTCGAGCAGGGCTCGGGCGTCGTCGCGCAAGCCGGCTTCGGCGAGCAGCACGGCCAAGTCGTGATAGGGCTCGTACCAAGCGGGCGCGAGCGCGATGGCCCGCTCGACGGCGGCGCGCCCTTCCGCGAGACGGCCTTGCTTGGCCAGGGAGAGCCCCAAGCCGCTGTGGGCAAAGGCGTGATCAGGCTTCTGCGCCAGGGCTTGCCGGTTGTGGCGCTCGGCGGCCTCATAGTCGCGCAGGGAAAAGCAAACGAAGCCGGCCAGGTCGAGAATGCGCACGTCACCCGGGGCGAGCTCGAGCGCCCGGCCGAGCAAGCGATGGGCCTCCTCGAGGCGGCAGGCCTTCGTGGCGTTTTGGGCGAGGGCGAAAAGGGCGGGCGCATCCGGCGGATCGTCCGGACTTGACGAATGCGGGGCGGTCCGCCCCGCTGAGGGTGGTGCGCCGGCGAAAAAGGCGAGCTCGGGCGGGGTGGCGGGCTCGGTGAGCAGATCGAAGCGTCCCTGCCGCACGGCCTGGTAGTAGAAGCAGAAGGGATTGCCTTCGCCCCCCTGCTGGCGATGGCAGTAGACCGTCCAGGTGCAGCCGCCCCGGCAGAACTCACCATAGCGGCAAACCTTGCAAAAGCCGGTCAAGGCATCGGGCGAGTGCTTGCGGTTGTAGGCGAAGGCGTCCGGTCCTCGCCAGATCTGCGCCAGAGAAGCCTGGCGCAGATTGCCCTCCACGAAGCCGGCCTCGCCGTGCATGGCGGAGGGTAGCGACAGGCAGCCCTTGACGTTGCCTTCGCTCTCGATGCCGATCACCTGACAGCCGGCGCGGCAGCCGATCCAGAAGGGCAATTCGCCGCCATCGTCGCGCAGCCCGTGCTCGGGCAGACCGTAGTAGCCGATGTCGTCAGCGCCCACCGCGAAGAATTGGCGAGTGCTCTGCCGGCACAGCGCCGCGATTTCCGGGACGAGCCACACCAAATCGGCTGGGTCGACCACCAGATCGCGGTGGCTGACCATGTTGCCCGCGGGCGTGGCCAGCTGGATCTGCATCGAGAACGCGCCCTGGTCGCGGACGAAGTCACGCAGCTGGCGCAGGCAGTGCTGATTCGCGCGATGCACGGTGGTGTTGATGGCGACGGGCAAGCCGCCGGCCACGCAAGCCGCTACAGCAGCCAGCACGCGGGCGAACGAGCCTGGCTGGCGGAACCGGTCGTGCTCGGCCTCGAAGCCATCGAGGCTGAAGGCCGCGCCGCACAGCCCGGCCGCCTGGGCGCGGGCGACGTGACTTTTGTCCCAGTGCCAGCCGTTGGAGATGAGGTTGACCTTGATGCCGTGATCGGCCAGGCGTTTGCCAATGGCATCCCAGTCGGGATTGAGGGTCGGCTCTCCTCCACTCAGAGTCACGCGCCGGCAGCCCAGCGCCGCCAGCTCGTCGGCCACGCGCAGGCATTCATCCCGGCTGAGCTCGCGCGGCCGGCGGCTACCGGCAAACGAGCCGCAGTGCTGGCAGCGCAGATTGCAGGCCAGGGTCAGCTCCCACACGCACGCACGGGGGAAAAAGCCAACCTGCTTGAGAATTTCCAGCATGGGACGCGGGCTAGCGAGGGATCGACTCGGCGACTCAGCGATGCAGTTACTCGGCAACTCAGCGATGCAGGCGATTCAGGACGGCGGCAAGAGCGCCATGTACAGAGTCACCGCGCCCAGGTCGCGCCCTGCGTCCGTGGGCAGTCTCGCCATGTACATGGCCACCGCGCCGGCGTCGAGCTGGGGGGCCATGTACTTCACCACGGGACCGAGATCCGCCGCGGCATCGGGATTCTGGGCGAGGTACATGGGCGCGATCTGGTGGCCGTCCTCGCCCGCGTCGGGCGCTACTCCGGTGTCTACTCCGGTATCTGTTCCGGTAGCTGCTCTGGTATCCACGGCCTGGGCATCCTGGCCCGGGCCTCCGCTTCCGGCCTCGGCCACCGCGGCATCTTCCGTAGGCGGCAGCCCTCCGTCACACTTACAGGGGGCGCTGTCCTTCCCCGCCCCGCCCGTGGCGTCGGCGAGAGCGCTCCCGTCCTGGGTGCCGCTGGTGCCATTGCTCCCACAGCCGCCCGCCATGGCGAGCCCGAGGCCAAAGGTCGCGGGCGCCAGCATGCGGCGCAAGCGGGTCTGCAGGAAGGACTCGACTCGCCCTCGCATCTCTTTTTCACGCATGGTGACTCCTTGGATCCGTTGGCAATTGCCAGACTAGCTCGATGATACCAGCAAAGCGCGTGCCCAATACCTCGTTGCCGGATCGGTGCCTGCTGGCGAAGCATTTCAACAGGTTAGCCGAGGCGGACACCGGGCGAGGCCTCAGATTCCCGAGGCCGGCCCTCGTCTGTGATCACAACGCGGGCTTGGCCCGCGGCCCGCGGCCTTGCTAACGCGTCACGTCTGGCAGGCAGGCGGCCACGGCGGCGACCAGGCTCTTGCGGTGCCGGCTCTTGGCCAAGACCACGTTCGCGCCCGCGGCCAGGGCGCGATCGCGAGCGTCCCGCGAGGTGCGCGACGACAGCACCACGATGGGCAACCCGCGCAAGGTGGCGTCGCGACGGATGCGCGACATGAGCTGGAATCCGTCGAGGCGTGGCATCTCCAGCGCCGTCACCACGACGTCGAATCGTCGTTCGCTAAGCATCTCCCAGGCGTCCCAGCCGTCCTCCGCCGTGAGCGCCTGGTAGCCGGCCGCTACCAGCATGCGCGCGGTCGCCTCGCGCGCCAGACGCATATAGTCGACCACGAGCACCCGGAGTTGCCGCCGACGGGGTCCGGCGCTGACCGGCAAGGAACCGCTCTTGACCAGATCGGCGAGGGTTCCCAGGTCCAGGACCAGCTGAGCCTTGCCCGCGCCCGATGCGGTCACGCCGGCGTAGATGGGAATGAGACCCAGGAGCGCGCCGGGAGGCCGGACCACGATGGTGCGCGGACCGATGACTTTATCGCAGGTGATGAGGAAATTGCGGCCGGCATAGCGCACGTGCAAAGCGGCGGCCCGGCGCCCCGGCGGCAGCTCGAGACCGAGCAGGGCGTGCAACTTGAGGATAGGCACGCTCACGCCCCCGATGGCGGGCAGCTCGCCACTGTCCGCCGACGAGCCATGACCGCCCGCCAGCACGTTGTGCCCTATGGGTAACACCTCGATGACATGGGCCGAGGGCACGGCGTACACCTGCCCGCCAATCTTGAACAGCAAACCCTGCGTGATGGCTCCCGCGAGCGGCAGGGTGAGCCGGAAGCGGGTGAAAGCGCCGGGCTGCGATTCGACCTTGATCTCGCCACCCAGCCGCGCCACCGCGCGTTTGACGATGTTGAGCCCCATCCCCCGTCCGGCCATGGTGTCGGAGTGGAGGCGAGTGGAAAAGCCTGCCTCGAAAATGGCGGCGAGCAGAGTCTCGTCGCTCGGGCTGGCGTCAGCGCCGCCTGGCCGCGAGGACTGCACGACCTTGCTAATGGCGTCGCGATCGAGACCAGCGCCGTCATCCTCCAGAGTGAGGGAGACGAAGTCGGATTCGAGCGCGGCTCGGATGGTGATGCGGCCGCGCGACGGCTTGCCGCGCAAGATGCGCTGCTCGTGCGCTTCGATTCCGTGCGCCATGGCGTTGCGCACGAGATGCAGCATGGGGTCCACCAGCTGGTCGACGATCGCCTTGTCGAGCTCGACCTCGCCCCCCTGTACCACCAGGTCGGCCTGGCGGTGACAGGTACGCTCGAGCTCGTGCAGGGCAGAGCCGAGACGGGAAAACGCCCACTCGAGCGGGACCAGACGGGCGCGCCGGATCTGATCCTCGATGTGCTCGGAAGCACCGCCCAGGGACGACGCATCGTCGGCCAGCCGGTTCGCGGTGCGGTCGAGATAGGAGAGCGCATCGGCGATCTCGACCTCGATCTCACCCAAGCGGTCGAGCAGCCCGGCTGCCTCGTCCGCCGGAGCGGAGGGGGAAAAAGCAGCGGCCAGTCTGCCTTGCACCCTGCGGAAGTCGTTCTTGCGCGCCACCAGATCGCGCAGCACGCTGCGCATTTCGTGCGCTCGGCGATCGAGCCGAGTGCGGAGGATGACCAGATCCCCGGCACTGGCCAAGAGCGCGTCCAGACGCTCGACATCGACGCGCAGGGCCCCGTCGCTGCCCGCCCGGCGCTCCACCACCGCCCTGCGGTCTACGCTGCGTCGCCGCTCCATCATTTCCCGCCCCGGCGGAGCCACGCCGAGCGGCTCGGCCGGGCGAAGCTGGGGCACGCTCAAGCGCAAGCTGCTGAGCTGAGCCCGGATCTCGGCCACGCCCTCGTCAATCCGCTCCAAGATGCCAAAAGTTGGGGCCAACTGGCCGCGCCGGATCTCCGCGCACAGCTCCTCCAGATCGTCGGCGGCCTTGGCCACGGCATCGAAGCCGACCGAGCCGGCCGAGCCCTTGAGGGTGTGCAAGTGGCGGAACAAGACGTCGACCACCTCGGGCGTGATCTCGAGCGAGCGCGCCGACGCTTGGGCCAGGAGCCGCTCGGCATCGGCGATCTGGGCTAGGTGCTTCTCGGCCTCTTCCAGGAAGAGATTGCGCAAAATCTCCGCTTCGCTCGCGTTCCCGACGAGCGCCGGGCCGTCGCCCTTGCCCCCTTCGTTCTCGTGCTTGTCCGCCATGGCGGTCCACTCGAATCGACCGAAATCGCCAATCCTATCCGCGCGGCGGTTCCCCCAGCGCGGCCAACAAATTGCGCAAAGCCTCACCCAAGGGGGTGTGTGACCCAGCCAAGAGCGGGGCCATGGGCGCGAGCAGACGGGACAGGTCCTCGCGACGGTCGTGCAAGAGGCGCGTGATCTCGCTCTCGCCCTGGCCGACAAACTGCAGCTCGCCGATGGCAGCCGCCCATCCTCGGCGCAGCGGGGCGATCTCTCTGGCCTCGCGCCGGGCGCGACCGGCAAGCGCGGCCAGCTGATCGGCAAGGGCGCGCACACCCTCGATGCCCGCGCTCGCCTCGGCGGTGGCATTGACGATGGTCTCCATATAGGCGCCGATATCTTTGGCCGCCGCGGTCGCACGCTCGGCCATCTTGCGCACCTCTTCGGCGACGAGACCGAAACCCTTGCCCTGCGCCCCGGCGCGCGAGGCCTCGATGGCGGCGTTGAGCGACAAGATATTGGTCTCGGAGGTCACGTCCTCGAGCATCTCCAGGACCTGACCAATTTCCCCCGAGCGCGCCTCCAGGGCCTTGAGCTTACGCGCGATCTCGGACACCGCGGCCTGCTCCTTGGCCATGCCCTCGGCGATGTCGGGCAGCGCGGCGCTGGCCGCTTCAGCCGCCACCATGACCGCCGTCGCCGCGCTCGATATGCGCGCGGCGCGCGCCTCGAGCTTGGCCAGCAACCCCGCCAGGGCTTGGGCAATCTCGCCCAGGGGGCCGGCGTGCTCCGCCGGTCGGACGCGCAGGTCGCCCTGTTCGGCGGCACGCAGGGTGTCGAGCAAATTTTGGATGGCTGAGGGTTCGCTCATGATGGCATGACCGTGCTGATGGCATCCCTGACATAGTCGAGGCTGCGTTCCAGATCGAGGAGCAGAGCGGGGCCGCCCGCGTCGACCACGGTGGCCGACAGGAACGACGGCCGCGCGGGCGGGGGCCGGCTATATTGCTCGTCCACTCTCCCCAGGGCGAGCCCGCGCTCGACCACTATGGCCACGCGCACCGCACCGCAGGCCGCTTCGGGGGCGGTCTCGACCAAGAGCAGCTTGTCCCTGGTCAGGCGAGAGCCAATGCTCTCACCCCCGTCCTCGCCGCCGCCCGGCTGAAAGCATACGGCCAGGTCGAGCACGGGCAAGATGAGCCCCTGCACCAGCGCCACCCCGCGCATGACGAGAGGGGCCAGAGGAACCGGGGTGATGCCACGCATGGGCAACACCTTGCGCACAACCCCGAGCGGCAGCGCACAGCGCAGACCACGCAGCGCGAAGAAGACGACGTCGAGAGGTGCCGCGGCAGACATGACTACACCGCCACCGGGGCTACCCGCCGACGGATCAGCTTGCTGCGCAGGAGGCGAAAGAGAATCTGGGTCACATCGTAAGAGCCCATCCCCGAGATGCGGATGAGATCGCGAACCGTGTTTCTGCCATTGACCAGATCGACGAGCGCCGCCTCCTCGCGCAGGAGCTGCCCGCGCCCGAAGCTGCCCAGGCGGTCCTCGTTGCGCACGAAGGTCATATCGAAGTCGCCGATCTCCTGCTCGATGACCCGCCACTCCTCTACCCGGCGCAGCCCCTCGAGAATGAGCCCGTCGATGGGCAGGGCCAAGGCCGCCTCGCGCGCCAGCGCCGGCAGCTCGGCCTGCACGCGAAAAACGAAGTGACCAGTTGGCCAACGCATGCTCTCGAACAGCAGGGCCGCGGTCTGCTTGGCCATGGCCTTGCGGAGGCCGGTGGACGAGAGCAGCCCGCGCGCGCACAGGTAGGCGCCGAGCAGCTCGGTGCTGCCTTCCTGCTTGCGCTCGTCGATGACCCGACCGAGGGTTTCCTGGCCGAGGTAGCCCCCGCTTACCAGAAAACGCCCGAGGAGAAACTCTTCCGGCACGCCGCGCGCGCCGGCAAAATCGATGCGGCCCTGGCCGAGGTAGATCTCCATGTGGGCCCGGCCGTGGGACAGCGCCACCGTTCCGGTGTAGCCGCGATCCTGCAGGAGCAGCAGCACGTCGGCGGTCGAGATCAGGGCCAGATCGCCCGCCAGCGCGAAGTCGAGCTCGCGCGCGGGGCTCGCCTCTTCCTGCTCCTGGCTGGGGGTCAGAGTAGCAATGTCGATGCGACTGTCGGAGCCGGTCCCGGGCGCGGGCCCCGACTTCTTGCCTAGCTTGCCGGCCTTCTCGAGCGTATGCGTCACCACCGCCACCAGCGCCTCGGGCGAAAAGGGCTTGGCCATGATGTTGACGATGTTGGGCATCATGGCGAAGCACTCGCTGACCTCCTCGCCCTTGGCGCTCATCACGATGACCGGCACCTGCGCCAGCTTGCCCTGGGCCGAGATGGCACGGCAGACGTCGTCGCCCTTGATGTCGGGCAAGAGGAAATCGAGCAGGATCAGAGCCGGAGGCCGCGCCTGGGCAGCCGCGATCCCTGCTTCGCCCGTGCGCGCGGTCTCGACGCGGTAGCCGGCCTTGCTGAGCGAGAGCTCAACCAGCTTGCAGATGGTTGGGCTATCATCGATGACGAGAACGGTGGCCGGCATGGACCGCGGTCCCTTTGGCCGGGATGGTGCGGCATTGTACAACGGTCTCTGCCTTTCGGACAATGCGCGATCGGCCAGAGCGGCCGGAGCAGGAGGGCCGCCAGCCCCGAAAGGTTGGGCAAGGACGAGGGCGCTAGCCCCTCGTCCCCCCTCCGGATTGCCCACTCCCGCAGCATCAGACGCGCTGCTCCAGCCCCGCCAACATCTTCTTGAGAGCCGCTTCTTCGATTTGGCGCACGCGCTCGCGGGTGAGCGACAGGCGGAGCGCGACCTCGGCCAGGGTCATGCCCCCATGCTCCGCCGCCTCGAGCGCACAGGCCTCCCGGATGACGTGGGCGTGGATCTCGGACGGCTTGGCCCCGCGCTTGTCGCGGAGCTCCGCGGTCAGATTGAACCGGCACACGGTGTAGGAGCACGGGCCGGGGAGCCGGCGGCACGCCCCGAAGGTGGCTTCGTACAGATTTATGCGATCATCGGGCATGGACGAGCGCCTCACTGGGCGGAGGATCCCCGGTGCTGGTTGCTGCGATGCTGCGACGGTGCTGTTGGCCGCGTCCATCGCCGCCGCGGCCTTAAGGGGCGGCAGTACCAGCGACGGACCCGGGCAGTCGCTGGGCAGCCGCGGGTTAGCCATTGGATATGGACACGACACCGGAGGCGCGTGGGCGATTGCACGCCCCAGGTGCATCTGATGGGTGGCATCTCCACCGCGCAATTGCTGCAAAATTCACTTACTGCGGAATTTGCAGCTGCGGGCGGGGTCGGGAGCCGTGCCCGGCGCTTTCCCGCCCACCCGACTCAAGACGTGATCTTCTGCTGCCGATGGTGAGCGATGGGAGGATCCACACCCTATGACCACAGACGTCAGCAGCATTCAGGCTCTGTACCAGACCAGCCAGCTCACCGCGACCTCGAACCAGCAGGGGAGCCAATCGGGCAGCGTATCCCCCGCGGCTTCAGTCAACATGTCGCAGTCTGGTCAATTATGGAGCGAGCTCCAGAGTCTGGCCCAAACCGATCCATCCGAGTTCAAGCAAGTAACCGCGAGCATTGCCAGCCAGCTCACCAACGCTGCCTCTTCCCTGACCGGATCACAGGCCAGCTTCGTGACCAGCCTGGCCCAGCGCTTCGAAGCGGCCTCGCAAAGCGGCAACATGAGCGACCTTGCGCCTCCGACCGGTTCCGAGCAGGGGAGCGGTGAGGCGCAAGGACATCACCACCATCATCACCACGGGCAAGACGCGAGCGGAAGCACGCAAGCGAGCACTTCCGCTTCGTCCGGCGGTGATTCGCTCTATCAACAGATTCAGTCGATCATTAGCAATGCGTTGAGCTCAGCGACGGGCAGCGGCAGCAGCAGCAGCAGCTAGCACTGCCAGTCGGAGGCGCGTCACTGGCAGCTAGTCGGACCGGTGCCAAGGAGCGGCGTGCACTGGGTTCCGGCTGGGCATTCGGACGACGACTGACACATCTGGAATCCCGAGCAAGTGCTCTGGCAGGAGTTGGAGTAGTTGCCGTTGGCGTCCGCCATGCCACAGCAGACGGGATTACCCGGATTGTTGGTGCAGTCGGCGCTGCCCGCGCAGGTTGCGGGCACCGCAGTACCTCCCGAATTGTCCTGGCAAGCCGAGGCCGCGGCGACGCACGAAAACGCGGGAGCCCCGCCGCCCGCGGGATAATCGATACAGCAGATGGACTGCGCCGGGTTAGAGGCGCTGCAAGTCATTGTCCCGCACAATACCCCGCCATCCCCGGTCGAGGTGGCGGCGCCGTCGCCCGCGCCGCTCCCGTCGCTCCCGCCGTCGACCACCATGGTGCTCCCGCCCGAGCCCGAGCCGGCGCTGCTGCCGCCAGCACCGGTGCTCCCGCCGGCGGCCGGGCCCTCGGAGCTGCCGCCGAAGCCGGTGACCCCGCCGTTGCCCGGCCCTGCGGAGCTGCCGCCGAAGCCGGTGATCGTGCTCCCGCCACTGGCCGTGCTCCCGCCACTGGCCATGCTCCCGCCACTGGCCGTGCTCCCGCCGGAGCCGCTACTCCCGCCACTAGCCGAGCTGCCGGCCGACCCGGCGCTCCCGCCCGAGCCTGAATTGCCTCCCGATCCGCCGCTGCTGCTCGAAGAGCCGCAGGCCGCGAAGCCGGCCAGCGCGCCTAGAGCGATACTGGCGAAGAACGTAGAACGGATTACAGACATGGTCGCCATCCTTTCAAGTTGACGTGGAATCGACTGGAGACGCCCCAACATCGCTTCAGCCTTTAGCCGCTCTGAATCTAGCTCGGCCATTGCCCCGAAAAAACTGCGGTAACTGCAGTTACCCGGACAAGACCGACCATGGCGCCGCGGCAGGCCACGAATGGCGGGGTGGCGGCGCGAGCTGGTCAGACGGATGCGTCGAGCTGAAGGCCGGCGTCGAGCCCGCCGATTGATAGGGGGGGAACCGCATGGACGCAGCAACCTGGCTCCGCCGCATGGGCAGCCGCAAGGCCGCGGTCACGCCGGCTGACGCGCCGGCGCCCCCGCGCCCGCCGGAGCCAGAGGAGTCGGCACTCCCCGTGGCACCCGCGCCCACTCCGGAGCCCACCCTGGAGCCCACCCTCTTGACCAAGGCCAAGGAGCGGGAAGATCCCGCTCACGCCAAGTGGCAGGGCTTGCTCGAGTCGGGCGCCATCCAACCCGAGCTGCTGGCCAAGGCCCTGGCCCAGGCGAAGGCATCAGCCACCGATCCCGGCCGCTACCTCATCGAGAAGGTCGGCATCGCCCGCGCCGAAGTCGAAAAGACCATCTCGCGTTACTACGGCGTCCCGTTCTACCGCTTCACCGCCGATCAGAAGATGCCCGAGGACTTGCGCCAGCGCCTGCGCATGGATTTCTTGCGCCAGATTTGCGCCGTACCCATAGAGCGCAAGGGGCCGATCCTGATCGTGGTCATCGACGACCCGCATGACATACAGCGCGCCGATGCCTTGCGCTCGGTCGAGGCCGGCCTCGACGTCAGCATCTTCGTCGGGTTCAAGGACGAGATCGTCGCGTGCATCGAGCACTCGTACGGGCTGCGCCCCGACGTCAACCTGCTACTCAAGGAGCTCTCGACCGACGAGAGCACCGGCGCCGTCGACGAGCCGTCGGAAGACGAGCAGACGGACGAAGACAACGAATCCGACAGCACCATCATCAAGCTGGCCAACCAGATAATCCTCGATGCCTTCGGGCGAGGCGCCTCCGACATCCACATCGAGCCCTACGGCAAGGAAGAGAGCACGCGCATCCGCTTCCGCATCGACGGCGACTGCATCCCCTACCAGGATATCCCGGCCGTCTTCCGCAACCCTTTGGTAGCGCGCTTCAAGATCATGGCCCGGCTGGATATCTCGGAAAAGCGCAAGCCCCAGGACGGCAAGATCAAGTTCCGCATGCGCGATCGCACCATCGAGCTGCGGGTGGCGACTTTGCCCACCGTGAACGGCAACGAGGACGTGGTCATGCGCATCCTGGCCGCCTCGAAGCCGATTCCCCTCGCCGACATGGGCATGAGCGAGCGCAATCTGAGCGAGCTCAAGGCGCTCATCGCCAAGCCCTATGGCCTCATACTGTGCGTCGGCCCGACCGGATCGGGCAAGACCACCACCCTGCACTCCGCCCTGGGCTCGATCAACACCTCCGACATGAAGATCTGGACGGCCGAGGACCCGGTGGAGATCACTCAGCCCGGGCTGCGCCAGGTACAGGTACAGCCCAAGATCGGCTTCGACTTCGCCGCGGCCATGCGCTCCTTCCTGCGCGCCGATCCCGACGTGATCATGGTGGGCGAGATGCGCGACCAGGAAACCGCGAGCACGGCGGTGGAGGCCTCGCTGACCGGCCACCTGGTCTTCTCGACCCTGCACACCAACAGCGCGCCCGAGACCATCACCCGCCTGGTGGACATGGGACTCGACCCCTTCAGCTTCGCCGACGCCCTCCTGGGCGTGCTGGCCCAGCGTTTGGCGCGTGGCCTGTGCCGAAAGTGTCGGACACAGGTGGCGGCGGACAAGGGCGAGGAGGATGCCATCGTGCAAGCCTTCGGCGAGCAGGGCGCCCAGACCCTGGGCGTCGGCTCCCCCGGGTTCAAGCTTTGGCGCGCCAGCGGCTGCGACAACTGCGGCAAGACCGGCTACCGGGGCCGCATTGCCCTGCACGAGCTGCTGGTCGCCGACGAGAACATCAAGCGCGCCGTCTCCCATCGCTCACCCGTGGAAGAGGTGCGCAAGCTGGCCGTGCAGAACGGCATGAGGACCCTGCTCCAAGACGGGATCGAGAAGGCCATTGCCGGCCGGACCGACCTCAAGCAAGTGCTGGCCGTCTGCCTGCGCTGAGCAGGCCTCAGGCCAGCCGCAGGCATATGACGAACAGAGCGAGCCCGACCAGGAAGCCGATACCGGCGAGCAACGCGGGTGCGCGCACCAGGGCGAGATTCTTGTCGAGCCCTCCCCGGACGAAAGCCACCGTGGAGGTGATCCAGAGCGCCAAGCCGCCGAGCGCAAGGAGCACCATGCGCGGTCTCGGCCAAGAGCGCTGCTCGAGGCGTTGCTCGTGCCAGGCGGCGCGAGCGGCGAAGCTCGCCGACCCCGCGGGATCTTCGCTGGCGGCCAAGAGACGGGCGAGGCGGCGGTCGATGACCGGCAGGCGATCCGCGTAGGGAATATAAAACGAGCGCGCACCGAGCAGGGCAGCGCGCTCGGCTTCGCAGGCGGACCGGGCCGTGGCATAATCGCTCTTGCGGATTGCGCTAACGGCGATGGCATCCAAGCGGTCGAGCGCCTGCCGTACGATCGGGCTGCCCGGCAGATAAGCGCGCCCGGCGTCGAGATAGTGGCGAATCGCCTCCCGGCTCTCCCCCAGGGCTTCGGCGGCTTGGCCTTGGCGATAAGCGGTGCGTTCCTCGAGCAGGAGCCGCACCACCACCACCGCCAGCGCCAAGATGATGGCGGTGCCGACCATGACGAGCTTGGCGCGGGCGCCGCTCATCAGACGAAATCCCGCTTGCGGAAGACCAACATGGCGAGGACCAACACGACGATGGAGTAGGCCACGCCGTAGCCGGTGGCCGACAACAGGTAGTCCGCGCCAACGAACTGGCGATGGACCGACACCTCTTCCGCGCCCACGATGGCGCCCGAGGGGTAGAAGAGATGCAGGTTGGGCATGACCGCGCAGAAGAGGTCGAGCCCGCCTTGTCCCACCCGTCCGAGCTTACCCCCCAGGGCACGAATATCAGGGATCGATCGCCCCACCACGAAGCAGCCCAAGGCGAAGAAGCCGGAGAGAAATGGGCTAGAGAAGGCCGAGAAGAAGACCGCCATGGAGGTGACCAACATGACGTTGACGAAGAGCAGCCACACCGCCTTGGCGGTGGCCACGTCGAAGCGCGAGCCCTCGGCCGCGAGCACGCCACCCAACACCAGGCCCATCACCAGCATCTGCACCGCCAGGGTGAGGAGCATGCCCAGCCATTTGCCCAGCACGAACTCCCAGCGCCACAGCGGCTTGGGCAAGATGGTGTACACCGTCTTGAGGTCGAGCTCCTTGTAGAGGAGGTTGACGCCCACGAAGATGGCGATGATGACCCCGAAGATATCGATGCCGAAAAGACCGATGTCGCGGATGGTGCGCACCTCTTCGTGCAAGGTCAGGTTGCCGATGGCCAGGGCCGACACGATGAGGAGGACGGCGAAGAAGAGCAGGCTGTAAAGGATCTTGTTGCGCACGGCCTCGCGGAAGGTGTTCCAGGCGATGGCGACGATGCGATTCATGACGAGCTCGCTTCCGCTTCCGCCTGGCGCACGAAGAGATCTTCCAGCGATTCATGGCGCGGGGTCACCGCGGTGATGCCACAGCTTCCCGCCAGCGCCGCGCGCAAAAAGCCGTCCACGTCGCTGCCCGCCGGCAGGTCGACCAACATGCCGTCCGGGCTGTCGCGCAAGCTCGCCCCGGGGGGCAGGGCCGGGGTCACCCCGGTGCCGCGCGCCAGGCAGATCTCGGTCGAGAGCACGCGCGCCGTGAGCAACTCGGACAGGGGACCCACGCTGCGGATACGCCCGGCGAAGATCATGGCCACTCGATCGCAAGTCAGCTCGACGTCGGGTAGGATGTGGGTGGAATAGAGCACGGTGCGGCCCTCGCGCTTGAGCTCGAGCATCAGGTCGCGGATCTCCTTGCGCCCGATCGGATCGAGGCCGGTCATGGGCTCGTCGAGCACCACCAGCTCCGGATCGCCCATCAAGGCCTGGGCGATGCCGATGCGCTGGAGCATGCCCTTCGAGAATTTGCGCAGGGGCCTGCCCCGGGCGTGATCGAGGCCGACCCGGCTGATCAGGGCGGCCGCGCGCTTACGGCGCTCACCCCGGCGGACATCGCATAGCGCGCCCACCAGATCCAGGAACTCCTCCGGGGTCAGGTACTCGTAGAAGTAAGGGCTCTCGGGCAGATAGCCCAGCCGGCGTTTGGCGGCACGGTCGGGCACCTTGCGCCCCAGAACCTCGGCCCGGCCGCGGGTGGGAAAGACCAGCCCCATCAGCATCTTCAACGTGGTGGTCTTGCCCGAGCCGTTGGGACCCAGGTAGCCGAACACCTCGCCCCGGCGGACCTCGAAGCTGGCTTCCTTGACCGCTTCCACGCGCTTGCGCCAAAAGCCGAGCCGGAAGGTCTTGGCTAGCCCGTCGGCGCGCAGTACTACGTCACTCATGGCCGCGCCATCTTAGCCATCATGTCAGCCATCCAGGTGCCTGCGATACCAGTAAATGGTGCGCAAAAGTCCCTCCTCGAGATCGACCTTGGGGGAGAAACCGAGCAGCTCCTTGGCCTTGGCGATGTTGGGGATGCGCAGCTCGACGTCAGCCTGATGCCACGGTATGTGCTCGATATGGGCCGAGCTCGAAGCCAGGCGGATGATCTCCTTGGCCAGGGCGTGGATGGTCAGGGTCGAGCGTGGGTTGCCGATGTTGAACGAATGCCCGACCGCCTCGTCGCGCGCGAGCGCGAGCATGATGCCATCGACGATGTCATCCACGTAGCACCAGGCGCGGATCTGCGCGCCGTCGTTGTGCACGGCCAGCGGCTCGCCGCGCAGGGCGCGCAGGATGAAATGGTGGACCGCCCCCTCGCCCACCTGGCGGGGACCATAGATATTGAAGGGGCGAATCGATACCGTGGGCAGCTGGTACTGCTTCCAGTAGTTCATAGCCAGGTGCTCGGTCGCCAGCTTGGCCACCGCGTAGGTCCAGCGCGCCTCGCCCACGGCGCCCAGGGTGGTGGCGTCCCATTCGGTGACGTTGTAGGCGTAGCGGCCGAAGACCTCGCTGGTGGAGAAGTCGATGACCCGCGCGACCCGGCCCTCGGCCAGCGCCGCCTCCAGCACATTCATGGTACCCAGGAGAGAAACCCGCATGGTGAGAACGGGATTGCCCAGCACGGTGTCGACACCGGCGATCGAAGCCAGATGGATGGCGGCATCGCAACCCGCCATCGCCGCTTTCACCGTGGCGGCCTCGAGCACGTCGCCGGTCACGACCTTCACGCGGGGATGGCGGTCGAGGCCGGCCGGCCCCAGGGCATTGCGCCGTAGGGTGTCGAGCACCACGATGTCGTTGTCGGGCGCAAGCCTCTCCACCAGGTGCGAGCCGATGAAACCCGCTCCCCCGGTGAGCAAGATCCGTCGCCCCGATATCCGCGGCGTTGCAAAAGAAGTGTCGCTCATGGCGCTGGGGGCCGTATCATAGCCCAACCTCGCCATGCCTGGCATGAAACGGCACCATAGCGTGCGCCGCTCCGGCACCCTGATCCCGCTTTTCTCCCTGCGCCGAGGCGCCGGCTGGGGCCTGGGCGAGATACCAGACCTCGTGGACATGGCCGCCTGGTCGAGCGCGGCGGGTATCCGCGTCATCCAGATGTTGCCGGTAAACGCGGTGTCGGGGGGCGAGACCAGCCCCTATTCGGCCAGCACCGCCTTTGCCATCGATCCGGTCTACCTCGGACTCGATGCCTGCGAGGACTTCCGGGCGGTCGGGGGCAGGGCCGCGCTAGCCGACGCCGATCGCCGCCTGCTCGACGAGGTCGCGAGCGCGGCGTCCGTGCGCTGGAACGAGCTGCGCGCCATCAAAGACCGCGCGATGCGCCTGGCGTACGCTCACTTCGCCGCCCACTCCGGCCGGGCGGCCAGGCGCGGGCAGACGCTCGCCACCTTTCGCAAAGAAAATCGCCACTGGCTCGAGGATTGGGCGCTCTTCGCGGCGCTGCACCGGCACTACGAGCGCCACTGGCGGGATTGGCCGGCGGGTCTGGCCGAACGCAATCCGGCCGCGCTGCGCAAGGCGCACGCCGCCCACGCCGGCGAGATCGCCTTCATCGTCTGGCAACAGTGGCAGCTCGACCGGCAGTGGCGCGAGGCGCGCGCCGCGGCGGAGGCCATGGGGGTAGAGCTCATGGGCGATCTGCCCTTCGTGGTCGCGGAAGATTCCGCCGACGTGTGGAAGCATCGCGAGCTCTTTCGCCCGGGCCTGCGCGTGGGTGCCCCCCCGGATGCCCTGTGTGCGGAAGGGCAAGACTGGGGCTTGCCCCTCTTCGATTGGCGGGCGATGAACGAAACCGGTTTCGCCTGGATGCGCGCGCGCGCGGCTCGCGCCGGGCGCCTATTCGGGCTTTACCGGGTCGACCACGTGATAGGGCTCTACCGCACCTACTACCGCTCGGCCGACGGCCGCAAGTCGGGCTTTTCCCCCTCCGACGAGGAGGCCCAGATCCGTCTGGGGGAGACGGTGCTCGCGCTCATGAACGAGCACGGCGAGGTGATAGCCGAGGATCTCAGGCATGATCCCGGAATTCCTGCGGCCCTCCCTGACTCGCCTGGGCCTGCCCGGCTATCGTGTCCTGCGCTGGGAAAAGGACGACCTGTGGCGTGACGGTCGGATGCAAGCCTTCTTCCGCGATCCCAAGGGCTGGCCGGCCATCTCCGTGGCGACCTCGGGCACCCACGACACGCCCACCCAGGCCACGTGGTGGGACAGCCTGAGCCCCGACGACCGGCGCAACCTGCTGCGTATTCCTGGTCTCGGCCACCTCGATCCCAACCGCGGCTTCGATGACCAAGCGCGCGATGCCCTGCTCGAGGTGCTCTACCAATCGAGCTCGAACCTGTGCCTGCTGCCCTTTCAGGACCTGCTCGGCCAGCGCGAGCAGGTGAACTTCCCCGGCAGCGTGAGCGAGCGCAACTGGACCTACCGCATGCCCATGACCCTGGACGCCCTGGGCGCCGACGGCGCGACCACCCAGCGCTTGCGCCGCCTGGCCAGCGAGAGCAATCGCCTGGCGCCATCCCGATAACCTCTTCCCGCTTGATCTGCCGCGCGGGATGGTGGAGTAGTGGAGATGGGAAAGCTCGAGCAAGGAAAGCCATGATCATCGCCTGCAAGTTCGGGGGCACGTCCCTCGCCGATGCCGCCCAGTTCCGCAAGGTCGCCGCCATCATTCGATCCGATGCCCGCAGACGGGCGGTGGTGGTCTCGGCGCCGGGCAAGCGCCACCGCCAAGATCCGAAAGTTACCGACATCCTGCTCTCCATTCACGAGTCGGTCGCGCGCGACATCGATGCCGGCCCGTCGCTGGCCCTCCTGCGCAGCCGCTTTCTCGAGATTGAGGCCGAGCTGGGCGTCGACGCCCAGATGGCGCCGGCGCTCGCGGACTTCGAGACCAAGGTACGGGCGGGAGCCGATCGCGACTTCATCGCCTCGCGGGGTGAGCATTTCTCCGCCCGCATCATGGCGGCCTTCCTGGGGGCCAGCTTCGTCGAGGCCGAACAGGCGGTGTTCCTGACCGGCGCGGGACTAGTGGACGAGCGCACCTGGAGCGAGCTGCCGCGGGCAGTCCCTTCCGAGGGCATCTGCGTGATGCCGGGCTTCTACGGCAGCGGCCCGGGAGGCAAAGTCAAAACCTTCTCGCGCGGCGGCTCGGACATTTCCGGCGCCATCCTGGCGCGCGCGACCTCCGCCGGCCTGTACGAGAACTGGACCGACGTGCCGGGTCTGCTCATGACCGATCCGCGCGTGGTCCCCGATGCCGAGCCCATGGACCGGGTGACCTACCGCGAGCTGCGCGAGCTCGCCTATTCCGGCGCCAACGTGTTCCACGAAGAGGCCATCTTGCCGTGCAAGCAGGTCGGCATCCCCATTCGCATCGCCAACACCAACGATCCGACGGCGCCGGGCACCTTGATCGTGCCCGAAGAGCAGGCGGCCGATCGCCCCATCGCCGGGGTTGCCGGTCGCAACGGCTTCTGCCTGCTGCAAATCGAAAAGACGCTCATGAACAAGGAGCGCGGCTTCGGGCGCAGGGTGCTGGGCATCCTGGAGACCAAGGGCATAAGCTACGAGCTCTCCCCGTCAGGCATCGATTCCATGTGCGTGGTGATCGATCAGAAGAACTTCGCCGGGGTCGAAGAGCAGGTGCTGCAAGAGATCCGCAACGCCTGCCAGCCGGACTCGATCGATGTCGAGCGCGATCTGGCCCTCATCGCCACCGTCGGCCACGGCATGTCGAGGCGGATCGGGGTCTCGTCGCGCCTGTTCACCGCCCTGGCCAACGCGGGCGTGAACGTGCGCATCATCGACCAGGGGGCGTCCGAGATCTCCATCATCGTCGGCGTCGATGCCGCGGACTTGCACAAGGGTCTGCGCGCCATCTACGACGCGTTCGTCCGGTCATAGCTCTCGGCGGGCAGCGGAGACTGCGCACCGCCGTCGCTCAGCGAGCGGGGAGGTCCTCGCGGCAGCTCGACACCTCGACGGCGTAACCGGGGGGCGGGGAGAGCAGGAAAGCGCCGTCCGGGAAAGTCGGGTTGAGGGTGCGTTCCTTGATGGTTATGTCCACCCCGTCGTCAAAGTCGCGGCCGGCCTCGGCAAAGCGTATGCGCCGGGGCAGGGCCACCCCGTCCGCCCCCTCGAAGTCGTCGTAGGCCACCCGCCACCCCCGCGGCGAGCTCGTCTCTTCCAGGAAAACGATGTCCCATGCCGCAATGGCAGGATTCGGCCGGCGCAAACCCAGGCGCAGGATGGGACCGGCGGATCCAAAAACGAGGACGTCGGCGCCACGCGCGGCATCCCACTCCACCGCGCTGGCCTGCGCGGCGGGCAGCGGCGCATCGCCGAGCAGAATGGCGGCAACCGTGGCCGGGGCGAGGGGAATGCCGATCAATGTCGCCACATTGGCCGGGCAGGCCGGTCCCTCGCGGAACACCCGCCCTTCGTAATCGATGAAGGTGAGCCGTCCGGCGCTGGTGGTCAGGGCGGCCACGGTGCCGCGCAAGGTCACCTCGGCCTCGAACCGTAGCGCGCCCGCACGACCCACCAGCATCTGGACCGTGCCGCGGGCGCGCTGGCCCCCCAGCCGGCTTTTGACCCGCGCTTCCGCGTTCATGCCGTGAATCCGCGCCTGGTGGGCCGCGAGCACCGCGAGCAGCTCGGCTCGATCGGGAGCCGGATAGCTGCGCACCGCACGCAGCGGGCCGGCGCAGCCCAGGGGCAAGAGCCATGAGAGCGACAGCAGAAGGGATAACGCCCGGTTGCGGCTCTTGCTCATTGATCCGTCCCCGCGGCCGTCCCCCTGGCGGTCCCCCCGGCCGTCCCCACGGACGCCCCACCGGCCGCCCCGTGGGTGGCCGGGCTGGCGTTCAGCCGGCCCAGACTCTCCTCGACCCGCAAGCGCAGGCGCTGGTCGGGCTTGCCGCCCAAGGCGCGATGAAAGGCCGAGCGAGCCCGCTCGGTCTCCTTGCGCGCCGCGTACACAGTGCCCAGGTGCCACTCGATTTCGGGGTCGGCGGGCTCGAGGCGGGCGGCCTGCTCGAGGAAGAGCCCGGCCTGGTCGACCTGGTGGCGATGGAAGTGGGCCCAGCCCAGGCTGTCGAGCAGCCCGCCCGAGCCGGGATCGAGCGCATTGGCCGCCTGCACACGCCGCAAGGCCAAATCGAGAGCGTGGTCGTGATCAGCCGCGATGAAGCCCCAAAAGTTGAGGGCCTCGACCGAGCCGGGATTCTTGGCCAGAAACTTCTCGGCGCGATCGAGCGCGGCCGACCAGCCGCCCTGGCGCTCCTCGATCGCCGCCAGAGTCAGGACCAACTTGCCCTCGTCGGGATGTTGGGCCAGGGCCCGGCCCAGGCGCGCGACCGCCGCGCTCGCCTTGCCGCACTCTTCTTCCAGCAGGGCGGCGCTGACCACCGCGTCGCTGGCCAGGACAGGACTCTGTCCGGCGGCGGCTTCGTCGACCAAGCGTATGGCCTGGTCGCACTTGCCCGCCTCGTGCAAGAGCTCGGCCGCGCGCAGGCGCGCCTCGAAAAAGAGCGGCGAGTCCTTGCCGAGCTTGAGTAGCTCGGCCAGGGCCGCTTCGGGCTTACCCAGATCGTGCAAGAGCGCCGAGCGCAGCAGGGTGATGCGGCTGGTGGCCGTGTCGCCGATACCCATACGGGTGGCCTCGGCGAGCAGGTCCAGCCCATGCTGAAAGCGCCGGGCCGAGCGCTCGAGCTCGACCCGCGCCGCCAGGCTGTCGGCTGCCAGGCTGGAGGCGGGGACAGCCAGGTCGTCGGCCACCTGCTCCGCCTCCTTGACCGCGCCCAGCCCGACCAGATAGCGGGCGAAGGCGGCCGCCAGGTCGAGCTCGCCCTCCGAGCGATCGAGAGCGTCGCGAAAGGTCGCGCGGGCCTCGCCATCCCTGCCGGTCGCGGCGTAGATCCACGCCAGCTCGGTCAGGGCCTCGATCTGATTCGGTTCTTCCGCCAAGGCGCCCTGCAGCTGGGCCTCGGCCCCCGCCATGTCATGCAGGGCCCAGGCGATGGCGGCCAGATGCATCCGTCCCGTGCCCGAGCCAGGCTCGGCGGCGCACAGGGTGGTGAGGGTGGCGCGCGCCGCGTCTAGATCCAGCGCCACCAGCTCGGTCTGCGCCAGCTCGAGGTAGACCAGCTCAGCCTCGTCGTCGTCGGCCTGGAAATCGACCAGCTTGCTCGCCTGGCCCAGCGCTTCCAATTCAGCCTTGGCATCACCCTGGCTGCGCTGTACGTGCGCCAGGGCCACGAAGCCCTCGGCCGTGGCCGCCAGGCTCAACGACGCGTGCGCTTCAGCGGCAGCGTCCTTGACGTGATCGAAGCGCAGCAAGACCTCGGCCCGGCGAGCGTGGAGCTCGGGCGAATCCCCATCGAAATCCAGGGCCTCGCCCAGCTCAGCCGCCGCATCCTGCCAACGCTCCTCCTCCTCGAACAGCATGGCGCGCGCCGCGTGCTCGTAGGCATCCGGGGCGACCCCTCGGGTGGTTATCTGTCGCCCGCGCACCAGCTTGGTGATGGCGGGTGATTGCGTGGCGCAAGCGCTCACCAGCGCCAGCGCCAAGAGCCACGGTCGGCATGAGGCGAGCACACCTCAAGCTACCACGTCGCGTGAGCGCGGGCGGGCTTTGCCCGACCGTGCTCGTCGCGGGGGATTTAAAGGACCCTCCCAGGGTCCTTTATTTGGTAGTCGCGTGAGCGCGGGCGGGCTTGCCCGACCGTGCTCACCGCGGGAGATCTAAAGGACCCTCCCAGGGTCCTTTATTTAATAGTCGCGTGAGCGCGGGCGGGCTTTGCCCGACCGTGGCCGGTCAGGCGCTCAGCGCCTCTGCCGGCGCGATACATCTAATTCGCCGATCGTGGTCGCAGAACGCCCGGAAGTCGTTACCGTTGAGAGTGACGATGCGCGAAACACCATGGACAACCGCGGCGGCAACGAGGTTGGCGTCGTGAATCCTACGACCGGCGGCCGGTACCCCTGCCAGCAATCGCAGCAGGGCCGGCAAGAGCGGCTTCTCCTCGGGCAGCAGTCGGATGTGCTCGCGAAATCCGGCCAGGCTTTCCAGCGCCTCGGCCAGACCCAAACCGAGTCCGTTATGGTCCGGCGGTCTAGTAGCAACCACCAGGAATTCACGAGCCACCTGGGCCGGGAACACCAGCCCTTCGTGGCGTTCGAGCAGGGATCGAGCAGCGCGGTGGTGCCGGCGCGCCCGGTTGGATGCCTCCATCAGCACGCAGGTATCGACGAGCAGGAGGCTATCTGCCGTCGTCGCCATAGATCTCCTCGCGCGACCAGGTGGCCCGAGTAGGAATATCGACGGTGTGCACCCGCAACGGTCGGCGGGCGGACGAGCGTGGCCGCCCACCCATCCGAGCATGGGCTTCGAGCGCGCTCTTCAGCTCACCCTGCAGGCTACGATTATTCCGCCGGGCTCGTGTCTTCAACTGAGCCACGGTGGCGTCATCCAGGTTGCGAATGAGCAACGATGCCATAGCAAAACGATAGCATATCTCGCATATTTCGAACGCCGATCGTCTGGCCTGTGTATGCCAAGACCTGCATGTAGTAGAGTCTAGGGGCAGAGGAGCCAGGCCCCAAGTTGAGCGCACAGCAACCGTTCGGGGTGAGCATGGCAATGGAACCTTGTCTGGACTTGAATAGGCGACGGGTTGTTACCATTGGCGGCGGCCACGGCCAGGCCATCGCTTTACGTGCCCTACGTCATCTGGACTGCAGCATCAGTGCCGTGGTAGCCACCGCCGACGACGGCGGCTGTTCGGGCGAGCTCCGCCGCGCGTTGGACATGCCCGCCCCGGGCGACCTGCGCAAGTGCCTCGCGGCGCTGGCCCTCGACCAAGGGCTGGCCCGCGAGCTCGAGGATCGCATCGGCGTCGAGGGAGCCGTTCCCCGGTGTCGGGGCA
Organism: uncultured delta proteobacterium; assembly: GCA_963849735.1. Lineage (GTDB taxonomy): Bacteria > Myxococcota_A > Polyangia > Fen-1088 > Fen-1088 > Fen-1118. Next base: position 49,540 of record CAWKJE010000034.1, read on the forward strand.
ACCTGGTAATAGCGCAACGCTTTCAGGAGTTCGGAAGTCTGCAGCAAGCGAGCGATTGGGTGGGCGAGAGACTGGGCAGCGTGGGTCGGGTCATGCCCGCATCCGAGGAACCGGGCACTCTGGTGGTATGCGACCGATGGCAAGGCTTCGTCGAGGGTGAGGACAACGTCGCCCGCACGGTCGCTGCCCCGCTCGTGGTCAGCGTGAAGGGAGGCGCCCGACCCAATCCTACCGCCATGGCCGCCATCGCGGCGGCCGATGTCATTGTCATGGGACCGGGGAGCTTCTGCACCAGCACCCTGAGCGCCCTGCTCACCGGCGGCGTCGGCGCCGCCGTATGCCGCTCCTCGGCCCAGCGCCTGTTCATACTCAATCTGACCAACAGCGAGCGCCCCTGCTCGGGCTTCCAGGAGCGCGACTTTATCTCGGTGCTCGCCAATCACCTCACCATCTGCAGCTTGGGTGATACGCCCCAGCTCACGGTGCTACGGCACGCAAGCGAGGACCGCGAGACAAGAGATGGCTACGAGACCAGCGATGGCCGCGAGCTGGCGGATAACGCGGTCATCCTCTCCGCCAACATAGCGGCCGACGATGGGGCTCACCACAACCCCGATCTCTTGGCGCGAGCGCTGGGGCAAATCACGGGCCTTCCCGTCAGAGCCCAAGATGAAGTGCCGCGGGTGATGCCGTCGCCCGCCGGACGGCGCGAGCTCGCGCAGGCGCTGGCGGGCGCGGAGGCAGCTACTCGACGGTGACGCTCTTGGCCAGGTTGCGCGGCTGGTCCACGTCGGTGCCGCGGGCTACCGCCACGGCATAGGCCAGGATCTGGAGCGGCAACACGGTGAGCAGAGGCTGGAAGAGAGGCGCGGTGTCCTCGACCCAGAGCACGTCCTGACAATGGGCTGCAATAGTCTCGTCGCCCTTGGTCACCACGGCGATTACATGGCCGTCACGCGCGCGTACCTCGGCCAGGTTGGCCAGGACCTTGTCGTAGCTCTTTCCCCGGGTGGCGATGACCACTACGGGCAGACCGTCATCAATGAGGGCGATGGGGCCATGCTTCATCTCGCCCGCGGCATAGCCCTCGGCATGGAGGTACGAGATTTCCTTCAACTTCAGAGCGCCTTCGAGAGCGATGGGATAATTGGGACCGCGACCGAGAAAGAGAAAGTCGCGGGCGTGCATGTACTTGTGGGCGAGCTGGCGCAGATCGCCGATGCCACGCAAAGTCTTGGCCATCTTGTCCGGGATGTGCAGCAGCTCGGTTGCGGCCTGGGCCAGGACGGGATCAGCGATGGCCTGGCTGCGACGCCCGAGATAGATGGCCAGCACCGCCAGCGCCGCGAGCTGCGCCGTGAAGCATTTGGTGGACGCCACTCCGATCTCGGGCCCGGCGTGAGTGTAGAGAACGAAGTCGGCCGCGCGCGGGATGGCGGAATCGACGACATTGCAGATGGCCAGCACCCGCGCCCCCCGCGCCCGGGCCTCCTTGAGCGCAGCCAGCGTGTCCGCCGTCTCCCCGCTCTGGGAGATAGCCACCACCAGATCGCGCGGACCAATGACAGGCTCGCGGTAACGGAACTCGCTCGCCAGGTCGACTTCACAAGGCAGCCGCGCCAGGTTCTCGACCAAAAACTTGCCCACCAAGCCCGCGTGGTAGGAAGTCCCGCACGCCAGGATGACCAGCCGGCGAGGAGCTTCCCCCAGGTCCTGCCCGTCCAAGTCCACCGCACCACTCGCACCCGACAGCCGCCCGCTGATGGTGTCGCCGACCGCACCCGGCTGCTCATGGATCTCCTTGAGCATGAAGTGAGCAAAGCCACCCTTCTCCGCTTGGCCCGCGGTCCAGGTCACGCTCTTGGCCGCCCGGGGGCGGGGTTTGCCGTCGAGGTCGGTCACGGTCACGCCCGTGGCAGCGATGACGGCCAAATCGCCATCCTCGAGAAAGATGAAATCGCGGGTGTACTCGAGAATAGCCGGGGCGTCGGACGCCACGAATTGCTCCCCCTTACCAATCCCGATCACCAGGGGCGAGCCGCTCTTCGCGGCCACGAAATGGTCGGGGTGAGCGTCGGAGACCACCGCCACGGCGTAAGAGCCCTCGACTTGCCTGAGCGCACCAGCCACGGCCGCGACCAGGCTGCGCTCGCCCTGGGCCAGCGCTTCTTCCACGAGATGAGCAATGACCTCCGTGTCGGTCTCCGAAGAGAACCTGCGTCCCGCCTTCTCCAGGCGCTGGCGGAGCGCCACGTGATTCTCCACGATGCCGTTGTGAACCACCGAGACAGGGCCGACCTTGTGAGGATGGGCGTTCTGGTCGGACGGGCGCCCATGGGTCGCCCAGCGCGTATGTCCGATGCCTAAAGTGCCCGTCAGCGGAGACCGCCCGAGCAGAGCCTCCAGGGCGGCCAGCTTGCCCTGACAGCGTAGCACTTGAGTCTGCCCCTCCGACAACACCGCCACTCCCGCCGAATCGTAGCCGCGGTATTCCAGTCGGCGTAAGCCACTGACCAGAACCGAAGCCGCATCTCGTGGCCCTACATAACCAACTATTCCACACATGGCCAATGGGTGTACTCTGGCCCACTCTTCTTGACAAGCCCGCACAGCGGCGAGCCGAGGTTACCCCTCCTTCAGCTTACCGACCAGGTCCCTCAGCTTCTCGATGATCCGCTCCGCCGATTCGAGCGCATCCTTGCGCTGCTCATCGTCCAGCTCCTCGACATCCGCCTTGGTGAACAGCCGCTTGCCGCCGGGAAACGTGAAGAGCTTGAGCGAGCTAGCGAGGGTCGTCACGACCATGGGCATGCGCGGTCGGCCCCTCGATTCCCCTTTGGGCAGCTTGGCCCGCTCCTCGAATACCGCCTGGCGCAGCTCGCGGAATGACAGCTCTCTTGCCATGGCGTGCTTGGCCAACCGCTCTACCTTAACCGGATCGCCGAGGGGCAACAGTGCCTCCTGGTACGACGAGGGCAGAGCCTTGAACACCGCAGAGTGTTCCGGCAGTCGCCGGATGATCAAGGCGACATTGACGGCATTGTTGAGCCAGGTCTTGGAGATGGGCAAGGCCGGCGTCCCGCACTTTTCCGCCAGCGCCCGAAACGAGGCACTCTTGTGCGGGTTTTTCGCCTTGGCCAGCCCCTGGTCGTTGGCGAAGAACTTCTCCAGCAAATACTCCCCCACCTCCTGGGCGCCATTCTTCAGGGTCGCAGCAACCTTGGCGGTGATCCAGGTCGCCGCCTCCGCCACCAGGCCCTGATCCACCGCCGCGACTGGCACCGCCCGCAATTTCACGACATCGCCGGCGGGAGGAGTCTTGCGCCCTGGTCGTTTATCTCCCTGAACCGACGGCCCGGGACTGTCCGAGCGCTCGGACAGTTCGAGAGGTCGAACGACAGCCCTGACGAGGTTCTTTTCCGCTGGTTCCATTAGTTAGTCCTCAGTAAAGCACTTTTCATCCGCCCCACGATCGCGCCTTACCAGCCTGGCACCACTTGCCCCCGCGAACTTTCAGCATGACGAGATCGAGATCGACGAGATATGAACGGAAAAAGGCCAGACATGTCAAGTCGTTGGTCCCCAATTGCAACAAGATAGTACCACAATGTGACTTTTCTTGCTCTGGCATGGGAGCCTCTGACATGTGAGCAACGCGCGAGATGCTCTAACGCTTGGAGGCTGGCCAGGCCAGCCGCGAGAGGCGGGACTCACCGTACAGGGTGACAGGGTGCCAACTGCCACGAGCTGGCCGAAGCTGCCGCTCTAGCCTGCGGTACTGTCCATGAGCACCATCCCCGCTACCATATCCGCCGAGATCTGCTCGAGCGCCCGTCTCACCGTGCGGTTGCGCGATATGGTCGAACGAACCACCATCACCACGGCGTCGACAGAGTCGTGGATGATCGAGGCATCGCAACTCTCGAGAATGGACGGCCCGTCGATCACCACATAGTCAAAGGCCCCGCGCCAGCGCGCAATCGCGGCCGAGAAGGTTGGGCCATGAATGGCATCGTTGCTAGCGGAGTAGGGCGACAGGGCGAGAATGTGCAGGCCGATAGGCCGCAGCTCGGTAGTCGCCCATGAGGCGTCGATCTGCTCCCGGTGCACTGCCAACTGGGCGCGCAGACAGCGTGCCGGTCGAAAGCCGAAAATCTTCGACAACTTGGGTCGGCGCAGGTTCGCCTCGACCAAGAGAACGCTGAGGCGCCCCGATTCGGCCAAAGCCAGCGCGAGGTTGGCGGCACAGGTGGTCTTGCCCTCGTCACCCTGCGCACTCGTCACCAGAATAGTGTGGGGATCCTTCTGCTCAGCCAGACGCCGACGGAGAGCTCGAAAGGCGGAGGCCCGCTCGGTGCTCCCCTCCACGAGCATGGGCAGGTGGGGATCTGGGTTCTTCGCAACCCCGATTGTGCTCACGTCCACCCGTGCGGGGAGCACCTGATACGTGGCGATCACGCCCGGTCGCGCCGGGTGTGCGAGTGAGGGAGCGACCACCTGTACTCCGCTGCGCGGGCGAACCGCAATGGCGGTAACCGTCGTCGATGCCACTGATCGTGAGGACGCCGAGGAAGGTGCCGCTGGCGCCGACGTCTGAACGGGATTGCCGGATGCCGCCCTGGGGGCACGCGCCCGCGCCGCTTCGAGCATCGCACCATCCAGTAACATGGTCTTAGGGCTATCGTTCTCCGCGAGGCCCGATGCCGCGCTGGCAGCTTGCGCTCGCGCCCGCTCGAGCATCGTACCATCCAGCATGATGGTGTTCGGGCTGCCGCTCTCCAACGGTCCAGATGCCGTGCTAGCCCTCGCCGTCGGAGCGGGAACTGGAGCTGGCACCACCACTGAGGCTTGAGCTGGCACCGGAGCGGGGGACGCCACGATCACGACCGATTGATGCGGTGTTATAGTCCGGCCTGAATTCGCCTGGCCTGGCGGCGTGCCCCATGGGGGTGAAGCGGCCGATGGCCCAGATGGCGTCAAGGTCCGCGCTGCCGCCACCGGACGCACGGTCGATACGCCCGGCCCGGGCGCCACCGGGACAGGAGCGGATGGCGTCAATGTCCGCGCTCGCACAACCGGGCTCACGGTCGATGCGGCCGGCCCGGGGGCCACCGGGGCGGGAAAGGATGGCGTCAATGTTCGCGCCGGCGCGGCCGGCCCCGCAGCGGGTGCGCTGGCACTTTTGACTGCTGGTAAAGGATAGGCGGGAGTGGCAGTGCGCACCCCGGCCGGAGTCCCGGTTCCCGGCCGATCTGAAGCGGGGGAGGATGGCGAAATCCCCGAGACGTTGGTAGGCCGGCCTACCTCTTGGATCTTCTGATCAGACATTATTGTAGGGTCTCGTGCTGCAATGGTTCGTCAGTGCTCGACTAGGTGCCCGCATCTTCAATGGAAGATCACTCATGTCACGCCTTAGAATAGCGCATGTTTGATGGCTGAATGCGCCATTGCCTCGCTGAGGGTAGCGACGGAACATTCTCGGCAAGATGGCCTGTCTCTTTGCAACACTCGGTCAGAGCCATGCTGCTCAACGCCTGCGCTGACCGAACATCATCGTTCGTAGGGGCCAAGATCAACCGGCGCGTGTCGGACGGTTCCGGCGCGATCGACTGGCACGTCCCTCAGCAGGTTACCGAGGTCCAGCCATGGCGCGGCGGCGGTCGGCGCGAATGCCGCCGGGTCGTGGCCAACCCTGGTCGGAAAATCGGTGAACCAGGACGGATCGAACCTCGTCTCCCAATGCTCGCTCGCCCGTGGGACGTGCGGTGGCGCCACGTCGCGCGACACAAAATGGCCGGAGACCCACTCGTCGTGCTCGAACTGGTTGGCGTTCACCGTACTACCGTCCGTCTCGAGCAGCTGACCGCTCGGATTCGCAGTCACGGCACTTCCGTTCACCGCAACAGCCACCACGACGTTGTTGATAACCCGATTCCCGGTCGAGCTCTTTATGATTTCGATGACGGGTCGGTTTGTGACCGAGGTGATGAACAAGTTGTGGGCCACGAAATTCTTTGACGACCCGAGCTTGGGATTGCTGGTCTCTTGCCAGAAGCTCGTGCCATGGCGCGCAGGAAAGGCGAAGATGTTGTTGCGGATGATGCTGTTCCTGACCGAGGTAAAGTTGGGACCCTGCGCCTTGCTGTGGTGGAAGAAATTGCCCTCGATCAGCATGAAGTCGGAGGCTCCCCGACCGCCAGTCGAGCTACTCCCAGCTACCGCGTCACACTCGGGATCGTCGAAAGCCAGCCCCTGGTCTCGACACGTCAACAATGGATCGGCGTTGATCTGGAAGTCTGATGCGGCTGTGTCGTAGGTTTCGTTGTATCTGGCTATATTCCAATCGCTGCCGTTGCTGAGGTAGATGCCGTGTCCGTCACCCCTGCCGGAGTCATAGGCAGTGCAGTGCTCGATAACGAGCCAATCCGACTGTCCGGTGAAGAAAGGATCCTTGTCTTGTCCGTGTCCGTTACTGCGCAGAATCGCCACGCCCTTCTGATGTCGGTCTGAGGCGAAACCCTCACCGACGGAACGGACACCGAAGTCGCCACCCACCAGCTCGAACCCGTCGATCGCAACGTAGTCAGCCGATTCCAGATTGAAGCAACTCCTGCGTCCGCTCGAGCAGCAATTGACGACAGCGCCGGGCGAGCCGTCAGGATTGCGCTCGCCGTGCAAGACCACGGGATGGTCGTAGCTTCCGCCGTGCTGGCGGTCGAGCTGGTAGCAGCCGGAGTAGCTGCCCGCCGCGAAAGCGATCATGGTACCAGGTCTGGCGTCGTTCATGGCGAGGGCCACATCAGCCGGGTTAGCGGGTGTACTGCCGTCCCCCCCGCCATGCGGACTGACGTACACCGTGGTTGCTGGATTCCAGGTAGTGTCGGTGTAGTACCGATTGAACCTTTCGGCAAAGCCCATGTAGGCTCCGCCCCGTCTGACAACCGGGATGCTTGGTCTTCCGGGGTCGCCACTGCCAATGGCTAGCATCCTCATGCGTCCTACCTCTGCGCCGCTGCCCCCTCGACCGATTTCTGCGCCTTCGGTCGCGGAAAAAACGCCCCGCCCCGGATTTGTCTCATCAGTGCGCGTGGCGCCCCTGTGACAACCAGTCGACGCAACACAGGCGACCGTCGTGCCTGCTATCCAGCAGTACTTTGTCTTCATGATGCGGATACCTCGGGCAAAGACTTTGGTCGAGCCGAACTTTCGCCAAGTGTAGGCGGGTTGTTGTATGCTGTCACTCACCCGGAGACTACAGATGAGCGGTGAGGCTAGAGCGCGACGCATTCTAATCGTTGTCGCCAGACACCAGCGCAAGCTGACTTTCAAAGCGGTGATCTTGGATCGATCCTTACGGGAAAATTCAATCACAGCCCTTCCTGTCCCGGAACGTCCGGATTGCGAGCTTGAACAGCCGTGAGGACGTCGGTTCGCATCGCCAAGCGGGCATTCGATGTTCTCGCAGCTGGCATCGGGGTCGCCCTAACCCTGCCCTTGTATCCCATAATCGCCGCGCTGATATACCGGGAGTCTCCAGGGGATGTCTTCTTCAGACAACGCCGAGCTGGTCGCCTGCTCGGGGCCGCACCCAGTTCAGCCCATCACTTTCGCTTCCAAGAGTTCGAGATCATCAAGTTTCGCACCATGAAGCTCGACGCGGAAGCTGCTACGGGTGCCGTCCTGGCGAGCGAGAACGACGAGCGAGTCCTCCAGATAGGGAACTTTCTTCGTCGCACCCGTCTGGATGAGCTTCCCCAGCTCTGGAACGTACTTCGCGGCGACATGAGCCTGGTCGGCCCACGTCCCGAACGACCAGAGCTGATCGGAGACCTAGCGCTGGCGATACCCTTTTTCGAAGAACGGATGCGAGGCGTTAAGCCTGGCCTCACCGGGCTGGCCCAGGTTTCCCTCGGGTACACCGGGCGACCCCGGCCCGGCAGCAAGATAGAAGCGTACATCGGCTCCCTCACCAACCCATTCAAGATGGCCGGTGCCGAGGGTGCCCTGGCGGATGACATGCGCATCAAGGCGCTCTTCGACTTTGCCTACGGCGCGGCGATCGAGGATTTCTTCTCGTTCGTGCGGATGGAAGCCTGGATCCTGTGGCAAACCCCGCTGGCCGTTCTTAGGAGGACCGGGCGTTGAGCGTTCCCTTGGGGGTGACTGCGGTGGCGCTGACTCTCTTGCTGTACACCTACGTCGGCTATCCCTTGCTGATCGGACTACTCGCGCGCGTGTTCCCCTGGCGCCCACGCCCGGTCCCCGGTTGGGAGCCAACCGTGAGCATCTGCGTGGCAGCTCGCAATTGCGAGGCATTCATCGATGCCAAGCTGGACAGTCTGGCGGCCCTCGACTATCCGGCCGACAAAATCGAGATTCTCGTCTACTCCGACGCCAGCAACGACGGAACAGATGCGATCGTCACAGCCTGGGCTGCCAAAGACCGGCGAGTGCACCTGTTCCGGGGCGAAGCTCGCCTGGGCAAGCCATCTGGCCTCAACCGCATGCGCGAGCGAGCCACCGGCGAGGTCCTGGTGATCACGGATGCGCGCCAGCCGCTCGACCGAGCCGCGCTCCGGGCCCTCCTAGGCCTGCTGGCTGTGCCCCAGGTCGGCTGCGTGACGGGAAACCTGGTCCTCGCGGGCAGTGCCGCCAGCGGTGTGTACTGGCGCTATGAGAACTGGATCCGCAAGCAGGAGTCTCGGTTCGGCAGCGTGACCGGCATGACCGGGCCTCTGTCAGCTCTGCGGCGGTGTGACCTGGGGCCGCTGCCGGCCGATCTGATCCTCGATGATGTATGGATTCCCATGCAACTGCGGCTGCGGAGAGCGCGTGTTCTCCTTGCGGAGGACGCCATCGCGAGAGACCAAGCGTTTTCCGACGAGCGCGAGTTCAGTCGGAAGGCGCGGACACTTGCCGGCAACTACCAGCTCTTTTGGAGGATGCCACGCCTCCTCGCTCCAGTCCTGAATCCATCCTGGTTCGAGACGATTTCCCACAAGATATCGCGACTGCTCTGTCCCTGGCTCCTTTTGGCACTGGTGCTGGCATCTTCAATCGGCGTCATGGGCGTTGGCAATCCGGAAGGATTGGCGAGACAGGCGCTGTGGGCGGTGTTGGCGGCTCAGATGGCGCTCTATGCCCTGGCCGCACTGGGTAGCCATGCCGGCCGCCTGGGAGCCGTGGCGCGAACGTTCGTGGTACTCAACGCTGCGGCTGTCGTGGGCCTCTGGCGATTCATCGCTGGCAGACAAAAGGTGACGTGGTAGCAGGAGTGTCTTTCGAGCAGCGCATGCGGCTGGGTGCCGACTGGTTGAGCAATCCGACTCTGACCACGCTGGACCGCCCAACACCTTGGAGTTATACATTGGGCACACCGTGCGTGTTCTGGCGCTGACAAAGATTTTCCCAAATCGAGGGAATCCGAACGCCGTACCGCACATCCGGCGCCAGTGCGAAGCCCTCGCCCGTCACTGCGAATTGCAAGTCTGGGCCACGATTCCCTGGTTTCCTGCTGCATCACTGCTCAAGCGTCTCCGGTACTCCAACGATAATATTTCGCAAATTCCGAGCAACGACCAGTTGTTTGGGCTGGCGGTCAGCCATCCCCGGTTTCCATACGTACCACGGCTGGCGGCCCTGACCGCAGCTAGTTATGCGCTTTCCGTTGCGGGCCCATTGAGGCGCTATCGCACTCAGTTCGACGTAATCCTAGCCACCTTCGCCTATCCCGACGGAGTTGCTGCCACAGCCCTAGGACAGCTGCTCGGAATTCCGACCGTCATTCAAGTCATTGGGAGCGATATCGACGTTGTTGCGCAAAAGGCCGCGATCAGGCCGCAGGTGGGTTGGGCATTTCGACATGGCGCAGGCGTCATCGCCGTCAGCTCCGCACTGGCGGAAAAGTGCATCCGTCTGGGTGCCAAGTCAGATTCTACTAAGGTCATCATCACCGGAGTCGACCGCGAAGCATTCAGACCGCGAAACCGTGAGGCTGCCCGCCGAGCCTTGGGCCTGCCGGTGGACGGCAAGCTAATCCTATACGTTGGCTGGCTGGCGGAGCACAAAGGTGCCAGCGACGCATTGCGGGCGTTCGAACGCATCCGCAACGGCGAAGGCGTCCGCCTCGCCTATGTTGGTGATGGGCCGCTGCTCGGTCGACTCCGCCAGCGAGCCGCAGAAGGACGTGACGTTATCGTGACAGGCTCGTTAGACGGGGCCAAGGTCAGTCACTGGCTGTCCGCGTGCGACTTGCTCACTTTGCCGAGCTATCACGAGGGAACCCCTAATGTGGTTCTTGAGGCAATCAGCAGTGGTCGGCCGGTCGTGGCAACCCGTGTTGGGGGAATTCCCGATGTCTGCTCGTCGCCCATCTACGGAGAGGTGGTCACACCGGGATCGATCCCAGAATTGGCTAGGGCTTACGAGCGAGTGCTAGCGAAGCCCCACGTTCCCGACGAGATCGCGGCTTGTCCGAGCTTGTGCAGCTGGGATGAGAGTGCGCGGCGAGTTCTAGCCTTCTTGCAGACGGCGTGTTCTACAACGGGTAAACGCAATTGACGTTTTCCGCGATTGCCCAGAACAAAGCGCAGAAAACGCAGCTGAAGGATGCTTGCCATTAGCAGCGACCGGATTAGCATGTCCGCGATGTGCCAGTGTTCGGCCGAGCTGATAGGGTCGACCGCCGTCATGGTTTTCCGGCGGCTGGGTACGCCCACATGAGATCTCTTCTTGCCTCCCTGCGCGACAAGAATCTTCACACCTGGCTGCCCAGCTACCTTGTCCAGCGCCTAAGGCGAACTCGCGAACCCGGCGCGAGCGGGTTACGTCACCTGCTATTCGCCTTCTGCGACCACTATGAGCCACTATCGTCCGGCTCCGGCCGCGACGTGGGCGAAGAGCGGATACGAGCTTGGCAGAAGGGCTACCCCCATCTCGCGAACGGATTTTGTGACGCAGACGGGATGTCGCCCCGCCACAGCTTCTTCTATCCCAGCGACCAATATGATCCCCGTCTCTTGGACCGTCTCACATCGTTGACTAGGGCGGGGTATGGCGAGGTTGAGCTCCACCTACACCACAGCGGTGACAACCGCTCGACCCTGCGCGAGAAGTTGCAGCACGGACTCGAGGCGATTGGCAGTCACGGCCATTTCTCGCGCGACGCAGGCGGGCGCATCCGCTACGCCTTTATTCACGGGGACTGGGCGCTGGCCAACAGCCGTTCCGGACGGCACTGCGGCGTCGACGATGAGCTCCAGCTTCTGTTCGAAACCGGTTGCTACGCAGACTTCACCTTCCCATCCGCGCCCAACGAATCGCAGCCGGGGATCATCAACCGCATCTACTGGCCAGACGGGGATCTGAGCCAAGCGCGCTGCTACGAGAAGGGAAGGGCGTCCCGGGTGGGAGAGGTACTCGAAGACCGTATTCTCATGATCCAGGGGCCACTCGCCCTGGTACCACGCTTGGAGCGGGTTCCCCTGCGGATCGAGAATGGGGCCATCACGGCCCAAGATCCGGGGGTGCCTTCGCGCGTGTCCACATGGGTCGCACAGAACATCCATGTGCAAGGGCGAGAGGACTGGGTCTTCGTCAAGATCCACACCCACGGCGCCCCCGAGACACAGGCAGCGGCGCTCCTAGGCGAACCCGGACGCGCGCTTCACCGAGAGCTCGCCACCCGGTACAACGATGGTATTCGCTGGAAGCTGCACTATGTCACCGCGCGCGAGATGTACAACATAGCGATGGCGGCGATGTCAGGCCTGAGTGGCGATCCGCACGTCTTTCGCAACTTTCGCCTGCCGCCGCCGCCCTCTTAGAGATACGCGGATGGATCAGCACATCCCAAAGCCGATGGTCATCGCCCATGTGCTCTCGTCGTTCCACGTAGGCGGCCAGGAGGTCATGGCTGTAGAACTAGCCGGCCGCCAGGTTGCACGAGGGAATAGCGTGCTCGCCATTTCCCTTGCCTCAGACGTCCCCGGGGAACTTGCGGGCGCCTTTGCACGGGCTGGCGTGAGAACGCTGCATCTTCGGAAGAGGGGCCCCACCCTCGATGTCACCCTGCCGCTTCGGCTCGCCTTCGCCTTCCTTCGTAACTCGGTCGATGTCGTGCACCTGCACAACGAGCAACCGCTGATCTACGGCGCCCCGGCCGGGAAGTTGGCTGGCTGCAGGGTGATCGCAACACGACACGGTCTGGTCATCGCCCCGCCTCGACAGCTATGGCTACGACGACAAGCCGGGCGCCTCGTGGATTGCGACGTCTCGGTTTCCTCGGAGGTGGCTAACAGCACTCGTGCGCACCGACTGGTAGACGCGCGAAAAGTGGAAGTTATCGAGAATGGTATCGATCTCTCCCAGTACCAACCGCGGGTAGACGTACGTGCCGAGGTACGCGCTGAGCTGGGATTACCGAATGACTCGATGGTTGTCGGGAGCGTCTGCCGGCTGGTCGGATGCAAGAACGTGGCCCTCCTGCTTCGGGCCGTTCTCCCCCACCTCAGCCCAACTATTCAACTGATCATTATTGGCGATGGACCCGAACGCGCCAAACTGGAAATTTTGGCAGGACGGCAAGCTCAGGGGAAGTTTGCCCGTTTTTTGGGCCAGCGCACAGACGTGGCCCGTCTTCTCAACGGATTCGATCTGTTTGCGTTGTCGTCGACCACGGAAGGGCATCCGATTGCGGTGATAGAAGCCATGGCTACCGGCTTGCCGGTTCTGGCCACCAAGGTTGGTGGAATACCTGAGATGATCGAGGACGGAAAGACAGGCTTTCTCGCGTCAACGGATGAGCTGGCCTATACAGCACGCCTGGAAGCCGCCTTTGCTCAACGAGACAGCTGGCGTGTTATCGGTGCCGCAGCCATGGCCGCGGCGCGCGCACGCTTCTCATCGGAATCGATGGCAGACCGATACCTAGCCATCTATTCAGCTGCCGCACCAAAGGCGTAGCTACTCACCAGTGGCTCAAGCCATTCCGAGACCTCGCGAACCAGTTATCTCGCCTAGCCCGAGCCTGCCCCTGGGGCACATTTTTTGTAAGTGGCCCGATCCCATCCGCTTACACACCTTCGGACGTTCCCAACGACTCGAAGCTGTCTTCCGTAAACCCTTAAACCCTTCATGGGAAAACGCCGACCTCGTGGTTGACCTGGTAGCAGTTGAGGCAGTTGAACCGGCCTTAAGCGATGATCCAAAGCTCTGAAGCCGGGAGGTCGCACCCGAGCGCCGGGCACTGGCATCGTCAAGCTCACCCCCGCAACCGCCGACGCATCCGTAGCTCTGCGTTAGCAGAGAAGGTTTGGAAAAGCCAGAAGACCTCGGAAGCGATTCTCGGTCAAATCGGGATGCGAGGTCAGTCGCGGCACACTAAGCCAGTCCGAGACCTGTCTTAGCCGAAGGGACGCAGACCCGAGACAAAACCCGAGCTTATATCCCGCCTTCGCAATCGCGTCATGGCTCAGCTGCCCAGGCACCAATCCTACGCCCGCGGGATACGCAATGGCGACCTGCGCTTGCCCTGTCTGAGCTTCCAGAATCTGGCGAGACCGAGATGCCTCACGCAAGACCTGCTCCGGCGAGATGAACGGGAACAAAGCGTGGGTGTGACCGTGTGATTGCACCTCCATCCCAGCCTCAACCAGAGCTCGCACGCCATGCCAGTCAAGGATCAGCTCGTCAGCGATCGTGCGTTCGGCATTCGAGTCCCAATAGACCTCACAAGCTTCTGCGAGCTCGTTCAGGAAACGCGCTTCGTCGAGGCCGACCTCAGTCCTGCTGATGGAAGTTAGTACCCGTGCCGCAGTAAGTTTTGAACTGCCACCGTCAAGAGAGAGCCGCAGCGAATGTGGGTAGTCAATGGCGACTTCCGGCCTACAACAGCGCGCGATGAGGGCACTTATGCGTTCCCATGAAAAGATCTTGCCCGCGCCCATAAACCCTGTGGGGACGAAAAAGACCGCACCAACGCGATGCTTTTTAAGGATCGGCAGAGCTACGGTAAGGTTATCTCGATAACCATCGTCGAACGTGAGAAGAACTGGATTGGGGGATAGAGGCCGCCCCTCCTCGCGGTATTTCACGAGAGCGGCGGTGTCGATAACCGAGAAATTCTGCTTGAGAATAGTAATCTGTCGATCGAACTGCTCGGGACTTGCGGCTATCACACCGCGATCAAACCCAGCGCCGACATCGCTCGCAACTCGGTGCCAAGTCACAATGGTGAGTCGTTGCCAAGCAGATGGCAGTTTGGCACTGGCAGCCAGGAATGCACCGGACAAACGAGTTCGACCGGCCGCGGTAGCTAGGCGAGCGCGGAGACGAAACATATACGAAGGCGCCCTCCTAAGAAACCGTCTGCGAGCAGGACCAGCCTTGCGGCAATGCAGCAACCATTCCAATTACATTCTACTGCCAAGTTTGCGTCCCAGCATAGCTCAAGATCCGTGCAGCCTGGTGACGCATAGTACGGCCACGACAGGGTCCCGCGCCAAGTTAACGGCCCCAGTGGACTACTCGCCCGCACTCGACACCGGTTCTGCCGTTATCGGCGAAACTATGAAACTATGGATGCACATCCGTCCAGGGTGCCGCTAGCGCCGGCGGCGAATCGGTCGACGTCGCGCATACGTCCGGTGGCGGCGACGGCGTCAGAGGCAAAGATGTCGCGGTCGTAGCGGACGCGGTGGAGGCTTCGGCGCTCACTGGAATTGACCCGGGTGTGCTCACCAAAATTGACCCACCCACTAGCGCGCGATTACCCCCGGCATGAAACGTGCTTGGGGATCAAGCCGGGCCCGTTACCAGCGGAGACAGCTCCGTTGGCCGGGCCAACGCAATATCGAAACAGCAGAAGCAAAACACCAGGAACACGGATCGCGATCACGTTGATCGAGGCGGCAGGGGAAAGCACCATGCCCGACGAGCGCAAGGGCTACGCCGACTCCGCTGTCGCTCCGTCGATGGGCCGCAGGGCCGGCCCACCCTTGCACTCGCCTGCGCGCGGTGCTGCTGGGCATTTACGCCGGGCTGGGGGCAGCCCGGCACATGCGAGCCGGGCCACTCAAATAGCCGACGTCGCCTTCCGCTACGGTTCGCAGCAAAACGCCACAGCCCGTCTCTCCCATTCATGATCGCGTGGGTGGGTCAATTCTAATGAGCAGAGGTGGGTCAATTCTGGTGAGCGGCGAAGGGTGGAGGCGCATGATTAGGTGCTCCACGGCATCGGAGCCCCTGTGACAGGGGCAATTGCCGCCCTGACTTGATGGCCCGGCTTTAAGGGCAAACGGAGCGAGAAGACGATGACACAAAGATGCAATACACGGAGCGATCCGAAGAGAAGCTCCGCGCGGTCGTGGACTCGCTCAGCCTGGACAGCGAGGCGTGCGTCGCTTCGTCCGCGTCGGCGGCCTTCCCCGTTGTTATGGCGGGTCGGCTCCCACATCGATGGTTTCGGGGCCTGCTCAGCCTTCACTCGCGTTGCGGCCCGCGCACGTCGCTGGCCCCCTATTTCAGGGGCCTTTTCTCAGAGTGCTTCAGCTCATTTCGTCACCTCGTGAGCCGCCCCGAGTGCTTCCGGCTGGAGCGACAGTTTGCCGGGCGGGTCTTCCACCCGCATGGACGCTGCGCCTTGTCAAGGCGCACATAACAATCGCTCGAAGTCGGCGCTGAGGGTTGTGGCCCTTGGCAGAAAGAACTTTCTACACGTGGGCGACGAGGACGCCGGGGCCAACATTGCCGGCCTCTACTCTCTGGTCGCCACCTGTCCAGCAAACGCCAAGAACCCGCTCGCCTACCTGTCCGACGTGCTTGGCCGGATCCGTTCGCACCCCAGCGATCGGCTAGACGAGCTTCTGCCCCAAAAGTGGAAGCCGCCCGAAGCGCCCGCAGCAGCTGTCGCTGGCGGGTGATGGCGCCGGGGCCGCAGCCCTCGGGGAGGGCACGTCCTCACCCGGACGGTTACAGCGAGGGCGTCGATACGCTTGTGATTGCCTACGTCGGACGGGACCTGCAGTTTCGATAGGTGCATGGCTTGAAGCTCCCTTGGTCGTGATTGACCTGGGCTCCATCCATACCCGCTGCCCTGGGGGCGCCGCTGCACCCGTATATGAACGGCTTACCGATAACGCTCGTCGCTCCCCCGCGCGTCGACCTATTCTGACTCCTCCTGAACGTGATGGACGCGCGAATACAGCTTCTCGAAAGCGAGAAAGATACTAGCTTCAATCGGGAAAGCGAAGCAGTTTGTCTTGAAGCGCAGCCAGGCGAGCACGCTGAGACACCGATTGATGGGGGTGGCGAGCATTCGGATTGCACGCCGTCGGCCATTCAGAAAGCGGCGACCACTCAAAATGGGGAGGTAGAAGCCCTTGAATTGTTCGAGCTGGCGCCGGCATCGATAGGGTGCCCACGGAGGCTTAAACGTGAAGAACGTGTGCTTGGACCAATCAAAGAGGTTCTGCGGTGGCGCGAATCCCATTTGTTTGGCCAGCTCATACAGCCTAGTTACCCGGATACGGCGTATAAAAAAAGATAGTCGCCTCAAGGCGATGATCCATTAGCTTGGCACGCCTGATCATGTCCCGCGTGGCGTCAAAATCCCGGCCCGGATTGAGGGGCAAGCAGACCATCGTGGACAAGCGGGGAACTATTCCGTACGGCTTGAGCATCTCGATAAACCTGTAGGTGTCCTCCACTTGCGCTCTCTTTTCCAGCAGATCGAGCGTCTCCTGGTCCCCAGACTCTGCGCCGATATAGATGCGAACGCAGCCAGCTAGCGCCATGAGCTTGACATCGTCGTTGGTGAACTTGTGCGTGAAAAGATGGGCGTGGGCGCCGCATCGCCACTTCAGGTCCAGCTTCGCATCTATCAGAGCCTTAGCGAGTTGCCGGGAAAAGTCTATGTCGACCAGGAGATTCTCGTCGTAGAAGTGGATTCCGTCGAGTTTGGCATGTTCCTTCAGGTGACGAAGCTCTTGGATAATCTGCGAGATTGCCTTCGGGTACCAGCGACGCTGATACATCAGTCCAACGCTACAGAATGTGCAGTGAAATGGGCAACCGTGGCTGGCAAAGTACGGCAACCAACGTTCCTGGTCGCCATCTGGCACCACGTAGTCGTTGAGGTCGATCCGACCAAAGTCGACGATAGGGAAGGCGTCGTATGCCTTCGGGGTGGAAGACGGGGTCACCGAGATCACGCCATCGCGCTTGCAGCAAAGGCCAGGAATGTCTGACACCTCCTGGCCGGTTCTCAGTCGTTCGACGAGCTCGCGAAGTGGCCCCTCGCCTTGCCCAACGACGACGTAGTCAACTGATTCTTCCCGCAGGGTTTCATCTGGCAATAGGGTGGGATGGCAGCCTCCCCACACTACGGGCGCGCTACAGATCTCCCTAACGCGCCTCGAGAATGTCAGTCCACCTTGGATTTGGTACCCAGTCATGGCGCTGACGCCTGCGAGAAGAATGCGGTGCTCTGTCTCGACGAGATACGCACCGTAGTTGGGATTACGAGATTCATCCAGGAGAATTACTTCGACTCCCATATTCCTCAGAGCACGTTCCAGATAGAGCAGGGTATATGGCAGCTCGCTACGGAATTCGGCATGCGGCTGGGAATTCGGAAGAAAGAGAATCACAAGGTTCTTGTGCGCAGACTGCATCTTTGATCTCCACCGAAATGGCCAGCTGTCGAGGAGATTGCTTTAGCAGATCTGAACGCTTGGATTCAACAGCGATATCAAGCAAGGAGGCAAGCTAGAACGGTGATCTGTTTGCACTTCGCCCCGATCCCAAAGGTTACACATGGGGCCGGGAGCAAAAGCCCAAACTTGACATCGTCGCGCAACGCCCAGCTTCGGGGAAACCTCGGACCCAAATGCGTCGGCGCGGAAGGTCCCGTCGGCTCTCGGTTCTCTTCCCATCCTATGCGACATGTTAAATCGACATCGACCCGGCCCGGAAGGAAATGAGACTTGGCAGGGACCCCGAGCACGCATTGGCGAGTATGTCCGTGTCACAACTCGCCCCGCATCCGACCGGCAATCAAAGCCGCCCCCCGATCTCTCGGGAATGAAAACGGTGTATAGTCATCCCAGCATCCTGCGACGTTCGAGGGCCGTTCGCGAATCATCCCCGCATTAGGTCCGGCACCGTTGCGGGTGGCAACATACCGAGACAACGAGAGAATCATGACCTATGATCCACAGAGTACAGCCCTGCCTAATGGCCGACTTGCGGACGTGCTGCGTGGCCTGATCGAGGAAGTTTCAGGGGTGACCTTCGCCGCTGGGCAAGAGCGCCTAACCTTTCTAGACTTGGGCCTCGACTCGCTCGTTCTCACCCAGGTCGCCTCCTTGTTGCAGAGTCGCTTCCAAGCGCAAGTGTCGTACCGCCAGCTGCTTGAGGAATTTTCATCGCTGGAGAGTCTTGCCAACCATCTTGCCACGACGGTGCCACCAGCCGCCCTTCCCTCGGTCAGGGTATCCCAGCTGGTCTCCGGCGGAAATGCTGAACCTCCGGATCAGCCGGACCACCGGACGGGGCCCAGCGCGGCTGCATCCGTGATAGGCTCAGAGGAATTTCAATCGCCTGCTCTTGGAAGGTTGGACGCGGTCGATAGGCTTGTCAGTCAGCAGCTTAAGATCATGATGCAGCAGCTGGAGCTACTGCGCGGAGCGCCTACGATTAGTCCTTCTGGATCTGACAAAGAAGTTCCGGCAGCTTCACCGACCCTGCCGGCACAGCAACTCGACCGGCTGCGGGTGGCGGCTGCCGTCAGCTCTTCCGGATCCGGCAGCGAATCCCGGGCAACTTTATCAACCGCGCCGTCAAAGGCCTTCGGGCCGCAAGTCAGGATCGATCTGACCACCACGGGCTCAGAGCTTTCACAGAAACAGAAGGACTTCATCGCAGATTTTGCAAGGCGCTATGTGGAGCGCACGAGAAATTCGAAGGAATTTACTGCGGCTAACCGGGCCATGTTGGCAGACCCGCGTGTCGCTTCGGGGTTTAGGCCATTGTACAAGGAGATGGTCTACCCAATCGTAATCGTGCGTTCCTCAGGCGGATATCTCTGGGATCTCGACGGCAATCGATGGGTCGACCTCACCAATGGTTTTGGGGCTCACTTCTTTGGGCACACGCCGGAATGGGTGGTGGAGGCTGTTGCTGAGCAGCTCAAGATAGGCATTGAGATCGGTCCGCAAACGCCCCTTGCTGCCGAAGTCGCAGGTCTTGTCCGCGAGTTGACGGGCTTCGAACGCGTCGCCTTCTGCAACACCGGGTCGGAAGCCGTGCTAGGCGCCACTCGAGTTTGTCGGACGGTGACGGGCCGCCCGCTCGTGGTGATGTTCGAGAACGACTACCACGGCATCTTCGACGAGGTGGTCGTTCGTGGCTCGAAGGGCCTGCGTTCAAGGCCGGCCGCAGCTGGTATTCCGCCCGAGTCAGTACAGAACACTTTGATCCTCGAATATGGTGCTCCCGCATCGATCGAGATTCTCAAGGACCGGCTGGACGATGTGGCCGCCGTCTTGGTCGAGCCCGTGCAGGGACGAAGGCCAGAGCTTGTGCCGCGAGAGTTTCTGCAAGCACTTCGCGACGTCACCGAGAAGGCCGGCACTGCGTTGATCTTCGACGAAGTGATTACTGGTTTCCGCATTGCGCTCGGCGGTGCCCAAGAGTACTTCGGGATTAGAGCTGACCTCGCTACCTACGGTAAAGTGCTCGGAGCAGGCATGCCGATCGCCGTAATCGCGGGCAAGCCTAGGTTCATGGATGCGCTGGATGGCGGCCCTTGGCAATACGGCGATGACTCGGCCCCATCCGTGGGCGTGACCTACTTCGCCGGGACGTTCGTCCGCCATCCACCGGCGCTAGCTGCCGCACGTGCGGCTCTGCAACGGCTGAAGGACGACGGCGGACAGTTGCAACCTGCGCTGAACCTGCGGACCGATGCGTTTGCGGCCGAGCTGAACGAGTTCTTCGAGAGCGTTCGTGCACCGGTGCGAATATGGAATTTCGGCTCGCTGTGCAAGATCTGGGTGGACGACAGCGAGCGGTACGGCAGCCTGCTCTGGTTTGAGCTGCGCCACCGAGGCGTGCACGCGTGGGAGGGCCGGCCCGCTTTCATGACCCTAGGACACACCCAGGAGGATATCCGCTTCGTTATAGAAGCGTTTAAGGCCAGCGTCTGCGAGCTCGTCGGCACTGGACTCCTCAGTGGCGATGCCGTGGCGGTTGCCTCACTGCCCCCGGTTCCAGGGGCGCGACTGGGGCGTGATCCACAGGGGAACCCAGCGTGGTACGTCGGCGACCCCAAGCATCCTGGCAAATTCCTGAAGGTTGGTGTTCGATGAGCGCCCAGGATGAGGGGACCTTTTTCGCGGCGGTAGACTACGACCCGTTTGGCGAGTACCCGCCCCTAGTACGCACCGCTTCCACTACCGAATCGCAGAGGGAGATCTGGCTTGCGGCCAACCTGAACCCGCAAGCCACGCTGTCCTATAATGAGGCCGGCATTTTGCGCTTACGCGGGCAGGCCAATATCGACGCCCTCATTGGAGCCGTCCAAGATCTAGTCGACCGTCACGAGGCGCTTCGTTCGACGTTCAGCCCAGATGGCCTCACGCTATGCATTGCAGCCCCGTCGCCTATCAGCATCCCAGTGGTGGATTTCATGTCGATGGAGCCCGACGTACGACGCTGCCGATTCGAGGACCTGGCGGTCTCCGACGTGGAGACCCCTTTCGATCTACAGAGGGGACCACTGTTTCGGGCGCGCATCGTGCTCCTTGACCACGAGGACCTGGCGCTTATGCTGCTAGCGCATCACATTGTCTGCGACGGGTGGTCGTACGGGGTGATGGTAAAGGAGCTGGCGGCGCTATACGCCCTACGCTTAGGGCGACCCGCAGAGCCGCTACCTCAAGCCGATTCGTTCGGCGACTATGCCGTGGCTGAATGCTCCGGCCATGCATCCCAGCTAGATGAGGACGAGAAGTACTGGCTAGGACAGTTTCAAGATCCCCCACCCTCGCTCGATCTGCCACTTGACCGTGCTCGACCGCCGCTGCGCTCCCAACGAGCAGGGCGTGAGGACTGCACACTTGACAGCGAGCTAGTGACTACTATCAGAAAGATGGGAGTCAAAAGTGGAGCAAGCATGTTCGTCACACTGCTGGCCTCGTTTACAGGATTTCTGCATCGCCTTACCGGAAATACTGACATCGTCGTCGGCATTCCTGCTGCAGGCCAGTCTCTTGACGGTCATGCGCGGCTCGTTGGCCACTGCGTTAACATGCTGCCCTTGCGTAGCTTCATCGACCCAGAGCAACCGCTGTCGGCGTTACTCAAGGCCGTGCGCGCCACAGTGCTGAACGCATACGAGCACCAACGATACACCTTTGGGACACTGCTCAAGAAACTGCCGCTGCCACGCGACCCTTCGCGCCTGCCGCTCGTAAGCGTGGTGTTTAATATCGATCAGGCGATGGACTCAGAGCGGAACAGCTTTCCGGGGCTGGATATGGAGTTCACCACGACCCCGCGGCGCTACGAAAACTTCGAGCTGTTCATTAACGCGGCCCAGGTCGGCGGGCGGCTGTCTCTCGAGTGCCAGTACAATTGTGATATGTTCGATGTCTCCACCATTCGACGGTGGCTGGCAGGATTCGAAGCCTTTCTGCGCGACGCAACCGTCAGGCCAGAAGCGCCGCTGGGCGAATTGGACACGCGGCCAGTTACCGGTGGCGGGATGCTGCGGGAAGACGATCGTGACGCTTACTGTCGCTTGAACGACACCATAATCGACTATCCGACCGATGTTTGCCTGCACGAGCTTATCGAGGCCCAGGTGGCCCGAACACCAGAGCAGATCGCTATCATTGACGAGAAGGGGGCGCTCAACTACCGCGAATTGAACGCCATCGCAAACCGGCTGGCCTACGAGTTGCGCGGACGGGGCGCCGGTGCCGGGCGGGTGGTTGGAATTTGTATGGATCGTTCGCTGGATATGGTGATTGGTTTGCTTGCCATCTTAAAGAGCGGCAGTGCCTACCTGCCGCTCGACCCCACCTATCCCAAGGAGCGTCTGGCGCATATGATGGACGATGCCGAGGTGGTAGCAGTGCTGGTCCAAGGACACACTGCTGACAAGCTTCCGGCTGGGCGGGAAAGCATCTGGCTCAGGGTTGGTTGCGGTGAAAGTGCAGTGTCCAATTTTTCGTCCAATCCTCCACTAGTCGGTACAGCTGGGGACGCAGCGTACGTCATCTTCACGTCTGGTTCGACAGGAAAGCCCAAGGGTGCGATTAACTCGCACCGGGCCATCGTTAACCGATTGCTGTGGATGCAGGACACCTTCAAGCTGCGTGCGGACGACACGGTCCTTCAAAAGACTCCGTTTAGCTTCGACGTATCCGTCTGGGAATTTTTCTGGCCTCTGCTGGCCGGAGCACGGCTGGCCATTGCCCGTCCGGAGGGGCACCGGGACAGCCGATATCTGGTCGATGCCATCCGTACGTACAGCGTGACTACCGTCCATTTTGTTCCATCGATGCTGCAGGCATTTTTGCTCGACAGCCAGGCGTCCACCTGCACCAGCCTGCGTCGGATCATCTGCAGCGGTGAGGCGCTTCCGGCGCGCGTAGCCGAGGACTGCATGGCATCCCTGTCTGCCTCGCTGCACAACCTGTATGGCCCGACCGAGGCCGCCGTGGATGTCACCCACTGGCGCTGCTCCCCTGGCTCCGGACGCGCCTCGGTGCCCATCGGCCGTCCGGTGGCCAACACCCAGATCTACATTCTGGATGACAAGATGCGTCTGTGCCCGGTCGGCGAGCGGGGCGAACTCTTTATCGGAGGCATTCAGGTCGGCATGGGTTACCTCAAGCGACCCGAACTCACAGCAGAGCGATTTGTCCCCGATCCGTTCGCGCACCACCCGGGCGGCCGACTGTACCGAACTGGCGACCTTGCCCGCCTCACGGCTGACGGGGTGATTGAGTATCTCGGTCGAAGCGACTTCCAGGTCAAGGTTCGTGGCTTTCGCATCGAGCTCGGCGAGATCGAGGCGGCACTGACCGAATGCCCAAACGTGAGATCGGCCGCGGTTCTCGCGCATGAGGACCGCCCAGGTGACGTCCGTCTTATTGCCTACGTCATTACGACTAGTGGGGTTATGGACGAGGCGGCCTTGCGTGCCCACTTGGCTAGCTCGTTACCCGAGTTTATGCTTCCTCAACACTTCGTCTCGCTGAAGGCCTTTCCCCTTACATCAAACGGAAAGGTCGACCGCCAGGCGTTGCCGGCGGTCGAAGCCCCACGGCGTCCGCTGTCCGCCGAGCGCCCGGCAACCGACCTGGAAGCACGGGTTCGGGCCGCCTTCCAGCATCATTTGCGCCGCCCGGACATAGGTCTTGAGGAGAACTTTTTCGCGATGGGTGGCCACTCACTTCTGGCCGCGCAACTGATTGCTGCGCTGAATCTAGAGCTGGGTCTTGCGATGCCCATGCGGCTGGTTTTTGAGGCGCCCACGGTGGCAGCCCTGGCCAACCGTATCGATCACGATCGGTCGTCCAACGTTGTGGCAAGCCGCATTCCGATCCGTCCGGACCAGCAAACCGCGCCGCTCTCGCTTCAACAACAGCGAGTCTGGTTTATCGAGCAATTGCAGCCCGGCAATACGATCTTCAACTCACCTGCCGCGCACCGCTTGCGCGGCCAAATCCACGAGGCAGCATTTGAGCGCGCCATAAACGAGATGGTTCGACGCCAGCCCTCGCTACGCACAGTGATCCGGGAGGACGGAGACATTACCCACCAGGTCGTGCTGCCCGAGATCCAGGTCCGGCTATTTCCACCTGAGGATCTAAGTGATATGCCCGCCGACAATCGCGAGACGCACTTGCAAGCCCGAATTCACGAGATGACCGTAGAGACGTTCGACTTCTACAAGGGACCACTCTTTCGGACTCGGATGTTTCGGTTGGGCCCGGAGGAGCACGTATTGGTTTTCGTAGTCCACCATATACTGTGGGACGGATGGTCCTTCGACCTATTCTACGACGAGATGAACGCCCACTATGAGGCCTTCCGTCACGGGCAGCCTTCGCCCTTAGGCCCATTGCCCGTGAGCTATGGAGACTTCGCGGCTTGGCAGCGAGCGTGGCTACAGGGCGACCGATTGAGCGCCGAAGTCGAGCACTGGAAGAGGCAGCTGCAGGCACACAGCGAGCCTCTGGCTTTGCCCGCTGATCGGCCCCGGCCCCCGAGGATGTCGAACACTGGGATCACCGAGTGGCTGAACGTCTCGAAGGAGATGACCGATCGGTTGCATGAGATAGGACGGAAGGCCGATGCGACTCTCTTCATGACCTTGTACGCAGCCTTTTACGTGTTCCTGTGGAAGCACACAGGGCAGCGCGACCTCGTGGTGGGCACACCAGTCCGAGCTCGGTCACATGCCGAGGTAGAGCCCCTCATGGGTTTCTTCGTAAACGCGCTGGCGGTGCGCCAGGTCATCGACGAAGGCGTCTCGTTCCTCGATCTAGTGCGTGAAGTGCGTGCGACGTCCCTGGACGCCTTCAGCCATCCGGACGTCCCCTTTGAGCATCTCGTGCGAGAGTTGAAGCTGCCACGTGATGACAGTCGATTTCCCGTCTACCAGGCATTCTTCTCGTTTCAAGACGCGCGCCGCAGGCCATCGAAGTGGGGCAACCTGTCACATGAGCGCTTTCCAGTCTTTCAGGCTGGCCTAGCAGAGGACTGCTCGGCATGGTTCGTCGAGCGCTCGTTCGGTTTGGTCGGTAGCCTTTCTCTAAATGCTGACATCTTCACACCCGTGACGGTGCGCCGCTATCGCGATCGATTCCTGACACTGCTGCAAGCCGTAGCAGCCGATCCGCATAAGCGGATCGCCGACTTGGAATTCATGGCAGAGGACGAGCGACAAGCGATTGCGAGCTGTGAAATCGGAATTGCGAGTCCAGTAATGGAGCCATCGGCGCCAGTGCAAAGCCTCTTCGAGCAGCAAGCGGCCCGCATACCCGGTCGCGAGGCGATATGGTTCGACGGGCAATCGATTACGTATGCTGAGCTCGATGTCCGGGCGAACCGCCTGGCGCAGCTTTTGGGGTTAATGGGTGTTGGCCGCGGCATGGTGGTGGGACTATGCCTTGAGCGATCGCCGGACATGATTACTGCAATGCTCGCCGTGCTGAAGGCTGGCGGAGCGTACTTGCCATTAGATCCTCGGTTCCCTGCTTCGCGGCTCGCATTTATGACCCAGGACTCAGGCCTTGGATTGGTGCTGTCGGAGTCGCATCTGGCAAGCCGACACGGTTGTGATCCGGGTAAGACGCTAAATCTCGACGAGTGCCAAGGGCGGCTTGGGGAACAGCTGGCCACACGCCCGAACGCCGCGGCAGCCGCCGAGGATTGTGCTTACGTCATCTATACATCTGGTTCCACCGGCAAGCCCAAAGGGGTGGCAGTGCCCCACCGAGCAGCGCTCAACTTTCTTCATGGCATGCTCCGCGAGCCAGGACTGAAGGAAGGGGACCGCCTGGTTGCGGTTACGACGCTATCCTTCGACATCGCCTTCTTGGAATTGATGCTGCCGCTAGCGGTTGGCGCGCAAATCGTGTTGGCTGGACAAGAGTTGGCCATGGATGGAGCGGGATTACGTCAGCTGATCGAGAGCAGCAAGGCGACGGTCATGCAGGCGACGCCAGTCACATGGCGGTTGCTGATCCACGCGGGCTGGCGCGGCCATGATCAATTCCGCGCTTTCTGCGGTGGCGAGGCGATGTCTCCTGACCTAGCTGATGACCTCAGAGGCCGAAGCGGCGAGGTGTGGAATATGTACGGGCCCACAGAGACTACGGTGTGGTCAGCGTGCTGGCGCGTCGGGAATTCACAGGATGGAATCTTTGTTGGCCGGCCGATCTTGAACACAACGATTCGCGTGCTCGACGCCCGAATGCACCGTTGCCCGCTGGGTGTGCCCGGTGAAATCTACATAGGTGGCCAGGGCCTGGCACTTGGGTACTTGAACCGGCCTGAGTTGACTGCGGACTGCTTCTCCGAAGATTCACGAGCGCCTGGGCAACGTCTTTACAAGACAGGTGATCTTGGCCGGTGGCGAGAGGGAGGAATACTCGAGTGTCTCGGTCGCACCGATTTCCAAGTGAAGGTGCGGGGTCACCGAATAGAGCTTGGTGAGATCGAGGCCGTGCTGTCGCGGCACGGAAGTGTTAAGCAGGCGGTGGTAATTGTACGCGAGGATAGTCCAGGAGATGTGCGGCTGGTGGCGTACTACATTCCCGCGAGGGAGAGAGTGGACGACGCCGCTTTGCGGGCGCACGCGAGAGTGGAGCTGCCCGAGTACATGGTGCCACAGCGCTACATCCCAGTGTCGGCATTTCCGATGACGGCGAATGGAAAGATCGACCGCACGGCATTCGCTGTGCCGGAACCCAATGTTGTAGCGATTCGCTGCTCCCGTACTTGGGGACCAAGCGAGAAGGTGATTAGGGATGTGTGGTCGAGAATCCTCGGGGTATCCGAAATAAAACATACCGACAACTTTTTTGACCTCGGCGGCCACTCGTTTATCGCGTTGGAGGTTATCGCCGAGGTTGACAAGGCGATCGGCAAGCGTGGCACACTCCGCGACCTCATTTTCCTCTCCCTAGAGCAAATCGCTGCCATCTACGACCAGAAATGATGAAAGCTTTTCACTTCGGCGATGTGCATCAGCCCCTTTTCGGGATTTACCACCCGGCTGAGGGAGCGCGAAAATCCATGTCAGGCGTGGTGCTATGCAATCCGTATGGTGAGGAAGCCATTCGAGCGCATCGGATTTTCCGCGTGCTAGCTTCAAGGCTGGCAAGAATTGGCCTCCACGTGCTTCGCTTCGACTACTTCGGCACTGGCGATTCAAGCGGCTCGAGCGATGATGGCACACCCGCGAGGTGGACGAAGGATGTGCTGACGGCGCATGACGAGCTAGTGCGGCAGAGCGGAGCGTCCGAAGTCACGTGGGTGGGCTTGCGCTACGGCGCCAATATGGCCTTAGCTGCCAGTGCGCGCCCGGTCAGTCTGACTCGATTGATCCTCTGGGATCCGGTCCTAAACGGGCAGAGGTACTTGGATGAGCTGGCCGAGAGCCACTCCGCGTATATGAAGTGGGAGCTGGAATTCTGGAGGCAGCGTGACGACACACCACCGCAATCTCTCGGCTGGCGTCTTACGGACGATTTTCGCGGCGCGCTCGAGCGGCTTGACCTCTCAAAGCCTCGCTTCTCTTGGGCACACAGCATTCTTGCGATCCTCTCCGGTCCAAACTCCCAGGCAGAAAGCGTGCTCCCGTGGGTGGCGGAGGGACAAAGGACGAGAGTCCATGTCGTCCAGTGTGAGTCGCCATGGAATTCCGATGAAGCCTTGAACTCGACGCTCGTGCCTGCCCAAATTGTGGATGCCATTGTAGACTTTGTGGGGGAGCAATGATGAGGGAGCGGGTTGTGAAATTTGGTCCCCAAGGAATCTTACTTGGAATCGAGACCCTGCCGGACGGGTTGGCTTCGGATTCGGTTCTACCGGCAGTCATTCTGCTGAATGCTGGCGTGGTCCATCGTGTCGGGCCACACCGGATGACGGTAAACTTGGCGCGGCGGCTGGCAGGTGCGGGATTCCCCGCGCTGCGCTACGATCGGTCCGGTCTGGGCGACAGCGTGCCGCGTTCGCGGGGAACTGCAACAGGTGCTGCCATCGCCGATGCGCAAGCGGCGATGGATTTCCTGGACAAGGGAAGTCGCTTGGGACGCTTTGTTTTGGGAGGTCTCTGTTCGGGCGCAGACAACAGTGTCAGAGTGGCTTTGGTGGACAAACGCGTAGTAGGTATTATCCTTCTGGACCCTTTCGGCTATCGTACGCTACGCTTCTATGTGGAACGAATCCGCCAAAGGGGTTCCGATCCTGGGGTCGCCCTACTCCGCTACGCGCGGCGCCGCCTCAGGGGAATAGCGCAACGATCGCTAGGACGCTGGCTAGCCGTGGCGCCCGGAATTGCTTCAACCAACAAGCCGACTCCCGCGTACCGGAGGAAGCAGCCACCCAAAGAGATGTTCGGGACACAACTGCGGCATCTGACCGAACGAGGAGTTCGCGTGTTGGCGATCTATACCGGCGGATCAAGCGTCAACTACAATTATTCCCAACAGTTCGCGGACGGTTTTCACCGTTTCGGTGTCGTGGAGCGTGTCGACTGCGACCACCTACCTGAAGTTAACCACACCTTCACGGAGCTATCGGCACAGCGCGTTCTTTTCGACCGAGTTGAGGATTGGATGAAGCGGGCTTTTCCGAGATCTCCGAAGGCACGCTCCTCAGAGGCACGCCTTTCAAGGTGATTTCTTCGAGGAATTTGCGGAATCAAGGATTCTCGCGGTGGACACATGACTGCGGGCTACGTGTGCTGCGACGTAGCCCTTCTTTACAGCCTTCTTCGGTCCACGCGGATGCTTGCGGTACTTGGCCACCGTCACATTGGCCGCTATCTCCAGCAGGAGTTGGGCGACCTGCTTGGGGGAGGTTGACTGGCACCCATTCCATTCTTCCTCCGGCACGGCGATGACCATTCCTTCGTATGTCGTCTTGATCTCGTTGACGACGTAATAGAGCGAGATCTGTTCACTTTTGCCGGGTTGGATGTCGTGAGCAGTTTCGATCGCGCTTTGGATGATGCTCAAGACATTGTAGGCGAGTACCGCCACCGAGAACGCGAACAGCGCGGCTCGGGGATACCCCAGGGTGCGTATCTCGCTCTCCAGGACTGATTCCAGCCACTGGAACATGTTCTCGATTTTCCATCGATGTCGATACGCCTCCGCCACCACTTCAGCCCCGAGCCTCTTGGGCAGGTTCGTCAGGATCCGGATGACGGTTTCGCCGTCTTGCGTAGGGGTTTTCAGTCTCACCTCGATGCGGCGCAAAACCATGGTCGTGCCGTCCTCGAGAGCGATCTCAACCGCCTGCTCGTAGATGTCCCCGGAGTCACTCTGCCCTTTCCTATGCGCCGAGCCGAGCTCGGTCGGGTTCGGTGAAGCGGCGTGTTCCCGAATGACAAAGGCGCCGCCGGCCCGGTCGATGTCGGCCATGATGGCCCTGGTCGAGAAATTCCTGTCCGCTATCCAGAGCTGACCTTTCTTCACGGTACCCATGACCGCGGGAACGAGGGTCCGTTCCTGGGCGTGGCCGTCTTCGCACGGCACCAAGTCAACCACCAGGCGAGTGTCCGGATCGTAGACCACCAGGGTGTGGCCAGGTAGTGCGGCTCCCCGAAGACCGCGCAACGCCGCCAAGCGCTTCTCGCTGGCCGGATGGTGATTGCCGTCGATGATCCGGACTTGGTAACCAGGCACCAGTCCCACCTGCCGACTCCTGACCTCTGTGGCGATGGGCTCCAGACGCTCGCTGCTACAGGCTACCAGCGCCCGCGAAAGACCTGGTTCGATGCCGTTGATCTTGGCGTAGAGCGCTGCCAGAGACACGCCGAGGTCTTTCTTGGCCTGGGCAGCGGCGTGGACCGATGGCTGCAGCCCGAGGGATACCAGCGACATCAGCTCCACCGTAGTCGAGAACAACAGATCCCGCTTGTACTGGCGCTCGCGAAACTCCTCGAACAAGTCGTCGAGCCACTCCGAGCTCAGAGCATGCTCCAGGCTCACCCGCGTCATCAAGGTGACAGGACTTCGCTCCGCGAACCGCGCCAACATGGATTTCAGCATCATGATGGCGCATCAGCGCCCGGGCAGTGCCGGCCGTCCACTTTTCCACTTTTCGGGCGGCTCCGCCTATACCGCACCTACATTGGCGTATGCGCCCGCGAGATCACCTTGAAAGGTGTGCTCCTCAGAGGTCCTGGATTCCAACAAGGCCGCTTCAGCAGAGGATGCGAAGGGGGGCGGCCAAGCGGACGGGGTCACCTGAGATAGCGCTCACTGCTCGCCCACCGCCGGCCATGTCGAGTGAGCTACACATTGACAGATTGTGCCATCTCCAGACCACGAGCCGAGTCGACTACCCTCGTCGACCGGCCGCTCCACGCGCCAGATGTTAGAGACGGACACTGCCTGCCCGAACAGGTCGGCCTCCGAAAAGAGCCGAGATTCTATGCGCTCATTGGCCGCCAAATGAGGATGATTGGATCATTGGACGCCAGCTTGAACTATTTCGCGTGTCTGTCACCGTCGTTTTCTCCGCGTCAAGGCCGGTATTGTCATGGCTACCCCAATCCCCGTACTGCGCGCACACGTTACGCCGGCATGCGCGCTCGCGTGGAATCGGAATCAGTGCCCAAGTCGCTTCGGAATATTCATTAGGAGTCGCCAGGGGCCCGAGCTCGAAAAGATCTTGAGATTTCGACAATGCGCGTCTAGACAACCTTCCCCACCACCCCGGCCGTGGTGACTTCCTCAGAGGACAGGCCTGTCGTCGTGACATGACTTTGGGCCTCGCGGACGATTCGCTCCCCTACTCGCTGGGGGACCAAGAAGCGATCGAAATATTCTGCATTGTTGCGCCCAATGCGTTCTGCGAGGTTTCGATCGGCCAGCCAGCTCTCTATCATTGCCGGGATGGCGCCGTACTGGGCTTCACTGGCGAGTGGCTGGCCCACATTAGTCTCGGCAGCAAGCGACAGAAAGTGGACTCCAGCCGTCAGCGGCTCCGGCCACAAGGAAAGAGGATCGCGGTCCAGCACGATCGCGGAACCGATAGCAAGTGCACCAGTCACGCGCCACGGCGTGCAGTAGTGCATGCCAAGTCGAATGATGTTCAGGTGAGAAGCAGCCGAGACCCGCCAGAGCCTTTCAGGGGCTAGCGGTTTCTCTCCATAGGGTATCCCCTGCCTCGCCAAACGTTGTGCTGCCGCTGCTATGTCACCAGCAACGAGATACGCGTAGAGGAACTTTTTGCACCGGGCCTTGGACACTGCCTCGATCAGGCGGAGATTGTGCTCGACGCCTTCAGCATCGTCCCTGCCTCCCCAAATGCGCACGATCATGCTCACGTCATACTTCTTGGACGTCGCGCGGTGTCCGCGAAGAATGGAGCACTGCGGGATAACCAACGGATCCAGATTGAAGAACGGCCGAACTTTGGAAGGATAGTTGATGCTTGGCCAATAGTTAGTCTTGAGATAGATGTCACTCCACCCGATGACTTCTCTGTCGATGAGGTTAGCGGCATCGCGCGCGTCTACGCTCACCCTGATACTCTGGCCAGGGTCCATTTTGAGAAGATAGTGCGACACGGCTTCGACAGAGACCCCTGCCGGCAGCTGTATTGGCCCTTCGATGAATTGGGCGGCTCGGTCGATGCCCTTTAGCAACCAACCGGCTCGCACCCAAAGAGGCTTCAGACGGTACGCATCGCGCACTCGTCTGAGCGCCTGGAGCACCCGGGGGCAGCGCCCCAGCGACACTTCCTCATAGTTTCCGCCTACTTCGGCTAGGTGGCGCCGCAGGCCGTCTCGGTAGTATGCACTATACCGGTCATGACTGTAGTCGTACGGTCGGAGCCAGGCTATGGCCGAGAAGACAACTGGTGCGGATGGATTGGATGACACTAGGTTGAAATCCCTGTGAGCTTCGGCGCCCATGCATCGGCCGGTTGTACTGGCACGACTTCTGATTCTTCGCCGAAATCCTCGCGCCCGTCAACCCCATTCCCAACCCGTGACACCAGGCACAGCACGGCAGGGCAACGGCCTAGACCGACGAGATCTCTTGGTTAACTTGAATTGAATTCAGTGGCGGCCATCGGGTTCCAAATAGTTGAACGAGGTTGTCGCGCGGCAGGGTGCGGAGGCCACAGAGCGTGGCGCTGCCCGGAGCCGTAGTCGTGTGGAATCGACGGCTAGATCGAGCCTCGCGCGTTGAGGAAGGCGGTCGCTCCGGGTGGTGATGGCGCGCCGGTGCCGGCAGTTTGTGGAATGAAGAGATGCACCTGGCGGCGCGCCGGTTCTTCCTCGAGAACGCGCTCGGGCGCCCGGAGGAGGTAGTGCGGATCCCGTGGCCAAAGGTGCCACGCCGGCTACCGGACATCTTGAACGCCACGGAGGTGGAGAAGTTGCTGCCGGCGGTTGATGCGCCGAAGTATCGTGCCGTCGTTGTGGCGACGTATGCGGCGGGACTGCGAATCGGGGAAGGGCGCTCGATGCAAGCGAACGATATCGACAGCTAGCGGATGCTCATCCACATCCGCAATGGCAATTGAGGCCGCGACCGGTACGTGATGCTTGCGCAGCAGCTGCTGGTGCTTCTTTTCGGAACTGGGCAACGGTGGAGCGCCTGAGACGGGCTGCCAGTCTAGAATGGAAGTCTGGGGATTCTTTGCAGGAAAGGAAAGCTGGCTGATGCTGCGTATCACCTCGCCCGCACCCGTCGTCCACGGGATAGCGGAGGTGGCTGGTAGTTGTGGCTACTCGGCCGTGGTGGGCAGCGTGACGGTGCCGGGCATGGTGATGGCAGTCACGGCGGCTCATTGGAGATACGCGGCGGGATCTCCTCCACGTAGCTGGGCCGTCTCGATCATCGAATAGACGGATAGACTATCAGGAATTCGATGGCCTTTGTCCTAGCTAGCGTCGCAGCCGGAGCACTTCTCGTGCTGCCTCATAGATGGGCAGGTAGCTTTTCACTAGCTTACTCCACTGCCGATTTTCCAGTACCTCACGGCGGGCGCTAAGACCGATTCTCTGACATTGATCCGGGTCCGCGAGTAGGCTCCCGGCGACTCTTGCCAGGTCATCGGGATCGCCGGCGTGGAAGACCAGCCCAGTCTCGCCCGGTTTCACAAGCTCGCGCATCGCAGGCAGGTCACTCACCACTACGGGCTTGCCCATCGCCATGGCTTCGACTGGTTTCAGCGGGGTCGTGATTCGTGTGGTGCGCGTCGAAATGCGCGGGTAGGCGAGCAGGTCCGCGGCGGCATACAGATCGAGCACCTCTTCGTGAGGTACCCTTCCAGTGAAAGTGAGGTGCGGTGTCAGCCCGAGTTCTGCCGCGACCCGTTCCACTTCTGGCTGCACGCCACCGGCCCCAGTGATCATCAAATGAGCTTCAGGTACCTGCTGAAGAATCCTCGGCATGGCGCGAACTAGGTCCCCCAGCCCCTCATAAGGTTGAAACGTTCCAATGTATCCGATGACCCTGCGGCCCTCGAGTCCCCAACGCGTCAGGACTTCCGGATTCTTCTGACGGGGAACGAAGTTCTCCGCGTCAAAGCCATTACTAACGACGTGGAGTTGCCCTCGAACCCGAGCCGCGATCTCGCTCTTAAGACTCTCACAGATGGTCACGACGGACTGGGCACGCTGGAATACGATGGTCTCTAGCCTTCGTGCGAACTTGTACATGGTAGAGTCGACCGCGAACTTGCCTCGGTCAACGCTGGCGTTCTCCCAGAGATCCCGAACCTCGTAGACTAAGGGAATGCCAAACGAGCGAGCTACTTTCAACGCCGGAAGCCCAACCAACACCGGCGAATGCGCATGGATCACATCTGGCTTCCAATTGTCAACGACCTCCCTCAATCTGCGCGCCAAGGCCCACGTGGCGTACGCCTCTTTCGCCGGTGAGGGAAGACTAGGCAGCGAATTATGGGTGCGAAAGTGCGGAATTTCCTGGATGATTTCGAAGAGTGCGTCCCCATTGGCGTGCTGGGCCGACGAGACGACCGCCAACTCGAGGCCCGAGCGCTTCAAGTGTTCCATGATGTATCGGCTTCGAATCGTGTAGCCGGCTATGAACGGTAAAGACGTGTGGACTACTTGCAGAATTTTCATGTAACTCCTCGCGGCGGGGCATGCGGTGCGACGATTCAGTTCCGACGTGTCCAGTCATGTCAATAGGAAATTCGATCCGCCTCTTGTCAATTGAAATCACCGATCCTGTCAGCAGAACTGGTCGGGCGCTGGGAGCCGTCGACGAAATACCGAGCAGACGCCGACGGCTTTCTTTCGCCAAAGTGCATTGGCGTTATGGGCCTCCGCTGACGCTGCCTTGGGACATGCGCCAATGGCGCTGTTTACCGGTACTCAGTTGCGATCCTTGCGGCGTCGACCGCGCCCTTGGTTGCAGGCGCAGCGAGCCATGGTTTCCTCCCGGGATTGGGACTAGCCAACGGGGTGAAAATATGTCATCAATCCGCGATACATCACTTTCGCTCGCAGCGAGACTAACCGATCATCCCGGCAATGGATAGCCCACTATTAGGAGGTAACGTTGACGAGTATGAGAGCGTTGATTAGCCAAGGCCTGGGATTGATCCGGACCATTGGTGACGATGTTCGTGCGAAAGCCGAATGGACCTATCAGGGGGCCGGGACGCGCGATCTCGCCAAAGCCCTGTTGGCCGACGGCACTGCGTCAGCGGTGATCTACCGGCTCATGCAAGCATCTCGTCACGCTGGACTCGTTCCGCTGGAGATGGCGTTCAACAAGCTGAACGTGGTGCTTGGTTGCATTATCGGGAGAGGAGCCGAGTTTGGGCCAGGTTTGGTTTTCATTCATTCGCACGGCGTGGTCATAAACGGCGCCGTACGTGGAGGTGCTCGGGTGCGCATCGAGCATGATGTCACGATCGGGGCGGAAAAGGGACTGAGCCCAGGCTTAGGCAGCGACATTTTTATTGGTTGTGGCGCCAGAATCCTAGGCCACATCACCATTGGTGATGGGGCCCGCATCGGAGCCAACGCCGTCGTCGTCCATGATGTGCCCGCGGCCACGACCGTCGTGGGTGTTCCGGCTAAGCCGGTGGTCAGCCGTGAGCAGGCTACGGTCTCGTTAGGGAGTCCCACAACGAGGGCCTAGCAATGTGGATGACGCCTGCCTGTCCTGATCGGCGCGCGACTTGGGGCGTAGAGCGGGTCAGCGACCTCGGCGCCAATCCTGCAGCCAACCGCGCATCGCTTTCGCCGCCACCTTGCCACATCGCGATCCGGCGATGTCGCAGGGTTGCGCTGCCATTTTTCTCGCAAGCGGGCATAGATGGGCCGCTCACTCGGCGGCAGGTGTACGACATCAGCGATCGGCCTGTGGCGAAGAAGCCCCACTTCGTCAGCCTGCTGCCCTGACTCGGTCGTTTGGTCTTCGCTCTCGTCATGATTCTTCTTTTACGGCCTGTTCGAAGAGTTCGTGCGCACTACCGGTCTGGGTCCGGCGGCGCTGGCTCCAGGATGGGAGGGTCGCGGTAGGGACGGTACACGCTTGCGCTTGCGCGCTGTTGGAGGCAGAAGTAGTTGGCATGTTTATCTCCGGTTACGATCGGTCACCATGATAAAGCGACTTCTTCGACGTGTTCTCCAACAGCCACTCAACAGCTTCCGGGGCGTCTTCGGCAGTTTCGAAGAAGCTGTCCTTCATGTTCCACCTTGGCGAAAAGTCGGCTATGACATTCCGGAAACTGCGGAATGGTATCGCGATCTACTTGACGGCGTGCAGCACGATGACTACCCGATGCTCTTCTGGTTCGAGAAGGCCCTGGTGGGCAGTTATAACGTCGTCGAGATTGGGGGACACGTTGGCGTTGCATACTACTCGTTCACGAAGCTCCTTGAGTGTCCCAGCCTCCAATGGACCATCATTGACGTCCCTTCGGTGACGATGGCGGGAGCCCGACTAGCAACCCAGCGGGGTCGCAACAATCTTCACTTCGTCAACTATCTATCGCAAGCAGCGATAGGCTGTGATGTTCTCTTAGCCTCGGGATCCCTACAGTATCTGGATGCGCCTCTTTTGCCGGAAAGGATTCGGGATATGTCACCGTGGCCCCGGCACATTATCATCAACAAGACGCCTGTGCGGGATAACGGAGACGGATACGTGACTCTACAGGATCTTGGTGTCTCCATGTGTCCCTATCGCATTCACGGTCGGCGGGAATTGATAGCCGCGCTTGAGCAGATGGACTACCATATCGTTGCGACTTGGCGCAAAGACCGCCGAGTGCAGATTAAGGGGCGCGCAGATCTTGCCGTTGAGTACTACAGCGGTTACTACCTTCAAAGAGCGCTTTGAGACTTAATTCATTCGTAAGAACCCCCACGTTGCCAACGGAACACTGCAACACCTACCTGCTTTTCGGCAAGTGTACGAGTAAGCCCTTTATACGAAGGGCAAACCTCAGGGCTGACCTTCCGGCATTCTGGGGGGGGAAGGGGGGGCGGGGGCGATTCCCGCACCGAAGCACGCGCGTCAACGGCCATTGGGCGGGGTCGCGGTAAAATTTCGGCATGTCGTCTAGATTAGCGGTGTACCCGCCACGCCCGCAGCTGCGCACACGCAACGCTCCTCGTAAGCTCCTTGGCGTGCTCCAATTTGGTGGACAGGTTGTTCGCGCTGCCGCCGACCATCGAGGAACAGATATCTCTAACTCCATAGAAGCAGGCAATGTACTGTAACCTCTTAGCGGAGACCCACATGACAAAGGCGCACTTGGATCGGCAGTCTACGCGTATACGCATACGATGCACGAACTGGCTGCAGGAGCCTCAGTGAGACCGAAGATTCTCTGCGTCGCAGGTGCACGTCCCAACTTCATGAAGGTGGCACCGCTGCTACGGGCGTTTTCGCACCGTCCCCGGCTCGACGTCCGGCTGGTACACACCGGCCAACACTATGACATGAAGTTATCACAGGTATTCTTCGATGACCTCGGGATTCCCGCACCGGACATACACCTGGACGTCGGCTCTGGCTCACATGGTGCCCAGACCGCTGAGATTATCCGGCGCTTTGAGAGGGTCTTGGTCGAGGAACAGCCCCAAGTCGTGTTGGTCGTTGGAGACGTGAACTCGACCGTTGCATGCGCCCTGGTTGCGGCCAAGCTCATCTTGGACAAGCCCTACAGTACGGTCTGGGGCACTCGGCGTCGGCCCTTGGTCGTCCACGTCGAGGCAGGTTTGCGGAGCTTCGACGACGACATGCCCGAAGAAATCAACCGTAAGATAACCGACTGCATCTCGGATCTGCTCTATATCTCAGATCCCGCGGGTTTGGCGAACCTGCACCGCGAAGGCGTTTCGCCGGAAAAGACCGTCTACGTTGGCAATGTCATGATCGACACGCTGCTGAGCGCACGACAGCGGGCGATGGAATCAAGAATTTTGCTAAATCTTCATCTGGAGCCAGGTGAGTACGGCGTGGTCACGCTGCACCGCCCGAGCAACGTGGATGACACCGCAACCCTCTCGACAGTCTTGGCGGCGCTGGACCAGGTGGCTAAAGAACTTCCCCTGGTGTTTCCCGTACACCCACGAACGAAGGCACATCTGAATGCCGCCGGAGTGGCTCTGACAGCATCGCGGTGGCACATTATCGATCCGCTTGGCTATCTAGATTTCCTTCGACTCCTCGCGTGCTCTCGTGTGGTTCTCACCGATTCTGGTGGGATCCAAGAAGAGACTACCATTCTTCGCGTTCCCTGTCTCACTCTGCGCGACAACACAGAGCGGCCGGTGACGGTCCAAGAGGGAACGAATCAACTGGTCGGCGTCAGCCCGGAGATGATCCTTAGTGGCTTCCGTAGAGTAATGGAGGGCAAGGCGGAAGGTCGGACACCCAGGTTCTGGGATGGCCAAGCGGCAGAGCGAATAGCCAAACATCTGGAGTCGGTATTGAACCAGCCCGGGTTCTCCGAAGGCTTGGTTACGTGAGTCCGGCCACCGCGACCTGGTGCTCGTGACGATAGCGCATCTGCCCAAACTCGAAGCGGGGGCAAATAGCCGCGGGGCTCAAAAATGCGGCGCCGGATTGAACCAGTCCCCCACTGCAGCGTGGCGCGTCCAAGCTGCGCCAGGAACCTTGGCACTCGATCCCTGGGAAATCCCGAAGCCGACCTGAGTGTCCATGATCGTCCGATCCGACCGATCACGATCCGCCGGTGCATGCGGTCTAAAGCATTCCAGATTCTCAGACGATAATGGCCTCGGTATATGCCCGTATTGCCTCGAACGATGTAAACCTAGTAGTCCCCCCTCTCAAAATGGCTTCCCTTGCCCCACTTTGTTCCGACTGCCGACGAAAGCGAAGCCTCCAAAATGCTCAAGTCATCGCTCATCACCACCAATCACGAACATAGCTCCTGCCTCTTGGCGCGCGGCGCCCTGCTAGTACTAATTTCAGTAGGCTGTGCCGGCAGCAACTCGAACACTTTCACGGCGACCGGCGCTCCCACATCAACGGGCGGTGCGCCTACCGCGTCCGGACCCGGTGGCTCCCCATCGGACGCAGCCGCCATCGCCCCTACGGTGGCCACGCCGACTTTCTCTCCCCCCGCCGGAACCTACCCCTTCGGGCAGAGCGTCGCAATCTCCACAACGCTCGGTGCCGCAATCTGTTATACTACCGATGGCACCGCTCCGGCAGCCGACCCGTCGGGCGCTTGCAGCGCCGGCCTAACATACGTCACGCCGGTTTCAGTTGCCAGCAGCGGCACCCTCAAGGCGATCGCCACCAAGATTGGCTATCCGAATTCGAATATCGCCATCGCCGCCTACAATATTACAACGACAGTGGCGGCTACGTCGACATCCATAACACTCAATGGCAAGTCCTTTCTTCTCAGGGATCACCCACGCGTTATGTTCGATGGCGCCAACGCCGCCTTTGTCGCTAGCAACGCATATAACGGGGCGCCTCCAGCCAAGGCCAATACCGGAAACCCGGCGTGGTATGGCATACTCTACGTGAACGAGTGGGCTCTCGCCAATGAACCGTTCCAAGACAGTGCAGGCAATCCCATTGATGACGTTGACGTCACGACCTACTCGGGCGGCAACTACGCGGCCTCCTGGGCGATGCAATGGTACTCCGACAACACCCAGACAGCGGCCCTCAACAACGCAATCTACCTCCTGAACCACATCGAATCCTACTACTACATGTACTGCGACGACCAGGGTGGCACTGACTGCAACTTCTCCTACAGTCCCAGCTCCTACGGCATGGTTTACTACATGGATAACTGGATTTTTGCCTACGAGCTCGTTCGCAGCCAAATGAGTTCCAGCGAACGGCAGGCCTTTGCCGACAAGCTGCTAAATGACATCGCGGCGTTCGGTGGCGTGAGCGGTTCACCCTCCGTCTCCTGTCTCAACCCTAGCGTAATTGCGGGAATTAGCGCTGCGAGCGTTGTTAAGGGAAGCGGAACCTCGGACGTCATTGCGACGCTCGCTCCAGTATTTGGTCAAAGCTATCCGGTGCAAGTAGGATATTGGGTTTCTCAGCCGGGAGGAATCTCCCAGATCATCGCCATCAGTGATTCGACTCATGCCACTATCTCTGGGTCCAATACGGGATCTTGGGCAGGATATACCGGACCAATTGGATACCGGCGTAACACCTGGGAGGCAGGAGACTGTGGAATGCTGTGGTTGAGCAAGCACGAGAGGTACAGCCCACGCAGTATGTGCTACGTTGACGGCGTTTCCCAATATCCAGTCGATGCCGACGATTTCTCGCCCGGTGGTTTCGTCGCGGACTGGTCAAGCAATAACACCATGGGCGCAGCGCATGGCTTTATGGACGCGTTCCTTTCTGTAGTGGATGTTGACGCCAACGCCGAGCAACGGTCGCAGCCTCAAATCACCGCTTTATACGACGACTGGTATGCCAATGGATTCCAAGCGGTCTACTCTCGCGATTTCACGGGCTTTCATCACACCGGGGGCCTTGGATACGGCTGGGATCGACCACCACACAACGCCATGATGAACTCGATCTTGCAAAACTCTTTGGTAGCCCCCCCACCCTTGGGCGGCATTTGGGATCAGAACCTTCTTTATGCAGTTACCATGAATCTGCTGCCGAGCGCCCAGGTTGGGCAAATGGCCTGGGGCGAGAATGTGAATTTTGGTCCACTCGGCGCAAACAACCTGAATGACTACATGCCACTCTATTTCCTATATCGTAACACCGATCTGGGAAAGTGGTTTAATTGGACTCTTCACAATCGACTCAGTACGACCTCGAACTAT
This sequence comes from uncultured delta proteobacterium, assembly GCA_963849735.1. Taxonomy (GTDB): domain Bacteria; phylum Myxococcota_A; class Polyangia; order Fen-1088; family Fen-1088; genus Fen-1118. The sequence goes on from CAWKJE010000034.1 coordinate 89,594, forward strand.
GGCAACGTTCCGGGAACGAATTTGTTCTGGGCCAGCAGCGGGAGCTCCCTTACAAGTAGCTGGAGTCCGAGCGCACATTGGTTCTATGCCTTTACCGATCCGAACTACCCGTCCACAGATATGTCCACAGCCAGCGTGCCCACCGGAGTGGCGCTGAATCGAGTTGATGCAACCTCGGACACCACTTCTCCTCAAAGCGTGCTCATCTCGCGGACCGGATACGATAACGTTTCTGACACCCTGCTGAACTTTTACGGCTTGGGCGAGGAATTTCTTGACCACAATGGGCCTTGCGGCCTCGATACTTGCTGGTACCCGGGCGACTACCGCATTTTCAAGGGCAACTATCTGTTGGCTCCTGACGGCGGCGCCGCCTATGGGGGGCCTTCCACCGCGGTGGGGGCATACTGGAACAATGGGGGTGGCCCAAATTCCGGCTACATCGAGATCGGGGACACTTATAATTTACTGCCTGTCTTGAATTCAAAGATGCCGCTTGCCGCGGCTGATGGCCTTAACCGCTTCGCCTACGCCATGGTGGATTCAAGTGCCAGCTACGCCACTGCGGTTCAGGTTTCCAGAGTTCAACGCCACCTTATTGACTTTAAGGAAGGTGGTACACAGCAGTTCATCGTTGTCTACGACTCCGTGGCAACTGGCCAGGGCGAGACAATTCGAACCTACCTGCATTATCCGAACAATCGACTGGCTAGCTTAGACAGCAGCAAGGGAGACACTTCGTTAGCGCGAAGGGATATTACTTCAAGCTATCCTGGCACGGGAAGTGGCGACGCAACTCAGCTTTTGACGGAGGTGCTGGGTCCGGCAGGGGACAACTCCATCTATGTCTATAGCGACAATGCGAATGGCACCTATGCAGGCGGCAATAACTCAACCTTTCGGGTGAGCGTGTGTGCCTCGACTACAGGCTCAAGCTGCTCCGCGTCTGCCACCAATGCTGAATTCATGGTCGTCCACATGCCTGTGACAGGCAGCTCCGGCGCCATGCCATCCGTCGTGATTCTGGCGAGCGTTGACAATAGCCAACGTATAGTGCAGATTGGTGGACCTTCGCCGAAGGTTGCCGCTTTCCCGTGCGATGGCCAGACATACACTAGCGCGGGCTTTACAACGACTCACAGTGGGACGGCTCAATACTTGATCGCGGGACTCTCTGCTGGGACATACGATGTGCTGGGCGCCTCGCCCGGCGTTCATGGAGCTTCAGTCGATCCCAGTGACGGTACTCTGTACTTTGAAAGTGCTGCGGGAGATATGAGGATCGTGGCGGCTCAGTAGCAGGGAGCAAGTTAGTTGTCGGCACGAGGTGGCATGCCCCGATCACCTTATCTAGAGGGCCGGCTTGCCTTCGTCAACCGGGGCCTAGCCATGTGTGACCAATAGACTAACCATCTTCCGGAAGGGATGGCGCAGAGGGCGTGGCAGCACCCCCCCTGCATTGCTCAGCCTCTCAACGTCCCGGATGTCAACGACCCCGGTGGCGCGCAATAGAAGACCATAGGCCAGGACGCCTAACGGTGGCCCAACGATGATGCTGACAAGGTCAGGCAATAGTCGGACAGCTATGGCCACTAGAGAGGCCATCCCCAACGCCGCGCCTGTTACCCACAAGAAGAACCCCGCCGAACCTCTGAAGAAGTACCTACGCGCCACCAGCAAGTTAAGTGCAAGGAACAGACCCTGTCCCAGCCCGTTAGCGAGCGCCCCTCCCAATGCGGCATAGGAGCGCACCAGGAGATAGTCCAATCCGAGGGTCACAGCCGCCGCCAGTAAGCCTGCAGTTACCAAGCGTCTCTGTCCCCCGCACGCCGTGATGAGGGTATTGAGGGGATTGACGAGCGGCCCGAAGGGGCCCAAGATGGCGGCGAGCATGAGAACTGGTGCTGCATCGAAGTACCTGGTACCATAGAGCAGGCGCAGGAGAGGACCTGAAATTACAGACAGCCCCAGGGAGGCTGGCAGGACTAACAGAACCAGGTAGCGCCAATAAATGTGCGCAGCGTTTAGTCCAGCCTCGCTATCGCGCCCGCGTTCAGCATACACACCGACGCTCGCTGCCCACGAGAAGGGGCGCACTATTTGTGCCGGCATTTGGCTCAAGGTAAATGCCACAGAGAAATAGGCTAGCTGTTCGATTGTCGAGTATCGCTTGAGGAAGAAGAACTCAGACCGGTTCCAGACGACTAGAGACAATATTGCTAGGACTGTCGAGTCGCCTATGAAGTGGTATAGCTCACGAAGCACCTCACGGGGAAGCCTGGGCCTTCGAACCGGCGCCGACGGATTTTCTCCCATGGTTTGCAGGTATCGGGGCAAGCGCCTCTTGGTCATTTTCCACCGGACCCCAGTGTCGCAGACGCGCATCGCAAGGGTGGCGCTCGCCAGACCGACCAGGCCCCAGCCCATCACCACTGCGAGTAGCAAACCAGCGGTGTTCACCAACGCGCCGCTGATCGACGCCACCACATTGGGGCGCAGCTCCTGCATGGCGGAATTGACAGCTGTCACCATCCCGACCACTCCTGCAGGCAGGATGGAGATCATGAGCAGGGAAGCGAACCAACGCTGGTCACTCGGGAGGGAGGTGTTCACCCAGGCGAGACCGACGATCGAGGTTATCGAAAGGATAAGCACTTCAGCGGTGAGACAGGTGCGCAATAGGGCGCGAAACAAATCGGGACGGCGCTGCCCAGCGTAGGCGGCCAGATACCTGGACGCCGCGGCGGTAAACCCTGCGCTAGGGAGGATGGTCGCGATTGCCACGAACCACAAGATGTAGCTGAATGAACCCAGCTTGGTCGGGCCAAGGGAACGAGCAACAATAACCGAGGCCATGGGCGGAAGAACCAGGTCGACGAGCATATCCGCCGCGCTCAGCAGGCTATTGCGGGCAACTGTGCGGGAGAGGGACATTCGGCGAAAGTTCGGATACTAGCATTTTCGGCGAAAATCTGTAGGAGCTGATGGGCCCAACCGCTTATTGCACTCAACCCCTGACTTTGGGCAGGCTTTCAAGTTTGCGGGTGGAGAGACGGAGGGCACTTTATTGCGCTTCAGTAGACTCCACGAAGCGTCAGGTAGCTAGTGACGCCCACAACATAGGAGAGGGTCAGACCCGTGACAGCTAGGCCGTCGCGGAGACCGAAGGTAACTCGAAAATCCGGATCGTGCCTTCTGGCGGCCAGATAGTAGGCACCCGGCAGGCCCATCATCGCCCAGACCACAGGATGGTATCCGAGAGACAGGAAGCTGGTTCCGACGGCCAGCCCGCACAGACACGCCGTGAGAGCACGCGCCCATTCGTAGGCTGTTTCTCCGTCAGCCCGGTCCCGGTAGCGGTGGGCTGCGAGCAGCACTATCTTGAGCGCAACGTAGAACAGACCAATCCAAAGCGCCAGCCCAACCAGCCCCAGCTCGGCCAGGACCAGCATGAATGTGTTGTGCGCAGTACGAATATGGTGCTCCGTGAACTGCCCCTTGCCAACGCCCCAGATTGGCGAGGAAGCGAACATGTGGAGACCAGCGCTCCATGCCTCCAGGCGCTCCATAGAAGACTCGTCTGCCTCACCACCGGATCGACCTCCAAGCAAGAGGACCGGTCCCGCTAGCACCGCAGCCGCGAGCAAGCCCTTCCACCCAGCACGCTGCAACATGTACGCGACCAGGACCGTCACGAAGACGATCTGCCCTGTCCGGGAGCCAGTCCATATGATGACCGGCAAAACGATGGCGACAGTGGCGACAAGGAGCAGTGGTCGCCACAGTGACCTCTTTCGCACGGAGATGGTCAGTGTAAGCGGTATCACCATGCACAGCGCCAGGGCCAGTTCATTGGGATCTGCAAGTATGCCTCGATAGCGGACACGGCCATGACCGATTGATGTCGTGTTTAGCGGACCTGGGCGCTCGCAGACATAGTCTTCTCCAGGGGCCATGTCGGCTCGGCACTCCACAGTAGAATCACAGTTTCGTCCATCGGGACGGCCTACCTCGTCTTCAGGAGCACCGGCGTCCACGAGCACACACTGGAAGGGACTGCGAGCTTGCAAGACCGCGATCCCACCAAGGAACAAGCTAATAGTCAAAAGAGACAGGGCCACAACTCGAAGAGCACGGAAGCTTTGCACTCCCTGAGCAGTAAAGAGGAAAACCAAGAAGTAGGTCAGCGTTTGCTTTGCCTGGAACCCCAACATCCCGCCGGCCAAGGGGACCGTCAGGACGGACCACAGCACGAGAGGCAGAGCCACCCGCATCAGAGGAGAGATCTCGCTCCGCGCCAGACCCAGTCGCAGGTCCAGGAGCAGCCCGAAACACGCGGTAGCGTAGACTAAGGGTATGGTCGCCGAGGAGCGAATCGTCGGAATCAACTCGTAGAATTTGGTGTACTGCGCTACGAGGAGGACAACCAGGCCGGGAAGCGAGAACATAGTCCAACAAGTCACGCCTAGAGACAGCTATGGCGGCACGAACCGATCGTGGTCCACACGTTTCATGTATGCCCAGAGTGTTACAGAGTTACGAAAGTTGGTCCAGAATGAAAGGTTCAGATAGGATTTTTTCCGACATGGTCAGAGACACATCACTTAGGCTCCCGAGCAGTTCCGGTGGCCGATATGTTCGATATGGTTTTGGATGGCGCCAGGCGATGGACGCATGGCCCCTTGCGCAGATGTCGACCATGCGAGGCCTCCTCGTCAACCGCTTGACGCTTATCGATCGGATTCTCCTATCGTGAGCTGGTTAGACGAGGAGCCGCGGCTCACCATAGTGGCTTACCAGCAAATGCGCAGACTGGCGGGTCGGGCCTTGCGGAGGCCGGCTGCTACCGCTCTCCTGGGCCTTGGCATTTCAGCTATCTTGTTCGCCGTCCAAACCAGGTGGCCGAAGCTTCATAATCGTGAGGTCGGCCTACTCATCACCGAGGGCGCTTTCGCACCCGACGGCCGGCCACGCCCTCGAGGCGAGTTGCGCGAGTTCATCGACCGAGCCGTATTCACTTTGCCCCGTCTGGAGGAGCTGGCGGCCAAGCACGACTTGGTCAAGAAGTTCCGTGTTGCCAACCTTGGAGTCGCCATCGATCGTTTGCGCCAACATACTGACGTCGGCATCTGGCAGGACTACTTCGAAGACTATCGCCAGGGGCAGGACCCACCGAGGACCGTGCGTGTGACGGTGGGGTTTTCGGCCCAGGATCCCGAGACGGCGTTGGCAGTGGCCCGAGACTTGGGCCAATTGGTAGCAGAGACGCAGACCCAGCGCGAGGCAGATGCAGCGGCCGAACGCGTGAAGGCCAAGCGCATCCTGGCCGACAGCGCTGCTGCACGAACCAACGGTCTGCACGAGGAGCTCGAACGCATGAAGATGGATGCGCTGGAACAACCTGGTGGTGACGCCTATGTTGGGCTGCAGCGCATGAAAGCTGCAGCTCAAGCTACCGATGCCACAGCGGCGGCGCTAGCAGGCGAACTGATGGATGCTGAGCTACAAGAACGCGCGGTGCGCCAGGTGGGACAGCTAGTCCACGTGATCGATCCGGGTTCCCCTCTGTGGAACATGACGTCGCGAGTTGAGCAGCTTGCCGTCCAGAGTACGGTCGCACTGAGTGTGGGCATGTTCCTGGCCGTGTTCCTGGTCGGGGCATTGGATCCCACGATCAGAGACCAACAGGATCTGCGTCGCGTTCGAGTGCCGTACCTCGGCAGTGTACCCGTGCTGACCAATGAAACTGGCCATGAGGTATAGTTATGACCTTGCCCTATCTTCCTGACCACTCCGCTTCTGACGTCCGGCTGCTGCTGCCGCTGGCCAGACGTGCCATGCGCTCGCGAAGCTTCGTCGTTCTCTTGCTCCTCGGTGTGGCCGGCACAGGGGTGGCAGCTTGGAAGAGCCGTCCGGTGTATCAGTCAGAGGCCGTGCTGCTGTATCAAGACCGGGTAGGGAGTAGTCCCGTTGGCATGCAACGTGACGCGCTACCGGCACATCGACTGGGACTATCCCTGCAGGAAACGCTCTTCACGCACGCCTTGCTGGAGAAGCTACTCTCTGAGTTTGGGCTCTATAGCAAGCTGGTGCAGGAACATGGGATGGTGGCAGGCATCGAGGAAATGCAAAAACGAGACCTGCACTTCAATGCGCGCGAAGGTTACACCTTTCGAATTGCCTTTGATTCGACATCGCCTGAGGTGGCCCAGTCCGTCGTAGCGCGGGCCTGCCAGCTGCTGGTGCAGGCGCGTAACGAGCTCCAGACCAAGGAGTCGAAGGAGATCCAGGAGTTCCTAGACGTGGAGAAGCGGCATGCCGAGGAGGAAGTACGTGCCCGTGAGGCTGAGTTGACCTTGCTGGTGGCCCAGCACCCTGAGGTGATCGATTTCAACCTCGGACGCAATGGAGCACTTTTCCTGGATACCTCGTCCTCTGACTCTGCCTCCTTCGGCCTTGAGATGCAGTCGCTGCAGCTCCGGCAGCGACTGGACCAGTTGCGTCGCGGTTCGGCGCCTTTGGATTCGAGTCAGCCTGTCTCGGCGAGCGACATCGGTGAGGCGAGCTTCCGAGCCCAGGCGGAGCTGGCCGCTGCGCAGCGCGAGCTGGCCGAGAAGCAGACGCAGTTCACCGAGCAGTATCCCGATGTGAAGCGTGCGGCCATGCGAGTCGCCGCCGCCAGGGCCTACCTGCGCCGGCTTGAGGAAAGTGCCGCACACCCCCAGGCTCTGGCCGCCCCCTCCGCCCAACGAGCCAAGGGGTCTGCCGCCGAGCCCTCGGAAATGAGGCTACTGCAGCAACAGATAGAGCTGCTGGACAAGCAAGCTCGCGCTGCACGTTCCCGTGGCCAGCGAGCGCAAGCACGGCCTCCAGAGCCGACTGATCCCAAGGCTCTGGCCAACATGCGCACCAAGTACATCGAGCTAGAACGACGCGCCAGAGAAAGTCGCGAGCACCTAGCGCTGCTGGAGAATCGCCACTTCCAGGTGGAGATGCAGTCCCTCTTTGCCTCGCAAGACCAGCAAGGAGACTTGGTGGTGATTGATCCGGCTTTCAAGCCCGTTGCCCCGCTTCGGTCCCCCCGAAAGAAGATACTGATCGCAGGACTATTGAGCTCCCTGGGCCTGGCCCTCACCTTCAGCCTATGCCTGGCTTGGAAAGACGATCGGCTGCGCTCAGCCGCAGACCTGCAGCGCTTCAGCCTACCGGGGCTTCTTTGCGAGGTTCCGCCAGCCGAGACGAACTCACGAGTCTGAGCCGACCTTCAAGAGACTCAGACCCGGTTTGACGCGGCGCCTAGAATATGCCGCCATAGGCGGCAGCGACCGTAGCCATGATGCTCTGCCGATGAAAGGCCGAGAAGGCCGAGATGGTTCCACCTGTCTCAGTGGCCCACTGGTCACGAAAGCTGTAGGCAAGACTATAAGCAAAGGTATCCCCAGGCTGCCACCCGAGCCCTGCCAACGCGTCGAAGACGTCGATCGATCCACCCAACCCGTCCGTAGCAGCGACTAGCGAATCGTGCTCTACACAGGCCGAGGCAATTAACCTCATCGTCTCGAAACGGTTGACGGGCAACGCCGTCGCTAGGCTGGCCATGCGACGCTGGAGGGCGCTGCCGATCATGACACTGTAGTCTGCGGTCTGCGCGAGGCGGCCTGTCAACGTGTACCCGGGGCGTCGCCAGGTCACTGTGGCGGAAGCGGTCGGCACGGGATGAACCTGGTCAGAACGGACGACGATCATACCCGCTGACAGCTCATGCGCGACCGCCGCATTCCATTGATGTTCCCACACCAGCGACGACTCTGCTAGCTCGGTGTAATCAGACCCCGCGCTGGGCTGAGCTTGGTCCGCCGAACCCGAGGTCATCATGGTTCCCAGACGACCTCGCACCCCGGCCGAGTCGTGCTGCCACAGCTTGGCTAGGCCAATGTCCAGCGTGAGAGCTTCGTTGTCGATCGAGCCCGACCCGCCGCCCAATGGGCGATAGGCGCTTCCACCCAGACCTTGGTCTACCCGCCACTGGCCATTCGGTTGCCACGCGACGGACTCTCGCGCATCTAGGGTGAGATATTCCTGGTTGCCAGCAGGCTGCGGTCCCACCTGCTGCGGACTCGAAGTCTGCGAGTTGGTGGGCTGCTGGTCGGTGGGCTGGGGTCCGGTGGTCGGCAGCGACGCGGCGGAGATGGTGTCTGACAAACCTAGGTGAGAGAGAGTCGCCCCAGCGCTCAGGCTGACTCTGGTTGCGGGCGTTACCTGTATTTCGCTGAACAGCCTTAGCACCTGGGTGAGAGCCGGGCTCTGGGTATCCCTGATCCAGCGAGTGGCCATGATAGTGTAAGAGAGACGATCTGTGGCTAAGGAGCCGAGGTATCCTAAATCGACTCCTCCCCGGAACGCCACAGAGGCATCGGCTTCGGTCGGCGCGCCAGTGGGTTGTGAAGCTGGGTTGTCACTGGCCAGCCCCGCGAGGCCCACCGTCAGGCGATAGTCCATTTGCCCATAGGCGGCCCCGCCCCCGCCCAGCACGATCGTGGCGCATACCGCGCACCGCAGCCATGAGAGACAGCCTTCCATTCGAAGTGAGGGGAATAGCATGAGCGACCTGCGCCGGGACTATACTACGCTGCCAATGGTATCACCCCTGCCCTGCGGCGGTACGCGCTCCGATGAGGTGTGGGCTCAGCAGGCCTATCTGCTGCTGGCTCGCCGGATCATGAAGCTAGGTCGCCCTATCTGCGGCCTGTGGCCTATCCGCTCTGCCTCCATCTTCCGAAACGTGTGCCTCACACTGGCCAAAGCCCTTGCCTCCCTGGGGAGCCCTACGGGAATCATCGTGCGGCAGCAGGACTGGCCCAACGCCCTGCCGGGCGCAATCCCATCTATCGAGGTCGTCAGCGATGGAGTCTATTCCATCACACCGGTCCGCTCACGCATCGGCGTGAGCCCAACGCTCGAGGGAGTGTTGGCGGAGGTGCGAGATCGCTACACGCACGTCTTGTTGGACCTTTCCGGACTGGACATTACCATCGTGAATGAGGTTGCGCTTCTCCCGGAGGTGGGACTCGTTATACTGATAGCCGCCGGAAGTGTCAGCGAGTTTGCCCTCGCGAGGCTGCGGCGTCGGTTGCCGTCGGATCGGCTCCTGGGGACGGTGCTGGTAGAGGAGTAGAAGGCAGACCGGCTGCCAGCACCTTCCGGAACCCCGTCAGCCCTAGGGCAGATAAAGAGTGTCGCCGCCGATGATGACCAGGTTCATCTCGGGGCGCTTGCCACTGTAGATGGCTGCCAGGTCGATGGGAATGCGGCGGGGCTCGTTCGACGATTGCCTGATGAGCACGATGTTGGAGAGCGACGCGAATCGGCTCGCACCGCCGGCAAGTGCAATGGCCTCGGTGACAGTGACAAAATGGTTGGCGCTGAAGGAGCCCTGACGCTCGGCGTTTCCGGCTACGGTGAAATGGTAGCTATTCACCTCGAGGACGGCTACCGTCACCTTGGCCGAGTCATCCTTGATGTATGACTTGAGCGCAGACTCGATCTTAGCGCGCAGCGCTGAAGGGGACGCACCTGCAGCCTTCATGTCCCCGAGGAGCGGCATCGTAACCGTGCCATCGGGCCGGACCTTGGCATCGCCGGAGATGTCGGGCATGTGCCACACGTTGATGCGCACAACGTCCCCCACCCCGATCACGAACTCCTCCCGTCGTGGATCGGGCTCCCGGCCATAGTCGAAAGCCTCAGTGCTGGCACATCCGGAGGCAGCGGACAGCAGAGCGCAGAGAATCAGAAAGCGACGCACAATGCCCTTTATAACATTTTGGAATCGACTTGTGGCGGAGACCGTCATCTGGGATCCTCCAGCGACAGAATCGCCACGATCCGCCAATCACGGCGGTCCAAGCACATGACAAAATCTTCCTCTTCTCGGCCCGACCGCTGGCTGCGCAGGGGAGCCACCATTGCTGGAGCGGCTTACCCGCTTGGCCTGCTGGCGGCAGGGCTTGTGCTGCGCTTTTCCGGCGAAGGCTGGTGGCTACCAGTAGCAGGCCTGTACTCACCACCGATTGGGTTCCTCTTCCCGGCCCCCATCGCGCTTGCTGTCACCTGGCGATGGGCAAGCCGGCGCTGGTTCGTCTTGCAGGTGGCAGCCGTTCTATGCGCGCTGCCCGGCCTGCTCGGTCTTGAGCTGGGTTTCGGGCACCGCGGGCACACCCGGGATGACCCACGCGCTATCCGCCTGGTCAGCTACAACATCGAGCTGGGCTATCATGGCGTTCCCGCCATCGTCGACCAGGTCATGAAATTGCAACCCAACCTGGTGCTGCTACAGGAGGCGCACGCTGGTCTCACAGTCGAGTTACGCCAGGCCTTCGCGGGCTGGAACATCGACCAGCGCGATCAGTTTTTCATCGCCTCGCGCTTTCCCATACTCGACGTCCGACAGTCAGGTGCTCTGCACTACCGCGCAGGCGAAGGCGGCGGTCACCGCATTGGCGACGGCGGAGCGCACTTCATGGCATATACGCTCGACACGCCTCTCGGTCCGGTGGACGTCTTCAGCGTCCACACGACTTCGCCGCGGGAGGGTCTCGAAGATATGCGAGGGCGAGGCTTTCTCTACGAGTTGCGCCACGGCCACATCTTGCTCGGCCAGGGGGCCGACACGCTAAGCTTCAACGCCTACCGTCGCCGTCGCCAAGTCGAAGGGCTGGCCGCTGCTGAGCGCACCAGCACACACCCGGTCATCGTGGCGGGAGACTTCAATCTCCCAGCCTTGAGCCGCATCGTGCACGACAACCTCTGCGACCTTGACGATGCCTTCACCACCGCCGGCCGCGGCTTTGGCTATACCTACCCGACCAAGCTTCCTTTCCTGCGCATCGACCGCATCTTCACTGGCCACGGCCTGCACGCCATCGACTTCCAGATCGGCGACATGCACGCTTCCGATCACTTGTGCGTGAGCGCGCTGATCACCAGCGAAGCCTCCCCCAGGCATTCAAACTAGGGCGGAAGGCCTGCGCAAAAGCAGCTCCGCCCAGCCACACACTGTCCGAGCGCTCGGACAGTTCCTCCAGGTACAGCGCGCTGTGCTGGGTGCCGTCACAACTTGCGCACGCGAATCCCACCGCCGAAGCTGGCCACCCAAACCTCGTCCCTCTCGTTAGGATTGAAGAAGATGCGCAGCGGATGAGGGAACGGATAGTCAGCATCTGCCCTGAAGCTCGGCGTCGCCGAGCTCAGATTCGTGGTCAACCAAAGACCGTCCGATTCGGTGGCCACGAACATCCTCGCGGGATTGTTCGGATCTATGCTCACCGACTCAACGTTCTGGCCAGGCCAGATGCGCTGCCACGTCTGACCCCGATTTGTGGTCCGGTACAAGCCGTTGCTCTCTGCGGCGGCCGAGAGATTCCAGGCCTGGAACACGCCAACGTACCAGGTGCTCTCGCTGGGATCGGCGGCATCGACCACGAGGTCCTTCACCCAATAGTGCATGCCGGGCGCCGATACATCCGTCCAATTGCGGGCATCCGGCGGCAGCACGAACACGCCCGCTGAAGCCGTGAAGCTCCGCGCACGCCGGCCCGAGTAGGTGGCGACCACCGAACCATCCTTGAGCACGGCGAGGTTGTAGGGGTGACCCTCCGTTCGCGGCGGATCGGGCAAGCGTGTCCAAATGGAAGATGCGCCATCTTGGAGGTTGGTCGTGCGGAATACTCCCCCTTGGCTGTGATGGACCACGCTCGCGTACATCGTGTCTCGCTGGTTTGGATCGAGAGCCAGGAACACCACGGGATGGCCGAAGTCATGCAACACCGTCCAGTGGGCGCCTTTATCCACCGAGCGCATGACCGCACCCGATGTCTGGTCGAGCTGGGCGTCTTCGAGGCGATAGCTCATATATATGTCATGCACGGGTGTCGGGTCGCACATAGTTTCGTGATCCACCGCACCCGGCTTCTCGGAGTTGGGCAGCGCTGGAGCGCCTGAGACGGGCTACCAGTCTGGGACGGAAATCTGGGGATTTTTTGCGGGAAGGGAAAACTGGCTGATGCTGCGCCACCAACGGGCCTGTCGCCTGTTCTCGGGACCAAACAAGAGGAAATGGCCCGCCACGGTTGCCGCCGTGCGGGCCCCGGCCAGTGCAATTGCGCCACGAAGCGGCGCTCACCAGCGAGCAATACGTTAGCCAGCAAGCCTGGCGGAACGCAACTCTTGTGCAATGCCCCCTGCATCCCCGAGGTGGATGCGGTTTTGGCCGGCACGGGACGTACTCCCGGGTATCTCCGCCTGGGATGCGGATCGCAAGGTGGTACTGCCGGAAGGGAAAGACGACGTTCAGCTTGATACCTGACTGCCTGGCGAGTCGGCTTCCTGAGACTCTGGACCAGGTCGAGCAGGTGGTAGCCACCGTTGAGGAGAGGCAAGCCGAGGGCCTCAGCTTGGAGCAGATAGCCGAGGAGCTACGGCCTGAGCTGATGGACGCGCGAGGCGCCATACGGTGGGTGAGGCGGCGGGTATACCCGGTGCAGGTGGTCCTCCTGGCGCTGGTAACCCTCCTGCCCGGCCGCCTGGGCGAAGAGGCCAGCGTGCTCGCCGTACGCAAGACTCTCGCGACCTCATCTGCCCTGGTGCGGCTGCGCACGTTCGGTGCGACGTACCTTGGGTCACTGGCCCCGCCGCTCGGATTCGGCCCTCGCCCTCGGCGACGTGCGCGGCGGCGCCGGCACTCCCAACAGGGAACGGGGCCAGACCCGCCAGCCCCAAACCGGTAGTGCTCACTCACGGTCCTCGCAGAAGGAGGCCGAAGGAGAAAAATGATGACGAGCAAAGACCAAACGACCGAATCAGGGCAGCGAGCCGACGAAGTGGCGCTTTTTCGCTACGGGCTCATCGCCGATCTCGTACACCTGCAGCCGGGCGAGCGGGGCATCTATGCCCGCTTGCGAGAAAAGGCAGCGCAAACCTACGACATCCCCGGATCGCGACGTGGCAGGGTGGCGGCGGAAACGATGCGAGGTTGGCTACAGGATTGGCGCCGAGGTGGCTTTCCAGCTCTACGCCCCAAGCCGCGCGCCGATCAGGGACAGGCACGGGCCATCCCCGAAAAGGTGGCCGACCTCCTATGCATGATCAAGGACGACAAGCGGGACCTGTCGGTGCGTATGGTAATCGAGGCAGCCCGGGCCTCGCGTGAAGTGCCGGAGGACCTGGAGCTTGCGCCAGCCACCGTGCACCGGCTCTTGTCAGCCAAAGGCCTCATGGAAAAGCGCCCGGACGAGCCGACCAGCAAGGATCGCCGGCACTTCGCTTTCGCGAAGGCTAACGAGCTGTGGATGAGCGACGTGATGCACGGGATAGCTGTACCGGTTGACGGACGACGGCGACACAAGACGTACCTGTTGGGCCTGCTCGACGACGCAACCAGAGTTGTGCCATATGCACGCTTCGCTTTCGCCGAGAACACCGCCGCCTTTTTGCCCGTGCTCGAGCAGGGCATTCGCCGTAGGGGGTTGGCCAAGCGTCTTTACGTTGATAATGGCGCTGTCTATCGCTCGCATCACCTCGCTCTGGTGTGTGCCAAGCTCGGCATCACGCTGATCCATAGCCGGCCCTACGTGCCGCAAGGACGTGGAAAAATCGAGAGATTTTTCAGGACGGTCAGGCTGCAGTTGATGCCCGTCCTGAGCCCGGCCGACACAGCCAGCATCGACGCCCTCAACCGTCGGCTATGGGCCTTCATCGAAGGCGAGTATCACCAGCGTCCGCACAAAGGTCTCGACGGCGAGACACCGCTGGACAGATGGGCGCAGGTCTCCGATGAGGTCCGTCTTCCCGAGCCCGGTGGCGACCTAGGTGCCCTCTTTCTTTTCGAGGAGAAGCGGAAGGTCGCCAGGGATCGCACGGTCAGCTTGCGCGGTGTCCTTTATGAAGTCGATGCCGTGCTGGTAGGTCAGACCGTGACCCTACGCTTCAATCCGACGCAGCCAGGCCGTCCAGTCGAGGTTTGGCACGATGGCCGCAAGGTCGAGGTGGCCAAGAAGGTCGACGCGTACGCCAATTGCTTCGTCAAACGCGACCACACGACCAAGGCCGTAGACCCATCGGCTGCGCCACCGCCGCCGCCAGCAGGACTGCGCCTGCGCGACTTTGTGGAAGAGACGGGCGTTGCCGATGGGGAACACCACGACAAAGGCGAACCGGAGGGCTTCTGATGTATCGCAAACACTTCGGCTTGACCCGCCACCCCTTCGCCAAGGAAATCGAACCCGAGGACCTCTTCCCTTCGGCATCGAGCAAGGAGCTTGAGGCCCGCCTCGCTCACCTCATAGAGCTCAGGGGCATCGGACTCATCACCGGCGAGAGCGGTAGCGGCAAAACCAGCTCCTGCCGCAAGGTCGTCACTGGCCTCCACACCGGCCTGTATCGCGTCGTCTACGTCTCCCTGTCCACCGGCAATGTGATGGACCTCTACAAGACCATCGCCTGGGAGATGGGCCTTCCTACCGAGCGTAACCGCGCTGCCCTCTATCGCCAAATCAAGAATGAGGTTACCCGTCTTTGCCTTGAAGCCCGCTGCCGACCTGTACTGATCGTCGACGAAGCCCACAACCTCCGCTCGGAGGTCCTCGAGGATCTGCGCCTGCTCACCAATTACCAGATGGATGCTGAGAATCGTCTCTGCCTCCTCCTGGTCGGCCAGGTCGAGTTGCGTCGACGCCTCGGCATGGCGGCCTACGAGTCGCTCAACCAGCGCATCGTGATCCGCTACCACGCCACCGGCCTTCTTCGTACCGAGCTCGGCCCATACCTGGCGCATCTCCTACACCTGGCGGGCACCGACCTGCCCCTCTTCGAGCCCGCCGCCGAGGAGGCCATCTTCCAAGCCACCCAAGGCTTGCCACGCAAGGTGAATCTGCTGGCCCACCACGCGCTCATGGCCGCGGCGCTCGCCAAAGCCAAGACCGTCTCCGCCGAGCACATTCAGGCCGCCCTCAGCGAGGTGGCATGATGACTTTACACCACGCTCCCGTTATGCAGGCCACCGCCAGCGACCTCGCCGTCGCTCCAGAGCTCGGCGTCCTGGTCGCTCTCGACGCCGTCCTTGCAGTCGCCGCCTTCCAGCTCGCCGCGGAAAATCCAGACATCTCCCTCGACTCCCTAGCCCGCGGCGACCCGCCGTCACCAGAGGCGCGCAAGGCCACCGCTCTCATCCTCCGCATCAGCAACCTGCGCGCCATCATGCGCGACTATCGCAACCTATCCCTCACCGGTCAGCAAACCGACTTACCCTTCTAACCGTCGTCAATCCTTAGCCCCGGCTCCAGTAGCCTCGCTCCTGGTGTCGGGGCTTTTCTTTTCCCGCTCTCCCAGCCAATTCCAGCCCACTCCACCGCCACCGCCAATGCGGGAAATCGTCCACCTTTCCTCACGAATCAGCTCGGGAAAAGCGCGGTGGAATAATGTGAGAACCGACACACGGGTGAGGTAGCGGCGTAGAGGGTACCAGATGGTCCTTGCAACACCTGGTAAGTCGTATTCAACGTGAGCCCGTTCCTCGAATCTCGCACCCAGTGTAATCCGCGGTCCTCCGACCGCAGGCTGGTGATGTCGGTGAGTGAGGCAAAGATCGTGCTGGCGTCGGGCCAGGTCAGCCACCACACCGAGGTATCCTCGGCGCCGATGCCGCGATAGGCGCGCCCTTTGGGCGTGTCCGCTCCCGCAGGATTCTGGTCAGCCGGATCGACGTAGGCTTGTCGCCAACTCGTCCCGCCGTCGCTGGTCACGTGCACAAAGCCCATGTCGGTGAGGGCGGCCCGGTCGGCATTACCCCGAGAAACGGCGAATCCTTCGCTGCACTCACCAAAACCCCAACCCTTGTCACCGCGTGCGCCCGACCAGCCCGTGGCAATGTTTTGGTTGCCAGAGGTCTCCAGCACGCTTGCCCACGTATCACCGCCGTCATCGGTCTTGGCGACCGCGGGAGCGAGCGCCTTGGTGTCTCGGCCGGCTACATAGGCCACGTTGGTGTCGTTCGCGGCCATGCCGGCGAACACGGGGGCGTGGCCCGAGGGTAGCCTGTTGGTCAAGTGGGTCCAGGCGCTCTGGCCTGCGTCGAGGCGATAGACACCTGCCCCTGACAATTGGCACCCCGATTCTCCGGCTCGTGGGCCGACAGCGGTGACAGCGAAGAATCGCACTGTGCTGCCCTGTCTGGCACCAGTAAACGAGACCATCGACTGACCCGCTGGGATTCCTCCCGTTGATTGCACTCTGAATGACCTGCCGTTGTCCATGGACAGCAGCAAGCCGTCGTTCGTGCCCGCATAGATGGTCGCGCCATCCCAAAAGGCGCCGGCCAGGATCAGACCGGCTCCGCTAGGGTCGACAGCCGCGTGTATCTCATGCAGCGTAGCTCCCCCATCGGTCGAGAAATATAGATGGCCCGGGTTGCTCACCAGCAAGCGGTCCGAGCGCTGCGGGTCAACTTCGACATAATAGAGGCCTGTCGCCCCCATGTGCTCGAGTCTCGTGAACCTGGCGCCCCCGTCGCGCGAGACGTAGGGTACGGCCACGTCGTCAACCGGCGCTATCGCGTAGAGGATCTGCGGGTCAGAGGTGAAACGCGCCTGGGCCCGACTTGCCCCCGGCAGAACGCGAAAGTCCAACGTAGCCCAGCTTTCGCCGAAATCGGTAGTTCGGAAGACGACTCCCATATCGGTGGACATGTAGATCTGGTCATCGAAGGGGCTGATTTCCGGGGCGAAGAACGCGCCACCCCCGCCGATCCCACGCGACTGCCACGGAGACGGCGGTGAAAGACCGGCCAAGCCTGCTCTGGGTACCAAGCGATCCTGGCGCCTAGCGGCGTGAGCCCCTGCCCTGGAAATGCTCTTGGCATTTAGCCTCCGCTTGGCACAGCAGGAGACGGTCACTTCGAGCAAAAGAGCCAACCAGAGAAATCTCTGCGGCCCGCACACCCCTATGCTGGTCGGCGCAGTCTGGTTGCCGCTGGCGCTCGGTCGCCCCAAGGTTGGGCGAGCCTCACGCCTTGACCAAGCTGACCGGCCCGCGAACGCCGTCTCTGCACAGGGGCTCGACCATGTTGCGCGTGTCCACCACGAGCGGCAGCCCAGCCCACAGCTTGGCATCCTTGAACTGGTCGTGGGCGGTGGCGAGCAGAACCACATCGAACTTGGCGAACGTCTCGTGCGCGAGCGGCACCGACTTCAGGGCCAGGTCGTGCTTGCGCGT
The DNA here is from genome assembly GCA_963849735.1 of uncultured delta proteobacterium. GTDB lineage: Bacteria > Myxococcota_A > Polyangia > Fen-1088 > Fen-1088 > Fen-1118. The sequence continues at coordinate 106,859 of CAWKJE010000034.1, forward strand.
GTGCGGCGGCTCGGGAAAGAAGGGGTCGCAGTATTCGACCAGCGCCCCGCCCGCCTGCAGACGCTCTATGAGCTCGAATGAGGGCGATTCGCGTGTGTCGTCCACATTGGCCTTGTAGGACAGGCCCGCCACCAGAACCCGCGACCCACGCAGCGCCTTGCCCACGCCGTTCAGGGCCTCGACGAGACGCGACACCACGTAGTGGGGCATCGAGGTGTTGATCTCGCCCGCTAGCTCGATGAAGCGCGTCCACAGCCCATACTCCGCGGCCTTCCACGACAAGTAGAAGGGGTCGAGCGGGATGCAGTGCCCGCCTAGCCCGGGCCCAGGATAAAACGGCATGTAGCCGAAGGGCTTGGTGCTCGCCGCGGCGATGACCTCCCAGACGTCGATCCCCATGCGCGAAAACGCCATCTTCAGCTCGTTAACCAGCGCGATGTTCACTGAGCGAAAGACGTTCTCGAGCAACTTGCACGACTCCGCCACCCGCGCCTGCGAGACCGGCACCACCTGGTCGAGGGCCGCTCGGTAGAGCGCCGCTGCCGCCGCGGTGGACTCGGGGTTGATGCCGCCCACCACCTTGGGAATGGTGCGGGTCGAGAACTTGGCGTTGCCTGGATCCTCGCGCTCGGGTGAAAAGGCTAGCAGGAAGTCCTTGGGCGAGGTCATCCCGCTCTGCTGCAGGATCGGCAGCACCTCCTCGTCGGTGGTGCCGGGGTAGGTCGTTGACTCAAGGATGATGAGCTGGCCGGGCCGTAGGCGCTTGGCGATCTCGCGGGCGGTGGCGTGGATGTACGAGTTGTCCGGCTCGCGGTGGGCGCCGAGGGGAGTGGGGACGCAGATGATGATAGCGTCGCAGGACCGTAGGCGGTCGAAGTCAAGCGTGGGAGAAAAGCGGCCACCCTTGACGGCGTCGGCGACGCGCTCAGCCCCAAGGTGCTTGATGTAAGACTCGCCGCACTGCAACGCTCTGATCTTTCCCCCATCGACGTCGAAGCCAAGCGTGTGAAATCCCGCTTCGGCGAACACCAGGGCCAGGGGAAGGCCGACATAGCCCTGGCCGATTATGCCGATCACAGCCGACCTGGACTCCACGCCAGAAATGAATGAATGCATGACAGCCACGACGTCTGGGCTGACAATAGCACGGCCGGGGTCGCGATCTCCATTGTGGTCTCAGGAAACAGCGGAGTCTGGCTGCCCGAGCCGCTCCTGCAAGAGCGCGGCCATTCCCCGCTCGTCAAGACACCTGGCACATGAGGCCCTGTTGCACCCTCAGGAGTAGGCTGGTGGCTTCCGGTGGCGAGCCAGTCCGCACCGCCGATGGGGTTTCTGCTCCCGGCACCCGTCGCGCTTGCGGTCACCTGGCGATGGGCCAGCCGAAACTGGTTTGTCCTACGGCTAGCGGCAATCCCATTCGCTTTACGCGCCCTGCTGAACCTCGAGCTGAATCTCTGGCACAAGCGGCATGCGGCAGAGAATCGGAACGCCATTCGCCTGGTCAGATACAACATCGATCCCGGCCAGCATGCCGGACCCGCCGCTGACCCCAACTCCGCGCACTATCATCAGCAGGCCGCTGCCACGGGCTCGGCCAGCCTCTCCAGAATGATCACGGTTCGATCATCATTGGTCTGTTCCGCCACGGTGAGAATTTCCCGACGAAGGGCATCCACCTCTCCCCTCGTGCGTGCCCGCACGAGGTTCACGAGTTGACGGTCGGCCTCATTGTGGTCAGGCCACGCATCGCTGACGCCGTCCGAGAACACAACCAGGCACGCGCCCGGCTCGAGCACGGCAGTACCCTGGCGATAGATGGTCTCGGCAAAAGCTCCCACCACGGTTCCGCCCACATCGAGATGGCTCCACCGGCCGGTTGGTCCTACCAGCAAGGGCCGGTTATGGCCCGCGTTGACATAGGCCAGCCTGCCGGTGCGCTGGTCGAGACGAGCCAAGAAGAAGGTTGCGTACTTGTCAGAGGGCACGTTCTCATGAAAGGTCTGATTGATGCGCGCGGTGGCTTCGGCCAGGGCGCCATAGCGCCAGTGGGCGCGCACCGTGGCCCGCAGCACCATCATCAGCATGGCCGCGCCCGTGCCCTTGCCCGCCACATCTGCGAGGGCGATATGCAGATTGCGACCGTCATCCTCGAAGTCGAAGTAGTCCCCCCCCACCATGCGACAAGGCTCGGTCGCACCACACACGCAGTACCCTTCAACCGCTGGCGAGCGGCGAGGCAAGAGCTCGAATTGGATTTCGGCCGCTCGCCTCATATCTTCATCGATTCGCTGCTTCTGCAGGCTCTCCTCGAGCAAACGGCCGTTTTCGATCTTGGTGGCCGTGATGTTGGCCAACAGGACGAGGACGCGAAGATCACGATCAGAGAGCGGCGGTCGGTCGGCCCGGCTATCCAGATAGAGCACTCCCAACATCTGCCTGCCCTTGCTGTCCAAGGCTGACCACAAGGGCGCACACATCACGGAACGGATCCTGTGACCCAGGGCGCCATTCCGCTGGCTCACATCGGCGTCATCCACAATGTCGCGCACCGAGATGGGCTTGCCCTCTGCGACAGTGCGCTCGACGATATCGAGCCTGACCGAGCCAAGGTCGTGCTCGCTGCGCGAGCGCGTTGCTCTGATGGTGGGAGACGACGCGCCTTCCTCCATCAGCATGATGGCGGCCCGCTGGGCGGGAATCGAATCGAGAATGGCCTCTAGCACCTTGGCAAACAGCTCGGGCACGGGGTAATTGACTATCAAAGCGTTGGTCGCTTGACTGCGCACCAGATCGGCATAATCGGCCAACCTGATCGTTTTGGGCTCGGTCGGCTCGCGCACGATCGACTCGACCACCACGCCATCCGCGTTGGCGGCGAAATGGTGAGGCGCAAGCACTTCTTCGTGAAAAATCAGCGATGTCCCACCTACGGTGACAACGTCGCCATTGTGCAAAGCCCGCTCCCCGTGAACACGGACATCGTTTACGTAGGTGCCGTTCGTGCTCTCGAGATCGACGACATAGTAGATCCCGTTCCTCTCCCGGAATTCGGCGTGATGGCGAGAGAGCACGGTATCCGGAAGACTGATGTCATTGTCGTCATCCCGACCCACCGTCGTGCGCGCCTCTAGAGCAATTAGCCTCGGTGGCCGGTCTCTGCCGCCGTCAACTACTACCTCCACGGCAACACGTCGCAAATTAGGCATGGTACGAGTCCAAAGAGAACACAGCGCCCCAAGAGCTGCTCTACGCGTGGGGGACGAGCGCCGATACTGCCGGAAAAGCCCGGCCACCGCAAGAGCCTAACCCGTAAACCCGCAAAGTGTCACCGCTTTGCTGGTTGCGATTGGCCGTCACTGTCCGAGCGCCCGGACAGTTGTTAAGGCCACCCCAAGGGACCAGGGGCTAACAAGACGGCAACAGCACACAGACGCGACAACCAAGGAAGATCCGGATCTCGCTACCCGCGCGATGCCTGGTCACGCCACCTCACGTATCAGCACACTATCGAGGTGCAACAGCCGAAAAATGGCGAGCGGCTGGTTGCGCACTCCTACCACGCCTAGCTCCCCCCTGTAGCCGCGTACGGTCTTGAAGAGCGCGACGATAGCACCCACCCCTGAGCTGTCGATCAGGCGGAGGTGGGTGAGATCGACCTGTACCCGGGCCGGGCGCTCCGCGCCGATCTTGGCGATCACCGGCCTGAGCTCGACCACGGTGGTGGCATCGAGCTCGCCATCGATGGCGAGGGTGGTCAGGCTGTCTTCGGTGCTTAGCTTGAAGTGCATGTGAGGCGATATGAGGCGATATGTCTCAGCGCTCTTTCGCGACAGGCGCGGGCGGCTTATTGAAGCTTGTCTCGGGGCTGGGGTCAAGCCGCTTGCCATCTAGACGCTTGAAGAGAGTCAAGACGTTGGGCGGACCGCCGACATAGGTGAGCTCGTCGACGAAGGAGCGCATGATGAAAATTCCTAGACCCGATTCGGGCAGGGTGGCCAGATCTGGAGAAGATGCCAGGCGCGGGTCGAAGCTGAGACCCGTGTCTTTGATGGTGATTCGCGTCCATTCCGGAGAGTTTTCGATCTGGAGCTGTATGGCACCGGGCTCGCGCCCGGCGTAGCCGTGCAGGGCGATGTTGTTATAGGCCTCGCCCACGGCGGACTCGAGGTGGGAGACGAAATCGAAATGGCGCGCGGAGCGTGAGCCGTTTTTCGGCAAGACCAGCCTGCAGGCGGCCGCCAACGTGCGCATAACGACGTTTCTGCACTCGAGGGTCCCGGGTACCTCGAGACTTACGATGTTGCAGCCGTGGGAGCGGGTGAGCTCAATCATGGCACCGGGCACTGTCAGGGAGTGACCACCCTATTGTACCCGATATCGGACCAGCTGCACGAAACGCGCGGGGTTTGTCGTTCAGGTTTGGCGACCAAACTTGCAATGCGTGGCGCTATCTGCGCCGCGGCTGTGCGGCAAACGGACGTACATCCCCCGTCCCCAGTGTCTTCATTGTACTGGAGAAGGCACTGCCCTGCCGAAAGACATCCGGGAGAAGGCGAAAGCTAGCCGGCGCGGCAGCCAGTGCCGCAGTTTTGGCGGCAAGTAGCCTGCGCTGGCAATCTTGCCAACGCGCCTGCGTGCAATCCACTTCGCGGCATGCCTCGCACTCATCTAGCTCCGGCGGCACGTCTTGCACGACGCTGGCTCGTATGCGCCGCCACAAGTTACCCAGCCTGTTTGTCGAGGACACTGAGACCACTGTCCTAAAATCAGCGGCCGAGTATTGGCACAGTCCCCCGCGAAAGACAAGACACTTTCCTCGTTCAGGGTCTAGCTCGCGGACGCGGTAAATGCGGCGGTCAGGGCTACGCCGATGATCGACGGGGACAGCCTACCCGGTCCTACCCTCCCCCACTCAAGGCCATCCGACCTGGGTGCTGGCGGCGAGGCAGGTGGTTAGGGTCAAGGGCGCGTCGGCGGTGGGCCAGGCGCCCTCCCGCGAGCGCAGGGTGACGGTCAGGGTTGCGGGGGCGGACTTCAGACAATCGAAGAGGTTCAGATCAGGGGCCAAGATATCGAGGTCGATGCTCGGGCCGGTGAGCTGCCCCGCCTGACCGCGAAAGGAGGCGATAGTAATCGCGCCGCTGCCACCTGCGCATAGGGTGGCTCCGCCATCCGGGCCAGTGCTGCCGGCGATCGCACCCGCGTCGAGGACAAGCGCAAGCGTCGGATCGCCCGCGTCGACGCTGCCGCCTGGCCCGTTCCCGGTGAGCAAGACGACGTCCACCGAGTCGATGAAGCTCAGGTCGGTGGCGCTGGACAGGTTGGTCTTGGATACGCGCACCTGGGCCGAAAGTCCCACCCCGGTGGCGGGTAGCTGATTGAGCACTTGACTGAAGTCCATTTGCGCGGTCCACACTAGCGCCGCGGCGGGCAGGCCGGCATCGAAGTCGGGCAGGTCGGACGCGGCGAGGTCAGGCGTGTCGAGGTCGGGGCTGGCAAGGTCGGGCGCGCCGAAGCCCGCGCCTGCGTCCGTCGCCACGGCGGGGCTCCCGTCGGCCGGATTGCCGAAGGGCGAGGACGCTTCGGCGTCGATGGACGCATCGCCGGCCAGGCCATCTGTCCCCCCATCCGCGCTCGCAGCGACGGTTGGCGCGACCACGTCCGACGCACCCGAAGGGCCGCTGGGCTGCGAATCGGCGGGCTGGCCGCCCGCCGAGGGCAGGCTGGCATCGCTGCCCCCAAAGGGATTGTTGGCGGCGGCGAGCGTGGCCAGGCCGGGAACGGTGGGACCGGGCGAGCTCAGGCAGAGCTTGTCGCAATGAGCGTCTATCTCGACCAGGTGGTCGCAGCCCGCGACCAAGAGGGCGAGCACGAGGGGGAGAAATTGCACGGGCTCGAGCCGGCGACGAAGCTTCGGTTTTCTCACGCACACCCTCTCGTCAATAGTGGAAGAAGACGCCCAGCTTGGCCGAGGGGCCGCGGTAGGTGGCCTTCGGGTCGGAGGCCACCAACCCGACATTGGTGCTCTGGTTGACGGTTTGCTGGAAGTTGGTGATGGTCGCGCTCATCCAGGTCACACCGCCGAGGAGGTAGACACCCACTCTGCCGACGGTGAGAGTGAGCCCGCCCAGGAGGTTGAGATAGTCGTAGCTGAAGGCCTTCAGGGCCAGAATTTCGTCGTCGCGCCCGAACCAGTGCAAAGCCCGGTTGGCGTCGCCGTCGAAGTAGTGACCGCACTCGAGGGCGGCTGTGAAAGGGAAGAACACCGGACTGACCAGGCTGACGCCGGCCCGCACCCCGGGGGCGAGCCCGTTATAGCCCACGCCGAAATTCAAGCGCACCCAGTCTTTGGGCACGAAGCCCAAGAGCAGACCGGCATCGGGAAGCATCCCGGACACACCGAAGTCGAGGGTGAGCCCGAACATCCCGAGCGCCTTCGCCCAACCGGGTCGGCCAACCCGGGCCACCGCCGCCACCTGGTCGGCGGGCTCGGCCGCACGGCTCGGGCCCACCGCCGGCGCCGGCCGGCTCACTTCGGGTGTCGCGCGCGCGGCCTCGCCCGCTCCGGGTTGCTCGGTCTCGAGCTGCGGCTCAACCGAAAGGGTGGCGGCGGCAGTAGCTGATGCGGGGGCGTCGTGCTCACTTTGCTCACTTTGCTCACTTTGGGCCCGGAGGGGCAGAGGCGAGGACGACAGCGCCAGAGCAATGAGCCACCCGAGCCAACCCGACCCACGGAGACCGCAGCCACTGTGCAACACAAACTGCTGTTCGGCCTTCCGTCCTTCCATCTGTCCTCCAAAAGAGGCGGCCCTCGACTGGCCGAGCAGTATACACAGTGCGACTTCCAGCACAAGGCCGGGGTTGGCCGCCAGATCGCCGGGCCGGCCCAGGCCAGCCGACTTTGCCGGCTGGCGCAGCGGCGGTCGTCGCACCACGCCAGCGAATCAGCGCGAGCCGAGCCGGACGGCTCCCTCGAGGGCGGCCACCTTGCGATCGAAGGTCAGAGTCGCCACGCCTTCGGCCCGGTGGCGAGCATGGATCAGCCGATCGGCCAGGCCGGCTTCGGCACTGGCGTCGAGCGCCCAGACGGCCTCGGGCGGCGAGACCGTCAAGATACCCGAGCCCGCCATCCTGCGCAGGTGGGAGCGGGCTTCCTCCTTGGCGATGCCGTAGTGGTAGTGCAGGGCAAAGTAGGCCTCCGCCAACACGAGGTCGGTGACGACCACGCGCTCGCGGGCCGCGTAGGCCCGCTCGAGGCGAGCCCGCGCCAGGCTAGCCTCCCTGGCCGGCTCGCCGGTGAGGAGACGCAGCAGGACGGTGGTATCGAGCCCTAGGCTCACGCACCCTGCCGCTTTCGCCCGCGTGCGATCGAGGCCCTTATGGCGGGCATGTCGTGGACAGCGTGGGCGGGCACGGTCGCCGTCCCGATCCACGACCAGTCGACCTTGCGCGGTCGCATGATCCAGATCGGCTCGCCGCCCTCCACCCGACGCTCGAGCTCAATTCTGTCGCCCGGCCCAACCTCGAGCTCCTCGCACAAGCGGCGCGGCAGGGTCGCTTGGCGCTTTGCCGTCAATTTGATCGCCGCCATGAGGACAGGCTACCACGTTTGCCTTACGATGGTGAGATTTGGTAAGGTGGGCGGTGGGCCAGAGCGCCGGCGTGGCTACAGCGCAAGCCAGGCCGGTCCACCGGGGCGACGCCTCGCTCCCGGTCAGCTATCGACCTGATCCCCTTTTGCTGAGCCCCTTTTTGCCGAGCCTACTTTTGCCGGGACGGTGCGCCGCCAATCACACCGCTCTCGGCCACGGTCTGCCCCGCCCGTGCGGCGCGCAGGCGCTTGATCGCCTCGCGCACGGGGGCGCGACCGGTCTCGCCGAGCTCGGTCAGCGCCTTCCGATCGGCCGGATCGGAGGACGCGGCCAGGCAGGGGAGCAAGTCGACCTGATCCTCCACCAGAACCCCCTCGGCCAAGACGAGCTCGTGCAGCGGCCGGGCGATGTTGGGCGGGCGGATCGGGCCGGGTCCGCCCGCGGAGGAGGACCAGGTGCACAGGCGCGCGGCCGCGGCGGCGGCCACCCTGCTCTCGCCGTCCCGAGTGGCGCCTGACAGCAGGGCTAAGGTCCGTGCATCGGCGGCCTGAGGCACCACCCACACCGCGGCCGCGCGGATGTCGCGCTCGCGCGAGGTCAAGAGCAGGTCGAGCCTGAGTTGGCCGACGCAGGTCGAGCCACCCTCGAGCGCGCCTTGCATGGCGGCCAGGCGCGTGCCCAGCTGCTCCCCATCCTGCGCCGCGATACTCGCCAGGGCACGGCAACTGGCGAGCAAAGTCTCCGCCGGCACCTCGTACTCGGACAGGCGCAGAGGGTCGGATTGGGCAAGCATGGCGGCCACGGAGGTCACCGCCTGCGCGCGCACCGTCGCCTCGGGCGAAGCCAAGAGGGCAGGCATCGCATCGAGCAGCAGGACGCCGGCGTCGAGGAGCGGTGCCGCCTCCAAGGCGGCCAGCACGAGCTTGCGATCGGCATCGCCCAAGAGACGACCAAGGCGAGCCGGGCCGAGGCGTGTCGCGGCGCGAGATAGCTCAGCGCGATCACCGCGCTCGGCCGCTTTGCGCAGATCACTCGCCGGTGGCTCGAAGAGCCCGGTGCGGTGGTTGATGGTGGCCTTGTCCGCGGCGGCGCTAGGCCGGCCGAGCGCTGTCAATGAGCAGGCGATGAGCAGGAGCGAGATGGTCGACCTCATGGGGCCGGCCTGAGGCTAACGAAGCGCCGGCGGGCGCGCAACGAATCTCGGCCGTCGCAAGCGCTTTCGTCCGTCACAAGCGGGGCAGGCGCGAGACGGTCAGGGCGAGGGCGAATACCGCGCCAGCGGCCAGGTAGGAAGGCACCCGCAGTCCGAGCGCGCCGTAGAGCAAGCCCCACATGAGCGGGCCAGTCGCCCGGGCCAGTGCCCCCGCGCTCTGCATGAGGCCCAAGGCCCCGCCCTGCGCGTCGGCGCCGACCCGACGCGAGATGTAGCTCGAAACACTGGGCATGTGCAGCGCCGTGCCCAGGCCACCCAGGCAGGAGGCGACGACAAAGGTGGCAGCGCCCAAGGAAGCACTGAGACCCATGAGCACGTAGCCCAAGGTCATGATGACGAGAGCGGCCGCGAGCAGGCGGACTTCGCCGAAGCGCCGGTTGAGCTTACCGATGAGGCCACCCTGCACAATGGCCGAGATCAGGCCGACGAGGCCGATCAGACGCCCGGTCTGCTGGATGCTCATGTGAAAGGCGTCCAGGGTGAAGAGGCGAAAGATGGCCTGCACGCCCGAGAACCAGAATATGGAATTGAAGGCGATGAACAAGATCAGGGCGAGCCCGGGATAGCGGCCCACTCGGCGCAGCGCATCCAGATCGACGATGGCGAGCTTGCGGTGGATGGCGGCGCGCCGCTCGGGCGGCAGGGACTCGGGCAGATAGCGCAGGGCAAATACCAAGTTGACCATGGACAGCGCAGCCGCGAAAAATGACGGCACGGTGCCCTGGTGCCCGAGCACGTGGAAGCGGCCGAGCTCGCCGCCGATGAAGGGACCGAGCATGAAGCCTAGCCCGAAGCTCAGCCCGATGATGCCCATGCCCTTGGCGCGGTCCCGGGGCGGCGTGACGTCGGCGATGTAGGCCTGCGCCACCGCGATGTTGGCGGTGGCCGCCCCGCTCCAAGCGCGGGCCAGGAAGAGCGCCACCAGTGACTGGGCAAATCCGAGGAAGAGCATGCCCAAGGCGGCGGCAGCTATGCTCCACAGCAACACCGGGCGACGGCCGACGCGGTCGGAGAGTCGACCCCACATGGGCACGGTCACGAACTGCACCAGCGAATAGCAAGCGACCAGGGCCGCGGCCACGAAGTCACCGGCACCCAAATCGCGCGCCATGGCGGGCAGAAACGGGATGACCAGGCCAAAGCCGACCAGGTCCACGAAGACCGTCAGAAAGAGGGTGCCTAGGGAAGCCCTTCGCATGGGTCAGTCAGGGTCGGGGGGAGGGGGCGGGGCCTGTCTGTCTAGCACATTGGCAGCTCCAGGAGCGCGCGATGCACGCAACGCGCTGACACATTCGCTTAGCCGCGCTGCTCACACACAAGAACCTGCGAAATCCGCCGCTCGACGCGCTGCCCTTCCGATTCCGCGCCCTCGACGCACTTGAGGGTATGCGCAACGACAGAAGTCGTGGTAGCTATGCGCCGTCATGCAACCATCATTGCGCGGTGCGCTGGTGGGCTTCGGGTTCATCGCCGGCCAGGGCCACGCGCCAACCTACGCCAAGCACATGGGCAACGGCCGCGCCGTCCAGATTGGTGCCATTGCGGATATTTGCGAGGCACGCCGCCAAGTTGCCCATGCACGGTTCCCGGAGGCCCGCATCTACTCCGATCACCGGGCGCTGCTGGCCGCCGAGGCCGGCAACCTCGACTTCGTCGACATTGCCACGCCGCCCACGCACCACGCCGAGATCGCGCACGATGCCTTCGATCGCGGGCTGCACGTCTTGTGCGAGAAGCCAATGGCGACCTCGGCCGAGGAAGCCGCCGCCATGCTCAAGCACGCCCAGGAGGCGCGCCGGGTCTACTTCCCCTGCCACAACTACAAGCACGCCCCGGTGGTGAAGGCGGTGCGCGGCATCCTCGATGAAGACGTCATCGGCCCGCTGCACCTCGTCACCATGCAGACCTTCCGCAACACCCACGCCAAGGGGGTCGCGGAGTGGCGGCCCGACTGGCGCCGCGAGCATTCGTACGCGGGCGGCGGGATCGCCATGGACCATGGCAGCCACACCTTCTACCTCGCCTTCGAGTGGATGAAAGAGTACCCCAAGGCCCTGACCGCCTTCTCGTCGACCAGCGCGGGCTTCGACACCGAGGACGAATTCGGCTGCACCCTGAGCTTTAGCTCGGGAATCGTGTCCGCCCATCTGTCGTGGACAGCTGGTGTGCGCAAGGTGCTCTACACGCTGCATGGCAAGCGGGGAGCCATCCGCATCGAGGACGAGGATATCGAGCTGGCGGTTCTGGAGGCGGGTCCGGGCGTGGTCGCGCCAGGGTCCCCCGGTAAATGGCGCTTCGAAAAGCGGGTTGCCCCTTCCGACTGGATGGATGCCAGCCACGTGGGCTGGTTTGGTTCGCTGTTCGACGAGTTCCGCCTCGCCATCGCCCGCGACGACTTCGTGGGCAAGGATGCGCGCGAGGCCTTCCTGTGCATCCAGCTCATCGAGCGCGCCTACCGCTCGGCCCGGGAAGGCAGCCGGCAGCTCGCCCTCGATCACAATCTCGGCGAGCGCGCGCCTCGGCTCCGTCCCCAGCCGCCGGTCGGCCCGGCCGTGGGCGGGCTGGCGTAGCTCCGGGCTACTCTGGCGTAGCTCCGGGCTACCCGACTCCCTACCGCGTGCTCGCTACCCGACCGCGGCGCTGAACAGCAGGTCCATGAGCTGGCGGCCGCGCAGGCCCTGGTAGCGGCCGCGCGCGCAGTTGCCTTCCCCGTAGCTGGGGATATTGGCATCGTTGCTGACGCCGGCGCCGGCGACCATGAAAGGGACGGGGGTGCGGGTGTGCTTGCGCAGCTTCACCGGCACGGGGTGGTCGGGCAAGATCATGAGGCGCAGGGGATCGGGGTGGACCTTCCCGTATTCGTCGATGAACGTCTTCACCAGACGCGCGTCGCAGTCTTCTATGGCCTTGATCTTGTTGGGTAGATCACCCAGGTGACCACACTCGTCCACCGCCTCCACGTGCAGATACACGAAGTCGTTACGCCTGAGCATGTCCACCGCCGCGCGGGCCTTGTTCTCGTAGTTGGTATCGAGGAAGCCGGTGGCGCCCTCGGGCCGCAGCGACTCCATCTTGCCGAGGAGCCCCAGGCCCAGGACCACGTCCACCGCCGAGATGATGCTGCCCCGCTTGCCGTGCAGCTCCTGGAATGACGGCATATCGGGTTTGCGCCCCCCCGACCAGGGCCAGATCATGTTGGCCGGGTTCTCGCCCCGGTCCAGGCGCCGGCGGTTGACGGGGTGGTCGGCCAAGAGCTCGCGCGATTTCATCATCAGCCCGCGCAGCAGCGCCGCCGTGGGCTCGGCTTCGGGCCCCCGCGCGCGGGGGAGGATCTTGGCCCAGGCCATGCCATGCGACGAGTCGGGCTTGTCATAGTCCACCTGGGGCGAAAAGCCGGGGCCGTGCAGGTAGAGAACGTGCCGGTACGACACCCCCTTGCGAATCTCCACCTCGCGGGTGCCCAGCCGGGCCGCCAGGAAATCCACCAGCTCGGCCGCTTCCGCTTCGCTGATGTGTCCGGCGGAGTAGTCCTCGAGCAGGTCACCCTTGGTGGTGATGAGGTTCATCCGGAAGGCCACGGTTTCATCATCGAGCGGCACGCCCAGGCCGTAGCTCTCGATGGCGCCCCGCCCGGTGTAAGACCGGGCGAGATCCCAGCCCAGCACCGACATGTTGGCCACATCCGACGAGGTGGGGAACTCGGCGGGCAGAGTCAGGAAGGTGCCGAACTGCGCCTGCCCCGCCAACCCGTCGAGCACGGGCGTCCGGGCCGCCTCGAGCGGGGTCTTGCCCCCCAGCTCGGCCAGCGGGTCGTCGGCCATGCCATCGATAAGGAACACCACGAATTTCATGTGTCGCCTCGTTGCGGTTGCCTGCGAGGACATAGCACGGCTGGCCGCAAGCGCCAGGGGGCGGTAGCTCTGCGCAGGCCGCGGACATCACCGGCGCGGCCGCCGGCCTCCGCGCTAGCTCACCAGCTTCGCGATCAGGTCGCCGACCTCGCGGGTGCCGAGGCCCATCTTGCCCGCGGTCAGGCTCTTGATGCGCTTGCTGGCCAGAGCCTCGGTGATGGCCGCGTCGACGGCGGCCGCGATCTTGGGCTCGCCCAGGGTATCCATCATCATGCCGCCGGCACTGATGGCGGCGAGAGGATTGATCACGTTCTTGCCGGTGTACTTGGGCGCGCTGCCACCCATGGGCTCGAACATGGAGACCCCGTTCGGGTTGATGTTGCCCCCGGCCGCGATGCCGAGCCCGCCCTGAATGATGGCGGCCAGGTCGGTGATGATGTCGCCGAACAGATTCTCGGTGACGATCACGTCGTACCACTCGGGCTGCTTCACGAACCACATGGTGCAGGCGTCGACGTGGTTGTAGTCCTGCTTGATGTCGGGGTAGTCCTGATCGCCCATCTCCTTGTGCACGCGCACCCAGAGATCGCCGCAATGGGTGAGCACGTTGCACTTGTGGACCAGGGTCAGCATCTTCTTCTTGCTGTTGCGCTTACGGGTGTAGTCGTAGGCGTAGCGCACGCAGCGCTCGACCACGGGCCGCGAGTACTGCATCACCTGCGTGGCAACTTCGAGCGCGGTGCCCTTCTGGGTCACGCCGCCGACGCCGGTGTAGATGCCGCCGGTGTTCTCGCGCACCACCACGAAATCGATGTGCTCGGGCCCCTTGTCGCGCAAGGGAGTTTCCACGTTGGGGTAGAGCTTGACCGGGCGGAGGTTGATGTACTGATCGAGGGCGAAGCGCGCCTTGAGCAGAATGCCCACCTCGAGGATGCCGGGCTTGACCTCGGGGTGACCGATGGCCCCGAGGTAGATAGAGTCGAATTTCTTGAATTCCTCCAGGGCGCTGTCGGGGAGGATCTCGCCCGTGCGCATATAACGCTCGCCGCCAAAATCGAAGGTGGTGTAGCTCAGCTTGACGCCATGCTTGGCGCAGGCAGCGTCGAGAACCTTCACCCCTTCGCCGAGGACCTCGGGTCCGGTTCCGTCTCCTGGAATCAACGCGATGTTGTACGACTTCATGGTCACCTTTCGCCCCCGCTAGCAGAGGCCCTGGGAGGGCTTCTGATAACATGCCGGCGCGCCCCTGGAAAGAGCCAGCTATGAGGCCGAGCTCATGAAGCTCGATAAACCACCCCAGCTCGATTATGAAGCGGCTATGAGACTCGACCAAGGGAGCCGCGAGCTCGTACCCACGCCGAGCCAAGAGCGGGCATGACCTACCTCGTGGTCGCGCTCGCGGTCGGCCTGCGCATCGCCTGGGTGCTGGCGGTGCCCAGCAAACCGGTGGGCGACTTCGCCATGTACCTCGAGTCGGCCGCCCATCTGGTCGAGCACGGCAGCTTCAATCCCGAGTATGTCTACATGCCGGGCTATGTCCTGCTCATCGCCCCGGTACAGGCCCTGGGCGGGGGTTGGCTGGCGACCAAGCTCTTGGGGGCGGTGCTGGGGGGCCTCGGCGCCGCAGGAGTGGCGGGCATAACCGCACGGCTCTGCGCTTCGCGTCGCGCGGGGCTCTTGGCCGGCCTCCTCTATGCCCTCTGGCCGGCGGGCATCGCCCTGGCCAGCGTGACCGGCACCGACATGCCGGCCGCCGTGCTGGTCATCCTGGCGAGCTACGCTCTCATCGCGCTTTCCCCCCGGCGGCCTTGGCTGGCCGCGCTGGTCTTCGGGCTTGGCACCGGGCTTGGGGCCTACGTGCGCGCCATCGGGGTGCCTTTGGCCGGCCTGGCGGTCCTGGTCTTCCGCGCCCAAGGCCAAACCTGGCGGCGCTCGCTGGGCTACACCGCCACCGCCTGCGCCGTCGCGCTGCTCGTGCTCGCGCCGTGGGCCGTGCGCAATCGCTTGCGCTACGGCGAGATCTTCTTCACCGACAGCCATGGCGGCCTCACCGCCTTGGTGGGCGCCAACCCCAACACCGACGGCTGCTACTCGCGCTCGCTCAACCGCATGTTCCACGACGTGACCGGCTTTACCGTGCTGGCCGAGCCCCACCGCGCCGCCGATCGGGCCGCCTTCGCCCTGGCCAAGGACTGGTCGAGCTACAATCCGGCCTTCACCCTGGGGCTCTTGGCCAGCAAGGCCGAGCGCCTCTTGGTGCACGAGCGCGCCCTGCTCTACTGGCCGCTCTTCCGCGCCGGGGTGCTGTCCGAGAGCACCGGCGCCTTCTTCGCCCGCCATCGCCCCGCCCTCGAAGCCGGGGTGGATGGCTTCTACCTGGCCGTGCTCGCGCTCGCCCTCATGGGCGTCACCCTGGCGTGGCTGCGCCGCCACTGGCTGGCGCTCGCCCTCGTCCCCCAGGCCGTCGTGCTGGCCGTCCTGTACACCGTCATCTTCGCCGAGCCCCGCTATCGACTCCCCCTCTTCATGCTGCTACTGCCGTTCGCGGTCATGGCCCTCGTCTTCATCGCCCACACCTCGGTACGTCTCGTCCGTCGCTGTCCTCCCCCGGGCTGGCGTCGCGAAGCCGTGCTGGCCGTGGGCTGCGCCACGGCGATCTTCGCCGCCGCCCCCGCCCTGGCCTGGGCCGGCGCGCGCCTGCGCGAGCATCACCGTTGGGCGGTGTGCGAGTGCAAGGTGGCCGGGCAGCCGCGCTTCTGCCAGTGGCACAGCCTGCGCAGCAGCGCGGACGCAGCGGGGGCGCGCTCGCTGGCCGGAGTGTGGGACGGCGTCGGCCTCCCGCTCTGGCCGGGGGCAAGCTCGACCGCCACCCTGGTCGACCTGGCTCCGGGCGATTACACCATCACCTGGGTCAGCGATATCACTCCCCGCCCCGCCGCCCAGGCTGAGCTAACCGGCGTGCTCACCGTGACCGCCGATGGCCAGCCCGTGGGCGAGGCGCTGCCCTTGGCCGCCGTCGCGGCCGCTTCCCGGGCCGGTGGTGGGTTGGCGGGAACAGGACGGGCTCACCACCCCGGGGGCATGTTGCGCCTGGAGGCCAAGCTAGCCATCGCCCCCGGTCAGCCCCTGCCCAGCGCACGCCTGTGGCTGACCGGCCTGGAGATAAGGCAGTAGCCTGACCCCGACCCTCGGGCCGAGAGCCGCGCTTCACAGGTCAAGCGTTATGGTGACCTTGCCGCCACGAGGGCGGGAGGACAGCGAGGTACGAAGGTACGAAGGTACGAGGGAGCCACGGGAACCCTCCTGGGGTTCCCGTCTCCGTGAGAGGGGAGGAACCCTCAGCGGGCTCCCGTCTCAATCATCAATCTACCAGCCGCCGCCGCCGCGCCGGCCACCCCGGCCACCGCCGTGGTCTCCGTGCTCGCGTCCCCCGCGACCGCCCCCGCCGAAGCCACCACCGCCGCCGCCGCCACGCTGAGCGCGCTCACGCGCTTCGCTGACGTTGATGGGGCGCCCCTGGATCTCGCGGCCATTCAGCGTTTCGATGGCCTGGGCGGCTTCGGCATCGGTCGTCATCTCGACAAAGGCGAAACCACGTGGGCGACCGGTATCCCGGTCCAGCACAACTTTGACTTCCTTGACGTTGCGTCCGTTCTCCGCGAACACGTCCTTCAATTCGGGCTCCGTCACGTTGTACGACAGATTACCCACGTAAAGCCTCGTTCCCATTACTTTCTCCTCTTGCGTCTCACGTCTCTCTCTTTGCTCCTGGGCCGCAGGCGTGCGAACGGACCAGGACGGACCATTTTGCCTGGTTGATGCCTAACTCAGAATGAAGCCGCTCCTCGCGAGCATGCCAAAGGTGAACAACACCTCTCACCACGCCGAGTCCTGGGTATTCGGTCGGAATCAAGCAGCTCACGAACGGAGCTCAGAGAGAATGAACGGCCGGAAGACACCTGAAGAACTCGCTACGTCTTCTGAAGCTAACAGCATTACCCCACCCCTGTCCACTCTTGCGTATGCAGAATCACACAAAAACATGAAAGACGTGTAAAATCAATAGCATACGCGGCGAAGCTAGGCCCGGAATCCCTGCGCGATCGGGTAGCGCCGGCCAGTGCCGAAGGCCTTACCCGTGATCTTCAGCCCGGGCGGGAGCTGCCGCCGCTTGTACTCGGAGCTGCGGACCAGGCGCACGACCTTTTCCACCACCTCACGCTCGAAGCCTCGCGCCACCAGGGCCTCGGTATCGCGGCCCTCCTCCACGTGCTCCTGCAAGATGGCGTCGAGCACGTCGTAAGGGGGCAGGCTATCCTGGTCGACTTGATCGGGCCGCAGCTCGGCCGAGGGGGGCTTGGTCAAGGTCGATTCGGGGATGAGTCTCCCGTCGGAGTTGATCTCCTGTGCAATGCGATACACCCAGGTCTTGGGCACGTCGGAGATCACGGCCAAACCGCCATTGGTATCGCCATAAAGGGTGCAGTAACCGGTGGCAATCTCGCTCTTGTTGCCGGTGGACAGGAGCAGCTTGCCCAGCTTGTTCGACAGTGCCATGAGCAGGCCACCCCGGATGCGCGCCTGCAGATTTTCCTCGGTCACGTCGGGCGGTCGGTTGGCGAAGGCGGGGGCCAGCGCATCGAGATAGGCGGCGAACATGGGCTCGATGGCAATTTCGCGAAATTCGATGCCCAGGTTACGCGCTAGCTCGGCCGCGTCGGCGCGCGAGTGCGGCGACGAATAGCGGGAGGGCATGGCAACGCCGAGCACGTTGGCCGGACCGAGCGCCCGGCTAGCAACGCAGGCCACGACCGCGGAATCGATGCCACCCGAAAGCCCGACCAAGGCGCCCTGGAAGCCGCAGCGCCGGGCGTAGTCGCGCGTGCCCAGCACCAGCGCCGCCAGCGCCGAGGCGACATCCGACCTCAGGGCCGGGCGCAAATCGCCCCGCCCGCTGGCCAGGTCGACGGTGACCAGGTCGGGGGCATGCTCGGCAGCGCGAGCGATGGTGGCGCCGCTGGCGTCGTAGGCGGCGCTCGCTCCGTCGAACACCAGGTCGTCCTGGCCGCCGACTTGGTTCACGAAGACCAGGGGCTTTTGCCAATGCCGGGCCACGCTGGCCAGCATGCGCGGGCGAAGATGGCGTTTCTCTATGGTGTACGGCGAAGCGGAGATGTTGACGAGCAGATCGG
Source organism: uncultured delta proteobacterium (assembly GCA_963849735.1). Classification (GTDB taxonomy): domain Bacteria; phylum Myxococcota_A; class Polyangia; order Fen-1088; family Fen-1088; genus Fen-1118. The sequence continues at coordinate 124,707 of CAWKJE010000034.1, forward strand.
CCCCGGCCGCGACCAGCCGCTCGATGGGGTCGGTCCGGTAAAGGCGGTGGGGCCAGAAGTCGCCGTCGTTCCAGATATCCTCGCAGATCGAGATGCCGAGGCTGCGCCCGCGGAAGGGCACGGGGGCTAAAGTGACGGCTGGCTCAAAGTAGCGCCACTCATCGAAAACGTCGTAGGTGGGCAAGAGGGTCTTGCGGCGGACGGTGACCACCCGGCCAGCGTCGATAAGGGCCGCGGCATTGGCCACCCGCCGGCCGGCCTCGGCCTCGGGTAGGAGCTCGGGAAAGCCCACCACCACCGCAGTGCGACCGCGGACCGCGAGCGCCAGCTGGTCGAGGGCGGCCTGGCTGGCCGCGAGAAATGCCGCACGTTCGAGAAGGTCGCGCGGGGGATAGCCGCACAACATGAGCTCGGGCAGCACGAGCAGGTCCGCCCCTGCCCGCTCGGCCTGGGCCAAGGCCTCCTCGGCCAGACGGAGGTTGCCGGCGAAATCGCCGATGGTGGGGTTGACTTGACCCAAGGCAATCTTCACGGCTCGACTTTACCTCACCGCTCGACTTTACCTCGCCCGATAGGAGAGCGAAGCAAGCGCGGCATCGCAGAGGGCCGGCCGCAGAGCGCGGAAACGCGGATCGTCCTTCACCTCGGGATGGATGCGATTACACAGCACCAGCACGCTGGTGGCCTGCTCGGGGTCGATCCACAACGAGCAGCCGGTGTAGGCCAAATGGCCCACCGCGCGGCGCGAGATCAGGTCACCCGCGAGCGAACCGTGCTCGGCCGGTCCGTCCCAGCCCAAGCGCCAGGCCGAGCCCGCGATACCCGCCGGGCGCCAGAACGACCTGAGCACGTCACTGGCCACGACCGGCGAGGTCTGGCCCTGATACGCGGCGCACAGCTCGCCTATCAGGCGCATGAGATCGGCGGCGTCGCCGAACAGTCCGGCGTGACCGGCGACACCGCCCATGGCAAACGCGTTGAGGTCGTGCACCTCGCCCAGCATCACGCGCCCGCGCACCGGGCAATGCTCGGTGGCCGCGCATGCCCAGCCCCGGCGTTCCGAACCGGCCAGGTCGACAAAGCCAAGGTTGGTAAGCCCGAGCGGTCGGAATATCAGACGCTCGGCCAGAATGTCGAGGCGGTCACCCAGCTGGCGTTCGACCACGGCTCCGAGCAAGATGAATCCCAGGTCCGAATAGAGAGAGCGCGTGCCCGGCGGGTAGCTCAAGGCCGTGCGGGCGGCCTCGTCGACGATGCCCGCGCGCGCCGCACCGCTATCGCGGCCCAACCAAGCAGCGTAGAAGCGGCGGTGGGCGGGCAAGCCGGCGGCATGGGCCAGGGCAAGCCGCACCGTGACCTCTGGCCGATCGCGCAAGGCGGGGATGAAATCGCCCAAAGGCTGGGCAAGCTCGATCACGCCTCGCTGCACTGCCTGCATCACCAGCACACTGGTGACCAGGGGCTTGGTCAGCGAGGCCAGGTCGTAGACAGTGGCGACGGTCGCGGGTGCCACGGCTGGCTCGACCTGGCGGTTGCCAACCGCCCCCAGGAACAGGACTTTTCCCTCCTGGCCCACCGCAACAACCGCGCCGGGCACGACACCATCCCGGGTGGCCGCCAGCATGGCCAAGTCAAGCCTATTGAAATCAGGTGGCATCGGACGCAAGTTAGCAAGTTCCGACTTCTCGAAGTTGGGCTTTCACGTGTCTCCTCCCTTAGAGGCGGAGCAGGCCGTCATCGATGATCAGAACGCCAGTAATGGGTATTCCCATCTCTTCGCCGCTGCCCAAGCGGCTCGGGCACTATGAGCTGCTCGAGCGCTTTGCCGTGGGCGACATGGCCGAGCTTTTCCTGGGGCATGCCCGCGGCGAGGAGGGCTTCGCCAAGCTGGTGGTGATCAAGCGGCTCCTGCCCAGTCTGGCCGCTGATAGCCGCTTCGTGCAGATGCTGCAGATCGAGGCCCGCATCCATGCCTCGCTCTCGCACAAGAACATCGTCCAGATTCACGACCTCGGCATGTCAGCCGAGGGCGAGTATTTCATCGTCCTCGAGTACGTCGACGGGCGCGACCTGGCTGCCCTGATCGAGCGCGACGCCAAGGTGGGCCGCAACGGCGGCCCCAAACGCATGAGCGACGCGCTCGCCCTCTTCATCATGGCCGAGGTCGCCGAGGGGGTCCATTTCGCCCATGAGCTGAGGGCGGAGGGCGAAAGCCCGCTCGGGCTCGTCCATCGCGACATATCGCCCTCGAACATCCTCTTGTCCTATGCCGGCGAGGTCAAGCTGTCGGACTTCGGAGTGGCGAAACGCGGCGGCGACAGCTCGCTGGTCACCTCGCTCAAGGGCGAGCTGGGCTACATTTCGCCCGAGCAGGCGCGCGGCGCCACGGTCGACCGTCGCAGCGACATCTTCTCCCTGGGGGCGGTAGCGTTCGAGCTCTGTACCGGCATGCCCTTGCGCATTCTTACCGGCAGCCCCGACGACTACCTCAAGGCAGCATCGGGCATCGTTCCTCCCGCCACCCGCTACAGGCCCGATCTGCCGCCGGCCATCGAAAGGCTACTGGCGAGCGCGCTGGCGCCCGATCCACGCGACCGCTTTCCCGATGCGCGCAAGTTCCTCGAGGCCTGCCGCGAGGCCATGACCTCGGTGCCCCGCCCGCCCGAGGGCGAGGCGGCCGAGCTGCGCTCCCTGCTCGCTCGCCTGTTGCCGCCCGGCACCAGAATCGCGGGCCAAGACGCCCAAGAAGTTCATCAGCCTGGTCCCCAACCTCTGGGAAGACATCACCGTACCCGACTCGCCCTTGCTCGACCACGCCCCATGCGCGCCTCCCGCGCCCACCGGTTCTTCCGAAGCCCCGCCCTTGCGCCTCGCCGCGCTCGCGCTCGCGACGCCCCCGGCGACGGCTTTCGCCCCGGCCGCCCGACCAGCCACGCCCGCCGCAGCGCACGCGGCCAGCTCGGCGCCGGCGCCGGCGCGCCAAGCCGGAGGAGTGGCGCGGGCCAAGCCTACCCATCGCCTGGCCTGGGCGGCGCTCCCCTTCTTGGTCCTGGCCGCCAGCGCGCTCCTCTCCTTCCACATTTACGTGATGCCCCTGCCCGTCGCCCTCACCTACCTGCGCCCCGCTCTTCTGCTGGTCGATTCCGAGCCCAAGGACGCCCAGGTGTATGTCGATGGTCAGCCGGTGGTCGGCCGCACCCCGGCCGCGGTGGAGGTCAAGCGCGATCACGCTCAGCACGTAGTCGAGGTGCGCAAGCATGGCTTTCTCCCGGCTCGGCAGGAGATGCGCTACGACCGCGAGGTCCGCCTCGAGGCCTCGCTCAAGCTGCTAGCCGAGCCCTTGCATCCGGCGCCGTCCGATAAGTGACAACGGTGGGCGTGACCGTCGCTCCATCGCCCGCCTGGCCCCTCGCCCCGCCGGGGGAGCCCCTCGCCCCCGAGCAGATCCTCGAGCGCTTCCTCGCCTACGTGAGCGGGCGCGGGCTTGCCCTGTATCCGGCGCAGGAAGAGGCGCTGTTCGAGATCCTCGCCGCCCGGCACGTCGTCTTGGCCACGCCCACCGGGTCGGGCAAATCGCTGGTGGCCACCGCTTTGCTCTTCAAGGCACTGGCCGAGGGCAAGACGGGATTTTATAGCTGCCCGGTCAAGGCCCTGGTCAATGAAAAGTTCTTCGAGCTGTGCGCGTGCTTCGGGCCGGAGCAGGTGGGTCTGGTGACCGGCGACGCCGCGGTCAACAGCCAAGCGCCCATCGTGGTGGGCACGGCGGAAATCCTGGCCAACCAGGCGCTGCGCCGATCGCGGGCGCCGGCTGACTACGTGGTGATGGACGAATTCCACTACTACGGTGACCGCGAGCGCGGCATAGCCTGGCAGATCCCGCTCTGCCTGCTCAAGGACGCGACCTTTCTGCTCATGTCGGCCACCCTGGGCGATACCACGGAGATCGAGCGCAAGTTGGCGGCCTTCACCGGGCGTGAGGTGGCCAGCGTGCGCGGAGCGGTTCGCCCCGTGCCGCTCGAGTTCGAGTATCGCGAGACTCCCCTCTTCGAGACCATCGCCGACCTGGTGCGGGCTCAGCGCGCCCCGGTCTACCTGGTGAGCTTCACCCAACGAGCCGCGGCCGAAGAGGTGCAAAACCTGATGTCGGTCGATCTCCTCGACAAGCCCGCCAAAGAGGCTATCCGGACCGCGCTCGTGGGTGAGCGCTGGGATAGCCCGTACGGCAAGGAGCTGCAGAAGTTCCTCCGCCATGGCGTCGGCCTGCACCACGCCGGGCTCCTGCCCCGCTACCGACGCATCGTCGAGCGCCTGAGCCAGCAGGGTCTGCTCAAGGTGGTGAGCGGCACCGACACGCTGGGCGTCGGCGTGAATGTCCCCATCCGCACCGTGCTCTTCACCCAGCTGTGCAAGTTCGACGGGCAAAAGGACGCCATCCTGGGCGTGCGCGAGTTCCGGCAGATTGCCGGCCGCGCCGGTCGCAAGGGCTTCGACGAGCAGGGCTGGGTGGTGGCGCAGGCCCCCGCCCACATCGTCGAGAACCTGCGGCTCAAGGCCAAAGCCGCCGGGGGCAAGAAGGTGCACATGCAGAAGCCCCCGCACAAGGGCTACGTGCACTACGACCGCGGCACCTTCAATCGCTTGCTCAAGGGCACCCCCGAGCCCTTGCCCTCGCGCTTCGCCGTGAGCCACGGCCTCCTGCTCAGCCTCTTGCAAGGCGAGGCGGGCAATCCCAGCCGAGGCGGGGGTTATCGCCAGCTGCTCGCGCTCATCGCCGCCTGTCACGACAGCGAGGTGATGAAGGCGCGCCACCGGCGTACCGCCGCCGCCTGCTTCCGCGTGCTGCGCAGAGCAGGGCTCATCGAGGTAGTGACCGACGAGCAAGCGCGCTGCCCCCACCCCGTGCCGAGCCCATCCCTGCAGGACGACTTTTCCCTCCACCACACCCTGGCGCTCTACCTGGTGGACACCCTGGCCCTCCTCGATCCGGCCGGGGAGAGCTATGCCCTCGACGTGCTGTCTCTGGTCGAGGCCATCCTCGAAAATCCACGCCCGGTGCTGCTGGCCCAGCTCGACAAGCTCAAGGGCGAAACCATTGCCGCGCTCAAGGCGCAAGGCATGGAGTACGAGGAGCGCATGGCCGAGCTGGACAAGCTCGAGTGGCCCAAGCCCAACCGCGACTTCATCTACGACACCTTCAACGCCTTCGCGGAGAAGCACCCGTGGGTGGGCGAGGAGAACATCGCCCCCAAGTCGGTGGCGCGCGAGATCCTGGAGCGCTTCTGCAGCTTCCACGACTATGTGCGCGACCTGGGCCTGCAGCGCTACGAGGGTGTGCTGCTCCGGTACCTTTCGGAAGCGTACCGCACCCTCAGTCGCTCGGTGCCGGTGCGCTTCCGCAGCGAGGCGGTGGAGGAGCTGATCGAGAGCCTGGGCGGCATCGTGCGCACCGTGGACGCAAGCCTGCTCGAAGAATGGGAAGACCTGCGCGCCCCGCCGGGAGCACGCCCGGACCAGGAAAAGCTCGTGCCCGGGGGCAAAAGGCCCCGCGATCCCGCGGCCGACCCGCGCGCTTTCGCCGCACGCATACGCGCTGAGCTGCACCGTCTGCTGGGCGCCTTGGCCCGGCGCGATTTCGGCGAGGCCGTGGCCGCGCTACGCGAGGGCACCTCCTGGACCAGCGAGAGCCTGGCGCGCGAGAGCGCGGCCTACTTCGCCGACCACGCGAGCATCGTGGTGACGCCCGCCGCGCGCCGGCCGGACAAGACCACCCTGCGCGCCGTGGCCACCCGGGTCTGGGAGGCCCAGCAGACCATCGTCGACCCGGAGGGTGAGGAAGACTTTGCCATCATCACGCGCATCGACCTCGAGAAGCCCATCCCGGCCGGGCAGGAGGAGGCGCCGCTCATCGAGCTTCTGCGCATCGGCAGATAGCCTCTCAGTCCACGTCGAACAAGAGCGAGTCGCGCTGGCGCAAGAACCCCTTGATAGCCTCCTTGGCTTTGGCGGAAAGCTCGATGAACATGAGGCCCATGCCTGGCCCGCCGCCCCCCCCACCCACGTCGCTCGAGCGCACCCAGCGCACCTGGGTCAAGGCCTCGATCGGATCGCGCAGCGCGGGCAGGGTGAAGTTCACCCGCACCACCTCGCCAATCGGCCGAATGTGATGGGTGGCCACGAATAGTCCGCCGCCGCTCAGATCCTGAGTGAGGCCAGTATAGAAGTTATGCTCGCTGTCCATGGTGACCTTAACCGCCACGGCGAAACGGGGCTGCAGTCTACGTTCGTCTTCGACTTTAGGCGTAGGGGTTGGCATTTAGGACAATTGTAAGCCCAAAAGGTCGACAAGACGAATGGCCGACCGGGCGACTCGCCGCTCGCGTCAAGGAGGGTCGCTACCCGGTCGACTTGCGCCAATCATCAGACGGACAAGCCCCCGTCGATGACCAGGGTCTGCCCGGTCAGATACGATGGGGCTTCGAGGGCCAGATACCCCACCAGCGCGGCGACCTCGTCGGCGCTGGCGAAGCGGCGCATGGGCACGAGCGCCATGGCCTTCTGGCGCTGCTCGGGCGAAAAACCCGACAGCATCTCGGTGTCGACGAAACCGGGCGCCACCGCGTTCACGCTGATCCCGGCCCCACCCAGCTCCTTGGCCAGCGACCGGGTGAAGCCGATGATGCCGGCCTTGGCGGTGGAGTAGTTGGTCTGGCCGGGAATGCCGCGCAGCCCAGACACCGAGGCGAGATTGACGATGCGGCCCGAGCGCTGGCGCATCATCTGCCGGGCCGCGGGTTGGGTGGTGCCGAACAGACCCTTGAGGCTGGTGTCGAGCACCTTGTCCCAATCCTCGAGCGCCATCATGGCGAGCAGGCGATCGGCGATGACCGCGGCGTTGTTGACCAGCACGTCTAGCCGCCGGCGTGTGGCGATCACGGACTGCACCATGGCCTTGCAGGCCAAGGGGTCGCGCGCGTCGACGCGCAGGGCATGGGCGGACAGCGCTTCCGCGGCCAGGCGGGCCTCCAGCTCACGCGCGGCCTCCTCCCCGGCGACGAAGGTGAAAGTGACGTCCAAGCCGGCGCGGGCCAAGCGCTCCACGATGGCTCGGCCTATGCCGCGCGAGCCCCCGGTCACTATGGCCACCTTGCGAGCGGATTCGTCCATGGTCAATGGTCACTCCTTGGCGAGCACGAGGGTCGAGCAGGCGCCGGGAGGGCACGCCTCAGCTCTCGAGCTCACCCAGTTCCATGAAAGACAGAAGCGGATCCGGTCGGTATTCTTCCGCGGGGAGCCGGGCGCGATTGACGCGAAAGAGAGCGCTGTGGCGAACGATATCGCGGATGCGATACGGCGTCCCCCCCGGCTGGTGGCCCGACATGGCATCCTTCAGCTCGCCAGCGAGACTGGCGGCGAGCAGGGCGAGGTCGGAGGCCACCGCATAGTGCGCACTGTGGTTCTTGAGGAGGTACCTTTGGCGCGACTCGTACCAGTCGTCGGGCAAGCGCAATCGCGGGCGAGACCTCGCGCTTTCCGGCTCGCCCTCATCCGTCAGGCGCCTGACGTGGCTTTGCGGCACGTACCAGCGCTCCCAGCCCGCCCGCTGTGCCTTGCGACAGAAGTCGACCTCTGCGAAGTGGGCGCGGTAGCACTCGTCAAGACCACCCGCCTGCTCGATCAGCTCCCGGCGAATCATCATGGCCATGGTCGGCATCCAGTCCACCCGGTCGGGCTCCGCGCCCATGGGCCGCGCGCCGCCAGGGCGCCGGAGCAGCTTCGAGACGGTCGCCCATCCCGCGCCGCGGTCTAGCTCGCCGAGCAAGTTGGGAAAGCGGAAGGCGGACGGCTGGCGCGTCCCGTCCGGTCCTTCGAGAGAGCTCGCCGCGACCCCAGCCGTCCGGTGCGAATCGAGGAACGCGACCAGCGTCGCCACCGCGCCGGGCATCACCTCCGCGTCGGGACTGAGCAGAAAGAAGTAATCCGGCAAGCGCCGACGGGCCTTCCCGGCGTCGAAGGCGGCTCGGAAGCAGAGGTTGCTGCCCCGGGCGACCCCGTCGTCGGCTGGAGCACGAATGATTGCGATCCAATCGCCCCACCCGGACTCAGCCACCTCGCGCGCGAGACGCTCGCCTTCACCCACGGATGAGACAACGATACGCGCCCGTAGGTCGATGCCGAGCTTCGCTACGTCCTCGCGTTCTCGTGCGATGCTTGCGAGGAGCGCCGGAGCCAACGGGGTCGCGCCGCGGGCTACGATCGAGACTTCCACCTCCCGCAATGGGCGCTTGGCGCCCGCGGCCTTCACCGTGTCCGCGGAGCCGTTCCCTCGGTGCTCACCCTGCGAGCGGACGTCCGCCAGGATTTCCACCAAGCTCTCGGCGATCTGGGCGATCCCGTGGCGCGTCCGCACGATCGACAAGTGGTTCCCCGGCACGACTACCCTGCGCACGCTGCCCATTGCGCTTCTCTCCCACTGGTCCTCGATCGGAGTTTCCCTTTCTTCCCGACAACGAATGATCTCGAGCGCCCCCGTCCAGTAGGGCGGCCGATAGTTAACCGTCGCCTCGTCATACACGCCCAGGATGTAGCTCTTCCTCTTTTCGGGAGGGATAATACCGCCACGATCGAGGATGCTCTTGGCCTCGCGCAGGCTCGCGCGGAACTGCGCTCGCCCCCGATACGAGACGTAGCGCCCCCGCAGCGCCGCCCATCCCAGGCCGCGCCCATCGGGCAGGTAGGCGCTGGGGTGGCGGGTGTCGAGCAATATCAGCCGCGGCGTCGCAAGCCCCTGGCGCTGCCTGAGGACGGCAACATGGTAGGCTACCAGCCCTCCGAAGGAGTGGCCGGCCACCACACAGGGCCCAGTGCCGACCTGATCCAGCCACTCCTCGTGGCACCTGTCGGCCAATGCCTCCACCGTGGTCAGCCGGATGCGTTCACCGTCCGAGCCCTGGTGCGCGTATCCCCAAAGCTCCTGTTCGGGGGGCAGATGGCGAGCGAGGAGACCGTTGGCCTGGTCGCCATGAATGAGGAACAGCGGCAAGCTTCCGTCCGCGCCTTTCTTGAGCAGATGGAGCCCCCGGTGCGGTCCGCTGTCGGCATCCAGCGCAGAGACCGCCGCCCCTCGCACCGAGGCCTGGTCAGAGGCGCGAGCCACGACCTTGGCCAACTGCCTCGGCGTCGCTGCCGTGAAGATCGTTTCCAGGCGCAACTGCACGCCATACTCGGCCTTGAGCATGGCGAAAAGGCGCACGGCCAGCATCGAGTTGCCGCCGAGCTCGAAGTAGTTCTGGTCCACGCCGACGCTGCTCAAGCTCAGGAGCTGCTGGAAGATCCCGCAGATGCGAGCCTCCACATCGTTGAGGCCAAGGTCGGAGAGGGTAGCATTGGGGGGGGTGCGCGACATATCGCCCCCGGGAACCTGCTCCGGCCCGGCCTGGACTGCGCGAAGGATACGTTCGCTCCGCTGGGATGTGCTCATAGTGCGTGGCTCCAAATGGCTGCGAACAAGTGATTGGAACGACTGGGCGGTAAGCCGGAGCTAAGCCGAAGCACGGAAGGGGCCTCCCCGGAAACCAAGAGAAAAGCTGATGGTGAGCAAGCCCGAAGGGCCATGAACACACAGCAAATGGTGACTATGATGATGACCTCCGCGTTTGGTTACGCATGCCGGCTCGGGCTAAATAGTACTGCCGACCGATAGTAACAGACCGGCAATGATTTCACTCGCCTAGGCGACGAGAACACGAGAACGCCTCCTTGGCGCCGATTTCCGAGCACTCTTTACCTCACCTCCCCTCCTTACCTCCCCTCCTTGCCGCCCGCGGCACGCTCCTCCTCTTCACCCCTGGCGTCAGCCGAAGCGCCGTCCTGACTCTCGAAGGCATGGGTCGGCAGGACCACCCGTTGGCGTGATTCGCCGGCGTAGAATCGCCCCCAGTCGATCAGGGCACCATGCGTCCAGACGCGCCCCACGGCGCGCAGGAAAGCGGCCTCCTCGTCGGGGTCGTGCTCGGGGACGAGCGTCGAGCCGACGTCCAGACTCGGCACGGTCACGTTTCGCTTCGCATCGACAGCAATCCGCCTCCCCAAGGTGGCCAGCGTCGAGCGTGGACCGGCCTCGATGACGATGCAATCCGGCAACTCCAGCCACAGGCGCTGGAGGGCTCGGGAGAACAGCACTGTCTGGCGCAGATGCCGCGCCCAGTAGGCCGGGTCGGTCGCCTGCGTCCCAGTCAGGATATCCCCCGTTACCGTCGAGACGATGGGCAGCCGTGGAGGTCTGAGGTCAATGCCCGCTACCACCTTATGGAACGCCGGGATGATCTCGTCCATCATCGGCGAGTGGAATGCATGCGAGGTCTTCAGCTTGCTGCTGGCGACGCCGCGCTTGTCGAGCTCGGCCGCGAGCTGCGCGATAGCCTCATCCGGGCCCGCCACGACGCACAAAGCCGGAGCGTTGATGGCCGCGATCCCCATGGGCGGTCGAATATCCGCCGCTATGTCCTCGGCCCGGCAGCGCACGCTGAGCATCGACCCCGGAGCCACCGATTGCATGAGCCGGCCGCGCAGCGACACCAGCCTGAGCGCGTCCGGCAAGGTGAATACGCCGGCCAGGCAAGCAGCGGTGAACTCGCCCACGCTATGTCCGATCAAGATTTCGGGACGTAGCCCGAGCGACAGCCAGAGCTGGGCCAGGGCCCACTCAACCGCAAAGATAGCAGGCTGAGTGAAGGAGGTCTGGACCAGGGCCTGCTCTGCCTGGGACCATTGGCCCTGGGGTGGATCCAGGACCAGCCGCAAGTCCACGCCATCCCTGGATTCCCCACCCGCGCGGAGGCCGTCGACGATTGCGAAGCACGCGTGCAGGTGCTCGCGAAAGACCGGCTCGCTGCCCGCGAGGGCTCTGCCCATGGCAACGTACTGCGCGCCTTGGCCGGGGAAGGCCAGAGCGCAGTGGGGGCGAGCCCCCAGGCTCCGCGTCGTCTTGGCCTGGGCGAGCATCGGGCCGGCCTCCGCTCCGTCGCGCGCAACCACGAAGCCTCGCTCGGGAAATGCGCCCTGGCCACACGCCAGTGTGAAGGCAGCGTCGGCGAACTCCTCCCTACCATGGGAAGAAAGCGCGCTGGCCAGCCCAGCCGCGATTGCGCGCGCGGACGATTCCGTCATGCCCGAGAAGCAGAGGAGCTGGGCCGCGCGCCGCGAAGGGCAGGCCTCGCGCCGAGGTGCGCCAGCCTCCTCGACTACGACTGGGTTGGCGGGCGCGGTCGTCGGCGCTGCGCCGGGAGCGCCTAGCTGCTCGAGCAGCCCAAGTCGAGGTTCCTTCGGTGAGGTATCCAAGGTGGTGCGCTTCGTCTCTCGATGTGCCCTCCGATCGAACGATGGGGGCGTGTCGCGAGACCTCGTCCGCTAGGCTGCAGTCTGACGCAGCGACGAGCAAGTTTTAGCGCACGTGGGATCCTCTGTCCCGCGCAAAGACTCGGTACGACTTCGAATTGACGCGCACGAATAAGCCATGCCTCCCCATGCCATGTCTAAGCGGATCGAGAAATAATCGGAGGGGGAAGGCCGCCCGGACGTCGTCCCCACCTGACCCCAGCGGCCATCACCTCCGCGTCGGTATAGATGTTCAGCGCTCAAACCTCGTCGCGAGAATCGACCGACAATCGACCGACGCGCTAGCTCACCGATCGCCCAGATGCCTTGCGCTGATGACGCAGTAGCTATACCCTGGGTGAGGTAGCCGTTCAGTAGAGGTAGCGCTTACTGTCGGAGGTCGGTCATGGATAGCCTGCTCGTCCCGTCGTCCATCCAGCGCATTCGCGCCTTCTTGATCGAGATGGCCGGCATGAAAGTCAAGCCGTGGGCGTCGGTGGATGAGACCTTGCACGCCTTGCACGCAACACTGGTGGCGCGGCGGAGCTGCGATATCTTCTGGACCTCGCTGCGCACGCTGCTCGAGGCCCTGGCCGGTGACCTCAAAGCCCGCCAAGAGGCCCAAGCCGGCACCTTGCTCGACAACGAAATTCTCAGCGTCGAGCGCTACCTCGCGCTGCTCGAGGAAATCCGCGCCTGCCTGGCCAGGCAGAGCGAGGACGCCCCCTCCTTCCGCCGCTTGGCGCACGGGCTCTCGGCTCCCGCCCTGGGGCTCCTGCTCTTGCTGGGCGGGGTGGCCACGGTGGGCTGCGAGAGCACCTCACTCCGGTCCCCGGGCTCCAAGCCCGACGCCGCGGTGACCGCTCCGGCGAGCCAACCCGATGCCCTCCCGCCGGCCGACCTTGCCCGCGAGCGCATGCCCGGACAGCCCGACGCTACCGCCGACCGCGTGCCTGATAACAACCCCATCATCATAGTGGTTCCCCAACCTGACGCGGCGGTAGCGCCGAGCACCGGTCCCTACGACGCGCCGGTCACGATGCAGGAGATCCTGAACAGCTGCGGCATAGCCGCTGCCGATCAGTCTCCGATCCTGTCGTGCCTCAACTCGCTTGGCGAAGCATGGGCCACGGGAGTTACCGACTATCTCGCCGGCAAGAGCTGCGACACGGTCACAAGCTACCTCAGCGACGTCGAGTGGTGTGCGCAGTCGGGCGGGTGCCGGGCCATGCCGTCCACTACTCCATTCAATCCCGATCAGGAGCCATGCGCACAACCGGTGCTTGTCTACCTGGGAGTTCGCTTCGTTTGAGCTGGCACCCGCTCGACCGTCTGGCCCGAGAGCCGCAAACCTGCATCTGGGAGATCACCCGACGCTGCAACCTCCAGTGCATCCATTGCGAAAATTCCTGCGGCGAGCGTTCGGCGCGCGAGCTCTCGGCCGAGCAAATCGCGACCACGGCGCGGGCGCTGGTCGAGCTCGGTTGCCGGCACCTTCACGTGACGGGAGGCGAGCCCTTGCTCCATCCCCAGTGGGAAGAGCTCTGTCGCACCTTTGTGCGGCTTGGCCTGCGCACCTCCCTCATCACCAACGGCACCCTGCTCGACGACGACCGCCTGGCGCGCGCCCAGGGCGCGGGAGTGGCAGCGGTGGGCATTTCCCTCGATGGCCTGGAGGCCACCCACGACAGCATTCGCCTGCGGGCAGGTGCCGGCCCCTCGCCCTTTCGCACGGCCATGGCCGCGGTGAAAAGAGCGTGCGCCAGCCTGCCCACCGTGGTCATCACCGCCGTGAACCGGCGCAACCTGGCCGAGCTGCCGGCGCTGCGCCAGCTGTTGGCCGACGTGGGAGCACAGCGCTGGCAGATCCAGCTGGTCATTCCCGTCGGCCGCGCCCTGGAGGTCGCCGAGCCCTTCGTCATCGCGCCGGCCCAGTTGGAGGAGCTGATGGCATTCATAGCCGAGGCACGCAAGGGAGGGCAGCCGCCCCACATCGACACCAGCGACACCATCGGCTACTTCACCGAGCGCGAGCTGGAGCTGCGCGGCCCGGCCGGCCAGCCCCGACTGTGGACCGGTTGCCAGGCCGGGATTCGCGCCCTGGCCATCACCTACGACGGGCGGGTGCGCGGCTGCTCCATCATGCCGCCCGAGTTCGATGCCGGCGATCTGCACGACGAGCCCATCACCACCATCTGGAACGACGCCGAGCGCTTCGCCTATAGCACCCGCTTCGATGCCCGGAAGCTGGCGGGGGCGTGCGGCCGCTGCCAGGTGGGGCCTTTGTGCCGGGCGGGATGCACCACCATGGCCTACTGGACCACTGGCAGCATCTACAGCAACCCCTTCTGCCTCTACCGGATACGCGGGGCCCAGGCATGATGCTCTGGCGCGCGCCCGCGGTGGCCGGGCTCGAGCTCACCTTGCGCTGCCCATGCCGCTGCCGCACCTGCGGCTCGGCGGCGGGCACCGCCCGCACGAGCGAGCTCGACCACGCCGAGTGGCTGGGCGTCATCGAGGCCCTGGCCGACCTCGGCTGCCGCCGGGTCACCCTCCTCGGGGGTGAGCCCCTGCTCTATGCCCGGTGGCCCGAGCTGGTGCGCGCGGCGCGCGCGCGCGACCTCGTGGTCGATATGGTGACCTGCGGACGAGGGCTCGGAGCCCGGGAAGCGCGGCACATGGTCGAGGCCGGTCTGGCTTCGCTCACGGTCAGCGTGGATGGGCTGGCTGCCACCCACGACCTCCAGCGCGGCGTGCCCGGCTGCTTCGGCCAGGCCATGACGGCTATCGCCTTGGCCGATAGCGCCGGCCTCAAGGTGGGGGCGACCACCCAGGTCAACCGCGAGACCGTAACCGAGCTGGAGGCCCTGGCCCCGATGCTCGAGGGAGCTGGCATTCTGGGCTGGCAGCTCCAGCTGACCTTGCCCATGGGCCGCGCCGCGGGCGAGCAGCTCGCCCTGGGACCCGACGACATGAGTGGGCTTTTGCGCGTGCTCCGCCGCCTGTCCGGCCGGCCGGGATTGCGCCCCCACCTCACCGACAACATAGGCTACGCCACCAGCGACGACCTGCGCCTGCGCACCATACAAGGGGGCTTCCCCCGCCCGTGGCTGGGCTGCCGGGCAGGCATCGATGCCTTGGGCATCACCAGCGATGGCCGAGTCAAGGGCTGCGCGTCCCTGCCCGACGCCTACACCGAGGGGAGTATCCGCCAGCGCGCGCTGGCCGAGCTGTGGAACGACCCTAGCGCCTTCGCCTACAACCGCCGCTTCGCTCCCGGCAGCCTCTCCGGTCCCTGCGCCACCTGCGGCGAAGCGCAGCTCTGTCGCGGGGGCTGCACCAGCGCCGCCCTGACCTGGCACGGCCGCCCCGGGATTAGCACCCACTGCTTGCGCTTGCACGCGCCATGAGATCCATTGTCCGCGCGTGCCTGCTGACCAGGCAGCGCGCTAGCCGCCGCCCAAGTCGGCCATCCCCGCGACGTAGGCCAGGGAGCCATCGCGGACCCAGCCGTCCATCTGCGCGATATCCTTGAGCTGTTGACCGCGCGCACGGGGCACCAAGAGGAACTGGGTGCGCAAATCGGCGAGCGCGGTCATGTCGCCCCATAGCTTCTCGAATTGGGCCACGGGAAAAATGTCCTCTTGGGCGTTGCCCCAACGGCGTTTCACTTCCTTGAGCGTCACGTAGGTGGGCAGACGCGCGGCCAGCTGGCGAACGCCGTTTCTGACCCGCGCCTCGTCGCCCAAGGTGGCGCGCGTGAGGCCGAAGAGCTCGAGCAGCGGGTCGATGGTGAGCCAAGAAGTCAGGGTGTTGTAGTAGCCCAGCTTGGACTCGTCTTCCTCGCGCGGCAGCGCCAGCCCTTCCACCAGCCTGACCGTCCCATTCACGCGCGCCAGCCCTCCCCCGCGGTCGTCGATCCGGCGCGCAATGACCTCGACGCTGAGGGCGGCGCCGGACGCGATGTGCTGGCCCAAGAGCGCGGGGTCGAGATGCGCGCCCAGGGTGTCGATGTTGTGGAGAAGGATATAGGCCAGCTGGGGGTGCTGCCCGAGCAGCACGCGCAGGGTGCCGTTGAGCAGCAGATTGGCGACTTCGTACCAGTGCCCGACGGGGTGCAGGCACTGCCTGGGCACGTTGTCGCGATAGTCGCTCCCTTCGCCAGCTGCGTTGACCCAGGCGAGCAAGCCGGCGCGCACGCTGTCGCGTAGCTTCTGCTTGCGCTCTTCCAGCCGCTGCTCGCTGGTCGCCTCCCACAGGAACCGCAGGTCGCGCGTCATGGGAACCAGGCGCAGCCCGATGGAACGACCGGGCGACAGGCGGACCGTGCCCGGGTAACCGTAGCTGTCCGCGCGCGCCAGCGCTTGCTCGATGGGGGTGTGGGTGAGGTAGCTGGTGGTGATGACGTGGGGTGGAAATTGCCCCACCACCCTGCCCGTGCGTCGCGATTTGCCCAGGTGCACCTCGAGGAAGGAGCGAAAACGGCCCTGCATCTTCGCGAAGGGGTAGAGCGCCTTGGTCGTGCCCGCCCCGGAGGTCCAGCGGCTGCCGCTACCCGCGGCCAAGGTGACCACCAGCGCCTGGCCCTGCGCCAGCGCCGCCCGGCCACGCGACTCGGCCTGGGCGCCGATAGTCTCGGCGTGGCGCACGTCGCTCTCCCGAGCGTCTTCGATCACGGTATCGGCGGGAAGGCGATTCTTGGCCAAGCCGATGCGGCCCGCTTTCAGATCGGCGCGCGTCTGCTCGTGGGCCTCGAGATCGAAGCCACACCGCCCGAGCAGCGCCTCCAACCCTTCCTCCTCCTTGGCTTCTTGGCTCGCGGGCAAGAGACGGCTCAGCAATCTGTGGCCGAGATTGCCCGAGGTCCCTTCCCCAAGATGCCGCCGAGCAAAGCTGTCGATCTCGCTCCGGCGCGTCGGAGAGAAGGTGCGCGAGCCCTCGCGCAACCAGTGCGGCAGCAGCATGAGATAGTAGCCGGGCGACAGGATGGCCTCGTCGCCGGTGCGCAGATCGGCCTCGGTCCCCCGCTGGTTGACCGCGAAGCGGTAGACCACCGGATCCATGGCGAAGGGGATGCTCGCGGCCAGCTCGTCCTTGCGCCGCCTCATGATCGCGAGCAGCTGCTCCTCGGCCTTGGCTTTGACGGCCGGATCAAAGAAGAAGCCCATGCCTCCCCCCGACATCCCCCCCAGCATCAGGAAGCCCCAAAAATCCGTGCCAAAGGCCCGGCGGGCATCGGCGATCAGTTGCTCGGTGTAGTAGCTCGACACCCACGGGATGATGGTGGCGAGGGGCCCCTCGAACATCTCGGTGGTGAGCCGAGCGAGTCGGCGCATGTCCCCCGAGCGCAGCGCCGCCACCACCTCGCCGAAGCTGGCCAGCAGCCGTTGCCGGGCCTGCCACTCGGTCTCGCCGCCAAGCAGGTACTTCTCGGTGACCATCTCGAGAATGGGCCCGACGTTGGCCGACATGCCCCCATGCACGACCACCAGTGACTTCTCCAGGCTTTGTTGCGCCCCCTCAGTCAAAGCGTCGGCGCCCAAGAGGGTGTGCTCGGGCAACAGGCAGCCCCGGCTCATGCCCCACTCCACGTCCCCCGCCCGGGCGGCGACCCCTTGGATCATCTTGATACCGGGCCAAATGCCCCCGCTATCCTGCCAGCCGCCGCCCGAGCCGGCCAGCCACTCGCCCAGAATAGCCCGACCGGCGACGGTGCGTCGCTCGGACTCGGTGAGCGGACCGGTCAGGGCCTCGGTCTGGCCGGTCGCGCGCATGCAGACGGCGATCAAGCCCGCCAGCAGGTTGGTCGAGACCGCGAGGCGGCTCCCCTTGGGAATGCCATTCACTTCACTCACCAGCTCGAGGCCTCGTCCCGGTCCGGCGAGCTGGCGCATCAACAGGGCAATGGGCTGGTGCGAGCCCTCCAGCGCCGCGGGGACGATGCCCGCGGCGACCACCGCGGCTTTGAGCAAGCCCAGGTAGTCCCGGCCATAATCGAAGACCTCGGTCACTTCGGTCAACGTCGCGGCTGCGTCGAGGTCGACGCTGACCAGGCGCAGGACGGGCTCGTCGATGACCCGCAGGTAGCAGCTGATGGGTGGCGCGCAAGCGGGATCGCGGCCCACGACCGCCAGATCGACCGAAACATTCACCACCCGCGCGCCCTCCGGGTAGTCCATGCCCAGAAAGAAGATGTCGCTCCAGCCCGAGTGGGACAGGTCCATGCGCACCGGGGTCTTCTCGACCAAAACCGGGTAGCGACCCGCGGGCGAGGACCGCAGCAGCGCCGGCGCCACGCGCAGCGGGTGGTCGAGCGCGTGCCCCATGCGAAACATCCAGCGGTTGCCACGCAGCGAGCGCACCGAGTGCTGCACCTGGGTGGCGAGGAGCTGGAAACCCAGGCCGTAGTAGGCGGCGGAGAGCGCGCTCGCGAGCGGGTCGGTGAGCCCGCCCTGGCGCGCGGCCTCCAGCAAGACGTCGACCGCCGGGGCGTAGTGGCGCCGCAAGAGCAGCTCCTGTCCGCGGCGCGGAATGGCACCCTTGCGCGGCAGCTCCGGTCGCAGGGGCAAAAGGTAGCGATAGATGGCGTGCGCCTGCAGGAGCGCCCGCACGCGCTGGTACATGTTACCGTCGGTGCGGCTGGCGAGCTTGTGCAAGTCCAGCGCGACCTGGCACAACTCGGGGTACGATGCCCCCGCGGCGAAGCGATCGAGGCGGCCGACGTTGGCTTCGGGATTGGCGCCGGTTGCGAGCAACGAGATGGCAGCCATGGCGGCGCTAGCCTCGGCCGCCGCGGGCATGAGCCACTTCCTCGAGCAATAGCTCGAGCACCTCTTCCCGCCGGGGGCCGTGCAGCGCCAGGGCCACCTGGGCGCGCAAGAGCCCGAAGGGTCCTTCGAGGTCGAGGCGCAGGCCCTTCACTTCGCGCGCCAGGTACTTCTCCCGCTGCGCGAGCACGGCCAGCGCCTCGGTCAGGCCCAGACGGTCGCCCTGCGCGAGCGCCTGCCTGCGCTCGCGCAGCACCGCGAAGATGCGCGAGGTGAGCACGTGGGTGCCGAAGAGCGCCAGATAGCTGCCCTGGCGCAGGCCCGGGACCAGGCACAGCTCCTCGGCAACGGTAGGCGTCGGCTTCTCGATGACCGTCGCTACGGTGTAGATATCCGTGGTGTGAGCGACGCGCAGGCCGCCAACCACGCCGAAGTAGGGCAGCTGGCTCTCGGGCGTCGCCAGCACCGCCGAAACCGAGCACTCCTCCGCGGTAGCCACCGCCAGCAGCTGTTCCGTGCACGACTGGGCGGCCTGGCTCACGAAGACGTGGTCGCACACCTGCAGGATGAAGGGCTCGGCCGCGACCCACGGCTCGGCACACAGGACCGCGGCACCAAAGCCTTCGGGCCGAGGTTGCTCGATCCTCGCCAGGGCCTCGCCAAACTGCGCGCGCAAGACCTCGAAGAAAGGCTCGGTGCCAGGCGCCATGACCAGAGCCACGCTCTTAACGCCCGCCCCGAGCAGCTCGTCGATTTGCAGGGCAGCGACGTGACGGGCGAGACCCTCGCCGGTGGTTATGTGCTGAAGCGGCAGATCGCGATGGACGGGGCCTGCCATCGGTATCACGGCCTTGTTGACCTTCAAAGGATGCCTCCGGCGCCGCAGCATACCAGGAGGGGGGGCGAGGGTCACGGTGTACCGACCGGAAGTGATACAACCTGCAGGCACCCATGACCACCGCCGCGAGTGAGCTTCGTCTCACGCTCTTGCTCTCGCCCCACGGCCGCCTCATGGTGGTGGCGCAAGACGACGCGCCGGTGCTCGAGGCCGGTGTCGGCGAGCGCATCCGGTCCGCATTCGATCGCGGCAGCGGGCACGGGCTCTTGCACCTGGGCGCGGTTGAGGTGGGCCAGAGCCTGCCGCCGGTCTTCGCCTACTTTCGCGAGCTCGGCGGCCGATTCGTAACCGCGCTTTGCACCCGCCCCGAAACGGCTGACGGAGGCCAGGATGAGCGGCTGGCGCCGCCCGCGGATCTGGACACACTGGCGGCCGCGGCTCCCCTCATGCCCGGGGCCGAGTACCTCACGGTGGAGACCCTGCGCCAGCTGTGGCTGGCCATCGGCGAAGCGTGCGCAGCCGAGCGCGAGGAGGCCGGGCTGAGCCTGCCGGAGTTCTTGCGCCAGCTCCATCCGGCCTGGAACGTCGTCGGTAGGGTGCACTTCAACCTGGCCGAAAACCGCAAGGACGAGGCAGCCCCTTTCGCCTTCCTGGCCACCTACACGCACAAACTGTCGGGGCAGGGCAAGGCGCAGCACCTGCCGCTGGGGCAGGCCCTGCGCGAGTACGCCGGCTCCGCCAACAAGGACAAGCTGCTGTCACTCCTGCTCCCCGTGCAGCGCGCGGCCGAGCGGTGTGCCTGGCTCAAGGCCATGGTGGACGACGGCGAGATCTTCCATCCCCTGCGCTGGTCGCCCGCCGAGGCTTTGCGCCTGCTCGGCGACGTGGCCGAGCTCGAGCAGGCCGGCGTGGTGGTGCGCATGCCCGCGACCTGGCGCGCGGGGCGACCGGCGCGGCCCCGCGTAACCGCCACGGTGGGCACCCGGGCGCCGTCCGGGCTGGGCATGGATACACTGCTCGACTTTCGCATGGAGGTAACCCTCGACGGCGAGCGCCTCACCCAGACCGAGCTGAAGGAAATTCTCGCCAGCGCGCACGGGCTCGCCCTCATCCGCGGCCAGTGGGTCGAGGTCGATCGGGAACGGCTGGAACGGACGATGGGCCGATTCAAGGAGGCGGAGCGCCTCGCCCGCAACGACGGTCTCACCTTCGCCGAAGCGATGCGCATGCTCGCGGGTGCGAATGTCGGCGTGGAGGGCCCGGCACCGACCGGCGACCCCGACTGGTCACGCGTGGTAGCCGGACCCTGGCTGGCCGAGACCCTGGCGAGCTTGCGCGCGCCTGATGGGCTGGCGCGAGCGGACCCTGGGCGCGAGCTTTGCGGCTCGCTGCGCCCCTATCAGCAAGTCGGCGTCCGCTGGCTGCAGCTCCTCTCTCGCCTCGGCCTGGGGGCCTGCCTGGCCGACGACATGGGTCTGGGCAAGACCATCCAGGTACTGGCGCTGCTGCTGGTCTTGCGGCGCAGCCAGGGCGGATCGCGGCGGCCGAGTATCCTGGTGGCCCCAGCCTCTCTCCTCGCCAACTGGGCCGCCGAGATCGAGCGCTTCACGCCCAGTCTCAAGTCGATGATCGCCCACACCTCGGTCATGGCCGCCGATGATCTCAAGCGGCTCGCGCCCGCGCGCCTCGATGCCGACCTGGTGATCACCAGCTACGGCTCCCTGTCGCGCATTCCTTGGCTGGCCACCACCTCGTGGCAGCTTGTCATACTGGACGAAGCTCAGGCCATCAAGAACCCGGAGGCCAAGCAGACCCGCGCGGCCAAGAAGCTGCAGGCACCAGCTCGCATTGCTCTCACCGGCACGCCCATCGAGAATCGGCTCGGCGATCTGTGGTCGATCTTCGACTTCCTCAACCCCGGCCTGCTCGGCTCGGCCAAGCAGTTCTCGACCTTCACCAGACACTTGGCCGATCAGCCCCACAACCCCTACGGGCCCCTGCGTGATCTGGTGCGGCCCTATATCCTGCGACGCCTCAAGACCGACCGGAACGTGATCTCGGACTTGCCCGACAAAGTCGAGGTCAAGGCCTACTGTCAATTGAGCCGCAAGCAAGCGGCGCTCTACCAGGAGGCGGTCGCGGAGCTGGGCGGGGAGCTCGACGAGGCGGAGGGGATCAAACGCCGGGGATTGGTGCTCGCCTTCCTCATACGGCTAAAGCAAATTTGCAATCACCCTTCGCAATGGCTGGGCGATGGCGCATGGGCCGAAGAGGACAGCGGCAAGTGGACCCGGCTGCGCGAGCTGACCGAAGTCATCGCCGCCAAGCAAGAGAAGGTGCTCGTATTCACCCAGTTCCGCGAAGTGACGGCCCCGCTGGCCGCGTTTCTGGGTGGCGTCTTCGGCCGCCCGGGGCTGGTGCTCCACGGCGAGACCGAGGTGAAGAAACGCAAAGATCTGGTCAAACGCTTCCAGGAGGACGAGTCGGTGCCGTTCTTCGTCCTGTCGCTCAAGGCGGGGGGCTCGGGGCTAAATCTCACCGCCGCCGCGCATGTGATCCACTTCGATCGCTGGTGGAACCCCGCAGTCGAGAACCAGGCCACCGACCGCGCCTTCCGCATCGGCCAGACCAAGAACGTGTTGGTCCACAAATTCGTTTGCCGAGGCACGGTCGAAGAGAAGATCGACGACCTCATCGAATCGAAGAAACAGCTCACGCGCGATCTGCTAGAAGGCGGAGCGGAGCTCAACCTGACCGAGATGAAGGACGACGAGCTACTCAAGCTGGTGGCGCTCGATCTCGGCGCCGCGATGAAGGACTGAGACATGGGTTTCTACGATAGCTATTACGGATTCCCGCCCTACGTGCCCGTGGCCGAGCGCCGGCGCCGGGCCACGCGCGAGATGGATAAGCTGCGCAAGAAGGGCCAGACGGTGTCGCCCGTGCTGATCGCCGGCCGCACCATCGCCCACACGTTCTGGGGCAAAGCTTGGTGCGACAACCTCGAGCGCTACAGCGACTACGCCAACCGCCTGCCGCGCGGCCGCACCTACGTGCGCAACGGCTCCGTCGTCGATCTCCAGATTGCGCCCGGAGAGGTCACCGCCCTGGTCAGTGGCTCGTCAATCTACAAGACGAAGCTCAAGGTGGCGGCGCTGTCCGGAGCGCGCTGGGCCGCGCTCTGCGCCGATTGTGCCGGGGGCATCGATTCGCTGGTGGAACTCCTCCAGGGCCGCTTCTCGAAGGGGGTGATGGAACGCATCTGCCAGCAGCGGACTGGCCTCTTCCCCGTGCCCGCCGAAATCGAGTTTTCGTGTAGCTGCCCCGACTGGGCCACGATGTGCAAGCACGTGGCCGCCGTGTGCTACGGCATCGGCTCGCGCCTCGACGAGCAGCCCGAGCTGCTCTTCCGGCTGCGCGAGGTTGACGAGAAGGACCTCATAGTCAAGGCCAGCAAAGGGTTACCCCTGACCAAGCAAGCCCCAGCCAAGGACCGGGTACTGACCGGAGATGGCCTCTCGGAGCTGTTCGGCCTGGAGATGGGCGAAGAGGCGGGCGAGCGCCTCGCCCGCCCGCGGCGGCCAGCCTTGGCAGCGCCGAGCCCTAAAAAAGACAGCAAGAAGAAGCAGAAGAAGCCGGTGCGACGAAAGAGCTAGGCGCATGGTAGCTTTGTTAAAATATGATAGAGGCATGGCTGGATCGCGCCGCCTAATAATCGCGGCTCATGTCCCCTTTCCGGTTGCGGCCTGTCCCTTTGCGCCAAACGGCCAACGCCGCCCATCGAAAGCTGAGCGGCGCATCGTGCTTCTTGCGCGAGGAATTTTGGCTGCGTGTTCATAATCGCGCCGCGCTGCCGGCACGCACTTCCAAACGGGGCCATCCGCTAGCGGTCCTAGCGACCGCGTTCCAGCAGCAAGGAGGCAAGGAGCGCTATGAAGGAAATCGCGACGCAGTGTTCACGGGCGGCGCCACTCGCTCTGCCGCCGCCGCCGGTGCCGCCACTATCGCTACGACCAGCGGCGGCCCCTGTGCCTATGCCAGTGCGAGCGCCCAAAGCACTAACGGCACCATCACCTGCGCCAGGCGCGACGCTACCCGGACTCTCTCCTCCAGCCCGCAACCGCGCGCTGGCGTGGCGCACGACCTTGAGTTGAACAGGCGGCCCAGGAGCCACGCCGTGCCCGCCCGCTCTCATTCGCAGAAGGCGGGCGAGACAGCGGCGATTGACACGGGTGACACGTCGCTCCAAGAGACAGCGCGGGCGCGCGACATTCCTCCTCGGCTGACCTCGGGGCCACGGACCTAGCAAACGCGAAGCTGTTCGCATCAGGCGCGTCACTTCGGGCATTTGGGCTGATCCGGGATTTCCGTGGGTGGGCGACGTGACTTGGCGTGAACGTCCAGCAGGCCAAGACGCTAGCCGGCCGCCGGGGGCGCTGCGGATTAGGTTTGCGACTGGCCTGGGTGACTATGGCCGTCGCGTCATCCGTGCCTTTGTTAAATATGCGATGGCAACGTATACTGCGCGCATGTGGATCCCACGGACCATCGAGAGACGGTTGGAGAAAGCGGCCCGCACCAGGCCCGTGGTGGTCCTGACAGGTGCTCGGCAGACGGGCAAGACCTCGCTCCTGCGGCGGCTCTTCCCGCGGCACGACTTCGTTGCCCTGGACATCCCCAGCGAAGCCGAGCAGGCCGAGAAGGAACCACGAAGCTTTCTCCTCCGCCACGAGGGCTCACTGCTCATCGACGAGGTGCAGTATGCGCCGTCCCTGTTCCGCTATCTCAAGGCCGAGGTCGATGCCAAGCGAGAACGCCAGGGGCGTTTTCTCCTCACCGGGTCACAGAAATTCGTGTTGATGAAAGGCGTCTCCGAATCTCTGGCGGGCCGCGCGGAAATCCTGGACCTCGAAACTCTATCATTCGCCGAGATCCGAGCGGCGCTACCGCGGACAGATCTAGAGGGCGCGATCGTGCGCGGCGGCTTTCCCGAGCTCCACGCCAATCCCGAGATCGATGGTCCGGGGTATTACAATTCGTATCTCGCGACCTACCTGGAGCGCGATGTGCGTTCGCTGGCGCACGTGGGCAGCCTGCGCGACTTCGAACGATTCCTGCGCGCGTGCGCCCTCCGTTCGGCCAATCTGCTCAACAAGGCTGATCTGGCGCGTGACGTGGGCATCGCGCCCTCGACCGCCAACCAATGGCTCTCCGTGCTCGAAACCTCCGGACAGGTCGTGCTGCTCGAGCCGTGGTTCTCGAACCAGACCAAGTCCATCATCAAGAGCCCGAAGCTTTACCTGGCGGACAGCGGGTTGCTCTGCGCCTTGCTCAACATTCGCTCGGTGGAAGAGCTGGGGCGCTCACCAGCCGCAGGCGCGGTGTGGGAGACCTTCGTGTTCGCGCAACTGCGCCACCGCGAGCGCATGGCCGGCCGCGCGGGCAATCTCTTCTTCTGGCGGGATCGCACGCGCGAAGTAGATTTCCTGATCGAAGTCGCCGGCAGAATCGAGGCCTTCGAGGCCAAGTGGACGGAATTGCCGAACCAGTCCGACTGCGCCAATCTGTCTCATCTACGCCGGGTCATCGACAAGCGAGCTATCACCGGGGGTGGCGTCGTCTGCCGCGCGCCGAATGCTTATCCGCTGGCCGACGGCTGGCGCAGCGTCAACGTCGACGACCTGCGCCCGGGAGCCGGGTGAAGGCTGACCACCCGGCTTACGACCGCATGGTAGTATCGCCTTGTGTTGCCGCCCGAGAAACTGGCCACGTTGCGCACGGCTCTGGAGCAGGAGCCCAGCGTGAGCTTGGCTTATCTATTCGGATCCGTGGCTCGAGACCAGGACGGGCCCAGCAGCGACATCGACATCGCTGTCTGCTTCGCGGATGATGTGGGTCTGGTCGAGTTGGGGGCCTTGGGGGAGCGGCTGAGCATGGCTACCGGCGGCCGGGTCGACATCGTAGATCTGCGCCTGGCGTCGCCCCTGCTGTGCTGGCAGGTCGTGGCCGAAGGTGAGCGGCTCTTGGTGCGAGATGTCGTCTTACGCTTCGATTTCGAGATGAGCGCTGTACGCCGCTACGAGGACACGCGTCTCCTACGATTGACGCAGCAGAACCTGCTGAGGGAATTGCTGGCCCATGGTCGTGCGGCGTGAAGTGCTCCTTGAGCGGCTAGCCGGCCTGCGCGAGACGCTGCGCCGACTCGAGGTCATGCGGGGTCGTTCCTCGGACGATCCCGCATGGGAATGGGCGATTGAGCGAGGCCTGCAGATAGCTGCCCAAGCCGTGTTCGATATCGGGAACCACATCCTCTCAGGAGCGTTCGGCGAGCGACCAACCGACTACGCCAGCGTTCCGGTCTCTCTCGCTGGCCACGGGGTGATCACCGACGCGTTGCAGGCCAAGCTGCGCGGCCTCGCCGGTTTCCGCAACCTGCTCGTGCACGATTATGCACGGGTCGATGCGGCGCGGGTAAGGCAAGCGCTGGATCGGCGAGCGGGCGACCTGGCTGAGTTCGCGGACGCCATAGAGGCCTGGCTGGATCGCGCCGCTGAATAGGCGCGGCCCAGATCATGGTAGGCGCAAGCTCGTCGGACATTCGGCAAACGGCGGTGCTGCAGGTGATGCCGTAGTTGCTATGCCTCGACGAGCATCACCAGAGTCTCGGCCAGCACTCCATCGTGCGCCATCGCCTCGGCGGCACCCGGGGTGCTCATTGCGCTCTTGAGCTTGTTCATATCCAGAACCTCCATTAGCACCGCGACGCGAGTCGGATTCTGCGGGTCGACGAATCTACGAATGCCAGTGACGCCGAGGGGACCGAAAAACTTCTCGCGCATGGGCGAGGCGAGCCAATGCTTGGTGTCCTTCACGTGATGATAGCCAATGACAGTCGGCATGCTTATCTCCTACGCAACGCCTATGCCGGCGCCGCAGATGGGTTGCGACACTCGAACCGCTGGTTCGATTCCCCGCCTCACGAAAGGGTTCTGAATTTCGTAACGCGCCCGACTATTCCCCGTTATCGCCCACGCATCCCCAATCCGCCGACACACGCACCCATGCCAGCTGGCCGCCCTTGCGCTCTGGCGAATCGATCGCACCGGTGACACAATGACGCCATGCTATTCGCCGCTTCGGAGTGCCCCCTTCGCGGGCCTCTCGCAGTCCTGGGAGCGCTCATGCTCGGGGCTGCCACGGCGTGCAGCTCTGGCATGGCGTCCAGTGGGACCGGCGGGGGCATTAGCCCGGCGGGAGGGGACGGCGCCGCGGTGAGCAGCGCTGCCGCCCTGGCCGACGCCGGACGCCCCGACGCTCTCGATGGTGGCACCGATTTCGTGCACCCTGGGATTTTGCACACGCAAGCCGAGCTCGATCGAATGCAAGCCAAGGTCAACGCCGGTGCCGAGCCATGGCTGTCAGGCTGGGAAAAGCTGACCGCCAATTCCTTCTCCCAGTCGAGCTACACTCCCAACCCGCAAAGTGACATGTGCGCGGGAAACTGCCCGAACGGCGAGAACTATATGGCGCTCGCACGCGATGCCGCCGCGGCATACCAAAATGCGCTCCGCTACCGTATTGCCGGAACCACGGCGAACGCGGATGAGGCGGTCGCGATCTTGAACGCTTGGTCGACTACGCTGCAGACATTCAGTGGTGACTCGAACGCGCAGCTTCGCGCCGGGCTTTACGGCTATCAGCTTGCCGCTAGCGCAGAGCTCCTGCGCGACTATTCCGGCTGGGTGGCGGCGGACTTCCAGCGCCTGAAGGACCTGATGGTCACGCTCTTCTACGCCACGTGCTCGAGGTTTCTCAGTCAGCATAACGGCACTTGCTTCGACCACTACTGGGCCAACTGGGATCTGGCGTCCATGACCACCATTCTGGCCGTCGGTGTGCTCACCGACGACCAGGCGAAGTTCGATGAGGCGGTCGCGTATTTCAAGAGCGGAAGCGGCACCGGGCAGATCGATCGTTTGGTCAACCATCTCTATCCCGGCACTCCGGTGCTGGGCCAGGGCCAGGAAGCCGGCCGTGATCAGGGGCATGCAACGCTCGACATTTCGCTCGTCGGCGCTTTCGCCAAGATCGCGTACGACCAGGGCGAGGATCTGTTCGGCTACGAGGACAGCAAGATCCTCGCGCTCGCCGAGTACACCGCGAAATACAACCTTGGCCAGGATGTACCCTGGACCGACTACACGAACTGCGAAGGCCAAGCGATGGTCTCGATCTCGTCGAACAGCCGCGGCGACCAGCGCCCGTCGTGGGAGCTTCTCTACAATCAATATGTCAAGACCATGGGCCTGTACGCACCGTACACCGAGCAATTCGCGGAGCAGATGCGGCCCGAGGGTGGCGGCGGAGACTATGGTACCGACAGCGGCGGGTTCGATCAGCTCGGGTTCGGCACGCTCACCTTCACGCGGGACTGACGGATACTGGTCACATCCCCCACGCCGAATGTATTCGGTCGAGGCCCGAGGTGTTGGTCACGGTAAGCGTGATGTTTGCTCCCGTCCCGTTCATGGTAGTGATGGACCAGGGATCGCCAATGCGCAACCCGGGCCAGTAGCAGCTCCCCATGCCCAGCGTACGTAGCTCGTTGGGTACGCCCGCCATGTAGGCTTGGTCATTGGTCCCGGTCCCGGTCGCACTATACGTGGCGCCCGTCGTCATCGCGTTTCCCCACTCGGTCGCGATGGTTCGAGCCGAATAGCTCCCTACACCCGAAGACACTATGGCCTCCCATCCGGCCGGGGTGGTGCTGGTATTGAACATCGTGTACGTATGCAGCGACAGCAGGCAGCCATCGATCCGAGAGTCGGCTGCCACGGCGGCGACGTTTTGGTCGTAACCGCTTCCCGCAATGATGACGCGGTCCTTCGGAAGGTCGGGGAACAGCGCGAGCCAGGCCGCGGCGAAGTCAATCCACGCCGCGGTGGAGAATCCATAGGGCTCGTTGTGGATGTCGAAGAATACTAGATCGTTCGAGGCATAGTCGGTGACGACCGTCTGCCACATGGCGTCGTACGCCGTCGTGCTGTCGGGCTTGCCGTTATGCCAGGCCCAGTACGCGACAATCACTCTGATGTTCTTGGCCACCGCGGTGTCGATAATCCCCTTGTAGGCGTTCCACCAGGAGCCCGAGACGGTCGGCTCGTTGATCGGGATGCGTATCCCGTTCGCGCCGAGAACGGTCTGGAATCCGGAAAGGACCGCGCCGGCTGTCGCCTCCACCGTAGCGTAGGTGTCGGTACCTGAGCTCAGCCCGGAGGGCTGGAGCAATCCGTTGACGAAGTTGTCTCGTTCATCCGCCCAGTTGACGCAATGGAAGCTCGCTGGGCCGGGGATGGCCACACTCGCATCGCCCGCCTCCGTGGCAACCTGGCCCGTCGTTCCTCCCGTGAGATTTGTTCCGCCGGCGGACGAGGCGCCACCGGTAGCGTTTGTTGTTCCCCCACTGGCCGCGGCGGCCCCGGTGGACTTCGCTCCGCCGGTTGCCATGGCGCCTCCGCCGCCGGCACTCCCACCACTGCCGACTGTTCCGCCGTCGCCACCAGATCCACCCGCCGGGCTTGTTATCCCCCCGGTCGCACTCACGTCGCCGCTTGAGCCCCCGCCGCTCATTCCACTTGCTCCACCACGTGAAGTTGTCCCGCCCGCCGGATTGGAGCCACCCGCACCTGGGATTCCGCCCCTCGCATTGGTTCCGCCGGTCGACGTTGCTCCGACGGAGCCCGTGACGCCGGCGCCACCGATGGAGCCGCCCACGTCGTCGGCACCTATACCACCGGATCCAGCCTTGCTGCCGGTGCCGCCACTTGAACAGGCCGTGCCGATGGCGGACAACAAGACCACCACGCCGCAAGGGCTGCGCGTGTTGGCAATCGTCTGCCATAACCCCATCATGCCAGACGTCTTGACCTTGCGCATCGTGGTGACTAGCAGCATAGGACGGAAGGGGAGCTGCTTCAACAGCGATGGGACCCAGGGCCTGGCCGACAGCACCTGACGCTGGCCGGTTCAAGGCGTCGTCCGAAGCAATCCCCAAAAAATGCGAAGTGGCGCGCGCCGTTCGCACGACGTACGCACGCGACGATGAGGACTGGATCAATTAGCAAACGCGGTGCAAGCTCGACCGCATGAACGACGAGGACCGCATCGTTCTCGGGCACGTGGTGAACATTCGGGTCTGGCTCCGCCCGCGCACAGCGAGAGCGCAAGGCAGCGAATCGGCTGTTGGATCTGGCCGATATCGGTCAGTCCGGCGGCTGCGACTCGGCATCGTGCTGGGCAGCTCGGTCCTGTTGGCCTCCGGCTGCTCAGGGACGACGAAGAATGCGGACGGCGAACAGTCCCCAACGGAGACCCGCGACGCTAGTCGAGACGCCGATGTCTCGCGAACGGGGGTGGGTGGCACGGCCTCGGGCGGAGCAGGCGGAGCAGGCGGGGCGGGCGGCGCGATCGACTCGACCTCTGGCTCGGGGGGCATGAGCTCGGGGGGCATGGGCTCGGGGGGAGCCGGTGCAGGTGACGTAGGTGAGATGGGCGGCAGCGCCGCAGGTGGGGTCGGCGGGACACGCAGCGGAGGCTCGCGTGGCCCGGTGGAAATGGGCGGGGCCGGCGGCGTCGGAAGCGGTGGCGCGTCGGGCACGGGTGGAACGGGAGGCATGGGTACAGGTGGGCTTCCGGGGGTAGGAGGAGCCACGGAAGGCGGAGGCCGGACCGGGAGGGATGGCGGCGGTGAGGTTGGCGATGCGATGGGGGGCGCGGGTTCGATCGACGCCGGCCCGCAGGCGCCTGCAGGCACGATCGGGAGTTACGGCAACGTGTACTTCACCACGAGCACGCACACCCAAATCGTTCGTCTTCAGACGACGTTGATCGTTCCCCCACAGCCGCCGCCATCCGGCACGCTATTCTTGTGGCCCGGCCTGGAGCCGCTGTCGGGAAGCGCGAATTTCCAACCCATCAACACCGGCGTCCTGCAGCCTGTTCTGACCTGGGGCAATTCGTGCGCACCAGGGAATCAGCCGCCCGCGTACTCGACGTGGTGGATCTCGGCGCAGTACGTGAACACGATCGGCAGTGCGCCGGGCTATACGGGCTGCTCGGGCGGCTCCGTCATGTCCGTGGCCGTGGGCGACCAGCTGGCCATCGACATGCAATTGACCGGAACCCTGTGGAATCAGACTGTCACCGACGCGCAGACCGGCACGGCGGTTAACTTCAGCAAAGACCTGACAGGGCAGGGCCAGAACTGGGCCCTCTTTTCCATTGAAGAATATTCGTCGAGCCCAATATCCGCCGTCACCTTCCTGAACACGGTCATCACGTACGGAGCCTCGGACACGGCCGACTGTAAGCTGGACACGCGCGGCCCGACGGATTTCGTTTCCGTCCCCCAAGCGACCAGCGACGGATTGCAGTGTGGCATTCAGGAGATCGTTCTGCGCGCCAAGGGAATCTCAAACTGAGAGTGCCGTGGCATGTCGCGAGTGCAAGGGCCGGGCGTCGCTACGCCTCGGTCGGACGGGTGATGGCACGGGAGGCGGGGCAGGCGCTGCCGCTTCTTCACCGCGTCGGCGCCATCAAGACACGAAAGCCGGCTTGTGCGAAATGCCGATCTGGAGTCGCGGCCTCGGTGGCCCCATGGTCCAGCATAACCTCCATGCTCAAACAATCGGTCATGCTCCAGGTCTTGTCTGCATGGGCAGCGTAGCGAGCCTCCGCACGATGGATGAGCCGTGGACTCAGTCGCTCGATGGTCCAGCCACCACGCCTTTGCCGCAGCCGCTCGTGCCACGAGGCCGCCAGCGGTCGCAGAGGACTGCGCGCGAAGAAATTCCCAAACTCGATCAACACGGCATCTGTCGTGATGAGAGGCTGTCCACTCCCAGCCCAACCTCGGGCCAACGCCTTGGCCTGCAGGTGAAGTGCGTCCCTTCGATTGAGGAGGGCCACCAGGTAGCCCGTATCCACCAGAATGGGCGCGCTAGCCATGATCTCTGCCATACAGATACTCGTCGACGTTCTGGCTTCCGTCGGTGCGCTCGTCATCACCGGCACCTTCCGCTGCCAGACCGCAGAGCAACGCACCTGGGCTATTATTACTGGGCTCGCTGTCGTGCCCAGCAAGGGCGCTGACGTTTGGGATGACCTGATGGATCTTGATCTCGACCGCGTCACCTCCCTTGATCGCGGTTACGTCCGCAGGGATGGCGAACTCATTGTCGCAGGTCAAGTAGGCCAGATGATGATTCCAGCGCCCCTGCCCACGGCGGCGAATCGAGTAGGACACGATGTGGTTGTTAGCTCGGCGCCGCAAGCCCAGGCGCCGTTGTTCTGAGGCGGGGATCGCAATCAACCGGTTCTTAGTCCTGTGGACGCTCGCCGAAAAGGTCGACAGCGTGATCGCGAGACTCGAGTTTGCCATGCCGCAATTTTCCCCGGCGGTCCGCCGCTTGTCAAGTCATCGCAGCGCAACTGGACAAGTAGAAAAGCGGGCCAAACCCTGCGGTCGGGCGCCGGACGCCGCGCGCGCGGCAGAGGCAAACCTACGATTAGGACAGCAGCGTCATGCCCGCGCGTGCGGCGTCGCGGTCGAACGTGACTGTGCGCTTGCATCCCGCGGAGGCGGCGCTACGTTCGAGCAGGCAATCCGCGAAATCGGCTTTGCCCTCCTCGAAGAGGCGCAGTGCCTGCCAGACGGTCTCGGCATCTTGCACGACAAGCTGCCGGGCGCTGAGCATCCTGCGCACGATCTGAGCCACCTCGCCTCGCGAAGCGGCGTAGCAGCTTTCCGCCACCCACACGACCTCGACCAGGGCGATCAACCCCACGAAGCCAGGCGTGGCTTCGGTGCACTCTCGCTCGACGAATGCGGTGGCGCGCCGGGACTGGACAGGATCGTCCTGGGCAATGTAACGAACGAGGACATTGGTGTCGATCCCGATCAATGCGCCGCCCCACGCGAGCGGACTGCAGCCTTCATGTCTTCGACCGATACCGGCGTGGCGGTTTTGCGCAACAATCCCTTTAGTGACCTTACGTCCGCCACGGCAGGCTTGAGCGCGACCTCTCCGCCGGGTAACTCGACGAATTCGACACGGTCACCGGCATCGATGTTCAGGCGGCGTCGCACCTCCTGCGGGATGGTGATCTGTCCCTTGCTCGTCACGGTAGCGGTAGCCAAGCTGCCCTCCTTATCACTATGGCCGGAGCTTACTTTATCGTAAGGACAGGCCGGGAGCAAGGCGAACGCGGAGAGCCGACGAACGGAGAGCCGACGAGGCCACGCTCACCTGGCTCGCATGGCTAAGTGGTGTCGGGGGCTAGACATGGAGCTCTCAATCCGTCATGTATTCGACCATGTCCAGGCGTTCACTCGAGGATGGGGAGGGTTCCTTCGACCTGACGGTGCTTGAAGCATCGTCGCCTTCTCGTGTTGTCGTCTTTGCAGTTGGCGGGGGCGGCAACCCGGACCGCCACCTCCCCCTGCTCTCATCGCTCGCCGAGCGCGGAGCTACCGTCGTCGCGCCGCATTTCCCGCGCCTCGTCGTGCCAACGCCGACGGAAGGTGACCTGCTCCTCCGCGCGCGCCGGCTGAGACTTGCGCTCGACTCCGTCGCGCGCCTGGACGCGATTGCCGTGGGAGTCGGACATTCGCTCGGCGCGACGACGCTGCTAGCGCTCGCGGGGGGAGAGGTCTGGATGCGCCCGGGGCATAAGCTCGCCATTCCTACCGATGCGCGCCTCGGCCGCCTGGTCCTGCTGGCTCCGGCCACCGATTTTTTCCGAGCTCCGGGTGCGCTTGACTCCGTGCGCACACCAATCGCCGCGTGGGTCGGCACGAACGACGTCATCACGCCGCCCCACCAAGGGGAGCTCCTGAGACGATCGCTCAGCGGTCGAGTGCCGGTCGACGTGCGCGTCATCGAAGGGGCGGGCCACTTCTCGTTCATGAGCTCCCCGCCGCCACAGACGACCGAGCCGCTCGCCGACCGCGACGAGTTCCTCGCCGAGCTCACGCGAGATGTCTGTGCGTTCGTGATGTCCTGAAGTCATTTTGCCCGTCGGCCCATTGCGCGGTCACGCCGTATCGCCTGGGCTGCGTCCTCCCCAAAGCGGCCCAGGGGTGCGGTAAGCCTATCGCCGCAATAGCCTACGCCCGAGCTCGTCGACCAGCGCCTGGCTCGCCGCTGGTGGATGGTCGACCGCGCCCCAAAGCCAGCGTCCGCTCCATGACAGGAGAACCTCGCCGTTGAGCGGATCCTTGAGGACGAGCTTGCCCTCCGCCGGTACCTCGGCTTTGGGCAGCTGCGCGAGGGCGCGGAAGGCCGCGACCATGGCGCGCGCATCGGCCGCATCGTTGCCTTGGACGGCAAAGAGACGGAAGCGCGCACCTGCGGCTTGGTAAGGAACGGCCGTGCCGTCGTGCAGGAAGGCGTGGCCAAGGAAATGGTACGCGCTCAGCGTCTCGGCACGCGGGTTCTGGCCTTGATCGGGGAAGCAGGCCAGCACCGGGGGCAGCGTGCGGGGACCGGGCAGCTTGGCCGCGATCTTCTCGGCAAACCTGGGCAAAATGGCGGGGTCGCCGCCACCAGGCAAGGCGAGCTTCACGTAGTAGGCTCCCACCACGAGCTCGAGGTGGTCAGCGCTGGCGATGCCCTCGAGCTTGCCCGGCATCTTGGTGCTGCCCGGCCGTCGCTCTTGTGAGTAGATGCCGAAGGCGCGCGTCGCATCGCGTTGGTGGTAGATGTCGGCCGTCAGCTCGACCTTTTGGGCGTTTGCGTAGGTCGCGGCCGTCAGGTCTTGGAAATCGAATTGGAGGAACGCATCCGCCCCGCCATCGATGTACTCGTAGAGGTTGTCCGGCGTGTAGGTGGCGGGCGGGGACTTCAGCTTCCAGCCGTCGACCTGCGGGAGCATCTGGGCGGCGCTGGGAGCCGCCGCGAGCAGGAACAGTGCGGCCAGGGCCGGCGTCATATCAGAAATTCCCGCGGCACTTCGCGTAGCCGGATGATGTCGCGGACGCGCTCGGCGACATCGAAGCTCTTGGCGCACACCACGGGACAGGTGTCACAGCCCTCGCAAGGGGCGGCCGGCAGGTCGAGGGCCAACAAGAGCTCCTGGGCCGCGGCGCGGTTCTTGTACGCGTGGCCATACATGTAGCTGCGCATGAGCTCGGGGATAGGCAGGTGGTGGCGGCAGGAGGGCAGGCACTCGGCGCAGCCCTGGCAGAAGAGGCCAGCGAGCGCTTCACCACCCTCGAGCTTCGCGGCGTCGGCAGGCGTGAACGCCGGCTTGTGCAGCACCGCCAGGTCGTCCTGGAGCTGGTCGAAGGTGGTGAAGCCGGGAATTGCGGTGGCCACACAGGGATCGCGCAGGGCCCAGCGCAGGGCCGCCTTCATGTCGATGGGCTTGCTCTTCTCCTTGTCCCAGAAGATGCCGGCCTGGGTCTTCATGGCGACGACGCCAAGCCCCGCTGCCGCCGCCTCGCTCATCGCCTTCTGGACCTCGAGGTGGTGATCCTGCTTGAAGTTGTACGACGTCAGCACCACGTCGTAGAGCTTGGCCGCGACCGCCGCGCGTATTACCTCCGGCTCGTTCTTGTGGGTTGAGACGCCGAGGAAGCGCGTCTTGCCGGCCTGCTTGGCCTGCTCGAGCGCCTTCATCAGCGCCTCGTGCGTCACGCCTTCGCGCGCACTCTGGCAGTGCAAGTAGAGGACGTCCACATGGTCGAGCCCCAGGCGCTTCAAGCTGATGTCGAGCTTCTCGGTGATCTCCTCGCCACGCGTGCCCGGCCCGAAAAGTCCGGTATCGCGGTTGAGCGTCTTGACGAAGATCTTGGTGCAGACGACGAACGAGTCGCGTTTGCGGCCGGGCAGCACGGTCCCGAGCATCTCCTCGTTGCGCCCATCCTGATACCCGTGGGCGGTGTCGAGCAGGAAGATCCCACCGTCGAGCGCCGCGCGCACGAGGTTGGGGTTGTCCGCGTTCATCACGCCCATGCTAACGAGGGGCACCTCGATTCCGGTGCGCCCGAGGCTGCGCCGCGGCACGTCCCCCTGGGCTGGCGCCCCGGCGGGCGGCTCCGGTCCCGCCGCCACCGGCGACGCCGCCTTCTTCTCCGCCGCCACCGTCGCGCATCCCGCCGCAAGCGAAGCGGCAACACCCGCCGCGCCCAGGCACAAGAAGTCTCGTCGTTCGATTGAGGAGTTGGTCATGGGATCACTCGAGGTTGTGTGGGCGGCGGCCAATCGCCCGGTTCTGTGCGCCGCGGACCTTGCCGCTGACGTCGGCGCCGCTGCGTGGAAGGACTTTACCAGCTATGCGCTGGCCAGGGGACTGCCTTACACCATCACCGCCTCTTTGCGTCAAGGACGCTGCCCGAGCGACCGACCAGCAGTTGCGAGCTAGTTGCCCGCGGGAAAGTGCAGGGTTTCGAGCAGTTTCGCGAAGCCCGCGCGCGAGGTCGCCACGGGCTCGTCGTCGCCCACCATCTTGACGAACCAGGAGCGACCGTCGACGAAGAGCACACCCGCGATCATGCGCTGCTTGTCCGGGCCCTCGCTGGCAAAATCGTAGACCGAGACGGCACCAGCCTTGGACTGCACTTCCTTGCGCATCCGTAGGCGGGCAGCCTCGTCGATGGGTTGCAGCCCGATCTGGCCACGCCAGCGATTCACGTTGGCAAGCTCGCCGCCTGCCGCGCCAGGGATCATGATCACGCTGACATCGACTTTTCCAGCGGCTGGCGGTTTCAGGGTCGCAAGACGCATACCGCCCGTGCGCGCTTCCATCCAGCCTTTGGGCAAGTCCCATGCGATGGCGTCCGCACCCGTAGGCGCATGCGACGGCGGCATGGTCGGCATGTTGCCGCCAAGGACCTCCGCGGGAATGGCGGGATGGCCTGGCGGCAACGAGGGATCGAGCATCTCCTGCTCGGCTCTTGTCGGCGGCGCGGCGGGCAAAATTGGTCTGGGTGGGTCTTGTTTGCAACCAAGACCCAGCAAGAGCGCACACAGTGCGGGAAGTGCCTTTGTCTTCATGGCGAGGCGTAGTGTACGAAGCGCGAACCGGTCTGACGACCTTGATTGTTCTCGAGGGCGGCAGCTAGACAGCGCCCGTCCTAGGGTGCGCAGGTTCCCTGGGTGCAGGAAGACGAAGTGGTCGTACTGGCGCCCGAGCTGCCAAAGTTGCAATTCGACGCGATCGTGACCGGCGATCCTCCGGTACACGTAACAGTCGTGTTGCCGCTGCCGTCTGACGTGGCGGTCGCGACCGCCTGCCCGGAGGCGTTATTGACCGTGAAGGTGTTGGCGATGCCGCCGTCGGAAATGGGCACTGATATGCTGTAGCAAACCGAGCCACCCTGCTTGACCGTCACGGTGAATGACGTACCCGTTGCACCTAGCGATGATGTCTCCTTGACGCCGTTGGAATAGCACATGTTGGCGGCGAAAGTCGTCGTATCTATCTGCTCGACACAGGTCCCGGAGGGTATGCAGTTGACGAAGCCCGACAGACAGCTCGGAACTGTGCAAGTGCCCGAGACCACGGTTCCACTGCTCGATCCACCCGCGCCGGTAGCGAGGCCGCCGCCGCTGCCCAGCCCAACCGCGCCCCCCTCGCCCCCCGGGCCTTGGGCCGCCCCATCCATTACTCCGCCTACCCCGCCTACCCCGCCCCCATCGAGTCCCGAGCTTGCACCCACGCCGGTAGCGAGGCCGCCGCCGCTGCCCAGCCCAACCGCGCCCCCCTCGCCCCCCGGGCCTTGGGCCGCCCCATCCATTACTCCGCCTACCCCGCCTACCCCGCCCCCGTCGGGTCGCGAGCTTGTCGAGCTGTTTCCGCCGCAACTCATGGCCAGCGCAAGCCAGCCAACGCTAACAAATACTCTAAGTGTGTGCATCTCGTCTCCTTCGTGGGGGGCAGTGTTAGCCCACCGGATTACGACGCACGAAACCTGTCCCGGTTTCAGAGAGACTCTCGGGGGTGCGGGAACGATGTAGGCCTTGCCGATCGAAAAACCTCTACCAGACTTGAGGCGCCAAACTTTTGACAAGGAGATCCTGATGAGAAATACCGTCGTTCATGCTTCGTTGGTTGGGCTGGTGGGGCTAGTGTTCGTGCTCCCGACCGCCGCGCGCGCCGCCGGAACCATGGCGCCGGCGCCGGCTGCGCGTGGAGGCTTCCAGCAGGACTGGCTGGGCGTCGTCAGCTACGAGGCAAAGCAGGTGCTCGATCTGGAAGACGCGGTACCGCAGAACAAGTTCAAGTGGCGGCCCGGTCCGGGGGTACGCTCCATCGCCGAGGCATACCTGCACATCGCCTATGGCAACTATGGCCTGGCCAGCGCGGCCACCGGCAAGGAGCCACCCGCCGAGGCGGGCTGGGAAAAGGACCCCGCCAAGTGGGATGCCAAGACCACCGACAAAGCCGCGATCAAGCAGATCCTCGAGAAGTCGTTCGCATACGTCAAAGAGACGGTGGGCGCCTTGCCTGACGCTGACCTGGACAAACAGAGGAGCTTCTTCGGACGCGAGATGAGCGCACGGGCGATTCTAATCATTCTCTCCGGCCACATCGACGAGCACCTCGGCCAGTCGGTCGCCTACGCGCGCATGAACAAGATCGTCCCGCCCTGGAGCAAAAACGAAAAGGCCGCCATGGCCCAGCAAAAGCAGTAGCGCGCTGCGCGGGCGTGACCGGCGAGGCAAGGCGGAAGCTGGCGAGGCGCTCGGCCGGACGAGGCGAAGGCGCCTTTAGGTAACGTAGAAGAACTCCTCGCGAACGATCTTGCCGTTGTGGACGGTGTAGAGCGCAACCTCGTCCATTTTGATGCGCTCCTTGGTCGCCTTGCGGGTGATATCGTAACTGAATCGCACCGCGAATCGGTCCCCGTTCGGGTACGGGCCATCCACGCTGACGGAGTGCACCTCGTGGTTTTCCGTCCACCACTTGCCCTTTTGCTGAATCGCGGGGATGCCTCGCATCTCCTGCGGCATGCCTGGCACCGCCCCCGCCTCGATACTCACTGCATCCGCGTCGAACATGGTCAGCAGAGCTTCGGAATCCTTGTG
The DNA here is from genome assembly GCA_963849735.1 of uncultured delta proteobacterium. Taxonomy (GTDB): domain Bacteria; phylum Myxococcota_A; class Polyangia; order Fen-1088; family Fen-1088; genus Fen-1118. Next base: position 162,776 of record CAWKJE010000034.1, read on the forward strand.
CTGCTGGCACAGCGAAACGAACTTCTTGCCCAATTCAAGTGTGCTCATGGGACGTGACCTCCTTGATAAGGTTTCGCTTAGCACGCCCCGGCTGAATTGCACGTGGCACTTGCCCGCCCAAGCGGGCGGCCGCCCATGTGGTGCTGGGTGGAGCAGGCTGGGCAGCTGGCAGGGGCGGGCGCGCATTGCCGAGGATTTTGATGAGACACCCGCCGAGGTCATTGGCCTATTCGAGGGTTCCGCGTCCGCCCGTCGGCCGAGGAAGCCCCCCAAATGAAGTTGCTGCTCGACACTCATGCCGTGCTCTGGGCGCTCGCGGCTCCGGACCAACTAGCACGGCGGGCGCGGGAATTGCTGGAACGTCCCGACACGACCGTTTTGGTCAGCGTGGTCTCCGCCTGGGAAATGGAGATCAAGCGCGGGTTGGGAAAGCTCGACGTGCCGGATGATCTGGACGCACAGCTGCGAAGCCTTCGCTTCATCGAGCTGCCCGTTCATCTCCGTCACGTACAGCGCCTACGCCGACTACCCACCTTGCACCGAGATCCCTTCGACCGAATGCTAGTGGCCCAGGCTAGCGTTGACGGGCTCACCCTCGTCACACGAGACCGGAACGTGATGGCCTATCCCGTGAAGTCTATCCCGTGCTGAGGCGTGGCGGCACCAAGGCCGTGGCCGAGCACCTCCACATCCCGCGTTCCGCCGTCACGACGCTGGCAGGAACGGCACGGTTGAATCGTCGAGATCCTTCATGGTAGGTCGTCACCATGTCATGGTTGTCGCGATGGTTTGGCGGCCGTGCGCATGCGCACGAGGACGTCGAGAGCGAAGATCCGTCCGCCGCGGGTGATAGCGTCGAGGCCGTCGCCTCGCTCCTGCAAAAGGTGGCACGGGCGCAGGCGCGCCAGAGTTTGCAGGTCGAGAGCATCGAGTCCAAGCTCGAGGCTGGCTTCGCCGATCTGCGCGCGTCACTCATGGCAGCGACGTCGGCGAGTGGCGCCGGTCTGCGCTTCGACGAGTGCTTCGACGCCATGGATGCGCTCGATGAGGCCGTGCGCCTCGCCCCGAGCCCCGAGTATGCGCGGGGTCTCAACGTGGTGCTCGAGCGTCTGACCAGTTTTCTGACCCGTTCCGGTTACCAACGCAGCGCAGCTATCGGACAGCCCGTCGACGCACGCCGCTTCCGCGTAGTGGGAACCGAAGTCAAGGATGCGCAGCCGCCCGGCATCGTCGTCGGCGTAGCGCGGGCCGCGGTGTTGCGCCAGGGCGAAGTGGTCCGCGAAGGCGAAGTCATCGTCAGCACGAGGTCAGCATGAAGCCGGCGTCCGATCTTCACGTGGGAATCGATCTGGGAACGACCAATTCGGTCATCTCCTATCTCAAGGACGGACGGCCCGTGCCCATCGCCATCGATGGGGATACCATCGTCCCCTCGGTGGTTCATCTCGACAGAACGGGCACCTTCCGCGTCGGCCGGGAAGCCCGCAACCTGGAGCTGTCCGAGCCGGAACGCACGGTGCGCTCGGTCAAGCGTAAGATGGGGCAAGGCCATCGCTACGAGATCGACGGCCGCGAGCTCTTGCCCGAGGAGGTTTCCGCCGAGATTCTCTCGGCCCTCAAGCAGGGAGCGGAGAAGACGTTGGGGCACTCAAGGGTCTCGAAGGCCGGGCGCGGCTGGTGGATGCGCTGGCCAGGGGACTGCCGCACACGATCACCGTGGACCTGGTCGATGCAGTATGGAATGAGGCGTCGGACGAGGTTCGGCGCGATCTCGTCGAGCCGCTCGATGATCTTATCTTGGACGCGGAAGATGCGAGCATCGAGCGCGTGATGGCCAATCCCCACTCCATGGATTACGCCCACGTCGAACGCGCGGTGGGCGCCGCCCAAGCCGCGGATCCGGGGTTGCCCTTCTTCGCGGCGGACGGGCTCAAGGTGTGGCGCCGACTGGGACAGCGCGCCTTGCCCTTCAACGCGCGGCTGTTGCCTTTCGCGATTTTCGACAGCAAGGACCCCAGTCGGCATTTCGACCTGGCCTGCGCCTACGTCGGCCAGCGTACCGATATCGCCGCCTGGCTCGAGGTCGTGGACGAGGTGCGCGAGTGCAATACCCTGGCCGTTCTGCCGCTGGCGCAGAAGATCGAGCGCCACATCCTGCAGCACTACGCGAGCGACCGCCCCGCTCTGGTGCGGGCCCTGCTCTGGGGCAATCGGACAGCGGCGCCCCATGCTTTCATGCGCGCGCTGGCCTGTGCCTACCAGCGCGTTGCCCTGCGCCCGGGCGATTCACCCACGGCCGAGGACGGGCCCGAGGCCAGCGCGGACGCCAAGCTGGCGGCAAAGATCGCCGCCTCCGTACTGCGCCTCGGGGCCAAGACCCGGAGCAGGCCACGGCCGGCCCGCAAATCCAGGCAGAAGAAACCGCCGGCACACCAGCCCGCCGAACAGCTTGCCTTGCCCCTCGAGCCGAGGAAGCCATGAGCTGGGACGATAGCGACGAATCGCCGTTTGCCGTGCTCGGGCTCGCGCCCACCCTGGACCTCGCCGCGATCAAACGCGCCTATTTCGCCCTGCTGACCAAGCACCCGCCCCACCAGGATCAAGAAGGCTTCAAGCGCATCCGCGCCGCCTACGAGGCGCTGGGGAGCTTCGGCCAGGTGGCGGCATTCCTGCTGCGCCACGCGCCTGACCCCGCGGTCGAGCTGCCCACCTACCGCGAGCGGCACGACGCCGCCCTGGCCCAGGCGCAAAGGCTGGCGGCTGCCCACGCCGAAAAGGCCGCCGCGAGCACCTGCTTCGCCGAGGGCCTGCTGCACATCGATCTCGACACCCTGCTGGCCCGCTTCGGATCGACATAGCGTTCGGGTCGTCGGGGACGCTCCGGCTGGATGTGGCCGGCCTCCAATCGTCAGGACCCTCCCGGGGTCCTTTTTTCGCTATGCCAGCAAACGCTCTCGCGGCAGCTTGCCCTTGTTGACCAGCGTGGTGGTTATGAGGTACTCGGACACCGCGAAGTGTTCTGCCGCTTCGGCGATTCCATCCTCATCCGTGCCGCGCTCGTCAGTGAAATGGTCGAGCTCGCTCCAGGGGCACAGAAACTCCTGGGCGAATGAGCGCTCGAGCTTCTGGAAAGCTGTATGGGCATCGGACACGGCGAGCACGTGTGCATCCGATGGAGACGCACATGCAGCAGCGATCACGCGTGCGAGATAGAAACGCTGACCTGCCTCGTGGGGTTTGGTTACCAAGACGGCTGTTCGGCCATCTTGTGCTCCGTTTCGATAGCCGCCTGCCAACGACCGCATGGTCCACGCCGACTTCGGGAGAGGCAGCGAGACGCCCAGAGCTTGTTCCAAGGTGTCGCGCGAGATCGGACCAGATGGCACGCCGAGGTGTCGGCGGACCTCATGTGCCAGCTTCGCGCCACGCACCCATGGCAGATCCGGCCCCTGGGCAAACCGACTCAAGCTAGAGGCCCAGCCTAGCTGCACGTGCGCTTCGGAGTCGCGCATGGCCCAGATCGCGGAGAAGGCATCAGCCAAGCCGCCCCTGAATGCGGGCGAAACCGCCAGTATCTCCTCCGTTGCGACGCTGCCGATGCGGGCCTCGAGATCCTTCGCATCGCGTAGCCAGTCTGCGGACACTTCTCCCGGATCGATTCCAGCCAAGGCTTGCAACTTGCTCGCGGCCGCGAGCTCTGGATCACTGCGCTCGTCGCGAAGCTCCTGGCGCAAATCGGACAGCTCGCGGCAGCCTGGCACAAGGGCCGATATCCGGGCCTCTACCTCGTCGACGAAGCGCTCAACGGCCTCCTCGAAATCTGAGGCCGGGACATCGATCGTAAGATCTCGCAGGTATCGGATCGCAGACACGTCCGCCTTGTCCTCCGACTCGACGCGAATCTGGATGAATTCGCCGTCGCTGGAGAGCACCAAGGGAGGCCAGGCATACCCACCACCTAGCTCAGCCATCGAATGTCGTAGCATCCAGTCATGCGAAGGTGATCCCTTGCTCTGCGGTTCCCAGCGTAGGCGCCACCAGTTCGCTAGTAGCCAGCGCGCTACCTCGTAGGTTGGCACGTTGATGTGAGTGCGTACGGTATGGGCGAGGATGTCTTCTACTTCGGTGAGGGCGATCCTCTGCGGACCCGCATTGATCTGCATCGATGCGAGCGTCTCCCTTTCCAAGGGATCGCTCACGGTCGAGGACAGGTATCCGACAACCTTGAAGACTAGCTGCGACACTACCGTTCCCTCCACGCCTCTTTGACTTGGCTGAACAGGCTATCGGATCGTCGTACCGGATATCCGTGGTATCGGCCCAACGCACTGCCGCCGTACGTCGCCTCGAACACGCGCCCCTCATCGTCCACCACCCAAAGTTGCTTCGGGAAGCCGTCAGGGGTCGTCAACTCGCTCGCCAAGGCGCCGTCAATGGCTCTTGCAAACAGCACTCGAGCCGCATCTCGCCGAGTAACGCCCGCTTCGTCGCAAAGCGTCTTATCAGGCCTGGGTGAGGCCGGCGGGGTCAGGCCGAAATCTCCCGGGTTCCTCTTGTGGTAGGGGCTTCCCTCGTAGCTCGCCCGCTCGCGCAGAAAGGCGCGCTCATTTTCGGACAGACGAGCTCTTCGGATATTGCGCATCGTGGCCTTCCTGGCCTCGGTGCCTTCTTGCCCATGATTAAGTCGGCGGCCCGGATGATACTTCCATCGCCCGCGCGAAGCCAGCCGCTCCGCGGCGATCTCGACCTGAGATTCATCGGCTCGGTCTCAGGCTCCGGTCTCGCGCAGCGCGGGGCCGAAGCTCCCGCTTGTAAATTAGAAGTGCTGTTCTAATATGCAAGAGGAGCCAAGAAGATCAGCAATGAAAAGGCGGAAGATCACGAAACTGGTGGGCGCGGCGTTGAGCGACTGGCCCGCGGTAGCTCTGGTCGGGCCGCGCCAGTGCGGCAAGACCACCCTCGCCAGGGCCCTGTCGTCCACCTACTTTGATCTCGAGCAGAACGAAGATCGAGTGCGGGTCGATGCCGGCTGGGACGAGATCACCAGCGGCCGTCACCTCGTTGTCTTCGATGAGGCCCAGAGTTGGCCCGAGCTGTTCCCTCGGCTGCGTGGCGCAATCGACGGCGATAGGAAGCGGACGGGACGCTTCCTCCTGACCGGATCGGTGTCGCCGGCGCTCATGCGAGACGTCGGCGAGTCGCTGGCCGGCCGACTGGCTGTGGTCGAAATGTCGCCTTTTCTGGCCGCGGAGCTCACCCCGGCCGAGCGCAAGCGGCATTGGCTGTGTGGCGGGTTTCCCGATGGGGGCGTGCTCGAGCCACGCCGCTTTCCCGACTGGCAAAGGAGCTACCTGGCCCTGCTGGTTGGACGCGATCTTCCCACGTGGGGGATGGCTGGCCGCCCGCGCCAGACCGAGCGCCTGCTGCACATGCTCGCGCTCTCGCACGGACAAATCTGGAACGCTTCGCGCATCGGGCAGAGCATGGGAACGAGCTACCACACCGTGAACGCGCACGTTGAATTCCTCGAAGGCGCGTTCCTGCTCAGGCGACTTCTTCCCTACCACGGCAACCTGGGCAAACGTCTGGTGAAGTCACCCAAGCTCTATCTGAGAGACTCAGGCCTGCTCCACGCGATCCTAGGAGTCGGAGACCAGAACGCCCTATGGTTGCAACCCTGGGTCGGCGCAAGCTGGGAAGGGTACGTCCTGGAATCGATTCTTTCCTTCCTGGCGACAACCGGTCGCCACCCCCAAGCCCATTACTTACGCACCAGCGATGGTCAGGAGATCGATATCGTGCTCGACCTCGATCGCGAGCGTTGGGCCATCGAGACCAAGCTCACGACCTCTCCCTCGCCAGGCGAGGTCAGCCGGCTGGAGCAGACGGCCAAGCTCGTTGGCGCCACCCGGGTGGCGTTGGTCTGTCGCAAGAACATAGGCGGGCCGCCTCAGCGTACCCTGATCGCCGACCTCGACCACCTGCTCGCAGCGCTGGATGGAGGCAGAACCAGGGCAGGCCGGGGCTTGCCGTAGTCCACCTGCATCGCCACGACGACGATGTTGCTAGTCATCGCCATGCTTGTTCCTGACCAACGCCTCCACTTCGCGCCGGATGAGCCCCAACCACGGGTTGCCGTGCATCGAAGCCTGCTGGTAGTGGAGCTTGCCGGCCCGAATGCCCTGAACAAGATTGGGGGCTCTATGCCGCATGAATGACGTCGACCTGGACGTGGTGGCCGTGCGCGCGGCCAAGTCGGCCGTCGCAGGTGACGACCGTCGCATCCAGCGCCTCGGCCAGGGCTACGTACATGGCATCGCACGCTGTGAGCGTGGCTCGCAGTGTCCAGGCGCGGCCGATCAGGTCCTCGTGAGGGTAACGGACAAGCGGAAGCTGGGCGAGATCGTCAAGCGCTTGGTGCGCACGACGGTCGCTCACTACCTCACCGAGGCAGAGGCGGCGGATAACGTGCAGCACCTCCACGTCGAGAAGCTGAGGCGCGTGCAGAGGGGCATGATCGGTCGATAGCCTGTCACCGACGCGCTCCCCGAGCGGCGTGTTCAAGAGAAGCTCGACCGCAGCCGAGGCATCGAGGACAATCACGGCTCAGACTCGTCGTCCGAACCGGGCTGAGCTCGTTTGCCGCACCGTCCCGCGCCCTCCCCAAAACTGCCGCCTGGGCTGCGGCGGGCCAGCGCGGCCCACATCGACGAACACCTCGGCCAGTCGGTCGTCTCCGCGCGCATGAACCGCTTGACGACCAGACCAGACCAGACCAGACTAGCGTTATGCGAGCCGTGAACGTCCAGCAGGCCAAGACGCACCTGTCGCGCCTCCTCGAGGAAGCGGTGGCGGGGGAGGATATCCTGATAGCCAAGGCCGGCCGCCCTTACGTTCGCCTGGTTCCCTGCACGCCCGAGAAGACGCCGCGCAGGCTGGGCAGCTGGCAGGGGCGGGCGCGCATTGCCGAGGATTTTGATGAGACACCCGCCGAGGTCATCGGCCTATTCGAGGGTTCCGCGTCCGCCCGTCGGCCGAGGAAGCCCCCCAAATGAAGTTGCTGCTCGACACTCATGCCGTGCTCTGGGCGCTCGCGGCTCCGGATCAACTAGCACGGCGGGCGCGGGAATTGCTGGAACGTCCCGACACGACGGTTTTGGTCAGCGTGGTCTCCGCCTGGGAAATGGAGATCAAGCGCGGGTTGGGAAAGCTCGACGTGCCGGATGATCTGGACGCACAGCTGCGAAGCCTTCGCTTCATCGAGCTCCCCGTTCATCTCCGTCACGTACAGCGCCTACGCCGACTGCCCACCTTGCACCGAGATCCCTTCGACCGAATGCTAGTGGCCCAGGCTAGCGTTGACGGGCTCACCCTCGTCACACGAGACCGGAACGTGATGGCCTATCCCGTGAAGTCTATCCCGTGCTGAGGCAACAGGTCGGAGGCAAGGCGGAGGCGGCCGCGTGGAAGCGGGTATCCTTTGGATGACCCTCCGCCCCACCTGGTGTTAAGTCGCACTCACCCGCGAAGGTATGTATCGGCGTCGTGACGGCTGGCTCGTCCATAACGCCGCCTGGCGGCTAACCGCGTGACCAACCAAGCGCCCGAGGCCCTTGCTCCTTCGCTTTCGACCATCACTTCGCCTCGGACGGTTTTCGTATGGTGGGCTAGCCGGCCGCAGGGCGCTGTGTGCCATCACGGGCCGATCTTTCCGGCAGTAACGGGTACGGCGCGTCCGCGGACGGGCGTGACTCCTGGCACTACCCTGCCAGGCCGAGCCATAGCGCCGTGGCTCGATTCACGCGAATCATCGTCCCGTGGTCGAGGCGTCCAATCTTCTTCTCGACCCGGTCCCGCCGTACGGCGGTCAGCTTGTCAATCATGATCTGGGAAACCGAGCGCAGCCCGTTGGGCGGCGTTGGATCGATGGTGAGCCGGAACAACGGCGCATCGACGATGGTGCTCGTCACGGGAGCAAGAATGATGCTGGCATGTGCGTCGTTGAACAGGTCGGACTGGACCACCAGGGCAGGCCGGGGCTTGCCATAGTCCCCCTGCATCGCCACGACGACGATGTCGCCACGTTTCACGGGCTCCAGCCTTCGGCATCGCTAACCGACTCGACCCACCTCATGGCGTCGCGCTCGGATCGGACGTCTCTCTTTGCTGCGAGGCTTTGACGACGGCATTCTTGAGCAAAACCTCGGGCACCAGTGTCAGGGAGCCATAACTGCACCAAACGCAGGCCGGATTCTCTCATCCGATCCCGATAACGCTGGACGTTCTTCCTGGCCACCGCTGCCTTGGACATATCACGAACGATAACATGTCATCGTTTCAGTAACCAGAAATAGCCACGCGACGCGGACGCCGGTGCCGCGAGCTAGCTAGGCGACATTCGCATGGATCAACCTCGCGTGTGCGTCGCCACCGTGGGCCTCTGCATGAGGTAGTCGCCTCCGGCATGAGGTTGGTTGACAATGGTGGTGGCCTTCGCCATAGACTCCACTAACATGGCGGAACTGAAGTCCGGGCTGGATCGCATCCTGACCGAGTCGAACATCGCTCTCCGCGAGCTGCTCGCCCGTCTAGAGGCGGAGCGGGAGCGCCTGATGGCCCCTCTCGATGAGCGCATTTCACTCATCCGCTCGACACTCAAGGGCGGCGGAAGGCCATTGTTGGAATTGCCCAATCGCAATCTTGCCGAATCGGGGACCCTCGCCAAGCGAGATCAAGAGGACGACGGCCTCCCCCGTGGACAGGCTCAGAGACGGGCCTACAAATTCTTGCAAACGCATCCCAAAGCCGGATATCGCGAATTGGCGGCGGGGGTGGCCGGGAGATACGACACATCGTCGTACAGCCGAATACGGAACCTGGTTTTGCATATGAAAAGAGCGGGGTGGATCAGCGGCACACCTGGAGGATGGATTCTTGGCAAAGGTGGCCACTCGGCGCCCGGTCGCTCCGTTCCCGTTCGCCCTGAGCCATCTCCTAAATCGATTCGTAGCTCCAGCGGCCAGGTGCAAGCCCCCGTTCCGCTACGCAAGTCGAGTGGCAACGCGTCAGCCGGCCGCAAGCTCCAAGGGCAATACCTCGGCGCCTTGCGGGGATTGCGTCCTAGAGCGCGTGCCCTGGTGCAAAAAGTCGCACGTGAGCAAGGCGTGGCCGCCGCGGTCAGGCTCGCCGCCTCCCTCATTTCGTAGGTCACACGGCCAAAGAGGAGGGCGTCGACGGCTTTGCGCACTGGTGCGTGGGGCACAGGTGATGCGGTCCACCGAATTTCGCCACCGCCGTTACCACTCCCCGATCTGTTACCGCTGACGAGTGCTCGCGCCGAAGGTGTCGCAAGCCGCTGGGTCGCCGGTCTGCATGCCGATGGCGAACCATTTCTGGCGTGACGCCGAGGACCCGTGGGTGAAGGTTTCGGGCGAAACCCGACCGCGCGTCGCGCGCTGGATTCGATCATCACCGACGGCGGCGGCGGCATCGAGAGCGTCAGCGATCTCGGTGCGACTGACCTTGCCCTGATCATAGGCGGCGTGACCCCATACTCCGGCGAAGCAGTCGGCTTGCAGCTCGAGGCTGACGGACAGCGGCCCTCGCTGACTGGGGTGGGCCTGTTGCAAGGCCCGCACGTGTCGCTCGGTGCCCAGAAGATCCTGGACGTGGTGGCCGTATTCGTGGGCGATCACGTAAGCCTCGGCAAAGTCTCCGCCCCGCGCGTGAAAGCGCCGCTGCAGCTCACGGAAGAAACCCAAATCCAAGTACACCTTTTCGTCGGGCGGACAATAGAACGGGCCGGTTTCGGCGCTAGCGGTTCCGCATCCGCTGTAGGTTGCGTCGCTGAAAAGAACCAGCTTCGAGGGATGGTACCCCGACCCTCTGCCCGACAATTGGCGATGCCAGAAGGCCTGAACATTGGACTCGACGCAGACAACGAACTTGGCAGGATCGTTCTTCGAGTCGATGCCCTTGCAGGTGCCCGACGGGCCTACCGGCAACCGAGAGGGCTGCGTTTCCCGGGCAACCTGCACACCGCGACTGTGTTGGATGACGCGCCCGATCTCACCCGCGGTCTGGTTGCCGCCGCTCGCCAGCAACTGCAGCACCAGGTAGATCGCGCCGCCTACCAGACCAAGCCCGCCCACCCCCACCCCGACGCGGCCGCCGGAAAACCCCGCTCCGCGGCGATCTTCGACCTGAGATTCATCGGCTCTATCTGAGTCGTCGAACTGCACAATCCCAGGATGCCCCACCGATAGGCCGCTGAGCAAGCACGCGCCTGTGCGCCGCCGGGGAGCTACAGCTACATGCGTTGATCTTTCCGCGGAAACGTCCTGATGCTCCTGGTCACCGCCCTGCTCCACCTCACGCGCCCGGCCCAGCCAGCGCCCGCAGCACCAGGTCCGCCTCGTCCGGGCTGAGCAGCCTGGTTGGCAACGAGCTGTATGCGTGCGCACGTCGTCACCCGACGATGGCCGCCAGTGCTGGCCTTAGTGCCTGTCGCGTCACCATGTCGACGTGACGCCCGACGCGATCGGATCACTCCAGGCTTATGGTTGGATCTAGCCAGGCGGCAAACTCGAGAACGAGGTTCAGGAACCAGGCGCGGTCTATCTGGCCAGGTACCCGGTAGCCGTGGCGAGCTTCTGTTGCAAAGATTGTGAGACCCGTTAATGGTGCGAAGTTTTCGGGTACTTGCCGCCCGTTATTACCGAGTATCGCGAAGAGATGCGAAGCCTACATCGGCCACATCAATCAGACGTCGACCATGCTCGTGGTCGGCGCCTAGCCGAGGCCGCCAGCCACGCTCGCCATCGACGCCACCGTCGGAAAACCGTAGGCCGCCCACCCCCGTATTTCAACAACGCATTGGGGTGCTAGGCTGCGTCCCGCATGGCTCGCGTGACCGGCCGCGGAAGAGCGAGCGTCACGAAGAGGTTCTCCGGGTAGAGATAGTCTTCGCCAGACTCATCCACGACCCTGACCAGCCCGCGCGCGCTGGCGCTACGATCTGGCAGGCGCTCGTATAACCTGCGCACCAGGAGTGACGCGGGATACCCGTCATTTCTGACGCAGAGCACGTAGCCCCTCGTTGACCTTGGTTTCTTCATCGCAGGACGCCCAGCAGACGCTTGATCTTGAGTTCCATCCGACCGATGCCGTGGCTTTCGTACCAGTGTACCTCGGCGGGCGACGTTGTTCCATCGGGGAGACGGACTACGGCGATGCCCTTCATCTTTCGCCAGCGCCCGTGGCTGCGCGACCGCGAGGTCGTCCCCAAGCCTCGGCGGCATCTTGATCTTGGTCTGCGCGGCGTCGACGACGAATGGATCGCAGCCTCCGCAGTGGCTGGTAAGGCTGATGTGTTGGTCACGGGCGACAAGGACATACGGGAGACGACGGTAAAACTGCCGATGCGAGTCTGCAGTCCACGTCAGTTTTGGGAGCAGGCCCACGAAGATCGGACCGGCTACCCCGGGCGCCCACGGTCGAAAATTCATAGATAGAGTGAATTCTTGCGTTCACGAAGCGCCGCTGCGTGATCGGCTTGCACAAAGCGTAAACCGTGGCAGCCTATGGACATCATCAGGGACATATTGCTGTCGCATAATCGATCTATCCATCTGTATCTACTAATAAAACTGCTGGACAAAAAGTTAGGTCAGGAACGATGAGGTACGAGACAAGCCATCCCTGGCTGACCTTCCGGCTCGACGCCGAGAGGATGCCCGCGGCCGTCTGGATCCTGCTCGGCGAGGCGCGCTCGAAGTGCGAGCACCTGGCCGGCGTGCCCCTGCAGCCCAAGACCGCCCAGACGCTGAACCAAGTCTTCCTGGCCAAGGGCGCGCACGCAACCACGGCTATCGAAGGGAACACCCTGTCCGAGGACCAAGTCCGCCAACAGATCGACGGCACCCTGCGCCTGCCCCCTTCCAAGCAATACCTCGGGCAAGAGGTCCAGAACATCATCGAAGCCTTCAACGGGCTGTTCCGCGAAATCCTCGGCGGACAACCCTTCGCGCTGACGGTTGATCGAGTCTGCGCCTTCAACGCCCAGGTTCTGCGCAGCCTCGACACCGCGCCCGAAGTCCAGCCAGGTGCCGTCCGCGCGCATTCCGTCGGTGTCATGGGCTATCGAGGTGCTCCCGCCGAAGAGTGTCAGCTCCTTCTGCAACGCCTCGTCGACTGGCTGAACGATCCTTCGTTCCGGCCGGATGCCGAGCACGGAGTGATCAAGCCGATCTTGGCCGCGATCCTTGCGCACCTGTACCTCGCCTGGATTCACCCCTTCGGCGACGGCAACGGCCGCACCGCCCGCCTGGTTGAGTTTGCCATCCTGGTCACGGCAGGCGTTCCCATGCCCGCCGCCCACCTGCTCGGCAATCACTACAACGAGACCCGCTCCGAGTACTATCGACAGCTCGACCGAGCCAGCCGCTCGGGCGGCGACGTGATCCCGTTTATCCGCTACGCCATGCAAGGCTTCGTCGATGGTCTGCGCGACCAGATCAACCTGATCCGCGACCAACAGATGCAGGTCGCATGGATCAACTTCGTGTATGACCGCCTCCGGACCGCAGGAAGTGGCGCGGCCGTGGTCAAGCGGCGCCGCGAGTTGATCCTTGAGATGTCGCCCCCCGAGCGCCGAAAGCCCCTTGCGCCGTACGAGATCTCCCTGCTCAGCCCGCACCTGGCCAAGCTGTACTCCGAGCGGACCCAGAAGACACTCAGACGCGATCTCGCCGAGCTGAAGAATCTCGGGCTCGTGGTTTCGGACGGAACTGGTCGGTTCCGAGCGCACGTCGAGACCATCGCGGCATTCCTGCCCGCGAGAAAATCGCCCGAGATGCCCGCGCCCACGGTCCGACAGGAATAGCCTGCCGCATCGGTGGCCGGATGTCTCATCGGGCCTGGGCGCTACCCCCGTATTTCAACGGCGCATTGCTGAGGCGTCCATGAGCAACTGTCACCCGCTAGGGTATGTATCGGCGCCGTCACGGCTGGCTCGTCCATAACGCATACCGCTGCTAGGCGGCGAGCCGCGTGACCAAGCGCCCGAGGCCCTTGCTCCATCGTCACCTGCGGCAAATCGCCCCTGCGGGTGTCGAGCTGGCGAACGACAGGTCCCCGTCGGGAGCCATCTGCACGCTTGCACGCTATCCTGGCCAGACGGGTGTCATCATCCGTGCTACTATGCCACCCATGACCAAGACGCAGGTCTATTTGCAGGACGAGGATTCTGGCTGCCCTGCACGAGGTCGCGAAGCGGACCAGCCGGCCCGTGGCCGCACTGATCCGCGAGGCTATCCGCCAGGTCTGGCTGCGTTCTCCGACGGAGGGGCCCGTTGCGCTTTGGGACGGACAACCCCGTGCAACCTCCACCGAGCACGACTCCATTTACGACCAGCCATGACGCGAAGCCATGAGCTGGTCTTCGTGGACACGGGGGCCTGGATCGCGCTTGCGCTGACCCGCGATCCCTGGCACGAACGAGCCAGGGCCGCGTGGGAGGACTTGCTCGACAAGGGGGCCCGCCTGGCCACATCGGTGCCGGTCGCGATCGAGACCTTCACCTTCCTCGATCGCAACACGACTAGAGACGTTGCTCTCGCCTGGAAGACCTCGTTGGACCGCCTGGCGGCGCGCATGCATCTCTTGGAGTGCGAAAGCCACGATCTCGAGCGCGCTTGGGCCTACTTCGCCAAACCTGAATTGCACAAGCTTTCCCTAGTCGACGCAACGAGTTTCGTGCTCATGGCGCGCGCGAAGATCCGACTGGCCTTCGCTTTCGACCATCACTTCGCCTCGGCCGGTTTTCGTATGGTGGGCTAGCCGGCCGCAGGGCGCCGTGCGCCATCACGGGCCGATCTTTCCGCGAAAACGTCCTGATGCTCCTGGTCACCGCCCTGCTCCGCTAGGGGGGCGTGGCCCAAGCTCTCGCCACACCAGCTTGATTAGAGGGTCGACGCAGCTACTCCTCGATCAGAAAGCGAAAGGCGCGATTGCGGCCCCATCGGTAGATGTGGAAGTCGCGGTCAAGGGTGAGGACATCACCGGTGTCGAGCTCGCTGGCCAGGTCGACCAGGCAGGCGGCGGCCAGATCCATGGGAACGCGCGCGTACTTCTTGAGCAGAGCACGCAGATACGGCGCACGAGCCGCCAGGGGCAGGGGTATCTGGAAGATTCCTCGCTCGACGTTCTCCAAGACGGCATCGGCTGCCCCTGAGAGCTTGCGCAACAAGTAGCAGGACTCGGCAATGACAGGTTCGCAAGTGATGAGGGGTGCGGCGAGACCCTCCAACGCCGCTACGCAGGCAGCGTGCCGCTCCTCGCTACGATCAAGCAGGGCGACGATGCACCCCGTGTCGAGCAGCGCCGGCTTCACGAACCCCCGAAGCCATCGAGATGGCGCTTGCTCGACCCGAGATCGCGGATGCCCGAGGCGAACGCACCCAGACCAACAATGCCCGGCTTCCCCTTGGCGCCTGCGATGGCGTCCAAGGCACGCAGTCCGCGGCGGATGAGCTCGGAGTCACCCAGGCCAGTGTTCCGCCTGAGCCGGCGGAGAAGGTGGTCGCTCTCGTCATCAAGGCGCGCATGTACAATTTTGGCCATATGGACGCCACGTAATACAAGGAATAGTTTGTGCTACATGCGAGGTGACGTCAAGGTAGAGCGCAGTAACGGGTACGGCGCGTCTGCGGACTGGTCTGACTACTACGCTCGCTGGCGCGCGCCTAACATATCGTGCCATCCAGCGGCTGCAGCTATGGCGCCGTCGCTTGGTCCACCGAGCGCATTCGGTCGCCGAGCCCCGCCCCGTTAGGCGCGGACTCGCTCAACCCTCAATGCCCCATGAGCTGGGCACGCAGCTCTGGCAGAGGAATGGCCTCTACCCCTTCGCCCACCGGATAGCGCTGGCTCCCGGGATACACGATGAAGGCCTGGTCCAACTTCAGATCGTGCTTCGCCGTGTGCAACGATCGCGTCATCCCCGGAGCATCGCCGAATTTCACCTCGAACCCGACCAGTTTGCCCCGCCATCGCACGAGGAGGCCCAGCTCGCTCTGTCCCTGGCCATCTCGGTGCCGGTCGCGATCGAGACCTTCACTCCAGGTTTATGGTTGGATCTAGCCAGGCGGCAAACTCGAGCACGAGGTTCAGGAACCAGGCGCGGTCTATCTGGCCCGGTACCCGGTAGCCGTAGCGAGCTTCTGTTGCAAAGATTGTGAGACCCGTTAATGGTGCGAAGTTTTCGGGTACTTGCCGCCCGTTATTACCGAGTATCGTGAACAGGTGATGTATGTTGTGCTTGCGTGGATAGGATACCTTGGAGGCTCGCAAGACGGCTTTGACCAATTTCTCCACACAACCGTGAAGATGACCACAGTATATGTGATCCTTGATATGCTTGGGATTGACATCGACAAACGATTGAGCCGCGCGAAAGTCTTGGACGGCACAGTCTAGAAGGTCTTCGACGCTTTCCTGGTCAGACAAGGCGGACTCCTTCCTGAGCTACGTCGTGCTGAACTGTGCCGTTGTCGTTTTTCCGGCGGTTGAAGGTTTGTTCATCGAGAACAATCAAGTCGATGCTTTTTTGGCCGGTCAGAAGTCTTCGGATAGACCAGGTTTCATGGAACAGGTCCGCGGGAGGGGCCTTTTCCACGATCATGATGTCGAGGTCGGAGTCGGGTTTGGCCTCTCCCCGGGCGTAGGACCCGAATAGAAAGGCCGAGACACCATCTACGGAACCACGGTGAGCAATCAGGGCTTCTCGCACCATGATCCTGATCTCTCCGATGGGCATGATGCCAGCTTGCCGACGTTGCCAGCGAGCTTGGGCCGCCTGGCGTGCAATGGTGGTACGGCGGTTGGCGCTAAGTTTTTGGGCTCGGGCGCGACCACCCAGCTGTGCTCTATTCATGAAGTCAAAATTGGCATGGCAGGCAAGCATAAGCAAGCATGGTTTTATCAGATTGCGCAACGAGACTGGGTTGAAGAATCTGGGGCTCGTGGTCGGGGATGGAACCGGTCGGTTCCGATGTTCCGATGTACGACGTATCCCGCCACGCGCGCGACACCGCCGTCCGGGTCCAGCTCGCAAATCTTGGCTGCGCAAGCTGAAGGCCGAGGGCTACCGCGCTAGGCAGAACAAACGAGCGGCGTAAGGCTGCTGAACGCTGCACCGCCCGACGGTCCTACTATTTCTTGGCTTGCTCGGCGAGGTATTGCTTCCAGATCCTCTCGGCCAATGGAATGATCTCCTTGTAGAATCTAGGGTTGCCACGCTGTCCCCGCCAATGACGAGCACGGCGTCTCGGCGCGTGTCGTATGCATAAAGAACACGTATCGCCCGGCCCCGGCTCTTCGAGCGCAGCTCACGGAAGGGATAGCGGGAACCTTTCAAGGCGGAAGAGTAAGGCGCGCCCAGGGCCAAGCCCTTCTGCTCGAGTAAGCGCGTTAAGTAGACAACGGTTTCGCCATCCTCGTCGCTCAGCTTGAGGAACCAAGCTTCAAATTCATCTGTGGCAAAGATCTAGGCCATCACCAAGGATGATACACCCTACTGACTTAGACAGTCAACGGAATATGCTGTTGCGCATATATTCTCTTGACAACATATATTTCACGTCCTACGCTCTCATTCGAGATATACGTCAACAGAGGGTGCTTTCGACCATTTTAACGTCCGTTTTACTCGGAGTTTTTATATGCATCACCGTTGGGAAGATGTGAAGCGCAGGCGCTTCCCCGCCGAGAAAATCGCAGCAATCGAAGCCAAGGCAGATCGGGATCTCCTGGAGATGGATCTGCGCGCGCTTCGCAAGGCGGCCAATCTCACGCAGGCGAAGATGGCACCAATGATCGAGATGACGCAGTCCGAGCTCTCGCGCCTGGAACGGCGGGACGATCATAGAGTGTCCATGCTGGCGCGCTACGTCCGTGCCCTGGGCGGCAACTTAAAGATCGTCGCCGAGGTCAACAAGAAGAAAGTGGTCTTGGCCGAGCTGTAGCTCGGCTTCAGTCTTCGTTGAGGCTAGACGGAGGCGAGCACCGCAAGCGGCCTGTGTTTGGTCGCTCGATCGGGTCCAAAAGCAAGACCTCGCCCAAGGCCCTGCCGGCGGTGACGCCTTGATCGCCTTTCAATCCTCGTCCGACGGTGCTGGGCGCGGTCGGTAGCGAATCGCCCGGAGGCGCTCGGCCGCCCGGATGGCGGCGATGTGACCCCATCTCGCAAATCTGACAGCTATGGGCCCCAGTCAAGTCCGCGGGCGCTACCACGACGATTGTCCATGGAGTCACCTGATAGCCATGGTGAGCGCAAGCCCAGGGCCACCTTGGGGCTGCGCGTCATGCGATGCCGCCCCTGCGAGACTTGGAAAGGCCGGGGGACCCGAGCATGCGGATGATGCGCCGGATGCTCCGGCGCGGAGGCTCGTGGTCACCGCCCTGCTCCGCCTCACGCGCCCGGTCCAGCCAGCGCCCGGAGGAAGACTGATCTTGGCCACGATGCGGTAGTCTCTTGCGACGCACAGCTACGCGCCGAGTCCCTTCCCCGGGCGCGTCTCTAGCATCGCAAACGCCCGGCGTACGTTCCAGGCGGTGGCGAACGAGCCATAGGTTCGCCGGGCGAGCTCGGCCGCCGACAACTGCGGCTCTTCTTCTTTGACTCCGGCGTCCTCAACGGTCTACTCGGCAATTTCGCGGTCTCTTTCGATCGCATTGGCTCCCTCTTTGAGCATTTGGTGGTGAGTCAGCTTTGGGCGGCCGCCGCCGCCCACGACCTCGAGACTCAGGTGTACACTTTTCGGACGCGCGGAGGTCTTGAGGTCGACTTCGTCGTACGCGTGCGCGATCAGCTCTGGGCCGTCGAGGCGAAGGCCGGCGACCAGGTGCCCCAGCGTGCCGCTGCCACGCTTCTTGCCGTCGAGGGCTATTTGCCCAAGAACGCTCAGCTGGTCGTAGTAGTGCCGGCGGGGCCACCGCGGCGACTATCGTCGGGCGTGGACATACTCTCACTACCAGACTTGCTGACGCGAATGATGGAGCGGTAGCTGCGCCGCCGGATGCGTGGTAAATGCCGTACGCGGCGATGGCCCGCGCGGACCAGCTCCCCTGGCCAACGCTCACTCGAGTCAGCAAGGCTGCTCAGGCCTTCCTCGACCCCGTGCTCGCGGGTGGTCGCCGCCGGCCATAAGCCACGACACCGAGCCATAGCGTGTCTCGTAGACACGGAGGCCTGGAGCGCGCTTGCGCTGACCCGCGAGCGAGTTGGTGTGAATCCTCAGCAAGATATGAGCGCAATGTCGCGAGGTTGGATAAGGTAGAAGGCAATGGAAGCGCCCCCTCTCGTCGTAGTTGTCGCCGGCCCGAATGGCGCGGGCAAGAGTACGACCGCGCCCGGCTTGCTCAGGGGAGCCCTCGCGGTGAGTGAGTTTGTCAACGCCGATACCATCGCGCGGGGCCTGTCGGCCTTCCGACCGGAGTCGGTGGCCATGGCGGCGGGGAGTGCCATGTTGACTCGACTGCGGGATTTGGCGAGCGCCCACGAGAGCTTTGCCTTCGAGACAACCCTGGCCAGCCGCAGCTTCGCACCATGGCTGCGCAAGCTGAAGGCCGAGGGCTATCAAACTCACGTCGAGTTTCTGTCGCTGACCAGCTCTGACCTAGCAGTGGCCCGCGTTGCGGCGCGTGTGCGGGAGGGCGGGCACGACGTGCCCGAAGAAGTCATCCGACGTCGCTTCACGTTCGGCCTGGTGAATTTCTTCTCGCTGTACCAACCTGTCGTCGATTCTTGGCAACTTGTGGACAACACCGACCTCGCGGGGCCGAGGATGATTGCCCTCAAACGGCCTGGTGGCATGCTAGAGGTTCACGACGAAGATTCCTGGCACCACCTGATGGAGCTAGCTCGATGAGCAATGGAAACGCCACCCCGATCGACAGGGTCAATGACATTCCTCGCATCCTGGAAGAGCTCCGACGCTGTGTTCGCGAGGCCCTAGCCCGACATCGCCGATCGGGCAATTCCGTGCCGGTATGGCGCGACCGGCAAGTCTGCTGGGTCCCAGCCGCCGACATTCCCGTCGAGACGGATAACATCCCTGGCTCGAGCGCGTGAGAGGGCGAGCGCTTTGACGTACAACACACGGAAGTCATTGATCAGGGAACATTCCTGGAAGACCTAAAATCTTGGCGGCGCGCGGCGCTTCACTTGCGGTAAACCTCTCTCCGGTGACCAATCCTGACTACCAGAATCCGGATCAGCTGGTCCTCGATCTTGGCCACAATGCGGTAGTCGCCGACTCGGTACTTCCAAAGCCCCCCCAACCGAGACCCGCGCAAGGCCTCGCCGATGCTTCGCGGATCCTCGAGCTTGGCTAGCCTATCGCCGAGGAACTTGAGTATCCGCTTTGCTACCGCACCGTCCAGCTCGCGGAGCTCGCGCCGAGCATCGGGGTCTAGGTCGATGGCCCAGGCCATAGACCGCTAGAGCCCGTATTCCTTCAGCAGTTCCTCCAGCGGGATGGTCTTCTTGCCGGCCTGAATCTCGGCCAGACGTTGCTCGGCGAGGTAGACATCCTCCAGGTCGTCGAGATGCTCTAGGATGGCCTCGCGGGCATAGAAAGTCTTTGTCCGCCCGGTCCTCTTCGCCAAGTCGTCGAGGCGGCGCTCTACATCGTCAGGAAGTCGAATGGCCAGCATGGGATGCCTCCGCCAGTGCTATACGAGTATAGCGACTCGAGGTTAAATTACCCAGGATTCATTCGCAAAGTCGCGATGATGCAAGGGCGCGGGTGACCAATCGGCGCCAGGGCAAAAGGGCAAACTAGCAAATGGTGGATATTATTAAGTAATTGTCATGCGTTGATAGCGCATGGAGCTGCCATAGTCTGGCAGTTCCGCCTCCGCTCGAATGTCGAGCGGCTTCATCGGGTCTGGCTATACAGCAGGGAACGCACCTCGTCACGGAATTCACTCCACGGACGAGAACCACCCCTGCCCGAACGATACGTCGCGAGGCGTTCGGCCAGGATCTGCCTATGCCAGTCTGGCAGTGGAACTTGGTTCGGCTCCGACGCAATGCGTGCCCAGAGAGCCCCAAGATAATCGAGCTTCTCCTCGACGGAGAGATCATCAAATCCCGGAGGCGCCGAAACCGGTACGCTTGCCATGCTTGAAGTATACCCCGGCTTCGCCCCAGGGGTAGATCGGCAAGGTCGACGACGGCTAGGCCGCGTCCCGCATGGCTCGCCTGACCGGCCGCGGAAGAGCGAGCGGCACGAAGACATGCCGGTGCACCATCACGGGCCGATCTTTCCGCGGAAACGTCCTGATGCTCATGGTCACCGCCCCGCTCCGCCTCACGCGCCCGGTCCAGCTGCGCCCGGAAGACTCATCCCTGCCGTAAATCGCTGGATCTTTTCGCAAGCTTCGACGATGTCGTGGGCGTAAAGACGCCAGTCCCGCGAGCTAGGCGACATCAACGGCCTCACGCTCGACAATCGGGAGCAAACGCGGCCTTAGCGCCTGTCGCGTCACCATGTCGACGCGACGCCCAATGCGATCTTCGAGAAAAAGCTTGAGCCCCATAAAGGAGTCGAAGGTCGGCTCGTCCTCGAAGTCCACCAAGAGATCCAGGTCGCTGTCCTCACGTCCTTCGTCACGTGCGGTCGATCCAAACAGCGAGATGCGGCGAACGCCAAAGTTGCGTTTGATCTCCGGCAGGTAGCCACGCAGCATCACGATCGCCTCGGACCGCTTCATGTCCTGATCATATCAGTGATGGGAACGCTGACATTCTTAACTGCGTGTTCGCAAGATCGGCACCATTGGTAGACCACCCCATCCACGAATGCGTGGTCCGTTGCGGGTAGCGACGCCAGCTGGCATGGCGCAGCCCGCCGCTGCCCCGTAGGGAGCCATCTGCACGCCACCCTGGCCAGACGGGTGTCATCATCCGTGCTGGCGATCCGATCTTCGGCGAGCCCGAGGTCCGCCTCGTCCGTACCGTTCCCTCAGGACCAATCGGGAAGAATCTATGCTGCCGGTTTGATCTGGACCCTGTATTTGAGTCCTGCTGCCCGCAGGCTCTCCTCGATTGATAAGCGGATGAGAAGTTCCTGAGGCACGCCAATAGCCTTGGCGATTTGCTCGGCCTTTTCTGGACTCACGCCCTTGCGTCCCTTCTCTATGTCGCACAGGTTGGCGACCGACATGCCGACGAGCTTGCCAAATTCCGCCAGACTGGTCTCCTCGGAGATCCGCCAGGCGTGAAGAAACTCACCCACGGTGAGCTTGCCCAGCCGTCTCTCCAAATCCTTCGACCCGAAGGTCTTTTGCCTATCGGTACTCATGTTTGTTCACCTCCAAGACCTCTATCAATTCGAACGATGAACCGCTGAAGGGCAGGCGCCAAGGGCAACGAGCTTGCACCAGAAGAGCCTTGTCACTCCTGCCGTTTTACTGCTGCAAGCAGTACCTGTCAAGTTCTGTCTGACCTGACTGACCTGACCCCGTCTGGTACCAAAGCTAGACGACCGGGCGCTCGACGCGGACAAGCTCCACGACGAGCGCTACGCCGACCGACCCATGCGTCGAGCACCAGCCGGGCGGTCCCCAGGCTCGAAGACGACCGGCTCGGGCGCATTGGGGTGCTAGGCTGCGTCCCGCATGGCTCGCGTGACCGGCCGCGGAAGAGCGAGCGGCACGAAGAGGTTATCCGGGTAGAGATAGTCTTCGCCAGACTCATCCACCACCCTGACCAGCCCGCACGCGCTGGCGCTACGATCTGGCAGGCGCACTCGGTTTTCCGCGGGCGCGCCGACCTAGTCAGCGCGGGTGCGAAGGTCGCAACGCAGCAGGATGACAAGGTGCCGAAACAAGTCGGTCATCGCGCAAGAAGGCATGATGGCGGGGCAGCCTGGCCAGGCACGCTCGCCATCGACATCACCGCACAGCTACGCGCCGAGCCCCTTCCCCGGGCGCGTCTCTAGCATCGCAAAGGCCCGGCGTACGTTCCAGGCGGTGGCGAACGAGCCGTAAGTTCGCCGGGCGAGCTCGGCCGCCGACAACTGCGGCTCGGCCTCCAGTGCGGCCCACATGTCTGCGCGGTAGCCTGGACCCATCATCACCCGGCAGCGAAAGGCCGAGTGCCGTTGGGCCAACTCCGCCGGGGTCAGCACATCGGCCGTGCGATCGCGCAGAACATTGGCAGGCACACGAAGCGCTGTCTCCTTGAACCGCGGGTCCTCGCCGTGCCGACGGAGCTGGAAGTCGGTTCCCACGGACAGAAGGTCCAGCGCAGGTCCGCCGTGCAATCGGATCAGACGCGCAAAACGTCGGTCCCGCCTCTGCCAGTGCGCCAACGCCGACCACAGGGCGCGCACACGCGGTGACTTCTGCTCGCCAACCAGCTTGATCAGCCGATCCGCGTTCACCCAGGTCGCGTGCACGCCGAACCAGGTCGCAAGGACCGCGAGTACGCGCAGATCGTCGTGCTCCATCGCCTGGACCGAGGCGAACAGCAGGGTGTCTTCGATGTTCGGCTGCGCTGCGCTCACGGCGGCGAAGTTCATTCCGATACCGACCATCGCCGAGGTGAGGGCCTCGGCCTGCAGGGGCGCGCTCGTGGCGTGTGCGCGACTAAACCCCATGTTTCCTGCGCTCGAAGCTGTTCGCGTTGTGCGACCGCGGCCTGGATCTCGGCGATTGCCTCGCCCTCGCCCCGACCCGGGAGGAACTGGCCAGACTAAGGTTCAGAGCCGCACCGCCAACCACTACGGCGTCGAGACCCAGACCACGTTCTGCAAGAAAGACGTCGAACGCCTCCAGGGTTTCTCGCGGCCTCATGGGTATCAGTATAACGGATACCCATAAGCAGTCCACCAGATTTCGCGTGCAGGCCGCAGGGCTCGGTGCATCAATGACGGGCCGATCTTCCGCGGAAACGTCCTGATGCTCCTGGTCGCCGCCCTGCTCCGCCTTACGCGCCCGGTCCAGCCAGCGTCCGGAGCAGGAATGATGCTGGCATGCGCCTCGTTGAACAGGTCGGATCGCGGCCTCCGCAGTGGCTGGTAAGGCTGATGTGTTGGTCACGGGCGACAAGGACATACTGGAGCCGAAGCTCGGGCGCCTGCACCTTTCCTCGTGCTCGCGCATTTTGTCGCCAGCAGTCCATTATGTATGTAAAAATGACCGCATGGTAGACAGATTGCTCAGCCGCCAACTGGAGCGCTCGGCCAAGAGCGTTCTCTTGCTCGGGCCGCGCCAGACCGGCAAGTCCACCCTCCTGCATTCTCTCCGTCCAGACCTGACCATCGACCTTGCTCGGGAGTCCGAGCTTCTGACATTCGCAGGAAATCCAGACGAGCTGGAGAATCGCATTCGTGCTGCCCAGCCACGTTCGGTGCTCGTCGACGAGATCCAACGGCTACCTAGTTTGCTCAACACCGTGCAGGCGCTGCTCGATCAGGCGAAGCTCAGGGAAAGACGACTCAAGTTCCTCTTGAGCGGCTCGAGTGCGCGCAAGCTGCGGCGTGGGCAAGCAAACCTACTCCCGGGACGGGTGCTGACCTATCGGCTCGGCCCGCTAACGTGTGGCGAGATCGGCCCTGCATTCGATGCCCGTAAGGCCATGCAGTTCGGCACTTTGCCCGAGCCCTATCTCGAACCCGACCGTGCCGCCGCCGAGAAGCTGCTGTCGAGCTATGCGGGTACGTACCTCCGCGAAGAGATCCAGGCCGAGGCGCTCTCGCGCAATCTCGAGGGATTCTCGCGCTTCTTGAACATTGTGGCGGCGTGCTCGGGACAGTCCCTAGATTTCTCGAAACTTGCCCAGCGAGCTCGGGTATCGCGGACCAGCACCATCCGCTACTTCGACGCGCTCATCGACACGCTACTCGTTCATCGCCTGGATCCCTTCCCGGACAGCAAGAACGCCGACTTGGTCCGCCATCCGCGGTTCTTCTTCTTTGACTCCGGCGTCCTCAACGGTCTGCTCGGCAATTTCGCGGTCTCTTTCGATCGCATTGGCTCCCTCTTTGAGCATTTGGTGGTGAGTCAGCTTTGGGCGGCCGCCGCCGCCCACGACCTCGAGACTCAGGTGTACACTTTTCGGACGCGCGGAGGTCTTGAGGTCGACTTCGTCGTACGCGTGCGCGATCAGCTCTGGGCCGTCGAGGCGAAGGCCGGCGACCAGGTGCCCCAGCGTGCCGCTGCCACGCTTCTTGCCGTCGAGGGCTATTTGCCCAAGAACGCTCAGCTGGTCGTAGTAGTGCCGGCGGGGCCACCGCGGCGACTATCGTCGGGCGTGGACATACTCTCACTACCAGACTTGCTGACGCGAATGATGGAGCGGTAGCTGCGCCGCCGGATGCGTGGTAAATGCCGTACGCGGCGATGGCCCGCGCGGACCAGCTCCCCTGGCCAACGCTCACTCGAGTCAGCAAAGGCATCACCTGATGGAGCTAGCTCGATGAGCAATGGAAACGCCACCCCGATCGACAGGGTCAATGACATTCCTCGCATTCTGGAAGAGCTCCGACGCTGTGTTCGCGAGGCCCTAGCCCGACATCGCCGATCGGGCAATTCCGTGCCGGTATGGCGCGACCGGCAAGTCTGCTGGGTCCCAGCCGCCGACATTCCCGTCGAGACGGATAACATCCCTGGCTCGAGCGCGTGAGAGGGCGAGCGCTTTGACGTACAACACACGGAAGTCATTGATCAGGGAACATTCCTGGAAGACCTAAAATCTTGGCGGCGCGCGGCGCTTCACTTCCGGTAAACCCCTCTCCGGCGACCAATCCTGACTACCAGAATCCGGATCAGCTGGTCCTCGATCTTGGCCACAATGCAGGGGCGCGGGTAACCAATCGGCGCCAGGGCAAAAGGGCAAACTAGCAAATGGTGGATATTATTAGGTAATTGTCATGCGTTGATAGCGCATGGAGCTGCCATAGTCTGGCAGTGTCGTCTTCAGGGCGGGTGCGAGAGTGGCAACGCAGTAGGGCGACAAGGTGCCGAAACAAGTCGGTCATCGTGCAATAAGGCATGATGGCGGGCAGCCGCGCGCTTTGCAGCCACTTCGGTCAGCGGGTAAACGCGAACACCACGGAGGGCGCGGCGAGCGTGCGCTCCGCCACTTCGACCACGGCGTCTGGGCCTCAGCCCTTGCGGAGCAGCTCGAGGTGGCGAGCAACTCGCAGGAGGCCGCCAGCTCGTCGGCGTTCGCCAACGGGCCGGCCGAACGGATCGCCATTTCCACGCCAACGCCCGCCCGGCGACCGAACTGGTCGCGAAGGCGTTCCAGGCCCGATGTCGCAGCCTGGCCGGACCGCGCGTCCGCCAGCAGACCACGGTATCGGCTACCGAGGTCTTCAGTAGTCGTGCCGCGGAGGATGCGGAGAACGTCGAGCGCGTCCTTGTCGCTCTGGCGAGGCGTGCCATGACGCTCGCTGATCTTGTGCACCTTGGCGACGAGGAGCGCAGCCGGGCCGGCAACCCTTATGTCGTGCGAACGGGGATCGCCCTCTTCAAGGGAATCGATGCGCATGACATCGGCGTCGACGACCGCGCCGTCGAGCCCCTTCACGATCCTCGCGCTGCGCACGTCGTGGCCGACGAGGCGCGCTGCGCGGCGGCCCGTTCCGGGACTGACGGATGCAGGAACGAGCAGATCGATCTGGACAGGCGTGTTCGGACTGGCCGTCGTCTGTCGATGCGTGATCCAGATGCCGACGGAGTCGCTGGCCTTCGGAAAGAAACCAGCCCCCGTGAGCGCTTGCTCGAGCGGCGGGATCTCCGCGAGAACGGACGGATCGATCGCGAGATCGCCGTCCGTCGTGAATGGCGCCACGGCCAGGTCGGCCTCGCCAACCCGGAGGTAGATCGCCTTGAGCTCCAACGAGGATCACCGCGTTACGGTGAGCGCCGAGGGCGTCCAGCGCGTCGAGGAGGACTCGGCGCGCGAGCAAGTAGAGCTCATCCACGCCAGGCATCCTCGTTCTGGGCCATCCAGGAGATCAGCTCCTCGCCCTCCGCGGGCCCGCGACCCGGCGCAGTGAGGAGATCCGCGGCAACCTGGCTCGTGGCTGCGTAGGAGATCCCGTCTTTCAGTTCTGTCCGCTCGAATACGCCATCGTCTCCCGCTTCCACAAGCAGAACGTTCGCTCCCGCTTCGGCCGCGCGCAGGCCAAGCCGCTCCGCTGCCGCGCCTCCGTCGGCGACGTAGACAGCGGCCAGGCGAGCCGGTGCCACCGGCGCGATCTTTGTCGCCGCCAGTGAACCGGTCACCGCGTAACGCAGATGGGTCTTCGCAAGTCGCTCGAGCAGCGCCGAGAGCCCACGTGGCTCCAGAAACGAAAGCACACGGCCGCGGGACGCGAATGGGGCCTCCTGAGCCCATCGCTGGAGGAGACGCGCCCAGTCGACCTTCTCGATCCGCCCGCGGCTTCCGCGACTGATGAGAGCTTCCGAATCAAGAAGCGCCAGGACTCGCGAAGCATAGCCGGCATCGACGCCAGCAAGGGCCGCCAGCTCGCGCACGCCCGGCGCTAGGCGGAAGTCGATTAGCGCACGGATGAGGCGGCCTGCCTTCGCTCCGCGGAGCGAACGGGCCGGCCGCTGCTTTCGATCGGGATTCTTCCCCGCGCCCTCCGCTTCGATGAACAGCCCTGGGTTCTCCACCACCACCCGAATGTTCCCGGTCAGATCCACGAAGCTGACGCCCGCCTCACGCAGCCTGTCGCGGACCGAGGGGCTGAGGTACCGGGTCACGACCAAGGGAGAGACGACTTGATCTTCCCGAAGCTGGGCGAGCAGCCCCAGGGCTATACGCGGGCTGAGCTGTGCCTTCGCCTCGACTCCAAGAGTGGCGCTCCTCCGATCGGGTGCGATGATCTTGGCGAATAGATCATGTCCACGCCGATCACCGTTGATCGCCTCCTCTACCGTCCAGCCGCGGGGCAGACGCCGACGCAGCTCTTCAAAGCCCTCGCGGATGAGGCTGTTGCCATATTTCGCCGCGTTGCTCACCGGTGGCAACATCATGGATCTAGGCAACGATGAAGACAAGTCATGTTGCCTAAAGTAGCCAGATTGTCCATGATGCACAACTTTATATTTGAGGCAACATCTACGCCAGCCCTGGAGGCTCCTGGTCACCGCCCTGCTCCGCCTCACGCGCCCGGTCCAGCCAGCGCCCGGAGGAAGACTGATCTTGGCCACGATGCGGTAGTCTCTTGACGCACTGCTACGCGCCGAGTCCCTTCCCCGGGCGCGTCTCTAGCATCGCAAAGGCCCGGCGTACGTTCCAGGCGGTGGCGAACGAGCCGTAAGTTCGCCGGGCGAGCTCGGCCGCCGACAACTGCGGCTCGGCCTCCAGCACGGCCCACATGTCTGCGCGGTAGCCTGGACCCATCATCACCCGGCAGCGAAAGGCCGAGTGCCGTTGGGCCAACTCCGCCGGGGTCAGCACATCGGCCGTGCGATCGCGCAGGACATTGGCAGGCACACGAAGCGCTGTCTCCTTGAACCGAGGGTCCTCGCCGTGCCGACGGAGCTGGAAGTCGGTTCCCACGGACAGCAGGTCCAGCGCAGGTCCGTCGTGCAATCGGATCAGACGCGCAAAACGTCGGTCCTGCCTCTGCCAGTGCGCCAACGCCGACCACAGGGCGCGCACACGCGGTGACTTCTGCTCGCCAACCAGCTTGATCAGCCGATCCGCGTTCACCCAGGTCGCGTGCACGCCAAACCAGGTCGCAAGGACCGCGAGTACGCGCAGATCGTCGTGCTCCATCGCCTGGACCGAGGCGAACAGCAGGGTGTCTTCGATGTTCGGCTGCGCTGCGGTCACGGCGGCGAAGTTCATTCCGATACCGACCATCGCCGAGGTGAGGGCCTCGGCCTGCAGGGGCGCGCTCGTGGCGTGTGCGCGACTAAACCCCATGGCCCAGCCTTTCCTCCAGATCTGCAATCGTGGCGTGCACGTGCGCGGGCCACCCGGGATTTCCGTCCTGAAGGTCAAGCCAGGGCAGGAGTCTGGCCAGCTCCTCCCGGGTCGGGGCGAGAGCGAGGCAATCGCCGAGATCCAGACCACGTTCTGCAAGAAAGGCGTCGAACGCCTCCAGGGTTTCTCGCGGCCTCATGGGTATCAGTATAACGGATACCGATGAAGCAGTCCACCAGATTTCGCGTGCAGCGATGCTGCCCCGTAAGGAGCCATCTGCACGCTACCCTGGCCAGACCGCCAGGTCTGGCTGCGCTCTCCGACGCAGGGGCCCGTTGCGGCGCGCGCGGCACGATCGAAGAATTCTTGCGTTCACGAAGCGCCGCTGCGTGATCGGTTTGCACAAAACTAAAATCTGGCTTACGTTTTGTGCATGGATCGTGGCGCGGCAGGCCGGCCCGACTGGAACCGCATTCGAGATAGCGGCGGCCCAAGAGGGGCTGTTCACGACGAAGCAAGCCGCCGAGGCCCGGTACTCGCCGCAGCTTCTCACCCATTACGTCCATGCCGGCAGGGCTATCCGTGTCGGGCGGAGCATCTACCGGCTCGTGCACTTCCCCACCGGGGAGCATGAGGAGTTGGTTGCCGCTTGGCTGTGGTCCGAGCTGGCCGGAGTCGTCTCGCACCAGAGTGCACTAACGCTGCACGGGCTGTCGGACGCGCTCCCTTCCCACATCCATCTCACGCTGCCGGACGCGTGGCGCCTGCGCAGGTTGCGTGTCCCCTCCGATGTCGTCCTCCACCACGCCGACGTGCCTCCCGAAGATCGCACCTGGTTCGGCGCCGTCCCCACGACAAACCCGCGACGCTCGCTCAACGATTGCGCGAAAGACGGTCTCTCGCCGGACCTCGTCCGACAGGCGGCATGGCAGGCGATCCACCGAGGGCTCGTCACGAAGAGGGAGCTTGTCGATGTCGAGGCGGCCCTCGCGCCATTTGGAGGGCTCGCCGCGTGACGCGCACCTATTCCACGCCCTCAGCCTTCAAGCAGGCCCTCGAACAGCGCCTCCGCACGTCCGCACAAGCGGCGCCGGCTTCGCGCGCAAGCGGCAGCTCCTGGTGTTCGATCGCTTCCTCGCCCGGGTCGCCCTCGTGCTCGGGGACGCGGCGACGCTAAAGGGCGGGCTCGTCTATGTCGCACAAGTTGGCGACCGACATGCCGACGAGCTTGCCAAATTCCGCCAGACTGGCCTCCTCGGAGATCCGCCAGGCGCTGATCCTGCCCAAGACGTTGACGCGCGACCTGCGGATTGCCGCCGCAATGCAAGAAAAAGGCATCTCCGAGATAGCCGCGGAGTTCCTCGCCGACGGGGTCGCGCGCGTCCTGGCCAAGCGCTAGTTCTCGATGCGGAAGAGGGCGCCGTTGTCGTTCGCCGGGAACCGCCCGGTCTGACGGCAGCACGCCCCGCACGCGAAGTCGCCGTCACACCGGCCCAGCTCGTCGACGTAGGGGCCCTCGATGTACCCTTGCGAGCGGCAGGCGAAGGGGCAAGCCGATGACCCCGAGCGCCAGGATCACGTCACCGTCGAGGTAAGGTGGAGGACTCGGGTCCTCCCACAACTTCATTCGGGTCGTGCCGCGTCGCCCCTTGATATGGGATTCACTCCCATATAGTCTTACTGCAAGGAAGCGAAGCGCCTTTCATGAAAGCTAGAACTCCTCACTGGCCGTTAGAGCGCGTGAAAACGTTGGCCGCCGAGGGGAAGCTGTTCATACAGCGCGCTCGCGCTTTGCAGTTTTTTCCGGACCGAGGAGCAGCAATGGAGGCTGCGCAAGACGTGATAGCCAACCTGACCCGTCGATCTTTTGCCGAAACCAAGACCCAAACCTATGACACATGCGACGTGTACGGGGTTCGATGGCAAGACGAGGGCTGGTACTTGAAAATATGCATTGATGAGACAGAACCCGAGGTGGTGGTCATCTCGTTCCACCCCCTCGAGCACCCGCTACGAACGAACGGCGGAACGCTGGAACCTCCGGAGCGACGATGATGCAGTAGTGAAGAACGAAGATGAAGACGGTTTGATGTTTGATGGATTGAAGGTGATGTGATGAGGACGAAAGCAGTAGCAAGACGATGCCACGAGTGTGGTACAGGCAAAGTTACTCCGATGACCGGAGCAGGCCGAAAAGAACGGTATCGAACGCTGGTGCTGGAAATTCCAGCGCACATAGAAATTCCGACCTGCGACAACTGCGGCGCCGAATGGATGGATCCGGCCACCGCACGCGCGATCGACGAGTCCCTCAAACGTGTTTACCATGATGCTCTCAGAAACCGCATGCTGGAAGCCCTGAAGAGGATTCGAGTTCACGCGTCCATGCGCAA
The DNA here is from genome assembly GCA_963849735.1 of uncultured delta proteobacterium. Classification (GTDB taxonomy): domain Bacteria; phylum Myxococcota_A; class Polyangia; order Fen-1088; family Fen-1088; genus Fen-1118. Next base: position 193,127 of record CAWKJE010000034.1, read on the forward strand.
GGTAGAGTATCTACTCGGCCTCTCCGAGGGTTATCTTTCCAAGGTCTCCAAGGAAAGAAGTCAACCCAGCGCCGAGCTCGTGAGCCACCTCGGCCTGATTTCCATGAGCCCGATTGAGCGCCTTAACGATCTGGAGAAGTTCTGGACTTACTCGAGCAAGAGAACGCCATCGACGACCCGAAAGTCTGCTCGCTCCGCGACGAGCGGCATATCCGCGACCTAGAACATCTCTGTCCGCATCGGCCCAAGTCACCCGAACGTGACCGACTGCTAGTCGGGGGAGGAAGAGCGCGGCGAAGTCTAGGGCGACGCCTAGGCCGAGGCCTCATTTTTGTCCGGCAGGTTTGGCTAGCCGGCCGAGGTGGCCAGGCTGGCCCCCTTGTCGTGCAAATCCTCCGGCGCGGCCCTACGCGCGCGACACCGCCGTCCTGGTCCAGCTCGTAAATCTTGACCTGCCGATTCGCGATCGGTTTGCACAAAACTAAAATCTGGCTTACGTTTTGTGCATGGATCGTGGCCCCGCAGTCCGGCCCAACTGGAACCGCCTCTTCGAGATCGCGGCGGCCCAAGAGGGGCTGTTCACGACCAAGCAAGCGGCCGAGGCCCGGTACTCGCCGCAGCTTCTCACCCACTACGTCCATGCCGGCAGGGCTATCCGTGTCGGGCGGAGCATCTACCGGCTCGTGCACTTCCCCGCCGGGGAGCATGAGGAGTTGGTTGCCGCTGGAGCCTGTCGATGTCAAAGCGGCCCTCGCGCCATTTGGAGGGCTCGCCGCGTGACGCGCACCTACTCCACGCCCGCAGCCTTCAAGCCGGCCCTCGAACAGCGCCTTCGCACGTCCGCAACCAGCGGCCCCGGCTTCGCGCGCAAGCGGCATCGGTGGCTGCATGTCTCATCTGGCCTGCACGACGTCGAGCCCCGGGACCTGCTTGAAGTAGCGCGTGTTCGCGGTAAGCAACGGGCGGCCGGCGCTAAGGCAGACGCCGGCAATGAGCGTGTCTCGCTCGCCGATAGGCGTGTTCTTGAGGCTTTGGTGCAAGACAGCCGCGCGTTTTGCAGCCACTTCGGTCAACGGGTAAACGCGAACACCACGAAGGGCGCGGCGAGCAAGCTCGCGTTCGCTGTCCGACTCGAGGCCACGCCAGACTTCGAAGACCGTGACAGCCGTTATGGCAAGACGCCCTGCTCGAAGCAGACCTGCAACGCGGACGTGTGCGCCTTCGCGCTGCAAAAAATCCACGAAAACGTCGGTATCCGCGACCATCACCTTGTTGTCCAAGGTGTCTCCCGCGCAGCATGAATACGAGCGCGAAGCCCACTTTCCTGCAAGGACCCTGCGACTTGCAGCGCATCATGGATAGCCTCAGGTGATGGTGCGGGAGGCTCGTCATCGCTGCCAAGCTCCTGGTCGGCGATTTCGTCGAGGTGACGCCTGGCCCAGCCCGAAAGTGACGTGCCGGTTCGCTCGGCAGCTTGCAGCCATTTCCTCTTCTGGCTGGCCGATGCTCTCAATTCGACTCGTTCTTCCGCCCGGGATGGCATCCGTACATTGTACGGACACGCGGCCTGAAACGCAATAGCTCTGCACCGCGACACCGCGAGCTCTTTGCGCCGTCCCTCGCCAGGTCGTCATCCGCGAAGGTCGCAATACAGCAGGACGGGGTTCCGAAACGAGTCGGTCATCGCGCAGGGAGGCATGATGGCGGGGCAGCATGGCGCCCGCGGGGCTCAACGTCCGAGCAATCGTAGAAATCCCCGAGGTGTCATCACCTGCACCGGACGGTAACCAGACATACGGATCACCTTGAGAGGCAAGAGATCGCGCCTGTCGTCGGTGACGAGACATTCGGCACCGCCTTCGAGGGCGCAGGCCACCACTGGGTTGTCGTCTGGGTCGGTCGGTACAGCATCCAGTTCGAAGTACGTTCCCGGTACCATCTGCGCCACGCCACGCAGACCGCGGATGGCACGCATGATCTCGAAGTCGCTGAATTCGACGTGCCGCCTGAAAGCTGGGCGCTGCAGCACGTCGCCCAACTCGGCCAGGATTCCCGCCGACGTGACTAGGCGGAAAGCTCTTTCGTCGACCAGCGCCTCAAGGATCTCCCGGCTTGGTCCCGTCGCCCGGATCAACCCGCGCACCAGGACGTTCGTGTCGAGTACTGCCCTAATGCTTCGAGCGGGCGGCTCGCCCACGTCGGACCTCTCGGGTCGCTCGGTCGATCGCACGGTCCAGGACGCGGCGCGGGACATGGCTAGACCGTCGGGCCATTTGCTCCATCGCAAAGCGCAGCTCCATCTCGGGCGTCAACACGCGCTCAAGCAGCTTCACCTTCTGCCTCGTTCCTAGCGATTCTATGCGCTCGGTCAGATCGAGAATCTCTGCGGCCATCCTGGTCATCGCCGTTGTCCTTTGCTCTCAGAGTACCATGCTCCGGCGAGCAGAGCCGTTCGGGCCGAACAGGGTCGCAGTCCGTCAACCGACAACCGCTCGCGGGTTGTCAGAGTTGCCTGCATCCTTCCAGCTTCCCAAGCGTTGCATCGAAGGTCCCGAGAGGGCTTTGGGATGCATCCACTACGGTTTCCAGAATGAAGCAATCGGCAAAATCGGCTTTGGATTTCTTCCAGGTGGCGAGGGCTGCTTCGAGCATCCCAGGAGCTTGAATGTTCAGCTCCCTCGTTTCCAATAGCGCCTGCACCACCTGACAAGTTCGCTCCTTGTCCAGGTGGTAGCGACTCATCAGTACCCAGACCAGCTCGAGCACCGACAGCTGGGTCACGAGAACGGGCTGGTGTCGCTCGACAAAAGCCTTGCCCGCGCCCACGGTCCGACAGGAATAGCCTGCCGCAGCGGGGAAACACGGCGGTCGGATCCAGGCAAGCGGGCGGCCGCCCAGCTGGCGCTGGGCAGACAGACGTGACCGCACCCGTGCTAGGAGAGGAAGGATGGGAATAAGAACAGCCCTCGTGCTCTACGTGCTCGCCTTGGTAGCCGTTGTGGTGGGTGTAGACGTCCTGTTCTTGAGAAACCGGTTTGGGCCCAGGCTGATGGTGAACGTCGGGATCGTCTTGGTCTTCTGGGCGTTCTACTTGAGGTTCCTGAGGCGTCCACGAGCAACTATTATCCGACAGGTCTGGCTGCGCTCTCCGACGAAGGGGCCCGTTGCGCTTTGGGACGGACAACCCCGTGCAACCTCCACCGAGCACGACTCCATTTACGACCAGCCATGACACGCAGCCATGAGCTGGTCTTCGTGAATATTGATTAGAGGGTCGACGCAGCTACTCCTCGATCAGAAAGCGAAAGGCGCGATTGCGGCCCCATCGGTAGATGTGGAAGTCGCTGTCAAGGGTGAGGACATCACCGGTTTCGAGCTCGTTGGCCAGGTCGACCAGGCCCCACCCCGACGCGGCCGCCGGGAAAGCCCGCTCCGCGGCGATCTTCGACCTGAGATTCATCGGCTCTATCTGAGTCGTCGAACTGCACAATCCCAGGATGCCCCACCGATAGGCCGCTGAGCAAGCAAGCAGTGCCTAGCCTCAAGCATCATTCAGTCGGGAATGACCTGTCAGCCAAGCTGAGCCTCAGGCCAGGTATTCGCTTTGCCCGACTGATCTAAAGGACCCTCCCGGGGTCCTTTTTTAATAGATCGCCGACAGGAACCGCGAGGATCCGGTCACCCATCGGGTAGGCAGCGGTGCCGGCGTGAAGCACGGTCAGTCGGTCGAGTCGCAGATCCGAGAGGGCGACACGCATACTTGGCGTGATCTGCGGCGCATCGGTCCGCTTGATCTCAAACCCGACGCGCTTGCCGCCTCGAACGATCAGTAGGTCTAGTTCTGCACCGTCGTGCGTACGCCAGTAGTAGCACTCGTCGTACCGGGCGCGCCACTGCCGGATGACTTCCTGGATCACGAAACCCTCCCACGAAGCCCCCAAGCGAGGATGTACATCCAGGGCAGCCCGGTCGGGGATGCCCAGCAGTGCGTGCAAGAGTCCCGAGTCGGTGACGTAGACCTTCGGCGCTTTCACCTGCCGCTTGCTCAGGTTCTCGTGAAACGGCGCCAGCACGCGCACCACGAACGTGGATGTCAGGACATCCAGGTAGTGGCGCACGGTCACGTCCGACAGGCCCAGCGACCGTCCGACCTCGGATGCGTTCCACACCTGTCCGTGCAAATGTGCCAGCATGCGCCAGAAGCGACCCAGCAACGCCGGCGATTGGCGCAATCCGAGAGCCGGCACGTCACGCTCGAGGAAGGTATCCAGGAACTGTTGCCGCCAGCGCAGGCTTTGCGCCTCGCTCGCGGCCAGAAAGCTCCCGGGGAAGCCACCCCGAATCCAGAGTCGCGACAACGCCTTCGGCCCGACCTCGCCAAGATTGAATCCGTCGAGCCGGTAGGTGGCAAGGCGACCAGCGAGGGTCTCGGAGGATTGCCGCAAGAGCGTCGG